>JBPOGD010000009.1:0-161448 GCA_051252195.1 Akkermansiaceae bacterium | reverse complement strand
ACGGCTCTCTCTGGCACAGTGGAACTGGTAACACCTATGGTATGGCAGCTATTACCACTGCCACGCTTGGTAACAACGCGATCAATAGTAGCGCCTACGCTGGTGCCATCGACGAAGTTCAGCTCTACAATATCGAGCTCAGCGCATCAGATGTAAATAGTCTCTATGAAGTGTATGAAGGGTTCCACAAATGGATTAGTGGATACACCCATTTAGAAGATCCCAACATAGTGGGAGGTTCAGATAACGATGACATTCCAGCGCTACTCGAATATGTTCTCAATGGTCACCCTCACATACCAGACCCTTACATTTTACCCACTCAAGAAAGAGTAGGAGATAATTTCATTTTCAGATTCACTCGTCGCTCTGAGTCGACGAGTTATACAAGCCAAGTATTCCAGTATAGTACCAATTTGATTGAATGGCATGATATTGACATCACTTCAAACGCTGCACCTGAAGTAAGTCTAGGTATCGAAATAGACGAATCTGAAGAGGTTGAAATAACTCTTAGCCACGATAAGGCAGAAGAAGGTAAGATTTTCAGTCGACTTAAAGTGAATAATAACTGAACTACTGGTATAGCAACCAAGGCTCCTGCTGTACTAGTATCAGTTAACTCCCCATAGCATTCAAAATTACGGCAATGATGACTACCTGAGGCAGAGTTAAAAGAGGTAATAACAGAGACATTCTCCAAGATTTGGTTGTCTCTTTGAGAGCCATAATTTCTGTATAATCTGTCGCAGCGCCCGCCATGAGAAAGGCAAAGCCATTTCCGGGTGCAGCGGCTCGGGTCACCAAATCAGCAGCAATTGGGCTGGAGCCTTCAGAGCACACTTCAATCACTGTGGCTGCAGCTAAAGTAACGATGACCCCTAGCCATGTAGGCCCAAACCATGTGCCAAAAAAGTCCAGTGGTACAAAGGCGCGTATAGCAGCAGCCATCACAGCTCCTAATAGGATCCAGCGCATAATCATCTGCGATTCCCGCAGCCCAGACTTCAAGATATCAACTCCCTTGTCTAAGGTCCACTCCGTCTTACGTATACTCAGTTTCACCTCGTACCAGAGGTTGAAGCCTTGAGGTAAAATCTCTTGATTCTGGTTGGCGGCTATTTTCCCCGCCTTCACCATCGATTCCACGATCAACCCGGTTATGACTGCAATCACTGCGGAAAGCAAAATAAAGAGTAAGGTCCACTTCACGCCGATCAACGAGAGTAGAATCAGAGTCATCGACAGCGAATTCCATGGACTCGCTATAATAAAAGCCAAAGTTTGGCCGTAGGAAGCTCCTCGTTCATAAAGCTTCATCGCCACGAGAAGAATACCATGATTACAAAGATCAAGTAGCAATCCTGCCGCCATCGCCCTGCAAATGCCTGAGAGAGTTCCAGGTTTCCCCAAGATAGATGCTACCCAAGTACGAGGCACTCGTCCTAAAGCACCGACGGCAATGACGCCAAGAGCCAAGCCCCACCACATTTTATTCATGAGTTCATAGACACCTGAGGTGAAATGAACTGCCTGCATCGGTAAATGCTTTTCAAAAAAAAGATGCCCTAAGTAGCTGATAAAAACCAAAGTCAGAGATACCCACAATACCCAATCTACTCGTCGCTTACTGCCACAGCAGCCCGAGTGCTCATGAGAATCAGGATCTAGTTCAGGCTCAGGTGTTTCTTCTGAGGAGCAGCAAGATGACATAATAAAACTATAGTTCTTTTTGAACTGAAAGCCATGAGATTAACTTCTGCATGGCGCATGAGCGGTGACTAATCGAGTTTTTCACCTCTTCACCAAGTTCTGAAAATGTTAGATCATAGCCTTCTGGAACGAACAAGGGGTCATAGCCGAAGCCGCCGTCACCTTGCTTTTTATCGAGTAAGCGACCCTCCACGGAACCATCAAAGTGGGTGATCACCTGACCATCTCTAGCCAGCACCATTACACAGCGGAAGCGTGCGCGGCGATTTTCGACACCTTTGAGAGCGGCGAGCAGCTTCACCATGTTATCGCCATCACTTGCATCGAGACCAGCATACCTCGAGGAGTAAACTCCAGGTTCACCGCCGAGAGAGTCCACCTCCAGCCCCGAATCATCTGATAGGACAATACCCGACACTTGCTGACTAATTTCTACAGCCTTAAGAGTCGCATTCTCTAAGAATGTCGTCCCCGTTTCCTCCACCGGCGGTAGCTCTGAATAAGACTTTAGGTCGTCCACTTCATAATCAGCACCGAGCATGGTTCGGATTTCCTCCGTTTTATGACTATTTCCAGTAGCAACGAGTAATTTCTGCATAACGGTGTCTAGCATGAGATACTAATTGCATCCATCCTTTTAGAGATTTGATCTTCATTAAAAAACTGAGTATCAACAATTATAGTCGTCAAAAATCAAATAGCAGCGTTCAATCTTCTCAAGACAAAAAACAACATGAACCCCCTCACCTATTTTACCCTCGTTCTAGCACTCGGTATCGCAGCTCAATGGTTTGCTTGGAGAACAAAACTTCCGTCTATTCTCCTCCTACTGTTCTTCGGTTTTGCTCTTGGACAGTTTTCTGGAGTAACGATTGACGACTATTTGGCCACGGCTGGCTACGGTAACGTTCTTCTCTCTGCTGTGGGTCTCTGTGTAGCCGTAATTCTCTTTGAGGGAGGAATGACGCTTAAGTTTTCCGACCTGAAAGAAAGCGGTTCACCCGTAATCCGTCTCTGCACCATCGGTGTAGTCGTTAGCTTTCTCCTCACATATGGCACGGCTAATATGATTTTAGGTTTCGACTGGAGAGTCGCGGCACTTCTGGGCGCAATCCTTGTAGTTACAGGCCCGACAGTGATTTCACCTCTCCTGAGGCACATCAACCCGTCAAAAAAAATAGGCAATATCGTCAAATGGGAAGGCATCGTAATCGATCCCATTGGCGCTATTTTAGCTGTACTCGTTTACCAAGTCGCTATCGCGGGAAACCTTGAAGCAGCTACCGATGAAATCCTCTGGGCACTGGGCAAAACTCTCTTTGTGGGCATCGTTTTCGCCTACATTTTAGCCCGCGTCATCATTCTGATGCTAAAGCGGCATATGATTCCAGACTATCTGCATTCTGTCTTTTTACTCGCGGTTATCGCAACAGCCTTTGCGGCTTCAAACGCTGTTCAAGCTGAATCTGGGCTTCTCACTGTCACCGTTCTGGGTATCGCCATGGCGAATCAAAAATCGGTCTCTGTGAAGCATATTCTTGAATTTAAGGAGAATCTGCGTGTCCTCATCATCTCCATTCTCTTCATCATTCTGTCAGGTCGCATCCTGCTCGATGATCTCTACGCCGCGCTGCCCAATGGTATCGCCCTCGTTGCAATCCTCGTCATCGTCGTCCGCCCATTGACGGTATTTGTATCTAGCCTCTTCTGTAAAAAACTAAATTTCAAAGAGCAGCTATTCCTCTCCTTCATGGCACCTCGAGGTATTGTCGCAGCGGCGGTAACTGCCATTTTTGCACTCGAGTTCGAGCACGCAGCCCATGATGGTATCCTCAGTCCTGAAATTGGCAAAGTAATGAACCAGATGGTTCCCATCGTTTTTATTGTCATCGTAGGTACTGTCGCAATTTACGGACTCTTTGCCGCACCACTAGCCAGAAAACTAGGCCTAGCAGCAAAGAACCCACGCGGAGTTTTGTTTGCAGGTGCCAGCTCGTGGGCACGCCTTGCCGCTAAAACACTTAAAGAGGACGGACACGATGTACTCTTACTAGATACGAACTTTGACAATATTGCCGAAGCCAAGATCCTTGGTTTACCCGCTCATCGCGCCAATATCCTCTCGGAGTATGTGGAGGAGCACCTCGAGTTCACGGGTCTCGGCCAGCTCATTTCAACGACACCTAACGACGAGGTCAACTCCCTAGCAGGTCAACATTTCATCCATGTTTTCGGCAGTGCGAACGTCTGGCAGGTTGCCCCTAAAGACGATAATTCTCATCACCACACCGCTGTAGCAAAACACATGCGAGGCAGAATCTGCTTCGAGTCTCGCCCACAACTTGACGACCTTGAGAATTTTGTCGAGCAAGGCGCTGAATTTAAGAAAACCACACTCACGGAAAAATTTACGCTTGATGACTTTGAGAAAATGTACGGAGCGCACGCCATCATCATGTTCATGGACAGCAAGGAAAAAGGCCTCCAAATCGCCCACAGCGAGATGAAAAAACCAGCGGCTGGAACCACGATCTACGCCCTAATCCCACCACAGGAAATCGCCCTCGAGATCCCGCAGGAGGCATCCGATGTACCAGCTAATGTATCATAGTCTCGAAGCCAAGCTTCACGACCTTTTCTGGGCGAGTGAGGGTGCCTGCGCCGAGCTGCCCCTCATCAAGCAGTTCCTAAGTGACCACCCCGGCACAGCTCTCGAGCTGGGCTGTGGCTCTGGCCGATTGATCATCCCACTGCTAAAAGACGGCTTTCTCATCGAAGGGCTCGATAACGCCACCGAGATGCTTGCAATTTGTGAAGCAAAAGCCCTGCAAAATGATGAGCTATCACCCATCCTCCACCACGCATCCATGGAGGATTTTCAAACTGGCTGCCTCTACAACGCGATCACCATCCCCGCTTTCACTCTTCAGTTTATCTCTGCAGAGAAGCTTCCCGCCATTTTAGCAAACATCAAAGCCCACCTCCACCCCGGCGGCGCACTTTACTTCACCACTTTTATCCCTTGGGCAGAAATCACCGCTGAGCTCGAAGAAGGGAAATGGTATCTCGACCACGAAGCCAAGACCTCAGCTGAGAAGGGTAAAAATAATACGGCTAAGTGCCACACGAAGTTTAAAATTCAGCGCCTCTCACAGCAGCTAACCCGTTACCATCGCTATAAAATCGTTTCTTCACAGGGCAAAATTCTAGAAAAAAGTGAAAGCACCCACGAGCTCACCTGGTTCTGGCCACGTGAGCTAACAATGCACCTCGAGACAGCAGGTTTTGAAATTCAACAAACCATCGGCGACTTCGATCCAGAGGTGGAGTTAGATGAAAACAGCCAGATTCTTACGGTGGTGGCTTCCTTAAAAAATTGCGAAGAAAAATAGTCTCGAGCCGATTCAGTGATAGAGAGCTTCATAGGCTGTCATTGCGATTAAGTCTCAGAATTTAACATCGTTGATGACACCGACATCAATTATCGACAACAATAGCCAACATGACCATTCGTGACTTACCCAAAAAAATATAAGATACATCAAGGGGTTTTATAGCTGCAATAACTGAAGTTAAAGGGGCGGTCATTGCTACGCGAAATGCTAAAGATTTTGAAAACCGCGGCGTTAAACTTCTTAACCTGTGGGAGTACGTCTTTGACCAAGACATAGAACAGGGTTGCCTTTCTGAAGATTTCTGACTAGTGCGCTGTGTATCAAGTCGCTGATGCGGCGATACTCATTGGATTATGTTTTCACTTTTCACACCTAAAAACGGCAGTATCAAAGACGATGTTCTTTCAGGCGTTACTGTTGCTCTTCTTCTTGTTCCTGAGGCAATCGCCTTTTCATTTATCGCAGGGGTCAACCCGATGGTCGGCCTGTGGTCAGCTGTATTTGTAGGTTTAATCACAGCAGCCTTTGGTGGCAGACCTGGAATGATTTGCGGTGCTACAGGTGCCATTGCGATTGTAGCAGCTCAAGCATTTATCTTGGGTAAAAAAGCAGGACTTGGTGTCATCAGCGAGGGAGGAACGCTTAATGGCCTTACGCCTGATGATCTCGGTCTGCAATATCTCGTAGCAGCGCTTCTCTTTGCAGGCTTATTTCAAGTAATCATTGGCGTATCTAAGCTAGGCCGCTTCATCAGGTTGATCCCTCACCCAGTAATGATGGGCTTCGTCAATGGATTGGCAGTAGTGATTGCACTTGGTCAGTTGCTTTTCTTTAAATCTGCCGTGTCATTTAATGCCAATGGAAAGATGGACTCCACTTGGCTATCTGCCGATAAGATAGGCATCATGCTCGGCCTTATCGCCGTAACCATGGGCATCATCGTCTTTCTCCCTAAGCTCACCAAAGCAGTCCCGCCAAGCCTCGTGGCCATTCTTGTCGTCTTTGGCTTAACGATGTTCATCCCTGATGCACGTAATATTAAGGACATTTTGATCATGCTTACAGGTGAAGCAAAAATAAGCAGCGCACTGCCAGGGTTCACCAATTTATCAGCCGTGCCATGGGGTGAAATGAGCTTTTACATCGCGATCCTCCCTATCTCCGTCACCATCGCATTGGTGGGTCTGATTGAGTCACTTCTTACACTTCAGCTTATTGACGAAATTACAGAAACTCGTGGTCAAGGAAACCGCGAATGCGTCGCCCAAGGAGCAGCAAACATCATGTCTGGTTTATTCGGCGGTATGGGCGGCTGCGCGACCATCGGGCAATCACTTATCAATATGAAAAATGGAGGTCGAGGACGGCTTTCTGGCATTGTGGGAGCGCTAACCCTGCTTGTACTCATCATTTTTGGGGCAGACATCATCATGAGCATTCCGGTAGCTGCACTGGTGGGCGTTATGTTTATGATCGTCATCAGCACCTTCGAGTGGTCGACTTTTAAGACCATCGGTAAAGTGGACAACTCAGAAATCATCGTCATCGTTGCGGTAACACTCGTAACCGTCTTCATGCACAACCTCGCACTGGCAGTACTCGTCGGGGTACTACTTTCTGCCCTCTTCTTCGCGGTGGAAAGCTCTAAGCACATCACGGTCACCATGCATCAGGATACTGAGGATGAGCGTATTTACGGTGTCGAAGGCCTTCTTTACTTTGCTTCCGTAGCCGAGTTTACCGATAAATTCCAGGCAAAGTCTGATGCTCAAAACATCGTCATCGACTTCGAGGAAGCGCGCGTCTGCGACCTCTCAGGGCTGGAAGCCATCAATGTGCTCGGTGAGCGTTACCGCAATGCAGGAAAAAATCTGCGTATCCGCCACCTGTCACCAGACTCTCAGCGATTACTTAAAAAAGCAGGTGCGCTCGTCAATATCGAGACACTTCCTGACGACCCTCAGTACTCTGTAGCTCGCCTCCGTAGTGAGGACAGTAAGATCATCGAGTCGGCATAGCTCTGAAGCGTACTCGTTCCACGCATAACGCCCTACGATTATACTTTTAAACGAGCAGGTCCTAACTTGTCATTAATTAGCTTGTGATACCTCACTGTTTTTCTTTTTTAGTGAGGTGTCATGCCTGCTTATTTAAACTTAAAGTATAATATCCTGGTCGGCGCAGTAGGTTTAAAAGAATCTCCTGCCTTGCTGCTTCCCAGCGAAATGCGGCTGCAGGCTCTATGGTTTGCAGGGCAGATGGGACGAGAGTTTACAACCTCAGAAGGACAGAAGGTCAAAATTATTCAGTTTGGTCACTGGAATCATTCCTCAGGCCCTGATTTCCTCAATGCTGCGGTAGAAATTGACAGTAGCGTTCACGCTGGTGCAATTGAATTAGAGTGCAATAGCACCGACTGGGAAAATCATGGACACGCGACCAACTCGGCTTTTGACAAAGTTGTGCTGCATGTCGTTTTTTCAACCGAGGAAAAAGAGAGGTTCACTCGTACCAGCGAAAATAAGCAGGTGCCACGTATCATTGTTCCAGAAGAAATAACACGCCAAGCGCTCAATGCACCATTGATCGCGATGGCTCCCGCTCACCAAGGCAGGTGCTTTCAGCCACTCTCCCAGATGAGTGACATCGATGTAAATCACCTCATGATGGAGGCCGCTCGACACAGAGTGCAGCAAAAAGCCACGCGAAGAAAACTCACCATTGATGCCTTGGGCGAGGACGAATGGCTCTGGCAAGCTCTAGCAGAAACACTAGGGTATCGTCCTAATAAACTACCCATGACTCTCCTTGCGCAGAGATTACCTATCAAACTACTCAGAGAACACGACGCCGAATCTGAGTCCCTGATCTTTGGTTCAGCGGGGTATTTATCCGCCGAGCTTCATGATCATGCAGAAGGTGACACGCGAGAATACTTACGTCATCTCTGGGAAACATGGTGGCGCGTTCGCAGTCGATTTGAACCCGCCAAAGAACGTCAAATTCCATGGACCTTATCAGGGGTCCGCCCCGTAAACCACCCGCAAAGGCGATTAGCAGCACTCGCTCAGATCGCTTCTCGCTGGGACGAGTTTTCAAAAAAATACCACCAAGGTAGCGTGACTGATTTTATTCAATCACTTGAGCACTCATACTGGAACTACCACTACACAGTGAGTTCAAAACGCAGCAAGAAAAAGCTTTCTCTTATCGGAGCCGATCGTGTCAACGACTTCGAAATCAATCAACTCCTCCCTATTCGTCTAGCTGCAGATGAAAAATCCGCTTGGGAAAGCTATCTTAAAATTCCCGCTCCTACACTGAGTGAAAAAGTAAACAAAGCCTCTATCCGGCTCTTCGGTAATACGCCCAAAAGAAAAATCTACCTTCGTAAAGCATGGCAGCACCAAGCCCTGCTGCAAATTTACCAAGACTTCTGCCTCCAAGATGTTAGCGACTGCGAGCAGTGTCCTTTCCCCGAGCAGCTATCGCAGTGGCAAAAATAGATTACTGGTCAAACTGAACGCCCACCCCTAGCTCTTCATCTCCTGCAAACAATCTACCTCAATGCCCACGCCTTCTTCTAATACGAGCACGCGATCGGCAACACCCAACCTATCTGCCTCAGCGAGGAGTCGCTCAACAGGTTCCTCGTACGGTTCATTTCCAAGTGGGAAAGTGCCGTAGTGCATGGGTATAAGAATTCCCGCCTCCATTTCAATAAATGCCTGGATCGCCTCTTCAGGATTCATATGCACGTCTCTACCACTTGGTGAATCGTATGCCCCAATGGGCATGAGAGCAACATCAGGTGTATGATGTTTTCCAATTTCTTTGAAGCCATCAAAGTACGCGCTGTCACCACAGTGAAATATTTTGCAATCACCAGACTCTACCATGTAGCCACCATAGTCGCGATGCGTGTCATGGATATAACGCGCACCCCAGTGATGGCTCGGTGTGTGCGTCACTTTTAGATCCCCAAACTCGATACTATCCCAAACAGACATCTCGTGCACCTTGTGGAAACCTAACTTTTTTACGAGTGACCCGCTGCCAGTAGGAACGATGATACCGTCATGTGATTCAAGAATTTTCAAACTCTTCTTATGCAGGTGATCAAAATGCGCATGAGTCACCATCACAAGATCCACCAAGGGCATGAGATTTAAATCAAGTCCTGGCTCACGCTGACGCTTCACGACGCCATGCCAATTCGCCCAATTTGGGTCAATGATAATCGAATGATGTGCAAACTGGACTAAAAATGAAGCATGCCCAATCCACGTGACACGCACTTTGCCCACCTCTGGCGGATGAGGAATAGGCTCTTTACTCTCGCCATTGCGCTTTTGAAAGACTTGAGGCAACAAGCGATTCTTGAGAAAGTGGTAGTTCCTGCGCTGCCAACCTTTTTTAGGTAGAATCCCTGCGTAATCTTTCCGCGATGATGAAGATGATTTTTTTGCCATACTCTGCTAACGAATATGAATTACTTAGATTAGGTTGCAACCCCGCACTTGATCATTAATAATATTTACACGACGATTATGAGGCAAAAAATTATTGGTATCACTTTAGGCGATCAAGCGGGCATAGGTCCAGAGGTGGTGAGAGCTGCATTGTCATCCAATCAACTTCCCTCTGGGTATAAGTTTCAAATTGTTGGCGAGTCTATTGATGCTTCTCCTGGAAAGCCGACTCGTGAAACAGCATTGGCTGCAAGAGACGCCTTAGAGGAGTCTGTCGTTTTGCTCCAGCAGGGTGCCATTGATGCGGTAGTTACCGCACCTGTAGGTAAGGAGGGACTTCACGAGATTGGTTTTGACTTTCCTGGGCAGACTGAGTTTTTTGCAAATCGACTCAATTGTGACAATCATGCGATGTGTCTCACAGGGAAAAACCTGACCGTCGCTCTCGTAACTATTCACATCCCACTAGCAGATGTTCACAGGTTATTAACATCTGCAGAGATAGTCCGCGTCGGCCTACTGCTAGGAGAATTTTGTAAGCAGCGAGGGATCAAAAAACCACGTATTGCTGTGTGTGGGCTCAACCCTCACGCTGGTGAGAATGGTGCTTTTGGCAGAGAAGATATTGAAATCGTTCAGCCCGCTGTAGCTGAACTTCAGACCAATGCTCAAGATATTATTTTTACAGGGCCTCACCCACCAGATACTATTTTTCGTCCAGCAGCTGATGGGCATTTTGATGCAGTATTGTGCATGTATCATGATCAAGGATTAATCCCACTCAAATTACTCGACTTTGATACAGGGGTCAATGTCACCCTCGGTTTATCCAAGCCACGCACCAGTCCAGATCACGGCACGGCATATAACATTGCTGGCAAAGGCACTGCGAGTGCTAGCTCGATGATTCATGCCATCCAGCTCGCTTGTGAAATGGCAGATCACCATCATGGATAGTCTCCATCAAGCTCTTGCTCAGCACTTCGGCCACACCTCTCTCAAAAGCGGACAGCAGGAAATCATCACCCGCGTTTTAGAAAACACGCACACACTCGCTATTTTACCGACAGGCGGCGGTAAGTCACTTTGCTATCAACTTCCCGCCCTTGTCAAAGAAGGGCTATGCCTCGTGATATCACCTCTCATCGCTTTGATGCGAGATCAGGTAGAGGCACTAGTTCAAAAAGGAATCCCCGCCGCCCGTATCGATTCATCGACAACACTTGCTGAGTACGAAAATTACACCGCTCAAATCAACTCGGGGCTCCTCAAAATACTTTATCTCTCACCCGAACGGGCGGCAGAACCCTCCATGCAAAAGTTCCTCACCCTACAGCATTTGTCGCTCATCGCAGTAGACGAGGCTCACTGTATTTCAGAATGGGGACATAGCTTTAGACCTTCATACATCCATCTCGCTAAGGTCGTTAAAAGGCTAAAGCCTGATGTCATTCTTGCCCTAACGGCGACGGCTTCTGCAGCCACTGCCCAAAGTATTCGCAAGGCATTTGGCATCTTAAAAAGAGATACTGTTCAGACATCATTCTATCGTGAAAATCTCGTCTTTAAAGTCACTGTTTCGAAAGAAGCCGATAAAAAACAAGCTCTACTCTCTGCTCTACAAATGGCAAGACGCACACCTGCCATCGTCTACGCCACTAAGCGTGGAGATGTAGAAGATATCGCAGCTTTCCTCAGCTCATCGGGTATTCCCACACGCGCCTATCACGCCGGCATGCCCGCATCTGCTCGAGGGGAAGTACAAGATACCTTTCTTGCAAAAAAATTCCCCGTCATCTGTGCAACTATCGCCTTCGGTATGGGAGTTGATATGCCCGACATCCGCAGCGTTATTCATTACCATCCTCCCAAGTCTCCTGAAGGCTGGATCCAAGAGAGCGGTAGAGCGGGACGCGATGGCAAACCAAGTCACTGTGAGTTAATTATCAATGGCGATGATCGCACTATTTTAGAAAGTTTGGTTATGGCAAAGCAGCCCAGTAAATATGCTATCGAGGCCATATTACAAAACCTTTTCTCACAAGGAAACCGTGCAATTATTTCGAACTATAACTTGAGCACACTCAATGATATCCCCTCTGAGCTTCTCGGCGTCCTATTAGCAAGATTAGAAACTGACGGTTGGATAAAGAGTATCGGAGCATCATGGATGTGGTGCCATGTCGTCCCTCTTCGCTGGGATAGCTCGGCCAAATCTCGTATTCTTCAAGGATTTACTAAAAATGAGCAGGTGACTTTGAGTGAGCTTATTGATTCAAAGCAGCGCGTTTCTTTACTCGAACTCTCCGGTCACCGTATCAACAAACTCCACCAGATTATCACTCTTCTGCGTGAACTTGAAGCATCCAATGACGTTCGCCTTAAACTAAGTCATAAGCTCACTCATTACTCAATTAGCAAGCAGCCAGACAGCATTTCTCAACTAGCCGATCAAATGAAGGATGTCTTTGAACAGCACGCCAACAATGATCTTTCAAGAATCGATACCGTGTTTAAGATCGCCGTTTCGCAAAAATGCATTGCTAGCGCATTAGTAAAATACTTTGGTGAGATCCTGCCAACCCCTTGCGGGCAGTGTTCAGCATGCCTAGAAAAAACAAGAGCTAGAAGACTTCCTACATCCAAAATACCCGAAATCACGCTCACCGAAATGGAGCAAATTCAGGTACTCATCAAAGAAAAGCGTCCCGCTATCGCTAATCCATCACGCCTAGCGAGATTTCTCTGCGGAATCTATTCCCCCGCCATGCTGCGCTACAGACTTTACCAGCATAAGAGTTGGGGAATGCTTGAACGACTTTCCTATGAGGATGTTCTAAGTACTGCGAAAGCGATGCTTTAGCCAATTTTTCAATATATTTACTTCATTACAAAGCCTAAGCTTGTATGTAAGTGTCATAATAGTGTATGAATTATCACTAATTATGAAACAACCACGATTTTTATTAATTATACTTATATTATCTGTAGGCATAATACTGTTTTATTTAAATTATACACAGGATACCAAAGCCACACAGCTTGATGAAAAAGAAAATTCACATATCCATAATGTAAATACTGAGTTTGAACTATCAAGTTACCAAGATTTCATAACTCACTGGAAACAAGCACAAAGTAATATAAGCCAGATATCACAAGTCATCCAACAAGCTAAACTTCGTAAAATCGAATTTACGGCCTTAATGGCAACTGACCCTGATAAAGCATTAGCAAAATCTCTGACAATTAGCGAGCATCTCGCTTTGCCCAAAAAGTTAAAGCCATACTTTGAGCAAAGATTTAGCGCCACTGGTGACATTGATCTACGATGGGCCACCTCTATATCAGAAGACGGATACCGATCGTGCCAAAACTACAATACCGTCAAGTTAGGTAATGATAATTTGATTGCTTATACAATAAGTGCAGACGCTTTACCTATTTTGAATAACACTCCTATTTCTGGGATACGACTAGGGGACAAAGCTGTTATCACCACCTCTAGCGTCTACAAATTAAATACGAAAGATTTGCCTGCCGCTTTAGCGATTTACCCAATAGGCTATGAGGCTACTGTTGATCCAGTGACTAAAAATGCAGCATCTGAAGATCACGCAGCGTTAATAGGTGGGAAGATCTATCACTTTGAGTCTGATCAAATAATAGACCAAGTTTCAAAAATTCTCTCAACAGCTAGAGAAGAGGCTGATGAAGCGCACCAACTAACTATTAATCAACCTTTTGAATGGTTAGCTGGTAATACGGGTGGAGATGAAATAAGTGATTCCGTTCAAGCTACACCTTATCAAGAAGATCAAATTGATGTGCTTTTCATCCGCGTAGACTTTAGCGATTTCTCTGGAGAGCCTGTTACCAAAGAAGCACTGGAGACTACCTTGTTATCGGTCAATGATCAAATCGAAGCGTTCTCGTACAATATCGCAGGTATCAATTATACGGTTACAGACAGTCATTATAGAATGCCGAGCACGGGAGCTACTTATGCAGTAAATGGTGACGATGACGGAATACAAACTGATGCCAGGGCTCTTGCAGCCGCTGATTATACTATTGCTAATTATGATGTTATCGCGGTTTTCTTTCCCAATATTGGTAATTCAAACGTCACCAACTCACAAATTAATTACGGTGGATTAGCTTCCGTCGGCGGCAGTAATCACTGGGTCAATGGATTTAATAACGTTGATCTAATTCTTCACGAGTTTGGCCATAACTACGGACTCTATCATGCAAATTATTATCATCCTGAACAGCAGCTTGGTGGGACATACCAAGTCACTGGCAGTCTAGAATACGGTGACATATTTGATGTCATGGGTAATGGTGATAGCCCAGAAGGTCATTTTAATCACCTTGCTAAAAACTATCTGCAATGGATGCCCGACTCCAAAGTAACAGAAGCCACAGAAAGTGGTACTTATCGAATCTACCGATTCGACCATGAGACAGCAACAAACAATGATACACTCGCTCTTAAGGTTTTTATGGAGGAAGATGTTAATTACTGGGTTGGCTTCCGCAAACTATACACCTCTTCCACCTATAATCTCAGTAATGGGGCATATGTAGTAGCAGAAAATTTGGCAAGTGCTCGCGAGACGAGCTTAATCGATATGACTCCAGAGTCTCAGGCCTCTGAAACAGATGACCGAAGGGATGCAGGACTGGCTGTAAGTGATAGCTATTATGATAGTTCTGCTGGCGTAACATTTAATGCTCTCAGCAGTGGGGGCACCACACCAAATGAGTGGATTGATATTCAAATTATATACGAACCACGAGTTTCCATTGCTGACACCGAAATCGACGTTGATGAGCAATCTGGAAATGCTTTTATAACAGTCCAAAGAACATTTAACAGCGAAGGTGAAGTAAGTGTCAATTTTACAACTGCTGACATTACTACAACAGCTGATACTGATTATTATGCAACATCTGGCACGCTTACCTGGGCAGACGGCGATACTTCTGACAAAACTATCATCGTCCCCATACGACCAGATTCTATCAATGAGGGCGGAGAAGAGTTTTCAGTTACCCTTTCAGGAATCATCGGCGGGAAAATATCTACTTCAAACAATCAAGCTATAGTTAATATCTTAGAATCAGGTCAGAGGTATAGTAGCTTTAATACTCCATATTTCTATTTTACTGTACGTGCGATAGCGACACTCAGTAACGGTAAAGTGCTTGTAGGCGGAAATTTTGAAGATGGCTCAGATGTCTTTGCTGATGATATAAATCATATTGCACGACTTAACTCAGATGGTTCCGCAGATACTTCATTCATCCAGGGGACAGGGTTTGATGCACCAGTAAATACTATTCATATCCAAAATGATGGTAAAATATTAGTTGGCGGGGAATTCACCAGCTACAATGGTGTAAACTGTAATCGATTAGTTCGTCTTTATGAGGATGGAGCAATTGATCAATCATTTGTTAATGCAATGGGTGACGGTGCCAATGACGACGTAAATGCAATTGCTCTTGAAACAAATGACGAAATTTTAGTGGGAGGTGATTTCACAGAATTCGACAACTCATCTGAAGCTGGACTTGTTCGCCTCTTATCTACTGGAGCAAGAAGTACCAGTAATACTTTAAGTCAACCTTTCAATAGTAGTTATGGCGTTAACGTTAATTCCATTATTGCCCAAGATGACACAAAAATTGTTATTGGAGGTAGCTTTTACGTTGGCTCAACTGGTAGCGGCTTCAGGTCAGGCATCGCCCGACTGAATGATAATGGAACCAGAGATACCAGCTTTGACCCAGATGCAGGCGCTCACTTCAGTGGAAGTACAGGTTCACTAGGCATCGTTTATGACGTAAAACAGCAGTCTGATGGTAAATATGTTCTTGGAGGATACTTCACCGCTTACGATGGAAATGACTCTAATTACTGCGCCCGTGTTAATAATGATGGAACGTTCGACAACAGCTTTACTTCACCGCAATTCAACAGTTCTATACGTAAAGTTTTACCTTTAGCTTCAGGGAAAACTTTAGTTGGAGGAGCATTCACATCCCCTGTCAATAGGCTTGAAATGTTAGCAAGCGATGGAACATCAGATTCAAATTTCATTCAAGGGACGGGCCCTAGTGGTACGATCTATTCTCTTGCATTTGGAAATAATAATGAACTCTGGATCGGCGGTAACTCTTTTAGTTACGATGGTGAAACTGCCTATCTCATCACCAAGACAGCTTCAGGTGTTACACCTTATGATTTCTGGTCTCAGAGTTATTTCACAGCGGCAGAAATATTATCAGGAAATGCTGATCCCGATGCCGATCCTGATGGTGATGGCATCCAAAACATTGCTGAAATGGCATTTAGCACCAGCCCTATCGCAGCCAATTCTTCGCCAGTCTTCGAAATTACTTCAGAAGAGGGTATCATACTTGTTGAAGATTCAGGAGAGCAATATCTTCAAGTATCTATGGATAAAAATTTACTTGGTGAGGGAGCATGGTTTGTAGCTCAATTCACTAGCGACCTCGCTACTTGGTCACCAGTAAGCCCCACTCCACAAACAAATAGTACTTATGATGTAGTAGAGAATTCAGCCACAAAATTTACAGTGCGAGATAAAACCCCTATTTCAAGTAATGCTATACGTTTTGGAAGAATAGGAATTGAAGCCCCTGAATAAACAAAGCTACAGACAGTAAACCATCCTTGCCGTTTCACCACGAATCGCGTTCTGCTCCTCAGGACTTAGCAGATGAATGAAATCATCGACCGTATTTAACCAAGTTTGGTAAGTGGTAGAGACGTTACACCTTGGCCAGTCGGAGGCGAACATGAGGCGCGGCGGTCTGAAGGCGTTGACCAGTGTTTCAAAGTAGGGCTGGAGTTGCTGGCTGTATTGATTATTCGTCGAAGCTAAACCTGAGAGCTTGCAATGTACGTGGGGTCGCCTAGCGAGCTCGCGCATATTTCTCGCCCAGCTGCTGGACATCTTTGAGCGCGTATCTGGATTTCCGCAGTTATCGATCACGATACGCTGATTGGGGTGACAGTCGACAAATGCAATGGCGGCTGGCAAAATCTCCTCTGCTACGTGGAGGTCAAGTGTCAGTCCTCTCGCAGTAAGCTCACGGACTCCCAAGTGAAAGTCAGGATTCCCAAAACACTTCTCGATATTAGCCGAATCTATCACCTCACGGTAGCCCTTTATAAAAGGGTCAAAAATATACTGATCAAGAAATAGACGTAGATGAGGCTCCGCTAAGGGTGCCCAAGCAATAACAGCTGCGATGAGTCCCTGGGAGCTAGCAGCCTGCTTAATGAGAAATTTGTTTTCCCTATTTGATCGCTCAGACTGTACTGAAATAACTTGATCAACACCGCTAAACTCGAGGTCGTGCTCAAGATCAGCCAATAGAAAATCCTTCCCCAGAGATGGATCTAAATCAACCCTATCTTCTTTCCATTTCCAGAATGAATGCTGTGCGTCTATCATTGATTCAACGTCAAAAAAACCACCACCTAAAGTAGGTGATGGCTCTAAAATTATTCATACATTGAAAAGCAATACTTAGACTAGCTGTAAAGCTTCTTGAGCTGCGTCATGATGCTTGTTGTAGAAGTCTTTATACTGCCCGTCTTTGAGGTCTTTATCCCAGTTCGGGATCATTTCTGAAGCAATGGCTTTCGCTTCATCACTCTCGAGTAAATGAGGCAAACATGTTTTTATGCAATCAAACATAACCTGCACGGAAACAGAAGCACCTGGAGAAGCTCCCAGCAGAGCTGAAAGGCTACGGTCTTCACTGGTCATGATCTCTGTACCATAATGGACAATCCCTGGTTTCTCACCCGGGTTTTGTTTGATGGCTTGGACACGAATACCTGCGTCGATGACGTCCCAGTCGTTGATGTCCGCATCTGGGTAGAAATTATAAAGCTCCTTCATACGATTTTCCTTCGTCTGAAGACCTTGCTGAACAAGGTATTTCACTAAGTCCAAATTGAAGGCCCCCACGGATAGAAGAGGTAGTAAGTTGTCTGGGCGTACGGAAAGAGGAAGATCAAGATGTGACCCGCCATTGTGCAGGTACTTACCAGTCCATGAGGCGTATGGACCAAAGAGGAGGTATTTTTCGCCGTCAATGATACGGGTATCAAGATGCGGCACCGCCATCGTTGGTGCAGCTCCAGCTGGTGCTCCGTAGACTTTAGCTGTATGTTTTGCAACAACCTCGGGATTCTTGGTAATCATCCACTGGCCCCCAACTGGGAAACCGCCGTATCCTTTAACTTCGGGAATACCTGCTTTCTGCAGAAGTGGTAGAGAACCGCCGCCACCGCCAATGAAGAGGAACTTGGTCTGTACGGTAAAAGTCTTTTTACCCTTGAGATCTTTAACTGTTACCAGCCAACCATCTGCATTTTTATCAATGCCTATGACCTTGTGCGAAGTATGAACCGAGCAATTCTCCTGATTAGATAGCCAATGAGCGTACTCGCGCGAAATAGCGCCGTAATTCACATCGGTACCGCCATCCATTTTAGTCGCAGCGATGGATTGCTTAGGATTACGTCCATCAACGAGCAGTGGTGACCACTCGCGGATCTCATCTGGATCTTCTGTGTAAGTCATCGGCTCGAAGAAATGATGTTTACTCAAACCATCAAATCGAGCTTTGAGGTAAGGTACACGTTCATCGGTATGAACGAGCGAAATGTGCGGCACTGGATTGATGTAATCACGCGTATTTCTCAGCAGCCCATTTTTTGCACTGTATGCCCAGAATTGCAAAGAGTACTCGAAATCTTCATAAATAGAAATTGCCTTCTCCACCTTCACAGTACCATCTGGCTCCAACTCAGGAGTGTAAGAGAGTTCGCAAATACCAGCATGACCTGTCCCTGCATTGTTCCAGCCGCTAGAGGCTTCACTGGCAAGTCCTTCACTCATTTCGTAGAGCTGAACAGAGAGATTAGGGTCGAGTGTTTTGACTAGGGCACCTAGTGTCGTGGACATGATACCGGAACCGATGAGGAGTACGTCTGTGTTCATTGAGGTTAAATACGTGAAAAATAATGGGTCGTTTCATTCAGCGCTCAGATATTACTACTGTCGGCACTGACGCGTTGCTACATATTGGAGTGGTCAGCATTTTCATACCAGTCAAATATATACTTTCATGACAGATTGTTTTACTAATCTAAGTATATAAATTCATTCTCCTCAAAATACATTCCCGTTCTATCAAAGAAAAACTCATCCGATTATGAAGCATAACAGCATCACACTTCTCGCCTTGTTTCTCACTTTCACAAGTAAAACTATGGCATCACTAGAGCTAGCCTCTCTTTTTACTGATAACATGGTTCTCCAGCGCGGCATGGATGTTCCCGTCTGGGGCTGGACTGAGCCAAACACTGAGGTGCACGTTCAATTCGACAGCCAATCAAAAAAAGTCACCTCAGATGAAAAAGGCCAATGGCAAATCACACTCGATCCCCTGCTCGCGAATAAGACACCTCAAACATTCTCCGTCCAATCTACTGGCAGTGATCAGATCACCCTCCACAATGTTGTCGTTGGGGAGGTCTGGATCTGCTCAGGCCAGTCCAACATGCAAATGACAGTCGCTAAGTCACCAGCCGTATCTGCATTAGCTCCAGAGGCATCCAACATTCGTAGTTTTACGGTGCAGAATACGGTTTCATTTCAAGAAGAACGCCAGTGTGAGGGACAGTGGAAACAAGAGATTCCCGATAGCGCCGTGGGCTTTGCTTTTTCTTATTTTCTTGAGCAAGCAGCTAATATTCCGATTGGCATTATCATGACCTCGTGGGGAAGTTCCTCACTAGAGGCATGGATGCCACGCGAGATGACGGAAACTGTGCCTCATTTTAAAGCCATCATGGAAAGTTTTGATGCTGATCCCGAAACACAGGCACGGATTAAAGAGACGCTCAAATCCTCCCCAAGCTGGAACAAAAAAGCCGATGTCTTCTTACGCAGACAGCCCAACATCCTCTACAACGCGATGATGCATCCGCTCGCTCCCTACGCATGCCGCGGTATAGTCTGGTACCAAGGCGAAAGAAATACTCAATCGATGCATGGCCTCGTCAAAAAACCTTGGCATGCAAATAATTCAGGCATGCTCAAGTATGCAGACAGCCTGAAACAATGGATGCTTCAATATCGGAAAATGTGGAAAAAAGACGATCTTCACTTTCTTATCGTCATGTTACCCAGTTACGGTGCAATGCTTGATAGCCATCCTGAAAAGTCTCCAGAGAACCCTTCCGCTCACTCTTGGGCATGGATGCGTGACTCTCAGCTAAAGGCTCTCGACCTGCCTCACACTTCTGTGGCAAACACCATTGATTTAGGTGCCCTTAAGGACGTTCACCCAAAAGACAAACTTCCTATTGGGCAGCGTTTAGCACTGCTAGCCGCTCGCGATACACTTGGTCAAAAAGTTGAAGCTCAAGGTCCTATTTTCAATCAACTTGAACAGCAAGAGGGATCACTCAAAGTAAAATTCGACCATGCTGAAGGGCTGCAAACGATTGATGGCGATGCGCCAACAGGCTTTTGGGTAAGCGACGACTCTCAGAACTGGGCACCCGCCGATGCGGTAATTACTGGAAGCTCTATTACGCTTAGCTCACCGAAGGTCGTTAATCCTCTCTATGTCCGCTACGCCTTTGCAGGCAAACCAAGCGTCAACTTAGTAAACTCTGCGAACCTCCCCGCCTACCCTTTTCGCACAGACGTATTCAAACCATAATCCAACTTCCTCACTGGCTAATCGTTTGTGACTTTACTCTTCATCTCATCATCTATAAATATCGTAACGAATACTTTAAAAATTATGGATGAACTCAAACAACAATTAATGGCAAAGCTCGGTCTCAGTGAGGCAATGAGCGATCAAGCAATCGCAATCGTACTCGGTTTCGTTAAAGACAAGCTACCTGATAATATGCAGGGAATGGTGGACTCTCTCATCGACGGTGAAACTCCAGACTCTATCGATCTCCTCAGTAAGGCCAAAGGACTTTTTGGAGGTTAATCGAGAGATTATTAGATTTTTCAGAAAAACTTGCACCGCGTTATCGTTCTCAAAAAGGCGATAACGCGTTTTTTATGGACGCACAATTTACAAGTGCACTTTGGCAAAAAAGTGCTAGTTTCCTTGCACATGGACGAGCAAAGGAAACATATCCTCATAGGAGCTTCACTTATCGTTGGCTTCTTTTTCATTTTAGGTGGCGTCGCCGCATCGGCCTATTTACCTGGCTTTGCTGGCGAGTTGGGAACCATGTGTTTATCGATGATCACCAGCCCCTTCGTTATGGAAACGATGATCTTCTTCATCGCCCTCACCGCTCTCTTCGCCATCAATGGCTGGCGTAGAAATAAAGCGGGTGATGACTACCTCGCCCTCGATGAAAATGGCATTCCTATCAGGAAGAAATAAGATGACCCGCACCCCCTATGAATAAGGCAGGGAAAATAGGAATAGCGCTTCTGTGCCTCATTGCAATAGGCTTAAGCCTTTGGTTAACCATTGAAAAACTCTCTGGGAGAATCAACTCCCTCGCTGGCTGTGGCACTGGCAGCGGCTGCGCCAATGTACTGGGAAGCAAGTGGTCGGTGGTATTTGGGAGTATTCCGATCAGTGCTTTTTCTCTCGTGCTCTATCTCGGTATTTTACTCAGCTTAGCAAGTAATTCTCAATTGATTAGAAGCTTTCGTGTCCTCGCCGCATGGCTCTGTATCTGGGCAGCAATTTGGTTTACGGGTCTTCAGTTTTTTATCCTGCAAACCATTTGCCCCTACTGTTTGACCATGCATGGTATTGGCATCGCCCTCGGTATCAGCCTCTTGTTTTTAGAAAAAAAGCTCTCCTGCTGTGCGATGATCCTCGGCAGCTGCATGGTCTCAGGATTAGCACTTATCCAGCACTACGGGCCAACACCTGCAACACACCAGCTAGAAGATTCCTCTACCACAAAGAACAGCAAGACCGCTGACATTTACCGGCAGCGACTGAGCCAAGACCTACCCCGCATCGGATCCCCTCAAGCGAAACACGTTATAATCAAGTATTTCGACTACACGTGCACAGCGTGTAAGGAGGTCCACGACGACCTCGCAACCCTCATGGAGCAATATCCTGACCAAATAGCGGTCATTTTACTCCCTGTGCCGCTGAATAACATGTGTAATCCACATCTACCCAATGGTGCTGAAAACCACAGCAATGCCTGTGAGTTTGCCAAGCTCGCACTCAAAGTCTGGAACGGAAGCCCCGAGAGTTTTGAGGAATTCCACCATCAGCTCTTCGAGCTTTCCGACATTCCACTCGAAGCCGCAGAAGCCATGGCCGATAGCCTCATAACTGATGGCCCTAGCGACGAACAATGGATTAAAGATACTATCCAACTATGCCTTGAGGACTACAAGACGTTTTCAGAGACAACTCACGTTATGCCCAAACTTCTTCTCCCAGGCCCGATGCTCATGCAGGGCAAAGCCATAGACAGAGAAACGTTTGAAAAAATTGTAAAAGAGCAGCTTCACTTCAAATAGTGAGACCTGATGGAGAACAAACCATGGGATTTCTGAAAAGTAGTTCTCTGAACTACTAGCTCAACTCGAGTCTTCAAACTCCACAATGAATACTGAATTGACCAAAACTCGATCCACCCCTATAGACAAACCATCAGCTGACCGCTCAATCCACCATGACACGTAAATCTATCGAAGCCTGCGCAGTTCTCTTTATCATTGCCCTCATCTGCACCTTTATTCTCTCAGTTTATAAAGTGCTTGATATGATCGGTCTCGTCTAAGCTTTTTATAAGCCTGTGGGGTGGTCTATAAATTCGGCGTTTACCCCGAAACGCTGACTGAGTTCTCCCGCAAGGGCGCGCACGCCAAACGTCTCTGTGGCATAATGCCCTGCGTAAAGCACATTGATACCAAGCTCCTCAGCCAGTGGATAACTCCAGTGAGGACCTTCTCCAGAAATAAAAGTATCGATGCCGCATGCTGCCATTGCCGCCACCTCTGAGCCAGCACCTCCTGTGATGACGCCTACTTTTCCTGCTGCATCAGAGCCTCCCGGGCAAAGGTGAACACTACCACCAACGGCAGAACTTACTCTTAAAATCAACTCATCGCGACTCATTTCAAGCTCCTGACAAACACCCAGCTTGATGCCCTTCCAGTCGAAAAAAGGCTCGCTACTCGTCATGCCTATTTTTCCAGCCAGCTGGATATTGTTCCCCCAGACAGGATGCACATCGAGAGGGATATGAGCACTATAGACCGCCATCCCAGCATCCATCGCGATTTTAAGTTTTTGATAAACTGCACCTGTCACTTTCTGGGCGCCTTGCCAAAACATCCCATGATGTACCAGCAGTAGATCGGCTCCAGACGCGATCGCTTTTTCAAAGACAGGCAATGAAGCATCCACTGCTGCTGCCACTTTTTTTACCTCTCCTGCATTTTGCATCTGCAGGCCATTCAGCGCCTGCGGGTAGTCGGGTATTTCTTGAATGTTGAGTTCCCGATCAAGAAAAGAAGTCAGCTCTACTAAATTTGCCATGCTGTTTTTTATCGAGCGAGGATGAGAAGTGCACGATAATATTTAAGTTTTGAATGAAAGCTATCGCTTACTTGAGTGGCTCCGAGAACTACTTTCCAAAATTCCAATATCTTTCACACTCGATATTTCTGCTTCATTTTCTTTAAAATCGCTCTAGTTTAAAACTCATGAAACCGTCATTCTATCTCATCATACTGAGCCTTGCCTCCATGCTCTTCGTTTCATGTGGCGGGGGGAGTTACAACGGCTACATGACACGCTCCTACACCATCCGTGGCCAACACTATCAGCCCATGCCAGTTAATGAGGCTCTTTACTACCGCGAACGTGGAATCGCCTCGTGGTACGACGAAAGCAAATTTTTCGGATTTAAGCGTGGCAATACCTCACTCGGTGAAAAAGTCGGTCGTTTCGATATCTCAGCTGCCCACAAAACCCTGCCACTGCCCTGCGTCGTTAAAGTTACTAATCTCAAAAACGGCAAGTCACTAAAAATGCGCGTCAACGATCGTGGCCCCTTCATCGCAGGTCGCATCATTGACGTCACCCCGCGCGCTGCGGCTAAGTTAGGCTTCAAGGATCAAGGGCTGACTCAAGTCGAAGTCGAGGTTGTCAGCGTGGGAGATGGCGGCTACAAAAAGAAGCTAAAGAAATCATGGTTTGGATGGTAAATCGTCATTTGATGCCAAAAAACCACCCACTCATACCTGCTCTATCATTTTATCAAGCCCATGATCTACCTCGACTCTAACGCCACCACCAAAATCCACCCCGAGGTTTTAGAGGCCATGATGCCTTTTCTCACTGAGCACTGCTATAATCCTTCCAGTGGATATAGTGCAGCGAAAGTAGTGCGGAAAGCACTCGATCTAGCACGCGAACAGGTCGCCGCTCTCATTCATGCCCAGCCTGATGAAATCGTCTTCACTGGAGGAGGCACAGAGTCCAATAACTCAGCCCTCTCTTTTCTCGCTAAAAAGGCAGGCAAGCGCAAAAAAATCGTTACTTCCGCCATTGAGCACTCTGCTATCCTCCGCTACAGCGAGGCACTCTGTGAGGATAAAGGTTTTTCTTTGGAAAAAGTAGGTGTCGGACCCGATGGCCGATTACTCGTCGCTGAATTCGCCGCTACACTCGGCCGGGGCGATGCTGCTATGGCTTCTCTTATGTGGGCAAATAACGAAACAGGTGTCATCCAGCCCATCGCGGAAGCCTGTGAAGCAGCCCGAGCTGCAGGAGTTCCTTTCCATACTGATGCCATTCAAGCTGTGGGTAAAATCCCCGTCGATGTCACTGAGGCCCCCATCGATTTCCTATCTATCTCGGGTCACAAATTTCACGCCCCTAAAGGCGTTGGCGCACTCTATATCCGTAACGGCATGAGCTTCGACCCCTTACTCATCGGCGGGGGACAAGAAAAAGGCCGACGCAGCGGCACGGAAAACGTCGCCTCCATCATCGGTCTCGGTAAAGCCGCCGAGATCATGAAACAGAAGCTCGACACCAATGCTCAAAGTGAGATCGCAGCACTACGCGATCATTTCGAAAAAACACTGCTCGCAGATCTCGATGGCGTCCGCATCAATGGTTCACTTGCCCACCGTACGGCCAACACCAGCCACCTATCTTTTGATGGCTGCGAGGCTGCGGGACTACTCATCTTGCTTGATGAATACGGTATCCAATGCTCCGCTGGCAGTGCCTGCATGACCGGAAAACAACAACCTTCTCACGTCCAAACCGCCATGGGCATTCCCGCCCTGCAAGCCAAGAGCAGTCTGCGCATTTCCTTCTCGATCTTAACGACGCAAGAAGAAACAGAAACCGCCATCCAGGCTGTCAAAAAAGCCGTAAATAAACTCCGCAGCGTCCAAGGCAGCACAGGAACAAACGTCGGTCCTGTACAGATCTTCTCGTAACTTATCGTAGAAGAGCTTTTAAGTTCTTTAAAAGCCCACCAATCGAAAACCTGCTTTCAAAAAGAGATTATAAATCTGAAACACCACTTAAGAAGCCTCTCCCCAAGAGGTTGAAACCCTCTTCTACGACTGCTCTACCTACGGCTGTTCTACTAGCCCAGATTCTCGATTCTAAACACCACGGGGCGTGAATTGACGCAGTCAAGTTTCTCAATTTTTTTCAGCGTCTCTTTCAGTAAACCAAACTTGCAGGTGTGCAGCTGGAAGACCATGTCTTTAAACTCAGCATCGGGGTCTGATGAATTCACAGGTGAGTGCGTTCCAGAGATACCGATACCTGCGCTGGCGAGCTCGGCAGCAATCTGTGCGACGACACCCGTTTGATCCGTAACATCAAATCTCACGTAATAAGGAGTCTCTGTGTCTTCAATAGGCATTAGCTCACCCTTATTTTCATAGGGTAGGAAACCACGATGACAGCCATCATGACCGAGGCCAAGCGAAGCTTCCACAATATCAGCGACCACAGATGAAGCCGTTGGTCCCTTGCCTGCACCGCGACCATAAAATAGTGAATCACCCGCAGCGTCACCTTTGACTGCGACCGCATTAAACACGCCGTTCACGCTGGCAAGAATATGATTTTTTGAAATGAAAGATGGCTGGGTACGAATTTCCACCACGCCATTTTCATGCTGATGCACCACGCAGAGAAGCTTAACAACATAGCCTAGTCGCTTAGCAAAATCAATATCGATCGTTCTTACACGCTCGATTCCACGAACGTAAACTTGCTGGTAGTCGATGATGAAACCATAGGATAAGGTCGCGAGAAGAATCGCCTTATGCGCTGCGTCCCAGCCATTCACATCGAGTGTAGGATCGGCTTCGGCGTAGCCTAAATCTTTTGCCTCCTCGAGAGCTTCCTCATATCCGAGACCTGCCTCCGTCATACGTTCAAGAATATAGTTCGAAGTGCCATTGATGATTCCCGTCATGGACTGAATGGCATTTCCTACAAAGGAGTCCTGCATCGTTTTAATGATCGGAATACCACCTGCAACTGCTGCCTCAAAGTGGATCGGAGTGTTAAACTCGCGTGAAAGTGCAAAAAGTTCCTGCCCGCGTTCGGCGAGCAATGCTTTGTTACCAGTGACGACAGGCTTTCTCGCGCGCAAGGATGCCGCCACGATCTCAAATGCTGTTGTCGTACCACCGATGAGTTCCACCACGATATTCACCGCTGGGTCATCAACAACGTCTTGCCAGTCAGTGGTGTATTTTTCAGCAGGTACGTTTTCTGATCGGGTTTTAGTCAAATCACGCACTGCAATGCGCATAATCTCTACTTCTACTCCACTACGGTTTGAAATGAGGGCTGCATTACGCTCTAGAGTCTCCCACACGCCTGTTCCGACAGTGCCAAATCCTGCGAGTCCGATACCTAATTTACCAAATTTTTTGCTCATGCTGATGATGTTTTACGAGTTAGTCAGAGTAGACACTCAATTAACGCGCCCCCTTCTGAATCATCATGACCCTATGAAAAAGGTCAAAATACAAAAATATTACCTTCCAAACTCTCATTTCTCTCAAAAAACTACTAGATTCCTGATGAAGTAAGGATATATTCCCAAGCATGAACACTTCATATGCCAATCCGTATACCGTTGCAGCTCAGCCAGTGGATGTGCGTTCCGCATTCATTCGCGCTACCTATGCCCACCTTGCAGGCGCCATAGCTGTCTTTGCATTGCTAGAATCACTACTTCTCAGCATTCCCAACATTGATAGAACTGTTTTCAGCCTCCTCGCGAAGAGTAGTTACAGTTGGTTAATTGTTTTAGGAGCCTTTATGCTTATCTCTCATCTCGCCAATAAGTGGGCGATGAGTTCTGTGAGTAAAACGACACAGTATTTGGGCCTAGGTCTCTACGTCGTCGCTGAGGCATTAATTATGTTGCCGCTTCTTCTGATGGCACAGCTACAGGTGGGTGATAACACTCTCATTCTTAAGGCAGGAGGCGTCACAGCCGCCCTCTTTCTCGGGCTGACCTTTATTGCGTTCACCACGAAAAAAGACTTCTCGTTCCTAGGTGGCATGTTGAAAATCGTCGGCTTCATCGCTCTGGGACTCATCGCCGTGTCCATCTTCTTCCCCAGCGCTATTACCCTTGGTCTCTGGTTCTCCGTAGCCATGGTCATCTTCGCAGCAGGAACGATCCTCTACAGCACCAGCAACATTATTCACCATTATCAGACTACCCAGTATGTAGCAGCCGCCCTCGGCCTTTTCGCCAGCGTCGCCCTACTCTTCTGGTATGTCTTAAGAATCTTCATGTCTCGCGATTAATAATAGGACTGGTGGTTCTCCGTGCCACTTCCTTTATTCAAACAAGAAATTCTAGGTCGCTCAGCTCTAGTGACTCAAAGAACCACCAGCTATACTTCAAAACGTCCTTATTTCCTCGTGAGATAAGGGCTTTTTTGTGAACTAAAGACTCAGCACTACATTGCTAAAGCTTACTCGGAAAAGAAAGTAGCTTCATGATGAAGATTGCCTGCTGAAATCGCCTACGAGCAAACGTTTTCGTATAAATCGTCAATTAAGCTCAAGCGCGGCGAGTCATGGATCAATTTCAAGTTATCGCTTCTTAAGCTGCCCCCACCTTCACTGCGCAGTACTTGTAGTTCGGCTGGCGGGAGTTCGGATCGAAAGAGGCTTGGGTGAGTTGATTGGTCTCAGTGTAGTGCATCGCCATAAAAATTTGACCTTCTTGCACGGTGGGTGTGATAAAGGCAGAGACAGTGACTTTTCCACGACGCGATTCAATATCGAGCAGGTCATTGGATTCGATACCTATTTTTTCAGCATCGGCAGGGTGAATTTCAACGTAGCAATGCTTAGGGGCGAGGCGATTAAGCACCTCAGATTTCCCTGTGCGGGTCTGAGTGTGCCACTGGCTGGAGCTACCGCGACCTGTGAGTAAAACGAAGGGATATTCAGCATCGGGCGATTCAGGTCCAGCAGCTGGAGCCTCGAAGTGGAAGATCGCTTTCTGGTCGGCGTGGAAAAACTTACCATCGGCAAAAAGGCGACGTTGCTGGTCAAACTCCGTGATGTCTGCTGGTAGTGGCCACTGAATGCCACCGTGCTCATCGATCATACGATAGCCAGTCACGCCTGTGATATCACAAGGTTTGCCTTTGGTGATGGATTTCAGAATATTAAAAACAGCCTCGGGGTCAGTCCACTTGCGAAACATGTCGCCACAGCCCCAGTATTCAGCAATTAGGCGGAATATCTTAAAGTCAGAAAGTGCGATTCCTGGCGCCTTCGACACCTGTTTCACCAAACCAATACGACGCTCAGAATTGATAAAGCAGCCATCTTTCTCCGCCCAGCATGCGGCGGGAAGCACGAGATCTGCCATCTGCGCTGTGTCCGTATTGGCATACATGTCCTGAACGACGAGGAAATCGAGTTTCCCGAAAAGCTCTTTGAGCTTTTTCTGGTAGACCCATGAGTGTGCCGTGTTAGTCGCTAGAATCCAAAGACCCCGAATTTTCCCTGTATCGATCCCCTCGATAATCTGGTCGTACGCCCAGCTGTTTTCGCTCGGGATACAGCTGACATCGATTTCTAAGATATCCGCCACTTTTTGTCGGTCATCGGCATTGGTAAAGTCATGCCCTCCGAGCAGCCCAGTGGTGTTACTGAAAAGACGCGAGCCCATGGCATTGCACTGCCCAGTGATTGAGTTTGCCCCGGTACCAGGTTTGCCGATGTTTCCTGTCATGAGCGCAAGATTGATAATCGCTTGCGCCGTTCTTACAGCCTCGTGCCCTTGGTTCACTCCCATTGTCCACCAGAAGGAAACTTTCTCTCCCTCGTGGATCATCTTTGCAAGATCATAGAGTTCTTCCTCAGAGATGCCTGAAGCCACTGACACCATTTCAGGGGTAAACGTTTTGGCGTGTTCCAAAAAGCCATCGAACTTGTTGGTATTTTTCTCAATGAAATCATTATCAAGCCAGCCTTTTTCGATGAGGATGTGTGCGATACCGTAGAAGAAAGTAAGATCGGATTTTGGCGCGATGCCGTAATGATGTGTAGCCGCGACCGCTGTTTCCGTTTTCCTGGGATCAATGACGATAATCTTCGGATTATTTTTATTCCGCTGTACACGCTGCCACATGATCGGGTGAGCGATACAGAGATTGGAACCGACTAGAATGATGGTATCCGACTCTTCAAAATCTTGATACGTGTATGGTGGTGCATCGAAGCCGAAACTTTGCTTGTAGGAAACCACCGCTGTTGCCATGCACTGGCGCGTATTACCATCGCCGTGACGAACTCCCATACCGAACTTCGCGAGGCTGCCTAGAAATGCCATTTCTTCGAAACAGATCTGACCCGTGCTGATGAAAGCGACCGATTCCTTACCATGCTTCGCCTGCACTTCCTTCATTCGCCCACAAAAAGTTTGCATTGCCGTATCCCAGTCGCACTCCTCCAGCTCGCCGCCACGTGACGCCCGGATCATTGGAGTGGTAGCTCTATCTTTGGCAAAAAGCGGGGTTAACGCTTCCCAGCCTTTCGGGCATGCCATGCCAATGTTTACAGGGTATTTTGCCGTAGGCGTCACATTAGTCGCGACTCCGTCCTTGAGGTGAACATCCACGCTGCACCCAGTGGCGCAGAAGCCGCAGATCATCGAAGTCGTCGCGTCGGGCGCGTAGAGCTCAGGAACTTGACCTAGACCGAAGCCGCCAGGCTTTCTCACGAGCTCTTCAGTTTTCGCGCCAGACCATTCGCGGATGGGAGGTATGGGCAGTTTATCGAGTAGCTGATTCATGATGATTAGTGAGGTGTAGTTGAAGTAGAGCCTTCTGGAGCGCGGGAAGGTATGAGCCCTGGCATGCGGAGCGCGGCGACAGCACCGAAGTAGATGCGGCGCTCGAACAGCTCACCGAGGGTGAAGAATCCAATGAGTAGCAGTGAAATGATGATGTTACTTGGCTGCTCAAGTAAGGCTAATGAAAGTACCACGGCTGTCAAAGCGAAGGCAGCACGCATGATCAAAGTATTTCTCAGCGGGTAAAGCTGGAGACGTGCCGTTTTTCTTGCATAGATATTTTGAGTCTGTTTCGCATGACGTAACGATAACGCCTCGCTTCCAAGCTTCATGAGCAGAAAAACACCTGCGGCAAAGGGTGCTCCAGCGACTCCCAAGATGGAGGCTGTCACCGCTCCACTAACCAGGGCAGAACCGAAAAAACGACTAGCACTGCGCGGTAGCGACCAAAACTCGCGGTGAGTATCCACGTACACCATCACCGAGCAGAAAATCCCTAGTAAACCAAAGACGATACTCGACAAGCCTGTTACAGCAGGTAGCCACTCTGGCACGTATGCCATTAGGCTAAAATCAGGTAAAAAGTACAGTGCTGAGAGCAGGACTGTATGTCCGATCGCCAGTGGGAACCACGCACCTAGAACTACTATCTCGCGGCTAAGCCAAGATTTTCTCAAACCCAGAAATGCTCTCCAGGCGCCCTTGGGGCTACCGAGGTGGAAGATACTACTCGCCATACCCGCACCACCGATGACAAGTCCAATAATCGTCATCCAAAGCGAGTAGCTATTTTCACGAAACAACCAAGCCGCCGCCATCATGCCGATGGAAACTTGAGTCAGCGCCAGCATCAGCACCAGCGGAGTATGCTCGTGTTCTGGAGTGAGATCATCATCGTCAGCTGCGTTGAAATGGCCGGGAAGCGGTTTCTTCGTGCGGAAGTTCGTTGTTGGTTTGGTGTATTCTGAATCAAAAGCACCGGGTAGCATACGCTCGCCTTTTTGTCCGAGTTCGCTGACCTTGACCTTGCGGATCGCAATCGCTTGCGTCGGACACGCCTGCACACAGGCAGGAGCCTCACCTTCTTTCAAGCGCCCTATACACATGTCGCACTTACGGACAATACCAAGACGTTTGTTGTACTTCGGCACATCGTAAGGGCACTTGAGGATGCAGTACTGGCAACCGATACACTGATCGTCAAGGTGGGTGACGATACCTGTTTCCTCATCCTTTTCATAAGCTAAAACAGGACAACCATTTAGACAACCTGGATCAGCGCAGTGGTGGCAAGCGGTTGTGACGGTTTGCTGGCGCGGCTGGATCGTGGTGCCACCGAAAAGCACGCCGACATCACGCCACGATTCATCTTCATCAAGCCCATTAAGACTATGACAGGCAGTGACGCAGGCCTTACAACCCGTGCAGGCATCAAGATCTACTTCAAAGGAATACTGCTCGCCGCTTTCTAGCGGTGTCGCAGGTAAGAGGTTGCGGTAATACGGCTCTTGCAAATGTCCATGTTCCTGATCGTGAAATTGACTAAAACGCTCCACAGCAGAAAGTGACTGCTGTTCTTTAAGCAATTCATCAATCAGATTAGAGCCGTCAACGTTGGAAGAATAGGACATAGGGAAATCAACTTTTAGTAAACGTCACGGCTGTAGCGCTTATCAGCCTTCATTGCTTTTACATACTCAACAGCTGCCTCAGGTGACATTTCACCATGCGCCTCGATAATCTGGTGAAGAGCATTATCGACATCTTTAGCCATACGAGAGGCGTCGCCACAAACGTAGAAATGCGCCCCGCTTTCAATCCACGTGAAAAGCTCTTTACCGTGTTCAATAATCTTATCCTGCACGTAGACTTTCTGTGCCTGATCCCGGGAAAATGCCGTACTGAGGTGTGTTAGGTAACCATCCTTCTGGAACTGCATCAGCTCCTCTTGATAGAGGAAATCCGTCGCAATGTGGGGATTACCAAAAAAGAGCCAGTTTTTCCCTGCTGCTTCGGTGGCAGCACGTTCTTCAAGGAAAGCACGGAAGGGCGCAATGCCAGTTCCTGGCCCAACCATAATCATCGGAGTTTCGCCACTGCTGGGCGGACGGAAGGCTTTGTTCGAATGCATGAAAACACGCGGAGGATTTTCCTCGCTGCTGCGCTCTGCGAGGAAGGAAGAACAGACGCCCTTACGCTCGATTCCATTAGAATTATATTTCACTAAACCCACCGTCAAATGAACCTCATCAGGGTGTGCTTTGGGACTGGAGGAAATGGAGTAGAGACGCGGCGATAGCTTTTTCAGCACGGAAAGGAAAGTATCAGGAGATTCAAACTCGATGGGGTAATCCCTCAGTAGATCAATAATATCGCGTCCCCACATAAAGCTGGCAGCCTCTGATTTATCATCCAACAAAGGTGATAGTTCCTCTGAACCAGATGCTTCTGCCCATGTCTTGAGAACAGGTAGTGTCAGGTTTCTTATTTCATAAACATTGGTCAGTGCCTCACGTAGGCTGCTTCCGTCCTCAATTTTCTCAGTGCCATCAAAGGGAAGGAGAGCAAGGATGTCATCGACCAAAGAAGTATCATTCGTAGCGTAAACGCCTAGAGCGTCACCTGCTTCATAGCTAAGCCCAGAGTCTTTGAGACAGAACTCAAGGTGATGTGTCGCCTTATCACTCGCTTCGTCATTGAGATTTTTATTTACGAGGATTTTGGACGTAAACGGATTCTTCTTATCGTAACCTGCTTCCTCATCCTCTTCATCAAGCGCGGCACTGGCTTCACCGAGGACAGAAATTACGCTATCGGTCCATGCTGCAAAATCGTCGTCGAGATCAAGGTCGCAGTCGATTCTTGGTGCGATTGCTGTGGCACCGAGTTCAAGAAAGCGTTTATCGAGATCGATGCCGCACTGGCAGAAGTCAGGGTATGAAGAATCGCCAATGGATAAGATAGAATAATTCACTTCCGCGAGAGATGGTGCGTTATCCTCATGCAAGGTATTATAGAACGTCTGTAAGTTATCTGGAGCTTCGCCATCACCGTAAGTACTCGTAATAATGAGCAGGTGCTTCTCTGATGGCAGCTTCGCAAAATCATACTCTGCGCCGTCGATAATTTTAGGGTTTAGTCCTGAAGTTTTGCCAATTTTAGCAAATTTCTTCGATAACCCTTCAGCAGTACCTGTCTGAGAGCCCCAAATGATCGTTACCGGCAAACCCGGTTTCTCCTCCGCAGCTCCACCCGCGTAAGGAGCAAGAAGCCCTGTGAGGTAGCCATTGAGCCACTCCCTTTGTTCCGGTGAAAAAGGAGCGTCGTCTGGTAGAATGATAGGTTGAAGATTCGACATATTACTGAATAGATAAAAAGGTTAGGCGGTGAAAATTGTCTGTAGTTCCTCCGTGGTGTAGCGGCGTGTAAAGGCACAAAAAGACTCAGCTGGTTCACGCTTTTTCAAGTAGTTACTAAGCATTCGTTCCACTTTCTCAGGAACTTCGGTATAAGGAACTGACTGGAAAAGATCTTTGGCAATACCACGATTATCATCAATCCCGCCGCCCACGACAATGTGATAGCCTTCCACCGTCTCGCCGTTCACCTTGCATGGGGCACCTTGCATGCCTATGTCGCCCACATAGTGCTGAGCGCAGCTATTTGGACAACCTGTGAAGTGGATGTTGATCGGCTGATCGAGCTCGATCTTACTTTCTAAATACTTCGCGAGCTCAATCGACTGCCCTTTCGTATTTGCAGCCGCATACTTACAGCCCGTGTTTCCTGTGCAAGCGACAAGGCCACCTGAAATCGACGTTGTACTTGTCTTAAAACCTTGCTCATCGAGAGCTTTAAGAAATGGCTCTACCTGGTCGTCTGGCACATTGGGAATAATGATATTCTGCCAGACGGTAAGGCGCATGTCACCATTGCCGTAGCGGTCCACTAAATCAGCAAGGGCATGCATCTGTTCGGGCAGCAGTCTTCCCACGGGCGTAATGACTCCTACGTAGTTGAGCCCTTCCTGTTTCTGAGGGTGAACGCCAAAGTGCGCTTGGCGACCTTTCACAGGCATAGCCTCACATTTCTCCTCTGGAAAATAGACCAGTGGAAACGCGAGCTTCTTCTGCACTTCTTCAAGAAGCTTGGGAACGCCCCAGTCATCGACGAGGTACTTAAAGCGCGACTTCTTGCGATTTTCCCGATCCCCGTTTTCAATAAAAACGCGTAGGATCGCTGCCGACAAGGCAACGGCTTCTTCGGGCTTCACCAATAATCCACAATCAGTCGCCAACTGCTTGTGACCTGATATTCCGCAGAGTTGCAGACGGAAGTAAATACCTGGATCCACGCCTTCTTGTCCATGACCTTGCTTAACCTCCGTCGCATAAAAACCTACATCATTAGTATCCGCAGCCGCCGTAATTACACCACCACTATCGAAGGCAATGTTGAATTTACGCGGTAAACCATAAAGGTCTCGATTATTAAGAATGGCGTAGTGCATGGCCTTAGCCAGCGGCAGTACATCGATGAGTTCCTGTGGATCAAAGCCCGACGTAGGATTCGCGGTAATATTTCGCACGTTATCTGCGCCAGCTCCCTTTGATGTCAGCCCGAGCTCATTGAGTTTGATCAAGGTATCCACCGTATCGCGGGGCATTATTTCACGTACCTGAAGGTTCCCACGCGTCGTGATGTCAGTATAGCCACCGCCCCAGTCAGCAGCTATTTCAGCCAAACCACGGAACTGGTAACTCGATATTTTACAACCCGGAATGCGCACCCGCATCATGAAGGAATCCTGTACGGGAGCTACGTGAAAGAGACCGTAAAACTTGTAGCGAAAACTGTCGGCAGACTCGGGAAACTGATCGATATCTGCATTTTTAACAATATCGTCCCAGACGTCCAAGCCATGCTTTTCATACTTGATCTGTTCCTCTTTGCAGAGATCATCGATGGCAACACCATGCACATTTTCAGCCACAGCCTCATCGGGCTGATTGGTAAACTGACCAGAAGCATTTTGTCCTAAAAACGGATAACTTGCCTTAATCCTTTCGGCTAGATACTGCTTCTGCTCCTCTGAAAACGCGGCGTTTGTAATCATGGCTTATTGCCACTAAAGCAACATGCGTGCCACTGTGCACAAACTCATTAGTTTTAATCATGAAAATTAATCATTAAACTAATCGGTAGATTGTTCAGTAATTCAAGAGGACTCATGTCCCCTTGAATGAGTGTTCAAGGAAGCTAGTGAAGGACTTATGAGAGGTGTTTCTTAAAGAATTCAATTGTCCTACTCCACGCTAACTCAGCATCTTCTTTATCGTAACGGCCAGTAGAATCGTTGTGGAAACCGTGATTGGCACCTTCGTAAACATGCATCGTGTAATCAACGCCCAGCGCCTTCAGCTCCGCTTCATATTCGTCCTTGGTAGCGTTCACACGCTTGTCGAGTTCCGCGTACTGAATCATTAGAGGGGTCTTGATATTTTCCCTTATCTTCTTCTCCGCGGGGGTGCCATAGAATGGTACTCCTGCATCCAGAGCTTCTGGTATCGCCGCCGCCAGCATGTTAACAATGTAGCCGCCAAAACAAAAACCAACGGCACCTAGCTTGCCAGTACTCTGCGCATGAGATTTGATAAATTTTGCGGCTGCAATGAAGTCCTGTTCAATTTTTGCCTTATCCATCGATTTTTGCATTGAGCGCCCCTTATCATCATTTCCTGGATAACCACCTAGAGGATAGAGAGCATCGGGAGCAAAGGCTATAAAGCCATCTTTGGCGACACGTCGCGCTACGTCTTCGACATAGGGGTTTAAGCCACGATTTTCATGAATTACTAACACAACAGGTGCCTTGAGGGAGGGATCATCTGCGAGAGCTTTTGGCATAACCAAATAACCTTTTCCTTCACCGTGACCTTCAGGCGAGGCAAAGGTCGTGTATTCACCAACAATATCTTCATCATTAAACGAAACCTGCTCCGCGTAGGCATAATTAGGCATTAGAGCCGATGTCAACGCACCCATGGTAAACCCAGCAGCCGTCAGAGTGGAGAGACGTTTCATAAACGTCCGCCGATCGATGACCCCGTGCGCATATTCATCATACCAATCAAATGCCTCCTGAGGAATAAGGTGATCAGTATTTGCCACAGCGGAAGAGTTGGGAGATGTGTTTTCTAACATAATAAAAATAAACGTTCAGCCCATTAATACAGTAGGTTTTCTAAATTGCCATCAAGAAGCTTCACTAAATTAATTTTTTTTCAGCTGCGCTAGTTCATCTGCTGAAAATACCATCTTGTCATTTCAGCGTAGAGTTCCATGGGTGTTACCAATATATCTTCGTGTCCAGCTCCGGGGACTTCTAGCCACTTTTTGAACTCTGAGGCATAGCTCTCATAAAGATTTTTTCCCAATTTGATATTGATAACTTGATCCTCTGTGCCGTGCACCACGAGTACGGGCGTTGTCACTTCAACTGCCCAGAGCTTTGGTTCCGATTTGCGATAGTTAAAACCGCAGTGTTTCTGTGAAAAGAAATTCAGCAGCTTTCCCGCTGTGGGCTTTGTAAAATTGGGAAGCAGCGTCATTTGATCGTCAATGACTTGAGATAAGCTATCGAATGAACAGATCACAACCGCAGCTTGCCAGTAATCGGGATCCTGACGCATCGATTTAGCTGCATAAGCACCACCCATCGACATTCCCCAAAGATGCGCTGGCTGGGCGGGAAAAGCGTACCGTTCCGCAAACTCTTCGAGTACTAACTTTCCGATCTTTCCTTCATCTTCATGCGCTCCGTAAAAGGTGAATTTCTGCTTACTTTCTCCATGACCTGGTAGATCTATGAGGATGCAACGAAAGCCCACCGCGCAAAATCTTTCTGCGATCGGTAGAAAGTTTTCCTTTCTTCCCGTTTTCCCATGAAAGAAAACAAGGTTGGCTCGTACTTCACCGAAGGGCAGCAGTTCTTGATCTGCAAGTTGCTCTCTGAGAATACGTCCTCGCTCAGAAACTTGACCCTGCGGTTCGATAATCAAACAGGGACTATTTGCTCGTTGGCTGATGATAGAAGTAATTCGCAGGCCATGTTTTTCCGGAGTTTCCAGCCATGTTTGGTGATACTCTTGCAGTCCCCTCCGAGGGGGCGAAACCATTTCAACGGCAGCATACCAGACGATTGCTAAGAAAACGATGACTGGCACCACCACCACGAGTGCCGTTATCACTATCGCCTTTTTTATCTTAAAAGATTTCACCGCCTAAAAGGTTTCACGGCCTATCAGCCTGCTATGCCAGCTCTTTCAAGCAGTGCTAGCTCATCAGGACCACGTCCCATAAAGCGTTCATAAAGAACGTCAGCCGGGGCAGAATTTCCTTTGCTAAGAATATTTTCACGGAACGACTGGCCTGTTTCAGCATTGAGAACACCTTCTTTTTTGAAACGAGTGAAGGCATCGGCATCGAGAACTTCTGCCCATTTATAAGAGTAATAACCTGCTGCGTAGCCAGTGGGCGAACTGAAGAGATGACTGAAGCGGCGCGCCATGGTGGGGGTTGGCGTGGCCATTGGCGTCTTGTAATCAGCGAGAATCTCTTGATCAACTTCATCAAGACCTTTGCCGAGATAAGCATCCAGCTTACTGTGAAGTTCAAGATCAAGCTTGGAAAAGGCAAGCTGGCGCATGAATGCAGTGGCACTCATGTAGTTTTTCGCGGCAAGCATCTTATCAAATAACTCGTCAGGAATAGTCTCTCCTGTTTCGTAATGACGTGCAAAAACATCGAGGCTTTCACGTTCCCAGCAGAAATTCTCCATGATCTGCGATGGCAGTTCAACAAAATCCCAAGCGACATTGGTACCTGCGAGTGACTTCACATCAACCTCGGAGAGGAGATGATGCAACAAGTGGCCAAATTCATGGAATATAGTTTCCACTTCTCGGTGTGTCATCAGTGCTGGTTTGTCGCCAATCGGTTTCGTCATATTACCACACATCAGTCCTAGATGTGGAGAGCGCGGCACCTCACCCTGCGGTGGCAGCCCTGTCTCAAAGCTATTCATCCATGCACCGCCACGTTTACTACTGCGCGGGTGCCAGTCTGCGTAAAAAGAGCCTAGTAGTTCATTAGACTGCTGATCGAAGAGCTCATAAAATCGGCACTCGTCATGCCAAGTGTCGATGTCTCCGCCTTGTGCTTTCGTCGCTTTTTCCTCAATGCGAATGTTGAAAATCTTACTCACGATGCCAAACATACCTTCCATTACTTGCGGCAGTGGGAAATAAGGTCGCAGTGCCTCGTCATCGAAATCATACTCAGCCTGGCGGCGTTTCTCCGCCCAGTAGGAACTTTCCCACGGCTGAAGCAGTTCAGGCTCGGTGCCAGATTGCTGGGCTTTCCAAGATTTTAATCCTTCAATTTCAGCGAGTGTTTGATCGACTATTTTCGCATGAAAATCCTCGATGAACTTCAATGCCGTAGCACCACTTCCTGCCATGCGACGCTCGAGACAGAGATCGGCAAAGTTCTTAAACCCCAGCAACTCAGCTTTCTCCTGACGGAGTTTGAGGATTTCCCAGATAATTTCTGAGTTGTCGTAATCCCCTGTGTAGCCAACGGTGCAGCTCGCCTCCCAGACTTGCTTTCGCAAACCATCATCCTCAGCATGCTGCATCACAGGCCCCATGGATGGATACTGAAGAGTGAAACGCCAGCGTAGATTCGCCTCGTCACCATGTCCATTAGCCTCAGCATCTGCTTGCGCAGCAGCAATGGCGGACTCTGGCAAGCCTTTCAAGCGCGATGCGTCATCGATAATCAATTCCCACGCATTGGTGGAATCGAGCACGTTTTCGCCAAATTTTTGTGTGATTTCAGACAGACGCGCTTGCACCTTGGTGATTCGGGCTTTTTTCTCTGGAGCCAGATCCGCACCCGACTGAATAAAGCTCGCGCAGGTTTCTTCCATGTAGCGCTGCTGTGTAGCGCTTAAATCAGCCACAGTAGGAGATTCAGAAAATGCCTTCAGTTTCTCCCAGATCGTGGAATCAAGCGGAATCGCAGAATAAAAAGAAGTCACCCGAGGCAAAGCCGCGTTCAACGCTGCCCGCTGTTCGTCATTGCTAGAAACTGAATCAAGATGATTTAAGCGACCCCAGACACGATCCAGATCATCCGAACAGGACTCTAGCGCTCCAAAAGTATTTTTATACGTCACTTTTTCATTATCCAACTGGCGAATCATTTCTAAATTCACCTCAGCCGTTTCCATGGCTTGATCAATATCTGCCTCAACATGGTCTGGAGTGAGTAATGACCAAGGAATGTGAAAATCGTCCGATAAAAAAGGATGTGCAATCTGCATACATCTACTGACCGCATATTTCGCAGCGGCGCAAGCCTGAGATGAATTTTTCTCCTCCTAGCAAGATCACCCAAAAGATGAGCTCATCTTTTGGCCCAGCATCATAGATTGATACAGATACGTCATGCTTGGTTGGAAATTTGCAAGAGCCTCAATGACCGATCAAACTTACGAAAACCTTGCTCCACTTTTTTGCCTACTTTAATCTGCAACGATTGAGGTAGTTTAGAATTTTCGTTCTTAACTATTGCCGTTTTAGTACTAATATTTAGAATCTCGCCAATAAAACACACGTATAAACTCCAAATATAAATCGGTATGAATTCCTCAATAAGCCAACTTCTGCTAAGTATCACCGTTCTCATTACCTTAACGCAATGCGCACGATTGAAACCATCGATATTAGATAAGGCAGAACCTACCAAAGAAGATCATGGGTCTCTTTCTCTGCTAGTTACTATTGATAAAGTCCCTGTCTATAACACACCAAACTCAGCGGTGATCTACGAACACGGAGCGATGACTGATGCAGATGGTTCTCCTTTTGCGTATCATCCTGGACCTGGTACAGCTAAGGGCCTCGACTATTTAGCTGATGCTGGAAAACCTGGCGATTGGTGGGGTATTGTAACCGTCAATGGAACGCCAGTTATTCAAGGCTCCGATGACCCAGCACCAGGTTATTACGTTTCTCCTACATCCTTAGAAGATCCAGATTATCACGTTACGGATACACAACGCTACGTGAACGCCTCTGAAACCCCCTACTTCGTACTTCCAGTTTATCGGCATGATTTTGGAGGCAAACTTGGGGATATTGCAGCTGTAATTAGAGCAGACACCCAAAAAGTCGTGTATGCCATTGCTGGAGATGGCGGGCCTGAAGATAAGCTAGGAGAGGTTTCTGTAAAAACGGCGCAGCTACTGGGCATCAATGATTCTGCCAAAGACGGCGGAGTAGACTCAGGAATTATCTATGTTTTTTTCCCCGGTAGTGGGTCAGGTAAAATCCTCACGAACAAAGAGATTCAAAGTTTAGGAGAGAAACACTTCAAGAGTTTTGGTGGAGTGCCAGCAGCTCTTCAACTCCTTCAAAGCAAGCCTAACTAAAAGTTTGCCCTATCATTAGGGACAGAGCAGACAGCTAAGAACATTAGGCACAAAAATCTAATTCATCCAAATGATTCTATTTTAAGAACCCTTTGAAAAATACCCTTGTTGTTTCTCGCTAATAGGCATTTTGAGCAGTTCCATGACAGCGAGCATGTCTTCCCAAAGTTCACGCTTTTCGGGTGTGACCCCGTCTTGAAGAATGTAAGATGGGTGGTAGGTGACGCGCAGAGGAATGCCTTTAAACTCATGAAATTCACCACGCAGATCACTAACACTCGCATTAGAACCTAGCAAATATTGAGCCGTCGTAACGCCAAGTGCGAGTATTACCTTAGGCGCAACAATCTCAATCTCTTGCTCAAGGACCGCTGAAAACGCCTCTATTTCCAGAACCGATGGCTTTCTCGTCATCGTCGTCTGGTTTGGCATGAGAGGGCGGTATTTAACGAGATTGGTTAAATAAGCGGCCTCTCTCGGCAGTCCCATCGCCTGCAAGATACCATCTAATTTCTTTCCTGCCTTCCCCATAAAAGGCTCCCCGATTCTTTCGTCATCGAAACCAGGAGCTTCACCAACGAGCATGATATCGGCAGAGGGACTACCTGCTGAGAAAACGAGCGTTTTACGCAGTGTATCCAAAGCACGAACTGCAGGTAAGCGAGCCGTTTGCTTTTTCAGATTTTCAATTTTCTCAGAAGCCGAATTCCCTACTACATCGATTACAGGAGAAACATCGACTGCTTTGTCTTGCTCTGGAAGCGACGCCTCTTGAAGAACGCGCTCTATTTTGCTTTCTGCACGCGTTGTTGCTCCAGCAGTACTTTGTGAGCGAGTCGCTTTACCCCCAGTCTGATTATGTGCACGCCGATAAAATTCTCGCAAAATGAGTCGAGCTTCGTCGTCCAAACTTATATGAGTTTGCCCCTGCGCCTGCAAATGTTGCAGATATTCAATCACAGGTTCAGCACTCATCGACATGGCTCTAAAAAACATAGGGCTACGCCAACATCACGAAAAAAATCACTCTCTTAGTAAAGATGTTTACTGAGGTCTTGAAAAATCAGAACCTCTGATTACCCTATGCCATCTACCTGAATGACAATTCATCTCTATTTTAAAACTCTCAGATCCCATTACTTCATGGTGATCTTCAGTTTGGCGATGATTGCAATCGGCCCGATTCCGGCACTTTATGCCAATAATTATCAGGAGCCAAAAGCAATACACGAACTTCTCGAAATAGAGAAAATAACTTTACCTGCGCACCACATGAGGCAGATCTCCCATGATCTCGTCACTATAGCCTCACGCTCGCAAGATACTTCAAATAGACAAAGACGCTCAACAGCTCAGCTCCTCTGTCTCGCTATTGCACTCGACCTGTCTAACCAAGGCGCGCGAGATACCAACGAGCTATTTGTGCAAGGTCAGCTACCCCAGCCACCTTCTGAAACAGTCATCAATCAGGCTTACCAAAACATCCTCAGTTACCAACCGTGGCTATCTCACGAATCTGCAGGCCCCACGTCGAACAAACTCGCCTCTCTGCTGAGTGATGCTACTAAAACCCTCGATCCAAGCCTTTCTTCTTTGCCTGATAGTGGCGACTGGGGCACTAGCATTGATCCTTTGGAAGTCTATCCAAGCGCTGAGAAGCCGACAGTTACAAACCTTAAGCCAGAAGTAATCATCGAGAAAAAAGTAGCCGCTCCTCTGGAAAAATTCCATCTTTCTAACCTGACTGTCTACTCACCTGTGGAATTGGAAATATCGAGAAGAAAAACGCCAACTAGATCGACAAATACAAAAAGCACTGCCACCTCCGCTCAAATCCAGCCTATTAAGCTGACATTAAAAGAATGCCACCCAGAAGACGCCAGTCGCATTATTATAGAATCAGAAATTGAAACAAGGCGCAGTATCCTTACAAAAAATATTAGCACTGTAGAAAGCTTCCTCACCAAACGACACCCATCACTTGCTGCCTACGATGCTCATATCACCCTAGCACGAAAAAGTTACACCGAGGATAATGGAAATCTACTCGCTACTTCCATGCTCCTCATGCTTGAGGCTTCTATCCAAAACATTCCTCTCAAAGAAAATCTTCACCTCTGTATCGCAACCGATAATAAAGGCACATTTAGAGAACCCAAAAACTTCTGGAAACTCATTCAAACACTACGCGAAAACCAACAAGGAGGCACCATCATCGTGCACCCATCTTCTGCTGATTTACTTCAACAGCTACTTGTTTACCGCGAGCCCGAATTCTTTACTCGCTGGGAAATACACACCGCAGATACGCTTGATGACGCTCTTAAACTTGCCGCTTTAGACGGCACAGAAACACATAAAAAAGCGTCTGAATTGTTTCAAACAATACAAGATCTGACGGCCAAAATGACAGTCCCACAGATGGCTGTTAATCAAGCAGTGAAAGCAAGACTCTCAGAAATTCTTACATTGGCACCCTATCACCTATCTGCTCAGATGTTGCTACTTCAAAGCAGCCGACAACGCCCTACCAAGCTAAGCAAAAAGGCTCTGTCTTTAGAAATGCTTCCCGTAATCACAGATATCAACGATCTTCTTAATGAAGATAACGGTTACGATTATTACAATAGCGGCAGCTTGATATTGAAATTTGATACCATGCATGAAAAATCGAGAGAGGCTCTAGATGAGTTATCGCCATACGTTGATGGAGATCATGACACAATATATCAAAATGCAATTACTCTTGCTAATGACTGCCGATCCATATCCTTAGCGCTTAAACGCCTAATGCGTGATTACTATGACAGTAGTGACCGCAGCAAAGTCGTCAACATGCGCACCGATATGGCGGCGTTGAGCAAAAAACTCCTCTCACAAATTCGCGCCAGTATTGGACTAGCGTCTGTTGAAAAATAAGCTTCTAGCCAGCAAGCCCTCAATCCACATCTTATGAACGAAGGATCACGCCGCACCCTCTCCCTATTTATCGTCTTTGCCATTGCCTTTCTCACTGTTTTTTTCCTCAAGAACAGCATGGTGGGGCAGCGATTTCTCCAGAAATTCACCGCTAAACAAGAGACCAATGGCTTCACCTATGAAACCTATCATCTGCAAGACCAACCTTCGATCAACCTGAGCGAAGTCGAAGTACTGGCAGCCATTGACCGCGAGAGTGCGGCCTTGGTCAAATCGGTGGTGCCCTCCGTGGTCAGCATCGACACCACAGATATTCAACGCCAACAGCTGCGTGATTTTTTTGGTCGCACATGGGTGCAAAAACGTGAAGTTCAAGGGCAAGGCTCAGGCGTTATTGTTACCAAAGAAGGTCACGTTTTGACCAACTACCACGTGGTACAAGGGAAACCAAAAATCAAAGTCACCACCCACGACGGCCAAGTACTTGAGGCGAGAATCATCGGGTCCGATCCATCCGTCGATATTTCCGTCCTTAAAATCATCGATAAAGGCCCTTTCACACCTCTCAAATTTGGCGATTCTTCACAGATTGAAGTAGGCAATATCGTCTACGCCATAGGTAGCCCATTCGGCCTAGGGGAATCTGTCACTGATGGTAAGATCTCTGCAAAAAAGCGATCATTCTCCGATAGCCAAGTAGACCTCTTACAAACATCCGCGGCTATTAACCCTGGGAATTCCGGTGGGCCGCTCGTTAATATCCGTGGAGAAATTGTGGGAATTAATTCACGAATTTATTCCACGGATCAAGACAACCCTGGCTTTCAGGGCATTGGCTTCGCCGTTCCTTCCAATGATGCGTTGAAAACCATGCAGGATATCCTCGCACGAGGTCGCCCAGTACGTGGCTATCTTGGTATGTCTATGCATGATCTCAATGCTTCTATTCGAAAATACTTCAATTTTTTCGATAAAAGCGGCGTCTTAATCGATAATATTTACCCGAATTCTCCCGCTATGAAAGCAGGATTACTCCAGCACGACATCATCATTTCGTACAATAACGAAGAAGTAAGTAACACAAACGACCTCATCTCCCTCATTCAACAGAGTAAGGTCGGGAGCACAGTGATGGTCACTGTACACAGAAACACTTTAGGCAAAGAGGAAACGATAACGCTCTCTACCGAAATAGGCGATGCTGATAACTTTCACAGCGAAGACCTTCTCAGTAAACAAGACCGTGGAGCCACAACCACGCTGGACACGAAAACGATTCTTACGAGAATTGGCATCTACGTCCGCGACATCTCCACTCAGGAAAAAAATCTCGTACCCAGAGGTGTTATCGTTTCGAAAATCGATGAGCAAAGCCCTCTCCTAGGGAAACTGCAAGTAGGTGACACCATCCACGCCATCAACGGAAATCTCGCCATCAAAAGCGAAACATTCCTCACTCAACTCGCCGCTTCTGCCGCTATTCAAGACACAGAGATTTTCGTCCTGAGAGAAAACGCAACACTTCGGCTAACAATTCCTCAGATCCAATAGAGATCGCTTGGGATTATTGAGCGGGTGGCACCGTAGCGTCGCCATAGGCATTATGTTCCATAGCGCCACCCAATTTCTGAATATCTTTGGATAGGCCAATGTAGGTATTGCATGAGCTAAATGCAAATGCCGCGATCAATGCAATAGAGAGGTAAATCGAAGTTTTCATAATTAATGTTGTTATGCGCATATAGATTCTATTTAAAAGAATTTTTCCACATCAATATGCGTATTGAGACGAATAAGTCAAAATACCATGCTTGCTGTAATTCAGAAAAAGCTTAGTCTTGTTCAGTCCCGTTATCCAATTATTTCACCATGACTTCTCTCCTGTCTAGTATTCTCATCATTCTCCTCGTTGTCATTATCTTCAACGTCATCATCTTTGTTCATGAGCTTGGACACTTTCTCGCAGCACGATGGCGCGGCTTAGAAGTGGAGCGTTTCCAAATCTGGTTTGGTAAGCCTATCTGGAAAAAAAAACATAATGGTGTCCAGTACGGCCTCGGCTGGCTTCCTTTCGGTGGATTTGTCGCACTTCCACAGATGGCTCCCATGGAATCAATCGAGGGGAAAAATGCTCAGGGCAAAGTTCTGCCACCAGTGAAGCCTCTCGATAAAATCATCGTCGCCGCCGCAGGTCCGCTCTTCTCTTTTCTACTCGCATTTCTCACCGCCTTCCTCGTCTGGGGCTTGGGAAAACCTGATCAGCGTATTGTCCCAACAACCATCGGCTACGTCCAAGAAGGCTCACCAGCTATGGAAGCAGGCCTCATGCCCAATGACACCATCATCGCCATTAACGGCACTGTAGTAGATTGTTTTCAAGGGAACATGGACACGGGTATTACCGAAAATATCATTATCAGTGAGGGTAATAAAATCACCTTCAAGGTTCAGCGCCCCAATGTAGCCGAGCCATTAGACATCGTATCCACTTTTGACATTCCAGAAACTAGCTGGTGGCAGCGTAAAGGCATGCGCAAGGTCGGCATTCGGTTCAAAGAAAAAGTGATCGTTGGCTCCACCCTCGAGAACAGCCCCGCGGCTGAAGCGGGACTCCAAGCAGGTGACATCGTCCTGAGTATCAACGGCACCCCTGCAACATCTATCAACACCATGATAGATGCTGCCGAAAGCACAGATTCACAACAGCTTACTGTCTTGCGCAATGACAAAGAAGTCCAGCTGTCTATTACCGCACGTAAACCCAAGGGCTATGACCAAACAGCCTTTGGAATAGCCTTCGCGCCCGATGTCTCCGTGTTTGAAGAAACCATCTCTCACCCTGGTCCGTGGCAGCAAATCAAAGATGCTGCGGGAGCCATGAAAAAGACACTTCAGCTTGTGAGTTCTAAGGAATCAAGCATCGGCATCGATCAACTAGCGGGCCCCATCGGCATCGGTAAAGGTTACTTCCAGATGTTTACCTCCTCAGCAGATGGATGGAAAATGGCACTTTCCTTCACCGTACTCTTTAACATTAACCTCGCCATCCTGAACATGATGCCATTTCCTGTCCTCGACGGTGGTCATATCACCTTATCACTATTAGAAATCATTTTCCGCAGGCCCGTGAAGGCACGCGTCTTAGAAGTTGTCCAGACAGGTTTCGTGCTCATAATCATGAGTCTCTTCCTCTACATCACATCTAAGGACGTGGGCTCTTTCTTCAACCCTCAAGAGAAGCGAGCCCCCATGGAGTTTGCCCCTAGCAAGGAAAGCTAAGCTCACAAACCCACCTGTCTGACGGCCTCGTAGAGTACAATCCCTACCGAAGTCGCTAAATTCAAGCTGCGTGTCGACCCCTCCTTCATAGGTATGGTCAGGCACGTTTCTTTGTTTCGGCCTAGAAGACTCTCAGGCAAGCCCTTGGTCTCAGAGCCAAATACCAAGTAATCGCCATCACAAAAACTAGCCTCCCAATGAGCGCGCTTAGTTTTTGTCGTCATAAAATACACCGCCGCATTTGGATCAGTTGCCGCAAGGAACTCCTCCCAGTTATCCCAAGTGTAAAGATCTACATCTTTCCAATAATCTAGGCCAGCGCGCTTCACCTGCTTGTCATCGATGGAAAACCCTAAAGGCTTCACCAAATGCAAGCGGGCTCCCGTAGCGAGACATAGTCTACCCACCGCGCCCGTGTTGTGAGGAATCTCCGGAGACAAAAGTACGACGTTAAGCATATCTATTTCCATAACCACGCCTCCACTATGGCACAACTCAAATTGACGATCACTCACACCTTATCAAAATTTCTATCATGACAAGACAATCTAAAACTGCTAAACCTCGTCTAACTCGTTATGAAACGTTTTCTCTTAGCAACCATTCTCGGCGCCCTAGTCGCCTTTATCTGGGGCTATGTTTCATGGGAAATCCTCTCATGGCACAAAATGGCAAATTTTAAAAATCCAGAGGCTGTATCAGAACTCATTTTAGAAAATGCTCCCACTCACGACCTCTACATGCTCCCTGCGCCTAGAGCTGAAGGCCCCAATGTGGAAGCCATCACGGAGGGACCCTTTATCTACGCCGTTGTCCGCCCTGATTCATTACCCACCCAATGGTCAATGCCTACTCAGCTGCTTCGGAGCTTCTGTATCCAACTTAGTGGCTCTCTGATCATTTCAATTATGATCTTCAGAATCCGCGCCAGGCGCTATATCTCGCGTGCCAGCATAGGCCTGATGATGGGCTTATTTGCGGGACTTACGATGGCCCTACCCTCATGGAATTGGTTCGAGATACCAAACTCTCACGCCATTGCTGCGGCTCTTGATCCTTTGATCGCCTGGACTCTCTCTGGAATGTTAATTGCCGCCATTATTCAACCCAAGAAAACTCGACGTATTTTCACCTAAATCACAACTTTGCTAACAACTTAAAATACGCGATAGCCCTTAGCTATAGGCTTGCACAGCGGAAAAAGATCGCCATAATCTCGGCTTTTCGCAACGCATGAATACTAACAACGAAATACCTCAGCACGTCGCCATTATTATGGATGGTAATGGCCGCTGGGCGAATGCAAGAGGTCTCGCACGGTCTGAGGGGCACCGTGCTGGCGCGGAATCAGTTAGAGAGGCTGTAGATACTTGCCGCCAATTAGGTATCGGATTTCTCACTCTTTATGCTTTTTCCTCTGAGAACTGGAAGCGTCCTAAAAAAGAAGTCGACGGCCTCATGAACCTGCTAGAGCGATTTCTCCGAGAGAAGCTTCCAGAGTTACTCAAACAAAACGTTCGCTTTAAAACGATTGGCAAGGAGGAAATGCTGCCCAAAAAATGCCGTCTCCAAATTGACAAGGCCATCGCTGAAACAAAGAACAATACTGGACTCACACTTATCCTCGCCCTATCCTATGGCTCCAGAGAGGAAATCACCGATGCAGCACGTCGCATCGCAGAAAAAGCTATCGCAGGGGAAATCGATCCCGCTGCCATCGACAACGATTTATTTTCCCAACACCTTTATACCGCAGACATACCAGATCCTGATTTACTTATACGTACTTCTGGTGAATTAAGAATTTCCAATTTTCTACTCTGGCAAATCTCCTATTCGGAAATTGTTATCAGCCCCAAGTGCTGGCCCGATTTCCGAAATGCAGAATTCATTGCCGCAGTAGATGAATACGCAAGAAGGCACCGACGCTTTGGCCTAGTCTAAATTAGTCAAAGTATCAGCGCTTAATACCCCCAAAACACCCCGTGGCAGAAACCATCGAAGAACAAACCATCCTACTCGTAGACTCAGATCTTGATTATCTTGAGTGGGCAACCAAACATCTCAGCGCAAAAGGTGTCCGCATCTTACGCTGTGATCACTCTGAAAAAGCGACCAAAGTCTGTGCAACAACTCAAGTAGACCTCATCATTGCCGATCTAGCCATTCAGCCAAACGACGGCATCAAGCTTCTTTCACACGTTAGATCATCACATCCTAACACCTTAGTCGTACTAACTGCAGGTTTTCCCTCAGCGGCGCAGGTCATCGAGGCCACTCAAAAAGGAGCTCAAGATATTCTTAAAAAAGAAGCCCTCATTTTCGAACTTCGTCCCGTCGTAGAAACTGCCTTACAATCTATCGAACATCGCCGTGTCGCGATTCAAACAGAAAGCAATCCACTTGCACCCGACAGCAAGGTCAAAATCATTGGAAACTCGCGCGCCCTTCAAGATGTATTTAAAATCGTTGGTCGTGTTGCCCGCACTGATGCACCCGTTCTCGTTTCCGGAGAAAGCGGCACTGGCAAAGAACTCATTGCCAATGCGATCCATGAATATTCGCCTCGTGCCAAAAGTGCTTTCATCGCGATTAACTGCGGTGCCATCCCTGAAAACTTGCTAGAAAGTGAACTTTTTGGCCATGAGAAAGGTGCCTTCACAGGTGCGATCAATCGCCGCGAGGGACTTTTTGAGCAATGCGACGGAGGCAGCCTTTTTCTTGATGAAATAGGTGATATGCCCACTCCCGTTCAGGTCAAGCTACTGCGTGTTCTGCAGGACGGTAGCTTCAGCCGTGTAGGTGGTCACGAAACTCAAAAATCGGACGTCCGTATCATCGCAGCAACGAACAAAAACCTCTCCGAAGAGGTATCGAAAGGGAATTTCCGCGAGGATCTCTTCTATCGGCTCAACGTCGTAGAAATTCACCTCCCTCCTCTCCGAGCACGTATGGATGACATTCCATTACTCGCTAACTACTTTTTGAGTACCATCATCAAACGAAATGGTATCCCGCCCATTCAGCTCAGTGCCGAAGCTATGGAGCACCTCAAGCACCACCACTGGACAGGGAATGTACGTGAACTTGAAAACACTATAGCCCGCGCCTGCGCCCTAACTACTAACGACCTCCTCCTCCCATCGGACATCGAGTTCACCCGTACGTTCAAAGAGGAATCAACTGCGGAGGATACTAAAAAAATTCTCACCAAACTCTTAGCCGCAGCCCCTAAAGGAGTCGACCGCGCTCAGTGGATCAACGACCAGCTTGAACAGCTCGAAAGCTAAGCGGTCTTTGTTTTTACTTATTCAGCATCTCCGGCGCGCGGATGTGCAGCATCATACGCCTCTCTCAGACGCTCCTTCGTAACATGGGTATAAATCTGTGTTGTTGAAAGTGAAGCATGTCCCAGTAAGGCCTGCACCGTCCTTAAATCAGCACCATGATCCAGCATATGCGTTGCAAACGTATGCCGCAGCTTATGCGGTGTAATATCAAAAGGAATATCGGAAGCCTCCAAGTATTTTTTTAGCAATAACTGAACTGATCTAGCCGTCAGCCTCCGCTTGCGAGGATCTTTATTTTTATTAATAAACAAAGCCCCCTCATGCACAGCCGCCTGCTGCCGATACTTTTGAATAGCCGCCATTGCATGAGAGCCGATCGGCACCAGTCTTTCCTTCTGCCCCTTACCCATCACACGCAGCGTCTCAGAGAGAAAATCAACATCTCGTACATCCAAGCCCACCAGCTCGGAAACACGAAGCCCACTGGAATAAAACAGCTCAAGAATTGCCACATCGCGAGCCCCCATCCACAGCTGTGACCGTGACGAATGTTCCATCGCTAAGGGTAATTTTAACAAGCCCTCCATCTGAGCAAGACTCAGCACCACAGGTAATTTACGCTCCAGTTTAGGCAGCTGAACATCTGCCAACGGACTTACCCCTAGTCCACGGCGGTGAACTAAATATTTATAAAACGATCGGAGAGCCGCAAATCTTAAGCGGATCGTCGCTCGCGCCAGCTCCTGCTTCATCAGCTCAAACAGATATTTTCTAAAATCATCTGCAGTACACGCCCGCCAAGACTCAAAATCATCAGCCTCCTTCCACTGGCGAAAAGCATTCAGCGCGTGACTATAGTTCCGCAACGTCCGCTCAGATGCGGCTCGCTCCACCCGCTGGAACTCTAGAAAGGCCTCTACTTCCAAAGTCTCACCCAAATCCGCCTGTTGTTTCGCTGCCATTAGATTATTTGCTACATGCATATTTTACCTCATCACGGCCGATCAGAAAGAGAAATTACCGTCCCCCCCCTTTAGGGGGAGTTTTTAAATACCGCCACATTGACGGGGTACCCTCAATAACAAACGGGCTATCATGAAATAATAAAAGGCTCCACACTGAGACTAACCAAAATACAAAGCCCCCTACGTGCCACATCTAATACGGTATGTAGCTTAAGATAGACTTTAGTAAGTTATCTATTATACAAGTCTCATGGTGAATTTATCGGACTTTATATTTCTCTTGTTTTCCAAGTACGTTGATAAATTTTCTCCTTCACATCTTATTGCGGAGATTGAGTCTCAAGAAAAAATCAAGGATTCGACCATTCTGACTAAAGAAGCTAAGAAAGCACTTCTTGCTGATTCGTTTACGAGAGCCTTTCAAAAAAGAAATGGTTTTTCACTAACACAACAAGAGGCAGCTCATTTTACGGACGAAGTTTTCAACAAGAAAAATAATCGTTATAGCTGGAATGACATAAGAATCGCTTTAGCTTTTTTCGAACGAGCTAAACCAAGTAATCATATAATCCCGAAGATCAATATTAGCGTATTTCAAAAAGTATATTTTGAGTTTTTGAGCTGGAGTTTGATCCTAAGTTTGGGAGTCAGTTGGATTTTGCTCATATTTTATATATGGGTCTCTCTAGAAGCTAGAAGTTTCAAATACACCTACGAAATACTTTTAATGTTCTTCGCTGCCGCCATGTTCTTCGGCTTTTTCTATTCTTTCTGTTTGGGTTACTTAAAAGCCAAATATCTTAAAAAGTTTCTAGATGAGTAGCCATAGATAATGAAATAAAATGGTCGGGACTACAGGATTCGAACCTGCGACCTCTTCACCCCCAGCGAAGCGCGCTACCAAGCTGCGCCAAGTCCCGACATCATTTTATCATCTAGTCACATGGCGAAACCTATCGTGCCGTGTGACGTGGCGGAGAATTAAGCGAATCAATTAGGGATTGGCAAGCTTAGATTTTCGTGGCATCTCCATGTCTCCATGAAACGTGTTAAGATAGCTGTTATTGGAGCTAGTGGCTACACAGGCCTCGAACTTCTCCGTCTCCTACTCACACACCCCTACGCTGAGTTGGTGTGTGTAACGTCGCGTCAAAATGCTGACCTCAGTATTGCAGAAGTATTTCCACGTTTCAAAGGTGCGGAGGCTGCCGAGTTAAAATTTATCGATCCTAGTGCGGATGAAATCGCCGCCACGGGTGCGGAGGTGGCATTTTTAGCTCTGCCCCACGGGGTAGCAGCAGGCTACGCGTCCAGTTTATTGGAAAAAGGATTACGTATTGTCGATCTTAGCGCAGATTTCCGTCTTGATGATCCTGCGGTGTATGAGGAATTTTACGGTGCGGCGCACCCTGCTCCTGAGCTTTTACAGGAAGCTGTTTATGGTTTACCAGAAGTGCACCGCGAGGCTATTTCAGGCGCGCGTTTGATCGCTGCGCCTGGCTGTTACCCTACGAGTATCAGCTTACCGATCATCCCTTTATTAAAAGCTAAGCTGATCGACCCTCAGAGCATTGTCACCTGCTCAATGTCCGGTGTCAGCGGCGCGGGGAGAAAAGCTGACCTCTCTATCATTTTCTGCGAGGCGAACGAGAGCGTACGCGCATATGGCGTGCCCAAACATCGCCACCTCTCTGAGATCGAACAAGAACTCAGCAAAGCTGCAGATGAAAAAGTGATTATCTCTTTCACTCCACATCTCGTCCCCGTACATAATGGTATCTGTAGCACAACGAGTGCGAAACTTATCGGCGATCCCGACGCCATTCAGGCCACTTTAGAAAAGGCGTACGGCGAGGAATACTTCGTTCGACTGCTTGCCAATGGAAAGTGCCCTGACACTAAAAACGTCACAGGAACAAACTTTATCGATATCGCATGGAACTACGATGCTCGGACAGGGCGCGTATTACTACTCAGTGCGGAAGACAACCTCGGCAAAGGCGCTGCTGGTCAAGCCGTTCAAAATTTCAATCTCATCTGCGGACTTCCAGAAACTGCTGGTTTGCAAAATTTTTAATCTAACCATAAACAGTTGAGTCATGCCAAAGGGAAAGGATATCAAGAAAATCACAGGTGGAGTCTGTGCACCCACGGGGTTTCAAGCTAGCGCAGTCAGTGCTGGTATTAAAAACCCTGCTGACCCCCGTCTTGATTTGGCTCTTATTTATTCTGAGTTTCCATGCAGTGCCGCAGGTGCATTTACTACCAACCGTGTCAAAGCAGCTCCCGTCAGAGTTTCTCAGGCGTATATGAAAGCCGATGCTGTGCAGGCAATTTTAGCCAACAGTGGTAACGCCAATGCATGCACCGGCGTTCAAGGCATCAGCGATACCCGGCAAACGGCGAAGATCGTTGCAAAACAACTCGGCCTCAGACAACGCCAAATGGCAGTCTGCTCGACGGGTGTAATCGGTTTACCGATGCCGATGAACCGCATCTTACCCAAATTGCCTGAGCTAGTGGAGAACTTAGGATCCAATAATGGCGACGACGTAGCACGCGCCATAATGACCAGCGATACCACGAAAAAGGAACTCTCTATTTCTGTCAAAATCGGCGACCATAAAGTGAAAATTGGCGCCTGCGCCAAGGGAGCAGGTATGATCTGCCCGAGCATGGCAACGATGCTTTGCTTCATTACAACAGACGCCAAAGTCAGCCCTGCGTTTTTACAAAAGGCTCTACTAGAATCCGTCGACGCCTCTTTTAACCGTATCACTATTGACGGCGATATGAGTACTAATGACACTGTCATTGCCCTCGCCAACGGTCAAAGCGGCATGCCTGAAATTAAGCGAAACTCAGCAGAGTGCCACCAGTTCCGCCAAGCATTGGAATACGTCATGTTAAAAATGGCCAAAGCACTCGTCCGCGATGGCGAGCGCGTTACAAAATTTGTCACTGTCGAGGTTAAGGGCGCTCGTACTTATCTCGATGCAAGAAAGGTGGCAGAAGCCGTAGCCAACTCCGCCTTGGTCAAAAGCTCATGGAACGGGAATGACCCTAACTGGGGACGCATCATCCATGCCGTCGGTTACTCACGTGCCATGATTCGTGAAGAACTTGTCGATATCCACATCAATGGCAAAGCAGCCTGTCTCGGCGGTTTGCAGGCAAAGACTGCCATGGACACTTTACTTAAAATTGTTTCCAAAGATCACTTTAAAATCACGATCAATCTCCATTTAGGAAAGGCCGAATACTGCGTCTATACCAGCGATTTATCACCTGAGTACATTGATTTTAATCGCTCCGAGTACGCGTACTGGAAACAAGCGCGTAAAGATGGCCTCGTCTAAGGGCTTCTTTCGGCGAGCCGATTTTCTATTTCCTGAAGCAGAGCTTCCATCCCAGGCACGCTGACGCCCAAGGCTTTGGCACGCAGCAGCGGTTGCCTCCAAATTGCATCGACCTCAACCTCCTTTCCATCGACAAAATCAATCATACTCGATGGTCGGTATGCCTTCATCGGCCAGGTGATTTTGATTTGTTGCTCAAGAAACTGATCGTCAATCTCATGCCCGAGAGCAGCCGCCACCGCCTGCACCTCACTCATGAGTACGCGGATACGCTCCTCCACCCCTGACGTCTCCAACAAAGTAAGAGTATCCACGCCCCCTTCAGCGATGGCGAGACCATTAAAGGGTACATTCCAGATGAGCTTCATCCACTGGGCTTTCTCGAGATCATCCACCGCCTGACAGTGAATGCCTCCCTTAGAGAGAATTTCTACCAGTTTCTGCAACCGATCTCCGCCTGCAGGTTGGTACTCTCCCAAACGGATGAGTCCCGATGCAGTGTGGCTTATCACACCAGCTGAAAGACGATTAATACATACAAAACATAAGCCTCCAAAAACCCGCTCTGCACCAAACAATCGAGCCAATTCCTCCACATTCCCCAATCCATTCTGCAAGGTGATAATCGCAGTTTTTTCGTGCAATAGGGGAACTACAACCTCGCTAAACTGATGATTCGCCGTCGTCTTCCAAGCGATGATTATCAAATCAACCTGCCCGATTTCTTCCGAACTGCGAGCACATGACACATCAGGCACATCAAAATCACCCGCTATACTCTGAATTTTCAGACCATGCTTCTTCACGTGCTCGAAATCAGAGCGCAGCAAAAAAGCCACGTCCAGCCCACTCTGCGCGAGACGCGCGCCATAATAGCCCCCTACTGCACCTGCACCTACAATTGCCACTCGCTTAATATTCATGCTATTTAAAAACTTCCATGATCGCACGCTCCAAGGCTCCACACATTTGCTGAATTTCATCAGTACTGATACTCAATGGCGGCATGATAACGATGGTATCTAGAATAGGCCGCGTTAGTAGGGCGTGTTTCCTAGCCGCATAGCATATCTGTTCACCGACTCTCTCGGCAATAGGGAATCGCTGACCATTGATTTGACGTAGTTCGACACCAGCGACCATGCCGCACTGCCGCACGACAAAAACCTCTGCGTACTTATTCTTTAAATCACCCAATAAGCTCGACAAGAGAGCCGCTTTCTCTGGCAAGCCTGACAAGGTACTCTCTTGTTCAAAAAGATCTAAACTCGCCAATGCTGCCGCACAGCCCAGTGGATTGGCTGTATAACTATGTCCATAGTAGAAAGCATTCTCTCTACCACCACGGAAAGCCTCGTAAATTTCGCCTCGTACCATCGTCGCCGCCAATGGCATATATCCACCAGTCAAACCTTTTGCCAAACAAAGATAGTCAGGAATCACCTCTTCCTGCTGACAGGCAAACATCGTTCCCGTGCGGCCAAAGCCTGTCATCACCTCATCGAGAATTAGGTGAACTCCATGTGCATCACACCAGGCTCTCAGCTCGCGCAGCATTCCTTTTTCCCAAACATGGATCTGGTTAACGCCCTGCACTAAGGGCTCAATGACTACAGCAGCGATTTTAGCAAGTGCCGCTTCATCCATCTGTTTTAGATCATCAAGCACACGCACATGACTGACAGGGAAACCAAACTTACGGAAACGATCAAAAAAAGCACTGACGCCACCCAGTGAAGCCGCCCCCATGGTATCGCCATGATACGCCTGATTAAAGGCAATAAACTCTGTCCGCTCTGGCTCACCTGTTTGAATGCGAAATTGAATTTCCATCTTCAAAGCGCACTCCATTGCCGTCGATCCATCATCGGAGAAAAAAACGCGCTCCAACGTATTTTCGGGAAAAAAGCTACAGAGTCTCTCAGCCAGCTCACTAGCCCGAGGGTTCGCAAATCCGAGATAACTCGTGTGTGCTACCTGTTGAAGTTGATCTGAAATGGCAGCATTGAGTACGGGGTGCGCATGCCCGTGAATATTCGTCCATATAGAAGAATTCCCGTCGATGTATCTTTCACCATCGGAATCTAGCAACCAAACGCCATCGCCCCGAACAATAACGAGCGGATCACCAGCTACCCACTCATCCTGCTGAGTAAACGGGTGCCAACAATGTACCTTATCTAACGCTATCCAGTGCTCCGTATCCACGTCCTCATATCGCCACAGCTCAGTCAGCAAAGCAAGCCTGACAAAAAAAACGCAAATAAATATGAATACCTTGCGTACTTGGTGCGTCTACCAGACATGCAGATAAAAATTTCACTCCTCGCCATCAGCGCTTTATCACTTTTTGTACTCCCTTCCTGTGTCGTTCCTCAGTACAGCGGCGCGACTCCAGCTTACGCCAGCCCTAGTTATAACAGCCCTGTCGTCAACACGTCTATTCGCGTGTTACCACAAGGTTATCGAACTGTCTATGTAAGCGGCAGCCCCTACTATTACCACGGAAACAGCTGGTACAGACGTTATAATAATAGATATATTAGCTGTCCTAGACCACAGGCATATCGAGGTAATATCGGGTATTCACAAAAGCTTATTAAACCCACTAGTTACTCTCAACCCGTTTCTCGCTATCGCACGACTTCCCTCGTCGGGAACAAATACTATTCGTCAGCAAGTCCTCAATATTATCAACAGCAGGGAAACAATCACTCGAGCAGAAAGTCATATCAAACAAAACCCAAACCCAAACCGACTCAATATAACAACCGCACCGAACCTAACAGGAACAAGGTATCTCCACCACAAAAACAGAAGAAAACCTATTCACAGCAAAATCCGAAACAAAAATCACAGGTGAAACCTCCAGCTTCTAGTTCGCGGAAAGATACCAGTGTCAAAGTTCAGACACCCAAGTCATCCAGATCCGTCCCAGTGTCCACTGGCAAACAGCGATCAAAGGAGGATCAAGTTAAACAAACACTGCTGAAAATGAAGAGCCGATAGCTACATTCTCTCTGGCACCTCAATACCGAGCAGGCCGAGACCTTTCACTAGCACCCGACTTGTCAGCTCACAGAGCACCAGTCGGGTGTTTTGTGTTTCACCTTCAGACTTGAGAACCGGGCAGGCTTCAAAGAATGAATGAAATGCTTTTGCCAGATCTAGCAAGTAGTTCGCCAATAAATTAGGTCGGAAATCATCCAGTAGTGAAGGAACAGTTTCTCCAAACCGAATCAACATCCTTGCAAGATTCACTTCAGCATCAGCCTCTATCTTAAGACTTTCACCCGATAAATTTACACCCTCTTCCAGCTTGCGGAAGATCGACCTTACACGCACGTAGCTGTACTGAAGATAAGGTGCCGTATCGCCCTGCAACGCAAGCATCCTATCCCAACTGAAAACGTAATCCGTCATTCTATGCTGTGAGAGTTCGGCAAACTTCACCGCGCCGATGCCTACGATCTGCGCGACTTTTTGCCGCTCCATTGCATCCATATCAGGATTTTTTTCTTCAATAACTCGTGCGGCACGCTCCACGGACTCGTCTAGTACATCAACAAGTTGAACATTATCGCCCGAGCGAGTTTTCATCAATTTTCTATCCTCACCAAGGATGGAGCCAAAAGCGATATGGCTCATTTCAGGATTCAAGCCACGCATACGAGTCGCTTCAAAAATTTGTTGGAAATGCAGCTGCTGTGGCACACCTACGACGTACCAAATCTGGTCTGCACCCCACTGCTCAACGCGGAAGTCTATCGTTGCTAAGTCCGTGGTTGAATACAGAAAACCTCCGTCGGCTTTCCGAACAATCGCCGGCTGTTCTGCTAGTTTGGAGGTTTCATCAAAGAAAACGCAAACAGCGCCCTCACTTTTGCGAGCTACGCCAGCGGCTAACATATCATCGACTAATGGAGCTAAGCGGTCGTTGTAGTAGCTTTCACCATACCAGTAATCAAAGTTTACATCCAGACGTGCATAAATTCCCTCCAAACCCTGTTTAGAAAGCTCGACGCATTTCTCCCAGATATCGAGATTTTCCTGATCACCACCCTGTAGCTCGACTAGCTCCTGCTTACAGACGTCGCGAATCGATTCATCTTCAGCACATTGAGCATTTACATGCCGATACACCCGCAGAAGCTCCGCTACGGGATCAGCCCGCAAGTCGTCGTGATTCAGCACCGTTTTCCAACCATGAATGATCATGCCAAACTGCGTGCCCCAGTCACCAATGTGATTATCCTTAATCACCTTATGACCGAGAAAATTGGCAATGCGCGATAAGCTATCACCAATTATCGTCGAGCGAATATGCCCTACGTGCATAGGCTTTGCCACGTTAGGGGCAGAGAAATCCACAACGATCGTTTGAGCCGTATCTACGAGGGGAACACCGAGGCGATCATCGGCAAAAAGCTCAGCCGTTAACTGACTCCACGCATTAAGCGTTATTTTAAAATTAATAAATCCAGGCCCGGCTATATCAGCACTTGCGAAGCCACTCAGTTCACCAGCATTCAGTGATGCCACAATCTTTGTCGCTAAATCACGTGGATTTACCTTCGCCTGTTTAGCTAGGATCATCGCCGCATTGCTTTGATAATCACCAAAGCGTAGATCGGCTGCTGCGGTGACTTGCAGATTAAATTTTTCTGGCAGGACAAGCCCCTCATCAACAAGCGCGGTAATAAGCGCGTTTTCTAGCTTTTTGATAATCATGGTTGGTAATCTATTTATGGCTCACAAGACCCTAGCACGTCAACAACCCCTTCTCGCGTCTCCACCGTTTCCAGCTTTTCACGAACGCCGCAGGTCTTGAACATCTTGGCGATAGCAGCCAAAGTCTGTAAGTGTTTATTCCTGTCTTTTTCAGGTACGAGAAGCAAAATAACAAAATGAACGGGCGCACTGTCAATGGAGTCAAAATCAACTCCTTCATGTGACCGCCCAAATACAGCGATGATTTCGTCGACTCCTTCGGAAAAGGTATGTGGAATTGCTACTCCAGAGCCAATCCCCGTGCTGATCTGCTCTTCGCGTTTATATAGAGCCTCTATGACGGGTTCTTTTAAGTCAGCGCGCAGCTGCTTGTTGGAAATCAGATATTCGACAAGATGACAAATAGCATCCTGAGCAGTGTCTCCCTGAAGATCGAGGATGACATTGTTAGGATTGAGTATACTTGCTAATTTCATAGTAGGGTGCCCTTCCCCCATGAAATAAGCTATTAACTACATTTTCATGGCTACGGGGAGAGAGGGCTTACCCTGTTGACTCTCATCTTTCAACCGAAAATAGGTAATAAGAATCTACAGAAAATAGAGCCTCTTGCTATAATCGGCTCTATTGATTGAATCATTGCGCTTACAAGCTGCCAGCACCCCAAAGCTTGCTGTACTTTTCGCAGTGAATCAGGAGAGACTTGTAGTTGGAGATATCAAAGTCTGCAGGTAGTTCGTACTCTTGATATCCAGATGCTTTTTTTAGTTCAGCAAGAACGACACCTTTTTCGAGTGCGTTTGAATTACTCGCAGCTTTGACCGTATGCTTTGAGAAGATAATCTTCAGGTCAGGTGCCGATTTAGTTTTAAAACCGGTGAATTTTAATTTTTTCACGCTTCCGTAATCGACAATTTTCCAGCTACCGTCGATAGAATGTGATTTTTTAGTCCAGCTGCCAGACGCTAATTCTTTTTCAGCAAATGCGGTGCTTGTAAGTAGCCCGAGAAATAATGCAGTGAGGAGAAGTTTAAGAATATTTTGGTTATTTTTCATGATATATTGATTGGTTGATTTTTTTGTTAGTTAATTTCCTTTGTCTTCTATTTGAGCAGCGAACACCTGATTTTATTCCGTCATAATTTTAAGATGTGCTTGATACCTCAAATTCATCTTATTAGCTAAGGCGTCGTGTCCTCCCCCCGTCCTTTAAACGTTCCGAATTTACTGACTCGAACACTCGCGGCCATTCCTCTCTGGTCTCTGCTGTTCGGCGTAATAGGAGGTATTGTTGTGGGAGACTTCTTGGCTCTCCACTACTGGTTGATTACCACAATAGTAGCCATCGCGCTGATTTTTCTCATCAAGAAGTTATGGGTCACACTTTTATGTATTGGGCTGCTCCTTGGCTTTGGCACTCATGGTCGTGTTATAAAAAATCAGCAGCAGTGGCTCGACATGCTAGATAGCCATCGTGGCTCGCCAGGCATTGAGCTAAGCGCCAAAGTAGTCGACACCGCGAAAAATGAACTCGGCCCTTATTTATTAAAAGTTAACAGCAGCTCAAACAAATATTTACCCAATGGAGTTCACATCATCCTAACAACAAACCGCCATTCTCCTGAGAAACTCCAGCGTGGTGACGTCATTAGAACTCAAGGTTTGCTGACAAGGATTCCCCCGCTCCGTAATCCCCATGGATTCAACCTCGCAGCATGGAGGCACCGCCAAGGAGCTGATATTGAAATACGAAGCGCCTCTCCCTCAGTCCTTGTTGGCACCAGCAGGTTTGCGAAAGCTACGAGGACATTAACCGTTTGGAAAAAACATCTACGCCAAAAAATAGTAGCTGGCCTTGATCCCGACTCTCCAGGGGCTCAGATCATTTGCGCTGTTGTCTTGGGAGAAAAACCACCGCATCAGGGCAAAGCCTCTGAGATTACCGAGAGCTTTCGCCTCAGTGGAACCCTGCATGTTTTTGCCGTAAGTGGACTACATGTAGGTATGGTAGCGGTGATTATCCACTTCGCACTTCTCTCCTTGGGATTTCCCCGCTCGCTTAATATCGTGATGACTATTTTTGGTATGATTATTTATGCCGGAATCACAGGCTTCCATCCTCCAGCCGTCCGTGCTGCCATCATGGGCAGCATTTTGCTTTGCGGCTTTTTACTTCGGAGAAAAGCCATGCTACTCAATAGCTTAGCCGCGAGTGCCATCGTCGTTTTATTAATTGATGGTCACCAACTTTTCACATCTGGGTTTCAGCTCTCTTACGGCGTCTTACTCGCCATTGCCTTACTAGCAACATATTGGGATAAGCTTCTCCGCCCGTTTGGTGAACACGATCCCTTCATGCCTCGCTCACTTTTAAGTCATTTCCAAACGAGACTTCTCACCCAGAAAAAACGCCTCAGAAAAAGCCTCGGTGTCTCACTATCTGCCGCCACAGGCTCAGCACCGCTTCTCTGGTTTCACTTTGGAATCGCCACTCCTATCAGCATCATCGCCGGCATTCCAATGATGATGATCGTATTCTGTATTCTAGCACTCGCGATGCTTAGTATTTCCTTAGGCTCGCTTCACCCAAAGCTGGGGATATGGATTAATCAGGGCAATCAGCTATGCGCCCGTGCCGCGTACCGAACATCAGACTTTTTTGCCTCTATTCCGAGCAGTCATTGGACAAGAAAAACGTCAAGCCCTGAGAAGGGACAAATCATCGTTTTTGACATCCCTTATGGAGGTGCTTCCCATTTACTCAACATAGGCGGTGGTATCCTACTCGACAGCGGCTCAAGCCATCATTTTCATAGGCACGTCTTGCCCACACTGCAGGCTCTCAAGATTGAACCAGACTCGCTAATCGTAAGTCACGCAGACGTCCTCCACAGCGGTGGTATGACCGACTGCTTAGACATGTTTCAAGTCAAACAAACTCTCATTCCTCGTGATGATCTACAGAGCGCAAGTTATCGGAAATTTCTACATCGAGCTCGCCTGTCGCCCTGTAAGATCATCACCCCCTCCTCGCTGCAACGCTTTCCTATTGAGAAGGGAGTCTACCTAGAAACTCTCCAAGCCCCCATCGAACTCTTGGGAAGAGGTAAGGCAGACGACAGCGGACTCGTGCTACGTCTTCACTGGCACGGCTGGCGTATTCTCTTTATGGGAGATGCTGGCATTGAAACAGAAGCTCGGCTCCTCAGCTCAGATATCGATCTCCAAGCCGACGTCATCATCACGGGGCGAAACAAAGCAGGTATTACAGGCAGCGAGGTATTTTATAAAACTGTAGCACCACAGGTTATCGTATCGAGCAACAGCCATTTTTCGCAAACGGAAGCTATCCCTGAATACTGGCAGACCATGATGAGGCGACTCGGGATTAGTGTACTTGATCAACACCAAACAGGCGCGGTGACACTTGCTATCACGAACAACCAGCTTAGCCTCACACCGACCTTAGCTCCCGTCCCACCGATCATTTTGTCAAAATGAACTACCGCCACTCACTATGCCATGGACAATTCAGAAATGCGGCGTCAATTTCCTCCTGCCTTTAACAACCAAGCTCCAGCACCATCGTTAAGAAAAACTTCAGCCTCCTCCTTGCGCTTCGTTACTTGAACCCTCTGCGCACGCACGCTTCAGTAATTACCCTCATTTCTCTGCTGGGCGTACTACTGGGAGTCACCGTACTTATTGTGGTTCTGTCCGTTTTTGGTGGTTTTGAGAAGCTCATCAAAGATCGCGTACTGAGCTACACGCCCCATATATATATAGAGCGTTATGCCGACTGGCCTGATCCCGATGTTTTCCCAGAGTATAATGCTGAGGAGGAGTGGCGCTCTCTTGAAGCTAGTATGAACAAGCTTTCCGGCATTAAAAGCACCTACGCGCTGGTAAACGACTACGTGCTCCTCGACCGTGCAGGAGCCATTGCCCCTGCCACCATGCAGGCCATCGACACCGCCAATGCTGACCAAACTCGATCTCTCCAAGAACTCATCACTGAAGGCAATGGCAGCTCTGACATGGGACTCGGCGAAAACGTGGTCATCTCCTCCATCACAGCTGGCAAGTTCGGCATCGCCATCGGTGACACCGTCCAGCTCCACACCGTTCGTAATTTAGAAAAGATCAAACCTGCCTTAGAGCGCATCGACACCCCACCCCTCGCTGAAAGCCATGCCGAAACACTTGCGCAAATTAAAGAGGATATCGTTCTCATTACCACGCTTAATGTGGAAACTCCCGCACGGGAAAGTATCGCCATCGCCGAGCTGAAGTCTCTCTACTATGATAAAATCAGCCCTCTCCTGAGCCTCAACCTCCGCGACTCGGAGCGAGAAATCATCCACCAGCTCCTACTCCACTACGAGCAAGGCGAACGCACGACAGCGGACCCCGATGACTCGGGCGTCTTTCTCTTTCCAGCAGAACATAAAGTAAAAGCCCTGCTACTTATCGATTCTCTAGCGAGCTTGAACATCAGCAAAGATGATCTCGACGGCGCCAAACAGATAAAAAACCTCGTCCTTCCCAAGGATATGTCCATCATCGGCATCTACCAAGCCACACCCCATGCGGTCAGCCCTGACTTTTTTGTCCCACTACCTGTCGGTCAGGATCTCACGGGTTTAGGTGATGGTATTCGTGGCGTCGCGCTCATTCTCGATGAACCTTACGATGCCGATCGTATTTTAAACGAAGTCGTCTTACCTGTCATGCCCATTGATGGCTCTTGGCAGGCACGCACTTGGATGCAAGATCACGCCGCCCAGTTTTCATGGATCAAGACCCAACGCCAGCTCCTCAGCTTCTGCCTTTCCTTTATTATGCTGGTCTCCGCCTTCTCCATCATGGCCGTAATGTTTACTGTCACTATCCAGAAAAAACGTGAAATTGGTGTGATGAAAGCTCTTGGTGCCAACCCGGCTCAACTTGTCAAAGTTTTCCTCTATCAAGGCATCATCATCGGCATACTCGGCGGTATTCTCGGTCTTCTCGCAGGCTACACTGTCGTCATGATGAGAAATGACATCCTCGCCTTTTTCGCTGATCTTGGTTTCGACCCTTTCCCTTCTGAAATCAACGGTTTCGAGGGGCTTCCCGCAATTATTAACCCTATGGAGTTCCTCGCCGTCTTCGTCTTTGCATTCATCATGTGCGTTATCGCCACTCTTGTACCTGCGATGATCGCGTCAAGAAGTGATGCGGCAAAGTCTCTTAGGAACACTTAGTAGTACCATTGGGATAAACACAGAGCACGAGCTTCAGCTACGTCTTCCAATTTTTTATCGTTCGGTTAAATATCCTAGGATACTTAAATTAATTTTTGATGATATAAACCTTATAACATATTTATTTTAAAATAACGGATTAATCATTTCTGTTAGTAAAAAGATAGTCATAACATGCTAATCGTTAAATTAAATTATTGAGAGGCATTTAGAACTTACAACCCTCTTACATCGTAAATATAAAAGCATTAACCTATTGATTATAAGGCTTAAGATCTAATTACATGAGTTGCCTACACGGTAATTCGAATCGTATCAATTAAGTAAAAACATGATGACTAAGTCTTTACAGAAATATATTTATACAATAAAAAACATACGGTCGTTGGACAAGCGACTACTAAACCCCAAAAACCATATGAAAAAAATCACAACTATTCTTGCTGTTACAGCATGTTCAGCATCCCTATCACAGGCTGCCGTATTAGCTTCCTTCAGTTTTACTGGAGGATCTCTCGTAGAAGATTCAGCCTCTTCAGCAGTATCGGATATTACTCTTGGTAGTAGTTTCACCGCAGACACTGTTGCTGGAAACATTACTAGCCCACACAACCCAGACAATACTTTCTACGACGCTGTTTCATTTACTTATACAGTAAGCCTTCCAACTGGTTACACTCTCACGATTGACAGCGCTAGCGTTGACGTTATCAGCCAGCCAGGCGGTACTGGTCGTCGCATTAACTTTGGAATCACTGAAGGTGGTGTTTCTGATAGTGCTTTGGGAGGCAGAAGCAACTCAACAGTTGGTACTAATACTGATACAACCATCACAACAACATCATTTGTAGACGGTGATACATTTACCATCTTTCTAAATACAAGAGACACTGTCGCATCAGGAACTTACATTCTTGATGACGTTATCCTTAACGGTACCGTAACAGTGCCTGAGCCATCATCAGCAGCCCTTCTTGGCCTTGGTGGTGTCGCTTTGCTTCTACGTCGCCGTAGAGCCTAGTTTTCTGCTCGCTTGAGTTAACCCAAGCACACTCTTCCTCCGCAAAGCTTATGATCTATAAGCTTTGCGGATTTTTTACGTTTATAATAGCGTAGTTTCTGTAAAAGCCATCATATCAGAATACTCCTACTGCGGCGAGGACCACGAATAGCACTTGATTCTTTGCATTAGATTTCTAATCCTTGATCCATGCGCAACATTGTTTATTTTGACTTAGAGACTCAGAGAAGTTTTGGCGATGTGGGTGGCGCATCTAATAAAGACAAAATGGGGATTTCTGTTGGCGTGGCGTATTCAAGCCTGACGGAAAGATACCATGTTTTTGGTGAAGATCAGACGGATGACTTGGTGGAAATGCTGATTAAGGCCGACCTTGTCGTGGGTTATAACCACATGTATTTCGACTACCCTGTGCTTCAAGGGTACACAATACTCGATCTCCCCAATCAAACCCTGAACCTCGATATGATGCTAGAAGTCGAGCAGGTACTTGGTCACCGATTGAAGCTAGACTCTCTCGCATCAGCTTCACTAGGCATGGGGAAATCTGCGGATGGCCTCGATGCATTACGTTGGTGGCAACTGTACAAAAAAACTGGCGACAAAAAACACATGATGAACATTGCCGAGTACTGTTGCTACGATGTGAAAGTTACGAAATGTGTTCATGAGTACGGCATCAAGCACGGTCATTTAAAATATCATGATCGCAACGGCAATATGACTGAAGTTGCCGTTGACTGGAGCTGATTAAAATTAGTCATAAGCCCCTCAAAATGACACAATCGATACCATCAAGCTCGATCATTTAAAATATCGTGACCGCAACATGGCTAATGCTGCCATAGAGTAGATGTCATCATATTTTTCTCGATTTATATTAACTTATCTCATTATAAACACGAATGAGCGAGACCTCTCTCCCTACTCCTTGGAGTATCACAGATGCTAACGAACTCTACGGAGTAGACACATGGGCGAATGAATTTTTCAGTATTGCTGAGAATGGAGACCTGCAGGTTCATCTTCAAGATGGAGAAAACAAGCATCCTGTAAGCTTACTGAGTATTATCGATGGTATTCGTGATCGCGGTCTCGACACCCCCATCTTACTACGCTTCCGCGATATTCTTGACGACCGAGTACGCAAGCTGAATGAATCATTTAATGAGGCAATTCAAGAAACTGGCTATCAAGGGCAATACCGTGGTGTTTACCCCATTAAGGTCAATCAGCAGCAGCAGGTCATCGAAGAAATCACGCAATTCGGTAAGCAGTTTCACTACGGTTTAGAAGCAGGTAGTAAGCCAGAGCTCTTAATCGCCCTATCTCACATGCAGGATCCGGAAGCTTTTATTATCTGTAATGGTTATAAGGACGTCGAGTTTATCGACCTCGCTCTTCATAGTATCAAAATGGGGCTACAGACAGTGCTCGTTATCGAGATGCCGAGTGAACTCGATCTCATTCTGGAGCGCTCTGAGGCCTTAAACATTGAGCCTATTCTAGGTATTCGCGCCAAATTATCGGTGTGCAATAACTCGCATTGGTCGCACTCCAGCGGCGAGAGTAGTGTGTTTGGACTGACTACCAATCAAATCCTTCAAGCTGTCGACACCCTGCGCGAACGCGGGAAGCTCGAAAACCTCCGCCTACTTCATTACCATCAAGGTTCACAGATCCCCGACATCTGCGCTATCCGTGAGGCGGCTACCGAGGCAGCACGCATGTACACCGAGCTGATTCGTGAAGGTGCCACGATGGGCATCCTCGATATTGGAGGTGGCTTAGGCATCGACTACGATGGCTCACGCAGCAACTCACACAGCAGTCGTAACTACGGCATCAAGGAGTACGCGGCAGACGTCATTGATGTCGTCAAAACAGTGTGTGACGAAACAAACACCTCGCACCCTATTATTATCAGTGAGTCAGGTCGCGCCGTCGCAGCCTACTACTCCGCACTTATTTTCAACGTACTGGATGTTAACAGTCCATCTGCTGATGCCGCTCCACTGAAGATACCAGCAAAACCGCATCCTCACCTTGTGAAACTGAGTGAAGTGGAAAGCTATCTTGAGCCAGAAAATCTACAGGAGTGCTATAATGACGCCATTTACTTCCGTAACGAAATCCTTGTACTCTTTAGGCACGGCAACGTCTCCCTCCGCGAGCGAGCCTACGCTAACGCACTTTTTACACGCATTATCGGCAAGCTGTACTCCATGGCAAAGACGATGGAGCAAGTTCCTGAAGACCTCGGTGGCGAACCTCCTTTTCTCGATGTTTACTACGGAAATTTCAGCTTATTTCAGTCACTCCCAGACTCCTGGGCAATCGATCAGCTTTTCCCCGTACTGCCAATCCACCGCCTCGATGAGGAACCTAGCACTAAAGCCATGCTTGCGGACATCACCTGCGACTGCGATGGCAGGATCGACAACTTCATCATCAATGGAGAAAATCAAAAACACCTGCCACTGCACCCTCTCAAAGAAAATGAAGACTATATGCTCGGCGTCTTTCTCGTTGGTGCCTACCAAGAAACGCTTGGTGATCTACACAACCTTTTAGGCGATACCAACGTCGTGAGTGTGGGAGTCAAAAATGGCAATATTCAATACCTTCGTGAGCTTGCCGGTGACACCATTGCTGATGTACTTTCCTACGTCGAATACGATACTAAGAAGCTCACCGATCGTTTTCTCCAGCTTGCTGAGCGCTCGGTGGAGGAGGGGAAAATAACGGCGAAAGAACGCCGTAAAATCATGACCGATTTCCGCGAAAGCATCGGTGGCTACACTTACTACGAATCTCCCAATTCATAAATATCTCTCAGTTTAAATCTATTACATCATGTCCCATAAAGTCCTCATTATCGGTGCAGGCGGCGTAGGTCGCGTGGTCACTCACAAGTGCGCTCAATTACCCGAAGTATTTAGCGAAATCATCCTCGCGAGCCGTACAAAGTCAAAATGCGATGCCATCGCCGCAGAGCTTAGCCGACCAATTTCTACTGCATTGGTCGATGCCGATAACGTTTCTGAAGTAGTCGCTTTACTCAAAGAGTATCAGCCCGACCTACTGCTTAACGTCGCTCTTCCCTACCAAGACCTGACACTCATGGAGGCATGCTTGGAAGCTGGTGTTCACTATCTTGACACCGCGAACTACGAACCAAAAGATGATCCTCGCTTTAGCTACGAGTACCAGTGGCCTTATCATGAACGCTTCATAAAGGCAGAGCGCATGGCACTACTCGGTAGTGGTTTCGACCCAGGTGTGACCAATGTTTTTTGTGCCTACGCCCAAAAGCATCTTTTTGATGAAATTTACACCATCGATATCATTGACGCTAATGCAGGTGACCACGGACTGCCCTTTGCGACAAACTTCAACCCAGAAATCAATATTCGCGAAATCACAGCCAAAGGCCGCTACTGGGAAAAAGGCGAGTGGAAGGAAACCGAGCCGCTCGAGGTTCACCAGCCATTTGATTTCCCTCACCCCGAGGTAGGTACACGCGAGATTTATCTGCTGTATCACGAGGAAATGGAGTCGCTTTGCCAAAATATCAAAGGGCTCGAACGCATCCGCTTCTGGATGACCTTTTCTCAAAACTACATCAATCACCTTAACGTGCTTCAAAATGTCGGTATGACTGCTATTGAGCCTGTCGATTTCCAAGGCCAGCAAATCGCACCTCTCGAGTTTCTCAAAGCCGTGCTGCCCGACCCAGCCAGCCTTGGCCCTCTTACAAAAGGAAAAACCTGCATCGGCTGCGTTTTCGATGGCATAAAAAACGGCGTACGTAAGCAGGCATATATTTACAATATCTGTGACCACGAGGAATGCTTTCAAGAGACTAACTCACAAGCCATTTCCTATACCACGGGAGTTCCTGCAATGATCGGTGCCAAGATGATGGTTACTGGTAAATGGATGAAATCTGGCGTCTGGAATATGGAGCAGTTTGATCCAGACCCCTTCATGGACGACCTCAACCAGTACGGTCTTCCTTGGCACATCATTGAGGGAGAAGCAGGTGCTGATTTCCTCGCTCAACTTCAAGCACATAATCCTTAATCAGCCCATGGAGGACATTCTAGAGATTTGCCACCGGCAGGAGCTACCCACGCCTTGCCACCTCCAACATCGCGGATTACTGGAGAAAAACCTGCGTATTTTTGAACATATTCACGAACACACGGGTGGTCATATTATCCTCGCACTTAAGGGCTACGCAACCCACTCCACATTCCCCCAAATCGCCCGTGTTCTCAAGGGCACAACCGCAAGCTCCATCAACGAAGCTAAGCTTGGTATCGAAAAATTCGGTGGTGAAATTCACGTCTACTGTGTTGCTTACAAGCCTGAAGAGTTCCGCTGGCTTTCCACCCGCGCCGACCACATTACCCTCAACAGTCTGACGCAGTGGCAGCAGCTACGCGAACTCGCAGCATCGCCCGATAGCACAGCATCCTACGGACTCCGCATCAATCCTGAGTACTCCGAAGTAGAGACTTCACTCTATAATCCTTGCCGACCTGGCACGCGCTTCGGCGTCACAGCGGCACAACTCAATGCACTGGGTGAAGATGCGCTCGAAGGTATTGATGGTCTTCATTTTCACAGCATGTGCGAGCAGGGTGCCGATACCTTAGCGCGAACGCTTGATAGACTGGAGGTGAAGTTTGGCAATCTTCTCACTCATATGAAGTGGCTAAACATGGGAGGTGGACACCATATCACTCGACCTGGCTATGATATCGATCTTCTTTGTCAGTGTATCACACACATGAAAAAGACGTACAATCTCGATATCTACATGGAGCCAGGAGAAGCCGTCGCCCTGAACACAGGCTTTCTTGTTAGTAGCGTGGTTGACCGATTCCGTGCCGGCGATGGCAGTGGCACAGAAATAGCAATTCTTGATACATCTGCCTCGGCACACATGCCTGATGTTTTAGAAATGCCCTATCGTCCCGATATTATTGGGACTGCACTTCCACAGGAAAAAGCACACACTATCACCCTTGGTGGGCTTACCTGCTTAGCCGGTGATATCATTGGAGATTATTCTTTCGATAAAGACCTTCAAATCGGCGACCGTCTCGTCTTCACAGATATGGCGCATTATTCGATGGTAAAAAACACTACCTTTAACGGCGTTAATTTACCCTCGATTGCGAACTATGATCCTAAGACAGACAGCATCGACCTCGTCAAAGAATTCGGCTATGACTCCTACCGCGACCGCCTTTCCTAGCTCACTCTACCATCTCTCCCATGCACTTCCTTTCTTCAGAATTTTCACAGTCTCCAGCAGCAGACGCTCATTTCCATGTTATCCCCGTACCTCTAGAGCACACTGTTTCCTACGGCACAGGCACTGGCCGAGGCCCTCATGCAATACTTGAAGCATCCTATCAGCTGGAAGCCTACGACGGCACATCTTGCCCTGGTGAGCTAGGTATTCACACGACTGAAGCTATCGTTTGCCCTCAGGACATTGAGAGATCGTTACAGAATATTCAGATGGCTTGCACTCCGATTTACCAAGCGGGTAAAATCCCCGTCCTTTTAGGCGGTGAGCACTCCATGACGCTAGCACCTGTCAAGGCGCTTCATCAAATTAGACAAGACTTTGGTGTCGTTCAAATTGACGCACATGCTGACTTACGTGACACTTATGAAGGCAGCCCACACAGCCATGCCTGTGTCATGCGCCGCATTCACGAGCTTGGCATTCCCGTGTTTCAAATTGGAGTACGCAATCTTTGTATCGAAGAAGTGGAGTACCGAGAAAAGCATAACATCCAATTTCTAGACGCTCGCGAAATCGACTGGGAAGGTATCCCGATCAAAAGTCTTTTACCTGCAGATTTCCCCCCTAATATCTACCTTACATTCGATGTAGATGGGCTTGACGCCTCTCTGATGCCCGCTACAGGCACACCAGAACCAGGTGGTCTCGGCTGGTGGCAAGCTCTCGATGCCTGTGAATCTGCCGCAAAGGGGCGAAAAATACTCGGCATCGACGTCGTCGAGCTAGCTCCACGTAGCGAGCACCATGGAGCATCCTATACTGCAGCAAAGCTCACTTACGCGCTGATGGGCATTGCCGCGCGTCAGTAAAAAGGAAAAAAGCAGATACTACTACTTGCCTTTATAATCCTCTTTTCTGCCTTTATCGTTGATTAACGAAAATGTGCCACCTGTGTTTTCACCAAGTGCACTCATTGCTTGTGCAGCCTTAGGCTCTAGCAGAGAAATGGTATGAACTATAACACCCTTTTTCTTAGCTTGCTTGGCATAATTTTCAGCCTCTTTTTGAGTACCTCCCATACCATCGGTCATAAAGATGATCGTATCCGGTAGAGGCTTCATCTCAAATGCCATATCAAGTGGGTTCGACCATTGAGTTCCGTAATAAAGTTGTGTCTCCTCAATGTACTTGGTGCTCTCATTGAGATTATTCTCATCTGCCGTTAACCAAATCGGCTTTTGAACTTTATCTGGATTGCCTTTTCGGTAGGTATATTCCTTACCGTTGGCCTTACTTTTAATGACTGATGAAGTTGACCTAGCACCACCCATCATCGTTATTTCGTCTCCAGCCACCCATGATTGGCCAGCGAAAAAAACTAACTGATATTTCATGCTGCTAGAAAGCTTTTTCACAGAATCGGCTAACTCTTTTCGCATCAGTTCCTCACGCTTACCATTCATTGATTTAGAGTAGTCAATGACATATAAAATACGTTCTGCTGAGACGTCTTGACCAAAAAATGAGGTTGTTCCAGCCATAGCATCTCCATTTCCCCATGCATCATCAAAGGATATGTTTTCAGCAAAGTCTAAACTTTCCTCCAAAGAAATTTCTTCAGGAACAGCAACAGAAACACTCGACGTGATATTACTAGCGATGACCTTTGCCATTGATGAAGAAGCAGCTGAAGGCGGCACTGGTTTTGTTTCCAGACTTCTTACAGGTGTAGGCTTATCTGAAGTCTCAACGTCTTCCGTAGGGACAGGGTAGGATACAATCTCTGCTTCATAATTGTTAATCGATGGCAGCAGCACCAAGAATAATAACAAACCCACGAGAACGATCGTGAGTAGTGCAATTAGAATACTTGTGATGGTATTTTTTTTCTGCTGCGCTTTTAAGCGCATAAGAACTTCTGGGGATAGTTGGGCGTGAAGACTCATAATATTAATAAAGCAATATTAAATCTATCACGCCAAATGAGGCCTTCAACACAAATCCACCTCAAATAAAGTCAAAAAAATAATAAATGGGGTCAATTTCTAATTCTACCCATTTGGCTCCAAGCAGTAAATTTAGTACAGAAAGTATTATCTGATACTCAGAAAGCGGACAATTCGCCACAGCTGTTGAGCCGACGCAGTGATGAGAGATCACTTTTTGGCATCATTCTTCAAAGAGACTTTTTTGCCTTTTTCGTCAATCAATGAAAATGTACCACCAGTGTTTTCAGCCAGTATGCTCATCGCTTCAGCTGCTTGCGGCTCGACAAGGGAAATAGTGTGAATAACGATCCCCTTTTTTTTCGCCTGGTTTGCATAATCTTTTGCCACTTTATTGACATCACCACCTGTCAGGCCGTCGGTCATGAAAATAATTGTATCGGGCAGCGGCTTCATTTCAAAAGCGACATCGAGAGGTAAATCCCACTTAGTGCCCAGTAGTAACCTTGTGTCCTTGATGACTTTGACACTTTTAGAAATGTTTTCTTTATCAGCCGTTATCCACTTGGGCTCCCAGATATTTTTTTTACCATACCGCACTTCTTTGCCCTTATCATCAATATAACCCTTCGGAAGGGGTTGTTTTTTGCTATTATTCTCAATGATAAGATCCGCACCTGCGACCCATGCATTCCCAGCGAAAAAGACCATTTGGTACTGCATAGAAGATGATAATTTTTTAACCGAGTCAGCCAGCTCCTTACGCATTAAAGGCTCCCGGTTCTTCGCGGCCATTGATTTAGAATAATCAATCACATAGACAATGCGCTCAGCCGAAACTTCTGTTCCGAAAAACGACGTTGTTCCAGCCAAAGCATCACCAACATCACCCCAAGCATCGTCAAACGAAATCTCTTCGGCGAAGTCTAGGCTGTCCTCTAGAGATATTTCATCAGGAACCGCGATAGAGACACTTGATGTAACACTACTTGCAATTACCTTAGCCATTGATTCAGAAGCTGCTGCTGGAGGCACGGGTTTGCTCTCTAAGCTCCTTACTTGCTTGGGCTTATCAGAGTTCTGCGTTTCTTCCGTAGGAACGGAATAAGATACAATCTCTGCCTCATAATTATTGATAGGTGGCAGCAGTACCCAAAATAAGAGTAAACCAACAAGGACAATAATCAGCACTGAAATGATCACACTCGTGATGGTATTATTTCTCTGTTGCGCTTTTAAGCGTTTAAGAACTTCGGGGGATAATTGGGCATGCAGACTCATGGGGGGTAATTGGGCTTAATCCATTCAGTAGGAGATACATTGAATGTGACGCTTGCCGAAATTTATTAAATTGAGTCAAATAGTAAACAAAAAAGGTCAAGAACGGGGGTGAAATTTCTGGTGGGCCAACTTCAAACTCTTTTGATCAACATGTGTGTATACCTGCGTCGTAGAAATATCAGCGTGGCCGAGCATATCTTGAATAACTCGTAGATCGGCACCATTCTGCAATAAGTGCGTTGCAAACGAATGTCTCAATAAATGAGGATACACATTCTGCTCAATACCCGCCATTTTGGCACGCGTCTTGACAATTTCTCTCACACGCTCTGGACTGAGTTTTCCTCCTCGAATGCTAAGAAAAACCCAAGAAGAGGTCTTTGAACTCACAAGCTTGGGGCGTTCGTTATCCATATAAGTTTGTATCGAATTTCTCGCCATCCCTCCTACAGGAACGAGCCGCATTTTACCCCCTTTCCCTGTGACCCGAATAAAACTTTCCTCAAGGTCGAGGTTTTCAAGTCGCGCGCCACAAAGCTCAGATAAGCGAAGGCCAGATGCGTAAAACAACTCGATGATCGCTTTATCTCGACGACCTAGTTTCTCTGACAGATCGATGGAATTAAGCAAATCCTGCACTTGCTGCTCATTGAGTGTTTCAGGTAAGTGCATTTCCCCACGCGGCGGCAGCAGAGGCTCAGCTGGATCAGCTAGTAGTTCTCCTTTTCCAGCAAGATATCTGAAAAAAATCTTCAGATGTACCATGCACACTCGCAGTGAGGCAGAGGACAGGCCATTATTTTTCTGATATGCCAAAAAAGAAGAAAGCTCCTCCGTACCTACGTCTTGAAAAGATAATATCTCCTTAATTGTCATCCAAGAAGCAAGGGCATCTAAGCTCTGCCTTACGGATAACTGATATGCCACTGAGAGCCCCCGTTCTGTGGCAATATAAAGAATGAAGTTATCGAGATGTGTGGTCACATTGGCGGTATTTATACACTATTTTTCAGGAGGATAAAACTTGATTGGAATCAGACTGTTCTGACTAATATATCTTCCAAACTGATCACGCTCAAGTATCAGATCTAACCTTTCGACACTACCGCCAGTCGATGACTTTTTTAAGTCAATTAGCAAGCGATCCCCACCTCCACTTCTACGGAAATGTAAAATCTGATAGCTAGAACCGTCTAGTTTCTCCAGCGAGAGCAACTCATCCTGAAGAATCGCTAACCACGGCTTAAGCTCATCTGGAGATACTGCAGACATACCTTCGTTTTGCACCTCAGCCTCCTCTTCAGCCTTTTCGTTGTTAGTACTTACCGTAAATACGTTGTCAGAGCTTTGGTTTCGAAGCATCGGGTAGAGATAGAAAATACCCGCCAAAACGGCGATTAAACCAAGAAAAGAAAGCAGCACATTCTTCGAGTCCTTAACTTGTTTCTGCTCTGTATGCCCCTCAATCATTTTCTATCTCCTTACTGCTTTTCATAAACACCTTCATCTTGCTTCTCTAAAACGGTGAAACCTGCCTTCTTTGCATCCAGTGTCGAAAATGGCTTCGCCACCCGGGGTGTATTCACTTGGCTAATGACTTTTTTAACAGGATTTCTGCACAGAGGGCACTTGTCTAAAGGCTCGCGGTGAATGGGTCTGTTTAACTCAAAACCCTTCACACAGATACGACAACTCGCATCTGAGTCATCGGGATTTTTACTAATGTATTCGTAAAACGGCATAAGGCATATTCATAAAAAAGACGTAAGGTGTCTTCCCAGATAGGAAACACCTTACGTCAAAAATTTACCAGCAATTAGTAAAGCTTACCAGCTTGACTTCGTTACACCTGGAATCATGCCGTGTGAGGCAAGTTCGCGGAATGCAATACGAGAAAGTTTAAAGCGACGTAGGAAACCATGGCGACGGCCAGTGTATTCACAACGATTTACTAGACGAGTGGGGCTAGAGTCACGTGGAAGCATGCTGAGACCTACATAGTCTTTCTCATCCTTGAGCTGCTTACGCAGTTCGGCATACTTTGCGACTGTTGCTTGCTTGCGCTTATTGCGCGCTATCCATGATTTCTTAGCCATAACGGGGGGCTTTGGATAGCCTCTCCCAGCACTAAATCAAGTCATTTTTTCCTATTTAACTCATTTTTTTCTCTTTTAACCTATTCTTCTTCGATTCCGATTGCCTCTCCTCTCCGTAGCGACTTTATTTCAGCAACTAAATTCTTTTCTTCCATCATGTCCACTACACCCTTTCACTACCAAGATCCGTTTCCATTAGGCCCAGACACCACCGAGTACGAAAAAATCAGCTCAGACTTTGTCTCCACTACCGCGTTTGAGGGTGAAGCAATGCTCAAGGTAGCACCAGAAGCATTGGCCTTTCTCGCCAACGAGGCATCCAAAGCAATCTGCTTTAAACTCCGTACCTCTCACCTTAAGCAAGTAGCAGCCATACTCGATGACCCAGAAGCAACGAAGAATGACCAGATGGTTGCACTAATGTTGCTAAAAAATGCCGAGATCGCCTCGCACGGCATCCTCCCCGCTTGTCAGGACACAGGAACTGCTATCGTAATGGGGAAAAAGGGGCAAAATGTCCGTACTCAGGGTAATGATCACGAGTTTCTATCTAAAGGCATCCACAAAACTTACACCGAGGAGAACCTCCGCTACTCGCAAACTTCTCCGCTCACCATGTACAAGGAGGTCAACACCAAGACCAATCTCCCAGCCCAGATCGACATCTACGCCACAGAGGGTGACGCCTACAAATTCCTCTTTATTTCCAAAGGCGGCGGTTCCGCCAACAAAACCTTTCTCTATCAGGAAACCAAAGCCCTGCTTAATCCAGAAAGCCTGAAGAAATTCTGTGTCGAAAAAATGCGTACTCTCGGTACGTCCGCTTGCCCGCCCTACCACCTCGCCCTCGTGATCGGAGGCACCTCAGCAGAGTCGAACCTTAAAACCGTCAAGATGGCTTCTACTCGCTATTACGACGAGCTCCCCACTGAAGGAAACGAACATGGTCAAGCCTTCCGCGATCTCGAGCTTGAGAAAGAACTTCTCGCCGCCGCACGCGAGATCGGTATAGGAGCTCAGTTTGGTGGGAAATACTTCGCTCTCGACGTCCGTGTCATACGTCTCCCACGCCACGGCGCGTCCTGCCCTGTAGGCATCGGCGTTTCCTGCTCGGCCGACCGCCAGGCAAAAGCTAAGATCACTAAAGACGGTATCTTTCTTGAAAAACTCGAAACCAACCCAGGTCAGTTCATTCCTGAAAAATACAAGGATTGGAAATTCAGCGGCGTCGCCATTAATCTCGATGAAGGGATGGATAAGGTCTTAGCCACGCTCAGCAAATATCCAGTCACCACTGCACTAGCACTATCAGGCACCATCATCGTTGCCCGTGATAGTGCCCATGCAGTGCTCAAAGAACGCCTCGAAAAAGAAGGCGAACTCCCTCAGTATCTCAAAGACCACCCCGTCTACTACGCCGGCCCCGCCAAAACACCGGATGGCTACGCTTCTGGATCATTTGGCCCTACCACTGCAGGCAGAATGGACGGTTATGTCGACCTCTTCCAAGCTCACGGCGGCTCCATGGTCATGCTTGCAAAGGGGAACCGATCCCAGCAAGTAACAGATGCTTGTAAAAAACATGGCGGCTTCTATCTCGGCTCCGCAGGTGGGCCAGCTGCACTGTTAGCACTTGATCACATTAAAAAAATTGAAGTTCTCGACTACCCTGAACTCGGCATGGAAGCCGTCTGGAAGATTGAAGTGGAAAACTTTCCCGCTTTTATTCTCGTCGATGACAAAGGCAACGATTTCTTCGCACAGATTAATCAATGCCCCGTATGCTAATTGTATTAACTTTGATGAAAACGCGTTAAAAGATTTCCAATCTAGACAAATCAATATGATAAAAATATTTTCTACTAGCCTGATTATTTTACTCTTCCAAGTATTTGGCTCAATCGTTAGCTCTGCCGAGCCTATTCAGCAACGTGAAGACAGCTGTGTTATTTTAGAGACAGCCCAAGCTAGCGTTCAGGATAAAACTCAGACATGGAGCTTCGAGCTGACTCACCCAGGGGCCTATACCGTGCAACTCATCGTCAATCAAGAGAACGCTCGAGGTGAGCACATCGGTGAATTTTCGTTAGACAAAGACACGGTGAGTGACAAACTCAAGAAAGCCTACATCATTGAAGAAGGCTTGGTATCCGAGTTCAGTAAGCCTGCTCTGTTTAAGGATGCAGGAACAAAAAGCATCACTATCGAGTCTAACATTAAGATTAGAAAAGTACGTCTCGTCCCTCAAGGATATACGAAAAGCAGAATCTATATCAGCTCTGACCGATATTATGGCGACTGGATGAAAATGCATAATTCTCCTGCCAAAGTAGCCGCAATGGATTGGTATAAAAAAGCCAAGTTCGGCATGTTTATTCATTGGGGTGTCTACTCGAAGGCTGCTGGAAGCTGGAACGGCGTACCTATCGAGGAAGGTCAGGGGCCTAGCGTTGCCGAGTGGATCATGTTTGCCTTTGAGATTTCAAGAGAGGAGTATAAAGAATACGCAAAAGAATTTAAGCCAGATAAATCCTTTGCCGCCAATATTGCCGAATTAGCTAAGAAAACAGGAATGACGTATGTTGTTCTCACAGCAAAGCATCACGATGGCTTCGCGCTTTACGACTCTAAACACTCAGATCTCGATATCAAGGATACCAGTGACTACGATGGTGATCTTGTCAAAGAACTCTATGATGCCTGCAGAGCTGAAGGCTTAGACTTTGGCGTCTACTATTCTCACGGTAGAGACTGGAGCGAAGGCACTGACAGCAACTACGCGAAAGTCAAAGCATACAACGATCAATTTGAAGTCCACACTCGCCCAAATGGGGTTAACACGTGGGACCCTAGCCCACACGCTTACGAGGATTATCTAGAGAACAAAGCCTACGCTCAAATCGCCGAATTGATCAAACTTCTCCCTGACTTACGTCTGATCTGGTTTGATGGTGATGGACTCATTACCGAGGCACAAGCATTCCGCTTCTACAAAATGGTCTATGACCTTAACCCCCATATAGTCGTCAGCCGAAGAGTCGGCTACAATTTTGGAGATTATATCGACGCCGGGGATAATAAAACCCCCGCAGCTAACGAACTTGCCAGCAAACACTTCGAAACTTGCGGCACTGCTAACCACTCATGGGGCTTTAAAGCTCAAGATAACGAGTGGAAAAGCTCGAATGAATTACTTCGTAAATTCTTAGACATCGTTTCCAAAGGGGGGAATTATTTGTTGAATATCGGCCCAGATAGCAAAGGCACAGTACCAGAGCCCTGCGTCAATAGTTTCCTAGAAATGGGCGCATGGGTGAAGCTAAATGCTGATGCGATTTATGGAACGACTCGCTGGAAAACATTCAATGAAGGGGTAGAAAAAAACGTCACTGTCTCGAAACCATCGGAGTTCTGGTTCAGTGCCAAAGAAGACAAAGTTTACGCTATGTCACTCGCCCCTGCTGGTGAAACAGCTGAAATCTTTTCACTCAACAAGTCAGTGGGTAACATCACGAATATTCGTCTTCTCGGCAGTAAGCAGAATATCACGTGGCTGCAGACAGAACAAAAACTGACAGTAGATTTACCAGTTGTGAAAAATTCAGGAAATGGTTACGTATTAGAAGTAACTATTAAATAAAACTCTGAACCAATCACCAAGCTCCTACGTCCAATAACATGATCAAATCAACACTCATTACCGCCCTGTGCCTCGGATCACTCACTGCAGGATTATTTGCAGACCCTGTGCACTTAGTAGAAGACTCTGCCTTTGTAAAATCTCACGTCCCGGGACCTTACATTCTCCCATCTGACGATGTATCTTGGACGTGGGGCATGGCTCCAATTTATGACGAAGACGGGAAATTACATGTTTTCAACTCCGTTATCCCTAACAAAGGTTTAGGAAGCTGGATTAAAAGCAGTAAGATTGTTCACTGGACTGCCGACTCCCCGGAAGGCCCATACACACTCGTAGGTGACGTCTTTGCCAGCCCAGATGCTAGCTACCACAATCCACAGATCTCCAAAGTAGGTGACACCTATGTACTTGTCTATTTGCTGAATGTACACACAGACGAAAATGGCTCTTACCAAGAAGTCGGCATCGCAACCACTAAATCTCTCGATGGCCCATGGGTAGAGAGCCCACACAACCCTATCCTGAAAGCAACGGAGGCCAATGAATTTCACGCTTCTAATCCTACCTTCGTAGTCTCACCAGAAGGCGAATTTAGAATTTATCACAAAACTATGATCCGAAAAGGGAAAGCAAAGCTGCGTGAAATATCTCTTGCGACAAGTGATAAGATCGAAGGCCCTTACACGATGCATGAAGTAAACCCTATGATCAGCTATGCTGATGAAGGCCTCGACATCGAGGATCCCTACGCTTTTTACTACAACGATCATTATTACATGATTCTCGAAGATCGCCGAGATATCAAAGGTATGTTGGAAGGGAAAACCATTACTAAAGAAAACACAAAGTCTGGTGGATTGCGCCCTGGCCTTATTTATCAATCGAAGGATGGCCTGAATTGGGGGCTCCCTAAAGTAGGCTACCGCACCAACGAACAATACTTCGGCAAAGAGCTGCATAGAACCGAACGTCCCAGTATCCTCTGGAAAGATGGTAAGCCTGAGTACCTCTATCTCGCTTGTCATGATGAAGACCCGACTGCCGGCTACATCGTTAAGATCGATGGATGGGAAGGCGAGTAAGCAAGTATTTAAACTAACTTCCATTCAATGAAAATCAGCTTCGTGAGGTCATTGGTGACCGTACTTATCGGCTTTATGTTCACCGCTGCTGCGGGAGCTGTCGACTTCTTCGTATCACCTCAAGGCTCCGATCAATGGTCGGGAACCCTTGCCTCACAGAATGCTGAAGGAAATGACGGACCCTTTGCTAGCCTTGCCCGAGCCCGTGACGCTGTGCGGGAATTAAAGAAAGGCCCCATCAGCAAAGATATCGTCGTCCAGATACGCGGTGGAAGTTACCAGTTGAAAGAAACCGTTGTTTTTGGACTCGCCGATTCAGGCACCGAAGACTTTTCTATCACTTACGAGGCATACCCAGACGAAAAACCCATTTTCAGCGCAGCTAGATCGATTAAAACTTGGGAAAAAGTAAGTCACTCTCTGCCAGGTTTACCCAAAGATGCTGAAGGGAAAGTATGGGTGGCAGATGTTTCCGACCACTTTTTCACACTCTATGATGACAAAGGTTTGCTACCACGTGCTCGCTCAGCTGGATTTATTCCACTGAAGGGAGGACAGGCAAACATTCTCCATTTCCCCAAAGGAAAACTAAAAAATTGGTCAAATCTAGAGGATATAGAGATCGTCGTGCGCCCTCATCACGCGTGGATTGTCAACATCCTTCCATTGGTCTCCGTCGATGAGAAAAAGCAACTCGCCACAACTTCCATCAGAGCGACCTACAAAATGGAGGAACTCCATTTTTTAAAAACAACTGACTCTTGCTGGGTTGAGAACGTCTTAGACGAACTTGATGAACCAGGTGAATGGGTACTCAACACTCAAGAAGGCAAACTCTATCTCTGGCCGCGAGATAGTGCAGCTCCCGCCAACATCAAGTCAGCACACCTCGAGGAATATATCCGGGTCGAGGGAAAAATCGATAAACAGGGAGTTCAGGACACACCAGTACAAAACTTTTCTCTGCGCGGCCTCACCTTCATGCACGGTGAACGCTATCAGTTAACTGCAGAGGACGCAGGCATACAGCACGACTGGAATATGCACGACAAAGCTAATGCTCTAGTTCGCTTCCGTGGCACAGAAAATTGTACCATTGAGCAATGTCACTTCACCCACAGCGGCAGTGGCGCTATTCGCTTAGATCTCCATGCTCAGAAAAACAATATTTCCAACAACCTCATCGAGCACATGGGAGGCTCCGGTATTCTGCTCTGCGGCTATGGACCGGGTACCAAAGACGTAAATCACCACAACCTCGTTTACAACAATCACATCCATCACATAGGCCTCATTTACTCACACTCACCTGGCATTATGCTGTGGCAAAGTGGCAATAATCGCGTTGCCAATAACCTGATCCGTCATACGCCATATACAGGCTTGATCGTTTCTGGCTGCATGACTCACTTTTTCACCAAATCAAATAGCAGAGAATTAAAAAGAACTCTACGGTGGCATGAAATTGGCAGTCTACCTCGAGACCCGACCATTGATGATGTTCGCCCCTTCCTTCACACCCATGATAACCTCATTGAATACAATGAGATTCATCACGCCATGGAGGCTCTGGGCGATGGCAACGCTATCTATATTCGTGGTGCAGGAGCAGGAAATATCATCCGCAGAAACTATATTCATCATCTAGTAGCTCCGATGATAATGCAGGCAGCCATCCGCACAGATGGAGGACAAATGGACACGCTCATTGCAGAAAACCTGATCTACAAATGCACTTCACAAGGCATCTTGACGAAGCTCAATAACCGCTGTGAAAACAACATTGTCGCCGATATTATAGCCCCTCCTAGAGGTTACTACTTCTCTCTCCGCGAAGGGCCGCTTACAGGAGGATCTATCAAACGCAATATCTTGTACTCCAGTCAGGAGCACACCACATTTGTCGATGAGTTACCACCTGGCCGACAGGGAAGTTCAGAAGACCGTAGAGGCCGGGAGCTGGCTAAGGCAAAAGATGCTGACACGGATTATAACATCTATTTTTCATCCATCGATCCCGAGCTCGGAAAAGCTACACTTGCCAAACACCAGGCAGAGGGAATTGATACCCATAGTCTCGCACTCGACCCTCTTTTCGTAGACCCTGAAAATGGCGACTTTAATTTGCAAGCTAACTCCCCTGCGCTGAAATTAGGCTTTGTTCCTATCGACTTTGAAATGATTGGGTTACGAGATCAGAGCGAAAAAACTGACTAAGTTTCATCAGGCAAGTAGACTTAATATCAGTTGATACTGTGAACGCTACTATCTCATCAAGACGAGCTTCCGAAAATCCATAATCAATTGCTTCATTAGCTGCTCAATGCGCGATTCCCCGCCCAAAAAAATCCTTACGCAGGTGCCATAGCACTTTTGTGCAGGGTGAAAATGGAAGTTAGCACTCGAGGACATGTAATCTGACCATTCCAGCAAATGGCTTAAAGTCACCGTCCTTCTACTCACGTAGTCCCGACGTGCTCATCCTTTCCCGAACAGAGCCAAATTACTCTGCGAGCTCGATCATTATTTCGCCATTTTTAACTTCAATGTTTTGAATTCCTTTACCGATCTGGCTCTTGTTCGAGTCAATCCCTAGATTAGAAATCAAGTTTTGCCCCTTAAGATCTGCTAACCACGCATTGGGCAAAGAAATACCCCAAACGGTCAGGTCATCTAAGATGATCGCAGGATTGTCGTTTTCATCAGTCATCATGAAGCGAGCGCGCGCTTTGAGCTTCTTACCACCAAGGATAGGGAAATCAGGATCGAGATCTTTCACCACACGTGCATGCACAGCATCATTGGCAAATTCAAATTTCACCTCTGCTCCCATCCCTGTATTTTCATGAAACAGCGCGTTTACCTCACGCTCGGTAAGCACAAGTACTTTCGCTCCTTTCTCGTAGTTCCGCTCTTCGGCAAGCTCGATTTTTTGATCGAGCACACGCTGCTCTCCATCGCTCAGAACGACAGGCTGAATTGGGCGATTAAACCAAAAATACAGCCCCACGATTAACAGAATGATCGCGACAATAATGGCAACGATGACAAGCTTTTTTCTGCTTTTAGGTACTGGGGCAAGTGAGGCATTTGGATGAGAGGAATCAGTCATAAGGATAAAAAAGTGAGACGTTTCACGCTAACTGGCAGCAGCCTTTTATGGGTACACAATAAAGACTAACGCGGGATCGTCGTTTGGAGTATAGAAGCTTCTAACGACGCCGTCAACTCAGAGTCGCCACACGGTAAAAGCAAAAAATCTCCTGCCACGTAGTTACGGCCATCGGCACATAGCAGGGACCCCGATATGACGGTGATAATGGAAAACCGCTCCAGGTCAGGGTTCCTTAAAGTCCCCCCAGCCTCTATTTCAATCTGATCCACTTTGAAAAACTCACAGTCCGCGATGGTATCGCCAATCGGTGTATCCATGCTGGGTTCAGTATCCGTGAAGTCAATACACGCCATCGACTCCTCCACATGAAGTTGGCGCGGGGTTCCATCAATCCCCATGCGATTCCAGTCAAAAACTCGGTAAGTCGTATCGGAGTTTTGCTGAATTTCGTAAATAAGAAATCCAGCGCCAATCGCATGCAGACGCCCCGATGGAATAAAGATCGATTCACCCGCCTGTGGTGAAATAGCATGAACGACATCTGCTACTGTTCCATTTTCAATCGCGTCCTGAAAATCTCTTTTACTCACTCCATCTTTAAGACCCACATAAAGCTTCGCTCCAGGGCTGGCTGCAGCGACGTACCACATTTCTGTCTTTGCTTCACCACCTAGTTTATCAGCTAGAGCCTCTGGTGGATGAACCTGTATGGAAAGATCTGAGCGAGCATCTAGTATTTTGATGAGTAAAGGAAACCGCTCGGTATCGACCAAATCTTTACCAAAGACCTCTTCGCGATGATTTTGCCATAGTTCATTGAGGGTTTTTCCAGAGTACAAGCCGTTATTCACCACCGATTGCTCACCTTCCCGATCCGTCATTTCCCAGGATTCCCCATAGGGAGCGTCAATCTTGGGTAAGGCTCGCTTGTAAGTAGACTCAAGCTCGCGACCACCCCACACCCGTTCTTGGTAAAGTGGACTAAATGTGATGACTGACATGGTTTACTAATTACTTTACCACGTAAAAAAAGACTATGATTAATTGATAAAATTATTCGCATCCTCACCTGCTTTGGACTAATTAAAGTCATGGAGAAAAAGGCTTTGATCACCGCAGAGAAAATACACCAGGGTTACACACTCGGGAAAAAACGTATCGAAGTTCTCCATGGTATTGAGCTCAGCATTTTCCAGGGAGAGAAGATTTTTCTCTGCGGACCCAGTGGGGCGGGTAAGACAACACTGATGTACATCCTCGCTGGTTTAGAAAAAGCTGATCAAGGGAAGGTCTTCATTGATGGCACCGATCTCTACGCTCTATCGCGTAAAAAACAGGCTGCGATCCGCAACCAGCGCATGGCCTATATTTTTCAAAACTACTACCTCATGCCTGAGCTTACCGCCCTCGAAAACGTCATGATGCCAGCTATGATCGGCGGACAAGACCTATCTGAAAAAGCCCGCAAGTCGCTCGAGCGTGTTGGACTGGCTGAGCGGACCGATCACCTACCCACTGAACTCAGTGGAGGCGAGCAACAGCGCGTCGCCATTGCTCGTGCGCTAGTAAATTCTCCCGAAATTATTTTCGCCGATGAGCCGACAGGAAATTTGGATTCTAAAAATGGAAGCCAAGTTATGGATATGCTACTGCAGCTCGCCAATGAAGACGGCGCTACCCTCGTCGTTGTCACTCATGATGAAAGCTTGGCTGTGCACGGAGACCGTAAACTCATCGTCAAAGATGGAGTCATTTTCGACGAGATCCACAATAATGCTGCGATTGCCTAAAAAATCGGTGTTCAACTCCTTAATTTCATGCTTTAAACCGCTTCAGAAAAAAGTAAGTCGCTGATGCATAAGTGACTTAAACGACCCAAAAAACTGAAGACTATGAGTGATTCCCAAAAAATATGGCTCGACGGCGAGATCGTTGATAAAGCTGACGCTAAAATATCTGTGTTCGACCATGGCTTACTTTACGGTGACGGCATTTTCGAAGGGATTCGCTTTTACAATGGTCGAGTCTTTCGTCTCGAGGAACACATTGATCGTCTTTTTCTTTCTGCGCGCGCCATTCTTTTAAAGATGATTTGGACCCCGCAGGAAGTCTGCGACATCGTTCGCGATACCATCCGTGCTAACGGTCTCACCGACGGTTACGTACGTCTCGTTGTAACACGTGGCAGCGGCGGCCTAGGCCTCAACCCTTATCTTTGTGAGACACCGTCCATGTTCTGCATTGCCGCATCCATCCAGCTGTACCCTGAAGAATTTTATCAAAACGGACTCGAGCTCATCACTTGCTCCACACGCCGCCCTAGTCACGCGACTCTCAGCCCGCAGGTCAAGTCTCTGAACTACCTCAACAACATCATGGCAAAGGTGGAGTGCATCAAAGCAGGCGTTATGGAAGGCCTGATGCTTAATGAAGCAGGCACTGTTGCTGAATGCACTGGCGACACCATCTTCATTGTTAAAAACGGCATCATCATCACTCCAAAAATCAGCGATGGTGCTCTCGATGGAATCACCCGCAGCGTGATCTTTGACCTCTGTGAAAAACTCGATATCAACATCGTTGAGGATACTATTACGCGCTACGACGTCTACACCGCTGATGAGTGTTTCCTCACTGGCACCGCCGCCGAGGTCATCCCAGTTGTCAAGGTCGACGAGCGCCCCATCGGCGATGGCACACCAGGCGGAGTATTTACCGATTTACTAAAAGCCTTCCGCGAGGAGGCTGTGACTACAGGAACAGCTATTTAGACAAATTTAGACAGGGACGTCCTTATTTACATATTGTCGAAAACTTCTCTCATCGTCATTTTGATTCGTTTCCGGTGTTCTTCGAGGGATTGATGCTCTATTTTCAACGCCACTTTGATACTGTTTTTGATACCTTCCTCTTCATCGGGGGCGGCATTTTGCAAGTCATTAGCCAACTCCTTTAAGGAAAGAAACATCGAATCCAAATCATCAATGACCATGCGTTCTCCGTGACTGAGATCGTTGATGAGATCATGAATTTTCTGAATGCTGCCGACCGAAATTGCTAATTTCACAGGATCGAATATTTGGTCAAACCGATCGTGTAAAGCATACAGTCCAGCGCAGATTTTGTATTCATGATAACTGCCCATCAGTTTGTGAGAGCCAGAAACAAGATAATCACTCATCTCTAGTGAGTCTCTGATGCCTTTCCCCCCCTCGAGGTAAAACTGTGCCAGACGTATCGCACGGTCGAGCTCGTCCCCCAGTTCACCTACGAGATCGCGAATCTCCTTCCTCTGATCATTGTTGAGTTTCCCCCCTATCCTTACGATGTTGGTGATACTTTTCGTAAATTCACTAATAACGCCCATAATTTTTTAAGTTTAGGTTTCTGTGCGCCAGCATGATGCCAAGCTCGTATCAAATTAAAGATCCCATCGGCAGCTACAAATTCGACACTCCTAACAAATACCCTAAAGTAGTACCCTAAGGCAAGAAAACAGTCATCTTATCAAACCTGACATTCCGTGGCTTTCATGCGCCGCCTTCTAAGAAAGCAATCCATAGCTGTCAGCTTTATCTCTTGCCAGACAGACCCATGCTCTGAGATAGTGCAGCCATGCCAGTTAAAGGAGCCATCGAGAGATACCGAGTGCGTAACAAGTCAGATTTTAAGCTGAAGGATTACACCTCAGCTGATAATGAATTTTTTAAATTGGGAGGAAAAGACGATCACAGTGCTTACCTCGATGAATTAACTGCTGAGTTAAAAGAGCTGCAGAACCGCCTCTATGCGGGTGATAAACACCGCGTGCTCGTTGTCATTCAAGCCATGGACACAGGTGGTAAGGATGGCACCGTAAAAAGTGTTTTCTGTAAGGTGGATCCTCAGGGAATTCATGTGGAGCCTTTTAAAAAGCCCAGTGAAGAAGAGCTGGCTCACGATTTCCTCTGGCGCGTTCACGCCAAAGTACCCAGAAATGGTCAGATCGTTGTTTTCAATCGCTCACACTATGAAGATATTCTCGCAGTACGAGTGAAAGATATTTACCCAAAATCTGTGTGGAAACCACGCTATCAGCACATTGCTGACTTCGAAAAAATGCTTGCTGAGGAAGGCACAACAATCATTAAAATTTTTCTTAACATCTCTAAAGAAGAACAAAAGAAACGACTTCAGGCTAGATTAGACAATCCGGTAAAACACTGGAAATTCAACCCCGATGACCTCAAAGATCGTGCGCAGTGGGATGATTTCCAAGAAGCCTACGAGGACGTCATTTCCAAAACCGATACTGACCTCACACCTTGGTATATCGTTCCTGCTGATTCAAAGTGGTACCGCAACCTCGTTGTTACCCGCATCATGGTTGATACACTCAAGTCGCTAGATTTAGAATATCCTAGCTCTGATTGGATCGCAGATGACATCAAAATCGATTAATCCTTACCATCATCCATGCCCGTTCACTCGGCAGAACTAACTTACCAAACACGCGGTAAGGGTACCTATGAAATCACTGACGACGTCGTCAAAGCCGTTCGTTCATCGTGTGTGCAGACTGGCACCGTGACAGTATTCGTCCAACATACCAGCGCGAGCTTAGTATTAATGGAGAACGCAGACCCGAGCGCACGCAGGGATCTGGAAGCATTCTTTGATCATCTAGTACCTGAAGACACACCTTATTTTGTTCACACCTATGAGGGAGCCGATGACATGCCGTCCCATATTCGGATGGCTCTAACGCGCAGTAGTGAAGTGATCCCGGTGATTCGTGGAAGAATGACCTTAGGCACTTGGCAGGGGATTTTTTTGTTTGAACACAGAAGAGCACCTCACACGAGAAGACTCAGTATCATCGTTCAAGGAGACTCATAAAACCACCACCTGTCTAAGGGCGAAGGTGTTTAGAAGAATTACGCACCCTTCATCCAGCTGCTAGAGTCATAAAAACGCAAAGATGCCTTAAATTTAACGTGCCTTATTCCATATCCCTGATTATTCTTAAAGGCAGTTTCCATTAATTATGAATCAAATAGGTAATCTCAAGCTCGATCCTTCTTCTCCTTTCTTTATTCTCGGTCCTTGTGCTCTTGAAACAGAGGATTTTGCTTGGAAAATGGCACACTCACTCAAAGAAATCGCGGATCGCACTGGCATCCAATTTGTCTTTAAAGCATCTTATGATAAAGCCAACCGCACCTCCGTAGGATCATTTCGTGGGCTTGGCGTCAAGGAAGGCTGCCGTATTCTTGGCGAGATCGGTAAGGAGCTAGGGGTACCCGTCACCACGGACGTCCACACTGCTGCTGAAGCTGAGATCGCCGCTGAAACGGTCGACCTACTCCAAGTTCCAGCGTTTCTCTGCCGCCAGACTGATCTCCTCGAAGCCTGTGCTAACACTGGCCGTGCCGTTAATATCAAGAAAGGGCAATTTCTCGCTCCTTGGGACATCAAACCCATCGCCGAGAAGATGGAAGCCTTTAACTGCGAAAACTTCTATCTTACAGAGCGAGGCACTACTTTCGGCTATAATAACTTAGTGACCGACATGCGTTCCCTCTACTGGATGCGTGACCTAGGCGTTAAAGTTATCTTCGACGCCACGCACTCCGTACAGCGACCTGGTGGACTCGGTGGTACTACTGGTGGCGATGGCATCCTCGCGCCCGTTCTTGCTAGAGCCGCAGTTGCGACAGGTGTTGATGGCGTTTTCATGGAAACTCACTCTAATCCTGCCGAAGCCTATTCAGACGGACCAAACCAGATCCCTCTCACCGATATAGAAGGCGTGCTCAAAACACTCCTAGCCGTTCATCATGCTGCTCACGGAGCATAAACCTTTTGCTATTACCCTCCTGAAAATCACCTTCCATCGTTCTCATTCGTCACGGCAGCTGCTACATTTTACAGCATCCATTGCTCTGTTAATCAGCTTTTCAGCAAAGTCTGGTGCCAAGGATAGTAGCTTCCCAGGGCTCAACCTTTTACCAGAAGGCAGTATCATAAACGACGTCAAGCTCCCGCGTTACGACATCGATTTTCAGCCCCTTTCACTACTCACAGCTGACACGATCACAGTGAAAGCAGATTCCATCATTGATGCGGATAACGCTCACGTCGAACTCTACAACCCAGATGGCAGTATCAAAATGCAAACTCAGATGGAACATGCCATCTATCATCAGCAGTCATCCATTCTCAGCAGTCCGCAAAAAGTGGTGATTACGGGCAGTCGTTTCCAAGCCACCGCTCAAGGCATCACGCTTCATGAAAAGACGCTTCAAGGCTTTTTAAAAGGGCCTGCCATTACTGAATTTATAATACCTAGCAAAGAAACCTCTACGGTTATGAAACCAACCACTCGCTCTTCATCACGAGCCATCGCAAGCTCCCTCATCGCCATCTCTTCAGGACTCATCCTTGCTGATACAAGCACAGAGGACGAAGTGCAGCAGTCGATGCATGGTTTTTTATCCGATATAAACAAAGAGGAATTGCTAGAGAACCCTACTCATAAATACAGTGAAACACCTGATTTAGAAGTAGAGGCTCAGAAGCTCATCATCGAGTGTGATGGCGGCATTTACTTCGATAGCCAAACTGGAGTGTATGCTTATTTTAAAAACATCAAACTCAGTTCGCCAGAATTTAACCTCACCTGCTCTGACCATCTGAAAGCTTATTTCGATCCAGAAAACCTACCCGGAAAAAGCAACGAGAAGAAAACCGAGCCGGAGGAAAACTTTGAGGCTCGAGAAGACTTGCAAAAAATACAGGCCCAAGGAAACGTCATCGTTACCGGAAAAGACGATCAAGGGAATGATTACGTAGCCCGTGCAGCCACAGCCAGCTACGACGCCCAGAGCGAAACTCTCGTCCTCCGTGGTGGCTTCCCAAGCCTGCAAAGAACCAAGGAGTTTCATATCAAGGCTAGTACGCAATCCGCATTTATTACCATCCCAAAAAATGGTAAAATAAAAGCGGAAGGCGGATCATGGAAAACTTTAATCGCCATCCCAGAAAAGAAGTAAACTTGCCTATTCTAATGAATACTTTCGCACCTCACACAGCTCAAGATGTAGACCCACGCAGGGATACCAAGGTTCTTCTCAATGCTCAAGGCATCAAGAAGTCCTATGCTGGCCGCACCGTCGTCAACGACGTCCACATCAGCGTGCGCGAGGGCGAGATTGTCGGTCTCCTTGGACCCAACGGTGCCGGTAAAACAACCAGTTTCTACATGATCGCAGGGCTTATCCCACCTGATGCAGGAAAGGTAAGCTTTGGAGGCAACGATATTTCCTCCCTACCCATGCACAAACGCGCCCGTCTGGGTATGGGCTATCTCCCGCAAGAGGAGTCCATTTTCCGCAATCTCACTGTCGAAGACAATCTTCTTGCCGTACTAGAAACCCGACGTGACATCAGCCGAAAAGATCGCCACCGCCGCTGTGATGAGTTGCTCGAAAGGTTTAACATTACTAAGCTTCGTAAGTCTGAAGCTCTCGCACTTTCTGGAGGAGAAAAACGCCGACTCACCATCGCTCGCTCGCTTTGCACTGATCCCAAACTTCTTATGCTCGATGAGCCATTCAGTGGCGTCGACCCCATCGCAGTAGGTGATATCCAAAACATCGTACGCGAACTGCGTGACGAAGATGGACTCTCCATTCTCATTACCGATCACAATGTGCGTGAAACACTTCACATCGTCGATCACGCCTACCTTCTCGCCGAAGGAAAGCTTATCCTTGAAGGCGAAGCTCACGAAATCGCTAATAATCCCATTGCGCGAAAGCACTATCTAGGCGAAGATTTCGTACTCTAAAACGCACCCACTTTTTTAAAACCTTTTCTCAGAAATAGTCCGATAGACAGCATGGCAAAATAGATAATAACTCTGAGAAACTCTGCTCATGCTAGCTAATAACAAACATAAAAATAGAAAGAAAACACGATGCAAACAGTAAATGCTAATGTGCCCATAACGATAACATTTCGTCATGAAGAAATGACCGAACCACTCCGTGATCACGTCAAAAAGAAAATAAATGGACTCCACCTCGACTACCCTAAAATCATTGAAGCCAAAGCAATTCTCGATGTTCAAGGGAAGCGTCACATCGCCGAGGTCATTCTCTTTTGTGCCAATCACATCGTCATCGAGGCATCCACGGAAAATCACGACATGTACGCCGCTATCGACGAAACGATGTCAAAAATTGCCCGTCGCATGCGAAAGCACAAAACGCGCCTACTAAAAAGCCATCGCCCTAATCGTCGCCAAGACACCATTAGACATCTCGATGAGAAAGTCTATGCAGCCAATTTCTTAGATGCTATTCCTGAAGAAGAGGAAGCTACCACAGATCCTGAGCCAATGATCATTCACCGCGAGTCTGTGAAAATGGTCACTATGCTTAAGGAGGAAGCCATCATGCAGCTAGAGCTATCAGACAAGCCGTTTATTGTCTTTAACAACGAGCGTCGCAACGTCACCCAGATCCTCTATCGCCGCGCTGATGGGGACTACGCCATCATTGAGCCGTAAGCCCACACCCGATTTTCAAGAACTCTCAATCAAGAAACCTCACCCCTTTTACGGTGTGAGGTTTTTTTTGCGGCTGATCTAACACGCGTTTTCATTCATCTTAAGCTTGATAAGAAAGCATCACCTTATTAAGGTGTTCATTAGAACACCTTAATGAACTTTCCCCTTACAGCTCTTTTTGTTGATTTTGATGCGTACTTTGCTTCGGCGGAACAGCACCTACAGCCTTATTTGCGTGGTAAACCCGTAGGCGTAGCACCAGTGATGGCGGAGTCCACCTCCTGCATTGCGGCAAGTTACGAGGCGAAAGCGTTTGGTATCAAAACAGGCACCCGCGTCAGTGATGCTAGGAAAATGTGCCCAGGTATTCACATCATTACAGCACGTCCACCGCTCTACGTGGACTTACATCACCGCTTAGTCGCTGCAGTAGAAAGCTGTCTCCATGTAGAGGCCGTTTTATCCATCGACGAAATGTGGTGCTGGCTGCCATATAATTTACGTGAGCCTGAGATGACTCTAAAAATTGCAGAAAGAATCAGAGCTGCAATTAAAGATCAAGTCAGCCCATGGATACATGCTTCAATAGGCATTAGTTCTAATAAATGGCTGGCTAAAATGGCATCTAAAATGCGAAAGCCTAATGGCTTACTAATGATAGAAAAGCACCAACTCCCCGATATTCTTTATGAGCTTGAGCTACGTGATATTCATGGAGTGGGAAGGGCGATGGCGCAGCGGCTGCACACGTATGGCATTCACGACGTCCGATCCCTTTGCCTAGCAACACGCGAGCAACTTCATGTCGCTTGGGGTGGCATTGAAGGTGACCGGCTCTGGCTACAACTACGCGGTCAGGAAGTACCACGACAGGAGACCAGCAGGCAAAGTATTGGTCACAGTCATGTCTTATCTCCAGAGAAGCGTCCTGCTTCTGAAGCATCAGCAGTGTTGCATAAATTAACACAAAAAGCGGCAACAAGACTGCGTAAACATGGATTGTTAGCAGCAAGCTATCAGCTTTCAATACGCTATCTACAAGGAGAGCGTTGGGAGGGAGAACTTCTGCTTGAGCCCACAGACGACTCCTTGGTCTTTGCCCGTACCGCAGGGCTTTTATGGAAACAGCGCCCACTTCAGAGTGAACCATTACTAAAGATCTCCATAACCTTCAGTAAGATAACTAGCTCGGGAAACTACACGCCTTCTTTGTTTTTAGCGGCAGGAAAGAAGCTATCTAAAACAGTAGCTTTAAACCAATCGATGGATCTGTTGGTCAAGAAATTCGGGCAAAAGTCACTTTATCTAGGTGGTGCTCACAACGCCATAGAGTCAGCTCCCGCTCGGATAGCCTTTGGGCACATACCAGAATTTGACTCAGACTCATAGGAGCTGAACTAATGAAACCCTGAATCAGCTCTTGAATCTCCCCGATATTAGGAATCTCTGAGTGCGACGATGGGATTGAGACTAGCAGACTTAACAGCAGGATAACTACCAAAAATGATCCCTGTAACACCAGAGATGATAAAGGCGAGAACGACAGAGACTGGCGATATAATCGTATCGATGCCAAAGAGACCTGTGATGATAAGAGGAATAAGTAGACCGACCACGACACCGGCGATACCGCCAATGAGTGAAAGCACTATCGCTTCCGTCATAAACTGGCTGACGATGTCTTTTTTCTTTGCTCCGATAGCTCTGCGCAGCCCTATTTCCTTCGTGCGCTCTGACACCGTAGCCAACATGATATTCATAATCCCTATGCCCCCTACCAGCAGCGAGATTCCTGCAATAGAGCCTAAAACGATGCTAAACATACGCTTAGTCGCCTCTGCTTCACGGAGTAGTTTGATAGGTACTTTGATGCTGTAATCGGGAATTTTATGCGCATCATTCATCAGTCTCTCGAGCTTAGAGCTCGCACTAAAAACTCTCTCAATATCTGGTAACTTGATGATGAGCTGGTTGACGTCGACTTTCTCCATGCTGTAGGAACCGTTAGAAACGGTGGTGATCAGTTCTCCAAAATGCATGATAGCGGAGCTTAATGGAATATAGACTTTAAAGTTGGATTTCTGCGTGTTTTCAGCAAATCCATTGTTGATGATCCCAACCACTTTGAAATGAGCTCCTTTAAATTTAATTCTCTGTGTAAGCGGGTCTTGGTACTGAAAAAGCTTACGCGCTAGTGCGCTATCAATCACGCAGACACTTTTCTTTTCACTCAAGTCGAGATCACAGAGTTTTCTGCCTTTGCTGATGGAGATATTTTTCACTCGGAAAATATCTCCTTCAACAGCAAGAACTTGAGCCTCTGCCTCATACTCTTGATTGCTGACTTTGTCCTGATAGATGCGCTGTTTAATCACTGCTTGCACCTCGGGTATTGTTTCGGTGATCCGCTCAATATCGCGGTGTGTCACACCGTAAGAAGGGACATTACCTGCGCCGCCCTCCTCGGTTTTTTTGATACTATCAATAATGATATTGTGGCTCCCCATTTCACGAATGGTTTTTTGCGCTGCCTCTGAGGCACCCTTACCCACAGCGAGCATGGTGATAACAGATGCTACTCCGAATATAATGCCTAAAATCGTGAGTCCAGAGCGGAGTTTGTGAAGTGCTAGGCTGCGCAGAGCAAGAACAACAGTCTTTACAAGTTTACTCACTTTCGACTCCCTTCTGTCACGCGGATGATTTCACCGTCTCGCATATGGATGACGCGTGATGCTCGATCTGCGACTTCCTGCTCATGGGTTACGACGACGATAGTGATGCCGTTTTCATTAAGCTGGTCAAAGAGATCTAGGATCTCAGATTCTGTCTGGCTATCCAAGTTTCCAGTGGGCTCATCAGCGAGTAAGATGAGCGGCTTGTTGATAAGAGAACGAGCAATAGCCACGCGCTGCTGCTGTCCACCTGAGAGTTCCATCGGCTTATGACTCAGGCGATCACTGAGGCCAACGAGCTTGGCAAGTTCCACCGCCTCTTGATGGCTTTCTTCTGCATCAACATCTTCCTGATAGAGAAGTGGCAGCTTAATATTTTCTATCACCGAAAATTGCGGCAGAAGATTATATGACTGAAAAATGAACCCTATTTTTTTCCCACGTAGCGCAGAAAGGGCATTATCATCTAAGTAAGTAATGTCATCTCCATCAATAAGGTATTCACCTTGAGATGGAGTATCGAGACAACCCAAAATGTTGAGTAAAGTTGACTTACCTGACCCTGAGGTCCCCATGATAGCGAGGTAGTCACCCGCCTGAATACTTAGGTTGAGCTGCCGTATCGCATGAACAGTCTGCTCTCCTATTACAAATTGTTTTTTGATATTTTTAAGATCAATCATATCTTAAATTACAAAACTGGTTCAGAGATGAGAATTTGATCTTTACTATCAAGACCAGAGAGAACTTCCACGAAGCTGTTATTCATTTTTCCGAGGGTGACTTCATGCTCTTGGTAATCGTTACTCCCCTGTTTTTTGAGGTAAACGACTCTTTTCCCTTTGACGGTATGCAGCGATTGTATCGGTATATAGAGAACATCCTCAAGTTCATCTAAAATGATTTCAACGGATGCCGTAATCTGAGGTTTAATATCCTCGGGCAAAAGCCCTTGCTCGATATCGATGACGACATCGTATTTTTGTACTCCTGTACTTCCCCATGATCGTGTTTCTGTCGGCATGAGAGCGACGTTGCCGACTTTTCCAGGGAATTGTTGATCTTTAATAGAGTCAATAGTGATGAAAGCACTTTGTCCTACCTTAACATCGCTGATGTAGTGCTCGGCGATGTCGATATCGACCTTCATGGCTCTCATATCAGGAATGCGCATCACCGTTTGCTTTCGCCTCACCGATTTTCCTTTTTCAATTTTCAGGTTGTCTTGGTAGTACTTCACTTGGGGGTAAAGTGCGTAGCCTGTGACTGGAGAGGTGATCTTAGCGAGTTTTAACTGGTCATTAATATCAGCGAGTTCTTCTTCGGCGAGTTCTAGCTTGCGCTTAGAGCTTTCTAATAACGCGAGAGCTTTTTGCATTTTATTTTCACCCTGCTTTTTGGTCCGCTCATGCTTATTAAACGCTTCCTCAGCCTCTTTGGTGAGTCTAAGTTCTTGTTGTTTGAGGTCATAGTGAACGAGCATTTCATGCTTTGTTTTTGCCGCCTGCAGTTGCTTATCTTTCGCTGCTAGGGCGAGTTTATCCTGCTCAACTTTACTTTTAGTTTCAAAGCCTTTTCCCTCCAATTCTACACTGGACTGGTAAGTTTGCTCGGAGAATTTATACTGATCCTCCGCAATATTGATGTCGGCAAGCGCTTCGTTGAGTAGCTTTTCTTTCTCAAGTTTGGTGAATTTCTCAAGATTTATATTGGCAACCTCGATGCTGTTTTGTGCCAATGCCACATCACTCTGGACCTGGCTTTCGGTGATTTCTAAGCCCGTTTCTGCATCCGTGAGTGAGAGCTGACGTTCGCTAACCTGCACTTCGAATTTAACTTTCTCTTGCAGCAATGGCTCAGAGTCAAATTCGATCAAAAAATCGCCCTTTTGCACAAAGGTGCCGTCTGGAATGATATCGATGATATTTACTTCTCTAAGGCTGATGCTATTTGTGATCATTTCCTCTTTTACTGCATTGAGGTAACCACTTTCTTTGAGGCTAATGAGTAGGTTCCCTTTTTGCACTTTAGCAAATTCAGGTTTATTAGAACTCGCAGATTCACGGTTCCCACGGAGGGAAATGAAAAGAATGAGAGAAATACCGAGGACGGCGGTTGCGATGAGCCATTTTTTCATAGTCTAATTTAAATGTAGGAAGTGATCTATCACTTGATGGGTTTACTAAGCAGCCAAAAGTTAGGCTTACTGGCATCTAAGGCACCTATCTCAGAATACAATTCAAGGCGTGCATCCTGGTAGTTGATTAGTGCTGTGGTGACGGCGTTTTGTGCGCTTACAAGTGAGTCTTGGGATTCGCTGAGACGACGGAATATGAGCGTTCCCGCTTTCAGTCTTAGACGATTTCCCTCTACTCGCTTCTGGGCTAATTTCAGAGCCCCCACTTGAATTTCGTAGTTTTGTTTATTCTGTTCAAGTTCACGAAAGCGGCGACGAATCAAATTCTTGAGACTATCATGAGTTTGACTAAGCTGACGTATTTCTGCATCAAAGCTGATAAGGTTACGTCGGAAGCTATTGCGTTCACGCTGACGGTTAATAGGTAAATCGAGCTCAATGCCGATATTAGTAGAAATATCTTTAAAATTCAGCTTTTGCCAGCGGTCTCCACTATTTGAAATCGAAGCATTAGTCACGAAATCGAGTTGCGTTCTTAAATTATCAGCGGCAATTTCGAGCTGACGTTTACTGTCTTCAAATTGATCGACTTCATTCAGCAGAGCGTGGCGATTTTTAAGCGCATATTGGTAAACGCTAGATTCACTCATACCGATGGGCTGAATACCAATGTTGACGAGCTTTTGGAGTTCATTGTCATCGAGCGTAAGATCGGTGCTCGCCGGCATACCAATGCTTAACTTGAATTGATCACGAGCAGTTTCTAAAGTCGACTGAGCGTTGATCAACCTAGTTTCCGCTGCGAGTGTCTCTTGTTTCGCATCAGCCACATCTCCAGGACTAGAGCGATCGATTGATCGTGCTTGCAGATACTCGTAATTTTGCTGCCTTGAAATGTAGTTTTTTTCAGCATTCACTACCTGCTCCCGTAACTGCAGGATTCTGAAATAGCTACTTACGATATCACGTGGAAAGTCCTCTTGAAAAAAATCGTAGTTTCGGAGTTCGTAAATAACATCTCGATAAGACTGAGTGAGGTTTTCAGCGGCAATTTTCCTGCCACTACCTCGAAGTAGCGGTTGCAGAAGGTTAAAGCTGACGACGGAGCTAATCGATTTATTCGAACTCCCCGTGAAATATTTGAGCAGATCATTGGCCAGGCTTAAACTAAGACTACCTCCACCCTTGAGCAGGGTGTTTATCCTGTTGGATCCGTCAATACTGCCTAATGTATCTCCGTCCGATTGGCGGGTCTGGGTTGCGGAAAAACTACTGCTTTTTCGAAGCGTGTAGGGAATTTCCGCATCATTCATACTTAACGCAGTTAAATAGAGCCTTTCCTTATTGGTCTGATATTCGTTACTGTACCTGATGGCATATTCGATACTTTCCTGAATATTTAGCGCAATACTGTCTGCGGTATTGCTCCTTTTAACAAGATCCTGATTAGTGGTCTCGGATGCATCGGTATGAAAGCCAGGTCGATCAATTGTGAATGGAGACTTTTTTTGAAAGACGTCTTTCTCAGCTTTCTGTAGAATGGCATAGACCTCCTTATCTGTTTTTTCACGATGATAGTCCTGAGAACAGCCAGCGGTGAAAATAGCAAGCAAGCAAAGCAAAGTGGAACATCTAAACATGGTGAAAATTTTATATCTTATCCTATTCGTTTTTTACTCACCCGCCTCTCTTCAAGGTAGGTTTGCTGCAATCCATTAAATACTACGCTCTCTATCAGAATCTTACATAAAATGTGGTGAATTGAAAAAGTGTTGAGTCCTATTTAATAGTCTAACATTTTAGTTAAAGTGAAAATTACTGACTGACCTTGCTAGACGAGTATTTTTAAAGCGTGTCTGAATTAGCAGCACGCTGTCGCATGAGCTTCTTTTGATATCGTCCCTGAATAATATCAACAAGGACAAGAACCACGATCACGAAATAAAAGGTTGTTTTAGTCATCGCTTCCACTGGATGTCCAAAGAATTCCAAATGAGCTTTATGGCCCCCTTCAGAAACTAACATAATACCCACAATGAAGAGAATAAAGAGCCCAAGTACTTCATAGAGGCGGTTTTTCTGGAGAAACTTTGATACGGTGTCAGCTAAGACGATCATCATAATGCCACTGATTATAATAGCTGTGGACATAATCCAAGCTACCTTTGTAATGGCCATGGCACTAAGTATGGAGTCGAAAGAGAAGATCAGGTTCATCATCACAATCAGAGCAATAACTTTCGCTGCAGAAGTTCCGCGTTTGTTTTCTGAAACAGCGTGAGACTCCTCGAGACTCATCATGTGCATAATTTCTTTTAAGGCGGTATAAATAATAAACCCGCCACCAAACAGGGTAATTACTGAGGTAAAGTTAAAATCAGCACTCATCCACGAGGTATCTACCTTAAACCATGAGGAGGTGAATGAGTTCACCATTTTCAGAATGATAAAGAGCAAGACGATACGTAGAACGACCGCCAAACCAATCCCCCAGATGCGCACAGCCCGCTGCTTTTCCAGTGGTGCTCTTTTGGACTCGAGCGAGATATAGAGGAGGTTGTCAAATCCAAGCACAGCTTGAAGCATGATCAGCATAATAAGGTCGATGAGGTTCTGCATATCGAATTTGTCATAACAGTTTTAAGCAAGCTTGCCAAGTCTGGGAGATCACGCATCTTGTTTCTTATGAAACAGAATCGATTAGGCGAAAGCGGTATCGTCGTCAGTGAAATATGCTTAGGTACCATGACCTTTGGTGAACAGTGCAGTAGGAAAGAGAGTTTTCAGATTCTCGATACTGCCGCTGATGCTGGCATTGACTTCTTTGATGCGGCGGAAGTTTACCCAGTTCCCCCTACAGCAGAAAAAGCAGGGCTCACCGAAACATGGCTTGGTGAGTGGATGGCAGGGCGGAATCGCGATAGCATGATCATCGCGACAAAAGTAGCGGGCGCAGCGCATGGCTGGTTTAATCCTCCTGTGCGAGGTGATAAAGCCGCCATCGATGGGCATCATATCCGCAAAGCCATCGAAGGAAGCCTTAGGCGCTTAAAAACAGATTACATTGACCTCTATCAAGTTCATTGGCCAGACCACGGCATGCGCCCTGAAGACACCTTGGAAACCCTGGATCAACTCGTGCGCGAGGGGAAAGTCCGCACCATCGGCATCAGTAATGAAAACAGTTATGGCCTAATGAAGTCTTTGTGGACAAGTGACGTTCATGGTTTCAAACGCTACGACACCATTCAGAATAACTTTTCCATTAATAATCGCCGATTCGAGGCTGAAATCGCTGAAGTCTGCCGTCGCGAGAAAGTCAGTCTTCTGCCATACAGCCCTCTTGCGGGAGGAGTTCTGACGGGAAAATACAATGACGGAAATCACCCCAAGGGTGCCCGTTTTACGAGTTACCTTCGAGAAGGACAGCCGCGTCAGCGTGCCATGGCAACACGCTTTGTGAATGATAAAACACTACTCACGACTGAGCGTATGATCAAGATTGCTCAAATGGCAGACATAGATGTTGTTACCCTTGCCACCGCATGGAGTAAGCAGCACGACTATGTAGCTTCGACGATTGTTGGCGTATCGCACATCGACCACCTCGCCCCTATTTTAGCTGCTGCGGATCTTCAATTAAGCCAAGATGTCCTCGAGCAAATAGACACTGTGAGTACAGAAATTCTTTATCCTATGGGTTAAAGTTGCACAAAAAAATCCTGTAAATTCTATAAATCCCGTCTAAAAAATGGAAGTTCATCCAAGCCACTACGGCGGAGAATATCTATTATGAGTCATGATTTATCAGAATTTGGAACGCGTCTTTGTTCAGGTAGCGGCATTGAAAGCCTCATGGATGATTTAGGTCATGCCCTCGCAACGGGTGGTGATGATATGAAAATGCTTGGTGGTGGCCAACCTGCGCATATTCCAGAAGTCAATGCCATCTGGAGAAAGCGCATGGAGGAAATACTCGCCTCGTCTGAGGGATTTGAAAAAATGCTCTGCAACTATGACCCGCCGCGCGGTAACACTCAGTTTCTAGACGCTTTAGCGCAGCTCTTTAAAGAGAGCTTTGGCTGGGACATCACTGCTAAAAACCTTGCCATTACGGCAGGTGGGCAGACTGCCTTTTTCTTTCTATTCAACGCGATTGCAGGAAAGTTCACGGATGGATCAAAAAAGAAAATCCTTCTCCCTCTCGTACCTGAATACATCGGCTACGCCAACCAATCGGTGGGAGAAGAAATGTTTCATGCCGTAAAGCCCTTGATCGAGAAAATCGGGGAACATGATTTTAAATATCGCGTCGATTTCGACAATATCAATATCACCGACGACATCGCCGCCATTTGCGTCTCACGCCCTACAAACCCTACTGGAAATGTTCTTACAGATGCAGAAATCGCACGCTTATCTGAACTCGCCAAAGCACATGATATCCCTCTGATCATTGACAATGCTTACGGTGCGCCATTCCCGAATATTATTTTCTCCGAAGCGACACCTGTCTGGGATGAAAGTATGGTGCTGACTCTCAGTCTTTCTAAATTAGGCCTGCCAGGCACGCGTACGGGCATCGTTGTCGCATGCGAGGAAATTACAGCGGCAGTATCTTCAATGAGTGCCATCGTGGGTCTCGCCAATGGAAATATAGGTCAGGTAATGCTCGAGCCTCTCGTCCGTAGCGGTGAAATTCTTAGTCTCAGCAAAGAGATTATTCAGCCCTTTTATATTAAGAAATCTCGCCAAGCCCGAGAGTGGGTTAGGCAAGCCTTTGATGAATCACTACCCTACCGCATTCATCTGAGCGAGGGGGCTCTGTTTTTCTGGTTCTGGTTTGAGGATTTACCGATTACTTCCGCAGAGCTTTATGAAAGGCTCAAGGCTAGAGGCGTACTCATTGTCTCAGGAGATTACTTTTTCTTCGGTCTTGATGACACGCCATGGAAACACCGGGAGGAATGTATCCGCGTCACCTTCACGATGGATGAGAAGACGGTACGTGAAGGCATCCAAGTAATCGCCGAGGAGGTCGCAGCAGCTTATCAATAGACAAAAACTAAGGCCGTTCTGTAAAGAGCGACCTTAGCTGGTAAATGAATTAATTGATTACATTCTGCAATCTATGACGCTTTAGCAAAAATAGCAGTTAAACCTTCTGATACAGGACGGTCTTTCTTGCTGAGTGCTTTACGCATTTTTTCGAGAGCAATGTTCTGTAGCTGTCTAATGCGTTCGCGGGTTACGCCGAACTCGACACCTACTTCTTCTAATGTCATCGGAGTCGTACCATCTAGCCCGAATCTCGCATCAATAATGCGGTGCTCACGCTCATCGAGAATATCGAGTAGATCATCGATCTCGCTGTGCATGTTCTTGCTTTCAAGAGCATCAGCGGGACTTAAAGCGCGCTCGTCACCAATAATATCACTGATCTCTGAACTGTCATCATCGTTGATGGGCGCATTAAGAGAAGACGTTCGCATTGATGCAGCTTCAAGCAGAGCTAATTTTCTCCTAGGAATACCTAGCTCTTCAGCGATTTCATCCTGCGTCGGTTCACGCCCCAGCTCCTCGGTTAGGAGAGCTGAAATTCTACGCATACGAGCAATCTTGTCTACCATGTGTATCGGTAGGCGGATGGTTTTACTCTGATTCGCCAATGCTCGCTTGATCGATTGTTTGATCCACCATGAGCCATAAGTACTGAGTTTACCTCCCTTACTTGGGTCAAAGCGTTCAACTGCTTTCATGAGGCCAATGTTTCCTTCAGAAATTAAGTCGGCTAAAGGTAAGCCATAGTTAGCATAATCTTGAGCAATTTTGACGACGAGGCGAAGGTTAGCCCGAATCATGTGAGAGCGGGCTTTTTTGTCACCCTTCTTAATACGCGCTGCTAGCTCGATTTCTTCTGCGGGTGTGAGAAGTTCGGTTTTGGAAATTTCCCGCAGGTAAACCCGCAGGCTGTTGTCTGATTCAAATTGAGGCATTTTTTTGTTAAGTTATTTGTTATTTTTACGCTCTCCAATGAAGAAGCGTTACTGATTATCTGATTGTTCTAAATTTTTTGTAAAAATTGAAAATAGTTTCTATCTGCTGAATCATCTAATTAGAATGATTCTAATGTTCTTGTTAGTAGGAGTTTATTAGTGGATTCTTATTCCTGAATAATATGAAATCATGGGTAAAAACAACGAATGCACTTGCGATAGAGCTATTTAAGGTGAAATCTTATTATTATGACTTGCTTCACACTTTACCTCCTCATTCAATCTGAGCATTTATGCATTCATTATGATCGTTCGTGTTTTTTCCTCAGCATTATTAGGTGTCGAGGGCGTTGAGATAGAGGTTGAAGTAAGTGCCTATAATTCGGAAAAACCCGCTATCAATGTCGTCGGGCTACCTGATGCTGCGGTGAGGGAAAGCTCACAGCGGGTGACGTCCGCTCTGAGTAATTCGGCGCTTTCTTGGGCAAAAGGAGTAAAAACAATTAATTTAGCTCCAGCCGATATCAGAAAAGAAGGTCCACGCTATGATCTCCCCATCGCGCTAGCACTCGCAGAAACGGCGGGCGATGATACAATTTTAAATGCCGAGCAATATTCCATCGTCGGAGAATTAGCGCTCGATGGCATGGTTCGTCCCATTCAGGGCGTTTTACCGATGGCGCTGGAGGCAAAGCGGAAAGGACGCACACGCCTGATCGTACCAGCAGCGAATGCAGCTGAGGCAGCAGTCGTCGATGGCATTGAGGTCTACGGGGTGGAAAATTTACGCCAAGCTTGGGATTTCATCACAGGACAGCGTTTACTTGCTCCGTTTCATATTGATCGCCAAGCACTTTTCAACACCCACCGCCATTACAATATCGGCATCGAGGACGTCAAAGGGCAGTATCAGGTGAAACGCGCCCTCGAGCTTGCCGCCGCTGGAGGACACAATTTATTAATGGTTGGACCTCCGGGCACAGGAAAATCCATGATTGCGAAACGCCTCCCTACGATTTTACCTGATATGACAGAGGAGGAGGCCATTGAGACGACCAAAATTCATTCCATCGCTGGTGTATTAGGAAAAGAGAATGCCCTCCTCGTCACCCGCCCTTTCCGCGCACCTCACCATACGATATCTGATGTCGGACTTCTCGGCGGCGGTGCAAATCCTAGTCCAGGCGAGGTATCCCTAGCACATCACGGAGTACTTTTCCTCGATGAACTTCCTGAGTTCCGTCGGCAGACCCTTGAAGTGATGCGGCAGCCGCTGGAAGATGGCAGTGTCTGTATTTCCCGTGCAGCTGGCACGCTGACATTCCCCAGTAGCTTTATGATGATCGCGGCGATGAACCCCTGCCCGTGTGGTTATTACGGCGACCCTAAGCGCGAGTGCCGCTGCTCACCACCGCAGATTGAAAAATATCGTCAGCGTATTTCTGGACCGCTACTAGATCGGATTGACCTCCACGTTGAAGTTCCTTTGGTAGAGTATCGCGACCTTGCATCTACCGAAGAGGGCGAAAAATCCAGCGTCGTCCGCGCCCGTGTAGAAGCCGCAAGAGCACTTCAGTTAGAGCGATTTTCAGAAAACAAAGGCGTCATCAGCAATGCCCACATGCCGAGTAAAGTCATGCGAGAGCACTGCCGCATTGATGCCACCGCCTCAGGCTACCTCGAACACGCCATGAATGAACTCAACTTCTCCGCCCGCGCCCACGACCGAATCCTCAAAGTCGCCCGAACACTAGCAGACCTTGCAGGAGCCGATCATATCGATGCCACTCACATTTTAGAAGCTATCCAATACAGAACATTAGACCGGAAGCTGATGATGTAGATCAGCTACCACCGCCAGGTAACAAGAGAATCTTCGCTAAGTTCCTCTTTTCGCCTACCACGAATCAGCTTTGCTTCCACCTCTTCAGCCGCTGCACCTGCTTTCTCTAGCATGCCCCGCCTCTGAGCTGCTATAAAGCTCTGGGAGCCAATCACCACCCCATCGCTGAAATACTTGATCTTGCTGCGAAGTAATTCATAGCGACACAACTTCCCATCGAGTTTGATGATTTTATCTGCTATTTCCTCACTGACGCCCTTAAGTCTCACCTTGCCGGACTCTTTTATACTCTGGTTTTCAATCACTTCCATACCATCGCCAAATAGCCAGCAGCGATATATTCCTTGGTTCTTGGCAAAGGTATCTGTCGGCACATCAAGCACATCACAGAGACCACGCCCCGCCCTGCTCGATCCCGCGACTGCCTCAGCGTAGCCACTCCATCGATAGTCCTTAGGATCGTCAACAATCCCTGCGCGAATAGGGTTCAGATCGATATATGCACTCATCGCACGTAAAGCTTTTCCATCCTCTACGAGCACACTTTTATAACGCCCCATCCACAGCGTCCCTGTCCTGCTGTGCTTCTTATTATACCATCGGCTAAACCTCTCCTTCACCTCCTTCATGTAGGTAGAAAGATCGCAAAACCTCTCTCTAAACTGGTCAAGCAACGCCTCCACATCGTCTTCCAAACCAAGAGCACGTAGCCCCTCTATTTCCATCCTGAGCTTCGATAGAAACGTCTTGGAATACATACTTTTCAAGTGCTTCAGCAAATTCTCCTCGCCCTCTTCACCGTAGAACTTACGACAAAACCTCTCCTTATCCTTCACTCGCACAAGAATGTGAAAATGGTTATCCATCACACAGTAAGTCAAGACCTTCACCCCAAAGAACTGCGCCATCTTCCAGATTAGTTTCTTAAGCCCCTCCTTCTCTTCCTTACCAAACAAGAAGTCTCCCCCAGCTGTGCGACTCATCACATGGTAAGCATACTCCTGCCCCTCGCAACCTTCACCCAATTCTCCAAAGATCCGCGCATGCGATTTCGAAATACGCCGCATCTTACGATAAATCGCCCCCTGATACGGAGCAGTTTTACAGTCTAATTTCTGGAGATTGGTGAGTTCTTTTTTCATTATTTTGTAAGGAACGTAAGGGATTAACAGAAAAAGTCAATTACTGAATGCCTGTCGACTTTTTCTTTCCCCTGTCGACTTTTTCTTTCCTGCTGAATGCCTGTCGACTTTTTCTTTCCTGGGAATGCCTGTCGACTTTTCCTTTTCCGCTCTGACAAAGCCCTCCGCGTGGACAGTCCTCATATCAGGCGTCCTCGCACGTTTCACATAAAAAAAGGCACCACCTCAACCAGTAGATTAGTCGAGGCAGCAGCCTTCTAACCGTAACTGTTTGAACCTATTTTACTATGAAAAATATAACGGTTCACAAAATTGTAATGTTATAAAATCCAATTAACGGCGACGACGACTCAATAATGAAATTAAACCGAACCCACTAAGAAGCAAAGAAGAAGGTTCTGGTACTACCGTGAGTGTGAATGTTCCAATATTGCCTCCAGAAAAATCTAATAATGATGAATCAAATCCAGCAGGTTGGTTAGCAAAAGCAGAAAACGGATCCGCTGCTGTAACCACTGAAATAACTCCATTCTGGTCAGTCCCATTAGCTGCATCTCCAGCTGGAATGTTTAAACCAGCCCCTGAACCAACGATTGGATTACCTGCAGAAAAAGCAAAATCTTCCAGCTCCGTTCCCGCATCCCAAACTGTGCTCACATCAAAAGTTATGTTCGTTCCATTGGCCGCATTAAGAAGACTTGATATATCTTGCGAGCCACTATTTCCAATAAACCAGTCATTACTTGGTAGTAGCATAGCGGCATAATTAAAATTAGTGTTTCCATCTGCTACTGTAACTAGAAATGTTACTGTGCTACCTGGGCCAGAAGGAGCGCCATTTGTTCCAACATTCGCCGTAGAAGGAGCTTCACCGAGATAGCCAGACGGGTTGCCGACCTCCGCAAGTGTTTCTAATCCTGTCGATGCAGTGCCTCCATTAGCAAAGGCTGAGAAGCTGCCATCGTGAAATACCGCCGCAACTGGGGCTAACCCAACTGGACCTGTTATATTAAAACTCACTTCAATCAATGTTGACGCTTGCAGCGTAGCGCTAGCTGAGACAACACCTAGGGTAGTATATATAATTTTTTTCATTATTTATTAATTAGTTAGTTTTACGCTGTTGCTTAAAAAATTTAGGCAACTGATGGGTAGAGCATTTAGCTTCTACTTTTATTCCCCCTTATCTTAAAAAATTAAAGAAGCTCGTTATTTACTTTGGACAAATTCAAAGTTCTATAGAATATTCCCTAACAAAAACGAGTTTAGTTCATTATGCTGCTATTGCCTGACTAATTCGGATGGGCTGAGCCCTTTCAATATTTTTCTAGTTCTTCCATCAATCTCTTTCTCGACTCATTTCAAATTGGTCTTCCCCAAGGATTTCGCGCAGCGTGTCTCCTAAATTGACGGTTACTTGATTTATGCTGTTAGCTCAAGCTGGTTATTTTCTTTGATGAACTCCATTGGCGATTGATAGCCTAAAGATGAGTGTTTTCTTCGCGTGTCATAGAAGCCTTCGATGTGCTCAAAAATATGACTCTGTAGCTATCGCTTTCTGAGTAGCTGCTAGCGAGCCCAGCCCGATCGCAGGGCAATCATGCAGCATCAATGACCAGTGTTGATAGGCTGAATGGATTTCTCCTCCATGGGAGCATTACCTGTTAGATCACTATCTGTTGAAACAAAAAAATTAGTTGGTCACCGGCTTCAATGCCTAGACCAACTAAAATTTAAGTAATCGCCAAGGTAAACAAAGTCAGTGAGACCTGCTTATCTCTTGTAGAAACATTTGACTATTTAGGCATGATCACTGAGTCGATAACGTGAATCACTCCATTCTTACCGACAATATCAGTCTTTATCACTTTGGCGCCGTCAACCATTACCGCCCCTTCTTTGACAGTCACTTCAAATTCAGTTTCCTGAAGGGTCATTACTTTCATCGGTTTGACATCAGCGGCCATTACCTTACCTGAAACCACGTGGTATTTTAAGATAGACGCGAGTTTATCCTTATTCTCAGGCTTCAATAGTTCTTCCACTGTACCAGCCGGTAGCTTTTCGAACGCTTCGTTGGTTGGGGCAAACACCGTAAATGATCCATCTCCACTCAACGCTTCTGCTAGGCCTGCAGCCTTCACTGCCGCTACTAAAGTCGAGAAATTTTCATCGGCTGCTGCTATTTCAACTACTGTTTTATCAGCTGCAGTTACCTGTTCTTTCTTCGCCCCCATTTTCTTATCACCGTGATGCTCAGCGAATAATGGCATGGATGAAATTCCTAGTACTACAAGAGTGGTATTCGTATATTTTAATAATGTTTTCATAATGTTTTCATAATGTTTTTAGTCTGTTGCGAGACCTAAGATTTAGATCAGGAGTATAACTCGCACCGCTCATTCCATAGTCAAATGATCATTTCAACTATATTCGAATATATAGAATTTTCAATTTTTACTAAAAATTACTGATTGTGCTCATGCCCCAATAACGGTGAAGAAGACGATTGTTTCTCGTCTACGAGACTTATAGCTCTAGATTTTTTCAAAAAGGTGGAGTCAAGCAGTGGGGCTAATTATTCAAGAAGCTCCAGCTAGTACTTTAGGTATCACTCAACTATTTGAGCTTACGGTTTCGTTTCTCCAATCTTAAGAATTGTACCGTTATCTATCAAAGAGAGACGGAAAGGACTCCGGCTGTAACGACTACCCATATGAAATGATTAGTTACAAGGTAGTTACCTTAGTTATGAAGCGTAATATTGACTTCTAGCACCTTCGAAAATAATTCAAGGCATCATCTAAATGCTTATCACTTTATCATAATCGCGGCCAAAAATCCACAAAACCAGCCAAACCCCAACTAACAGAAACAGGTGTTCCTTGTTAAGTCGAATTTTTAAAGTTGCCAGCCCTCGAACATATTACATTTTTGTGTGAAATGTTTTTAAAACATCTTGACGAAAGGTGAAAATTATTATTCAATATTAGCAGTCATATTTAATATATTTGTGACTACAACTACAACAACATCACCCTTAACAGAAAAAATTATGAGTACAGCCAGCCTAGTTTATACAGAATTTGACTCCAATAGTAATTCACTTAAATCCCTTGCTTCTTCTTTAGCGGAAACAGGACGTTCTAACGGACACCAGTTTGGAACATACGTACCAGTCGATGGAGATGGTCATGCTGTTACTGTAACACTACACGAAGAAGGCTCTGCTGACGAAAGCGGTGCTGAATTGGTCGAACTCCACACGCGTCAGCATGAAACTACGGGCCTTAAAGCTCTCAGTTCCGAACCTAAAAAAGACATCTCAGCTTTACACAGCCGCACAGCTAAACTGACAAGCTATGGTCCAGAATGTTCGCCAAAACCTTACGCCATTGCATTATCAGTAACTTATGACCGCTCAAGTGCTAGTGACATCACACGCGCTGGACATGCGATTACTGCTGCTCACCCTGACTTTCGTTTTCACGTTATACGTCGTGCGGGAGCTGAAGGACACGCCATGGTCGTAATTCCAGTTGACTCTTTGGATGAGTTGGATGCGCCAGCGAGCGATAAGTCTAAGCCAATGGTTGACCTTCTTGCAGAGCATATCACCAGCACTTCCGTGGTGAGATTGCGCCGCCTTGCAGATTACAGCTGCAACTAAACTGCTTATTACCGAGTTTCGGTAATAAAATTCACTATAATCATCGGACTCAGCATTAGGTAATGCTGAGTCCGACTTGTAGTGCTTTGCTCCGAAATACATTATTTGAGTTCATTCACTGATCCCTCAAAGATTTGCACTGCCACACATTATGCAGCCCATAGCCGTTATCGGACTTGGTGCTTTGTTTCCTAAAGCGTCCGATTACTCCGAATACTGGAACAATATCGTCAACAAAAGAGACTGTCTTGATACTATTCCTGAATCACGATGGAATCTAAACGATTATTACGATAAAGACCCCTCAGCACCTGACAAAATATATTGCCAGCGTGGCGGAGTGATTCCAGATATTTGGTTTGACCCGGTTTCCTTCGGCTTGCCTCCCAATACGTTAGAGTCCATTGACGCGGCTCAACTCTTAACGCTTCAAGTTGCAAAAGATACATTAGAAGACGCAGGCTACCCATTGGGCTCAAAGCACTACGATCATGAGCGAACAGCGGTCATACTCGGTGTCTCGGGAACAACCATGCAGCTGGGGCATTCTCTGATTAAACGACAGGATTACCCTCTCTTCGAAAAAGTACTACGCAATGCTGGGCTTTCCCAAGCGGAAGCCGAAACACTTTCCTCCGCATATCGCACTGCCTACCCTAACTGGAATAGCGATACCTTTGCTGGCCATTTGGCTAACGTTGTCGCTGGTCGTATTTCTAATCGGCTGGACCTTGGTGGACTCAACTTCACCGTTGACGCCGCATGTGCCAGTTCGTTGTGCGCCATCAATATGGCTGTATGCCTACTGAATTCTGGGCAATGTGACATGGTGGTAACAGGAGGCGTTGATACGGACAACTCCAGCACGGCATTTATGAGCTTTGCTAAAACTGGTATTTTCTCAACAGGCGGTAAAATTCGATCTTTTGATAAAGATGCAGATGGCACTCTTATTTCGGAAGGAATAGGACTATTCGCATTAAAACGCCTGCCTGACGCTATCCGCGATAATGACAGAATTTACGCTCAAATCTCAGGATTTGGAGCTGCCAGTGACGGTCGTCAAAAAAGCATTTTTGCACCAGCTGAATGCGGGCAGATACGCGCTATGAAAACGGCTTATGAAACAGCCAATATCGACCCCACTACGGTAGGTCTCGTTGAAGCCCACTCTCCTGGCACACGTGTAGGGGATGCAGCAGAATTCGGAGCATTACGATCCGTTTTCCAATCGGAAAAAACAGCAGAAACTGACAAGTCAATTGCCTTGGGCAGTGTAAAAACACAAATAGGTCATACCAAGGCTGCCGCTGGCGCTGCCGGACTGATGAAGGCCGTCTTAGCGCTGCATCATAAAGTACTTCCACCAACAATACATGTTGAGCAACCCAACCCCGAGCTCAAGCTCGAGGCCTCACCTTTTTACCTCAATACTGAAGCCCGACCTTGGATAGTTCCCGATGGCACTCCGAGACGTGCTGCAGTAAACTCTCTAGGATTTGGCGGATCCAACTACCATACCATTTTAGAAGAGGCACCAACTCAAGTACTTCGTCCAGAAGGGCTACAATTCCCACTCGGTCAGACGCCTTTCGATTCTCAAAAAAACTCCGCCGGCGTAAACTCACCTGCAGTAATGTTCTCTGGACAAGGCTCTCAGTTCCTTGAAATGGGAGTCGATTTTGCGCTCTATTCTAGCGATTTCAGAAAGGCTCTCGAAACTCTTGACCAGATGTTTAGGCAAGATGGTAAAGTGGAGATATCAAAGATTCTATTTCCTCCAAAAGCCTTCGAGATCTCGCAAATTAAAGAACAAAAATCTGCACTCAAGAATACACATTACACGCACGCTGCACTCGCAGCATTACAAATGTCGCAGTTCCTGTATCTACGACATGCAGGACTCTCACCGAAATGTGTTTTCGGCCACAGTTTTGGAGAAGTCACCGCACTGTGGGCAGCAGGAGTTTTTGATAATGACAGCTATTTGAGACTGATTTATCAGCGCGGTAAAGCTCTTGCTCAAGAGTCAGGTGAAGCAGTAGGCACCCTGATATCAGTACGCCTTAGCAGTAAAGAGTTACAGCCACATCTCTCATCTTTCAGCGGTGTACAAATCGCCAATATCAATAGCCCTTCAGAGACTGTCGTTGGCGGATCGTATGCTGATATCAACGCCTTTATCGACAGCCTCGAGTCGCAGTCCATTGGCTATATTCGACTAGATGTTTCAGCGGCATTCCACACCAGCTGTGTCTATTACGCAAAGAGTGCTTGGGAAAAAGCTCTAGAATCCGCTACTTTTGCTACACCACATACCCCCGTTTATTCTAACAACACTGGAAATCTCTATCCCGAGAATCCCGATGCCATCCGTGACATTCTAAAAAGGCATCCATTTGAACCAGTAAGATTCACGGACCAAGTCAGAAAAATCCATACTGACGGCCACCAAAATTTTCTGGAAATCGGTCCACGTAATATTCTCAGCAGATTGGTTTCCCGCACGATTCAAGACCCCTCTATCACTACTATTGCATGCTATCCGTCTAATGGGATGGCATGCCTACAACAACTGGAAGATGCCGCTAGATCTCTAAAATTGACCCTCCCCGAGTTAAGCACTAACTCAGACTTCAATGCAGGCATCAGTGACAATTTAACCAAAGGTGCGAGAGCTTCTACTGCTATACGATTATCGGCAATGGGGTATCGATCGCCAGAAACTTTATCAAAATTCACAAAGGCCATGAGCGATCTCCGAGCGAATCCCATTTTCACTTCAACACCAGAGGCTTCTTTGCCTAGCCCCACTCCAGTGCTTGTAGCACCCGAAAAGCTTTCAGATAATATCCAAATAGTGGTGGCATCCTTAGAAACTCACAAAGAGTTTTTATCATTGCAACGAACCTTCATGGAAACCCTTCAACGGGAACCAAGCGACTCAGTAAAAGTCCGTTTACTCCGTGAAACAATGGACGATATCACCCGTGTTCACCAAGAATATATTAACGGACAGCTAGCAAATTTACAGAGTTCCCAGTCCCCTGCTCCACGAGTAGAACAAGCGTTTTCGAGGTTATCATCACCAGTTTCGGCAGATAACGCGCACGCAGACCCTCAACCAAGCCAGTTGAATCATCAACTTCACGCTTCAATAGTAAGTCCGTCCATTCCTTTAATTGATCAGAAAAGCTTAAGTGAGACATTCTTATCCATTATTTCAGAAAAGACAGGCTATCCAGCAGAAGTGATCCAACCGCATATGGACTTAGAAGCCGACCTCGGCATTGATTCTATCAAACGGGTCGAAATTCTCGCCGCCATGAAGGAAACTTTCGACCCTAACATGAGCAATGAGGGGTTCGAAGAGCTGCTTACCATTGAGCAAATCCTCACCCATTTGGAAACTCGCCAACCTCAAGCTAATTCCTACGGAAAGGCTACTAGCTCTGAGCAATCTCTTTCCAAAGCTCCCTTGAATCGAAATGAACTTCAACAGCAGTTGATCTCCATTATTTCAGAAAAGACAGGCTATCCAGCAGAAGTAATTCAACCGCAGATGGACTTAGAAGCCGACCTCGGCATTGATTCTATCAAACGGGTCGAAATTCTCGCCGCCATGAAGGAAACTTTCGACCCTAACATGAGCAATGAGGGGTTCGAAGAGCTGCTTACCATTGAGCAAATCCTCACCCATTTGGAAACTCGCCAACCTCAAGCTAATTCCTACGGAAAGGCTACTAGCTCTGAGCAATCTCTTTCCAAAGCTCCCTTGAATCGAAATGAACTTCAACAGCAGTTGATCTCCATTATTTCAGAAAAGACAGGCTATCCAGCAGAAGTGATCCAACCGCAGATGGACTTAGAAGCCGACCTCGGCATTGATTCTATCAAACGGGTTGAAATCTTCGCTGCTATGAAGGAGGCATTTGACCCTGATATGAGCAATGAGGGATTCGAAGATCTACTTACCATCGAGCAGATCCTCACCCATATAGAAACTCGCCAGCCTCAAGCTGATTCGAGCCAGGCACAAACTAGTTCTGAAACCCACGCAGATTCAGACCGCTTCGATCGAGATGGGCTCCAGCAATTATTGATCTCCGTAATTTCAGAAAAAACGGGCTATCCAGAAGAAGTAATCAAACCTGAAATGGACTTAGAAGCCGACCTTGGCATTGATTCCATTAAACGAGTTGAGATTCTAGCAAAGATTAAGCAGACGTTACAGATAGAACTACAACCTGACGACTTAGCGGACTGTCGAGGTATCGGTGAAGTCGCGGACTTTCTATTTCATCTTCATGTTACAGAAGAGGCCAATTCCCAAGCTAGCCTATCGTGCGAAGCTCTATCTACACCTCTCGACTCTCTCCCTTTAGCCGTTACAGATCGAGTTGCATTGGAATCGGCCCTCCCAGCAAACCCTCAGAAATTAGGCAACACTCTCATCATCTCTGATGGAGGTTCTATGACCCATTCCGTTATTTCAGAACTCGGTAATGAAGATCAGGCTCTGAGAGTACTCCTTACACCTGGTGCAGATTCTTCTGATTTCGCCAATGCTCCAGTGATGACTGACTGGTCTCAAAAATCGTGCCAAGAAGCCTTGGCTCAATGCAACCTGGAGAATTTTGACATTTCTTCTGTCTTACTCATTCGAGATGATCTGAAAAATACAGACTCATCCGAAGACCTTGCGGGATTAGTCATTCTCACTGGACTCATCAAAGGCCTCCTGAAAATTTCCGACAATGACGATAGACCCCATTATTTGATTGCCGCAGCTAGCATCAGCGGCAAAGAGTCGACCACCTCGTGCCCTCACATTCATTCATTGATAGGCGCATTGACTCGAACGTTAAGTTTTGAATGGGAGTCCACCCGCGTCGCCTCCGTCATTTACCAAGAATCCACAACTGGTGCGCAACTATTGAATGCGCTCTGCGCTCCGGATGCGCCGCTTGAAACCTTCCTTTCAGAAGAATCTAGAGAGACCACAGGCTGGAAAGATTATGTAATCCCGCCTGAAAACACCGCCTATTCACCAGATGATGTATTTCTAGTCAGCGGAGGGGCACGCGGGATTACGGCTGAATGCGTCAAAAACTTTTGTCAAAAAATTGGAGGGGGACGTTTCATCCTCATCGGCCGTAGTTCACAAACTGAACTTCCCGATTGGCTCGCCAAAACAGCTACGAAAGATCTCAAGAAACATATCGTCCAATCTTTCAAAGATAAAGGCACCTTACCATCTCCTCGCGAAATTGAAGCGGAATACAAACACCTTGCTAGTCTTAAAGAAATTCATGAAACATTAGATGCCATCAGCAAACTTGGCGGCAAGGCTGTCTATTGCTGTTCTGATATCGCCGATCCAGCCAGCTTAAAGTCAGCCATTCATCCAATCTTAGAACAATGGGGAGAAGTCACTGGAATAATTCACGGGGCTGGAATTCTGGCTGACAACCTCATCGAAAAACTGACTCGAGACGATTTCTTCCGTGTTTACCACACGAAGGTGACAGGCCTGAAGAACCTTCTCGAGTTCGCCCCCAAAGACCTCAAGCTGTGCCTCTTATTTTCGTCCGTAGCCGCATCCATTGGAAATGCCGGACAGTCGCTTTACGCCATCGCTAATCAGTTACTGAACGACCAAACTCCCAACCTTCAAACAAGATTTCCGGAAGCCATTATTTGCGCAATGAACTGGGGGCCGTGGGATGCCGGCATGGTCACCGTCGAACTCAAGAAACGATTCTCTGAGATGGGTATCCGCACTATTCCCATTCCCGATGGAGCTCAACTTTTCACAAAAGTGGCTCACTCCAATGATCCAACATTGAGTAACCTTATTATTGGGGATCGAGTATCCGCAAAGGAACTGAGTGAGAAAAGAAAGCGTTCTTAGCTTCACATACAGTACTACATCAAAAGTAATGAATCTTCAGCAAAAGCCCTCAAAATCACCACTCGCGATTGTAGGCATAGCGTGTCAACTGCCAGATGCAGATTCACCTGAGCAGTATTGGGAAAATCTCATTCGCGGAGTTGATTCTGTTCATCCCGCATCTGAAGTAGATTGGAAATTTGATCCTCAATCGATTATCACAGAAGCCAAGGGTGTGAAGGACCGAGCTACAAGTACCTTTGGTGGATGGCAGCCAGACACTAATGATGGGACCGACCGCTATTTTTCTTGGACGAAACAATGCAGCGAGATGGCTCTGAGGGATGCTAACATCGGCCCTTCTGCGGCTTTGCGCCAACGGTGTGCCAATGTAATAGGTTCCTATTCATGGACACCGACCTTGTCCTCCATCGATCCCTTCTTGTCGCTTTATAAAGATAAACTTTCATCACTCTTAAAAAACAATGATGCGCTTCCTCAAGATAAAGATCTTTTAGCGGTGCTGGCTGAGACGCTCGAAGACCTTCCAACCGAGGCATTTAAAGCCGGAAAAGATTACATCCCAGGTACACTAGCGTCAGTGATAGCCAAAGAACTTGGTTTAACAGGACCATCTTACTCTATTGATGCAGCATGTGCATCGTCCGTATATGCGTTGAAACTAGCCGGCTTGCACCTGTATGCTCGCCAAAGTGATGTGGCAGTGGTTACGGCGATTTCAGCTGGTGATCCCTTATTTACCATCCAAGGCTTTGCAGCTTTGCAAGCCCTGCCGCAAAGAGGAAGTAGCAGGCCTTTCGATCGATCCTCAGACGGAATTGCGCCTGCTGAAGGATGCGTTTCTTTTGTTATTAAACGTCTAGAAGATGCTCAACTAGCAGGCGATAAGATCTACGGTGTGGTACGGGGGATCGGAGTTTCCAACGATGGACGAGGTAAACACCTGCTAGCACCACAAAGTTCTGGTCAACAGACTGCCTGCACAAGAGCTCTTGCCGAAGCCCAAGTCGGACTTGATTCGATTGATTACATCGACTGCCACGGTACAGGCACCTCTCTGGGAGATAAGACCGAACTACAGACTCTGGCCAACCTCTATCCCATGAATGAGTGTCCATGGATTGGAACCGCAAAATCCAACATCGGCCACTTGCTCACTGCAGCGGGTTTGGTAAGTATGTTGAAAGTCATTCTGAGCATGCAAGCGGAAACCTATGCCCCTACGATAGGCATCGAGAATCCACTCCGCTTGGAGGATCGCCCCGATATCAGCGATAAGATTGTCCAAACTGCTACCCCATGGCCGCAACGTGGCGAAACCCGACGCAGTGCCGTTAACTCGTTTGGCTTTGGAGGTGCTAACAGCCAGGTTATTGTCGACCAATTTCCAACTGAAGCGGCAGCTCACATTCCTCCCTTTGAATTGCTACCGATGCATGTGACAGGGATAGCTTGTAAGTTTGGAGCTTGCTCCGACTTAGACGCCGTCAAAAAGCGTATGTTTAGTGGCGAGTCAGATATACCTCCAGTAGATGAAGCACGTTGGAATGGGCTTAATCCAGTATCCACTCCCGCCCACACAATAGTCGATGTAGACCTTGATGCATTGCGCTATCAATTGCTGCCCGAATCGATCGAAAAGATGAATCCGCTGCAATTGCTGATTTTAGACGTCGCTGACAAAGCATTGCTCGACAGCGGTATCGAAAAAGGAGGTCGCGTAGCCGTCATTATCGCTTACGTCGAAGATCTCACAGTTCACCGATTGCAGATGCGTTGGCGAGTCGAAGCACTCCTCAACAATGCTCTCACTAAGACTGGGTTAACGGTATCACCACAACAATATCAAACCATCCTTGATCTGCTCAAAGACGCCATGCACCCCTCTGTCGGGACGGCGGACTTCAACAGTTACATTGGTAATCTCATGGCAAGCCGAGTCTCTTCACTCTGGAATTTTTCTGGCCCAGCATTCTCGCTTTCTGCTGGAAAAAATTCTACGGCACAAGGGCTAGAAGTTAGCCGTCTTTTGCTATCCAATGATGAAGTAGATGCCGTGGTACTAGGAGCTGTCGATCTCGCTGCACATACTGAAAATATTTTGATCCGTCATTTGGAGGCCAGTGCGGATTCAACCAAACCAGCAACTCCATGTGATGGTGCCGGCGCACTTGTACTGTCTCGTCAAGTTTCTGCCGAGCAAACCATCCATGCGACGATTGAGTCTGAAACGATTGGTGCCGATGAAATAGAAACTCATACCGACTTTCGCGCCCATGAAATTTCATTATTACAAACGAACGATCCAAAAAGAGTTTTTGAAGAAATCTCTAAACAGACTGATACATTCGCAAAATTGACTTCGAGCTCGGTCTGCTTGGCCAACTCCACCAGCTTGTTTGGCGATTCATATGCAGCTTCACAGATGCTTGATTTAATTCTCGCCATTTCAGCGATAGCTGACCGCTGTTTACCTCCCGCACGAAATCGTCAAGACTGGCATCCGCTTCCAGATCCGTTTTACACGCCAGACTCTCTCTTGCCATGGACTCGCACTGATGCTCATCCCCGTACAGCAGTAATTCACACCTCCGATGCGACAAACCAGACACTTTCGACATCTTGCATCTTTGTTTCGGATCGCTTCCGCAGACCGTCGCCAGCACGTATGCAAGCGCCGCTCTACGATGGACGACAAATCGTAGCGATCAATGCCAAGGACATGAGCCACCTGCTTAAGCAGCTTAGTCAGTTATCTGCGGAGTTGACCAGCAGCTGCGATTTTGAAGGGATTTCCTACCAGTGGCTCACCCAGTTTGATCAATCATACTCTGGTCCATGCGCCGTGCTTTGTGGAACCAGCCCAGAAATAATGCGGCAAGATATTCAGAGGCTCTCTGACCATATTCAGGTAACACCCAATACTGAATGGCACTCGCCAGAGGGAAGCCGAATGGCACCAGATCCTCTGGGACTCAAAGGTAAGGTCAGCTTTTTGTATCCTCCTTTCAATACGCCGTACCCTAACATACAGCCTGATCTAGCGTCCATATTTCCGACCTGTATGGATCGTTTCGAAGCCTTATTTCCTGATACGGAATCCGCCTTAGGTTCGCGTCAGCTCTTTCCGCGCGCAAAACAGCCCCTCAACCCCTCTAGTAGAGAGGCATTTGAGAACGAACTGCGCCATTCCACATTTTCAGTCTTCAGAGCTGGATTAGCTCATTCCTTTTTATCGTCGATAGCCTTACGTGATGTTTTAGGAATTAAACCAGACTTCGCCATGGGCTACAGTATGGGAGACATGAGTATGTTGTTCGGATTAGGCGTCTGGGAATTCAGCGAAGAATGGATCCAGCAGATAGCAAGTTCAGGTATTCTAGAGTCTGAAATCGGAGGTGATCACCGACTAGTTCGCCATTATTTTGGATTAAAGGACTCAGACCCTCTGCACTGGGCCTCCTGCGTAGTACTTGTAAATGCCGATTACGCGAAAAAAACACTTCAGGACATGGATCGTGTTTTCGTATCACAGGCATCCACCCATGAGGAAACTATCATCAGCGGACTGGAGCCAGACTTATCCATTGCCTGTAAGCGTTTAGGTAAAGACTTCTTACAGGTCGAAAACGCACTTTCCGCACACACCCCAGTCGCCAAAGAGCTTGTTCCTCGCTTAGTTTCCCTATTGCAGCAAAAAACACAGCGCGTTCCCGACATTGACTTCCGCTTTTCGGGAAGAGATTCCCCACAGAGCTGGACGGACAGTGAGGTTGCCCAATCTGTCGTCAAAGGTATCGCGGGCTACCTTGATTTCCCTCAACTCATCGAAGATGCCTATGGGGATGGTGCGCGTATTTTTATCGAGGTTGGAGCGCAAAATACCTGTACACGTAAAGTCCAATCCATCCTCAGCGATAAACCACACCTCGCCATTGCTACTGACTCAAGGGGAGCCTCCGTTCGCGACAAGTATGCCTCGCTCATCGCCGCGTTATTAGCGCACCGCGTTCCCGTTCAACTTAACGCCTGGATCGACACCCTGCGACCACCAGCAAAGTTCGGACTCAAGTTTACCAAGTCGATTGCGCGGACCCAGCTAAAACCTCAAGCAGTGAGTCAGGCGCTAACTCCGCTAAAGCACAGCAAAAAACCAACAGTTAGCCAGGTGCCCTCAATTTCTCAACTAAGCACCACAGAGCCTCCAGCCATTTCGAAAAACGATCATATGGCTTGGCTCAAGCAACAACGCGCATTGCTACTAGCCCCTGCTGAACCTCAGAATCCCTCTCAACCCCCCAACGGAAATAACGCAGTAAATACGTCGCAGATTACAAGCGAATGTATGTTTGACGAAGCCGATGTCATGGAATTTGCAGAAGGCAAACTTGCACGCGTTTTTGGGCCTGAATATGCCGAGTTTGATACCTACCCTCAGCGCTTACGCGTTCCGAGCCCGCCATTTATGGCATTGAGCCGCGTCATCTCCATTCAAGCGAAACCTTTCGTCTTAGAGCCATGCTCCATTGTGACCGAATACGATGTTCCAGCGCGCTACTGGGGGAGCGTTGGCCAGCACACCACTTTCATGACCGCTGACGCCCAAGGTGTGTTATTCCTACTAGGCTACATTGGCATCGATCGCTGGCTAGAGGGCAAGCGAACCTATCGCTGGCTCGATGCTAAAATGAAGTTCTCTGGCATTTCCTTACCCGCTGGATCGACAGTTCGATATCATATCCGTGTCCGCTCTTTCACCCAACTCGGTCAAATGCTCCTATTCGTGACAGATTTTGACTGTGACGTGAATGGTCAGCGTTTCTTGGAAATTCGAGATTGCACAGGCGGGTTCTTCACAGAAGAAGATCTCGCCAAAGGCCAAGGTCTTCCCGCTCGGGAAATATTCCCGCCAAACAACACTTTCCGCTTCCACCAGCCACTCTGTAGAAAAACGACACTCAACGAACTTGAACTTAGCCATTGGCAACGCGGCCGCATCGCCTCCTGCTTTGGTCATACTCATACTTCAATCGAAACAAACAGTCCCTTGCTGCGACTGATGCCAGGGCCCATGCGCTTCATCGATCAAGTACCAGCTATCAAATCGCCGAACGAACAAGGCCCACACCTCATTTCAGAAAAATGGCTAGAAACTAACGACTGGTATCTCCGTACCCATTTCAAAGACGCTCCCGTATTTGCAGGTCCCTGCATGGTAGAAGGCTGTTATCAATCTCTCCAATGTTACGCCATCTACCTCGGGCTCCCTCAACTACTCCGAGGAGCAAGTTTCTCTCCAGCTGAGCAAAACCAAATGGCATTGAAGTTTCGAGGACAGGTTCCAGCTGAAAAAGGAAGCTTCTTCATGCATATGTACGTAACCGACATTCAATACGGCGACACTCCTGCCCTATTTGCCGATTTCGATTTAGTTCATAAAGGACGCGTAATAGGCCGCATTGAGAACCTTGGCATCCGGCTAACAAGAGAACAAATCTAAGTAGATCAACCGAAAGAGACCGCATGAACTACAACCCATCATCTTTAGATATCGAAGCAAAAGATACATTAGAACCATTCCCTGTAGACGCCTTGGGAAGTCGCAAATTCCTAGCAAAATTTGAGGTCGAAAGCACCTTGATGGTCGGGTCAATGGCCAATGGTATCGCATCGGTAGAGCTGGTGAAAGCGATGCTTGAGCGCAGATGGCTCGCTAGTTTTGGCGCCGCAGGCCTCTCACTAGAAGAAATCCGCAAAGCAATCCGGCAGCTGCAGCAGGTTTCTTCTCTAAACACCGATTCTCCAAAAAACTTTGCTGTAAACTTAATTCATTCCCCACAGAATTCAGACCTTGAATGGAAAACCGTCGAATTATTAATCGAAGAAAAAGTTCCCACAGTGGAGGCGTCCGCATTTCTCCAGCTCACGCCGGCAGTCGTATGGTCTCGAGCAAAAGGCTTACGCTTAGAGTCAGGTAAAATTGTAAAACCTCGACAGCTAATTGCCAAGGTGTCCCGCCGTGAAGTGGCAGAACCCTTCATCAGTCCAGCACCGCAAGCAATGCTCGACGCCTTAGTAGCACGTCAGGCAATCACTGCACAAGAAGCCGAACTAGCATCCAGAATCCCCATGTGCGACGCACTTACCGTGGAAGCTGACTCTGGAGGACACACTGACGGCCAGCCAGCGCTTACACTGCTCCCAGCCATGTTATCGATGCGCTCCGAGTTCGTGAGAGCTGGCACTTTGACCGAGCCCCTCTTTATCGGCGCAGCTGGAGGCATGAGCACCCCAGCTGCCATTGCTGCAGCGTATACGATGGGCGCCGACTACGTAGTAACAGGCTCAATTAATCAATCTTGTGTTGAAGCGGGAACCTCGGAAACAGTGAAACAGATACTGGCAAAAGCCAAAACATCCGATGTCGCGATGGCTCCGGCAGCAGACATGTTTGAGATGGGCGTGCAAGTTCAAGTTCTCAAACAAGGGACGATGTTTCCCATGCGTGCTCAGAAACTGTATGAGCTGTATCGCACCTACTCCAGCTTAGACCAAATTCCTGCTGAAGAAACCAAGCGTCTAGAAGAACAGTTTTTCCGAATGCCGTTGAGAGAAATCGTTCACGAGGTATCGGATTACGTCCAACGTCGACATCCTGAATCTGCCCAGATCGAGTTAAACAATCCCAAGAAGTTGATGCTCCGAGTTTTTCTTTGGTACATGGCTCACTCTTCGACTTGGGCCACTCAAGGAACGCGAGATCGACAACTCGACTATCAGATATGGTGTGGTCCAGCAATGGGAGCATTCAATGCCTGGGTGAAAAATTCCACACTCGCAAATCCCGATGGTCGCCACGTCTTTAAGGTCTCTTACGCGCTCATGCATGGAGCCGCGACCCTCATGCGTGTTCAACAGCTTCGCATGCTAAATACTGCTATTCCTGACACTCTGCTACATGATTCACCTGATGAAGCGGTGTTATCTCTCATTACCACTGCTAAGCTTCATCAAGAGGTTTCAACACCTTCACCCCAGCTGGTTGAAAAAGCACAGACTTCACAGCAGCAACATCCAGTCAATCGACCACCAAGGCGTGTGTCAAAGCGGCAGATAGCTAAAGCCATCACGGAAGTCATCGCTGAGCAGTTGGACATGGCGCCTTCATCTATTGATATCAATATGTCGTTTCAGTCATTTCACTTAGATTCCGTCAAAGCACTACTCGTACTCAAGCGTTTAGAAAAACTGGTAGGCAGCCAACTCTCACCGACCCTTATCTGGAATTATCCTAACATCCACGATCTAGCCACTTACCTTAGTCAATTGGACGTCACAGAACAAACTCATACTTAAATGGAAGAACACAGCCTCAACCTCAAACGCTACTCAGAAGCTGCCGACCCAGACGCGGTGCTTAAAGAGCAATTGGAAATTTCTGTCTCAAATTATAAAGGATCCTCAACTTCTGAGACTTCGAGCTCAGATAGCCTTCCATTGAAGATCTTCCTCGCTGGCTATGCCGGTGCTGGCAATACTGGTGCAGATGTGCGGGTCTACGAGATGCTACGCCAGTTTCGCCATTTTTGGGGTGAGAATGTCGACTTTTGTCTATCTGTCATCGAACCTCAATTAGCTCAATTTTTTGAAGGAATGACCGAGATACGTGAGCTCGTTTACCTCCCAGAATTTCTACCAGCGATGACTGACTGGGCCGATATTTCCGTAGCCTGCGAAGGATCTCTGTTCAAATCCAACTTCGGAGATGTTCTCTCCTTTTCAATGATTGCCACCCTCGCGTATGCAAAGTCAGCGGGCCAACTTTCCTTCGCCTACGGATCTGAGGCCGGATCAATGAGTGATGAGCTACTCTCGTTCACACGTAAGTTCTGCCAAGATACGCGTGTATTTTGCCGAAACCGCCAATCTGTCGAGCGGCTTGCACATATTGGAATGGATGTTTCCGAAGGTGTCGATACTGCATGGACCTATGAGCCCCAATGTACTGATTGGGCGCGTGAGGAATTGATAAAAACGGGCTGGGACGGCCAGCAACCTCTTCTCGCGGTCTGTCCGGTGAACCCATTTTTCTGGCCAGTACGTGCCGACCAAGAACGCTATCAAGCTTTTCTAAAGGATGGATCTCATGCCGAGTCCCACTATGGCTATTTCTATTTTCATGAGGAAAGTGCTGAAATTACCGAGCAATTCGAAGCCTATCTTAATAGTGTCCGCCAGGCAGTTGAAACCTGGGCAAGCCAGCACCATGCTCATGTGGTTCTCATTGGTATGGATCGAGTTGATAAATCTGTCGTCAGCACACTCTCAGAACAACTTTCCGTTCCTCATTCAGCATTTACCAGCCCAGAATATTCCCAACCCCAGCTCATCTCACTGCTCCGTATCTCAAACTTGATGTTGAGTTCGCGCTTTCACGCCATTGTTTGCACGATGTCAGCAGGTCTCCCTTGCGTCGGGTTAGACTATGATGACCGAATTTCTAATCTTCTCACTGATGCTGGACACCCTGAGCTCGTCTTCCCCGTAAGCCCTACTCCAGATCCAGTCCTTCTTACAGCAGCTCTCAATATTGCATGGGAACAACGATCTATCATTGAAAATGACCACAAAGCATTCGCTGTTCGTCAGCTAGTGGATCTCGGAAAAATGGGGCAAGCCCTATGCGAACTTGTCAAACAATCTCACCCTGAGCTGCCTTGTCGTATTATATCGGACGACCCATTGGCCTACTTACCTCCACTTTCCGATGAGCTCACCCAATTGCTCACTTGCCATGTCCAATAACCAACAAGAGTCAGACCTTCTAGAAGAGCCGATTGCTATCATCGGAGCTGGTTGTCGGTTTCCAGGTGCCGCGAACCTTGATGCTTTTTGGCAATCACTCACTACTGGAAAATGTACCACTGGCAAAATCGCAGAAGATCGCTGGAACCTCGTGAAGCAAACCAGCGATTCTGTGCACGAGGCTTCTCGATACGCTGGGTTAATCGATGGGATATCTGAGTGTGATTTTAGCTTTTTTGGCATTACGAGGCGTGAAGGTCGGATGCTAGATCCCCAGCAGAGACTCTTACTTGAAGTCAGTTGGGAAGCTCTGGAACACGCTGGCGTTTCATTGCAATCACTGCAGCATAGTAACACGGGAGTCTTTGTCGGGATCTCCACATTCGAATATAGCTTACTGCAATCTAAGTTTATCAAAGAAGCTCATCTTGGTACTGGAAATGCGTTCAGTATTGCAGCTAACCGTCTATCGTACTTTTATAATTTAACGGGACCAAGTATGGCGATAGACACCGCATGCTCGTCCTCTATCTCCGCTACCTGCCTCGCTGTCGATAACCTCCGCCAAAACCGCTGTAACATGGCAATTGTCGGTGGGGCAAATGCACTCCTGAACCTTCGATTTAACGATGTGTTCAGTGAAGCTGGAATGCTTTCGGCAGACGGTAAATGCAAATCATTTGATGCCAGTGCCAACGGCTATGTCCGGAGCGAGGGCTGCGGTGTCGTGATATTAAAACGACTCTCCGATGCCATCGCAAACGGAGACCGCGTCCTTGCCTGCATTCGCAACACTGGTATGAACCAAGATGGCCGCAGTAACGGTATCACTGCACCCAATGGATTGGCACAGGAGCGTTTGCTACGTGAAGTTTACTCCTCAGAGTCGTTACAAGGTCGCTTACCTGATTACATAGAAACTCACGGCACTGGCACGCCCTTGGGGGATCCTATCGAGTTCCGCGCACTTAATACCATTTATCAAACACAGGAGCAGTCTGGAGATTCACCATGTTTACTTGGATCCGTCAAAACGAATATTGGCCACTTAGAAGCCGCCGCTGGCATTGCGGGGCTGATTAAAACGGCCTTGTCGATTTATCACCGAACGATACCTCCCTCATTGCATTTCAATCAACCCAATCCAGCTCTTGATTATGAAAATGCTCGGATCAAAGTATGCACTAAACTAACAGACTGGCCCAGCTCATCTAGCGGAAATATTTTACCCCTCGCAGGATTAAGCAGCTTTGGGTTTGGAGGTACCAATACGCACCTTGTCTTAGAAGGCGTGCCCATTCCCAAAAAAACCAAAGATCCCGTAATAACAAGTGGCAAGCTTCCGATCCTGCTCAACGCACACAGTCAAAAAGCACTGAAGGCGATGAAGTCCGATATGGCTGACTTTATTGAGTCCCAGCCTCATCTCAAATTAGCTGAACTTGCCACACATTTAGCTCATCGACGAAGTTTGCTTGGGCACCGGTTTGTTTGTCTTGCAGAAGATAAAACAGCACTCATTTCTATGCTGCGAACAGGTTCTGCACAGCCTGCTTCGACAAGTGGCCGCCACCGTCAACGCGATGCTATTTGGGAAGGTGAGCACCATCCCTTAGGAGCAGACCCAGTAGTTTATGTCTTTTCAGGGCAAGGTTCCCATACGCCTGGCATGGCCAAAGCCATGGTAGAATGTTTCCCAGAATTCGACAAAAAGCTCAAAGAATGCGCCGACATCATCCATCAATTCAAAGGTCCCCATATTTTAGAGGAGTTAGGGTTAACAGCCACTGCAGAAAAACCCTTCCCGAGTCAGCCAGCTTTTGTAGCGTACCAAATTGCGTTAGCGTCGATCTTAAATGAATTAGGCATCGTGCCCGAAGCCGTCACTGGACATAGTTTGGGTGAGATCACAGCCGCGCACATCGCGGGGGTATTTACTCTTGAGCAGGCACTACAGCTAGCCGTTTCACGAGGTAAGGCCATGTCGAACCCTCTCACGAAAGGGAACATGCTAGCCTGCCTGATGTCAGCAGAAGAAACCCGACTTCTACTCAAGTCTTCGCCCAATAGTCTAGATATTGCCGCGGAAAACGCACCCGAAATCACCGTCGTTTCGGGTGACTCGCAAGAAATCAAAGATTTTGCGAAGCGCTTGCCTGAACACCGTAGTATTCCTCTAAAAGGCGATCAAGCGTTTCACAGCATCTTAATGGCTGAAGCTACCACTGAGCTGGAAAACACCTTAAATAATTGGATCGATGAACGAAATGAAGTGGCAACTATCCCATTTTATTCAACATGCGACGCCTCTCTTAAAGAGAGCCACGAATTAGGCGCTGACTACTGGTCGCGTCAACTGAGAGACAAAGTTCGTTTTCGTCAGACCATCACTCAACTCGAACAAGACGGATTCGTTACCTTCATTGAAGTCGGTGCAAGCCCAGTTCTCAAAAAAGCAATAGAGGCCTCTCTCCCCAAGGAATTATTTCATGTGCTAGAAACCATGAATCCGCGTCTACCTGCTTTAGAAAGTCTCTCTCGTCTAGGGTCAGCTTTGTTTGCAACAGGCCACAGCATCCAATGGAATCTCTTGGTTCCCAAACAAGCTATGACCGCTATTCATCTGCCAACTTACCCATGGCAGCATGAATCCCTTTGGAGCGTTTCGGAATCGATTCCAGAACCACAAAGCGGACTACCCATCACACCCAATCACTCCCAAAACACTTCTTTAACTATGAACCGAGATACCATTCTCAACGAGTTACGACACAGCGTCGCAAAAATTATTGGCTCAGCTCCTGAAGAGGTAAGCACCTCTGCCCCATTCATTGAGATGGGCGCCGATTCTGTTTTACTGGCTCAAGCCGCCCACGGCATTGAGAGTCGATTCAACGTTAAAATCAACCTCCGTCAGTTCTTTGAAGAACTATACAATCTTGAAGCCCTTGCTGAATTCATCGCAGAACACGCTAAAGATCTAGATGAAGAGTCCCCTACTCACACTCAACAAGGCGTTCCCCAACTACCCTCCAGTACGAGCCAAGATGGAGATATTAAAACCATCCTTAATCGCCAGCTCGATATCCTCAGTCAGGTGATGAATCAACAGATGGATATCCTCACACAAGGAGGCTCTTCCCTCAACAAATCAGCACAGCTCATAGCACCCGCTAAACCACAACCTGCACCTAAACCACCGTCTCAAAGCGTCGGCCCTTACCGTCCGCCAAGTGCCACAATCAATGATGCCAAACCGCTGGAACATCTGAGTGAAATACAACGGCAGCATCTTCAGTCACTGTGCTCTCGACTGACGCTTAAAACAGCGAAGTCAAAACAAAGAGCCTCCGAAGCACGACCTAGATTTGCTGATTGCCGGGCTTCTGCTGGATTCCGCCCTTCGATTAAGGAAATGCTCTACCCAATCGAAATTGAAAAAGCAAAAGGCTGCCAACTGACCGATATTGACGGCAATGTCTACACAGACATTTCGATGGATTTTGGCGTCAATCTATTTGGGCACAAACCAGACTTTCTCATAGAAGCTTGGCATACACAAATCGACAATGGAGTAAGCTTATCGGGAAGATCACCGCACGCAGCAGATGTCGCCGAATTACTCTGCGACCTCACTGGCATGGACCGTTGTGCGTTTTGTCAATCTGGCACGGAATCTTTGATGGTTGCCGCTCGACTTGCGCGATTGGCCACGGGACGCAGTCAGATAGCATATTTCACACATTCTTACCACGGACACTTCGATGGGTTTTTAGCACTTCCTGGAATGGATGGGCAGACTGCGATTCCAGCAGCACCTGGCATTTCTGAGGCAATGATCAATGACGCACTGGTACTCCCCTTCGGTAGTGATAAAGCTCTTCAAGTTCTCCGCGAAAACGCCCATTCTCTCGCAGCTGTGTTTGTGGAGCCAGTTCAATCACGGCATCCAGAATTACAACCAAAAGATTTCCTCAAACAATTACGGCAGATCACCAGCGACTCAGGAACGGTATTGGTTTTTGACGAAATGATCACCGGTTTCCGTATCCACCCCGGTGGTTCTCAAGCGCACTTTGGAGTTAAGGCTGATCTTGCTACTTACGGAAAGGTCTTAGGAGGAGGACAGCCGATAGCAGCTATAGCTGGAAACTCTCAATTGATGGATGGCTTGGACGGCGGAACCTGGACTTATGGAGATACGAGCTACCCTACAGCAGACACTACCTTTTTTGCTGGAACGTTTACAGGTAATCCTCTCGCCCTCGCATCGGCCAAAGCCATCCTCCAACGCGTTCAGCAAGAAGGACCCAATTTCCAAGCTCAGCTCAATGCACAAACCCAACAATTTGCTGATGAGCTCAATGCTTGGTTTGAGGAGGAGGAAATGCCCGTGCGCATCGTCGCGTTTGGTTCACTATTTCGCTTTGCATTCAGTGGTAATCTTGATCTTTTATTCTACCACTTATTAGACAAGGGCATCTTTATTTGGGAAGGCCGCAACTGCTTTTTCTCTGCGGCTCACACGGCTAAAGATATCGAGCGTATTAGCCAAGCTATCCGCGAAAGCTGCGAGGAGCTGCGAGAAGGAGATTTCATTCCCGAGCATTCAAAACGCCCTACCAACGATGCGACAGTTAAACCTCTGTCTCTTCCAGACCATCCGTCTGAAGCTTTGCAGGTTCCCACTATGGTTCCTGCAACTGAAGCTCAACGCCAACTGTGGATGCTCTCACAAATTGATCCACTCGCTAATCTTGCCTATACCGAATCCATATTAATCCATGTAGAAGGCAACCTCGATTCCGACATTTTATGTCGCGCATTCACGAATGTGATTAAGCGCCACGAATCCTTGCGCACCACCTTTTCAGAAGATGGTCGTCATCAAATCATTCATCCAGACATGGCTGTGTCCTACCACCTCGTAGATGCCAGCATGCTAATCGGCACTGAACAAGACACAGCTCGCGAAGACTTCTTTGAGACGATGAATGGCCAAGCCTTTGATTTCAAGAATGGTCCATTGGTCAGGATGGGAGTGTGTCGAATGAGTCAGGACACTCAGTTAATCTCCATCGTCGGACATCATATCGTTTTCGATGGTTGGTCGCTGAATCTGATGATCAACGACATCGCAATTTTCTATAGTGCTGAACTGGGACAGGTGCCATTCCCACAAAGCCCTGCACCACAATTCCGCGAATACGTTCAATGGTTAGAAACGAGCAAAAATACTCTTGAAATGAAACGTCAGAAGGACTTCTGGCGCGAGCGTCTAAAAGCTCCCATACCAAGCTTTGAATTCCCTTACGACCTACCAGCACCAGCCAAATGGACGTGGGAAGGTAATCGGATCAGTAGCCGCATCACGCCATCCTTGCGCAAAAGTATTGAAACACTCGGCAAAGGAGCAGGTGCTACTCTCTTTATGACGCTACTCACCGCGTTTCAAAGTTATCTTCACCGACTTACTGGCAAGCCTGATCTCCTCATCGGGTCACCAGTATTAGGTCGTTCAATGCCCCATAGCTTGGAAATCATCGGGTATTTGACTCACATCGTTCCGGTCATCAGTCGCTTAGATATCGAGAAGTCGTTCCTCACTTTTCTAGCCCAACAAAAGAGCGAGCTCTTGGATATCTTCGAAAATCAAACTCTGCCATTTGCTGATTTGATCCGACTCACTGAGATCGATTGGCTACCTGATCAAGCAGGATTGGTGCAGGTTACTTTTAATCTAGATCGCCCCCGTGAAGGAGTCCGACTTCATGGACTAAAAATGGAATTGGTATCGTCACCAGTAAACGCTTCTAAGTTTGCGATCAACGTCAACATCACCGACTTGAATGGTGAATTATTGCTAGAACTCGATTACAACAGCAACCTGATATCTAAACAGCTAGCAACTACTGTGTGTAACGGTTTCGTCGACTGGTTGCGTAAGCTTTGTGAACATCCAGATGAACCGTTAAGCCAGGTTGCACTGGGTGAATTACCGTCCAATCAGCCTTTACTTAAACAAGATGATTTCCCAAACCCGTTTAACAAATCGTCCTTGATTGATGCTTTTATGACGACTGTCAAACGCTGCCCTGAGGATGTCGCTGTGATAGCAGCTGCGCGCGACGGAAAAACAGAAAATCAACTCACCTATCAAGAACTACATCAGCGTTCCGAAGCCCTTGCGGCAAAGCTCGTCAGTCTCGGTGTGAAATTAGGTGACACGGTGGGAATTCGCACTCGTCGCGGACTCGATCGCATCATCGGCATTCTTGGCATCATCAAAGCTGGCGCAATCTATGTGCCCATCGACACAAAACTTCCTCAAAAGCGAGTCAGTTTGATGTTAGAAGAAACTCAAAGCCGCTTCCTTGTCGCGGACTCAGATACGGACGAAATAGTGACAGGAAGTTCAAATGTCACCGTTCTAGCAGCCTCGCAAAATATGCCGTCTGAACATATTGAGCTCCCTCAAGTCAGTCTCGATGATTTGGCCTATGTCATGTTTACATCTGGCTCAACTGGTAAACCCAAAGGTGTCGCTGTCACGCACCACAATGTCATGTCACTACTCGCTTCCTTGCAATTACGTGGCAATTCACCCGAAGGAGCTCATCTACTACATTCGCCAGCCTCCTTTGATGCCTCAACAATGCAAGTGTGGTGGCCATTAATAAACGGCTATCCATTAGTGATCGCACCACCAGATACACTGTCTCTGAAAGACTACGGACAAGTCATTACATCCTATCATATTGTCGATACCTTTCTTCCGACAGGTTTATTCAACTTGTTAGTCACTCACGAAAGCGAGGCCTTGTCACACATGAAACGCATTATCGTAGGAGGCAGCATAATTCACCCCGAAAAATGTAAACTGTTTATGCAGCGTTGCCCTCACACCCTACTTAATCACGGATACGGACCCACAGAAACTACGGTGTTTGCCGTCATGCATAAGGTTACACAAATGGATGTTGAGCGCGGCAGTATTCCTATTGGCGACTGTCTCCCGACGATGTGCGGATGGATCTTGGACGATTGCATGCAGCCAGTTCCCGATCATGTTTCTGGCGAGCTTTATTTATCTGGCTATGGTGTGTCTGCGGGCTACTACAACAGACTGGATATCACTGAGAAAGCCTTTGTTCCCAATCCATTTTCTGATAATCCAAGCGATCGACTTTACAAAACTGGAGACCTCGTCAGAAGGCTTTCCAGCGGGAAAATTAAATTCGTCAAACGCCGCGACAATCAAGTTAAATTACGTGGAGTACGCCTAGAACTTGAGGAAGTTGAATCCATTCTAAAACAACACCCCGATGTATCAGACGCCATTACTAAGATCGTAGCTCTCGACGAAGATGACTCTCGTTTCATTGCCTATCTCGTTCTGAATAATTCACAAACTTCTTTCCCTGTTATCGCGACATGGCTCGAGGAGTTCCTACCAGTCTACATGCGACCAGATCATTACCATGTAATTGACCAAATCCCTCTCAACGAGAATGGGAAACCGGATCGTCGTCAACTAAAAGCTCCAACGACCGTGGAACCCTTAGCGACCAAGCAATCTGACAATAAGCAATCTGAAACAGAAACTAAGGTCCTGAAAATCTGGGAAAGCTTACTCAAATGCCAAGTGCCATCGCGAGCCTCTCTATTCTTTGAGCTTGGTGGGCACTCCCTGCTGTTCACTGAGATGGTGGCTCGCATCACCGAGACATTTTTAGTTCCACTCACCTTACGGGAAGCTATGGATCACCTTTCCGTCGAATCCCTTGCCAAATTACTCGATAGTAAATTGGCAGAAGGACATACCAGCAGCAATATTCCTCGCGCATCCCGAAACGAACGCAGAGTCACTCGAAAGTAATTTAAGATTTACCTTCATGAGTATCCCACCGTCTATCACAGAAAACGCCTATGAGTTTCCAGTTTCCGCCTCACAGCGTGGACTATGGTTACTGGAAAAACTCGATGGTCCGAACTCGACCTATAACATCCCAATGTCCCTTCGCATTAAAGGGAGTCTGGACTTAGCTCAGCTGCGAGCTGCTTTTGACGAGATTGCTCATCGTCACGAATCTCTACGTACAGCAATCACTGAAAATGATGGCTCACCTCAACAGACGATACTAGACCGTATCGATGTTCACTTTGAAACACATGGACAGATTTCAGAAGAGAATCTGGAATCCGCACTGATTGACGAAGCGCAAAAACCATTCGCTCTCGATGCGTGTCCACTTTGGCGCGTTCATCTCTGGAAGCTCACGGCAAACCAGCATGCCTTACAGATCAATCTCCACCACACCATTGCAGACGGCTATTCCCTGATGGTGCTCTGGAAGGACTTAACAGATTGCTATAATGCACGTTTGCAAAATAGAGCACCAGACTGGTCTGAACTACCCATTCAGTTTGCAGACTACGCAGCTTGGGAAGAGTCACAGTTTAAAGTGCTTGAGGACCGTGCCATCCAGTACTGGAGGCACAAACTTGCTGACCTGCCTGAACTTCATGTGCCTCACGCGCTTCCTCGGCCTCCTGTGTTTTCTTATAAAGGTCGCATGCAAACGACTTTATTACCTTGGGAAACTACCCAAGAGATCGAGTCAGCAGTCGCCCGTTCGGGACTGAGTCCTTTTCAAGCCTATCATGCCTTAGTGCGCATCGCCCTCTCTCGATGGACGGGTCAAGCGGATATCCCCTTAGGGATCCCCATCGCAAACCGCGATCGTCCCGAGTTTCGTAATCTCATAGGTTTCCTTACCAACACCCTAGTCTCTCGCCATCACGTAGTTCCGCATGCATCTTTTCTAGACTACTGTGAAACTCTCACTCAATCTTTCAAAGATGATCTAGACTATGCTGACATCCCCTTTGAACTATTAGCACGTGAGATTGTTGGGCAGCGCGACTCATCACGCAATCCACTATTTCAGGTGATGTTTGCCTATCAGCAGGAGCCTGAAACCTTGCCTTCGTTTGGGGCAACAGAAGTTTCGCTGATTCCACTACCATTAGAAGTCGCCCACTTCGACTTACGCATTGAAGTTGTTTGCCGACCAAACAGCCGTCAATTACATGTAGAATTCGCCACCGATCTCATCACTGAAAATTCAGTGGCAGACTTGATTTCAATCTTTCAATCGACGCTAAAAGAATTCGCACAAGAACCGACTGCAAAAATCACCTCAGAAGCTGATTCTATCATCCCTTTATCTCCTCATCAGGAGCGTATTTGGTTCATTGATACGTTTGAAACAGGCAATGTCTACTCCTCGCATCCAGTCTATCATAATATGCCGGTGGTATGGCAGCGTGACGATTGGCAGCTAGAACTCGTGCAGCAAACTTTGGCTTGCCTCTCGGAACGCCATGAAATTTTTCGCTCTAGAGTTTGTGTGCGATCCGATGTTCCCTCTCTGGAAATTCAAGAATCCGTAGCAGTCGCGATCAAAACCATCAGTTTACCCGACGAAAACGACATCTCTCCACTACTAAAGTATGCCGCACGTCCAATAGGATTAAGTGATGAGGCATTGTTTAAAGTAGCCATTGGACGACCCAAAAACGGCAAATCTTCTCTCCTACTTGTCTCTCATCAGCTTGTGGTCGACAGACGTGCACTAAGAATACTAGCTCTTGAATTCACACAAATCTATGACGCACTAGTACTCAATGGCTCACTCAATGGCTCACTCTTAAACTTACCACAAAGCGCCTCACTCAAAGAAATCGCTGAGCTCGAAAAACAGCGGCAAGATGACGCTTACACACAGCATTTAAATTTTTGGCTGAATGAATTGGCATTACCCCTAGCTCCCCTTGAGCTGCCTTATGACTTTCCCCGTCATCCAGTCCACCTCTACGAAATGGGACGCTATTCCGTCCCTCTCGCCACCGCACTTTCTGAGCGCCTGCTTGCTTTAAGCGAGACTTTAAATACCAGTATCGAATCTATTCTGCTGGGCACCTTTCAAATATTGCTTTCCTGCTATTCCCGCCAAGAGGAAATCGTCATTGGACTAACGCAGCCTGCTGAATCTACTGCGATCGCCCCGCTTGCCAATTTGATGGTATGCCGCGAGCACCTGAAAGGAACTACTTCTTACGCCGAACACATAGAAGCCGTTGAACACCATTTAATCACCATGAGATCCTCGGGAGGGGTTTCCTTTGATCGATTAGTCAGTGCGCTCAACCCACCCAAAGACATGAGCCGCACCGCTCTGTTTGACGTATTATTTGAATACACCACGGGATGCGACGAGTCAGAGGGTCTCCAAGAATTTAACATAGGCTTTGGCAAATACGATCTGCATGCGTGGTTCTCAAAAACACCTTCTGGCATCCAACTCGAACTCACATATAACCGTCAGCTGTTCCGTGAAGAAACAATCGAGCGAATGGGGCGTCATTTTCAAACATTGATCCAACAGGTCTCTCAAACACCAGAAATCACACTGTCATCGATCAGTATAGTCGAACCTGGAAAAGAGCTCTTACAAATTAGCTCCTGGGACACCATCTCCGCAACATTTCCAGAAGATGCAACTATCGTTCAACTCTTTGAATCACAGGTGCAGAAAACTCCTGATCATATTGCCATTCGCGATGGAGAGGTTTCGATCAGTTACCTCGAACTTAATCAGCGTAGCAATCTGCTAGCTGCTCAGCTATTGGCTCACACGGCTCAACCAGACGCGCTAGTGGGGATTTGTCTTGGTAAGTCTACTGCCTGCGTCGTCGCTATGCTAGCGGTTTTAAAGGCAGGTGCTGCTTATCTACCTCTTGATCCTTCCATTCCGCAAAAGAGGTTACAGTGGATACTCGAAGATTCCGCCGTTCGACTCGTCATCGGCGACGAAGAATCGCTTTGCAATATCGAGGTACCAGTCAAACTGGACTACGATTCGTTAGATTATGAAAGCGAAACATCGGATAATCCCAAAAAGGCGATAACTCCATCGCAAGTAGCATATTGTATCTATACCTCGGGCTCAACGGGCAAACCCAAAGGGGTGTTGGTAGAACACCAACAAGTCGTACGTTTACTCATCAACGACCAGTCTCCATTCGATTTCAGCGCATCAGATACTTGGACATTTTTCCATTCCCCCGGATTTGATTTTTCTGTCTGGGAAATATATGGAGCCCTCTTATTTGGAGGCTCTCTGGTAGTAGTACCCTCATGTGTAGCCGAAGATTCCCAGCAGTTTGCTGACTTCCTTGTGAACGAGAAGGTCACGATCCTCAATCAGACACCCACCTCCTTCTACTATTTGGCCAATGAGCTACGTGAGACACCACGTAAGCATCAATTACGCATGGTCATTTTTGGCGGTGAAACGCTTCACCCATTACGACTTAAAGGATTTCACCAAACCTATCCCGACGTTTCTCTCGTCAACATGTACGGTATCACTGAGACAACCGTGCATGTGACGTACAAACACCTGCTCGGCGAAGACTTTGATAGCCACCGCAATCTGATCGGGCGTCCACTTCCAACAACGACAACTCTCGTGTTAGACAGCCATGGAAATGTTCTCCCAGCGGGCATTCCTGGGGAATTGTATGTCGGTGGTAAAGGGGTCTCTCGGGGATACTTAAATCGTCCAGAATTGACTGAAGAGCGATTCGTCCCAGACCCCTTTGTTGCGGGAGAACGTTTGTACCGGACTGGCGACCTCGGTGTAGCCATGGAAAATGGTGAGTTAGTCCACTTAGGGCGAATCGATTCTCAGATTCAGATCCGAGGGTTTCGTATCGAAATCGGGGAAATCGAAGCTCGGCTACTAGAACACCCTAAGATTCGCGAAGCCACTGTGGTCCCGCAAGTGGTAGGCAGTGAAACTAGTCAAATGCTGGTCGCTTACATTGTTCCATCCACAACAGAGAGTTTGGGTTTACTGCCTGCTAGCGTGCAATCGGAACTTCAGGCGGCGCTCTCAGAATGGCTACCTCACTACATGATTCCATCACGGTTTATTGCCATAGAGCAAATTCACCTGACACCGAATGGGAAAGCCGATCTCTCACGTCTTCCCGATTTAAATCACATAATTGAAAGCGATGGGACTGACCAGATCGAGATCTCGGAAAACCTTGATCAGCCGTTAGCGAGTGACGACCCCGTTTTAGAAAAAATCACCTCCATCTGGCAAACGCTCTTAGCGAGCGAAGAGCTATCACAGCATAGTGATTTCTTCAGCTTAGGAGGATATTCCCTGCTCGCAACCCGCATGCTTGCACTAGTAGAAAAGGATATTGGCGTCAAAGCACCTTTAAGAACACTTTTTGATCATCCCACACTTGGCGACTTCTCGATGCAATTGAAAGAGGCTCTCTCCAAGGAAGCCAGCGAAACTCACTACGATTCTTCAGCCACAATCACCGATGAGACTGAACTGTCATCGACCCAAAAACGATTGTGGTTCTTAAACCGGCTCAATAGAGACTCAGCGGCTTATCATCTTTTCGGCTCCGTTGAATTGGACGGTTCCATTGACGTTCAGCGCTTACAAAACGCCTTAAACCAGGTCACTCGAAAGCACTCCGCTTTAAGAACTAGCTTTCTCGATAGAGACGGTGAGCCCTACACTTCAGTACTCGCTCAAGTGGAAGTGCCTATTAACATTGAAGATTTAAACTCCCTTTCTCAAAGCGATCAAATCAAGTCATTCAAAGAGCATTCCCAAGCATTCAGTCGGATACCCTTCCATTTGGAACAAGCACCATTGATCCGAGCAAAACTCTACCGATTTAGCGGCGGATTTTCAAAGCTCGTGATCGGTCTGCACCACATTATTGCAGACGGGTGGTCGCTTAATCTATTAGTGCGCGATTTGTTAGCAGCGTATTGGGGTAGCGCGTTCAATCCAAAACAGCCGGCTACCTGTAGACCAGTCAAAGTATTCTCTGCGAACGAAAGAGAAAAACTAAGCACTTTCTGGCAAGCGCAGTTAGCCAATCAAGAAAACCTGCAATTGCCGACTGATTTCGTACGCCCGCCAACGATGACGGAAGCAGGCGCTCAACTTGAATTTTCTCTCGATGCGAAAGTCGTAAAAAAACTAAAGCTCTATTGCCAGAACAGCCGCTACACTCCTTTCATGGTCTGCATTGCCGCCTTTGCCTTACTCCTATCTCGTAAGGCTCGACAATCAGGCTTTGCAGTAGGTGTACCCCTCGCCAATCGCGATGACGCAGACTCCCACGAAACGATTGGGTGTTTTGTTAACACCATGCCTTTTGTTTTTTGCCTCAATGAAGAGCTGACTTTCGAGCAACTACTGGAAACCACCTGCCAAACAACTCTCGATCTGCATCAAAACCAGCAACTCCCCTTTGATCAACTTGTCGATGTTATTAATCCCGAGCGGGACATGAGTGTGCATCCGCTCTATCAAGTCATTTTCAACTACCAGGAATCACTTTTCAGAGATGAAGATTCACAGTCCATACTCCCAAAGGTTTCCCCTATCGACATGGGTGCGGCACAAGTCGATCTCGCGCTCTACCTTGAAGAACAGTCCGATACACTACAGGCTTTACTTGTCTACCGAACAGACCTCTTTACTCATGAAAGTATGGAAGTATGGAGTACCTACTTTCAGTACCTTCTCGGCCATTGTCTAGAACAACCCGATCTTCCACTCAACCGTCAACAACTCTTAACCGCAAAGGAACAGTCCCGACGAAACGAATGGAACTGTGGCACCACAACCGTTTGGTCCGAACCTTTGCTGCTTCATCAATTGGTTGAGTCAAGTGCTCAACGAGTTCCCAATAAAACGGCGCTTGTTCTAGGCAAGCAGTCGTGGACCTACCGCGAACTCGACGCCCATGCCAATGCACTGGCAGCTCGACTTGTTCAAAAACACGATACGCCCGATAGCTGGATTATCGCGATCTGTTTTGAAAGGTCCATCGAGATGGTAGTAAGCATGCTTGCCATCCTCAAAGCAGGTGGAGCCTACCTTCCCATTGATGTGGCTCAACCGACAAAACGGATTCAAAGCATCCTCGAAACTGCTCAAGTTTCACTGATACTAAGTTCGGAAGCTTCGGCAAAAATCACAGGTGATCAAGGCAGTTCAGGCATCGAATGCTGGGTCTACAGTACCGCAGCCATCGCTCCAGATGTCGAAACCATTTCCGCGAATCGTTCACCTTCTGATCCAGCCTACGTAATCTTCACCTCTGGCTCAACTGGCACCCCCAAAGGAGTAGTGAACACCCACGCGGGGATTCGCAACAGATTACTCTGGATGCGAGACTATCTCGCGATGGATGAAAAAACTGACCGAGTACTACAAAAAACGCCTTATACCTTCGATGTCTCCTTATGGGACATTTTCCTTCCCTTAGTCAGCGGGGTCGAATTGGTATTGGCTCAACCAGAGGGGCACAAAGACCCTTCATGGATAATCAGCGAAATCAAACGGCTCGGTATCACCACCTTGCATTTCGTGCCTTCCATGCTCCAAGCGTTTTTGCTCCACCCAGATGTCCCGAGCTGCACCACCTTGAAGCACGTGATATGTAGCGGTGAAGCTTTAACGAAAGCCTTGGCTGAATCGATCCACACATTGTTGCCCAGCGTCCGCCTACACAACCTATATGGCCCCACAGAGGCAGCGGTCGATGTGAGTTCTTGGGAGTGCGTCCCAAATGATGCCTCCGACCCCATTCCCATTGGAAAACCCATCGCTAACATGGGTATGCGTATTTTAGACACGTTCTTGCGAGACGTCCCCAGCAACGATTACGGAGAAATTTGCATTGAAGGAGTAGGACTAGCGGACGGCTATTGCCAAAATCCAGAATTGACGACCGAGGTGTTTGTGACAGACCCGCACAGTGGAACAAGAGTCTATAAAACGGGCGACTTAGGGCGTTTCCGCAGCGACGGGGTGATCGAATATCACAGACGTCTCGACAATCAGGTCAAGCTGCGTGGACTACGTATTGAGCTAGGAGAAGTCGATACAGCCTTACTTGCAATCCCAGGAATCTTGGAAGCGGCGACCGTTGTCTCTCAAGGAAAAGATCAACTGGTTTCCTATGTTGTAGTGGCTCAACAAAGCTCTACCCCACCGCTCTCAGAGATCAAAACTGTCTTGAAACGCAGCTTACCAGAGTACATGGTTCCCTCTCAAATTCTGACACTCGAGCACCTGCCTTTAACAACCAGCGGTAAGACAAACAGAAAACATTTAATCCAACTTAAACCGCCGTCTCTAGTCGAAGTCTCCAAAGGCGAAAACCAAAACCTAGATCAATCCTCAGAGCCGTGGCAAGGACCATGGGAAAAACTCGTCGCGGAAATTTGGTGTGAATTACTTGAGGTTGACGAAATTGGACGGCGCGACAACTTTTTTGATGTCGGTGGGCATTCGCTCTTGTTGATTAAAACGCACCTAATGTTGCAACAACAAATCGAAATCTCCTTCGATCTCGTTGAATTGTTTAGCTATCCGACTATCGAGTCCTTGGCGACATTCCTAGCCAGCCTTGCGAAGCCAGACACGCTGACTCAGGATCAACCTGCAACCACCTCACCTCGTAAAACGGAAACTGAAATTGCTATCGTAGGAATGTCAGGACGTTTTCCCGGAGCCAAAAACCTCGAAGCCTTTGGTGAAATGGTCTTACAGAGCGTCCCTGCTATCACCTTTTATCAGCAGGAAGAGCTACTTACAGCAGGGGCCGATGCAAATGTAATTAATGATTCTGCATTTGTACCCGCATTTGGTGCTGTCGATGATATCGACTTATTCGACGCAGATTACTTCGGGTTTAGCCCTGCTGAAGCGAAACGACTCGATCCACAAATGCGTCTCTTTTTGATGTGTGCTGAAGAGGCATTGCAACATTCCGGAATCGTTCCCGAGCAAACCTCTTTAAATGTTGGCGTCTTCGCTGGTGCCAGTGTCAGCACCTATGGCCTGTTGCAAATGACATCTGATTCTGCTCAAGCTGATCCCGACGTGTTTGCAACCATGCTGGCTAACGACAAAGATTACTTAGCCACACGGGTCGCCTATAAACTCGGATTGCAAGGTCCAGCGTTTACCATCCAAACAGCCTGCTCGACATCCTTGTCCGCTGTACACGTGGCCTGCCAGTCGATATTGAATGGTGAATGCGACATGGCACTAGCAGGTGGTGTATCCCTGCAGTCCGGCATGCCACCTGGATACCATTATCAAAAAGATGGCATCTTATCACCTGACGGTCATTGCCGTGCCTTCGCTGCGGATGCAGCTGGAACAGTACAAGGCTCGGGCTGCGGTGTCGTGATGCTTAAACCACTCAATCAGGCTCTAGCAGACGGAGATCCCGTATTGGCCGTCATCAGTGGTTCAGCCATGAACAACGACGGCAACGACAAAATCGGCTTCACCGCTCCAAGTGTGAAGGGACAGCAGAAAGTGATCCAATCCGCATTGGCAAAAGCGGGGATCGGTGCCGAAACCGTCTCCTATATCGAAGCTCATGGCACGGGAACGGCACTTGGCGACATGATTGAGGTCAGTGCGCTCAAATCTGTTTTTGCCAATAGCCCCAACGCCTCCTGCGTGCTTGGTTCAGTCAAAGCCCAAATTGGGCACTTGGACGCCGCCGCTGGTGTTACAGGACTCATCAAAACCGTTTGCTGCCTACAAAATCAAACATTACCTCCCACTCTCTACGGCGAAAACCCAAACGCAGCCTTGGGCTTGGAAGATTCTCCATTTGTTCTCAACACGAAAGCACGCCCTTGGTTATCGACAGCTGAAGGCTCTAGGATCAGGACCGCCGGTGTGAGCTCCTTCGGTATTGGTGGTACCAATGTTCACCTCATTGTTCGCGAAAATGATTTATCGAGAGAAGCTGAAGTTAGCTCCTTTCATAGGACAAACCCAGTTGCTCAAACCTCCAAGCAAGATGATAGAGCACTCATCGTGCTGTCAGCCCCTTCCGTAGCCTCACTCAAGGTGCGACAACAATGGCTCGCAGAGACCATAGAATCTCAACCACCTCTCGACCTAACTGCATTAGCCTGGACCCTGCAAACTGGACGCAAACATTACTCCGTGAGAACCGCCTATTTGGTGAATGATCTAGAAGACCTCAGAACTCAATTACAAGGAGCCTTACCCAAATCCTCACCGAAATCCTCTCCAAAGGTGTTATTCAACGCGACATCTACAATTGATGAACTAGAGACACTACGTGATACATGGATGCAAGGTGTAGAGCTCGATTGGAATAGCTATCAAACCGAAGATATCCGACGTATTGCGCTGCCACCGTTCCCGTTCGTATTGCAACGGTACTGGGCTCTGGATTCACTCAAAACAAAGAAAATAGAAAATCAAGTATCACCTCATGTTCAAATCTATCAGGCCTCATTACGTCCGCTGTCTTTAAAGGCTCTGAAAAACCAAGCGTCAAATTTGACCAGAAGTTTATTCATTGGTCACGCGAACCAACTCACACAAGCTCATGAGTGCCTCAAAAACTTCCCCCAAGTGCGCGCGGTGGAGACCTCCACATTCTTGGGAGATTCGCACTCATTGGTCGAGGAGACACCCTGCCTCATATACGCGTTAGATATTCAATCCTCAGCCATTTCCGATGCTGAATTGATAGTCGAGGTGAAAAACCTTGTCACAGTAGCATCTCGAGCTAGGGCGCAACGACTTTTGATTCTGATGACTGGGCATGCTTCCTTAGAGCCCAATGTACGTGAAAACGTAATCGAAAGCTTGGTTATCGTCCTACGACAAGAGATTCCCACACTAAAAATCCGCCTATTGCAGACTGGCGCAATAAATGCCTCCGCCCTTCAAACAGCTCAGAACATTCTGTGCACGGATTCCATTCCCCACCCGATCGTTAAGCAACTCGATCATAGTCTTTTGGTGCGGCACCTTGGACTCATCGACAAAGGCAGCACGATAGAACGAACATCCCATTCAAAGCTGCAACAACATGGGCATTATCTTATTACGGGAGCAGGAGGAGGCATCGCTAAACACCTAGCCCTTTATTTAGCCGAGCATTATCAGGCTCATCTTTATCTATGTTCACGGCGTGCCGTAAGCCCTACGCTGTTGAGAGAGCTGAGTAAAACAGCGGCAACAGTCACGACATTTACCTTAGATATTGTAGATAACATCGCCGTTCAAAAAATGATGGCACGTTTCACATCACTTGACGGCACGTTTCACCTCGCAGGCATCTCGGGTGAAGCCGCCATTCTATCCACCAGAGACCTTGAAGCTTCTAAGGTTCAAAAAATCCTAGCTCCGAAATCGATAGGCTCCTCCAATTTACTAGAGTCCCTTGTTACCAGAGACTCTTCCAAATCTACTACCGACGACGCCTTGGTTAATCGAGGGTTTTTCGTAGCTTTTTCATCTATCTCCACTCAACTTGGAGGATTTGGCTTCGGGGCCTATGCCGCGGCAAACGCTGCCATGGATGCTCTGGTCGAACAGTATCGCCAAACCCACGCCCTTGATGCTTACAGCATTGGCTGGGACGGCTGGCAAACAAGTGATGAAACTTTACCAAACGCACTCACTCCTCACCAGGGTATCGAAGCTTTAGAAACCATTCTCAATAATCAGGAGAATGGACAGTATTTTGTCGCAGTATCTCCGCTGGCAGAACGCATTAAAAACTGGGTTTGTTTTGAGCAAATAGCGGAAATAAATTCCTCTAATGACTTACTGCAAGACGCTCATGCCGATACATCTACTAATGTGCAACAGATATTAACAGAGATCTGGAGCGACTTGTTGGGGGTTAGTGACATCGGCTCAGAAGATAATTTTGCGGAATTGGGAGGTGATTCCTTACTCGCCCTTCAGATGTTAACGCTGATCAGCAAACGTTTCCCCGTGGAACTCGGCATCAGTGACATTATGCAAACTGACACGCTGGGGGACTTATCCAAATTGATTGAAAGCGACAGTCCTACTGTCCCCGAGACAATATCTGCCACTGCAGATGAACCTCCACACACAGCCGAACTATCATTGGTGCAACAGCGAATCTGGTTCCATGAAAAGATCCTAGAAACCAAGGAAGCCTACCAGATACCAGTAGCCTTCCGTATCACCGGACCTCTAGACACACACTTACTTGAAAGAGCATTTCAGCAACTGATTGCAGCTTATGATGTCCTCCGCTTTTCCATCACAGAAGATAATGGCCAACCGATGGCCCTCTACGCCAACTCGGTGACATGGTCACTTCCAATCGTAGACGATGCTACAAAGCCTGAAAATATCAATTCGCTGCTAAGTGCTCTCGTTTCCGAGCCATTTGATATGACACAAGCTCCACTTATCAAAAGCCGATTAGTTCAGCTGGGAAACCAAGATTACGTGTTAGCTCTGTGCCTACACCATATCATTGTCGATGGTTGGTCCGTGGCGGTGTTCATCGATGAACTCTGTGACATCTATGAGAGATTATGTTCTGGATCCAGTGCTATGGCAGTATCAGAAGCTCCAAGTTATCAGGACTATCTGGAATCGAGAACCGAGGATCTTCGCAAACGCAAAGGCAGGCTCGAAGCCTTTTGGAAAAACTATTTAAACGAGGCTCCACTACAGTTTGATTTCCCATCAGATCGTAACCGCCCCCCCATCGAAAACAGTACTGGCACTGAGATTGGCATTCCGATTGATGCGTCACTGATGGCTCAATTAAACGACTTAGCTAAAGCGAACAAAACCACCTTATTTACACTACTGTACGCAACTTTCTGCACTCTGTTGCATCGCCTCACTGGAACCGAGGACCTACTAATAGGCACGCCGCATTCTGGGCGTCGCGATCATAAACTCAACCGCTCCATGGGTCTCTTTATGGACACACTACCGCTGCGCTGCCAGCCACAAAGTGACTTAAGCTTTCAGCACTTTTTAAACCATTGCCGCGACCAGGTTTTCCGAGCATTTGATCACGCTGAAGCACCTTTTGACTGGATCGTAAACGCCGTCAATCCTCCGCGTGACTTAAGTCGTTCTCCAGTCTATCAGGTTATGTTTAGCTTCCTGAATCAGCCCAAAGGCACTCCCACATTTACTGGCTGCCAGACAAGCTTATTAGCCTCCCCCAGTGTCGGTTCCAAGGTAGACCTAAGTCTTGCCGTCGAAGAGCGCTCTGGTGCATATTCTGTTAGTATCGAATACAAAACTGACCTTTATGATGAGTCCAGAATTCGCTCGTTACTCAAGTATTACGTCCAGCTATTAACATCGATTTCCAAACAGCCGTCTTCTCGTTTATGCGAATTAAAACTGATGCCCATCGACGAACAGACCCGCGTTTTCCAGGAATGGAATGACACGCAAGTCTTCATCGAACCTTCGCTTACCCTCGCTTCATTACTGCAGCAGTCTCGTGCCGATGACAACCAGTTTGCATATAAATTCCGATCTGAGGGAATTACTTATGGTGAGTTAAAAGTACATGCACAGCAGCTCGCAATGAGTCTCGTGTCACGTGCTATTCAGTCCAACGATATCATCGCCGTGATGCTTGATCGAGGACTACAGTACCCCGTTGCCATCCACGGTATCATGCAGGCAGGCGCAGCATTTTTACCTCTATCAACTGATTCTCCTTCTGAACGACTCCACTACATCTTAGAAAACTCAGAAGCTAAGCTCTTAATCGTCTCAAGCTCCTCTAAATTGGTACAAGCAGACTTTAATATTCCTTTAGCCACCATCGAAGACCTCGTTTCAAGAAACCAGCTAGACGATACTGAAAGAATCGGCTCCACCGAAGAGCCACTTGAGCTACCTCAAGTAAATCAAGAGAACTTAGCGTACTGCATGTATACCTCTGGAACTACAGGGAAGCCGAAGGGCGTCGAGATTAGACATCTCTCTGCAGTGAATCTACTGCAAGCGCTCACCTGCGAGCCTGGAGTTCCTAAGGGTAGTAGTTTTTTAGGTCTCGTTCCCTTTTCTTTTGATGTCAGCGTCGGTGACCTTTTCATCCCTCTCTTCGTCGGTGGCACTTGTGTGATTCTCGATGAAGTGGAAAGTAAAGACCCTCAACAATTCAACGCCATTGTCGCTAGCCATGAAAACCCCATCCTACAGGCCACAGCTAGCACCCTCCGAATGCTTCTGCAACAGGGATGGGACGTGCCCCATAATTTACGGGTTTGGTGCGGGGGCGAACAGTTCCCTCCCGATCTAGCACGACAATTGTTAGGTAAAGGCAAGCAAATTTACAATGTCTATGGCCCCACAGAAACAACCGTCTGGTCAGCTGTGCATCCCGTAACTAGAGCAGAGTCCATAGTCTCCATCGGACGCCCGATCCAGAACACGCGGATGTACATTCTCGATAAGGGGCACACCCCACTGCCACCAGGCTATACGGGCGAACTTTTCATTGCTGGAGAAGGGCTCGCGCAGGGCTATCGCCGACAACTAAACCTCACAAAAGAGCGCTTCATCATTGTTAATATCTCTGGAGTAGGAGTTGAACGACTTTATGGCACAGGTGATCTCGCGCGTTGGCGCCAAGATGGAACTCTCGAAGTCTTAGGACGCATTGATGCTCAGTTAAAAATACTAGGGCACCGTATCGAACCAGGAGAAATCGAATCAATACTAACAGATTTTTCAGAAATCGAAGAAGCCGCCGTCACATCAACACGCGATCGTCTCGGTGAAACGCAGCTAGCCGCTTACGTAGTCTGCGACCCTAGCGTCAATCTGGACTCCATACGCAAGCAATTGCGTGACAAACTTCCTTTGTACATGGTGCCACGCTGGCTATTCTCGATTCCCGCTATTCCCAGATCGTCCAATGGAAAAATTGATCGTAACGCTCTTCCCAAGGTTGAGCCAACGCCTCAAAACCCAAACACCGCACTATCAAACTCCGATGAGTACCTCACGGTAGAACCTGGTACTGATCCAAAGATTGTTAAGCAAGTGCGCCAAATATGGTGTCAAACTTTAGAATGTGAGATCGTGGGTACTGAACAGAATTTCTTCGAACTTGGCGGGCATTCCCTCTTAGCGGTCCACCTTCTAGCTGAAATCAAAAAAGCCCTCGGCACCTTAGTCCCTATTGTGACTTTTTTACAGAACCCTACTATCTCAGGGATTTGCCAATCTCTCTGGAGCGTCAACGAGTCGGCACCCATACTCATCGAGTTATCACCTAGTGATCAAAAAACGGCTAAACAGCAACAATCTGTTCCAGTCATTCTAATACCAGGTGCAAGTGGAAACCCTCACAGCTACCGAGCCCTCGCGCCACCACTGAGCCCATCATGTAACCTCTATGGTATGGCACCGCCCGAGATAGACGGATCATCGATCCCCACGATGGAAGCCCTCGCTGCAGAGTACATCTGCGTTCTCAAGAATACCTTTTCACCACCTTACCACTTAATAGGCCACTCCTTCGGGGCGGCACTAGCATTTGAGATCACTAAGCAACTTTCTGAAACCGGAATCGAAGTTCATAATTTAATCATGATCGACCTTCCTTCCCCAGAGCATTTGAAACAACACAGTGCGATCACAGACGCTGAACTGCTTCATGAAATCACGGACGCTGCACGCGAATTTGCAGGCTTGCCTTTAACGATAGGTAGAGAATCAGCTGACTCCCATGAAAACGGTATCCATATAAAAGATCTATCCATTGATGACGCCAAAACCAACCTTCTCAATATATTAGAGCAGGCTGGTATGCTTCCACCACAATCTGATGGAACACTCGCAGATCTCGTTCTAACAAGGTATCGCACCAGTTTGACTATCTTGGATAACTTCCAGCCTACTCCCATTTCTGTTCCAATTACCGTCGTCCGCTCCAACGAAAGCGAATCCACAAGTGGGCTGCCAAAGTACCTAGGCTGGGAGACTTATACAACAGGATCAGTTCAGGTGATTTTAACCTCAGGCTCTCATATTTCTATGATTACCGAACCTCATGTGACTTCGCTCGCAAAGGCGATTAAACCACTATTCGCCTAATCACAGAGTTTGTTCATAGAGCCAATCACAGCCTCCTAGATCTTATTTCTTTTCACCCGTAACATCTTATTTTGATGATTCATTTCTCCATAAGACAAAACTCTTACCCCCCACACATACCCCCCCAATGGCAAGAATTCTTTTCATTATGTTACCCTCTAAGTCCCATGTAATGTCGACATTCAATTTAGCGAACGAACTTAGAAAAGTTGGTCACGAAATTGTCTATTCAGCCGTACTAGGCATGCCCAATGAATACGATGTCCAAGAGATGATTGAAAATCAGAAATTCACCTTTCGACCTCTATTTCCTAGTCTAACTAATTCATTTTCAGAGGTGCCTAATATGTCGACCAGCGATCAGAAAAAAAGACTCCGGCGCATCAGTAAAGACAAAGAGTATTTTATCTCATACTTCGAGCAGCAGTTCGAGTCCTATGGCCAGTGGTTAGAAGAATGGAGTCCTGATCTCATAATCATTGATAGCTGGGTAAACTGGTTCAACGTTCTCTGTATTGCCAAAGCAAATAAGATGGGAACCCGGTGCGTAACCATCCAGAGCATATTACCGCATGTTAAAGAGCCTAAACGACCACCCATCACAATTGATATGACTCCACCCACAACCCTTCTTTGCCACATAGCACTTTGGTGGTCATGGCAAAGAATGTGGCTAGTACGTTCGATAAGCTCGATCCTTCCCAAACTCAGCGGTACATTTCCCATCTATGACATGTTGTCATACAGCCGCTGGCTCGCCAAATCTCTAGCTCAACGCAACGGGCTCGACCCAAAACAGCACTTCTTGGAAACAAGTTTTCATTTTTTAGGACTCAAAACGACTGAACTAGTACTTAATAACAAGAAGCTAGATTTTGAGACAACTCCAAACAGAGGGAGATACTTTCTAGGTCCGTGCATCCACTTCAATCGCAGCGATACATCCACATTCCCTTGGGAACAATTACACCCTAATAATCCACTTATTTACTGCTCACTGGGAACTTACTCTCACCGTTTTGACGACAACAATCGTGTGATTAAAACCCTACTGATATTAGCTGAAATGCACCCAGATTGGCAATTCGTATTAGCAGGAGACAAAGCCAATACTGACGAACCGATTCCAGATAATGTGATCTTGAAGCCTTGGTTACCCCAATGTGAGCTTTTGAAGAAAGCTTCTGTGATGATAGGTCATGGTGGCATGAACGGCATTAAGGAGGCTCTTTATTTCGGAGTCCCGCTGATTTTATTTCCTCATCTCAATACCGCATTCCAGAGCGACACCTATGGAAACGCTGCCCGCATCCGTGAACATCGCCTCGGGCTTATCGGTAATAAAAATTCGATAACTCCACAGCGTTTAGAAGCGCTTCTCAGAGAAGCACTCACGAATAAGAAGCTACGCCAAAATTGCACAGTCATGTCACAACAAATGCACAAAGACGAAACTGAAATTGACGCGGTCGCCATCGTCGAGTCACTCTTTAAAAATCACAATAGCCCCAATATTTTTGAATAAGGGGCTGAATGAATAAACACCACATATGCGAATTATTATTTTGACCATCGGCACGCGAGGAGATGTGGCACCCCACGTCGCCTTAGGCGTTGGACTCAAATCTATAGGACACCAAGTGGTCATTGCCACTTACTCAGCCTATCAAGAAATGGTCGAGCACGATGACCTCGAATTTGTTACACTCCCTGGAAATCCACGCAAACTCTTGAAGTCCCACGAGGGAAAACACTCCCAAAATACGAATACGAATCCACTAGCTTATCTGCGCCAGCTTCGGGATCAAGCTAGCCTCATCCGAAAAAAAGCCCATGCTTTCTTCGACCGCTGCCTCGAAGTTTCAGAACCTGCCGATCTACTCATCTACACCTTGACCACCCCCCAGGGTAGCTCTATCGCCAAATACCTTGGCATTCCCTACATCCGCACAGCTGGAAGCCCGATCACACCAACACGCCATTTCCCCAGCTTTATTTCGCCGACGAAGCGTAACCTCGGAGGATTCCTGAACTTAACCAGCCACTCCATGCTCAATATGGCTATGTGGCTCCCCTTCAAAAGCATTCTAGACGGTTGGCGCAAAGAACGCTTGGGCCTCAAACCTGCTGGATGGCGGGGACCCATGCGAGAAGATGACCGAGAAGGTATCCCCATGTTTTACTGGATGAGTAAAACGATCGTTCCCAGACCTCCCGACTGGCCAGACTGGGTCCATGTGACTGGATACTGGTATGCTCCGGAACACTCTGAGTGGCAAGCGCCCAACGCTCTTGAAGAATTCTTGGAATCGGGACCACCGCCCGTCTACTTTGGATTTGGTAGCATGCTCGACGATGACTCGGAAGCTTTGCTAAGTACCCTCCTCGACGTCGTCAAACATACCAATATCCGTGCGTTGATCCAGGTAGGAAAAGATGACATCACATTGTTAGAAAAACACTCTACTAAAACTGAAAACACTCCAATCTCCTTGGAAAAAGATACTGGAGAAACAGGCAACTATTCCCAGCCAATGACTGGCAATCTCCAGGTCGAGTCTCAACAATATTTATTGATAAACGAAACACCGCACGAGTGGTTATTTCCCAAAACCTCGGTCATTATACACCATGGCGGCTGCGGAACCACGCACAATGCCCTGCGTGCAGGAGTTCCACAAATCATCGTCGGTTATCAAGGCGATCAAATGTACTGGGGTCACCGCTGCTTCTCCGTCGGTACTGCCGTTGCTCCTATCCCTCGTCGTCGCCTAAACTCAGAGAATTTGGCAAAAGCAATCAGCGATATCCTCCAAAATCCCCACTACACTGAAACGGCTCAACACCTTGCCCATAAGATTCAGAGCGAAGACGCCATCAGCGCGACTATCTACCAAATTAATGATTACCTCGAATCTAAAAATGCAGCTCCGCTCCCTCCCCTATTAACAAAGGTCTAGTTAGGCTCAAGCAATGAATTATACTCACATAGTATCTCACATTCAAAATTCCATCGTAACTTCTCAGGATAGAAGTGATGAGGAATGCCTTCTACTCATCTTCGACTCTTCCCATCCGCAAGAAATCTTTTTAAATCACGAGGAGGTCAAACGCGCAAACCGAATAAAAAGTGCTAAGGCGAGACTTTCATTCAGCTCCTCAAGAAGCGCCATAAGGTCCATATTAGGTGAGTTTTTAGGTATTAAGCCTAGATCAGTTGATCTTTGTTACGGCAAGTTCGGCAAGCCATTTCTTAGTGAAAAATACAATGCGCAAATCGAGTTTAATATCTCACATGCTGGAGAAATTATTGTCATCGGCATGACCCATTCGGAACCTATAGGCGTCGATATCGAAATGAGTTCTTCGTCTAAGCTCACAGAAATTTCTAGCTACTTTCTTCATGCAGCTGAAATAGAGCATATTGCCTCATTGCCACCTGAACTCGTAGAAAATAGATTACTCGACATTTGGACCGCTAAAGAAGCTCTGCTTAAGGCCGTTGGTATGGGCTTACAAGTAGACCCCACGACCATTCAAATTGATTTAAACGCCTTCCCATGCACAGAGGGCTATATTGATGAGCATACTCAAAGGCATCATGTCCACTGGTTATTACAAAGTTCTCACATGCAAGTGGCTGTTAGCATGGCAAAAAAAATGCAGCTTACGGTTTTTAGTGATCTCGTTTTGATGCAGAGCAAACCACGGGCAAACGTTACTTGGGTAACCCTACAATAAAGAATATTCGAAAGTAGTATGACTCTTCTCTAAGGATTATGTCGCCTAAATGACTAAACAATCATTAAGATATAAAGTCGTATTGGCAATATACAATTTATTGCATAATAAACCTTTTCAATAACTTTTTTTCTGTCTAAGTGTACTTAATTAAAAATTTTGGGGATTTTCTGATCATTAAATACAACACGCATGCTTTCAACACGTCCAGTTATTGTGATGTCGTCGAGCCCTCGTTCTGGGTCGACGCTCATCCAGCGGCTTCTCTGCTCTGCAAGTAATACAATGATTTATGGCGATTCCGTGGGACACGAAGTCGAATTTCTGACCAATTACGCGGCGACAAAAATGATGATTTATGAGCAGCAATCTAGCTACTCAGAACCTCTCAGGAATTCCGTCATAGAGGGAGGTGATGATGAGTTCATCGCAGCTATGCTTCCTAGCAAACAGCACATTAATACAGCCCTTAAGGAAATTATTGCACCATGGCTCAAAGCCTGTGAGCGAGATGCTAAAGACGCTGGACGCAGTATTTGGGGTTGGAAAATAGCTGGTGTCAATCCTCTCGTTGTAAAGACGCTGGCGACCATACTACCTCAGGCTCGTTTCGTAACGCTCAGCCGCCCTCTCGAAGAAACCGTGAAATCCGCAAAAGCTTCAGGACACTTTCAATGTGAGCAGGGGCTTGCTCATTTTTGTCAAACGTGGGTGCAAGGGGAGAAAGCCCTCAAGGAGCTCAACGCTATGCACACGGATCGGGTTCTTTCTTTGAATTATCACGAAATGCTTGAAAAAAAGTTAGAAACCATTAATTTGTTAGAATCATTTACTGCTGCTGAAAACATTGCAGCGGATGTATTTGATAGAAAATTAAATAATCAAAATTCACCTACTGCTACCCCCCCAGCCAATTTAAATGAATCTGAACAAAAAATAGTCGATTCATACAACAATCCATTGATCTCTAACGTCGCATGAACTCCACGCTTATCACAACACTCACCAGCTTTCTCGACGAGATAGGCATCCCTCATGGAAATGCACACATCCCTGATGGCACCAGTGTTCCTGGAATCAAATTTTCTGATGGTAAGCTCTTGATCGATGCTGAGAACCTTACCTATCCTGGCGACATTCTTTATAAGGCGGGTCTCCTCGCCACGGCTGACCCCTCAGAACGCAGCTCGCTCGTCTGCGTTAAAAAACCTGATGCGGCTCACGAGACCAGCGCTATGGCATGGGCTTACGCCGCAGCTGTTCATCTGCAGATCGATCCACAAATCGTCTTTCACGAAGGTGGCTACCAAGACGGTGGGCAACAAATCATCGCACAATTCCAAGGTCCCCAAGCTTTTGGTGTCCCGATGCTCCTCTGGTATCAGATGTGTGAAACCTATCCACACATGACTAACTGGCTTAGGACAGCCAACGACCCAGCAAATATCTCTCTCGCACAATAAAAACTAAAACAACACAACAACACACAAAACTATGACACCATTCATTGCACAAATCATGATGTTCGGCGGAAACTTTGCTCCAAGAGGCTGGGCATTCTGTGACGGCCAGCTTTTGGCTATTTCATCAAATACCGCACTTTTCTCTCTCATCGGCACTTATTATGGTGGTGATGGCCGCACCACTTTCGCCCTCCCAGACCTTCGTGGCAGAGTACCCATCCATCCTGGTAATGGCCCAGGTTTGAGCTCTTACCAAATTGGCCAAAAAGGGGGGGGGGAAAGTAAAATACTTACTGGATCCAACATCCCCTCGCACACCCACCCAGCAACTTCGACAGCTGTGAACACAGTCACTCACGACCTCACTATGAAAACAAGTAGCGAAGCAGAAGAAAGAAGTCCTGATGGATTAGTTTTAGCCGCTACTGCAGCCTCGATTTACGGAGAGGCAGGAGCTGGGCTTATGGAGACAGGAGCAGTTGCAGGTACAATTACAGCTACAACAGAAGTTACTACTACTGTTGGAAACAACCCAGGAGGAAATATTCCGATTGAAATTATTCAGCCTTTTTCATGTGTGAACTTCATTATTGCTCTTCAGGGAGTTTTCCCTTCTCGCAGCTGATTAAAATCATTTGGAATACTCTTCCCTAATTCAATAAATATGAAAAAAATACTTACAATAAGCCTTACTAGCCTGCTGGTCTACCAATCAGCCAGTGCAGTAATAGTAACTTTTACAGATCGTACTGCATGGGAAACGGCAGTCAACAATGCAGGATTAACCTTTGCTCTCGAAGACTTTGAAAGCATTCCTTTAGGAACTACCATCACGCCAACTCCACTGAACCTTTCGAGTATTGGCCTTACGGTCTCGCATCCGGGCACAGACACCTCAGCACCTAATTTTGATTACACAGTTTTAGATGGTACTTCTGGTAATGATGATCATGCACCTAATGCATCAAACTTTCTTAAGATTGATGACAGCCCTTCCGAAAACGTGACCTTCACAGTGAATACTGGTACTGTAGTTCGCGGATTTGGTTTCGAGTACTCTGGCTTTGGTGGAAACGATGAAGGATTAACAAGTAATCTTGGTAATATTTTGGTTCCTGTACCCGAAGGAGCCAACGATTTTGATACTAGTACGAGTTCATTTTTCGGCTTCATTGATACTGATATTTCAAACGTGTATACCTTTTTGGCAACTACAGCAGATGATGGAGGCTACGGTATAGATAATGTTGTCGTTGCTACCGCAGTAGTTCCAGAGCCATCAGCATTTGCGCTACTCGGCCTTGGCACTCTAGGTCTTCTATCAAGACGCTCACGCCGATAATTTTAGCAAGGAGGGGATCAATTTTGATCCCCTCTTTTTTTAATTTAGATAACGAAGAGGTTCGTTGGCAGAGAAAAACCCTCGCTACAGAGAAAACCCTTAAGATGGTCGTCTCTAAATGTTTCGCACAGTTGCCACATTAGTGTTTCTTATTAGCTTTATGCTAATTACAGTCATTACTTTTTGCAATCTACTCAACCCGACACCACCACAGGCTGAAAAATACCGTCGTCGTATTTCTGGCCCACAGCTCGATCAGATCGATGTTCATGTCGAAGTTCCTTTGGTGGATTACCGTGATCCTGCATCAATGAAAGAAAGCGTATAATCCAGCTTTGTGCGCGCTTGTGTAAAAGTCGCAAGAGTTCATCGCTATTCTAGCTTAGTAATTTTAAAACAGATTTCAAAAAGGATTCAACAATCTGACTACACTTTGCAATCCACACCAACTAACCATATTTATAAAAATCCTTTCTTGGCTCATCTGTCATCGCAGTCTATCAGTGCACCCTTATGTTTGATCCATACATTATCACAGCTTGGGTCGTCTTTAGTGGTCTAGGAATGATCTATGTCGCCTACGGGAAGTGGAAAGATCTTTGGCAACCAAAGGCACTGGGCTTCATTCTCATGTTTTACCCTTACTTAGTCAAAGACCCGCTCTGGTTATGGATTGTAGGAGGAGTACTTAGTCTCGCTGTTTTTTTTGCGAGAGACTGAGTACTAATGCCATTCGTTTGGCTAACGCCGTTTTATCCCATATACGGTCACGACGTGGAATGATATCTTTACCATTGGCATCAAGAAACCTAACGACTTGATAATTCCAGGATGGTTCGTTGAACTTCTTGAGTGTGATAGCGTCTTGCCCTCCTTGATTATTTTTAACGAGTACAGGGATAAAGGCGGATTCAATAGTGGATACGATCTGTGGGTCAGAGAGGACCTCCCTGCCAAATTGTTTACACCCTGCTCATCCTGGAACTTCTTGGAACAAGGCCAGTACGGGTTTTCCACTTGTCTTACTTTGACGAAGTGCTTCATCCATATTTCGCCCCCACTGAACCTTGCCCACTTCTTCTGAGGGCGAACCCGAGTCTGCCTTGCTGACAAAAAGACTCATTATTATTGTGATACAGACAAATGACAGCGTCAGAAATAGAGAATGAATTTTCATGGGTTATTACTCTGAGAGTATTAATGACGGTCTTTTATTCCCCGCTAATCTCATCATAACTATTTTCGCTCATAACTTTACCAAAAAAAGCTTCATTCACTACGGCGTGCTATTTCTGGCTTTCTGGAGAGTTTTAAAAACTAATGATTTTAGCGTAAGTCCCTGCACCGCGATGGAGAAAATTACGATCACATAAGTAACCAACAGAATAACGTCGCGGATCTCCCCAACACTTGTTGGAATGGCGAGGGCGAGAGCCACTGAGATTCCACCTCTAATACCGCCCCAAGTTAAAATCTTTGTCACCCCGGGGGTAAACACTCTCCAGCGCTGCAAGATGCTTACAGGTATAAAGACGGCAATATAGCGGGCGAGTAGAGTAATAGGTATCAAAATCAATCCTGTTACCAAGACTTTCGCAGAGAAATCTAAAACGAAAATCTCAAGGCCAATCAGAAGAAAGAGAATCGCATTCAAGATCTCATCAATCAACTCCCAGAAGGTATCAATCTGCATCCTCGTTCTCTCACTCATTGCATTTTCACGACCGTGATTGCCTATCATTAGACCAGCTATTACCATGGCTAATGGTCCACTCATATGCATCCACATGGCAAAGCGGTAGCCCGCTGTAACTAGAGCGAGAGTGATTAATATCTCCACATGATAATTATCAATGGATTTCAGCAGCTTGTAGGCGATACCGCCGAGTATTCCACCTATCAAAATTCCTCCCCCAGCCTCTTTAACAAACAAGATCGCTATATCAGCTGCTCCACTCGATGCGTGAGCATCGCCACCATGTGCTCCAGCCCCTGCGATACCTAACAGCGCAAGGTATACGACGACACCTACTCCATCATTAAATAGAGACTCTCCTGTTATCTTTGTTTCCAATGACTTGGGAGCCCCAGCTGTCTTTAATATGCCTAGGACAGCCACGGGATCTGTTGGTGAAATCAGAGCTCCAAATACCAAGCACCATATCCATGGGATACTGAGCCCCATTGCTTGAAAAAGATAGAACGATGTCGCCCCTATCAGGAAAGTAGAGAGTACAACCCCCGCACTCGCCATGATCCCTACAATGCGCGCCTGTTTTTTTAGTTCATGGAGATTCACGTGTAGGGCTCCTGCAAATAACAGGTAGCTCAGCATCCCATTCATCAGAGCTTTGTTAAAATCGATCCCCTCGACAAATTCCGTAATAGCTATGGTGAGAGGAGGCGAGAACTGCCCCAGTCCTATCAGAACCAAGCTCATCACCAGACTAATCAGCATAATACCAATGGTGGTAGGCAATTTAATCCACCTATGGTTTACGTAAGAAAATAATGCCGCCAAGGTCAGCAAAATTGCTGCAATATCGAGAAGTTCCATAAGTTCGCTCATTAAGCGCGCATCGAAGCTCAGCAGCAAGAACTGATAATTGTATTCTCTCTGAGCCGCCTATCAATAAATAGTACAAGAAGGAGCCAGAACTAATTTATCGAGTAAAAGAACTAGACGCAGGATCTAACGGCACAGTTCTAATTTGATAGCTTGGATCTAACTTCGCCACCGCTGCTTGCAGTGCTGCGAAGATACTTGGCTCTGAATAGAAAGGTCCCGCACCACTACCCCCACCTGTATGAGTCTGTATCAGTACAGGCTCACCACCGACTAGAAGGAAGGAAGGATTTCCAGAATCACCCATAACGAGATATTTATAGAGGCTCGCGGGGAAATCAGGATGTTGATGAAAAAAGATAGAGCTCCCAACCTGACGATTCACCTGATGAATGAACACGCGGCGTTTCTGTTCGGTCACCAACACGGGACAACCAGGAAGTGTTTGCCCATAATCATTACGAGGAGGTAATAGGCGGTAGCTTTTTACTCCTGAAGGCAGCGGTTCATCAAGTAGTGCTACTGCGATATCTGCTCGCGCAGCATCGTCCCTATTTCTAAAAGAAATTAGATCTTGAACCGTTCGCCTATGTGGCTGCCCGTCACGATCATGAAATCTAATGACTGAACCAGTCTTCATCTTATAATGCGCTGCAAACACAATATGCCGGGGTGTAATTGCGGTACCTGACTGCTTCTGGCTCCAGGAAACACCTGTGAGATCGATTCTACGCGTCCAGCCATTTGACCACAAAGAGACGTTTCTTGACTTATAATTTGAAAAAACTGAATTGGCAGAAAGAGGTGCTTGGGTCGCAAGAACTTTTAGCCGCGCATGCGCATCCACCGCAAGCTCTGCCGTCTTCAACGGCTTGATCACAGGTGATCCAATGTTAGTCTTAACATAACCAGAATTACAGGAACCGAGAAAAAAGACGGCGACTGGAATGAGGAAAACGCTGAATCGTATCAATGGAACTAGGGGTTAAATATGTGAGATAAATAGACATCCATGCTAGTTAGACATCGATAGCCTAGCCCAACAAACAATCAGTAAGATTGAGATCAAAAGGCCACTTTATTAGCCTTTCGAACATAGAAATTTTATCACACCACCATCATCTTATGAACCTAACTATTATTTATTCGCAAACTTAGTTTGAATACCATAGATTAGTTTTATGAAATATTTTCAAATGTTTACTCTGCAACTAATCCTCACCTTGTGGTTAGTGCAGATGAGTGTGGCCGCGGATCGTGTTTTTCTGGAAAAAGAAGGCCTTGTCGCTATCGAAGTAGAGTCAACACCTTCAAGGCTTGGCTCATGGAAAAAGAAAACAGACGTCGCAGATTTCAGCGGTGAGTGCCATTTTGAATTCACAGGTAATAAACTTACCAATGGTCCTCCGGAAGACCCCCTGAAATACCATTTTAAGATCACAAAACCAGGGAACTACGCACTCGTGCTGCGTGCCCGGAAGCGTTTAGAGAATGAAAGAGAAGATTTGTCGAACGACTGCTATGTAGCAATGAAGGGAGACTTTACCTCTGGAGGGAAGGCGCCGTTAGAGATGTTGCAGCAAGATACCAAAATGTTTGGCGGCAATGCCGACACTTGGGGCTGGGCACGCAGTTTAGACTCAGGGCATAAAAAATTCCCTGCAATCTACAACTTTAAAACAGGTGAAACCTACCAACTTACCATTTCAGGTCGCTCAAAAAACTTTAATCTTGATCGCTTCATACTTGTTCATGAGTCACTTAATGTGAAAAAGATTCAGAGTCAGAACCCTACGGAAAGCCTTACAGAGAATGAGGAAGAAAAACACTCCACATCCCTCGTAGAAAAAAAGATCAAACGCAAACTCACGGACAATAAAGGCCGTAGTATTGAAGCGACTCTTCTATCAAAAAACAGCACAAATATTGAAATCGAGGTAAATAGTAAAAGGCACAGTATCCTCATCTCCTCCCTCTCAGAAGCTGACCAGAAGTTTATTGCTGACTGGGAGCCATGATATTCATTTTGCGATAGTATCGGCCTGAATCTATCCATAGAAATTGCGAATCTAAAGTTTATAGAAGGAAGTTGTAGAAAGGCCACACTTCCATCAAGGTGTTAAAAATGAACAATAAGATGAGTGAACCCGAACCCCACCCGAAACAGCATCGCCCGAAACAAGGTAGCCTAGACTCATCGTCATTACTTGCCAGTGGCCACAGCCAAGGGCAAAACAAAATCAAGAAAGCCAAGAAGCAGACAAAATTACGGGTGCCTGTAAAAGCAGAAACTGCACTCTTACCTAATTTCCAAGGTCTTCCCCTCGATCAAATTCACTTGCCTGAAACTCGCTCCGAGTGCCAAAGAGCCGTTGCTGAAATTCTGACCGCCGGTCTCAGCGGCTTTGATACAGAGGCTAAACCCACTTTCAAAAAAGGCCAGAAAAGTGACGGACCGCACTTAGTTCAATTTGCCCTTACTAACAAAGCTTTTCTCTTCCAGCTTCACCATAGTGAATGTCAGAAAGCTGCCGCAGATCTCATCACCTCTCAACAAGTTCTAAAGGTCGGCTTTGGTTTAAAAAATGACCACGGACAGATACAAAGAAGATTTGGGGTTAGCCTGAACCATGTCCTCGACCTTGACCAAACTTTTGGCAAACTCGGCTATGGTAGAAACATCGGCGTCCGCGGAGCCATCGGTGTATTACTGAAACAAAGCTTTAAGAAGTCCAAATCCACCACGACCAGTAATTGGGCGCAACACCGACTCACCGCGCGGCAGTTAACCTACGCCGCTAACGATTCCTACGCCGCCCTCAAGGTAATGGAGGCATTACAATCGGAGGGACTGTTGAAGTAGTATCGAATGTCTACTTTCTTGTTCTTTTAATCATTCGCATGATCGCGGAAGGTAAGATGCTCGTTGCGGTCGTGCAGGCCTCCGACAAGGTACTTTGACGTAAGTAAAACGAGCCACTGCCCGTCTTGATCTCGTGCTACGACACATCCCGAGGGCAGATTCACCTCAGGTGGTTGCGTCTCAGCTCTGGCTTTGTCTGGCTCGTTTTCCTCGAACCATTGGACGACGGACCAAGGCGGTGACTCAAGCCGTGTTTCGACACCATATTCCGAAATTAGCCGTGCCTGTAACACCTCAAACTGCAGCGGCCCAACAGCTCCTAACAAAGGCACTGCCTGCACACTTCCGTGAACGAGATAGGACTGCGCCACACCCTCTTTCATCAACTGGGTCATCCCCGAGCGGTAGCGTTTGATATTAGCGGTATCCTTATTGAGAATATAGGTGAAACACTCTGGGGTAAAGCGAGGCATCTCTTTGTAGACGACCTTTGGATCGCTCGTGAGAGTATCGCCGATGAGGAAGTTATAATTTCCAACGAGGGCGAGGATGTCTCCAGCGTAGGCTGTATCGAGGGTTTCACGGTCCTGCCCAAACAGCTTCTGCGCGTTTGCGAGTCTTACTTTCTTTCCTGAGCGTTGATCGATCACTTGCATGTCCCGCTCAAAAACCCCAGAAACGATCCGCATGAATACGGCCCGATCGCGGTGACGCGGATTCATGTTTGCTTGAATCTTAAAGACAAAACCTGAAAAATTGTCCGTTTCCGGGTCGATCATTTCCCCCTTGCTTACTCGACCCGTTGGAGGCGGTGCCATTGCCAAAAAGCTCTCCAGCATGTTCTGTACGCCAAAATTATTCATCGCGCTCCCGAAGTAGATCGGCATCTGCTTGCCAGCAAGAACCCGCTCAATGTCTAATGGCTCAGTCAGGCCGTCGAGCATTTCAACTTCAGAAGTCACTACCTCATAAAGTTCATCACTCAAAGCCTCGCGAACTTTTTCATCCTCAATGCCTGCGACCTCAAGTGGTGCTTTGAACGCTCCATGGGAGGTTTTTTCAAAAAGATTCACCTCGCCCTTATTGCGGTCATAGACACCACGGAATCGCGGTCCATCACCAAGCGGCCAGTTAACTGGAGCTGGGGCTAACTTAAGAACGTCTTCAAGCTCATCAATCAGCTCCAAGGGCGGCCGCGAAGGCCGATCCATTTTATTGATAAATACAAAAATGGGGACTCCACGACGACGACAGACCTCAAATAGCTTTAAGGTCTGTGGTTCAATGCCTTTACCAGCATCAATGACCATCACCGCGGAATCAACAGCGGACAGAACACGATAAGTGTCTTCGGAAAAATCGTGGTGCCCTGGAGTATCGAGCAAGTTGACACAGCATCCTTTGTATTCAAATTGAAGTACGGTCGAGGAAACTGAAATCCCCCGCTCTTTCTCCATCGTCATCCAGTCGCTGGAGGTAGACTGCTGCTGTTTTTTCGACGTAACGCTACCTGCCAAACCAATCGCACCTCCATAAAGAAGTAGCTTCTCAGTAAGAGTAGTTTTCCCCGCATCAGGGTGAGAGATAATCGCAAATGTTCTGCGACGTGAAATTTCGCGCGCAGCGGCGGCAGGAACCGTGTTGATGGAAGCTGAAGTGGTCAAGGCCAAGAACTGATAACTCGAAGTCGCGCCATTGGCAACACTCCCTGTCGATTTTACGTGCTTTGCATTCGGGTTGGTAAAAGGTTTTTAATACGTAAGCAGTAGGTAAGTGCGGCTGAAGGCACTACATAGAGGATGCTGAAAAAGTCTCCCTTCTTTGTTCTATAAGGATAAGGAAAACGCGGTAAAAATGCTTAACAGGTGCAAGGGCACGGCTTAAGAAGCCCCAAAACCCTTGCACATGGCCAATCACAAACACGCAGAATCGACCTCTGAATTCCCCGATTTCTACCTTCCGTTTGGCGGAAAACTCTTC
>JBPOGD010000008.1:0-164382 GCA_051252195.1 Akkermansiaceae bacterium | reverse complement strand
CCCAACTTACCCAACTTACCCAACTTACCCAACTTACCCAACTTACCCAACTTACCCAACTTACCCAACTTACCCAAGCGGCTCCGTGTACCAAGTATGAGAAATCACTGGCTTTGCCTCGTGCTACTCGTATTTGTTTTTTTAACAAGAGGATGGATGGTGCATGATCAACCTATCGATGATGACGAATACGCGTCGATTCAGGCTGTGCTATCCATTGTGGAAACGGGTAAACCGCTGCTCGCTGACGATATCTGGTATAGTCGCAGCCCGCTTTATCACTACGCAGCAGCGGCAGTGGTAAAGGTTTTTGGCGCGAATATTTGGTCGCTGCGCCTATATTCTGTGGCACTCAGTGTGCTCACTGGCTGGCTTCTCTGGTTGATTGCGAGGAATTACTTTAGAGGATCATGGATCGCGAGCGTGGGACTCTTTCTTTTTGCCACTCATCCTTTCCTTATTTTTAGTGGTCATATCGCCCGCTTCTACCAGCAGCAGCAGTTGATGGTTGTCTTGATGGTCTATTTATTTTTGCAGGGTTTTATTAACAGGAAGTCAGTTTGGCATAGGGTGGGGGCGATCGTGGTCTTTGCGATGGCAGTGCTGAGTCAGGAAATTAGTATTAGCTTTGTACCTGTATTCTTGATCGCTTATCTTCTATTTGGTCGAGGTGTTCCTTTTAAATGGGAAGCAAAATCGGTGTTCTACATCATCATTTCGGGCTTATTGATCTTTGCTGATATCCTATTATTTAAAATCAAGTGCATCACGAGGAGTGTCGGGGTCTCACCCAATGTCGAAGCGACGCTGGCGCCCACTTTTTGGGAGCTGGGAAATATGTTTTCGATGTTTATAGGCTATTCGAGACTTCATCTGGTTCTTAGTGCCTTTTATTTCATGAGTTTGATTTACTCAATCAGGCGCGGTACCACTAGGCATATTACGCTACATGTCTTTCTGCTCGTTTCTATTGTCGCGTTTAACTTGATTATCACCTCAGTGAGTTTTCGTTACATGTATTCTCTGATTCCATTTTGGATACTACTCGGGGTGCATGGGATGAGTGTTTTTGGCACGTGGGTGGCAAGTAGCGCAGGCAGACGAGTGGGGTTTTGGGTGAAAAGCTTAGCTCTTATTGCAGTCGTGCTATCCTTCTCGCCATGGCGCATCTGGCAGTCGTATGACAAGAAAATCTTAGGTGATCCCATTTCCAGTCTCGCCTATGTTCGCACGGAGATGAGGCCTGGTGACAAAGTAATGATCACCGAGCCGCACCCCCACGCGGCAAAAATCGAGCTGGGACATGTTGACTACGATCTCGTGGTTCCCATTCTCTACGACTTTACTTACAATGATCACGGCGTCCTCCGTGACCGAAATGGCAATGCGCAAGTAGTGAATAGGCTCGCTGATTTACAAAGCATCTTTGCTGAGCAAGATCGTGTCTGGATCATTATCAACCGGGAGAAATTTCGCTCGCGCAAAAAAAACATTCGCTGGGAATACCCTGGTGCCAGAGAGGAGCTGCTCATTAGAAAAAACTGCCAACTGGAATATCGATCGTACCTCTGGTCGGTCTACCTCTGGGACAAGGCAGCAGGGAAACTAGACACGTTCAGGAGAGAGCCCAGTAGCTGGGTGGAGTAAACTTCAGTTTATTAACTCACGTGAAAACTGGCTAATGATAGAGTTCTTTCATCTTAAGCCTCGTTACAAAGCCATTTTTTAGTCTCCTTTATAAACCGCTACCGTTGCTTGTACGATGCGGTTCCAGTCGAAGACTTCTTGAGCAAAGTTAAAACCTTGACCGGCTAGCTTGGTGGCCAGGGCTTGGTTGTCGAGGATCCTCAGGATAGCTGTTTCGAGTGCGACTTCGTCTTTCTCCGGTACGAGGAGACCCGTTTTTTCATCCTTAATGATATCAACAATACCGCCGACGCCTGAGGCAACGACGGGTTTGCGGTGGCGGAGTGCTTCGATGAGCACTACGCCAAGTCCCTCGGTGTCGCCTCGGTCATCGAAAATAGCGGGGTGAACGTAGCAGGTACAAGTATGGTAAAGCTCGGCAAGGCGTTCACTGCTGACGAAACCTGCCCACTCGACAACGTCATCGAGCCCTAGCTTCGTGGTAAGCTCCATCCATTCTGCCTTGCAGTCACCTTCGCCCGTGATGACGACTTTGACCTTTCTTTTCTGTAAAATAGAGGGCAATGCTTGGAGCAAAATATGAAGCCCTTTGCGCTGAATGAGTCTGCCGCAGTTCAGTAGCATGGGGGGATCTGATGGGGGGTAAACCTTTCCGGCATCGGCAGCTTCCACTGTGGCTCCGTAAGGCAGGACGTGGACGTGGCGATCACAGAGTTTTTTGATTTCGTTGGCGGTGTGTGAGCTGTTGGCGCAAAGGGCGTCGCCGGTGGCTAACAGTGCCGCTAAAGCCTTGCGAATACCACCACTGTTCCGTGCAAGGGCGAGCTCGGCACCGTGGCAGGTCATTACAATACGCGTGCCGAGGATTTTCTGCGGCAGCACAGACATAAAGCCGTGTGGAAATGGCCAGTGCACGTGGAGGACGTCAAACTTCTTTTTCCAGCACCACCAGAAGACGGCGATGACACCGCAGAGGATGTAGCTGAGGGCAAAGATTTTAAACAGAGGAGATCCTTGTTTATTCGGCGCACCTTCATCGTGAGTGAGGGTTTCCCAGTGCGATGGAGCGTAGCGCCAGCGGAGGACGGGAACGCCATCAATTTGATGATGTGATAAAGCCCGCCATGATGGGGCGATGACGGTGACATCGTGTCCCGCTGCGGCAGTACGATTGACGATTTCCCTCTGCCATGGAACGCCCGGGTCTTCCTGAGAGCGTGGATAGGTAGAGCCTAAGATGGCGATTTTCAAAGCAGGCATAAACGTGGCACTTAGTTTGTACCCGAGTGGCGATGAGATGCTGTCGGGCGAAGTGATCGGCTGAGCGTGATCGCGCGCTGCATGGTCTCGGTAAGCTCCTCGCGGTTGAGTGGTTTCGAGAGGAAGTCAAAGGCACCTGCCTTGATGGAGTCAGCACCATCTTTTGGCATTTCAGAGCCGGATAGGATAATGACCTGTGTATGCGGAGCGAGCATTTTAAGCTTTGGTAGAACCTCAATGCCACTGAGTCCTGGAAGGTAAATGTCCAAGAGCACTGCGTCAAAGTTATCGTTGATAATAGCCATGGCTGATTCCGCAGTGTTGGCTGTGACAACTTCCCAGCCCTCTTTTTTAAGAATCATTTCGCTGAGCGAACGCATGACCGAGTCGTCATCGGCGACCAAGATTCGCGCTGTTTGCTCTTCTGCTTGTGAGGAGTCAGTTGAAAAAGAAACCACTTTCGAGCTGATCTCAGAATTAGCTGGTTCAATACGCTCTGAGATGGGCAGTGGATGCTCTTTTGAATAGTGACGATTGGTGATCATTTCCGCCAAGAAGCCAATCATTAGTAAAACAGGTACCGCAAATAAAGCGGCGGGAGCTGCGGAGGAAAGCGCATTAGTCAGTCCTGTGGGAAAAAGTGGAATAAGAGCGAGAACCCAAAGCCCAACGGCGAGTATGAGACAGAGAATAGCGATGCCGCCCATTAAGTGGAGCGGGCGTTCACGAAAGTTTTTGATGAAATACACCGACCACATATCCATGAAACCACGGAGGAAGCGTTTGACCCCGTACTTGGAAACTCCATGCTGACGGGCGTGATGCTGGACGACTATCTCAGTGGTTTTATATCCTTCGATCGATGCGAGTGAGGGAACCATGCGGTGCATCTCGCCGTACATGGGGAGAGCCTTTACCACCTCGAGACGATAGCATTTAAAGCCGCAGTTGTGATCGTGGAGTTTGACGCCATTGACTTTGCTGAGCATGAGGTTAAACACACGGCTGGGAAGCACCTTATGCCATGGGTCATGGCGCTTTTCTTTGAAGCCAGAAACCACGTCCCAGCCATCGCCCTCATTAAGTTTTTCTAAAAAGCGAGGGATTTCCTTAGGGTCGTCTTGGAGATCGGCGTCGAGGGTGAAGACGATTTCACCTGAAACTTCAGCGTAGCCTGCTGAAAGAGCTGGCGCTTTACCTTGGTTGGATCGGAAACGAATGGCTTTAACGTGTTGAGAGTCCTGCTTGGCGATATCTTGAACGACATTCCATGAGTCGTCCGTGCTGCCATCATCGATAAAAATGATTTCCCAGTCTCTGGCATGCTCCTTTGCCTGCTCCGCGATGCGATCGTATAGCTCTTGCAGCGAGTCCTCCTCATTCATCAAGGGAATGATGAAGCTGAGCGTTGGCTTTTGAAAATCATCATTCACTTTCATAACATCATCCAGTTATACAGTAAAAGGAGGTGATTCGGCGATATTATTATTCATAAAGTTTACAAGATCACTCTGATATTCTAGGTGAAGCCTGAGCTTGGTGAGGTTACATAGGCCTTAATTATCTAGTTTGTGCCGCTCTTCTTTGAAGACCGATAGGATATCGTAGAGCGCGAGGAGTATGATCATAATCGCGTAAAAAAAGCAGCCGGCCCACCAGATGAGGAACAGCCAGATATTTTCACCGAGCCAGCTCGATAGCGGCCAGGTCCCTAGCGCAACGACAACGAGAAGCACGATGATAAGATTAAAAAGTATCTTCCTCCGCATCCCGCGCGAATGGAGAATCATTTTTGCCAAACCCATGAAATATTTGGGCAGACTGACTCGAGATGATGCCATAATTATTGAGTGTCAGTGTTCTGGATATTGATAAGCTCGGTGAGGAGCTGAGCTGCTTTTTCGTAATCCTGATCAGAAACGGAAACACGAATGCCCGTGGTAAAATTAACGACAGAGTCTAGAGCTGCTAAATGTTCATCCATGACATAGGCCTCGATACTGTGATTGGCTAAGTAACTCACTGCGAGCTGAGCATCGATAAGAGAAGAATAGGTTCGAGCAGTTTGCATACGTTTCATTTAAGAGGGAGATCAATATTACGACGATTAAAAAAATCATCAAATTCCTACGATTCGTAGTTTAAATCTCGTGATAACACGCTATCACTTTTTCGCCATGCTCGATATCAAAGTCATTCGCGACGATGCCGCTACCGTAAAAGAACGTCTCAAGACAAGAGGCGGTGATGCTTATTTACTCATCGATGAGGTTCTCTCCTGTGATGTAGATCGCCGTAAGGGAGAAACTGAGGTGCAGCAGCTTTTATCTCAGCGCAAACAGCTCTCCAAGCAAATAGGAGCCTTGATGGGGCAGGGGAAAGCTAGTGAAGCAGAGGGAATCAAGGAGCAGGTTCGCGTGCTCGGTGATCAAATCTCTGAGCTCGAAGTAGCGGTGGAAAAATCTACCTGCCGTCAGGCGGAGCTCCTTATGAGCATTCCCAACCTTCCGCATGCTGACTGCCCTGTGGGTGCAGATGAGGAGGCAAACCCCGAGATACGTGTCTGGGGTGAAAAGCCAGCGATTGAAGAACCACTCGATCATGTCGCTCTCGCAGAGAAGCATGGCTTGATCAGCTTTGAAGACGGTACGCGAATCACTGGCTCTGGTTTTGTCGTTTACCGTGGAAAAGGCGCCCGTCTTGAGCGTGCCTTGATTCAGTTCTTACTAGATACCCAGACAGAAGAGCACGGCTATGAGGAAGTCAATGTGCCACATCTCATAAAGCGTGAATGTATGGAGGGAACAGGCCAGCTACCAAAATTTGAAGACGATATGTATGGCATTGAGGAAAACACACTCTTTCTCGCGCCAACAGCAGAGGTGCCAGTCACTAATCTTTACCGTGAAACATTGCTTTCTGAAGATCAGCTTCCTGTAAAACTCACTGCCTACACGCCATGTTTCCGCAGGGAAGCAGGAAGTGCAGGGAGGGATAATCGCGGTATCATTCGCATGCATCAGTTTGATAAAGTAGAACTCGTGCAGATTGTTCACCCTGAAGAATCTTCCGTTTTGTTGGAAGAGCTAACAGGTCATGCTGAGGCCATTTTACAGAAATTAGGACTTCACTATCGCGTTATAGAGCTCTGTACGGGAGATATTGGTTTCTCATCGACCAAGACCTATGACATTGAGGTGTGGTCACCGGGGCAAGACAAGTTTCTTGAAGTGTCGTCATGCTCAAGCTTTGCCGATTACCAAGCCCGCCGCATGCGTCTTCGTTTCAAGGATTCCGATGGAAAAAACCACATTTGCCACACTTTGAATGGCTCAGGTACCGCTTTGCCACGTCTTTACGTAGCGCTCATTGAGCAGTGCCAGCAGCCAGATGGCAGTATCAAAATACCAGAGGCTTTAGTTCCTTATTTCAGGGCTGATAGTATCAAATAGATAGTGTGAAGTTCTGTGTTTGATAAATAAAAGATAGTCGTTTTTTGAGTGCCGAAAAGAGGCACAGAGGTGAATTTTTTGAAATCTTCAGTCTCGACCTTGGCGGCAAATTGTCTAAGAAGGTTTTAGTTACAACGTCTTTGGAAATTATGAACTGGATCAAAAACTTACCCGATTTGCTGCGCAAGAGGTTTGATGATCGCCAGAGGTTCTTACTCGCCTGCGTTGTTTGTGGACTGCTTTGTGGACTACTTGCCGTGGCATTTCACTTGCTGATTCATCATACTTTTGAAGAGCTCTGGAAATTTGCGACATACTGGGATGGGAAAAAGACAGAGACGTGGCACTTTGTACTCGTGATGCTTACGGCTCCTACTTTAGGAGGTTTGATTTGTGGATTGGCGATTCATTATTGGGCACCTGGAGCAGTGGGAAGTGGAATTCCGCAGACAAAAGCAGCATACTATAATAAGCGTGGAATCATTCCGATTTCGATAGGTTTTTGGCGAGTCATACTCGGAACACTTTATGTGGGTTTAGGAAATGCTTTGGGCCGCGAGGGTCCTATGGTGCATGCGTCATCAGCGGTGGCGTCGCGCATCGGGCGGTTCGTCTTTACTGATCCGGAGCGCATTCGGGCGATGATACCTGTCGGTATGGCAGCTGGTGTGGGTGCTGCGTTTAATGCACCACTCTCAGCGATCACCTTTGTTTTTGAAGAACTACTCGATAATTTCTCTAATAAAGCGATAGGCGGTATCGTGGTCGCTGTCGTGATAGCTGCAGCAGTTTCGAGAACGATATTAGGCGAGGATGCCGTCATTTCTACCCACCTTTCTATTGATTATGAAACGTCGGCCTGGATGCTGGTGGCACTTCCGTTAGGTGCTGTAGCAGGTATCTTAGGGCATTTTTTTGTAGGCTTAGTAATCCATTCGCGTCGCTGGGTGAAACATAAGCCAGCGTTAAAGAAATGGTACACACCCGGAATAGGCGGCTTGGCCTGCGGTATGATAGGTTTACTCGCTTGGTTTTTATCGGGCTTAGCAGGAAATGCCCAGCACGGGGTGTTTAGTATAGGTTATGAGTCGTTAGAGCAGGCGTTTGAGAATAATTTGGTGATCAGTGTGTTAGTGACGCTGTTGGCGTGTAAGCTAGTCGCCGTAGTGATCAATTATGCTACTGGTGGTAGTGGCGGACTGTTCTCTCCGACTTTATTTATTGGAGGTATGCTTGGCGGTCTCATCGGGACGATACTGGTAAATGTAAATGGCTATTTCCCAGTCGTTACCATAGTAGATGAGACACAGATTGTCGGCGGATGTGTACTGTTGGGAATGGGGGCAATGTTTGGTTCAGTGATCCGTTGTCCTTTTACCTCATTGATTATCATTTTCGAGATGACTGGGAATTATTCACTTATTCTACCCTTGATGGGCGGAAATATGCTTTCTTGGATGATTGCTCGAAAACTCCGTCCAATTGCTATTTACGATGCCCTGCTTATGGATGATGGGATTTCTTTGAAACAAATGCCCTCTTACCGAGGAGCACAAGATTATGAAAATCTTCCTGTTTCAGCCATTATGACTCACGATGTTATTTCAGCTCATTCTTGGGAAACAGCGGCAGAAAATTTAGCTCACTTGAAGAGTCGTGGGGCTTACCACCATGCCTATACTGTCAAAGATCAAGCCGGTGACCTTGTTGGTATTATTACTTTGCATGAGATGAAAGAGTGCGACCCTCAGGCTGTGATCAGCGATCTCATCAAGGAACAGCGAATCATGCAGGTTCCGCCAGAGTTTTCTATACGCGGAGCATCAAGAATGATGATTTCAAACAACATTCAGCAGCTGCCTGTGGTTAGTAATGCTAACAATAAACGCCTTCTAGGAATTATCACCGTGAATGACATCGTCAGGCAGGAAAATGCGACGTCAATTTAAGCGGTGTTCAGCGGTCGATTTTTTTTACTTATCTTAGCTGTTTGGGCTTTTCCTCGCTGATGATCTAGGCACACTTCTACCGCCTTCGCTGTGAAGGTTTTTTATATTTCATGAGCTCTTCAGATCCCTCCTCCGTTTTTATTTCTCGTATTGCAGTTGAGTATTCACTCAGCGTTCAGCAGGTTGCCGCGACGGCTAAAATGTTTGCTGATGGAGCTACGGTACCGTTCATTGCTCGCTACCGTAAGGAAGCGACAGGTGGAATGGACGAAGTACAGATTCTTAACGTGCGAGATCGTTTGGTACAGTTAGCGGATTTAGAAAAACGCCGTGATGCTATTATCAAAAGTCTTGATGAAAGAAAGCTACTGACGGCTGAACTGAAGAAAAAAATTGCCGAGGCTGAAACAATGACTCGCTTGGAGGACATCTTTGCTCCGTTTCGTCCTAAACGCCAGACACGAGCGACGATCGCTAAAGAACGTGGTCTGGAGCCATTGGCAAACTTCATTTGGGAGAATCGCGAAGACCCCGATGCTAGTTTGGCAAGTGAGGCGGAGAAATACATTGTCGAGGTAGACAGCGAGGACCAGAAAGCAAAAGAGGTCGCCAATACCGATGCCGCTCTGGCAGGTGCACGCGATATCTTGGCAGAGCGGTTTAGTGATGACGCTGACTGCCGTGCTGAACTGCGAGAGTTTTATCTTAAGGAAAGTGAAATTACCTCGAAGGTGATGTACGGCAAGGAAGCTGAGCCTGAAGCACAGAAGTTTAAGGATTATTTTGATTGGGCAGAATCGTTTGCTAAAGTGCCATCGCACCGCATGCTGGCGATGCGCCGTGGTGAGAAAGAGGGCTTTGTTTTCATGCGCATTAAAGTTGATGAAGAACGGGCTCTCAATATCATGCACGGTCGTTTCGGTGTTAAGAATACAGGTGAGTGCGCCGAGCAGCTAGAGCTTGCCATTGTAGATAGTTACAGGCGATTGCTTAGTCTTTCACTCGAAACAGAGTGTCGTATGAAGGCGAAGAAAGAGGCTGATATCGAAGCGGTGCGAGTTTTTGCCGATAACTTACGGGAACTTCTGCTCGCTTCACCACTCGGCCAGAAGCCGATGATTGCGATCGACCCTGCTTTTCGCACGGGTTGTAAAACTGTAGTTTTAGATGCACAGGGAACGCTGCTATTTGATACCGTGCTGCATTTTACAACGAGTCATTCTGCAGCTCTCGAGGCGACGAATGTACTTCAGAAGATGGTTGAAAAATTTAAGATCGAAGCCATTGCCATTGGTAATGGTACGGCCTCTCGCGAGACTGAATCCGTAGTGCGTGCTGCGGAACTGCCGAAGTCTGTAGCCATCCTGATCGTTAATGAATCAGGTGCATCGATTTACTCGGCAAGTGACGTGGCACGCGAGGAATTTCCTGATAAAGATATCACCGTGCGCGGTGCGGTGTCGATTGGGCGTCGTCTTATGGATCCTCTTGCTGAATTGGTTAAACTTGATCCTAAGAGCATCGGTGTTGGTCAGTATCAGCACGATGTGGATCAAAACCTATTAAAAAGCGGGCTCGATGATACCGTCATCAGCTGTGTGAATGGCGTGGGTGTCGAAGTGAACACCGCATCGCGTCAGCTGCTGACGTACGTTGCAGGGATGAATGCAGGCATCGCCACTAATATCATTGCTTACCGAAGTGAAAACGGACCATTTAAAACTCGCGCTGAGCTGAAAAAGGTACCTCGTCTCGGTGATGTGGCATTCGAGCAAGCAGCAGGGTTCCTGCGTATCCGTGGTGGTCAGCACCCGCTAGATGAGTCATCGGTGCACCCTGAGCGATACGGTCTCGTCGAGCAAATGGCAGCGGACCTTGGTTGTGATATAGCAGTTCTCATTTCAGATGCTTCACTGCGTAAAAAAGTAGATCTTAAAAAGTACATTAGCGACGAAGTAGGACTTCCTACGCTGCAGGATATTATGGCAGAGCTGGATAAGCCAGGACGTGATCCAAGGGCGCAGTACGAAATTTTCACCTTCGCTGCAGGTGTCAATAAACCGTCAGATTTGACCGAGGGAATGAAACTGCCTGGGATTGTGACCAACGTGACCAATTTTGGCGCATTCGTCGATGTTGGTGTGCATCAGGATGGGTTAGTTCATATTTCGCAACTCGCCGATCAATTTGTTTCCGATCCCGCAGAAGTGGTCAAGGTAGGGCAGAAAGTCCAAGTCACGGTCACTGAAGTTGATCTCAGCCGCAAGCGTATTGCCCTTTCTATGCGTAAAGACCCCAACGCGTCGCCGCAACGCCAGCCAAGAAAAAATAATTCAGGTGAAGGTAAACGGCACAACAATCACCGAGGTACAGCACCTAGAAATGACAACCAGCGCCGTCCTAATCAGCATGGTGACAATAAGCGAAATAACAGACAGAACAACGCCTTTGGTGGAAACTGGTTTGACCAAGCCTTGAAGAAAGGGAAGTAGGTTAGGTTATCTCTGTGATGACGCATATTTAACTATACATAAAATGTGCTTTCTCCATTACTAATCTTAGCTATGAATAAACAATATATCCGATATTCAATCGCATTAGCGCTAGTGGCCTGTTTTTCTAGTTGTGCCACTCCAGCTCGAGTAAGTGAGATGAGTGTGGTCGCACCGAGTGCTATTAAGAATGCGAAGTACAAAAATGCTATTGCAGTTGTGGAGGTAAAAGGTGGGAAGGAAACTAATCCTGCTTGGACATCGCAAATTAGTAGCTCAGACTTTAAAGAGGCGTTGAATAATTCTCTCGCATCCGCTGGGCTACTAGCTCAAAAGCAAAATGTGAAATATGATTTAAGTGTTAACATGCTTAGTGTAAAACAACCTGCAATTGGAATTAGTTTCACTGTTTATACCCAAGTTCAGTATTCTCTCACCAAGCGTAGCAACAAACAACAAGTTGTGAACGAGGTGATCGATGCTAACTATACAGCAAAAATGTCTGACTCTATAGTAGGAGTAAAACGTTTAAAATTAGCCAATGAAGGGGCGGCAAAAGAAAACATTAAGGCTTTTCTAAACAAGTTGTAATCTCCTAAGTGGATAGTTTATTACGTAGCCAATTACTCATAGATAGTCTTGTTGAAGGCCAATTACTTGCACGTTCTTTAGGTAGCATAAGCTGCTTTGATAGAATAGTGTTTAGGTCTACCTCTATAAAGAAAAGTTTTAATTTTCAGCAAAAACTAGGACATTTGTATGAGGATGCCTTGGAAAGAACGCTCCAGTTGAGCGATGTGGTTTCAGAATTGAGGAGCAGTATTCAAGTTTTTGAAGGGGGGCGGTCAGGGGGGCGTACCTTGGGCGAGTTGGATTTTTTATTTCGCTTAGGTGAAGATATTGTGCATTTGGAGTTAGCGGTGAAGTTTTACTGCGCCGTGCAGATAAATGGTGAACTACGATGGTATGGACCTGATGCACGTGATCACTGGGAACGTAAGCGGATGAAGATGATTTCTCACCAGTTGGGTATGGCGCGTACGCCTGATGGTAAGGCTCTTATTCAGGAGCTTTATGGAGTGGATTCCGTACAGACGCAGCATTTGATCTACGGCTGTTTATTTGATCCGATCAGTACTGACTCTAAAGAGGTGGCTGTAGATGTTTCACCAGAAGCATCCCGAGGGAAGTGGCTCTGGCGACGTGAACTGGATGAGCACTTTACGTCCGATAAGCTGTGGTTCATCCCTAAATGCCTATGGCCATGTGATCCATCTACGGACTTGCTAGCTGTTCTCGATAGGGTCTCTAAGAAACAACTTCTAGAAGTATCAGCAGAACGAGGTGTGATGTTCACCGATGGTGAGTCACGCTATTTTCTCGTTTGTGATCACTGGCTAGATTCTGCTGTTTCGTGATTTACTCAGCAGATCGGCCGCGCACAGGTTCTGAGATAAGTTTTTCATTGGGAACCATGATGAAGCCACCATCGGCTGTTTTGAGCTTGGTAGTTACGGGACCCACACCTGCAATGACGGTGGACTCACCCTCGAACTCGATCACAGTACCAACCTTGTAGAGATCACGGGAGTAGACGCCAGAGACAACATTTTTTGCCATGTCTTTGAGGCCTAATCCCAAGGATAGTGCGAGTCCTAGACCTATGGCGGAGAGAACGATTTTAACCGTAGCGTTGAGCAATTCTGTTTGAATATTGATCTGGGAGAGAGCAACGGTGAGAACGAGGATGATTATAAATCCAAAGACGAGTTTGGAGAGGGTGTTCGCGTAATCGAGCCCCGCGGCACTCAGAGTGGTGAGTAAACTGTTTTTGATGATATCAGCTGCTACAAAGCCGACGAGCATGATGATGGCTGCGGTGATTGCATTCGGCATGAACGCAATGATATTCATGACGATGTCAGAAATGTCCTTGATGGAAGCTTCCTGTGCAGCGATTTTTACCACAAAAAGCATACTGATGACAAAAATCAGCTTCGCTAAAACGGCGCCGGGAGCGGCTTTGATGCCAGCGCGGTGAAGTACGCCAGTGACTCCCGCTTTTTCTAAGAGATTATCAACTCCTAGTTTCTTGAAAAGAGTCGTAACCGACCTGGAAAGTATTTGGGCAAAGACGTAGCCCAGAAAAAGTAAGACGATGCCAAGTAAAATCTTGGGGATGAAAAGGGCAAAGTCTTCTGCCATGCTAACAAGGGCATCGCGAATATTCTCAAAAAATGAGGAAAACGTAAACTCGTCAGTTGGCGGCACGGAGGATTGTGTCACTGCTGCTATTTTTGTGGCAATGTAGAGACTCATGTAGGTCTTAGTGGGACGATGCAATCTAGCTTAGGCTCGATAATCTGAATCATCATTACCAACTTTATTATTAGCTAAAGAAATAATGCCATCAGCCGCCGCTGGAAAGCCTTTGAAGATAAAGGTAGAGGTATCAGCTATCAATTTTTCATGCATCGCACGTTCAATAACTTTATCAACACGTCGCTGATTTACAGCGGGCTGCTCTGTGATACCTGCATCCTCGAAGATGTTGCTAATGAAGCTTTCATTGGCTGAGAGTATATTGGTATTATCCATGGGAATGTTATGTATTCGTTTTAGTATTTAAATTCGGGAGCGGTGCGGCTTCTGTTCTTTCGAAGGCTTCTTTAAATGCTTCCAGGGCTCGATAGTAGCGCATCTTTGCTGCTGATATTCCAATCTCAGTGACATCTGCGATCTCTTGTAAGGTCATTCCTGAGATGAATTTATAGACGATGATTTCTTTCTCTATCGGTTTAAGTTTATTAAGTGCTTCTTGTATTCTAAGATTCTTGTCGGTGGTTTCTGCGGTATCAAAGTTATCTGCGGGTAGGTCTTCTTTGGCATGTTCTTCATAGGACTCTTGTACCTCACGTTTCCTAATAATCTTAGAGATGCGGTTGCGGCAGTAATTGTGCACAATTTTATACAGCCAAGTTTTAAATGATGATCTTCCTTGGAACTGGTGAATCTTGTGAAACACTTGTAATAGAGAGTCTTGAGCTATTTCTTCGGCGTCTTCAGGAGAGCCAAGAAATTTCATACATAGGTTATAAACAAGGCCTTCATAGCGTACCACAATCTCTTTATACGCGGTGAGATCATCGGGCAATTGCTGCTGACACAGTGCTACGAGCTCTTCATCTTTGATAGATGACAAAGAGTCTTTGTCAGTACTTGTAGATGGAGTTGTAGCAGTCAGCTTTTCTTTTGCGTTGTTATTGGACATGCTAAAAAAATTCTTCGGGGTATAATGAACGAATAAGTTTGTAGTCACATCAAACTAAAAAATCCAGTTTTTTAACATAATGTCTTGTTCTAGTTATGAAAATAAACCTTGGTTGGTAGAGGGTTCAGCTGGGGTGTGATGTGATAGGGGGGTAATTAAATTGGCCGCGAGAGGGAACTGTTTTTCATGGATGTTTGGAGCTAACATTGGCGCAGTTTCATACGCCATGCGCATCATTTCATATTTGGCGTCTAGATTATCGATATGATGAAGAGCGACAGCCTCAGGGGTGCGGGGTAGGGTAGGAGATCCCCACTCGTAGGTTCCGTGATGGCTGGCAATGAGGTGGAGAAGGTGGATGTGAACCTCATCAGTCGCTGGTGTGATACTTTTCCAAGAATCGGCAAGCGAGCTTGTATCGAGCATGTCACGCCAGATTTTATTGAGTGTTTCGATGCCTAGAGAGATGTGGCCCAACATTTCCCCATGTAAGTTGTAGGGTTGGGTAAAGCCTGCTTCTGGGTAGTTGTTTTCCCACATTTTCCCACAATCGTGAAAGAGAACGCCCGCCGTGAGCAGGTCGCGGTTCAGCGTGGTGTAAACTGTGCAGATGGCGTGAGCTGAGCGCATCATCTGAGCGACATGTTCCACGAGTCCTCCGCGGCGAGCATGGTGGTTTTTCCTTGCAGCTGCACAGCGGCGAAATTTTGCTCCATACTGGGTGATGAAGATTCCACAAGCTTCACGGAGCCTCGGGTCAGCGATAGAGCTGGTCATTCGGATAATGTCAGCCCAGTCGCTATCCTGTCGTTGTCGAGTCTCAGGATCACCCACGAGGAAATCGGCGGCCTCTCCTTCATTGAGCAAGCGAAGATCCCACTTTGAGGAATCGATCCCATATTGATTCTGAGTCCATTCGCCACTGAGGCGAAGTAAAGTACCATCGGGCAGTTCTTTTAAGGCGTCGAACTGAGGACGGTTGTCCCAAACCTTAAGTTTCATGTCACCCGTGGCGTCTACGAGGCTGATCTCGTAATAGGGTTTGCCCGTTTTTGTCTCGCGCTCAGCTTTTCTCTCAAGTTGAGCATCAAAGGTAGCGTAGAGCGGGTCGGCGCTCGTACGCTGCTTGAGAGAAGATATCGTCAGGTGATTCACTTGTGAGAGATTAGCAAGTAAGGTTGATCTCTCAAGTGTAGAAATTTGAGTTTTTCAGCTAAGTAGGGTCCAAACCGTAGTTGTTTGAGCCAACCGTGCCGCGCAAGCAGCCACATTCAATGAAAGCCCAGATTCCACCTACAATAGGAATAAATCCTATGCAAATCCACCATGCCGATTTATCACGATCGTGCCAGCGCTTTACTGAAATAGCGAAGCTGATCCATACCAGAGGTACATATAGAATCAAGCTCAGCGCTATTGATACTGGCGACTCTTCGCCAAAGATGAAAGTGGTTACCATTATGAAAAAGCCGTAAAAGAGGCCGATCATTAAATTGTAACCCCAGTAAACTCTTCTAGGAATACGCCCTTGAAAAGAAAACAACCTGCTTTTTAAGGTTGCGTCGGTTGCACTGGATTTTTCAGTGAATAAATTCGCCTGAGGTGTGGTGTATGGGTTTGTTTCTTGGGACAGGCTGCTGACTGAAGCTGCCGACTTAGTAGACGTAAGAGCGGGGATGAGGCCTGGTACTGTCGAGACAGGCGACCAGTTTTGCATCCCTTGAGACCATACAAGAGTATTCGGTGTAATAACTCCCTGAGCGATTTTTTCGCCTAGTTCTTCTCTGCTTATTGGACCAGCCTGTTGGTTTGAGTCATCGGTAAAATACCATTCCTTGTTCATGATTAACGAATGGGATGTTTACAGTGGTAAATCATAGCTGCGCCCATCAGCACCTTCAAACCACTTGATGTAGGCGAGATTGACGGTGGCGTAGCCGCCAGGGGTAGGGTAGTTCCCAGTAAAGTACCAGTCACCACAGGGGCCATCGATACAATCATGAAGATTTTCAATCGTTTGGAAGATCACTTCCACCTCACCGTGCCAATCAATGTTCTCAGGATAGACCATGCGGCTAACCTCAGCGGATATTTCTTCATGAGTGAAGTTTTCGTAGATGCGTTGAACTTGATTGATGCGCTCTTCTGCTGGTTTATCGAGTTCTGCGATACAAAAGTTGTACGTTTCATCGAGAACTCTACCTTGGTCTGATTTTTTCAAGAGATTCACGGCAGCATTAAAAGCGATGAATTTACCCAGCTGTGACATGTCGATGCCGTAGCAATCAGGGAAGCGAATCTGTGGCGCAGTGGAACAAACGACGATTTTACGAGGATTCGTGCGTGCGAGGATTTTAAGAATCGATTCTTTTAGCGTAGTGCCTCGAACGATGGAATCATCAAGTACCACAAGTGCATCCTCAGGTTTCACGAGATCGTAGGTGATGTCATAAACGTGGGACACAAGCTGGGCGCGACCACTCTCTTGTGAGATGAAGGTGCGCATTTTGATGTCTTTGTGCACTAGTTTTTCGCCGCGTGGCCAGTTACGCAGAACGAGTTTGTTGAGTAGTTCCTCATCCAGTTCGCCTTTTTGCGAAGCTTCAAGGATTTCTGCTTTGACCTGATCACGGCGTAGGAATCTGAGTCCATCAAGAAAACCAAAGTAGGCGGTTTCTGCGGTGTTAGGGATAAAGGAAAAGACGGCCTTGTCAAAATCTTCGTCGATAGCTTTGTAAACTTGATTGACGAGTGCGGCTCCCATGGCCTTGCGTTCACGGTAGATATCTGGATCATTGCCGCGGGAGAAATAGATGCGTTCGAAAGAGCAAGGGCTCTTGGGTTGCTCGTTGTGAAAACGTTGAGTAGTCTGGCTGCCATCGCGTCGTACGATGGTTACGGTGCCAGGTTCCATTTCTTGAACATCATCTTTTTGAGCTTCAAAAACGGTCATTAGAGGGACGCGCTCGGAGGCGAAAGCGATGACTTCATCGTCTTCATAGACGTGGCAGGGGCGGATGCCGCGTGGGTCACGCATGACAAACATATCGCCATTTCCTACTACGCCGCTGATGGCGTAACCACCGTCCCAAGGAGCCGCCGATTCACTGATGATTTGAGGTAAGGCGATTTGATCTGAAATGTGGGCAGGGATTTCACCGCCTGAAATACCTTGATCGCGCAGCTTGTGATAGAGATCGGTGTGATGTTCGTCGAGGTGGAAGCCTATTTCTTCAAGGACTGTTTGGGTGTCGGTGCCAAAAACAGGGTGCTGACCGCGATCGATCATTTTTTTGTTTAGCTCACCCGTGTTGGTCATATTAAAATTACCCATGACCATCAGGGTGCGTGTGGGCCAGTTACTACGACGTAAATACGGGTGGCACGAGCCGGAATTGAAGTCGCCTGAAGTACCATATCGAAGGTGGCCTACGAGAACTTCGCCACCGAAGTCGAAGTTTTTCTTAACTGAGCATGGATCCTCTGGGTCGAGGAAACCTTTACGTGCTTTTTTATTAAAGCTTTTGAGCTCATTACGAAATACGGATGCCATAGAGTCTCGTGTGGCATCTCTTCTTCTGAAAATATAAGGCTGACCAATTGGCATATCGAGCTTTACGCAGCCGATACCGATGCCATCTTGCCCACGGTTTCGCTGTTTTTCCATGAGCAGAAACAGCTTATTGAAGCCCCAGAGAGTGGTGCCGTATTTATCCTTGTAGTAAGATAGAGGTTTTTTTAATCGCACTACAGCGATTCCGCATTCGTGTTTAATAGAGTCGCTCATCTGGCTAAATTACAAAAAGAGTATGGGTAATTGGGGGAGGTCGATTTATGCATCAAGCATACTGACTCGGACACCGTGAGTGTCTGTAATGGTGCCGATTTTCACACCGCCAGGTCCTGCGGCAAGGATTTGGTCGGCCTCATCAGGAGAAACGATAACAACCCAGCCGAAGCCCATGTTGAAGGTGTGAAATTTATCATCAGCGTCTACATACTGGAAAAGTTTCTGCATCACAGCGTTGTCCCAATGAGGGATGACGATGTCAGCACCGTGGTTAGGGAGGAGGCGTTCTAAGTTTTCAGGAAGGCCGCCGCCCGTAATGTGCGCCATAGCTTTGGGCTTGATGCCAGCAGTCTTAATGTCTTTTACCACATCATGGTAGAGGCGGGTGGGAGCGAGGAGGCTGACGATTTCATCGGATGAAAAATCATCGCCATATTCTGCAAGAACGCGGCGAATGAGGCTCCAACCGTTTGCGTGAGGTCCGTCTGAACCGTAACCGATGAGGACGTCGCCTGTAGCAATCGTAGTGGGGTCGATGAGATCGGGTTTTTCACAACAGCCGATACAGAATCCAGAAAGTTCGATGACGTCTTCTGGCACAATACCTGGCATTTCAGCAGTTTCACCGCCTGCGAGAATACAGCCACAGTCTTCGAGGTAATCGCACATACCTGCGATGAGACGTGTGATTAGAGGTTTATCAAGTGCTGCGATGCCGATGTAATCAAGGAACATCAGGGGGTCGCCACCCGTAGTAAGAATGTCGTTCACACTCATCGCTACAAGGTCTTTACCTGCTGCTTCGAGCTGATCGTGTTCGAGGAGGAGTTCTAACTTCGTGCCAACGCCATCACAGCCTGTAACGATGACAGGTTGCTTATAGTCACATAAGTCAAAAGCTGCTGCGAAGAGACCAAAGGCGCCGTAGAGCTGTCTTTGATTTTGCGTTCTGCGAACATGAGTTCCGATATCCCCGATGAGGGCAGCGGCTTCTCTGGTGTCCACACCTGATTCCTTATAGGTAAGTTTGCCCGACATAGATAAAAGTCTCAGTAGCTCCTGAGAGAGTGTTTTGTATCATCACGTCGTTCGCTGGCAATGGTTTATTTTAAGTTCCTTTTTTTGATAGGGATATTTAGCTGTTTTTCGAGTGTTCTCAGTGGGGGGAATCGCTTTATCGGAGTGGTGGACTGAGAAACGTAAACTTGCTTTGTTGCAAGTGCTTACTATATCAAATGCTTTAGACACTATGGATGATAAGTTAATACTCACCGCGTATCACGAGGCAGGTCACGCTGTGATGGCTTTGCTCATGGGGAGATCTGTACAGAAGGTAAGTATTATTCCATCTCAGAATAGGCTAGGTGTCTGCACCATCCAAAAAGGCAGAGCGAAGCAGGTGCAGGACAAGCTTGAGGCCGAGGTGCTTATTTTACTAGCTGGTATGGCCGCAGAGGGGCGGAAATCGGGGAGGTATAACCTTCAGGGTGCAGCTCAGGATCTGAGAGGTGTGGAGCAGCTTGCGATGTCTCGCGCTGGTAATGCCAAAGCAGCACAGAAGTATATTCATAAAATGCTCGATAAAACGCAGCATTTCCTCAGCGATAAAGCAACGTGGAAGGCGGTGAAGGTGATAGCCGCCGAGCTTGTGGAACACGAGTCGATCAGTGGTCGCGCTGCAAAGCATCACCTTGATCTGGCGAAAAAGGGATAGGCGGGCAGCCTGCTTATTTTGATCCCAAGATCTGCTCGAAAATGAGCCTTATTAAAATTATTTAGCGAGAGGTGAATATCCGCTAAAGATACGGTGGATGTTATATTTCCTGAATGATAGGAGCTTCACCTGAGATTAATTGTTTCAATCTCTTTAGCTGGAATTACTTTACGATGGCTGTGATGCGTCCTTTGGAAAAATCAAAGGGTGTTAATTCCATGCTGACAATTGTGTTAGGTTTGATGTTATCATGAAGATTAATGTGCGATAGTGGGATGTGGCCGATGATGATTTTGCCGTTTGGTAGCGCGACATTGTATATCTTTTCTTTCGGAGAATCGATAACAGTTCCTTCGGTGATGATAGGTGGGTCAAACATAGTTGCAGTAAGTTGTGTGTGGTGTTAGCCGATGTCTTTCCATTTCACAAGCGATTGTAGCGGAGCAAATCCATCGTGGTGCCAAAAGAGGCTAGGTTCTTGGCTTTTCCCTAATGGGCAAATTCGGTGTGCTGCGGGTAGTGCTGCGATAATTTGTTCGCTGCGTTCATTGTGAAAGGGATGTAGCGAGATACTTGATAAATAAGCGGATTCAGGTCCTAGGGCGTCCGAATTGATCGTACGTGGCGATTCGGGGAGAGGGCGGACGTAGATGCAACGATTCAGACAGGATAGCTGCAATGTTGGCGATGCGTCATATATGACTGTCCAGTCGAGGTTGTTTTCACTTTCCCAAATTTTTGAGGTGCTGGAGTTGGCTGCCATGAATCGGGTCGTTTCGCGTACATTCCTAACAACTCCTGCTTCTGAAAGAGTGAGTGGCTCTGCGGGTAAAGTCTCATTCAATAATTTCATTTCATCCGCGAGGAGTGCTGCAAATTCATCACAGTGTTCAGGAGCGAGGTAGAAAGCATGTGGTGAGAGGCAGCCACGCTGGTTAAAAAGAGAGGCGTCAATAGCTGCCAAGCGTGCAGCTTTAGCCAGATCACCGTCGATAATGCCGATAGAGATCTTATGACCATGAGGGATAAATGTTTGGTGAGGCTGAATTTTTTTCTGGATTGAGAAAATTGCTGCATCTGAGCCAATGGCGATCACAGCGTTTGCCGTTGCCCATATTTCTGCAGAGATTTCGGTGTACAGTTCAATCAATGAGTTGAGCTCAACAGGGAAAGAATCAATCCACTCGCGAAGTTCGACGAGATCTGATGAGGGGAGCTTAATGAGGTTTTTAGAACCGAGAATCATTCCGCGCAGCAGGCTTTGGAATGCAGCGTGAGGAGTGTTTCCAGAGACGATATGAAGAATCGTTTCAGGAGCATAAGCTCGTGTGACTAGTTGGCTGCCATCATAATAGGGGTGATAGCGATCAAGTGCATCTGAGTTACCCAGCTCTGCCTTGAGCCACATCGTTAGATCTGTATCGCTGATGTTTCCGAGCAGTCGACGGCAGTGCTGGTGTTTGCAAGCCTCGGCAATGACTTTGATTCTTTGAGCGGTGGCTGTCATGAGCGTAGTGCGGCATCAGAAGCGCGCGAGCAGCCTCGGGGCAGGGCGGAGGGGTCGCGCCCGAGCAGGATGAATGAATTATCGCCTGTTGCAATGGCGATGTCTTGGGTGCGTATCGCCATTACCGAGTGGCAGTTTGCTAAATCATAAATCACGAGGTGTCCAGCTTGGCCTTCTTCAGCATCAGAGTTTGTAATAGGATCGATGACGCGGATGCGTGTCCAGCTTGGCCCTTGGTGAGAGTTGCCAATGCCATGGGTGTAAAATTGGCTGCTGAGCTCTGTCATCGAATATTCATTGATAACTGAGTCTTGAGGTATGTTTAGTTTCGCTGTGAAAAGATCGTAAAGCTCCGTTTTTTCGAGTTGTCGCTGCGTCCCCTTGTATCCTCCTGTCTCCATCGCCCAGCTTCCTTTCGGCAGATTGATAGAAGCTGATAGGTTTTCGAAGAGGTGTAGAAAAGCCAGAGCGGTTCCTAAAATAGCGACTGGTTGAGAACCTGAGGCCGCCTTCTGGAGCATGTTACTGTTGATTGTTCCATCAGCGTTCACAAGCCAATGAGCTTCCGATGCATACGAAGCAGCAAGGACTCCCATCATATGAGAGAGAGACGAGTGTTTCGCTTCACAGGGCTTTGCGGTGAGGAAAAATGCTTTCTTGGGGAGGGGGAGCTCGAGTTCCTCCCAGCATAGCGTGATGGATTTCTCGTAAGTTTCTAGTGAGGGAAGGTAATGATTGCCCTTCGTTTCGCTAGTGGTGCCAGAAGTTGTAAAGGTGTATTCGATTAGATTTTGAGGAAAAGAAATGATGGGGAAATGTTCCAACTTGAACGCATCAGTCGGCAAAGAGGGGATCTTTTTCCAGTGGTCTACTGATTGAACGCTGCATCCTAGAGCGTTACAGAAGTTACGGTACACGAGGTTTTTACGGTACTGATCGGCGAAAAGAGCTTGAGCAGATTGATTGAAAGATGGAACTGCATCTCTGACGCCTTGATCACTCTCCTCGTGAATAGAGGAAATATTATAATGGGTGACGTATTGTGTCATAAATGAAATTAATGATATATTTCTTTCAAAAACGTGTGACTTTCAAGTGCGAATTCTGTATCACTTATCAAGAATACTGGCGTACTACTGAAACCAACATTGAAATAGGCGGCAGCCACACACATACAATAACAAAAAAACATTATGAACATTCCAACAAGTTTAATTTTAGGAAACGCCACCGTAGGGGGTATCATGGAAACCCTCAGCTTCAACTCGATCATGAATAGTCTTGGTGCCTTTGGTCCCTATATTGTCGCTATCATCATCTTTTTCTTAGGAAAATTCGTAGCAGGTGTGATCCGTAAGCTCATCGTCAAGCTTCTTGATAAGACAACGCTTGATGAGAAATTCGGTAAGCTCATTGGAAACGAAGCAGGCTTTGGTGCCATGTTTGCTAATGTAGTTTATTGTCTCATTCTTATTTTTGTCGTGATTCTCGCACTTGATAAGGCGGGTATGGGCGATGCAGTGCAGCCATTGCGTGATATGCTTGATGAGTTCCTCGGCTTCATTCCTAATCTTCTAGGCGCTGGTGTTCTTGCCTTCATCGCGATCTTTGGAGCTAAGGTTGTTAAAATGCTTCTTGATAATGTACTCAATGGCGCTCGCCTTGACGCGCGTCTTGGAAATACATCTGGGGCCACACCGATTGCATCTGCTATCAGTACCTTCGTATTTTGTTTCATCATTTTATTCTTCATTCCTGAAATCCTTGCAACACTTGGTCTGCCACAGATTTCTGAGCCGATTAAAGATATCGTAGAATCTATCCTTTCAGCGGTACCTAAGATTATCGTAGCAGCTGTTATTCTTGGTATTGGTTTTCTCATTGCTCAGATTGCGCAGAAGCTTGTGAAAAACCTTCTCGATGCATCTGGTGCTAATAGTCTTCCTGCGAAAGTAGGTCTTGACGTTCCTGCTGATGGCCCACGTTCAGTTTCTGGTGTAGTAAGCTTTGTTGTCATGCTCACTATCATTGTGATGATCGTATCAATTGCTCTCAGTGAGCTTGATCTACCGCTTCTTACAGGTTTGACGGGTGGTTTGATGGCTGGTTACCTCAACATTCTAGCTGCTGTTATTATCTTCGGTTTCGGTCTTATCGCATCGAAGTTTGCCTACGATAAGCTTTCTGGTGGCAATCTCCTCCTCGCGAAAGTAGTCCGCGTGGCTATTCTCATTATGACAGGTGTTGTCGCACTTCAGCGTTCTGAGATCGCTCCGGCTCTTACAGGTCTTCCTTTCGTAGCTGCTGTTATTGCACTAGCGTTTGCTTTTGGTGTAGGTGGAGCTATCGCTCTTGGACTCGGTGGTAAGGATTACGTATCACGTTGGTTCGATAAAAAAGGCTAATCTTTTACCTGATGTGTTCGAGAAACATGTCGCCCAATTAAGCTTCAGAGTCATTGGGCTCTGAGGCTTATTTATTAATAATGAAGTCAAGAGCTTGACTTTAAAAGGTAAAGGGTAGATTTTTCTCTAGCTTAACAATTATTTTCAACAGTTCTTTCATGCTATGTATTTTTCAAAAAAAATTATCCTTCCACTTAGTGTAGTGGCTTTAGCAGGGGCGTGTGCTCCTTATCCTCCGATGTTTCCTTACGGTCAGACAACTCCTGTCTCACCATATGGAGAACCTCAGCAAACGATTGCATCTGAAGAACAGCAACGTATTGAGGCGGCGCGCGTCGCAGCTGCTGAAGCTCAGGCCGCCGCACAGGCGACATATAACAAGCCAACTCTACCATTGACTCCAGCAGCGGTAAAACCGTCCTATCCTACCGCGACGGCTGTTCCAGGTAAGCCAGGATATGTTTTTAATCCATACACACACAACATAGTTGATGTAAAATCGATAGCATCGGGGAAACTTGTTAGAGATCCAGAAGATGCAGATACAACTCATAAGTTCCGAGTCCCTTAAAGGATCTGCGTGAGCTATGATGATTCAATATCGTCAGCCATATATCTTATTTTAAGAACCGATGTAGCATTTCAGCGCGTCGGTTCTTGCATTTATAAAGCTGTCTGACAACGATTGCTGCGAATGAAAAGAATCGCTGTTTTAGGAAGTGGTCTCTTGGGGGGCTCGGTCGTCTTAGCTGTGCAGTCGGCGGTGCCGGAGCTTCAGGTGGCTCTTTGGGGTAGACGTCAAGAAGGGATCGATGAAGCTCTGAAACAGGGGGTACTGGAGGCTTCTACGGATATAGAGTCTGTAGTCAAAGGGGCCGACCTGATTATTCTAGCCTCTCCGGTGGGGGCCATGTTGCAGATTTTGGAAGCCGTGGCAAAAAGCTGCTCGTTAGCGGGGGTTCTTATCACCGATGTGGGAAGTGTTAAGCTAGCACCGCGTGATACTTTGAAGTCTCTCATAAAAAAAGTAGGTGCAATCTACATTGGTAGTCACCCGATGGCGGGATCAGAGCAAGCTGGTATTGCCGCTGCTGCGGCAGATCTCTTTCAGGGAGCCGCTTGTATTCTGACCAATGATTTCCAGTGCGAGCACGAAAAAGTGGATGCCTTGACACATTTTTGGGAGTCCATTGGCTGTCAGTGCCACGTAACGTCGTCGGAGGAGCACGATCGAGCATTGGCTAGAATTAGTCACATGCCTCATATGCTGGCTTCAGTAGGTGCGCTAGTTGGATTAAAACATCCTTCTGACGGTAAGTTTGCAGGAAACGGTATGCGCGATACCACACGAGTGGCATCGGGTCACCCCGGAATGTGGGCTGAGATTTTTATGAGTAATCGCGAAGCTCTGAAAGCGCCTATTGAAGAGAGTATCAATCATTTGCGTGAAATGCTTGCTTTACTTGAGAATTCCAGCGAAGAAGCGCTGACAGGCCTGCTCAATGATGCCAAGCAGCTAAGAGACAGGCTTTAATTACTTTTTCTCATTTGAAAACCCTCAACACTACTGTACACAATTCTAAACTATGAAAACGATCAAGGTCAGGCCTATAAACAACTTTTGGGCTGAATTTGAAGTGCCCGGCGATAAGAGCATTTCTCACCGTTCTGCCATTCTCGGTGGATTGTCGAACGGCGTATGCCAAATCGACAACTTTCTTCCTAGTGAAGATTGTATTTGCACCCTCAATGCTATGGCGCAATTAGGCGCTACTCACGAGGTACTGGAGGAAAAATATAAATTTGGTCCTACTTCGCTTAAGATCCAAGGACAGGGAATGAAACTGACCGCCCCAGAGGGATCAGTCGATTGCGGAAATTCAGGAACAGGAATGCGCTTGCTTGCAGGCATGCTGGCTGCTCAGCCTTTTGAATCGACACTTATTGGTGATGCCTCACTGCAGTCGCGGCCTATGGGACGCATCATGAAGCCGCTCTCTTCTATGGGAGCTAAAATAGAAGCCTGTGGTGAAAAAGAAGGTTGTGCCCCACTTAAGATTACTGGAGGTGAACTTCAGCCGATCACGTATGAAATGCCAGTAGCTAGTGCTCAGGTGAAAAGTGCCATCTTGCTTGCTGGCTTATTCACTGAAGGAAAAACAACGGTCGTTCAGCCGTCGGAAACTCGTGATCATACAGAGCGGATGCTCTCGCTCTTTAAAATACCTTCTGTCCGCGAAGGTGATGAAATTTCTGTCACAGGTGGTCAAATGCCTGAAGCGGTCAATTTCCGTATACCGGGTGATATTTCTTCAGCCGCATTTTGGCTAGTTGCCGCTGCCGCATTACCAGAGGCGCATTTATTTATTAAAAACGTTGGGCTTAACCCTACACGCACTGCAATACTTGACGTATTGAAGCGTATGGGCGCTAAGATTGAAATCACAGTGCATTCAGAAGACTTTGGTGAGCCGTTTGGTGATGTGAAGGTATTCGGTACTAAGCTGCAGGGAACAGAAATATTACCTGAAGAGGTTCCTAATCTCATTGATGAAATTCCTGTCCTTGCCGTTGCTGGTGCTCTTTCCACAGGCAAAATGATCATCCGCAATGCCAAAGAACTTCGTGTGAAAGAAAGTGATCGCATTTCTACGGTGGTGCAGAATTTGCAGAAGATGGGAGCGACGGTAGTAGAGTTTGAAGATGGTATGGAAATCACAGGTGGTAAACCACTGACAGCTGCTGAGATGGATAGCTTCGGTGATCACCGTATCGCCATGGCCTTTACCATTGCTGGACTTTTCGCCGAGGGAGAATCAACAATCAATAATACGGATTGTATTGATACCTCCTACCCTGGTTTTTCAACACATCTATCATCCATCCAGAACGGTAGATCTCCACGTTAATTCATCATGTCAGAATCTGTGTCACCCCATTTTGCCATTGCCATCGATGGTCCTGCTGCCTCTGGTAAAAGTACTGTCGCGAAGCAATTAGCGAAACGCCTAGGCCTAATCATGATCAATACTGGGGCGATGTATCGCGCCATAGCATGGTCAACGATTCAGAAAGAAATTGATGCCGCTAATCACCTAGCGGTCATCAACATGCTGAGTGGTACCGAGCTGAGCTGCGGTGTAAAAGATGGCGTCTCGACCATTCTAGTCGACGGGGTCGACCCAGGCGAGGCGTTGAGAGCAGATGACGTGAATGCACGTGTTTCCAAAGTCGCTGCCATTCCTGAAGTTCGCGAGCTACTCGTGGCTAAGCAACGCGAATATCTTGTGCTTGGTAGTTTGGTGATGGAAGGACGCGATATTGGATCAGTTGTCTTCCCTGACACTCCCTACAAAATCTACATTGATGCCTCAGAGGAAGTTCGCCTAGCACGTCGCTCTGCAGAGGGTTTGACCGATGTTGTTAGCAAGCGTGATGCAGAGGATAGTAAACGTAAAGTTTCGCCGCTCATGGTCGCTGATGGTGCCGTGGTTATTGATAGTTCAGAGATGAATATTGATGAAGTGGTAGAAGCTGCTCTTGAAGTGCTTCAGCAGCAGGGTATGAGTCTTTAATTTTTCTAACGGTTTTTTAATTTTTTCTATGAAATTTGTCTATTGGTTCTGCTACTCGCTTTGGAAAATATCGTTCAAAGCATTTTTCTCCTATCGTGTCATTGGTAAAGAGAAGCTCGTTACTGAAGGTCCGGTGGTGATCGCTTCGAATCACGAGAGTTTTCTTGATCCGCCTCTCGTTGGCATCGCCTATGATCAAGAGGTTCACTATCTTGCCCGCAAGACCTTGTTTACAGGTTTTGGTGCTTGGCTCTACCCAAGATTGAACTCCATTCCTGTGGATCAAGACCGTCCCGATATGACGAGTTTGAAGACGATCATCAAACTGCTCAAAAAAGACCATCAAGTGGTGGTTTTCCCAGAGGGCTCTCGTACCTTGGATGGTAATTTACAGCCTGCTGAGGCAGGGACGGGTCTCATCGTGGCAAAGAGTAAAGCGGTGGTGCAGCCTGTGCGTATTTTCGGTGCTAGAGACGCTTTGCCCCGCGGTTCGGGGAAAGTGCAGTTCGTTCCCATTACACTAGTGATTGGTGATCCAATTATTTTTACCGAGGAAGAACTCAAAGCCCGAACTCGTGAGGAGTATCAGAAAATTTCTGATCGAATTATGGAAGAAATTGGCAAAATTAAGCTGCCTTGATTCAAAGTTTTTGGGTGGCTGCTAATGAATTTAGAGAGCGGCCTTCCAATCGATTTATACCAAAAATCTTTCCGCTTGCTCAATATCTTGCGGGTAGGTGATTTTGAGGTTGGGAGTGCTATTGTTAACTAAGTAGGTAGCGTGTCCAATGAGTTCCATGGCGGAAACTTCATCGGTGACTCTTTTGCCACTGGTCTGTACTTCTTGGTAAGCTTGGATCAACAAGCTCGTTTGGAAAATTTGAGGAGTCTCCATGAGCCAGAGGTTTTCTCGGCAGAGTGATTCGGTGACTCTGCCTGAATCATCGGCGCGCTTGATAGTTTCCGTAACGGGGCGTGCCGAGGCAGCGGCTTGATGCTCACTTGCAGCATGATAAACATGGGTGATTTGCTCTGAGGAAATCAAAGGGCGTGCGCCGTCATGTACAGCCACGTACTGGCTTCCTTCGGAGATGATGGCGAGTCCAGCAGCCACGGAGTCGTGGCGATCGATACCGCCGTCGACCCGAAGGATTGTTTTTTCAAGATGGCTTAAAGACAGTTTCTCGAAGCGTTCCTTCGGACAAACAACGATGACCTCACGAACTTCTTTAGCTTTGGCAAAGGCCTCAATGCTGCGCTGAAGCACAGGTTTACCCGCAACAGGAGCCATGAGCTTGTCAAAGCCCATACGTCGGCTCGATCCAGCAGCTACGATGATGGCAGTGAGGCTCATAGAAGAGTAGGTTTATGAGAGGCGTTTCATGACTTCCTGAGAAAGTTTTTTGCCATCGGCACGACCTTCTGTTTTTTCCTGAAGGACTTTCATTAAATTACCCATGTCTTTCTTGCTTTCAGCGCCAGTTTCCAGGATGGCAGCTTCTACAGCAGCGACGATTTCCTCATCGTTGAGTGGCGTAGGGAGGTAGCCTTCGAGTATGGTGATCTCATCTTTTTCAGATGCCGCTAGTTCGGCTCTACCAGCTTTTTCAAATTGATCAATGGAGTCCTGACGCTGCTTGATTTGCTTGCGGATGATATTGATGATTTCGTTTTCGGAAAGCTCACTATCGATCCCTGATTTTTCAATCTTGGCATTGGTAATAGCGGTTTTGAGCGCGCGCAGCGTGTTGAGAGCTGTTTTGTTTTTCTCGCGCATGGCGGTCTTCATGTCAGCAGGGATTTGTTCGTTGATAGTCATAAATTTAGTGTGCAGTACTCAGTTAAAGGATCTTGGCTAGCGAATGTCGAGAATCATCATGGCGGGAGTATCAAGACGTTCGCCGATGTTTTTACCAAGTAGGTTTTGATAGAGCGGTGCCTCTGGTGTGAGGGTGGTGAGATCGAAACCTTCGTATTCAAGCGTGATGCCGCCAGCGCAAGGAGTGAGCAAATAGTAGGCGATAGTGCCTTCGAGTTCAGTTTCTATCAGTGCGCTGGGTTCTATTGCTGAGCCTTCGGGCAAGTCATCGTACTGGAGGTTTTCGAAGATGTGTAGCGAATGCTCGAGTTTTTTGCATTGCTCGGCCTGTGCATCGGCTAAGTAGGATGCTTCGAGACCGCGAGTATCGTACTTGCTCTCGGCCTTGGCTTCTTCTCCCGTGGATGCTTCATGACTTGCCTTGGCGGCATCCGTCATGGTTTTGAGCTGATGACGAATTTTTTCCGTAAGCTGAAGAATGATGTTTTGTTTGCTCATTCGCGGAAATTAACTCCAGTTAAATGAGGTCTTCCGCTGTAACAGAAGTTTGCTCACGGGCACCAAGGAAAACGGCTTGGTCGATCACGCGGTCAGGTTCACTATCAAAACGATAGCCATGACAGTTCGGGCAAATGATAGTACCTGATCCTACTATGGAGTCGCAGCCTTCACAGACTTTGTAATTGCTCGGATTGTTGGCGATTTCTTTTGCCTTTTCAATACGTGATAGTGTTTGGGTATCGGAACTCATTATTTTAAAGGGTGAATGCGAATGCTCGGAGAGCAAATTTTTAGAGAAGCAATATACTTACGAAAGTTACTTTGGCAAAGATTGATCAAAATTCAAAACATAAAAGAGCGACTCCGAGTTATCGGGGCCGCTCTTTAGAAAACTTGTTATCGAGTAGAGCGGACTAGATTGACTAGCTTGTCGCTCACAGGAGCATTAAGCAGTAAGATGCTTGCTTGTTTTACTTTTAATATTAGCTGCTTTGTTTTTGTGGATGATTTTTTTCTTCGCGCAAATATCAACAGCAGAGGTGAACTCTGTGAATGTTTTTTTCGCCGCATCCTTATCACCAGCTTCAGCAGCAGCAATCGTTTGCTTACGCAGATTTTTCATGCGGCTTGTAAGTGACTTGTTACGTGCGGTAGCGGTTGCGGCAGTGCGAACGCGCTTGAGAGCTGATTTAGTGTTTGCCATGTGTTGACTGAGTTATAAAGAATAAGAAAATAAAAGAGGGTGAGAATCCTATGAGGGATGCCTTGAGGCGGTGAAACTACTCAATTACGCTTTCGTGTCAAGCTTGATGGAGATAAAAATGAGCTTTTTCTCTCCTGCGCTATGATTCAGCCTCGTCATCATTCTCTTCTGTTTCAAAAGCGTCATAGGTAATTGTGACACGCGAGCCGACGGCTAACCAGTCGTACAAATCAATGATGTGACGAGATTTCATGCGAATACAGCCGTAACTAACTGGATAGCCGACGTAGCGCTCTTCAGGAGTGCCGTGAATATAGATAAACCGACTAAAAGTATTTCTGTTTTTGGGCTCTAGCCCCCGCAGCCAGAGGATGCGGCTTACGATCGGATCTCTTCCTGGTGCGTTTGGCTTAAGTACCTCTCCTGTAGCTCTGCGAGATTTGAATACAGCACCTGCAGGATAACCGCCGCCAATTTTAGCAGCTACCGCCATGCTACCTAAAGGAGTGTGACCACTATTTATTTTGCTACTATAGCCAAATTTCGACGTGGATACAGGGAAAGACTTTTTGACAGCGCCTTCAGACACAAGGAGCATCTTTTGATCGGTGACACTGATGAATATTTGGTTATCCCGTGACTGATTCGATGTAGTGCAACTACTCAGAAGGCAGCATGCCGCTACGCAGACTAATAGAGCAGAAGCTCGTACAGAGTGTAAGCTGGGGAATTTTGTTGTAGAAGAGCCTCGGCGAAGAAACATGGCGACTCGTGCTAGCGTATTGATCACGATGATACAAGACAACTGTTGTTCATTAGTGTCATGCAAAAATTAGAATTAATTTTTATCAGCAGATCGTTTTGCTAACAGTCCTGGAAGCTGTTGGCTGATGGAGCTGAGTGATGTGTAGAAAAACCCTACAGGGAAAGGACTAAGTAGAACGGTTGCTACCCAGTTAGCATTCAAGGCATTATCGACGACCACCACAGTGAAGAACAAAGCAAAAGCGAGTTCGATGACAGGTGTGAGGGATTTGATTGCTTTATACCTACTGGATTTCCAAGCTGGTTTTTTTTCTTTTTTAAGAGCGGCGGAGCCATATTTCGGGGTGCGGATGAAAGCAGTCTCGTGATTGAAAATAGCCTCGATAACTGCCTTGGCATTGTTGACCGACATGCCGATACCTAGCGCTAGGAGGAGCGGGAAGTAGAGGATGTCTTTCATCCAAGTGTTCGGGCGGAGTGCTTTCTGGCTCATCATGTAAAACATTGTCGCCGATACGCTGCCAAAGAAGAAAATAGGTAAGTTGAGTACTTGCTCTGAAATGCCATGATCTGCCAGCCATGAAAACTCACTACTTTGTTTCGGATAAATCAAGAAACAGAGAAGAAAGAGCAGGAGGTAGGCAAAGTTAGAAGTAAGGTGAGCGGTAGCCTCCATCTTGCAGTAAAATGGAGCGTCACTTTTCCAGACGTCAATAAGGATTTTTTTACACACTTGGATAGAGCCTTTGGTCCAGCGGTGTTGCTGGCTCTTAAAACCTTCCATGTCGATAGGCAGCTCAGCAGGTGTGGTTACATCGTTAAGGAAGATAAACTTCCAGCCTTTCAGCTGCGCTCGGTAGCTGAGATCCATATCTTCTGTCAGCGTGTCGTGTTCCCAACCACCAGCGTCTGTGATGCAAGATTTGCGCCAAACTCCAGCTGTGCCATTAAAGGTGAAAAAGCGTCCACTGCGGTTGCGCGCTGTTTGCTCAAGCTCGAAATGACCATCGAGAAACATCGCCTGAACGCGGGTCAGAGTGTTAAATGTGCGGTTGATGTGTTCCCAGCGGGTCTGGATCATGCCGACTTTGCTGTCCGTGAAGTAGTGAATTGTTTTCTGCAGAACGTCTGGGTTTGGTACGAAATCAGCATCGAGAATGAAGAGTAATTCACCCTTAGCCGTTTCAGTACCATTTTCTAATGCGCCCGCTTTGTAACCTGTGCGGTCTGTCCGGTGAACGTATTCAGCATCGAAGCCGCGTTCGATGAGCTCAGCGACTTCAATTTTGCAGATATCCGTTGTTTCATCGGTGGAATCATCAAGAACTTGAATCTGTAGTTTGTCCTTGGGGTAATCGAGAGCTGATACAGAATCGAGCAGGCGTTCCATGACATGAAGCTCATTGAAACAGGGTAGCTGCACCGTCACCATAGGAAGGTCAGTAAACTCGCTTTGCGGCTCAGGACGTTTGCGCGAGTGTTTGAGATATAGCCCGAGAATAAGCAAACGATGAATGCCGTAACCGGAAAGCCCTATGAGAACTACAAAGTAAGAGATGTACCAGAGCCATTCCATGATGAATTATGTGTTGTATTTTGAGGTGAATAAACCCCATAGCGAGGCAGGAACTAAATCTGGCGAGCTTATAATCAGAATGGATGAGGTATGTCAAGTTCCTATCAAGCATGCAGAAAGCATTTATAGGTGAAGGTCGATTGTTAGATCTGTCTCATATTTAGTTGGGGCGAAGAGTTTCAAGTTTAATTGAGTACTCTCACTAAATAATATAGTCGCGAATTTTTGTGTTCAGCTTTCTTGACGTCCTGTCAGCGATGTCTCTTTTCTGTAAACTCTTTAAAAACAAAACACCCAGACACCAAAAAACCTCTTATAAAATAAGAGGTTTATGGTGCTCGAGGGGGGAATCGAACCCCCACCCAGTTAACCCAGACAAGATCCTTAGTCTTGCGCGTCTACCAATTCCGCCACCCGAGCTGAGTGTGCAACGTTGGAAACGTGTGCGGGGACGAAGTAGTGCTTGCCCGAGAAAAAGGCAAGATAAGTTTTAGTGAAAATGAATTTTTTTTAAAGCGAGCTTCTTGAAAGTGTAGAAATACTAGCACTTACTGTTGTTAACGCTGATAAGCTTCATCGCGTTTTCTGCGGAGATAGTTGGTGTAGTTTTGACGTGCTTGATAGTCGGGGTCTTGATCAGGGTGAAGGAAGGGGTTGTTTTTGCCATACTGAGACCAAGGGCCACGGGGAACGTTTTTGAAGCTCATAAAGCGCCAGTGGACTTTGGCGTTTGATTTCAGTCCGAGGTAGTCTCGCACCGCGGGTGAGAGGTCGATGCCAGCACCATTGTTTTTTGTGTTTTTGGGTCGGCTATTGCCGAAGACGTAGGCGTGATCTTTGGTTGTGAAAGGGCCGCAGTCTTCCCACTGGGCGTAGCAGCGTTTGTTTCCGTAGACGATCTCTAGCCAGCGGCCTTTGAGGGCTGTCTTCCCAGGGCGTTTGTCAGCGCGGCGGTGCCACCAGTAGACAACTTTACCTGCTTGGGGGCAGTGGGTTCTGTAGTTGAGGCAGTCGTTGTAGGGCAGAGCGACGTAGAAGGGGTTTAGCTTAGGGATGAATGCCTTAGGGCGGTATCCCTTTCTCGCTGCCGGATTGGGATTATCATAGCCGCCGTAGTTTTTCTGCCATTGGGTGTCCCATGAGCTGGCGTGATTCGGGGTTGGGTTTTTAGGAGTCGGTTTTTCCCCTATCCAGAAAATGGTGGCGGTAATATTTTTTTTCCAAGGGTAGGTGACGTTAAAGGGGTCACCCTTCATCACAGGTGCGTTGATGGTTTGCGCCAAGCTTTTATGAGCAGAGCTTAATGTGAAAAAGGCAGTAAGAGCCGCGATCGCGATAAATGGCTTAGAAAATGTCATAGGTCGGTCTGTCTGACGGTGATCTAAAATCTCCTGATAGTGGTGGGAGTACTCAGTTTTTCGTCTTTTTGAGGGTAATCAAGTGTATAGTGAATACCTCGTGACTCCTTACGGCGCATGGCGCAGTCGACGATTAATGACGCCGTTGTCACCAGATTGCGGAGTTCAAGGATGTCAGATGTTACACGGTGCCCCCAGTAGAAATTGCGGACTTCACGGTGAAGATTACTGAGTCGGTGGCCTGCGCGGTCGAGTCTATTGGTAGTGCGTACGATGGAGACGTAATCCCACATGAGGCGTCGAATTTCATCCCAGTTGTGGTAAATGACGACTTGCTCGTCAGGCGGTGCGGTATCGCCATATTCCCAGTCGGGAATCTCAGGAGCTTCGGGGGCAGTTTTCGAAAGAGGGTGAAACTTGATGATGTGTTCAAAAGTTCTGCGCGCGATGACGTGACCCTCGAGCAAAGAGTTTGAGGCAAGGCGGTTAGCTCCGTGTAGTCCTGTACAGGCGACTTCCCCCACGGCATAGAGACTACGGATGTCGGTTTGCCCATAGGTGTCTGTCACGACTCCCCCACACTGATAGTGCGCTGCGGGAACGACGGGAATAGGGTCTTTTTCACTATCGTGTCCGAAGGCGAGGAGGGTTTTGTAAATATGAGGGAAACGCTCTTTCATGAAGCCTTTCGGCTTGTGAGTGACATCGAGGTAGACACATTGAGCTCCCGTTTTTTTAAGCTCGTGGTCAATGGCGCGGGCGACGATGTCACGTGGTGCGAGAGATTTGCGAGTATCATATTTTTCCATGAATTCATGGCCTTCTTGATCTCTTAAAATGCCACCTTCACCACGTACTGCCTCGGAAACAAGGAATGAGCGCGCTTCGGCTCCCGTGGCAGCTGGGTTGAAAAAGCAGGTGGGATGAAACTGGACAAATTCCATATTGGCGATGGTGGCTCCCGAGCGCCATGCCATGGCGACTCCGTCGCCCGTGGAGCTGTCAGGATTCGTGGTGTAGAGGTAAACTTTACCACACCCACCTGTCGCAAGAAGGACTCGGTCCGAGCGAAAGGTGTGAACTTTCCCCGTGTTTTCATCTAACACATAGGCGCCTAGCGCACGGTTCTCTGAAACCATACCAAGTTTTCCCGTGGTGATGAGATCGATGGCGAAGTGCTCTTCGAGCAGCGTGATGTTGGGGTGAGCAAGTGCTTTTTCTAGCAGGGATTCTGCAATTTCTTTCCCCGTGGTGTCCTTGGAGTGGAGGATGCGGCGATGGCTGTGACCGCCTTCTTTTCCTAGCGAGTAGAGTGAGTCATTGGCGTGGTCTTTATCAAAATCCACACCGTTATCGATAAGCTCTAGAATAGTCTGAGCACCTTCAGCGAGAATGGTGCGCACGGCCTGCTCATCACAAAGACCCGCACCAGCGTCAAGTGTATCGGCAACGTGGCTTTCGAGGTTATCGCCTGCTTCACGAAGCTTTTCTGGCAGTACACCTGCAATGCCTCCCTGCGCCCATGCTGTGTTAGATTCCATGGCTTTCCCCTTGGTGATGATTGTGACGGAGCCATGCTCAGCTGCCTTTAGGGCAAAGGAAAGCCCGGCAATGCCGCAGCCAATAACAAGGAAATCACTAGTCATGAGTGGTCATATTAATCGAGAACGAAATCTTGTCCAGCATGAGTATGTTGATACGAGCTTGTGTTGGATAGTCCTAGCATACGGATACTTGCATGGGCTAGGTGTTAGCTGAGTGTAGAGCGAACTTGATAAGTTTTATCTTTGATGAAAATTCTGTTCATCCTCCTCATCTTGTCTAAAAACAGGTATGCCTGCATTTTTTGAGATACTCAGCACCGTCAATTGGCAAGACCCTATCTTTGTGGTGGCGGCTTTTTTACTAGGCGCTAGTCTTGGATCGTTTCTCAACGTTGCCATTTACAGACTGCCTCGTGGTTTATCGGTGAATAAACCGAAGCGTTCTTTCTGTCCTAGCTGTAACAAGGATATTCCGATGTACCGAAATATCCCGTTGTTTACCTGGCTTGCGCAAAGAGGAAAGTGCGCTGAGTGTCAGTGTCGAATTCCGTTTCGTTACTTTGCAGTAGAGCTTCTCACTGCGGTGTTATTTTTAGTGATGTGGCTAGTATTCAGAGATCATCCTGGCGAAGCGGTCTTTTACATGCTGATGACGGCGATGTTAGTCGTTATCGTATTTATTGATGCTGAGTTGATGCTGATTCCGATTCAAGTTACTTGGATGGGCACGGCTCTCGGCATAGGTGCTGCGATGTTATTTCAGCATCATCTCGGAGTGGAAGGTTGGAAAGAGGGGCTCTTTGCTTCCTTAACTGGTTTTGCCGCAGGGTTTGGTGGTCTTTGGGCAGTAGTTCTCTTGGGCAAGTTAGCTTTTGGAAAAAAGAAAATGGAGTACTCCGGAGAAGTAGAATGGCACCTCGAAGATCCAGAGGATGAAACGGATATTGAGCAGGAACTCTGCTTCGTCATCGATGGCGAAGCGTATGGCTGGTCCGATCTTTTTTACCGCGAAAGCGACCGCCTCATCCTTGAAGGCAGCGCTTTTAAGGTTGATGGAAGGAAAGAGCCAGGTACTCAGCTGACGATTAGGGGCGAAAAAATTGAACTCAATGGGAAAGAATACCACATTGAAGAACTCAAGTCCCTGAGCGGTAAAGCGACGAAAGTCACAATTCCTCGAGAAGCCATGGGCATGGGCGATGTTTACCTGATGGGTATGCTCGGTGCCTGCCTAGGTTGGCAGTCGGTGCTGTTCACTATTTTTGTCGCCTGCCTGTTCAGTATCGTGCTAGCCATTATCGGTCGACTTGGTTTTGGCAGCCGTTTACCCTTTGGCCCCAGCTTAGCCTTTGGCGGCATTTGCTGGATCTTCTGGGGCTGGCTAGCGTGGGAGTGGTATTTCGGGCTAATGTTAGCCCCAGCTTGAACGATTATAAAATATCACCAGGTGAGTAGCTTGCTGCCTCTGGATACTGTGCTTCTAGCCCACTGACTTGTGAACCAAAGAAATCAACCTGACTGCGCGCTGTTCCAGTGTTTTCTCTACCTTCAGCGAGTAGCTTGCTGAGCTGGTCTTGTGAAAGAGGAATGCGATCATCTTCAGCAAGTCGCTCGAGGAGATTGTTTTCGCGGATGACTCCTGTGCGGAGATCTGCGACTGTAGCTACAGCGTGCTCTTTAATTACGTGGTGTGCTTCTTCACGTCCGACCCCAGCTTTCACGGCCTCCATCATGATCGTGGTGGTCATGAGGAAAGGTAGGTAGTAGTTGTTTTCTGCTTCGATGACTGCAGGGTAGGCGTCCATTTGACCGAGGATAGTCAAGAAGGTTTCGAAAAGTCCATCAATGGCATAAAAAGCATCGGGAAGCATCAGTCGGCGAACCACCGAGCAGGAGACGTCGCCCTCATTCCACTGATCGCCCGCAAGTCCCGCAGCCATTGTGACGTGACCTTTGAGAATGACGTGGAAACCGTTGACGCGCTCGCAAGAGCGTGAATTCATTTTGTGCGGCATCGCGCTAGAGCCAGTTTGCCCTTTGGCGAATCCTTCACTAGCGGTTTCGTGACCCGCCATCAGACGGAGCGTTTTACAGAGCGAGGATGGGCCAGATGCAATGTCAGCGAGGATAGATACAGTGCGCATGTCGAGCGAACGAGGGTAGACCTGACCCACATTGGTAAACACCTCAGGAATACCGAGATTACTGCATACCATCGACTCGAGTTTGAGCGCCTTTTCGGCATCGCCGTCGAAGAGAGAAAGCTGATCCATTTGAGTTCCCACAGCACCTTTGAGTCCACGAACAGGGTAGGTTTCAATGAGGTGATTCAGCATGCTAAGTGCACCGAGAAGCTCCTCACCGTTCATTGCGATACGTTTGCCTAGAGTCGTGGGCTGGGCGGCGACGTTGTGTGTTCTGCCTGTGACCACGAGATCGCGCCACTGTTCAGAGCGTTGTTTGAGTTGAGAGAGGGTAGCGACAGTTTTATCGCGAATGATTAAAAGAGAGCGGTAAACTTGAAGCTGCTCAACATTTTCGGTGAGGTCACGTGAAGTCATGCCTTTGTGAATGTGCTGATGCCCTGCGAGATCGCAGAATTCTTCAATACGCGCCTTCACATCGTGGCGTGTGATACGCTCTCGCTCCATGATCGCGGCGAGGTTGACTTGATCTTTTACTGACTCATAGGCATCGATTGCTTCCTGTGGGATATCGATTCCCAGCTCTTTCTGCGCCTTCATCACCGCGATCCAGAACTCGCGCTCTAGGACAATACGACCTTCAGCAGACCAGATTTCAGAAATAGCGGCAGAGGCGTAGCGTTCAGCGAGGACGTTGGGGATCATGTGTTAAAGCGTGATGTGAGTGATAAGAAAAAAGCAATGAATACGGAAATGATCATTCTGACAATGTTGAATTGTAGATTGGCTCACAAGGATTTTGTTTTGTGGAAGAGAAAGAAAAAAATAACGGGGTCTTATCGTGCGTGTTTTGTCTTTAATACTAAACCTTGATGGACTCTAGAGCTATACACGTCCTGCTTGGTAGATAGAGCTGGAGAGCTTTGTCCTTATTTGTCGAGTAGGTGAGTTCAGCATCAATTCTCTGGTGACCGCCATTTTCTTGGGAGTCACTATCGATGGTGATCTTGTAGTTCCCACTGCGTGAAATGGGGATGAGGTAATCGGGGAAAGATTGCGTCGGGTTGAAATTGAAGACAAAGATGAGATTACCGCGTTCGATGGCGACGATTTGATCGGCTACATGGATATGGAGTAACTGTGCGGGACTGGTTCCGAGAAGCTGATATCTTTTGGAAAGTTGGATCATCTCCTGATCGAAGTGATTCAGATGCTGGTAGCGCAAGTCAGGGTTATCGACGAGTGACCATTGGCGGCGGCAGTAGTGGTAGGAACCATCATTACCCTCGCGGGGGAAATCGATCCACTCGGGATGACCGAACTCATTACCCATAAAATTGAGCCAGCCTTCACCTCCTGCCACGTGGGTGATGAGTCGGATGATCTTGTGCAAGGCTATGCCGCGGTCGATGACAGGATGCTGTTGATCCGTTTGCATATGCCAATACATTTCCTGATCCATCAGGCGGAAAGCGATGGTTTTGTCGCCGACGAGTGCTTGATCATGGCTTTCCGCGTAGGCGATGTTTGCCTCGCCATTGCGGCGATTGATGAGGGTATTCCAGATTTCCTCGACGTTCCAGGCTTCGTCTTTTTTATGTTTGAGTAGTTTGATCCAGTAGTCGGGGATACCCATGGCGAGCCGATGAGTAAAACCGATGCCTCCCTCGGATGTAGGCCGGCAAAGACCTGGCATGCCACTCATGTCTTCTGCGATAATTAGAACACTGGGATTGATTTCTTTGGCTAAAGTCGTGGCGAGGCCAAGATAGAGAATAGCGTCCTTATCAGTACTGTGGGAGAAATATTGGTCGTAATGATCAAAGGAAGCGGTGCCGTGATGATCATAGAGCATGGAGGTGACTCCATCGAAGCGGAAACCGTCGAACTGAAATTCTTCTAGCCAGTAGCGTATGTTAGATAGGAGGAATTTGCGGACTTCTTCTTTGCCATAGTCAAAGCACTTCGAGTCCCATTGTGGCTGCTCACCTCTTGCTCCTGAGTGAAAATACTGGTGATCACTGCCATCAAATTCATTGAGACCTTCTGCAATGTTTTTGATAGCGTGCGAATGAACGATATCGAGCAAAACGGCAATTCCCATACCGTGGGCGGTATCGACGAGATATTTCAAATCCTCTGGTGTGCCAAAGCGTGATGAGGGTGCAAAAAATGAGGAAACGTGGTAACCGAAAGAGCCGTAGTAGGGGTGCTCTTGAACTGCCATGAGCTGCACGGTGTTATAGCCGAGCTTTTCTATGCGGGGTAAAATATGATCTGCAAATTCACGATAAGTATGAAGCCTACCTTCTTCGCCAGACATACCTACGTGAGCCTCATAGATGAGAGGCGAAGCTATTGAGCCTGTGTCGAACGAGTGTTTCCAAACGTATTTTTCCTTTGGGTTCCAAATTTGCCCGGAGAAATCGACACCGTGTTCTTCTTGGATAACGCGCTGGATTGTGGCGGGGATACGGTCTCGTGCTGATTCATCATCGCCGTAGATATGGAGTTTGACACGGTCGCCATGCTTAAGCAGATCTTTTGGCAATGTAATCACCCAGATGTCGTTTTCGCCTTTTGAAAGAGCGTAGTCACTAGGATCCCAGCCATTGAAGTCTCCCACGAGGGCTATGTAACGCGCCTTAGGCGCCCATTCCTTAATGACCCACAATTCTGTCTCAGGATGGTAATGAATTCCTAAGCTTTGATGAATTGAGGCGTAGTTGTGGATGCTGCCAGCTTCATTCTCGATCGTCTCAATATGCTCCTCAAGCCGCCGCATACGGGAGCAAATTTGCTCAGTATACGGTTCTAACCATGAATCAGATTTAACAAGTTGAGGGGTGGTGAGATTCATTTGATAAATTTACTTCTATTAAAGGCGTTTGGCACGAAAATAGTGAGTAAATTTTTGATGATCCAGCAGCTTCTTGCTGGTAGGGGTGAGGCTATTGTGCGGCTATCCTTAACGCTTTAATCACATCTTGAGGTGAGAGGCTTTCAGGCATCATGATAGCTGGGCTGTCTGGGTCTCTTGGGTAGATAATATTAACGGGGAGAGATTTTCTGTTGGATTTATCCAAGTCTTTTTGAATAGCTGGATTACCGTCGGTAAAGTCGGCTTTTACTACGAGGACATCAAGTTCTTTGATTAACTGATTTACTTCATCGGATGAGAACACACGGCTCTCATTTTGTTTGCAGACTAGTCACCAATCGGCGGTGTAATCCACCCAGACAATCCGTTTCTTCGCTCTATTCTGCTCGACGACGCCTGGATACCATGAGGACTCGGTGATAGCGCTTTCTGGTGCACGTTGCTCGGAAGCAGCTTTGGTGATGTTAAATGCACCAAAGGCGACAAGCAGTGGGAAGCCCATGCCCCAGATGTATTTTTTCATCTTAGGTGTGTAAGGAGTTCCATATTTACCAAATGCCCATGCTGCGATACTAAAGATAACGAGACCCATGACAAACCATGATGCTCCAGTGGTTCCAGTTATTTTAGCGAAGCTTTGGAAAAAGTAGGCTGCGCTTGCGAAGAGGGCAAATGCCATGATTTGTTTGAACGTTACCATCCAGCCACCAGGGCGTGGGAGTTTGTTAATCAATTTTGGGAAATAGGAGAGCACCACGTAGGGCACCGATATTCCTAAGGCAAAGACGGTGAAAATGATCATGCCTTGAAGTGGGGGTTGCTTCAAAGTGTAGCCCAATACAGAGCCAAGGAATGGTCCGCTACATGGTGTAGCAATGAGTGTGGTGAGGACACCAGAGAAGAATGAGCCTGAGTAGCCTTTCTTTTGCTGTAGTTCACCACCAGCTCCAGTGAGTGATGTGCCTACCTCGAAGACACCAGCCATATTGAGGCCAAAGAGAAACAGCAGAAGAATCATAAAAGCCAAGAACGTCGGGCTTGTGAGCTGCTGCCCCCAGTTGATGTCTTTACCAAAAGCAAAAATAAGGATGTAAATAATAGCAGCTAAGACCCACATGGAGACCACGAGTCCTGCCATGAAGGCGAGTCCGTGAAGTTTGATCTTACGAGCATCTGAGCCAGCCTGCTGGACAAATCCCATGACTTTAATACCCAGAACGGGGAACACGCAGGGCATGAGGTTAAGCAGGAAGCCGCCTATAAATATAAATAGCAGAGCACTCCAAATGTTGTGTTCCTTTTCCTTAGTTCCGTCGAGCAGGACGAAGTCAATTTTTTCATTAGGATCGTAGAGCTTGGCCGCAGCTTCAATATCTGCGGATGTAGGGATAGCAACATTGGCGCTGTGTATTTCGGGAGTTGTGCTGGCTGTTGCTGCAGGCTCACCGTTGGTAGGAGCACTGATGGAGTAGGCACCGTCTTCACTAAGGAGAACTCCGTCGATGGTGCTGCCAAGTTTTGCACCGTCTTTCAGCGTAGCTGTTAGTGTGTAGTACAGTGGAAGATCTACGATGATTTGAGGGGTTTGTGCGTCGATCACACCCGTATTATCGATAAAGTGTGCTGTGTCTAAGCTTCCGCTAATTTCGCTAGTGCTTTCGATAGTGAAGACGATGAGACTATCAAAAATCTCAGATGTGACATTGAAGAGATCATTGGCTAACGGGAGTTTTGATCGAGCAGATGCGAATTGGTCTTCTAAATCAGCTGTTTTTTCCAATTGATTTCCAACAGGAACGTCGATGGAAAGGACTTGCGATGCTGGTGGGTCACAGCCTGTATCGCTGCAAATCTGCCACGTCGGAGTGACGGTGATGGTGGCTGTGTCGCCTGGCTGAGCACTCGTGGGAGTCGAGATGTCAGCCAGTAGTGTGTATTCGCCGTGATAAACATAAAAGGCAGTGCCTGAATTGCTATACTGGCTGGGAACGGGCCAGTGGAGCTTGACGAGTTCATAGCCCTCAGGCAAATCCCAATCGAGGCTTAGAGGGATGCCGGGCCCGCCAGTGTTTTTATAATAAGCATGCCAGCCTTCAGCGTGCTCGATTGAAATAGCGAGTGTGAAGGTTTCCCCAGATGCGGTGCTACTTACTTCAGAAAAGGTGGCAGCCTGCGTTTTTGGTAAATTTGTCCCAATGTTTGAGGCCTTATCGAGAAATGGGTTCGATTGTGCCTGAGCAATTGATAGAGCAGAGAGAAGTAAAAAGTATAAAGTGATAAAGTGTTTCATAGCAGCTAATTAACGAGCATGTATCTATGAGAGACAATAAACTCTATGTTATTTCATGAAAGTTATTAAAATTTCAACTGGTTTGCGTGGATGGCTCAAGCTCTTGTAGATCAGCGTCAGATTTTGCCTCAGGCTCCTTCATTTTACGCTCCCAGAAGTAACGTCTGAATAGAACTTTCACTGCAGCTGTTAGCGGTACTGCCAATAGGGCTCCAATAAAGCCACCGAGGAGCAGGGACCAAAAGAGCATCGAGAAAATAACTGTCATCGGGTGCAAGCCCACGGAGTCACCCACAATTTTGGGTGCCGTCACAAGCGAGTTGATCTGTTGAACTACGAGGAAAATAGCGATGACAATAACTGGGTAGGCCCACACCTGAGGTAAGAACGACCAGGTGTTGATGAGCACTTCCATTTCTTGATTTTCGATAGCTGAGACGAATCCAGAGATTTTCTCCCCACCAACTTGCGTTACGATTCTTTCTCCGACCTGAATGTTTTCTGCAGATAGAGGGATGCGCTCCGTTTTTGAAAAATGAACATAGGCAATAATACAGGCAGGTATCATACAAATAATGTTACCGATGAATGGGATGACGCCTAAGACTGCAAGTGAAAGTCCAATTACGAGACCGTACGGCAGACCAAATATCATCAAGCCAAGTCCCACGAGTAAGCCATCGATGAATGCTACCAGCATTTGGCCTCGGAAGAAGGAGATGAGGTAACCGTTAATTTCTTGGAGTGTGCCGACAACCTCATCTTTAAACTTCGAGGCTTTTAAGGGAACGTATTCATGCCAGTGAGCCTTGATTCCAGAGCTCTCCTTGAGGAAATAGTAAAGATAGATTGGCGACATGGCAAAACCTAGCGCAATTCCAAAAAAGCCGAGTAATTTCGATGTGCCACCTTTGACCCAGCCCAAGATATTAGCCACAATGTTTTCTGGTAGGAGCGCGGCAAGCCTTGTGTTTTCAAAAGCGACATCCTCTTCGATGATGCTCGAGTCAGCTGGTGTGGGTGTTGAGGTAGAGCGCAAAATGACCTCTTCCGTACCTTCATCTTGTTCTAGCCAGTAGTTTACCCATGGATGTTCTTTGAGGTCTTTGAATGTGTAAACCAAGTTTTCGCTCAGTTCTTGACGGTTTTTATCGTCACTGAGCTGACTAACAATAGGTGGTAAAATCATCCAGACCAATAAACCAATGATGATGATAAAAGAGAAAAACACGCTGACTACCGCCTTCAAACGGGAGAGACCTTTTTGCTGGAGCCATGTCACGATAGGGTCGAGTAGGTAGGCGACGATTCCCGCCACAGCCAGAGGCACCAACACTGGCTGGAGGTAGCCTAGTACCTTGCCGACAAGCCATATGGAACCCACAACGAGTAAGCCGATCACGAGAATACCGAGACCTGTAAGAGCACGCCAGAGGGTCTTACGTTGAAAGCGAGATGGGGAACGTAGAGTCACGGATTAAACAACTAGAGAGACTCTCGCAAAAATGCGATTGTAAAATGTGGCAAGAATTCTACAGGCAGTTGAGAAAAGCTCTCCAGTCGGCAAGGTGAGTGATATCTTGAGCATTCTTTAGTGCATAGGGCTCGCAAATAAATCCAGGGGTGTTTGTTCCATCTGCTAAAGTGATTTTCCCGATGCCTAAGGGGGCGGGGATATTGGCGACAAAACTGCCGAACTGTTCCGTGGGGATCAACCAAACTTCTACTTTGAGGGCGACGCCACCTTCAGTGACGCGCAGCACGCCAGGGCGAGGCGGGATCTTGGCACCGTTGTCGAGCGTGATTGGAGGAAGTGCATAGAAATGATACAGCGGTGCAGTTTCAGTTTTTTTCCAGAGTTTGGCACCACGGTCCGTGAGCTGCCAGTTAAGAGCTAATCCGTTAAGATGAGCACCACAGACAGTGATCGCGTTCCAGCCAGTTGGGATTTCCTCAGAAACTGTTGCTTCACCAGCAAAGCGAGCTGCTAAATCGAGTAGTTGTTGATCACAATATGTGGGGGCAAAGGCGGTGATGCCGAAAGGGAGTTTGGGGAACTTCGACTGCATCGTGCCTGCTGGGAATGCCGTCGCAGCGTAATCGAGCAAATTCATGAAGTTGGTGTAATACCCGAGGTTTGAATTCAGCTCGATGGGGTTGTTCGCTAGCTCATTTTGGGTGTAAATCGTACCTGCGGTCGGCGTGATGATGATGTCGACGGTATCGAATACTTGGTCTGCGATGCGCTTTAGAGCCTTAAGTTGGTACTCGGCTTTAAATCCATCGGCGGCGTTTGGTTTATTGCCCCCAGAAATGATTTGGCGAGTGATAGGATGAAGAATCTCGGGGCGATTAGTGATGACGCTTTCAATAGCGACGTAGCGTTCTGCTACCCAAGGACCTTCATAGAGCAGAAGTGCCGCTTCGAGAAATGGTGAAAAATCGATCTCTATCTGCGTGCCGCCAATGGATTCTAGTTGTTTGATAGATTGATCGAATAGAGCTGCCGCATCTGTGTTGCCAAAAAACTTTAGCTGCTCAGCCTGCGGAACACCAAAGGTAAATGTTTCACCTAGTGGGGCTGAGCGTGGAGACGTGATCTTTTTCCGAGAATAGACATCGTTTTCATCAAAAACCGCGGCAACATCAAAAACCGACTCAGCGTCAGACGCGTTGTTAGCGAAGATCGATACGCAGTCGAGACTCCGGCATGCGGGGATAACTCCGCTGCAGCTGAGAAGTCCTTTGGTGGGCTTGTGACCTACCAGTTGATTGAACGAAGCCGGAACACGCCCAGATCCTGCGGTATCAGTTCCGAGAGAAAAGCTAACGAGGCCTCTGGCAACAGCTACCGCCGATCCAGAACTTGAACCACCAGGGATGTAATCTTCGTGATAGGCATTCGCCGGCGTTCCATAGGGCGAGCGTACTCCTACTAATCCTGTGGCAAATTGATCAAGGTTCGTCTTACCGATAGGGATGGCACCTGCATCGATTAAGGTTTGCACAACAAAAGCAGATTCCTCAGGCGTATAGGCGTAATCGGGGCAAGCCGCTGTCGTAGGAACTCCTGCAAGATCGATGTTGTCTTTGATTGCGAAGGGGATACCAAAGAGTGGTTTGTCCTCTTTACTAACGAGTTCTAAGGAGGAAGCGTAGTGTACTAATTGCTCCTCGCTCAGTAAGGTGATCCAGATGTTAGTAGGCTCCATTGCTGAAATACAGGCATGGATGGCTTTGATTAAGCTGGTCGGTGTCCATTCGCCAGAATCATAAGCGGCTTGGATCGAGCTGATATTGAGTGGTGGCAAGGTAGGCATCAGGTGGAGTAGGGTTTGATGATAGCGAGGACCTGTCCCGCTTGGACGGACTCGCCTTCGGAAATAAGAACATTCTGTATGCTGCCTGCGCAAGGGGCTTCGATGGTGAACTCCGTTTTCATACTTTCGATGATGAGGATGGCGTCACCTTCAGCAACGCTATCTTCGGCAGAAACTTGAACTTTCCACATGCTACCGATGATAGGAGAGTAGATCGCCTCGCAATCTTGCGGGATGAGAATATCTTCCTCGTGCTTGGAGGCGGCTCTCTCCTCCGACTGGAAATTCATCGCGCCAGTGCGTTCCCAGTCGGCGCGTTCTTCAGAAAATGCAGCGCGCTGAGTCGTTTGAAACTCCTCGATAGACGCTTGGTTTTCTGTGAGGAATTCATGGTAGTCGCTCACCTTGAAGGTTGTTTCTTCAATTTTGATTTTGTATTCCCCCGTGAGGAAGTCTTTCCGCATGCGGAGAAGTTCAGCTTCTGAAACGGGGAACCAGCGAATCTGATCAAAAAAGCGCAGTAGCCACGGCTGGGTGAACTGCTCCGTTTGGTGAAAACGATTCCATATGGGTAATGTTCTTCCAACAAACTGATAGCCGCCTGGCCCCTCCATACCATAAACGCAGAGATAGGCACCACCGATTCCTACCGCGTTTTCAGGAGTCCATGTCCGTGCGGGGTTATACTTAGTCGTCACAAGCCGATGACGTGGGTCGAGCGGAGTAGCGACTGGCGCGCCAAGGTAGACGTCGCCTAAGCCCATGACAAAATAACTGGCATCATAGACGATTTTTCGAACATCCTCGATGCTCTCTAATCCATTGATACGGCGAATAAACTCAATGTTGCTTGGGCACCAGGGGGCATCTTTGCGCACAAGTTGCGTGTATTTTTCAATCGCAAGCTGAGTGCTAGGATCGTCCCAAGAAAGTGGAAGATGGACGATTCTGCTAGGAAATTCCATCTCGTGGGCTGGTGGTAGACTGAGCTCAGCATCCTCTAAGGTTTTTAATACGAGAGCGGCTGGAATGATAGCAGGGTTAAACTGAACCTGCAGCGAGCGAATTCCCGGGACGAGCTCAGTAATACCTTTGATAGGATTATTTTTCAGCCACTGATAGAGTGCCTGCGCTTTGAAGCGGAGATCGAGGTTCAGCTCCATTTCACCAAATTCAACGAGAATCACTCCATCGCCACTTTGACGATAGGTAACGTCATTATTTTGTTTGAGAATTTGTTTTCCCTGAGCTTGTCGATGCGGCGAGAGTGCGGGAGAGAGTGGTTTATCGAGTGACTTGATGTTTTTCTCCTGCTCTTTATAAAGGAGTTCAGCCTCGTCATTGAGCACTCCATGAAAGCGAATTTTATCACCCGGCTTGAGCTGCCCCATTTTCCATAGGTCAGCTTTGATAATGACCGCGGGACAAACGAAGCCACCGAGACTAGGGCCATCAGGACCGAGTAAAATAGGCATGTCACCTGTAAAGTCGACAGACCCCACGGTGTAGGCGTTGTCGTGAATATTGGAAGGGTGGAGTCCTGCCTCGCCACCATCTCGACGTGCCCACTCGGGTTTCGGGCCGATGAGACGAATCCCTGTTCTATCTGAGTTGTAATGCACCTCCCAATCGGCTTGAAATATTCTCTCGACGTCTTTTTCTGTAAAAAAATCGGGAGCGCCATGTGGGCCATAAGTCACTCGGATGTCCCAAATGTTACTCAGCTCGGGAAGAATGGTTTTGAGAATGGGGACAGGATTAGTAGATTCTGAGGAACTGAAATGCAGAACATCGCTCGCACGGAGAGCACGCCCTGCGTGACCACCGAATTTGCCTAAACGGAAAGTAGAGCGGCTGCCTAAATAGAGTGGTGCCTGAATGCCTCCTGTGATGCAGAGGTAGCTGCGCTGTCCAGCGCCTTTGATAAAGCCTAGTTTTAGCGTATCACCTGCTTTGACTTGGATGGAGGTATTGATTACCACGGCTTCTTTGTTCAAAGTTGCCTCCATGTTGGCTCCCGTAAGGCAAATAGTAGTGGCGGCATTAAATTGAAAGGTACCACCTTTAACTGACATTTCTAAGGCAGCCGCATCGGGTTCATTGCCAAGGATTTGATTGCCGAGACGAAAATGCAAGGAATCAAATGGGCCAGAAGGTGGGACGCCTACATTCCACATGCCTATCCTCCCTGGGTAGTCCTGAATCGTGGTTTCGAGACCAGCGTCTAAAACATTGATCGTGTTGGGCTCGTAGGGGAAACTATCGAGAAATCGCGTGTGAATGCGGCCATCACGGAATGCGGCACAAGCAAGAATGGTTTTCAGATAATCTAGGTTGGACTCTATGCCGTAGCATTCGGTTTCTAGTAGAGCTGTTTGTAGGGCTTCGATCGCCTTGTCCCGAGTTGGCTCATAGCTAACAATTTTTGCTAGCATAGGGTCGTAGTAAGGGGAAACTTCTGTGCCTGATTGAATCCAGGTGTCGCAGCGAGTGGTGTGCACGGGCGCTTTAAAATAACTGATAAGACCTGCGCTCGGTTGAAAGTCTTTCTGTGGGTCTTCGGCGTAAAGGCGGACTTGGATAGCGTGACCTTTAGGGATTTGGTTGAAGGTATCGAGAGCTGGTAACTCATCAGCACCTAATTGAGTCATCATCGTTACGAGATCGATACCCCAGACTTTTTCAGTTACCCCGTGTTCGACCTGAAGGCGTGCATTGACCTCGAGAAAATAGAAAGATCGCTCTTTGTCATCCCATAGAAACTCGATGGTTCCTGCGGACTGGTAGTTGACTGATTGAGCGATGAGGAGTGCTGCCGAGGCAAACTCGGAGCGTTCCTCATCGCTTAGTTCAGGGGCGGGGGTTTCCTCAACAACTTTTTGGTTGCGGCGTTGGGTCGAGCAGTCACGTTCACCAAAGGTGAGGACATTGCCTTGGCCATCGCCGAAAACTTGCACCTCAATGTGACGTGCATGTTCAATATATTTTTCGATAAAAACACTCTGATCAGCGAAGTTAGACTGGGATAGTCGCTGGACTTGCGTGAATAGTGAGCGAACCTCTTCAGCGGTGTGAGCCACCTGCATGCCAATGCCGCCACCGCCAGCTGATGATTTGATGATGACGGGGAATCCTATTTTCTGGGATGCTTCTAGAGCTTGCTCGGGAGAGGTGATGAGCCCGCTCCCCTCTAGTAAGCGAACTCCACAATCGCGCGCAATCTCTCGACATATATGCTTAAGGCCGCATGTTTTCAATTGCTCAGGCGTAGGTCCAAGAAAAATAATGCCTGCTTCGGCACACGATCGGGCGAAGCTTGCGCTTTCGCTGAGAAAACCGTAGCCTGGATGAATAGCCTCGGCACCAGATTCTTGAGCAGCGAGTATGATCGCAGCGGCATCAAGATAAGTATCTGTGGGAGTATTGCCTTCGAGGTGAATACGTTCTGACGCATTGAGCACATGCAGTGATTCGCTGTCTGCATCTGAATAAACTACTACTGGCGTAATACCTAAATCGAGCAGGCTGCGCTGGATGCGGCAGCTGATAGCACCACGATTGGCAATGAGGACTTTTTTAAACATATCACATTAATCCCAGATAAGAACTTGAACGGGGGTTGGGTTGTAAGCGTTGCAGGGATTGTTAAGTTGAGGGCAGTTTGAAATAAGAGCGATGACATCCATCTCAGCCTTCATCTCCACGTAGCGTCCTGGTGCGGAAATACCATCCTCGAAAGTAAGCTTGCCATCAGGGGTAACGGGGACGTTCATAAAGAAGTTGATATTGCAGGTGACGTCGCGTTTCCCAAGTCCATCTCCCCAATGGGTAAGTCCACAGAGGAAGCTGTCCCGGCATGCATGCATGTGCTCTTTATCGTGAGCATAGCGCATAGTGTTAGATTCGCGTGAGCAGGCTCCGCCAAGGGTGTCATGTCGCCCACAGGTATCAGCTGTAATAGTGAGTAGAGGGTTTCCTAAAGCGCTGTACAGGGTTGTGCCGGCGCTGATATAAAGGTTTTTCTGACGCTGAATAGTATCACTGGCGCTGTAACGGTCTGATGGATCATCAGCATTATAAAATAAGGTATCAGCGGCTTGATTACCCTCGAGGTCAAGGATGCGAAAGGTCTGCCCTTTTTTTATTTCACGCATCCAGTGATCACCCGCAAGGACGGTGTGTTGGTATGCGGCTTTATCAGGGTTGAGAGTGGATTCTGTCATGAGCGCAGAAGGTAATAGTTTTCAGTATTGGTCATCGCGCGGCCATTCTCGGGGCGCGATGTGCGGCAAGGGTCATCTTGAGTAGGCGCGGGTGTGTTGCTCACGCTGAGTTGCACAGGTTTGGGCTGGTAGACAGATGATGGATCGAGTGGATGTTGGCAGGTGTTGAGAATGACGAGGCTGTCCATTTCGAAACGCAGGTCGATGTAGTCGCCAGCAGCGGAGTTGTTTTCGCTAAAGGCAAGATTACCATCGAGGTCAGCAACGACCTTGCTAAAGAAGTTTAAATTTGGCACGAGGTCACGTGGGCCGAGCCCCCATTTCTCCATTTCAATGAGGAAGTTTTCGCGTCCGTTTCGGTAGAAATCATTGCGCGCTGTCTGGTAGGGGTTTTCTCCGTATTTTTTGGATACTAGCTCAGCGTCGCTGCAGCCGCAGACACAATCATGCCAGCCCACCGAATCGGCTGTAATAGAAGCAAAGATTCGCCCCATGTCAGAATGCAGGCAGAAGGGGCTGGTGAGATTGAAAATATGCTGACCTTTTAGGGTGTCGGGCATGTTGAAGCGTTCCAGTGTTTGATCTGCATTATAAAGAAGCATACTAACATTGGTGCCGCCCTCGATGTCAGTCAGCCGAAGGGTTTTGCCGCGTTTGATGACATTGGACCACATGCCGCCGCCTTTGATGGTTGAAGTGTAGATCACGTTTTCCATGAAAATTATTTTTGATGCTCGTGGATGGGCGGGATGATGGTGGATGTTAGTACCAAGCGCCCTGATTTCACGCCCTTACAAGTGATCAGTTGATCGGAAATCATTTTTAAGGTGTTCGCTGGACCTTGTACGATCATCACCTCCATGGTGTGATTGTTTTCCAAAAGAATGTGCTGAGAGCTGATTACTTCAGCAATGTTTTCACGCTGAATAGCCGAAATTTCCTGATTCAGTCCAGGCTTGGTTTCATCATAAAAAAGCGTGATCGTACCTGCCATGATTTGTTCGCCACATTCTTCGTTGTGGTCGATCAGGCTTTGGTGAATCATCTCAGAGATGGCCTGCGATCTGTTTTCGAATCCACGCTCGGAGACGAGTTTATCAAGCGCAAGATACAACGACTGCCTTACTGAAATGCTGATCCTTTGGATTCCGTCTTTTATTTTTTTCTGTGGCACTGATGTTTCGATAACGAATGGTGGGTTGTTATCTCATAGTGTGAGCAGATAGTGTGCCGAGTAATACTTTGTTGGCGCAAATTAATACTGGCGCTTTAGTTGTCTGAATTTAATGCGTTGATGAGGGCACTTTATTTGCTCGCGAAATGACACTGGCTAAGTATTTCTGGAAGTGCCAGATAGGTTCCTCAAGGTGGCTCAATCGACCCTGTTTATATCCTTGGGACTGCATGCCTCGCTGGGTGGCCGCGCAAACCTCCATATCCTCCATGTGGAAATCGATTCCTGCCTGGATTTCTTTTTTCAAAACATCATCGTAATGAGTCATTCCCTTGGCATGGGCTGGAATAATCATCGTTGTCATCAGGGTACAGGTCTCGGGGCCTGTGGGTAATAGGCGATACCAGTAAACGCGGTCAGGCGCTGAAAAGAGTAGGAAATTAGGATTTCCGAGGAAGACCCACCACTCAGTGCAGTCCTCAATTTTCAAACCAGGGAAGATGGGGAAGGGGGTGCCAGGGTCTTTCTTTTCGAGGATTTCCTCCTTCATCGAATTTTTCAGCGGCAGGTGCATGGTGGAGAACTCGGGGTCGTAAGGTTCTGTCCAGCAACCGCGTGCGGGAAGAAATGGCTCGAGTGTTTTCATGTGAGCACCAAGGTGATGGTAGGCCTCCATGAAGTTTTCTAATAAGATCTTCCAGTTAAAGTCACATTCCCAGTGAGCTGACCAGACGAGCTCGCTCGAAGCCATGTCCCACTTATCGACAAATTCATTTTTAAAACGACTGTACTTCTCGGCAAGTGGCGGGATGTCATCAGAGAGAGTCACGAAAACAAAACCTTCCCAAATCTCGCTGCGGAAATGGTGCAGGCAGACCTCACTGCGGTCAAAGCCCTCTGCTTGCTGCATCTCGGGCGCGCCGATTAGTTTGCCATCGAGATCATAGCTCCAGAGGTGATATGGACAGAGGATAACGCGCTGATTTCCTTCATCGGGATGACCAAATCCGCTCGGCATGACATCCATACCACGGTGACAGCAAGTGCGTGAGAGAACTTTTACTGACATATCTTTACTGCGAACAACGATCATTGGCTCGCCGCAGAGGTCAACACGGATAAAGTCTCCCGCTTTGGCTAGTTGAGAAATATGGCAGAGTGAGATCCATTCTTTTTTGAAAATCTCCTCCTCCTCAAATTTCAAGAAAGCAGGGTCTGAATAAGCTCCAGCGGGAAGCGTGGTAGACTGTGCTCTTGGCTTCTCAGCTGCCTCTATGATACCAGTGAAGAGTGCAGGGTCGACGGCAGATTCGGCACAGATGACAGGGCTAGGAAATGGTGTAATGTTGCTCATAATTGGATTCAGTTAAAGCTGAGGTGAGAGGTTATTTGAAAAAATGTTGGTGAAAGCGGTCGCGTTGTCTGTGCCCGATCCACTGGTTAAGCTCCCAGAGGTTTGCGACAGGTTCGCGAGTGAAGGGCGCGCACTGAAGGTAGCCATCTGGTCCGAACTCGGGGGTCATGGTGAAGTTAGTCATTCCACGTGCTGCCATGGATTCCCAAACAGTTGTCCACCAGCGTTCGTGGGCAGCCAGTGCCTCTGCGAACTCTGGCGCACGGGGGTCTGGGACCTGAGGTCCTTGGTTATAACCGACGCGCGGTTGAATGTGATATGCGTGCTGAGCGGCTAGTTCTAAAATTTCAGCTTCCTCATCGAGGATGAGCCGCTCACTCACCACGCACCAGTGACTGAAGTCGCAGGTGATACGGAGATCGGGCACTTGTTTTAAAATATCTCGCGTTAGCCACGGGCTGTAGGTGGATCTGCCGCGATGAGTTTCCACGGAAATAATGATCTCATGCTTATCTTGAAGTTCTACAACACCTTGGTGAAAAGCAAGTGCATCAGCAGCGCGCCAGGCATCGTAACCCGCCATGGTGTTGATAAAGAGCGGGGAACCTTCTTTACTAAGAATGACGGACTCCTCTAGAGAGTCGAGATGCTGCTGGACGCTATGTTTCGGTGAGGGAACGTAATATCCTGCAGGGGTGCAGGTACTGATTTCTGCGATCCACTGCATACCGCTCGATTCCAAGGACTGGAAAAATGCTGCACGCTCGGTGGTGTCAACGGGGACTGGAGCTTCAATACCTTGGAAATGCGACTGCTTACAGAGATCCAATGCCTCATCGACACTGCCTTCGTGACCCCAGAGGGTTTTAAAAAGTGATAGTTTCATGCAGTTTAAAGAATTAAATATCGTGAGCTATGCGAAATCCGAGATTGTCCCAACGTGCTTGAGCGGGTGCCCAGTCACGCCATGATGAGCGCAGTACACGTGGTAAATGATCCCAGCCTCCGCCGCGAATCACGTGGCGACTGTTTTCGGTGAAATCTCCTACCCAGGCCGTTCCATCGCAAGGTGCTCCAGTGAAGCTTGCGTGCCAGTGGTCAGCGGTCCACTCACAAACATTGCCGATCATATCAGAAAGACCAAAGGCATTAGCAGGATATTGTGATACAGGAGTTAATCCTCCTGCTCCGATAGGCTTGCCGCGTTCATCATAGAGGTAGTTAGCCGTATCTAGATCGAGATTGTTTTGGTTGGGGAAAATTGACGAGCTGCCTGCGCGGCAGGCATATTCCCACTCCGCTTCTGATGGAAGGCGGCAGAGCTTGCCTGATGAGAGGCTGAGCCGGTCGAGGTAGTCTAAAATTTCAGCGAGTGTCGCGCAAACGACGGGGCAATCTTTATGAGGGTGATCAGGGCAGTTGGTAGGTAGAGCCTCCATCAGCTCGAGCCATTGGTTCTGAGTGACAGGGGTTTTTCCGAGAGCGAATTTCTTTCGAAACGTCACCTCGTGCTGAGGAAGCTCTACGGCAGTGACGAATTTATCTTCATCCACCCCACCCATGAGGAAGCTCCCTGATGGTATTATCACAGCTCCCACGGGCGATCGATCGATCGCAGGGCTGGTGACAACGGTTGGTGTCAGGGAGTTCATCATGAAGGGTGTCGGTCGTCAGAGAAGGTGATCAGAAGAATTCCAAGATAGTGGGTTAGAGTCCCTCGGCAACGAGTGCTTTAAATGGTGCTAAATCGACGCCTGACTCCATGGGGTAGTCTTTTTTGACAGCGCCGAATTTGATCCACCAGTCGTTGGTGAGTTTCCAGTGACGAGTGATTTCATTGTTGGCTCCGAAAGGAGGCTCACCGTCCATGACGCCCATGAAACGTGCTGCTTCCTCGTAGTTGAAGGCGTAGATGCCGCCGTCAGTGGCTTCACCGCTGGCGCCGATTACAAGCTCGACATCGCTGACGGGAAAATTGAGTCCTTTTGCCATGATCTCATTAGCCTCTTTTGGGTTTTCTTTCCAGTATTTCACCGCTGCGAAGTAAGCTTTCATAGTGAGTTTCGCGAGCTCTGGCTTATTCTCTAAGAAGGAGCCGCTCATGTACATGCCGTCACCAAGGAGGGCAGTTTTTTTGAAATAAGGATCTTTGGAAGTCGCGACCACTTTAGCACCTGGTAGGCTTTCCATGACTTTGCCACCGAAGGGCTCCCAGAACTCTCCTGCCGCGACCTTACCACTGACCATTGCCGCAACAGCGTCATCCATGATGAGGTTGCTGTACTTAACTTGGTCAAATTGGACACCCTGCTCTTCGAGCCAAATGCCCATGTAAATTTGCGTAAGACCTCCCTCGAGCACAGCGACTTCTTTACCAATGAGATCCTGAGCGCTTTCCACCCCAGGGCCGAGGATGATTTTATCCGTTCCGTAAGAGGGGTTCGTGTAAGTGACCAGTTTGACGGGAACGTTCTGATCGGCGGCAATAGGACCGTACTCGACAGTTGATGAGGTGACGTCGAGCTGGCCGGCGGTCATTTGTCCAAAGCTCTCGTAAGGATCCTCGATGATCACAATGTCGAGATCGAGCTCTGGTACGAGGTTTTTCTCCTTGGCAACAAACCAGAAAGCGTAGCCTGGCCATGAGAAAAGAGAGATTTTCACCTTCTGAGGCGCCGCTTCAGTGGCGGCTTCAGTCGATGTGGTGGATTCCTCTTCTTTCGAGCAATGGGAAAAAAGGAGGAGAGAGCCTGCCGCTAAGGCAGTGAGTAGGCTAATGCGGGATGTTAGTTTCATGGTGTTTTTGGTTTATTTTATCGTAAATAGCGGAAGCAAAGGCGGTGCAGGAGACGGATGATCGTGTCAGTGAGTAGCCCCAGAATACCAATGGTTAGAATGCCGGCCATGATGTCATCGACTTGGACAAAGCGCTTTGCCCGCATCATCATAGCTCCGATGCCGTCCGTCGCTGCGACGATCTCTGCGATTACAAGGTAGGTCCAGCTGACGGCGAGCATTTGACGTGCAGTATCGAAGTAACGCGGTAGAGCGGAAGGTAGGAGCACGTAGAGTAAAACTTTCAGCTTATTGGCACCGAGTGTACGTGAGCATTCGACCAATTCAGGAGCTACCGCGCGGGTATTATCCATAAACAAAGTGATCAGAAAAAAGACAACTCCGATGACGAGCAGGGCAATTTTCTGACTGTCGCCAGTGCCCAACCACATAAGAAGCAAGGGTACAAAAGATGGTGCTGGAAGATACCGGAAGGGAGAAACAAGTGCATTAAAGAATGATTCTACTGGAGTGAAAGCTCCCATGAAGATTCCGAGGGGCAGGGCGATAAGCACGGCGATGCTGAAGCTCGCCAAGATACGTTTGACACTTTGTAATACATCGGTAGCAAATGCTCGCTCAGTAAAGAGCTCAATCAAAGAATTGACTACAGCAATAGGGCCAGGAAGAAGCGCGGTGTTCGTACCTTCTGCGGTAGCTAATAAATGCCATCCAGAAAAAAAGAGAACCCAAGCTGCCAAACCCAGTGCTATTTTGATATCCGTCCTTAACGCTTTTTTAAACTCAAAGTGAGATCCCAGTGATCGAAAAACACCGAGTTTTTTAGCCGCTAGTACAGCGACCGCTCCATCGGATGCGACGTCTGTCGCATTTGGCCGATCTGTAATGGAGGAGTCGGACATGACTGCTGGTAAAGCAGCATGATCTATGCCATTCGGGGTTTTTATTTGCGTGCGCAACTAAATTATTTATTGTTGATCTACATGAGGATCTTTCATTGAGTACGACCATGAATATTGTCTCAGAGCAGGTTATCGAGAAATTACCGCAGCAAGTTGCGTGGAGATTGTTTCTCACTGTTCATGCCATTACCTGCAGCCGCATCGATGAAAATTTGCAGTTAGCAGAGGTTCTTTCCTTTGATGATTACGATGTGCTGCTCACCGTGAACGAAGCCGTCGATGAAACTTTGCGTATGAGCGAGTTGGCCGATGCGGTATTGCTCAGCAAAAGTGGGATGTCTCGTCGGGTAACCCGCCTTGTTGAGCGCGGCCTGCTCAAACGCGAAAAAAGTCGCAACGACGGCAGGGTTTTTCGTGTGCAACTCACAAAGTCAGGTCGAAAAGCACTCGCTGCTACATGGGCTATTTATTCTCAACAAATTGAAGAGAATTTTGCTAATCACATCAGCGAAGAAGAGGGCGAAATTTTAGGGGGTATCTTTCAACGTGTACTGAACAGAATAGGATCCGTGCAGCACGCAGAAGTGCTAAAAAACCAGCTTACGGATGCTCCGAAGTAGTACTCTAAAACTCAGGTAAAGGTCCTGTTTCGGAGCTTTGAGGTAAGTCGGGGATGCTGTGAGACCAATCTATTTTATCGTCCATCCAACATTGGTCGAGAGGGGGATAGGGAGAGGGGTCATCGAAGGTAGATGTATTGATTTCGAAAATCTCGGGGTACGCGGGATCGAAAAAAGTGAGAGGAGTACCGCAGTTGCCGCAGAATGCTCGGTCGCGATCTGCGAAAGTGATGATTTTGGGTGCTGCTTTTGTCCAGGTGATGTGACCTGTCTTGAAGAATGACCAGACGACGAAAGGTGCCCCGCTAGCGCGACGACAGTCCTCGCAGTGACAGGCAGTAGTTTGGAGTGGTTCGCCGATAGTTTCGTAGCGTGTAGCTCCGCAAAGGCAGCCGCCGTGGATTGAGATGCTCATTTTAAATGGAGGTTAATCGTATTTCACTGGATTGAGATGGCACCATTGATCTTGAGGTAAGGGAGGATCCTCGTTGATTGCTTTTTTAATGCTATCGACGAGAGCTGCGACCATAGATTCAAAGAGTTTTTTGCCCTCTTCAGCGCTTGCTCTGGATGGGAAACCGGTGACGCCGTTGAGGCTAGTTTGCGCTACGGGGTAGGAAAAAATAGTATCGCTGGTGCGGTCTGGGTCGTCGCTAGCATTGATTTTATCGAGATGAACGAGCTCGGGGTGGAGATGCAGCATGAGAGCGGTCTCTGCTTGATTGGCGTGAAGATCCTGGGCATCCTGCGTGTAGTCTTTCCAAATTTCATCGGTGAGTTGAAAGGCATTGATAAAAGCGATTTGAAGTTTTCCAATATGAGTGAGGCGGAGCTGATCCACAGCCACGCGTGCGGGAGCATCGTTACCGAAGTGGGTGTTGATCAAGAGAACTTTTTTCCAGCCAGTAGCGACGGCCCAAGAGGTGATTTCGCGTAGTGTAGCGATAAATGTTTCGTGCCGTAGAGAAAAAGTTCCCGGCCACTTTGGAGTGTGGCCTTGGGAAACAGTGTAGCTCAGTGCGGGGAGAACGGGTACTTCGGTAATGCTGGATGCTTGATGGCAGATGGCTTTGGCGAGCAGGGTATCCATCGAAATCGGCAAGTGCGGACCGTGCTGTTCCGTGGCTCCAAGTGGCAGTAAAAGAAGACCTCCATGCTTGACTTGGAGGTCTGCAATTTTTTGCCAGTTAAGATTTTCTAGCAGTATTGCCATATTAGAATTTGCGTGCGTAGGTATCAATTTCCCACTGAGAAACGCGCTGATGATACTGGCGCCACTCCTCAGTTTTGTAGGTGATGAACTCGTCTCGAAGCCCTTCACCGAGTGTTTCCGTAATAAATGGATCAGCGGCGAATGCCTCGACAGCTTCCTGCAGCGTACGTGGAAGTTCCGTGATACCTCGCTCAGCAAACTGCTCTGGCGATAGCTCGTAGAGATTGTCTTCTACGGCGTCACCTGGATCGATCTTTTCACGAATTCCTTGAAGGCCTGCTGCGAGTACGAGGGTGGCGGCAAGGTAGGGATTACAGGAAGCGTCTGCGTTTCTTGATTCGACGCGTCCTCCACCCATGGGCACCCGCATGGCATTCGTGCGGTTGTTTTTGCCGAAGGTATTGAAAACTGGCGCCCATGAGTAATATGCCATGAGGCCACGGCGGACGAGACGTTTGTAACTATTAACGGTAGGGGCAAAAGCCGCGCAGAGTGCTGGGCCGTGCTTGAGTACCCCACCGATAAATTGGTAACCAAGCTCGGTGAGTCCGAGGCCACGTGGATCGTCTTCGATAGCGCATTTGAATAAATTCTCACCCGTGTCTTTATCGTAAAGGGACATGTTAAAGTGGGCGCCAGATCCCGTTTTATCGGCAAATGGTTTGGGCATGAATGTTGCTAGCAGACCTTCCTGAGCGGCATACTCTTTCGCCATAAGGCGGAAAAAGGTGAATTTGTCGCACATGGAGAGGGCGTCGTCGTAGTTGAAATCAAACTCAAACTGAGAGTTCGCATCTTCGTGATCGAGTGAATACAGATCCCAGCCGAGGTCGTTGATGGTGCTGGCTACCTTATCGATCCACGTATAGCGGTCGAGGAAGCGTTTGACATCGTAGCATGCTTTCACCAGATTATCGTCATCATTCGGGATTTCGAGTTTGCCATCCTCGGTGAGCTTGACCACAAAAAGTTCGCACTCAATACCAAGGTTCAAGCCGAAGCCCATTTCCTCAGCAACTTTGAGTTGTTTTTTAAGAGCGACGCGAGTGTTGATTTCGTAAGGCTCTCCCTTGAAGGTGTTATCAGCTGGCATCCATGCGACCTCTTTATTCCACGGGAGCTGGATGATGCCATCGAGATCGGGGACAGAGGCGATTTCATCATCGTTGGGGCGCTGCCCAAGCCCATCGAGGGCGTACCCTGTGTATAGCTCAGAACCGTGAGCAAAATGCTCAAAGTGGTCAATAGGGACAAATTTCCCTTTAGGGACTCCGTGAATATCGACGTAAGCGCCAATGCAGTACTTAACTCCTTTTTCGATGAGGCTGGCTTTGATTTCCGCGATTTCTTGGTCTGATTTCATGAGTTTTTTGACGGTTTGTTATTCAACTTCATCTCCAACTTGAGTCATGCGGAAGATCGGAAGATTGTCGTAAAGATCTTCAGTGAGTGGATGAATAAGGTTTTCGATGTGGTTTCTAGTGGCGAGAAATTCGGGGCTGAGGCACTGATCTGGAGATCTTGGGCGTGGCGTGGGTACCTCGATGTGCTCTTGGACACTGCCAGGGTTTGCCTCCAACACAAGAATGCGATCGGATAAATAAACGGCTTCTTCGAGATCGTGGGTGATGAAAACGATGGTGATGTCGACGTTTTTCCAGATCTGTAGAAGATAGTGCTGCATCTGAGCACGTGTCTGCGCGTCCAGTGCACCGAAGGGTTCATCCATAAGCAGGACTCGTGGTTTGTTGGCTAGGGCACGTGCGATGGCAACTCGCTGCTTCATCCCGCCAGAGAGCTGGTGTGGGTAGGAGTCGGCAAACTTGCTGAGCCCGACGAGATCAATCCACTGAAGGGCCTCTTTTTGCGCTGTAGCATTACCCATGCCTTGCATTTTCAATCCAAACATAACGTTCTTTTTGACCGTAAGCCACGGGAACAGAGTGTAGCCTTGAAAGACCATACCACGTTCTGCATCGGGTCCGTCGATGGCAGCCCCGTCGAGTTCAACCGTACCGCTAGTGACGGTTTCTAGTCCTGCCAAAATGCGGATCAAAGTGGACTTGCCGCAGCCTGAAGGACCGATGATGGAAAGGAATTCGCGGCGTTTCACCTCGAAATTAATATCTTCTAGTGCGGTGATCACTTTTCCCTGAGGTGAGGTGAATTTTTTGGATAGGTGATTCACTTTTAAAACAGACTCACGTTGCTGCAATTTCGCAAAACGTGCTGCGACGGCTTCTGATTGATCCAAATAACTGGGCAGATCGAGTTTTGACGTGGTCATGTCTTAAAGGGAGTTAGGAAGGCTGCTTTTGAGAAAACGATTTTTTGAAAAAACGACTTAGGCGCTCGAACCAAGTGTTGCCGGTACGTGTCCAAGGGAAGAAAATATTTTTGGATAAAGCCAGCAGTTGATCAGTGAAAAATCCGACGAAGCCGATCATGAAAATAATGGGGAAGACGCGGTCGAAATTTCGATATCGCCCTTGAGTTTCAATGAACTCAGTAAGTCCAGATTTGACACCGATGAGCTCGGCAATGACCAACCATGTCCACGACCAACCGAGCAGAATACGGAGATCATCATAGAGGCTGGGTAAGATGCCTGGGATGACGACATTTTTGAGTAGCTGAGCAGGGCGAGCACCGAGAGTTTGTGCAGCTTCCAGAAGCGAGTGGTCGAGAAGTCGCGTTGTTTTTGAAATAATCAACACCATTTGGAAAAAGGTGCCGACAAAGACGAGGGCGATCTTAGGCGCATCATGAACGGCAAAAATAGCGACCAATAAGGTGCTGAATGTGGGAGCTGGCAAGTAGCGAAAGAAGTCGATAAATGGTTCGAAGAGTTTTGAAAAGAAATCGAAAGTTCCGCAGAGCACACCAAGAGGAATGCCTATCAGGCATGAAAGCAGGAACCCGCCAAAGACGATCTTGATGGACTGTAAAAAGCGTCCACTCATGGTGATTTCGCCTTCGTCCACAGAGGCATGAAAGTCACGCCATCCTGTGGTGATGACTTCGTGAGGTGCTGGCAGGTAGACGGGGTTTGAAGGAGAGCCTTGAGGGATGAGCTTTAAGATTGGGCTAGTGGGTAGTAATGATGATTTGTAATCAGGAGTGACTGCCGATAGTTGTGCCCAGTTTTTTTTAATGATAGTGAGGTTTTCGTCGCTCAGCTGGGGCGAAGTTGATGTCTTTGCCCCGGTGGCTAGATCGCGCCAGATGTGATAAATAGCGGCGTCATCTTCAGTTTGTTCAGAATCAATCCACCCGTTCTTCACAGCGATTGAGCTTATCTGTCTGAGGTCTTTCTGATTGCTGCGTTTCGTCGCGCGCTCAGAGCTGTTGGGATTGATCCCTTGTTCTGTCTCGTGGTTCGATTTGCGGACTGCTTCAACAAAGGTGGGGAAATAGTCTTTAGAAAGTCGGTCGCCTGCTGTGTAAACTGTGGTGACATCATTTCGATTAGCTGAGACATCGAGCTTGATGTCGGGATGCCAAATAAATGGAGTGTAGCTAACGATACACCAAATGAGGATGGGGATAAGGAAGGAGAGAACGGTCAAAAATAACCGACGTTTTTTACTCAAAGGCTGATGAACCCTGAACCAGTGTGAGTTTTGAGTAGACATAGAGGGTGTAAGAAGAAAGCGAGCAGCAGGATAGGGTTGTAGGCTGCTGCTCGCTTTAAATAGGATTCAAACCGAAATTTTAGAGTGGCTATTCGGTTGTCAAAAAATACGGGCTATTTATTTAGAAGCCGCGTATGCTTTTGTAAGGGAGGGATCAAGATACTTGCTGATATCTTGAGCGTCCTCATAAACTTCAAACTCGAGATTGAAGGCGTCTACATACTTAGTAGATCCATAGACTGAGCCTAAATCGTCACCTTCTTTCCAGCGCTCAAGTGCTTCTTCGAGTGAAAGAATGTAGGTGCCTTCGAGAAATGGCTCATACTCTTCAGGCTTGAGATTGACACGCTTGGAAAGGATGGCGAGAGCGTCATCAAGGTTATCTTCGTCTTTCATGTAATCGACGATCTTGTACCAAACAGAAACAACCTTTGCCCATTCATCCTTATTCTTCTCGAGGCTTTCAGCTGATACGAAGAGGCCGTCGTAGATGATTCCTGGCGCATCTTTAGAAGTGAAAATCGGTGTTGACCCAGAAACAGCTTTAAGAGCTTGTCCTGAGTTAGGCTGCCAAGCACCAATGGCGTCGACTTCGCCGGATTGAAGTATCTCAGCAGTTTTGTCAGTGGCGGTGTTAACGATGGTGACGTCGCTTGCCTCCATGCCATTATCCTTCAGCCCTTTAAGCAGAAGGAGGTGACAGACGAAGCCTTCTTCGACACCGACTTTTTTGCCTTTAAGATCTTGGATAGTTTTGATTTTAGGGCTGGCAACAATCATGTCGTTGCCGTTGGAGTAATCGTTGAGGATAATGCACACGGAAGGTTTACCAGTCGCTCCTGTGACGAGTGCATCGCCGTTGGTCATGCAGACAGCATCGGCAGCACCCGCGACGTAGGCATCCATGGACGCGACGTAATCGTACCACTCGAACTCTACTTCAACACCAGCTTCTTTAAACCAGCCTTTTTTAATGCCTATCTCCCATGCAACCCAGCCTGGCCAGTCACTGTAGGCGATTTTGAGAGGTTCTGCTGATGCACTAGCGATAGAGGCTAGTGCGATGAGTCCAAGAGTGGCACTTTTTGCGGTTTGTGCTGATTTGGTGAAGTATGATGTGAGTTTCATAATGTGTTCTGTTATAATGAATTATTACTTGATTTGGGGCTTGGTAATACTTTTTTTACTTTCATTATTACTGGAAGCAGGAAATATGCCAAGTGATGATGAAGGTGTTATCGCGGTCCGTTACCCCCGCAGTGTGGACTTAGTTAATTGAGGGCTAGTAAAGAAATAGATCTGAAATTATATTCTAGAGACAAAAGGTAATGTCTGTGGCATTATTAAATTGAATGACATTTAGTTCTCAAAGAGAAGCGCTGCAGTGCAGCTCTGAATGGAAAGGCTGGCTTAGAGAGCACAGTGCGCGTCTTTACAGCTATGCGCGACAGCGCTGTTCAAGTCGCGAAGACGCAGAGGACATGATTCAAGATGCATTGGTGAGACTTTGGCATTATCAAGAGGAACGCTGCCACGTGCCACCTGATTTACCGCTCGCCTACTCTGTTTTACGTTTTATCGCGATGGATCATGGGAAAAAACAGGGTCGTAAAAAACGAAAAGAAGAGGCCGTTATTTACCTTCATGACCAAGATGATTGTTGGTTAGATACAACAGCTGAAGATGACGATGATGCTGAGGTATTACGTCAGGCAGTGAGTGAGCTGGGTGAGAAATTACGTGAAGTCGTCACTCTGAAAATATGGGGCGGCTTAACTTTTGCTCAAATTGCTGAGACAATGGCCATTTCTCCCAATACTGCAGCATCACGCTACCGCTACGCACTTGAGCAGCTCGAGCGCAGTCTAGAAAACTTTAAAAACGAACGCCATGGATAGGTTACAATCGATAGAAAATAAACTTCATCGGCTCATGCCTGTTGGCCTCCATGAATCTGCCCAACAGAGTTTGGAGGCGAAGATAGATGAGTTAGCAGGGATTGATCAAATCGAAGTAGAGATCAATCAGCTTAACTATGAATTGCCTTCTGGTAAACGATTCTCGCCACAGTGGAAAACGGCAGCTGCTATTGCATTACTTGTGGTACCGAGCGCTATCATATGGCTTAATCATGCGAGTCAAGCTACTCAGCTAGCTCAATTTGAAGCTGATGATAGCTCTCTCATTGTGATGGAGTCAAAAAGTGTGGTGGGAGCCCGCGAAGACGACGGGCTTGTTTTGTCGAGCGATGGAGAGACTGCCCAGTACCGTTTCCGCTACATGATTACTAACGAAGAGCAGCTGCTCGACACCGATACGGGTACGGTGATCACAGTAAGTCAGCCTAGCTATGAGGTTGTCACGATTAACAAAACAATTTTTTAAAATAGATGCTGCGCTTTCAATTCAATACTAAGCTCAGGGTATTTATGCTCTGTGCTATGGTTGCGGCATTTCAAGGTGTTTCGGCCGATGGTAAGAAGTCGGGTGAATCGCGTTGTCATAGTTCTAGGTCTTCATGTTTCAAAAAAGCTCAGCTCGGGGTGAAAGTTAGCAAACCGTCGAAGGCAATCTATGCACAGCTCCCTCTTCTTTCTAAAGGCTGTGGTTTCATATTAGATGCCGTAGTGCCTGAGGGCTCCGCAGAGCGTTCGGGGCTGCAAGCGATGGATGTGATGTGGAAGCTTGAAGACCAGATACTAATTAACGAAGGTCAGTTGGCAGTTTTGCTAACGATGCACCATCCGGGAGATGTGGTGAAAGTGCAGTATTTTCGAGCAGGTGTTTTACAAGAGACTTTGGTGACCTTGAATGAAGAGGGCAAAAACTCTGACATAGCGATGAACAATGCCGAAGAGCTTCCTTTCTTAAACGAGCCAGACCCTGGGATGCGTGTCATTAGCTACGAAAATCGCTCGGTTTGCATTAATGATGAAAATGGGATGGCTGTTTTAAAATATAAAAACGAAAAGCCGTGGCTGTATATCGAATCCAAAGCAGAGAAAGTTATTTTTAATAACTATCTATCAGATCCATCTGCCCAATCGCTAATTCCTGCTCGCTGGAAGGCGAAGCTTCCTATGCTTCAACGCTCTTTAGATCAATCCTCAGCAATGAGGAAGCTGCCGCGCGTGCGCCGAGTTCCTACGCCCCAAGAGCAGTTAGTTGATCAATCAGGCGCAGAATAGTTTTTTTTGATGGTATCAAATGAGCTTGATCCAAAAGAACAGTAGAATAAAGTTGCTTTTTACTAGTAGGCTTTCCATGCTGTGGACATGCATCCAGACGTAGCGAAGCTTGTAGAAGCGGGCCGAATCCCGCAAGCTGTGGGGGAGAGGTTATCAGAGATATCTCCAGGGAATTTTTGCACTCATAAAACATGGGGTGCTGGAAAAGTCCAAAGTTGGGATCTCCCTACCGGTAAGGTAGTGATTGATTTCGAGAAACAATCTAATCAAGAAATGGCACTTCAGTTTGCCATTCAAAAAACTGAAAAGCTAGATTCTGAGCACTTCAATGCTCGTAAGCTTGACGGTATCGATGAACTTCGCGATTTAGTGGATTCTGATCCAGCTGAGTTAGTGAAGCGTACTTTGGAAAGTTACGGTGGCAGCATGATGCTTGATCAGCTTGATCGTGAGCTTTGTGGTAGTGTTGTTCCTGAAGAGACTTATAAAAAGTGGTGGGAGCGTGCTAAGAAAGCTCTCCGTGAAAAACATATCTTCTCTGTTCCGAGCAAAAGAACTGACCCTCTCGTACTACGTGATGAGGTGGATAGCCCAGCTGACATGATGGTTTCTGACTTTATGGATACCAGAGATGCTAAGCTCAAGGTGAAGGCACTCGACAGTATCCGCAAGAAGCTCGCTATATTTGAAGATCAAGAAGAGAAAATTAAGACTCTCATTGAGGGGATTAACAATTTTTGTCAAAAAGGAAGAAAGCTCAACTTGACGCTCGTCCTTGAGTTCCTCGTAGCTCGTGATGAGATTGTCACGCATTTCGATTCTATCGAACTAGCAGACAGTGATCTCCGTCTTTCTGACGTTATCACCTCTGAGCAGGAGAAGTTGATCGAAAGCCTCAAAGGTAGATCAGCAGCTACTCAGCGCATTGTATTCCAGAGTTTCCCAGACGCTTTTGGCGATAACTGGGTTCAAGAAATTCTCCGCGTGTTCGATGAAGTCGGTTCACGTGGTGTTACTGAAATTGCTCGTTATTTGCAGGAAAGTAATCAGGAAAAGGTCTTTGTAAATCATCTCAATAAATCAATCGCAAATCGCAGTCTTGGCGCGGATGCCCTAATCTGGATCTGCCGCGAGCGTGAAAAGGCCGCTAAAGATGTCTTTGGTTTCGAGACAGGTAACTCAATTATCAATTTGCTTGATCGTGATCACGTATCAGATGGCCCTAGTAAGAGTGTTCGTCTTCGTACCCTTCTTACTAGTGATAAAACATTGATTGCTGATATTCTTGCTAACGCAGCAGAAGCTGAAGCACGTCAGTTTGGACGTAAACTTTATAGTAGTCCGGTCTTTACCGACCTTGACCGCAAGTCACTGATGGCTCGCGTGATCAAAGCTCGCCCTGAGACGCAAGATCTTGTGTCTGGTGAATTTGAGAAAAAGGTGGAAGGTGTTATCTCTTCTAACGAGAGCATTGAGCGTCGTAAGAAGGAGCTAGAGGAACTTATCAAGGTGCGCATCCCTGAAAATATCAAGGAGGTATCCGTGGCACGTTCTTATGGTGACCTTAAGGAGAACTTTGAGTACCACGCTGCGAAGCAGGTTCAAGCTATGCTAGCGAATCAGAGATTCCAAATGGAAAAAGATCTCGCTTCTGTTCAAGCCACTAATTTTAAGGGTGTGGATACTTCTGTTGTCGGCATGGGAACTATTATTCATCTTACGGATGAAGCTGGCCAGCCAGTGAAATATACCATTCTTGGCGCATGGGACTCTATTCCCGAAGAGAACGTCGTCTCTTATCTCTCCGATGTAGCACTTTCCTTAATCGGAGCGAAGCCTGGGGACGTACTCGATGTTCGTGATCTCGAGAGTGAGCTTAACTGCAAACTTACGGTAAAGAAGATTGAAGCATACGCCAAATAATTAAAACCATTTACAATAAAGCGACTAGGATGACATCTTAGTCGCTTTATTTTTGAGAACTTTATAACTAAAACAAAATTATGTCAGATACGACTATTATTAATATTATTGGCCGCGAGATCATTGACTCTCGTGGAAACCCAACCGTCGAAGTTGATGTGCACCTCGCAGGTGGAGGCTTTGGCCGTGCAGCTGTTCCATCAGGAGCATCCACAGGTGAGCACGAGGCATGTGAACTCCGCGATGGTGATGCCGACCGTTACCTCGGTAAAGGTGTCCTTCAAGCTGTAGAAAACGTCAACGAGAAGATTGCTCCTGAGTTACTTGGCTTCTGTGCAAGTGAGCAAACGTTTATCGATAATACGATGATCGCTCTCGACGGCACCCCGAATAAGAAAAGCCTAGGAGCGAATGCCATCCTTGGTGTTTCTCTTGCTGTAGCACGTGCTGCTGCATGCGCTGCAGGTCTACCACTTTACAAATACCTCGGTGGACCAAACGCGAAAGTGCTTCCTGTTCCGATGATGAACATCATCAATGGCGGATCTCACTCCGATGCTCCTATTGCTTTTCAGGAATTCATGATTCGTCCTATCGGCGCACCTTCATTTAGCGAAGCGATCCGTATGGGTGCTGAGATTTTCCATCACCTCAAAAAAGTTCTCCACGATCGTGGTCTCAGCACTGCTGTAGGTGATGAGGGTGGCTTTGCACCTAAGTTTGATGGGACAGAAGATGCTCTTGATACCGTGAGTTTAGCTGTTGAAAAGGCGGGCTACAAGGTGGGTACCGATGTTACATTTGCGCTTGATTGTGCAGCATCTGAGTTCTTTGAAAATGGTGTTTATGATTACTCCAAGTTCGAAGGCGAAGGCGGCGCTAAGCGTACTTCTTCTGAGCAAGCGGCTTACCTCGCTGAACTTAGTGAAAAGTACCCTATTGATTCTATCGAAGACGGTTGTGATGAAAACGACTGGGAAGGTTGGAAAATTCTCACCGACCTCGTAGGCGATAAAGTCCAGCTTGTGGGCGACGATCTATTCGTTACCAATGTTGATTTCCTTCAGAAGGGTATCGATCTTGGGGTAGCGAACTCGATTCTCATCAAGGTGAACCAGATCGGAACTCTTACAGAAACTCTCGATGCGATTGAGCTCGGAAAGAACAACGGCTACAACTCTGTTATCTCCCACCGCTCTGGTGAGACTGAGGACAGCACCATCGCTCACATTGCTGTGGCGACCAATGCAGGTCAAATCAAGACTGGCTCAATGAGTCGCTCAGATAGAATCGCGAAATACAACCAGCTCCTCAGAATTGAGGAATCTCTCGGTGAAGACGCGGTTTACGGAAATTAAGTTTTTTCCAATAGATTACATTCTAAAGCCTCTACCCATAAGCGGGTAGGGGCTTTTTTACATTAGGCTGTTGGTGTGTTTGTTTGGGCTTTGTTTAGTGATGGGCAGATTTTATGGTAAATGTATTGGTACGCAGTTTTTATATCTGTATAGTGTTAGAAATTTTCTATTATGAGTACTTCAACACGCAATCAATTAGTTCCTTGCATCATCCTCGCCCTAGGAATTGCCCTTGGGGGTTATTTTATCGGGAACACCCTTTATAAATCTAAAGTCGCGCTAAACATCGTCAAGGTGAAGGGGCTTGCCGAAAGACGGGTGGAGGCAGACCAGTCTAATTGGCGGATCAGCTACAGTGTCACAGGTGAGAAAAAGTCTGAGATACCTGAATTATATCAGCAGGCTGAGGTTAACAAAAAAATGATTTTGGCTCACCTCAAAGAAGGTGGGATAGAGGATGCTGAAATATCTATCGGTGTCATTAGCTATTTCAGTGAAGAATATCGTGGCGATGATAAGATACTAGTCGATGAGAAACACACTTTAACCGGTATGATAGAAGTGGAAACTGATAGAGTTTCAGTGATTGCTCCCGTTCGTGCCAGTGTGAATACATTGCTTATTGAAGGGATAGACCTCGTTAATCATGCTCCTCAGTACCGTTTTACGAAACTCAATGAGATCAAGCCTGATATGATCAAGGAGGCTACTAAAAATGCGAGGGAAGCAGCTGCCGAATTCGCAAATAATGCAGACGCCAATGTGGGCCGAATCCGCACAGCTACACAAGGTGGATTTACCATTATTGATGTGGGTGAAAGGCATGGAGATACGAAAAGGCTGAAGAAAGACGTCCGCGTGGTAACCACTGCTGAATTCTATATAGAATAAGTAGTCACTCTTCTAAGCGTGATAGCGTCTTTGGCAGATCAGCCAAAGCAGTCGTCGGAGATAGCATTAGAGCTCAGACAGAATCGCAAAATACAATCAGTTTCTTAGCGTTGAGGAAGAGCTCAGTAAGGACGGGGGTAAACGTAAGTTTTTCCCTATAGAGTTTATTTTAAAGCCTCTAGCTTTTATAAAGTAGAGGCTTTTTTATGAAGATGATAGAGTGACGTAATCGTGACGTAATTGCTTTTGCGGCATAAAATAACTGGTGGTAGCTCTATCTCAGTTTTGAAAGCTTGTTTGATCTATTTACTCCTGACCGTCTATAGTTTCGCCTCGGTGAAGATCGATGTGGTAGAGCATTATGCAACGCTGGTTCATGCTACTTATACCGAGGCTCTGAATGAAGCGAAGGAATTAGACCGACTTATAGGCGCCTTTACTGATCAGCCTTCAGCAGATGTTTTTGAAGAAATCAAGAAACAGTGGGTGAAGTCCCGCTTCCCTTACTCGCAGTCCGAGGTGTTTCGCTTTTATGATGGACCTATCGATGATGAGTTTGGTTTTGAGGGCTGGATTAATGCGTGGCCTATTGATGAGGCGTATTTGGACTATGTTCGGGGCAAACCCGAGTCTGGTATTATCAATGATTTGAACACGGTTCGCGGTATTGATGATGAAGTTCTATATGAGCTTAATGAGCAGGGCGGGGAGGTAGATATTTGCACGGGATACCATGCTATGGAGTTTCTTCTATGGGGGCAGGACTTTTATCCAGATTCGGCAGGGAAAAGGCCCTTTGAAGATTTCACGACGAAAAAAAACTCAAAGCGCCGCTGTGATGCACTACAAGCTTGCTCTCGTTTGTTAGTGACACATTTAAGCTCCTTGGTTGCAGACTGGGCACCTGAGAGTGAGAACTACCGCAAAAGATTTGTAGCTTCGGGCGATGAAGCCTTAGCCAGTATCTTAACGGGGATGACAATGTTGGCTGGTTTTGAATTAGCTAGTGAGCGGCTTGCCGTCGCGTACGATACCCAAGAACAAGAAGATGAACATTCGTGTTTTTCAGATACAACCCACTTTGACCTTATTAATAATATTCAGGGGATTCAAAACGTATGGCAGGGGAGTTTTGATGAACTGCAAGGAACGGGGTATGTCAAGTTTGCTGCAATGGTGGATAAGAAAATGGCGCAGAAGATTAGCCTGTCTTTGCAACGCTGCTTGAATCTAGCTGAGAAAATCCCCGTCCCCTTTGATCAGGCTGTCCTTGGCGACGATGAGTCGGTGGGGAGGTTGGCTATTATCAATTGTATAGAAGAGTTAGAGTCCTTAGGGCGAGATTTCCTTTTTTTAAGTGAGAATGCTGGGTTGGATGTTCGTATGGATACTAGCCCTTGATCATCGATGAGTTTTTGCTTATGAAATATTTTTTGATATCCTTACTTTCTATTATCTGGGGAAATGTTTTCGGGCAAGAACATCATCCTGAGTACTTTAGCGGCGGAGATACGACGGTGTTTATTGAGAGCAACAAAGCGTTTTCCAGACCTTTGGCAAACATCACGAGCCAAACACTGCGGCATCATTCCATTGGAAATTCATTTTTTAATCAAAACTGGATTGAGGCACCTGCGTCAGCCGAGGGTCGAGACGGACTTGGGCCATTGTTTAACGCCAGGTCATGTTCGGCATGCCACCCGCATGATGGAAAGGGCCACCCGCAAATGAAGGGGTTGAATAAAATAGGGATGATTACGAGGTTAAGTATTCCGGGTATATCGGAGTACGGTCACCCGATTGGTGATCCTCGTTACGGAACCCAGCTTTCTGATTTTTCACTGCCGTCACTAGAGCCTGAGGCAAAAATAAATATTAAGTATGTGAAGACGTTACTTGATCTTGGCAAAGGTCAGAGCGTTTCTCTCCGTCAGCCCGTGGTTGAGATCACGGATTTGCACGGTGGTGCTTTGAGTGAAGACGCCATGCAAAGTACTCGACTAGCACCAGCGGTTTATGGCATGGGCTTGATCAATGAACTAGCGGATGAGACCTTACTGTCCTTTGCTGACCCAGAAGATCACGATGGAGATGGTATTTCTGGACGGCCTAATTATGTCTGGGATATTGAGCGGCAGCAAAAAGCGATAGGTCGTTTTGGCTGGAAGGCATCGCAGCCAAGTTTGAAGCAGCAAATAGCAGATGCTTTTGTAAACGATATCGGTATTACCAGTAGTTTATTTACCCAAGAGAATACGACGGAGTTTCAACATGAAGAGTTGGGCTATGGGGTTCTAGAAAGTGGTGGCAGCCCAGAAGTTTCCGATAAGATTTTGGAGCGTGTGACAACCTATCTGGCAAGTATTGCTCCTCCTGCTAGAAGAAATGTAGGAGGTGATACTGTTCGTCGTGGGAAAAACATTTTTCATGAGATTCAATGTGCAGCATGTCATATTCCGGAAATGAAAACACGCAAGGATGCGTCTTTACCAGAACTAGCAGATCAGACGATTCGACCATACAGTGATTTTTTACTTCACGACATGGGTGAAGGGTTAGCAGATAATAGAGCTGACTTTGAGGCGAGCGGGAAAGAATGGCGAACACCACCTCTCTGGGGGATAGGGCTTCAAAATGTGGTCAGCAGGCACAGTTTCTTTCTCCATGATGGACGTGCTCAGAACGTAATTGAAGCCATCCTTTGGCACGGTGGTGAGGCAGCAAATTCACGGGATCAGTTTATGATGCTTTCCCAAGTCGAGAAGAAGGCATTATTTGATTTTTTGATGAGTTTATAGAGCACCTCATTCAAGCGGTTATTCATTTGTTCCTTTTGGTTGAATGGGATTATAGAAGTTTCATTTTTGTGACTGAGTCACTAAATTTTGACGTGGTGCGCGTTGTTTAAAAGGGGCGGTGGAATAGGTGTTTTATTGTCTGAATATATCATTCAGGTCATTGGAAAATTAATTATCCACACACATGAAAAATACAGTCCATTATATTATGACGCTCTCGGTTGCCGCTGTTATATCAGCGCAGATCGAAGCGCTCTACGCGAACCCTTTATCAGGGTTACAGGAAGCTCACGTTTCCGATGTTGATCCGTCTAACGAGTCCTTCATTACCGATGTGCAGGCCGCTAAGCAAATAGGAGAAGTCACCGCACTCATAGCAGAGGCATCTGTCGCTGATGAATCTAGTGAGCTGCTAGATGGTGGCAGTGGCGATACTGATTTCGCCTATATTTCTGCGATGAAAGTTCTTGCTACCGTAGGTGAATACGACCCATCTACGGGTCTGCCACTTACAGGTTACCCCGATGGTAATGCCGCGTGGCTTGCTGATGAGGATACCATCCGTTTTGCATACCAGTCTGAGTCATATGCGACGATGTCGAGTGAAACCTATCCTTGGGAAATGGCGAACGGTGCGAGTTTTACAGGCTCACATATTCACACCATTGATTATGATCGTACAGGGTTTGCGGAATTTTTAAATAATTCAACATCTGCTGCCGAGATGTTTAAGACTTCTGGGAAACTATTTGATACCGTCTACAATGTCTTTGGAGATGAAGTTGTGAGCCGTGCAAGTGGCGGACGTTGGGGAAACCAGACTCTTCCGGATGGAACAGAGGTTTCTTATGGTAGCGATAATGTTTTGTCTGATGCCGATTTCTTCTTCCAGTCCTTTTGTGGTGCTTACTACGAGAAGGCGCACAAATATGGTACACCTACGATTACTGGTGCTTCAGGGTGTGGCTTTGAGGATGATATCTGGTTATGTGCAGAAGAGTGGAAGATCACGAGTATGTACTCAGGTACTTCCATTGAACCTAATGACACCATGGGGCTTGCCTCTGTGGTCGTTGATATCGCTAACGAAACAGCCTATACGGTTCCAGCACTTGGTCAGACAGGTTATGAAAAACTCCTGCCTATGAACCCAGGGTGTACAGGCTACGTCATGATTGTTTGTGCAGGTTATAATCACGATCAGGAGCCTGCTCCACTTAAGATCTACATCGGTAAAAAAGGCGTCGATGCTGATGGAAATGTACTTAACTTATTTGATCCAGCAGTGACGGAAAGAGATAGATTCTTGTCTCGTAACGGTCTGCTCTTTGGAAAACTCTATGGAATGGCTGTCGAAAATACCGATTACACAGCACTGAACCTAACGCCTGAAGCCACTGAAAAAATGATGGATACCTACATGAAAGATACTGCGGCTGCAAATAGCTTCAGCGTTCGTTTCTATCCAACTTCGTATCAGTGGTCAGGATGGGGTACTGCGAATGCGGTTGCAGTAAAAGATACAGAAATGATGCTTTGGGAAGACTCTGGTGAGCAGCCTTCAGGCTACACGTTTTTTAATGGTGATACCAAGACAGAGCATCCCGCAGTGGATCCTGATATAACCAAGTTTCGCTACATTCAGAACATGACAGATGAGGGGGGCTTACTTGCCATTGATTTCACCAGTCTTCTAGCAGAGCTTACTGCTACCTCGGCGCTGCCAGACTATGTTTCCGCTGATGTAACGCGTATCGTGGCAGCCTACGATGGATCACTCACTCTCGAAGTCGGTGATAAGGGGCTTAAGCCGAATGGTGAAACACACGCGACGGACCGAAACGGCGCCGCCAAAACAACGTCACCTGATGGTCTCCATTGGATTAAGACAGCGGATGCTGATGTGTTGATTGTGGACGAAGACTCAGGGAACTCTCAGGGGGACCGAAAATTTGCCCTTGTTCTTGATCCTGAAACGCTCGAGTTGAAGGAGGACAACAAAGGTTACCACCTTGCCTCAGCTGGCGGATCAGCCAATCCTCGTGCAGTGGCAGGTGTCGCGGCCTACCCAGGCACCTATTCTCGCGCAACATCAGCTGAGTTTTCTGGCTCATGGAATGTTACCGCACTTATTGAGAAAAAAGAGGACGGTTCATTCTACACGGCAGAAGAGCTAGCAGGTAATGCGGAGCAGGCACTTAATCAATCGATCAAACTGGCAGACTCGACATTGGTGGGTGTTGTACAGATGAAAGGTGAGTCGGGTGGCTCTGTAGCCGCATTCCGTGATGATCAGGGAGGACAGGCATTTGCCTATCAAATAGCACTTCCTGTACCTGGTCTGGAGGATAACCATGTTTCAGATATTGATTCTGAAAATACCGCATTCTCTGATGATGTCGCCGCCGCCAAAGTCATTGGCTCCGTGACAGCAACAGTCGCGGAAGCTTCGGTAGCTGATGAGTCATTTGAGATGATTGATGGTCAGAGTGGTGATACGGATTACACTTACATTAAGTCACTGAAGACGATCGCAACAGTTGGTGAATACGATCCAGTCACAGGTTTCACCCTTACTGGTTACCCTGATGGTAATGCGGCATGGTTAGCTGATAATGACACGCTGCGTTTTGCGTATCAGTCTGAGTCATACGCTACGATGTCAAGTGAGACATACCCATGGGAAATGACGAATGGTACTACCTTTACGGGTTCGCACATTCACACCATTGATTACGATCGTGCAGCCTTTGCTGATTTTCTTAACAATGACGCTCCGGCGTCAGAAATGTTTAAGGCGTCAGGAAAGCTCTTTAGTAGCGTTTACAATGTCTTCGGCGACGAGGTAGTAAGTCGTGCAGATGGCGGACTCTGGGGGAACCAGACATTACCTGATGGAACAGAGGTTTCCTACGGTCCAGCTCGTTTGCTTTCTGATGCCGACTTCTTTTTCCAGTCTTTCTGTGGTGCTCACTATGAAAAGGCTAATCGATACGGTGACGGAATTGGTTTCGCCGATGATGCTTGGCTCTGTGCTGAGGAGTGGAAAATTACGAGTATGTTCTCAGGGACTACGACAGATGCTAATGACACGATGGGGCTTGCCTCGGTGGTGGTCGATATCGCAAATGAAACTGCCTACACAGTGCCGGCACTTGGACAGACGGGTTATGAAAAGCTTCTGCCGATGAACTCAGGTACGGCGGATTATGTCGTCATCATCTGTGCAGGATACAACCATGACCAAGAGCCCGCGCCACTTAAAGTTTACATTGGTAAAAAAGGTGTAGACGCGAGTGGTAACGCCGTTGATCAAAGTGGTTCTGCCTCTGATCGCGATAAGTTCCTTGCTCGTAATGGTTTGCTGTACGGAAAGCTCTTCGGCATGGCGGTCGCGGATACCGATTATGCAACTCTTAATATTACTCCAGTTGCTTCCGATAAGATGGTGGATGCTTACATGAAGGACATCGCGGCGGCGGACTACTTCAGTGTTCGTTTCTACCCCACGTCCTATCAGTGGTCAGGATGGGGGACCTCAAATGCTGTGGCGGTAAAAGATACGGAAATGTTTAGATGGGAAGACCCAAGTGAACAGCCTAGCGGTTATACCTTTTTCAATGGTGACACCAAGACGGAACATGCAGCCGTCGATCCAGATATCACCAAGTTCCGGTACATCCAGAACATGACAGATGAAGGTGGGTTACTTGCTATGGACTTCACGAACCTTGTTGCCGAACTCACAGCCACATCGGCTTTGCCAGACTATGTCTCAGCAGATGTGACACGTATTGTGGCAGCATATGACGGAGCACTTACTCTTGAGGTAGGTGATAAAGGTATCAAACCGAATGGTGAGACACACGCTACCGACAAAAATGGTGCAGCTAAGACAACATCACCCGATGGCCTGCATTGGATCAAGACAGCGGATGCCGATGTCCTCATCGTGGATGAGGATTCAGGAAATAGACAAGGTGAACGTAAGTTTGCCCTTTTACTGAATCCAGAAACGTTGGAACTAGCTGACGCTAATACGGGATATTTCCTTTCCTCAGCTGCTGGCCATGAGAATCCACGTGCTCTCGCTGGTGCGGCGGCATATCCGGGTACATACTCGAGTACAACGTCAGCTGAGTTCTCAGGCTCATGGAATGTTACAGCACTTCTTGCTAAGAAAGAGGACGGTTCATTCTACACTGTCGAAGAGCTTGCTGGTGCAGCTGAGCAGGCACTGAATCAAAGTTACAAATTGGCAAACTCTACACTTGTCGGAGTTGTGCAGATGAAGGGTGAGTCGGGTGGTTCTGTAGCCGCATTCCGTGATGATCAGGGAGGCCAAGCATTCGCCTACCAAATTGATATTCCTACGCAAGGTGGCACAATCACCTTCGATTTAGGATCAAATGGCATACAGTCTGATACAACAGACCTCGTGCAAACGGTTCTGGCAGGAACACTGCCGCTTGCTCCAAGCGTGACGCCTGAAGATGGTTACATCTTTGTAGGCTGGGACCAGGATTATAATGAAGTCACTGGGGACATGACGATCCGCGCTCAATATGTGAGGGAGAGTGAGCTGTCATCTTATGGCATTTTCACGGCTGATCAGCTTGAATCGATTAGTGGCTCACTAATCTTAGAGACAAATGCCAGCGGAAATATCGTCATCGAAATAGATATGAAAACATCATCAGATCTTGCTATCTGGAATGATTTTGATCTTAGCGGTGAGACGATCTATGTGAATGCTGATGGTAATTTGGAGCTTGAGTTCACACCTACGGGAAGTGCCTCATTCTACCGTTACATTGGCTCTGGTGGTGAATAATTGAATAACTAGAAGAAATAGCCTTCTGAGAGTGATTTCTCAGAAGGTTTTTTTGTCTTCAGGTTTTGTATGCTCTTGTTCTCGATCGGAGTAACTATTTTTTACTCAAGAATTCAGCCATTTGCTCGGCTGTTTTTTTTCCAATGCCCGGGACGGACTCGAGTTCTTTGATGCCTGCTTGGCGAATTTTTTTGATCGAGCCGAAGCGGCGTAAGAGAGCTTCTTTCCGCTTGGGAGACATGCCCGGGCAGTTATCGAGCACACTTTCTGTAACACGCCGGCGTAACAGTAGTTCATTGTAGTTATTGGCAAAACGGTGTGCTTCATCGCGGATGCGTTGGAGAAGCTTGAGCGCGCCCGTGTCGTGGGAAAGTAGGAGTGGCTCACTGTTGGAGGGGCGGAAAATTTCCTCGTGCTGCTTAGCGAGACCGATGACAGGTAGGTCGTGGAGCCCAAGTCTGTGGAGCTCCTTGACCGCCATGCTGAGCTGACCTTTACCACCGTCGACGATGACGAGGTTTGGAAGATGAAGTGGAGATTTCCCCTCGCGGGCGAGACGGCGTAAGGCTTCCAGAGGTGACTCTTGCGTTTCCTCGCTTCCTTCGAGACTATTTTCCTTCAGTATTCTAGAGTAACGCCGTTTGACGACCTCCGCCATACTGGCGAAATCATCCTGCCCTGCCACGGTTCTGATGCGGTAGCGGCGATAACTTTGATTATCGGGCAGACCGTTAACGAAGCGCACCATGGAAGCGACGATATGGTTATTCGATACATTAGAAATGTCGAAACACTCCATGATTTCGAGTTTATCGGGCAACTGGAGAGCTTCTTGGAGCTCAATGAGATCCTCGCTAGGCTCAATGGTACTGGCGATGCCACCTCTACCACGGCTGAAGCTACGCGATGGATTCAGCGTCTTTTCGAGATTGGCAATGATGTCGCGGAGTTTGCTGGCTTTTTCAAACTGAAGCTTTTCAGCCGCTTTGTGCATCTCAGCGCGGAGGCTGTCGAGATGAGCTTTTTTCCCCTTGTTTGAGAGCAAGCTCACAGCTTCGTCGATTTTTTTGCGATAGTCTTCTTCAGATATTTTGCCGATGCAAGGAGCGCTACAGCGTTTGATGACATCGGCGTTGCAGTGCTTGTAGTCGATCTCCGTTGGGTTTCTTGTCTTGCAGGTGCGTAGGCAAAACTCACGGTTCAGCCAATCGAGAGTGGCGATAAGCGCTGAGGAGTGGGCAAAGGGTCCAAAGTAGCGCGCGCTATCGTCTTTCTTTAGTCTTGTAAGAGCGAAGCGTGGCAGGGGGACATCGAGTTGAATTTTCACCATATAAAAACGCTTGTCGTCGCGTTTACTGATGTTGTAGCGAGGGCGGTACTCCTTGATGAGCTTGCTTTCTAGGATGAGTGCCTCCTGCTCGTTTCGGACGATCTGAATGTCAAAGCTGCAGATACTATCGATCAACGCGCGGGTTTTGAGATCCGCCCTCATCTTTCTCGATGGCATAAAGTAATTGCCCACTCGTTTACGCAAGTCCCGGGCCTTTCCCACGTAAATGATTCCACCGAGGCGATCTTTCATGAGATAGACACCAGGTTTATGAGGTGTTTCTTTTAGCTGTTGCTGTATTTGGGGAGTACTCATGGGGTGGGGTAGAGAGAACAATTAGCCAATAGTCGATGAAATCAAGTCCAAGCTGCCTCGGTGTGATGAACCTTATGCTGTGGAGTGCGCTTGCACCATCGATAAATCGAGGTACACTCACTACTAAATCATATGAAGAATAACTCTTTTTCCAAACTTTCAATGATAGGGCTCGTGACGGTAATGCTCTCGATAGCGCAGCACGTAGCCGCCGCAGAGGGTGACAATGAAGCTGTTGCTGCACAGGCTGCTGATAAAGATGTGTTACAGATTCTCCAGATGGGAGGGTTTATGATGTATCCGCTCATGCTTCTTTCTGTCATCGCGGTGCTTCTAATTTTATTCTACTTTTTTACAATCCGGAGAAACTCAGTAGTCAGTGATAAATTTATGAATGCGGCGGAGGCGATGATTCGGAAACGTGATTATCTGGGGCTGATCGCGAACTGTAATCGGCAGAACCAAAGTGTGGCACGGATCACGGAGAAAACTTTGGATTTTATGACCAAGAATCCTGGAACAACTTTTAGTGAAGTTCGGGAGGTGGCGCAGTCTGAGGGGTCGCGACAGGTGGGCATACTGACTCACCGGATCAGCTATCTTAATGATGTGGGCACTATCGCACCGATGGCGGGTCTTTTGGGGACAGTCATAGGAATGATCAAAGCATTTATGGAAATGTCTAACCACGAGGGAGTGTTGGCGAATAAATTGGCTGAAGGCGTCTATCAGGCACTTGTCACAACGGCGAGCGGACTAGTCATTGGTATTACAGCAGTGATTTTTTATTCGCTGTTTAAAGGACGTGTGCAGAAGTACGTTTCTGAATTGGAATCTGCATCTACTCATTTAATGGCGATGTTAGCCGCGCAGTTCAACAAAAGCGGCGGGACGGCTCCAAGACCTGTCTACACTCATGATAGCTCTGAATACACGAATAGTGAGGCCGTTAATAACAGTCCTACGGTTCACGGCGTTTAAGGATCTCTACCTCACGGAACAGTATGAAATTTAGAGTACAAGAGCCAAGCGCGGTTGCTTTTCCGCTCGCTCCCATGATTGACGTTGTGTTCCTATTGCTGATTTTCTTTATGGCGACCAACGAGTTTAAAGATGGTGAAAAGGAACTCAATGTCACCGTTCCTGTGGCTGAGGAGGGTGCTGACGCGAAACAAACAGCGGGAGAAATCATCGTCAATGTGCGAGATGATGGCAGTGTGATCGTTGACCGAGCAGAGCTGTCTCAGGATCAGCTTTTCGATAGACTCTCAAGAATTGCCGCTGTGCATAAGAATCAAGCGATCCGAATTCGTGGCGACGCTAAAGTGGAATACCAGAGGATTGTGGAAATTATTGATATTTGCCAAAAAGCAGGGATTCCCAATGTTTCCTTTGCCACCAAGGTGCAGAAGCGCACTGAATAAAGTGATCTTCAATTTTCAAAGTAACTATTTCTGTTGTATCAAAGGTCTTAACAAGTAATTCTGATCACCTCAGAGCATTTCTTCCAGAAAGCTATTTGGCTCAAACCCTAGATTTTAATTTTCTCCCGATGCGTATTATTTCCCTATTTTTAGCCATGGTATTCGTGCTGAGTACTTCAGTAACTCAGTTATCAGCCCAGCAGGCAGACTTGGTTTCTAATCCAGCAGAAGATCAGTTTGAGTTTTGCAAGCAGCTGTATCGTGAGGCCAATGGTTTGAAGGATCTATCAAGTCGGCAGCGAGCGTACCAGAAGCTCATTCCACGCTTGGAGGCTTATATTCGGAAATTTCCAAATCATCAGAACACCCGGGCTATCAGTTATTATCTAGGCGAGTGTTACTATCATTCTGGCATGATTGACCAAGCAAAGCGGGTCCTTTATGGCATGATTAATAAATACCGATCAGGTCGTTATGTTGCTTTGGCGTCCAGCCGCTTGGGCTATGATGAAGTGGCCAAAAAGAACTACGGACAGGCGGCCGTGCACTTTGGCCGTGTTGCTGAAATGGCGAGCACTGCTGAGGAACGTTATCGTGGTCGTTATCAGCAAGCATCATGTTACTTTTATGCAGGCGACGTTAATAATGCGACGAGAAGTTTTGCCATCATAGCGTCAGCGCAAGATATCGAAGCGAGTTACCGCGATGGAGCTAGGCTGAAATTGGGGAATATTTATTTTGATCAAAAACGCTATGATAAAGCACTAACGTATTTTGATCCGTTGATGGCACCTGAAGTAGCGGAGCCGGCGAGGATAGAGGCGACATTGCACGTAGGTCTAATTTCTTTAGAAAAAAAAGACACTCAGACGGCGGAGTCATGTTTTAAGGCGGTGCTGCTCTCTCAGCAGGATAATTTTAAGCCCAATGCACAGACTGCCCTGATGAACAGCTATTACACGGCAGGTAAATACTCTGAGGTGCTGGACGTGATTAGAGTGGGAGATTATCCAGGAACGGATAAGATGGAGTCGGCAAAATTTATGCTAGTGGGGCGCAGTGCTTATCAACTAAAACGTTACAATGATGCCATTCAGTATTTTGCGAAAGCGGAGCGTCAGATACCGCTATCTGATAGTGCTTTCGAAGCAGCCTATTATCGCCTTCTCTGTTTCTACAATATTGAGGGAGCAAATATCCCTGCACAAGTAGATGCCTTTGTGGAGGTCTACCGAGCGCGTCACCCGAAGCATGAGCGTATTCATAAAGCGATTCTAGCAAAGGCAGAAACGCTCTTTGATCAAGAGCAGTTTCGTGAAGCTTCTGCCGCATACAACGACATTGATGAGAACTTGGTAGGGGACGAAAATCGTGCGAATTTGCTCTATAAGCGTGGTTGTTCGCTTGCTGAATCGGGTGATCATAATAGCGCAGTAAGAGATTTCACTACATTTCTTTCTAGATACGCTGATGATCCTCGCTCTCCTTCAGTGATCGCTCGTCGTGGCTCCTCATTTTTAGCGATGGGCGACAGCGTCTCTGCTCTCAATGATTTTGATCTCCTCATTCAGCGTTACCCCAAGGATAAACTAGCTTCGCTTGCTCTACAAAGTAGCGCGAAAATAAAAAAAGATGCGGAGGACTACGAGGGCATGATTCTTCGCTATGAGAAACTTGTCAGAGAATTTCCTACGCTGCGCAAAGCCACATTAGCGAATGCCCATTACTGGATCGGCTGGGGGCGCTATCAGCAGCAGAAGTATCGTGACGCTATTACACCACTCAAAGAGTCAGTGAAGTTGGACTCAGATAGTTACGCTTTTAATGCAGGTATGCTCATTGTCTACAGTGCCTATTCCTTAAAAGACAAATCAAGCCTGCAAGCTGCTGTTGAAAGTCTTAAAGAAATAGATAAAGCGGATCGGGTACCAGCTCCCATCTACAGGTGGTTAGGCTTACAGAGCTTTAATGCTGGGCAGATTAAGGATTCTGAACGTTACCTCACCATAGGTACAACGGCACATGAACCACGGCAAACGCCGAGTACTTATTGGAAAATGTTAGGAGATGCGCGGGTGAAGCTTGGGAAGTTTGAGCAGGCTTTAGTAGCTATTAAAAACTTTCTCGATGTAGAAGAACAGCCCTTCTGGAGAGCAGAAGCAATGTACGATCAATCTGAGGCTTACTTAGGCTTGGGACGGCTCGCAGAGGCGAAAGCCTCAGCGGAAGAGGCGTTGGCGCTACGTCCCAAAGGAAGACTGAATGCAGACTTGAGAATGGTATTGGGTGACATTGCTTATAAAAATAATGAGTTTGCCGCTGCCGCTGCCTTTTATGTCGTTGTCGTGCAGCTTTTTGTAGAAGATCAAGAATTGCGGCCTGAGGCTCTTCATAAGGCATATCTGGCTTTGAAGAAAAAGGGAGATTCGAAAGAGGCTGACCACTATTTGAAGTTACTCAATGAGGAGTTTCCAGAATATGATAAAAAATAGTAGCTGAAACCTGAGTAGTTTTTTATTTTTGAATCATTAGTAATGAACTGAGATAAAGGCCTTTTGGTTAATCTAACAACATATAACAGGCCTAAGATGAGGCTTATATATAGGTTCCATGATCAAAGCTAATACCAGCCCTGTTAATTTACTAATTGGCATGATCGTTGCTTGATCACATATACGATTTAGGCTAATTTTTAATTAGTTTAATAACTTATAAGATTATGAAAAAAATTGAAGCAATAATTAAGCCCTTCAAGCTTGAAGAGGTAAAGGAAGCACTTGCTGAGGTAGGTGTTCAAGGTATGACAGTCACAGAGGTAAAAGGATTTGGCCGCCAGAAGGGTCATACTGAGATTTACCGCGGTAGTGAGTACACAGTGGACTTTCTTCCTAAAGTGAAATTAGAAATCGTAGTTTCTGATGAAGATGCAGCTGGTGTTGCTGAAGCAATCGTAAAGAGTGCTAATACAGGCAAGATCGGTGACGGAAAAGTATTTATCTCTCCTGTGGAGGACGCTATCCGTATCCGTACTGGTGAGACTGGTTCAGATGCAGTAGCTGTTAACTAATTGAATTAAGTTCAAATTTTATAAAGCACCCTCGGCAATATCATGCTTAGGGTGCTTTTTTGTGCGCTATTTGCTTTGTCAGAAGATTGACGGGGCTTTATATAGAGCTTTGTTCCCAAAGAGCGTTTCAAATGATTAGTATCGATCCCGTCAATATCCACTTCTCCATTCCAGCCACTGACCCCTTGGGCAAAGACGCGGTTCTTGGAAAATTACGCTTTTTGCACGATCACGTCGCTTTGAGCTGGCGGTTAAAAGGCAGCGTGTTTCGTGGTGGAAAAGGTGACATGGTTGTTGTCGAGCTCCCCTATGGTGAGGTAGAGCATGTTGAGCTGGTAAAGCGCTGGTTTAAAATCCGCCAGATTGTTCTGAGGATTTCAAACCCTGTGTTAGTTCAAGATATTCCCGGAGTCGATATGGGGAAAATGACCTTGGAAATAGATGCTCGATCGCGTGCTGAAGCAAAGAAGCTGAGCGGTATTATTGACTTTAAACGGTCGATATTCGTTCTTGATGAATTTGAGAAAAGAATGGCAAGCGATGAGTGAATCGGACGTAGTTTTGATACCGTTATACTCTCACTAACTCGCTATTCTTACTGGCTCCGTGCTAAGGTAGTATTTTCTCGATGATGCGATCGATACCCTCCTGAGCATGTTTGCTATCGGGGTAAATACTTTTTGCCTCGAGGTACCAAGTGAGGGCAGAACCTGTTTGTGGGTTGAGATCATTGTTTTCAAACTCCTTGGCATTGTTGAGGGCTACGGTGAAATTTGCGACCTTGGAGGAGAGTTTCATGATTTCACCCATGAGTTCAGGGTCCTTGGGGAATTCCTCCTGAATGGTAGCGAGTGCTTCCCATGCTGCGAAATCGTTACCCAGTTTGGAAATTTCTTTGGAGTTGAAGAGGGTGAAGTCAATACGCTGAATGTTTTTGATGATTTGTTCTAAACCGTCTTGTCTTGCGGGATCATTAACCGTAACGGGAGCGAATTCGTACTGACGTTTAAATATTTCACGGTAATTTTGCTCGCTGAGGAGGCGGTCAAAGTCATCAAGAAGAGTTTTTGCGGTGTCACCTTTTTCAAGGAGATTGTCCAAACGTTTGTCAATTTCATTGAGCTTAGGATTGGTCGGCCAGACTTGGGTAGCGCTTTTGAGCTCCTGCTCGAATTTTACATCATCTCCTTTAGCGAGGGCAATTTGTGCTGCACGTATGTGGCTATTAGAAACTCGGGTGTACGCTCGAATCGCGCCTTCAGCTTTAGTTGAGTCGAAGTCGGCAGAGCGCGCTTTTAACGCATCGAGATAGATTTGCGCTTGTTCGTAGTCGTGAACGTCCATGGACTTCACCAGAGCGTGACCATCACGGACGTACTCGAGAATTTTTCTACGGTCTTCTGCTGGAACCGACTGTACCTCGGGAAGGTATTCACCTAGCGCGTAAGCTTCTGTGAGGCGTTTAGCGCCGTTGTGAAGCTCGTTATGAGAGATGTGGTTATTGAAAGCAGCAACAAGTGTGGAGACTTTGCGCATGGCTTCATTCGCAGCGGAATCGAGTCCACTGACGGTAGGTTCTACACCCAAACCTTCGGCGAAAAATTTGGCAGTTTCAGACTCTTTTTTAAGATTAAGTTTATTGTTGCCGCCGCGAAAAATCAGGCTGTAAAAGCGCGTTCCAATGACAACGTGTTCAAAGCGGCGCTGGACGAAGAGCTGAGCGAGTAGAGCCTGGTAGTGAATTCTAGCCTGGTAGGCCGTTCCATTGCCTTTTGTTGTTTGAGCTTTTTGGAGTATTTCAATTTCTTTGATTCGTTTTTGAATGTCTTGAGATTCGAGAGACTCAGCCGCTTTTTGAACCGTGGTTTGTTTTTTGCCTTTGTTATCTTGAGAAGTAGTTTGAGTGCTTATGCTGGCAGTTCCTGTGAGGTCACCATTTCGGATGAGGCGTTGTTTTTCTTTTTCTAGTTCGTTGATGTAGGCTTTAGTGTTTGCGATCGCACCTTTTGAAAGCATAGCCGCGTAGATAGCATTGGATAGGGAGTCGCAAATTTTTCCATCTCCTGAGTAGGAGGATGCCTTGGGCAGGAGGGCAAAGCCATTTTTGAGCTTGTCATTGACGGAAACCCCCGTGGTATGTGGTGATACAGCCTCTAGGATGGCATCGATAGTTTTTCGATACTCTAAAGCATTTTTTGACGTGTTAGGAGTGTCTGCTAAATAAGCTTCAAACTGTCCACCTAGACGGTTATCACCTAAATTGAAAGTGTGGCCCATGATGCTGATTGTCTCCTGTGTAGGATCAATGAAGGGCACTTCGTTACCGTAAGGAGATTGAGTTTCTTTCTTCTGGTTGACGATTGTAGTGTTGCCGCTATCGGCTGACGCTGTTTGGCTTTGGTTTGTAGCAGGAGGGGGTGTGTAGACCTGAGCGTGGGACGTTAGCGCACTGAGCGTAAAGAGACAAGGAGCCGCTGTGATGGTGATAATGTGAAAATGCTTCATGGTGCTTATGTTCAGGGAAGTTAGATGATTAAAAGTAATTTAGAGTGCTTTTACATCGAGTGCAACGGGTAAACCTTCTCGATTAATATCCACTTTGAAGATGTAACGGTGTCCGCGCTCTAAATTAGTTTTGTCTAATGAAGCAGGAACAATGATGGGGATAACACCTGACTCTTTACCTTCGTTTTCGACGGCGAGGCTGATCACTTGTCCTTGCTCGGCAGTCCATTTCAGCTTTTCTGAAATTTTTCCTGAGACTTTGTACTCGTTGCCGCTGAGGCTATTTGCATTGCTTTTTATATCTCCGATAGAGAGCTCAGAGAGACCCGTAAAATGACTCGCTTGTTTATCGAGAAAGGATTTCCCCAAGACGAGAGCTGCAATGGCGACGATACCTATGATAATGTAAGTAGTGGTGCTAGTACTAGATTTTGAGCGAGATTTACGAGCCATAATAGTTGATCAAATTATTGAAGTGATTATTTAAATAAAAGTAGAAAATGTCGGTGCTTAATCCCACTGGTGACGTTTAAGGCCAATGTAAGAGGCAATTAGGCCAACTGCAATGTGAATGATGAGTAAGTAATGGCAAGCACTGGAAGGTTGGAATGACGTTTCTGTCACAGCATCAATAGCATTACGGTAGCTGGGGCTCATGGAATCGATGCTCCCAGACCAGGCCCAGTAGGCTGAAATGAACGGTCTGGTAAGGGGTTCGATCTTTTCAGGAAGTGCAAGTATGGCACCTGAAAGAGGGAGCTGGAAACCGACGAGGTAAATAGCTAGAAGTGATGCCTGCTCTGCTGTTTTCATAAGTGAGGAAATACCCAAGCAGATGAACGTCATGGCAGCATTGATGAGAACAAGAAAAATGGTGTGATCGATAAAACCAGCATCGCTTCCATCGGGAAATGCCCAGAACTGCTGCACAAATATAGCCATCCACAGTGACTGAACAATAACAAGGGTGCTTAAAAACGCTATTTTACTGCCCAGATAGGCACTAGGGCGGATTCCACCGAATTTTTCTTTCTCAAAAATAAGCCTTTCTCCCGCTACTTCACGGGCGGAGTTATTAGATCCCATCAACGACAGGAGAACGACCTGAAACATAACAATACCTGAAACTGCTGACCCTACGCTCAGGTAGCTTTTTTCCACCATCGTGTGTTCTTGAATTTGTTGTAAGGTTCCCTCGTAACGATCTGAAAACCGCTTGATGTTTTCATTACCTCGATCACTGAAAAGTGCTACGAGCAGAGGGAAACAAAGCAGGATAGATATTTGGAGTAAAACCTGGCCTCTATCTCGAAAAAATATCTTCCAACGTCTAGATAGAAGGGTTGAGAACTGACTGACGAACCCAGGCATCGATACCAGCTTATGAGTTGATGTCGTTGAGTTATCCACTTGTTCATCGGTATCTTTTGACTCGTTTGATGAGTTTTTGGGAACAGTGAGTTCGCCTTTTTCTATAAGCTCATCGCGCTTTTTGTTCATCTTACCGTAGACTAAATCACGGTGTTTTTCCCATGACTGATGCCACTTTTGCGGTGATTGTAGTGCTAGCTGAGGATAGACCTCCTCAATGTCGTCGACAGAAAAGTAGTGAGTCAGTCCCTTGGGCGGACCGTGATAGGCGACGCGGCCTTCGTGCAGGACTAAAATAGAATCGTAGAGCTCGAGGTGAGCGAGTGAGTGAGTGACGGAAATTACTGTTCTGCCATCAGTACGTGAAAGATTATGGAGAAGCTTGACGATATCTCTTTCTGATCGCGGATCGAGTCCAGAGGTGACTTCATCGCAGAGCAGCAGGTGAGGATTCGTAACTAATTCCATAGCAAGGCCAAGCCGGCGTTTCTGCCCTCCTGAGAGAACCTTCACGGGGCGGTCTGCGAGTTTGGTAAGTCCTGTCTCTGCTAAAATATGGTCGATACGATCATCGAGTTCATCACGATTGCGTGTTTTGACGCGCAGGCGAGTCGCTGATTCAATTGCTTCGTCAACTGTCAGCTGTTCATAAGCGATGGAGAACTGAGGCACATAGCCAATTTCTGCGGGATCAAAGTCACCGTCCTCTGCAAGGTCTCTGCCATTCCATGCTAAGGTACCTGCGGATTCTTCATTAAGCCCAGCGATAGTTTTAAGCAGAGTTGTTTTACCGCAACCAGATGGCCCAACAATCGCCATGAAGTGTCCTCTGGGAATCTGGATTGATATGTTGTCGAGCAGGTGGAGATCTTCACCGTCCTTAGGGACAGTGAAGTAGAGGTCTTTTAATTCGAGCAAGGGGATGAAATAAGGTTAAAAATTATTATTAATGACGTTTAATAGAATGAAAATCATTAGGCGAGAAGAAAACTTGTGAGAAGGGAAGCCCAAGCTACTATTTCGCTCATGTCGAGACGTGCTAAGAAAAGATATATAGAACAAAATCAGAGCCATGGAGGTCGTGGGCGCGCGAGTGGAGTGTGGGTGTGGATGCTACGACTTAGCTGCGTCTTGGGGCTCATTGTGATTCTTGCAGGCTTTGGTGTTTATTCTTGGCTGAAATCATACTTACACAGTGATAACTTTCGCGTTTTCATAGGCAATGAGGTGGGGAGCTACATGGGTGCACAGGTCGAATTTGATCTGTTTGAGTGGCAGGGGATGCAAGCTCAGACAGATGGTTTTTCAGCTGAAGGTGGTGACCTTGTCCAGCTGCTGAAGGCTGATGGGATCAAAGCAGAGTTGAATTTATCAGCGGTGCAGCGGGGCGTTTGGGAGATTCCTGATGTGCATGCCAATAGTTTAAAGGTAGTGATCGATAATAGAGGTCGCAGTGAACGTGAGCAAAGATCGAGCGAAGGTCTGCTGGATGAAAAGCGTCAAGAAGAGAAGGTTAAAGCAAACTTAGGTTTTTTTGATAAGTTCCTACCCAAGAAGACCGAGGTGCTAGCAATGGATGTAGCACACCTTGATCTATCGTATCTAAATGATCAGAACACGCTTGAAGTGATTGACGCAGCGGCTCAAGTTGAGCTGAAGAACTCATCAGGTATGTATGAAATACGGCTCAGTCAAGGTGTTGTAAATTCTTCGTGGTTTGGATCAGAGGTCAAACTTCAACACTTTGAAGGAAGGTATAAAAAAGGAAGTTTTTTTCTGAACGAATTGAAAGGGAAAGTCTATGATCGCGGTTTGCTGACGATGGATGGCGCGCTGGAGGCTGATGACTTTGGTTTTGTCGGAAAATTAGAAGATGTCAGGGTGGAAGAATTGATCTCTGAAAATTGGCAGAAGCGTCTTCAAGGAGATTTGCTGGTAAACTTCAAGGTGAGCTCTTCTCCTAATGGTAATTTATTACAGGGAGATTTGGATTTGAAGAATGGGGTTCTTACCGCCCTGCCTATTTTAGACAAGATAGCGGCCTACGCGAACACGCAGAGACTGAGGCGATTAAATTTATCTGAGGCAAATCTCAAGTTTTTCAAACAGGGAGATCGTCTTGAACTCAGCGATATTGTACTCGCATCTGAAGGCCTTTTGCGCATGAAAGGATATCTTAATATAGAGAATGGACGATTAGATGGGCGTTTTAAGCTGGGTGTGATGCCTGGTATTCTGGCGCATATTCCAGGTGCTGAGACAAAGGTTTTTACTCGCGGAGATGATGGCCTGCTGTGGAGTCCCATCAGGATTTCGGGAACTGTTGATCAACCACGAGAGGATCTCAGCGAGCGCATGATAGCGGCTGCTTACGAGAGGATGTTTGAGCTTGTTCCAGAAACGGGCCAAATGGCACTGAAGTTTGCCCACGACACGGTGCTTGATCTGCCAGAAAAGGTGGCGGAGACGTTGGAGACGATGGAGGACGCCACGGAAGTCCTAGAAGGGGGCGTAGATGTGATTAAGGACGGAGTTGAGGATCTTCAGGACGAAATACTCAATAGCGGTGGTGGCTTACTCGACCTTATTCCTCTTCCTTAATAGTGAATTTCTTACCGCTGTTTTTGATCCAAGCGCTTTTGACACTGTCATAGAGTTTGTTGAGGTTGTCTTCATCAGAAATGTTAAACTCTACGGTTTTTGCGTGCGTGGTGGTGGGGTAATTTTTAGTTACAGGTGTTGTGAGGTTTTGCCCCGTTCTCTTACCTGCTTGATCGAGGAGGTCTTTACCTCGGCTTAGAATGCCGGCACCTAAGTTTTCGCTCGCATCTTGCGCCACTGGAATAATGTAATAAAAGCGTGCGAGTGAATTTCCTAGTGTGTCGACGACCACCTCAGTTACGCGGAGATTACCATCGATGACGTAGCTGTGTTTGCTAACTGATGAAATTTTGGTAAGAGCAACTGTGAAGTCACCTCCTGGTAAGCTCGCCTGCCAGAAATTTCGTGGTCCAGCCGCTTCACTTGAGCCCGTGCTGGAGCTGTCGTCTTGCGCAAAGAGAGGGGAAATAGAAAACGTGAAGATAACGGCTAGTAAGTGGATTTTTTTCATAAGGTGAAGTGTGTTTATTAATGAACTATCTACGAGAAACAAAGTTTCGTCAAAACCTTGATTCCATGAAATCAAATGATATTAAAATGGGTGTAATGGCGAGGTACAGACCTAATGTAGCAGTTTTAATGATTAACCGAGAGGGTAAACTTCTTATTTGTGAGCGCATTAACTCGAGTGGTGCATGGCAATTTCCGCAGGGAGGGGTCGATCCTGGAGAAGAACTGGAGGCGGCTTTAGTTCGTGAAGTTAAGGAGGAAATAGGCCTCTCTCGTAAAAGTTATAAGATTCTCGAGAACAAAGAGGGCTACCGCTACTTTTACTCAAAACCTGTCAGGAAAAACGGCAGGATCTACGATGGCCAAGAGCAGACCTATTTCTTATGCCGCTTAAGAAAAAAAGCGCGGGAGATCAATATTGATCAAAAGAACCCCGAGTTCGGAGATTATCAATGGATACAACCAGAGGACTTTAAGCTGGAATGGCTTCCCAGTTTCAAACGTGAAGTTTATCGTGCTGTGATGCTCGATTTCTTCGACGTGGGGCTCTGATAGTGTGCACTGATAGCGTCAACTATTTGTTTTCGAGCAAGGTAGTAGATGTCATTGTGACCAGCTCCTCGAATACTAATAAATGTTTTCTCACCAGAGTGAAGGTGATAGAGTTTCTTGCCGTGCCACTGCGCGATGACCTTGTCTTGGTCGCCGTGAATCACGAGCAGGGGTTCTTCGACATTCTTGATTTCGTGAATGTTTTTAAATGGATCATTGGGGAAAATGGGGACACGTGTCGCTACCCGGAAGGCTGATAAAAAAGGTGCGACTAAGACAAGTGCCGCAGCTTCTTCTCGTGCAACTAACCAGGTAGCGGGACCACTACCTACGGACTGACCGTAGACAATAATTTGCTGCTTGGGGATGCTGAGCTTGGTCGTCATGTGGTCCCAGGCAGTTTGTACAGCGGTGTAACAGCCCTCTTCGCTGGGTTCTCCCTCACTGATCCCGTAGCCAGGATAGTCGTAAGCGAAAATACCGAAACCCTCGGCGATGAAAATATTAAAAACATCAGCAAGATAGCCTATGTCTTCCGCGTTTCCATGAGACCACAGGATAGTTGGCATGGTTTCTTCCGCGGCGAAATAGAAAGTGCTTATTCCTGTCCCATCAGGTGTCATCAAAATACTTATGTTTTCAGTATCATGATTGTAACCGGCGGGAGGGATGGGGAAAATCAATTTGTTGGAGAACGCCAGTGCTACAACGAGAAGTGTGAGATAGATAAAGGCGAGTGACTTGAGTGGCCGACTCCAGCTCCACTCACCTAGCAGATATTTTTTCCATTTTGACATGCATTTTATCTATTAGATTGGCAGTCTCGAAGAAAGGATAAAAAGACACACATCGCTCTTGGAATGATCTAGATAATGAGTAGTATAACATTATGAGTTTTTTACCAGAACCTTACCAACATCCTTATGAGATCGATCCTAAATATAGCAAAAGTGCTGTTTATTTTAGTTCTGAGTTTGCCATTGACCAGGCACTAAAAATTTATTCGGGCGGTCTTGGTTTTCTCGCAGGATCTCACATGCGTAGTGCGTATGATCTGAAGCAGAATTTAATCGGTATCGGTATCTTGTGGTCATATGGTTATTATGATCAAGGAAGAGACGAACATGGTGAGATGGGCGTGATGCATAATCGTAAGCCCTACCACTTCCTTCAGGATACGGGGATCAAATACACTATTAAAATTCATGATCACGATGTATGGGTGAAGGCATTGTACCTTCCTGCTGAAACCTTTGGTACTGCTCCCATGTTTTTCCTTACAACAGATCTTCCTGAGAACGATGTGATGTCACAGACGATTTCTCACCGCCTTTATGATGCCGATTTTCTTACTCGTACCGCCCAGTATCTGCTGCTCGGAAAAGGTGGTGCCACGCTACTTGATGTCTTAGGTGTCGATCCTGAAGTATGGCATCTCAATGAAGCGCATGCGCTGTCGGCGGCTTTTCATGTGCACCAAAAGTATGGTTCGTTAGAAGAGGTGAAAAAGCGTTTTGTATTTACCACACATACTCCAGTGGAAGCTGGCAATGAAAAATCTAGTTTTGATCTACTGAATAAATTCACCTTTTTCAGCGGGATGGATGCTGAGCTTGTAAAAGAGCTTTGTGCCGTTGAAGGTGATGTTTTCAGTCACTCTCTTGCCGCTTTACGCTTAAGCCATAAATCGAACGCAGTATCTAAGCTTCATGGTGAGGTTTCCCGAGAAATGTGGAAAGGACATGAGGGGATTTGTGAAATTGATCACGTGACGAACGCGCAGAATAAAAAGTACTGGGTCGATCCTGTTTTAGAAGAAGCCAGACTAAAGGGGGATACTAAATTACTCGCGAAACGTAAACGCGAGCTGAAAGTGCGTCTTTTTAAGGAAGTTGCTGACCAGACAGGTAAGCTGCTCAATCCTGACCATCTCACCGTTGTTTGGGCTCGCCGATTCGCAGGATACAAGCGTGCTGATTTAATCACACGCGACATCGAGCGTTTTGAGGCGATTTTGAAAAACACGGATCGTCCAGTACAACTCATTTGGGCAGGTAAACCTTATCCCAAGGACTATGGTGCGATCTACACATTTAATCACCTCATAGAACTAACGGAAAAGTATGCCAACGCTACTGTTGTAGTAGGCTATGAATTAGCGCTTTCTAAACTTCTCAAGGATGGCTCCGATATTTGGCTCAATAATCCTGTCGTTACACTCGAGGCATCTGGTACCTCAGGCATGACTGCTGCGATGAACGCCAGCGTTAACTTTTCCACTTATGACGGCTGGATTTGCGAATTTGCCAAACATGGACATAACTCGTTTATCATTCCCGAAGCAGACACCCATTTGGCGGAAGACGCACGTGACCTCCATGATATGCTTGGGTTTTACCAAATTCTTGAAACAATGGTACTGCCATCTTACTACGAAAATCCTGACAGTTGGTGGGAAATCGTGCTTAACAGCATGAACGAGGTGATTCCATTCTTCGATTCGGGCAGAATGGCGGACGATTACTACACGAAGATGTATAGCGCTTAAGGGTTGTTGATCACACGTTCATACGTTTCCAATCGCTAACAAATTTCACGAGTTCTGGCATGAACTCGTGGAAGAGTTCCTCGAAAGCAGCGTAGTTGTTTTTAAGATCCTCCATGCTGTGAGCTACTTCAGAGATGCGTTCACTGCGCATGGAGACGCGCTTGAGAGTGTAGTCGAGACCATCCAGAGTCTGATAAATCATGAGCCAGTTCTCCGTTTTTATTCTCGGGAAAAGCTTGGCGAGTCTGCCTGCATGCCAATCAGGGTTTCTCTCTAAAGCCTCATAAACTTGGCGTGTGAAATCTTTAAGTGGGATGGAGGAAAACTTATCCCAGTGAACACAGAGCAGGTGATCGTAAAAAATATCGATTATAATACCTGCGAAGCGGATACGGTCTCGGTGCAGCAGTGAGCGACCTCGTTTGAATGTCGGGTGGTCATCGGTGAATCGATCGACCGCGCGATGCATCTTAATACCCCGCACCAGTTCTGCTGGATAAACCTCTCGGAGGTTTTCTAGCGGTCCGCGCGTGAAGTCTCCTAGGAGGTTTCCAATACGCGAAGCATCGCTGTCGTCAGCTAAAAGAAGATGGGCGAGGTAGTTCAAATGATCATACGGTTTTCGCTTTTAGTGAGACACAGGCCCTATGGGCTGATGCTTGTGCATGATCTTGGTGGGGTCTGATTTTTTCTCCACGTAGTTGGGCGCGTGATACTTGGCTTCGAGAGACTGATGCCAAGTATTAATGCGGTTTGAGAGGAATTTGATCCAGCTAGGATGATCATTCATGCAGGGAACGAGGGCCATGTCTTCACCACCGGCTTCGGTAAATTGCTCGACGCCAGTCATACCAATTTCCTCAATGGTCTCTAAACAGTCCGAGACGAAGGCGGGGCACATAACCTTGAGCTTCTTCACTCCTTCTTCGCCAAAGCGCTTGAGCTCGTAATCCGTGTATGGTGAAAGCCAAGGATCACGGAGGAGGCGTGATTGGAAAGAAACAGCTGTTTTCTCCCTAGGAATGCCTGATTTTTTGATAAATGCTTCGACGGTCATCATGCACTGGTGCTTGTAGCACGTGGCGTGACATGGGTTAGGCGTGAAACAGCAGTCAGAACGTACGAGACAGTGAGCACGTGAAGGATCAGACTTTTTAATGTGTCTTTCCGGGATACCGTGGAAGCTGAACAGCAGAAGGTCGTCATCCTCTTCCATGTGCGGCATGGCACTATCAACAAGAGCCTCGATGTAATCATCATCTTGATAGAATGGATGAACTAACTCAGTCCGCATAGTAGGAGCTTGTTTGTTGAGTTCCTCAATGGTCTTGACCACTGCGGACTCGTAGCTCGACATAGCGTAGTGTGGGTAGAGTGGGATGATCATTACGTCGGTGATACCATCTTTGACCATTTGAGCCACGACACTGGCTGTAGAGGGATTACCATAACGCATGCCAAGATAAACAGGCATCTTAACATCAGGCTCTACAAGGTCGCGCTGCTTATTGCTTGTTACTATAAGGGGCGAGCCTTCTTCTGTCCAAACTTCGCTATAAGCTTCTGCTGATTCCTTTGGGCGTCTGGGTAAAATGATGAGCTTGAGGAGGAGTTTGCGAAGGATGGGGTTGACGTCGAGAACTCTTTCGTCGCTGAGGAATTCATCTAAATAACGGCGGACATCAGATACTTCTGTGCTGTCGGGAGAGCCTAAGTTGAGGAGAAGGGCGGCAGGTTTGTACATGGTCTTTGGAGTAATGAGAGGCACTATAGTGAAGGAATGAAAATTGTCTACTACGAGGGATGTCACAATAGAAAAGTTTGCTAACAGGCCTTTTTTCTGGCTCTATGAAGCTGTGAAAAACCTGATATTCTTGTCTTTATTATTTCTTACGACCTTAACAAGTTGCGGACTTTTAACCTCTAAGAGGAAGCAAGAATTTGCTCCTTTAGTGAAACCTCAAAGAGCTCCTGCAGGTATTGTCAATAAAGTGAATAAGGAAGGCGGCTATGTTTTCATCAGGCGTTATTATAGCTTAAGATTAGAGCCTAATGATATTCTCGAAAGTCGAGGTGAGGGGAGAACAGCGAATCTTTACCCTACAGGAGAAACGCTTGGCGAACATATCGCTGCGGATATCCGCTCAGGCACAGTGGAAATTGGTGACGCCGTCTACATCCACCGCGATCAGCCCGTTCAAGATCAGCCTCAATAACTGAATCTAAATAAAAGAAGTTCGAGAAATCAATAAAAATTAACTTTTGTTGATTATTAATAAAAGCGATTAAAGCTATAAGGTATATGAATTTTATAAAATTTTTTGTTCATTTTTCATTTGATTTATCAGAATCTTAAAAACTTATGCTTGGGGATTGTTAATTTTTATGTATTTTCAAGTTCTCAGATGTGTTCACATAAGTGAATTACATACCTCTGATGTTAAACAAACAATATGAAAACTAGTCCCTCCAACACTAGCTCTATCGATGCAAATCGCCTAGCTGACTTTGTTCTGTTTACACAGCGTTCATGCATACTTAATCTCTCTGGTGAGTTGAGCCGAGGAAGTGTTTCATTTCCTCAGTTTTTCTTACTGGCGTATCTTTCTAGCGAGGAATATCTGACGATGTCGGATATCGCAAAGAAGATGGGCCATTCCACGGCGGCTGCTACAGGCCTAGTGGATCGTCTTGAGAAGTTAGGTTATGTTGCACGTGTGCATGCAGCCGAAGACCGTCGTAAAATCATGGTGCGCATTACTAAAAAAGGCACAGAGCTCGTTGCTCGAATGCGTTCAGAAATCGCGATCAACCTTTCCGACATCATGGCGGAAATGGATGAAGATGAAGCTGATACGTTCGATCACGCTAACCGTGCTATTAATAATAGAGCCAACTCAAAGTAGATTCTAAAACCTCAACCTCGTCACAAGAGAGACTTGGTAAACAAGGGTGCCTACGTTATAGATGATATCATCTATGGGGAAGGCGCCTTTTTATTTGAATCAGATTAATGCGCACCATGGGGTGTCTGCGGACTTCATCGGGCGAATCGAAGGGGTTGCTGTCGATTATGACCGCGAAGCTACCGTCGAGCGTTTAACTCCCCATCATAGCACGGTACTTGAAGGTTTAGGTTTTCGCTGGGATCAGCTCCACAGAGCGGAGCAGGTGCATGGCGGTGACATCAAGGTCGTGAATCAAGTGGACGTTGCCAGCACTTGGCAAGATGTCGACGGCCTGATTACGGCGGATCACAATATCGCGCTGGGAATCTACACGGCGGACTGTGGAGCGGTCTATCTGAGTGATCCAGTAAAAGGAGCAATCGGCCTGCTGCATTCTGGGAAGAAGGGCACGGAAGCGAATATTACGGGAAAAGCGATTGCGATGATGATGGAGCGTTTTGGTAGTGACCCCCGAGATATTTCGATGGCTCTAGCACCTTGCATCCGACCGCCAGTTTACGAGGTTGATTTTGCTCAGGAGATTTTTCAGCAGGCGGCAGCAGCGGGTATTCAAGAGGTGAATATGTCTAACTCAGGCGTTTGTACGAGCAGTGATCGAGGTAAATACTACAGTTACCGTATCGAAAAAGGCTGTACCGGGAGGATGCTAGCCTTACTGGGTAAACGTGGATGAGATAAGTTGTAAAGGAGGTTTTTATCCTCCTTGAATCCCAGCGCAAAGAGTTATCAACTCTCTAAATACTGTGAGCGATAAAATCTTTGGGGTTGGAGCGCAGAGAGCCTAGAAAGCTTTTCTACAAACGGAATGAGTACCTTTTTCCTGCCACCTTCACATTCGGTGGTTTTTTACTTTTCTCAAACGCGTCGTAGCCCTCCTGAAGATTTTTCCAGAAGTCGTACCAGCGGTGATTTTTTTCCTGAGTGAGGCGTTCCTCAGTCATGCGGAAGGGGAAGCTATGAACTCGAAAATAGGGTTGGCCCTGGTGCAGCGCCTTTGAGCAGAGGGTGTAGATTTCTTCAATGTAAGGGTCGGTCATGGCGAAGCAGCCGATAGAACGTTTGTCACCATGAACCATGATGAAGGAGCCAGTGCGCTGATGAGCGAGGTCGTAGGTGTTCGGGTAGCCAATATTAAAGGCGAGGTGATAGCTGCTATCCGGCTTCATCTGAGATTGCGTGACGTAGTAAAATCCCTCTGGTGCTTGTCGATCTCCTTCGGCACGCTTGGGGCCAAGTTTTCCCGACATAGCAGCGATGGGGTAGGTTTTATAAAGATGAAAAGACTCTAGCGAGGCGTGTTGCACCCAAAGTTCCAGTTCCTTGCTCTCCTTGAAAATTCGAATAAATACAGGGGAGCCTAGGCGTAGGTTTTTATCATTAAGTTCCTGAGTTAGACGGGGCGTCATGCGGGAGATAACATCTTTTTCCCGAAGTCCTCCATCCTTGTAGTCTTTCTGGTTAAGTTTGCTTTGGTGGTCTTGATGGATCATCGGCTTATTTGACGGGACAAGGTGTTCATAGCAAAAAACTCCAGCGATGAGACATAGGATGGTGAGCAGGGATAGGGTGAAAGTTTTCAAAAAGGAATAAGATAGATAGGTGATGTGATATTAGATGAAGGCTTGAGCTTTCACAGCTAAAAATAAGACTCAAATTCATGGATCCGTCAAAAAAGTTAGTAAGTTCCTCTTGCGGTGGTTTTTATCCACGCTAGATTTTCTCCATGTCTTTACCTGCTTACTACGAAGAGGAGATTTTGTTAAACCCCATTGAGCGTAAGTTCAGAGAATTTGATTTAGCTCGGCTATTGGGGCAAGTTTTTGAGCCAACTCAAGACTGCAAGGTTTGTATCTTGGTCGATTTTGATGACCCAGCTGCAATGATGAAAAATCATGCTTATCTCAAAGCAGATGGCTTTCCAGTGCAGAAAAATGCTTATAATCATTTTTACCAAGCTCTTCACGGTGGTGTGATGGATCAGCTGGGAATGAACGGCGGCGAGATGTTTGCCTACTACTGTACCAATGGCTCTAACCTTGATATGAAAGATCCTTGTTGGGACGTGGATGGCAATGAGCTCTCGCTTGATAAGGATATTTATACGAACTATGATATCATTCTCTGCATTACTGATTGGAGTGCCACGGCGCCACTCACGGAGAAGTGTAAAGAGTTTGGTTTCCGCGGAGCGACGATGCATGGCGTAAATGATGTAATCCTTAATTCTGGTCTCGCGGTTGATTACGATGAAGTTTCAGTAGACGCGGAGCGCATTCGCCTAGCGATGACAGGTGCTGATGAGATTGAGATAGATTTTGCCTTAGAAGATGGTCGCGTACTGACAGCGTGGCTCGGCCTAGGTGGTCAGGAAGCTCAGAAAAGTCACGGTCTCTGTCGTGGTATGAAACCTGATGTTGCTAATCTGCCAGCTGGTGAGGTCTACTTCGTGCCACAAGATGCTCGCGGTCATTTTCCGATGAAATATGCTGATGGTACCCTCGGTGTGCTTGAGGTTCTCGACAGAAACATTATGAAGTCGACGCTGATTGAAGGGAATCAAGAGACCATCGATGAGCATAATGAGCGTCTCGCCGATGATCCTATGACGGGTACGCTCGGTGAACTCGGTTTTGGTACTCAGGTGCTGCCCGTGTCTTATTCTGATATTCAGGACGAAAAAGTACTAGGGACTTGTCACTTAGCAACGGGAAGAGATGACCATTTAGGTGGTGATATCGTTCCCGATATGTTCAAGAAGCATGAAAACAGCACTCATGATGATATTCTTTTTGCCCCCCACAAGACGCCAAACTTCAATATCAGTGAAGTGAGGATGAAGCGCGGCGATCAGCGCGAAGTAATTATTAGAGATTTCAAGCCTGCGGAATACATCATCAAGGCTCTGACGAGGTAGTTTTATTTTGTTCGATTTGAACATGGTCACCTCCAGCTGGGAGTGACCATTTTTCTTTTTTTGGATTTAGTGGGAATAAACTACTTAGAATGCTATCTTACCACTGTTATGTCTGAATTTGAAGAACTCGTAGACGCGCACTATAAGCCGCTCTATCGCTTTGCCTACTCCCTTGCAAAGAATCCCGATGGTGCAGCTGATCTGGTGCAACAGACCTTTTGTATTTGGGCTCAGAAAGGGCACCAACTTAAAGATCGGACTAAAGCGAAGACGTGGCTCTTCACGACCTTGTTCCGCGAACACCTCACTGTTTCTCGTAGGCAGAAAAAGTATTCCGATGGAGATTTGGAGGAAATGGAATACCAGCTACCTGCACATGAGGAAGATGGTGGTAGAAAGCTGGATGGGGAGCGCGCTGTGCATTTGCTCTCTCAGTTAGATGAAACCTTCCGTGCGCCTCTTGCACTCTTTTACCTCCAACAACACAGTTACAAAGAAATTGCTGCCATCCTCGACATACCTATCGGAACAGTGATGTCGCGGATTGCGCGTGGCAAAAAACAACTCAAAGAAAAAATGTACGACGAACCAGCGTCGACCTCTAAAAAAATTATTTCGATCAACCCAGAATCAATTGAAAATCATGGATAAACAACAAGCTAAATTTATTCTGCAAAGCTTCCGTCCCGACGGTGCAGACGCTACAGATTCTACCTTCACTGAAGCCCTGCGCTTAGCGGCACAGGATCGAGAACTGGGGGAGTGGCTCGTCAATGAACGAGCTGAGGATGCTGCATTTGCAACAGCACTTAATGAAGTAGCCATTCCCGCCGAGTTAAGATTACAAATTTTAGCGGTAATGCGTGGCGAGATGCTCGATGATCCTGATGCTGAAATTGAGATGGATGAAATGCTTTTTGAAGCATTCGATGACGTCGAGCCTCCTGAAGGCTTACGTGACCAGATTCTGGCTGCTATGGATGTGCAAGAGAAAGAAGATCATGTGATTTCTATTTCGGAAGGTAGTCAGCAAACCGTCGCGAAAAAAAGCGGATGGAAGCGAGTTTCTGGTTTGATGAGTATGGCGGCAGCCCTCGCTCTGGGAGGTTTTCTAGCACTCAATATTTCGTCAAAAAGTAATAGTCTTGCCGAAAATAATCCTGTTCGCCTGTATGATGTTCAGCAGTATACTTCATCCATTCTTAATGCGAATTTTCAGCTTGATGTTAAAAACTCTGATAAAGAGGAACTTAGCAGCTGGCTCGTTGGACACCAATTGCCTGCACCATCAAAATTACCCGTAGGGCTTGATGAAATGAAAAGTATTGGATGTAAGCAAATAACGCTACCCAATGGCCGATACGCTTCGCTCATCTGTTATCTTAGTGAGGGCGGAGAGCCCGTTCATGTGATTGTAATGAGTAATAAGGACGTAGTGGATACCAAATTACCTGAAATGGCTGAAGTAGATGCAGGAGACTGCTACAAGTGCCGTAAAACTGGCTGGGACGTCGTTCGTTGGCACGATAAGGAGAATGCCTACATCATGCTCGCGAAGTCTGATCCTGTGAAAGATAAAGCAATACTTCAATATTTCTAGACAGACGAGAGCTTTGGAATACCGCAAGATCAACCGTAAAAACTCTAGCCTGACTGAGCTTAATGGCTTGACACCTTGACTAGATAATGCATTTTCCTCACCCCGCCGCGCTGGAAACGTGGCAACTACCCTAAATTACTATGAAGACAGATTTTCACCCCGACTACCATCCTGTTATATTCAATGATATGACTACAGGAACTCGTTTCATCACTCGCTCTACAGCTAAATCAGCTAAAACAGAAGAGATTGATGGTGTAGAACATTACGTTATCGCTATGGGCGTAACTTCAGACTCGCACCCGTTCTTCACTGGTACGAAGCAGTTTGTTGATACCGCTGGTCGTATCGACAAGTTCCAGAAGCGTTTCGGCACAGTACGCCGTGCAGGTAAGCCAAAAGCCGGCGCTTAATCTAGTTTTTCAAGACTACTTTTTCAAAGAGCCTTTCCCTTTCTTGGGAGAGGCTTTTTTACGTGGGTTGATAGTGTTTAAGTGTCAGATTCGATGATGTCATCAATACGCAAATAAATTAAAGTGTGAACGGAAATAGAGGCAATGGGAGATTAGATACTTTGGCAAAGAACTCTTAGGTTGGGGGTATAGGCGACAATAACTTGATGCTCAAGACTCCTAAAATAACGACTAATCCATGGGCTGTGAATGGCCACCTCCATTGCCATTTTTGCAGCAAGGTACTTCTTTGAGAGTCGTTGTAGGCTTTCTTTACTTTTAGATATCATGCGCTCTCCAATCTGCCTTCTCATCGTATCTTATTCAGCTTCTTCTCTATTAGAAACCAGATCGAGGATTGAAGTGCTGAGAGACATCCTTGTCGAAAAGAAGCATATATGCGACCCAACCGTAAAACACAGCCATCACTACCATCCAAATACCTAGAAACGAAAACATTGAGATTTGAGATCCCGAGAGACCAAACCAACTAACAAGCGAAACAATAACTCCTAATGCTGACGAAATACCGACGAACCATCGAGACCAAGGTGCTCCAGTAAAGAGGAAAAAACTTAAAATGCACGTGACAATAAATCTTACACCGCGAGGTATCACATTTGCGCCTCCCGTGATTGCAAGTAGCAACGATATACTAATTAATGAATAGATAATTAGTGTGATGGAAACGGTTTTGATTTTTTGTTCTCCGGACATTGTTTTAAGTTTTTTATTCTTTGCGGAATGTTTCAGAACAGCTAATTCAACCGACTCAGCGTGTATTTATCATTTTTATCACGCACTCTCTTTCAGTCAGGCCTCCGACACTCTAGCACAGCCAGATTTGTGGTGCAGCGTCTTCCATGAAAAAGTAATCAATATTTATTGGCAAAAATTCATTTTTGCAAGTTTTGAGTTAATAAGGGGTGAGAGTAGGTGAAACAGGGATTTCAGCAGCTATTCGCGCTTTCTGGTGCTTGATTTAATCCGCTTGCGGCTATGTGATCCATATTTTTTTGGAGTCTTTGCTTATGATTACTATTAAATACCAAGCACTCTTCGATGATCTGGCCATCGAGAACTAGAAAACAGATAGCGTGTTTAAGACCTCACTAATCGTTGCCAATAGTGGTGGCTGGTCACAATAATTGATGGGATGATAGATATTTTCATGGCCAATGGTAGTTTGCCATTAAGGAGCGATACAGCTCAATCTGCCAGCTCATATAATCTTGTTTGCCATTGGTTATTTCCGCTCAAGTTCAGCCAAACGTCTGCGGAGCTCTATCTTCTCTTCCTCAACTGATTGCTTGGGTTTGTCTTCGATAATCTGATCGTTAGTCAGGTAGACACCACTCATCATAGATGTCTTCACATGCGCCCGATGGACTCTTCCATCATGATCACGGTAGATAATTTCGTAAATTCTGGAGTTCTTTTCTCCAAACCATCCCGGACCAAATGGATCCCAGCTTTTATCGATTAGCTCACAATTCATATCGCGGATGTATTGCTCAACGCGTTCGCCATCAAACGAGCCAGCCATGAGACGGATCGCGAGTGCGAGAAGAATGAATCCGATGACGATTGCTACAGGCTCCATGAGTTAAATCTTATTTCTAGCGAATGTTTAAAGGTGACTCACGCGCGATAGAGCGTTGAGTCCACCATCTTGTTCTCTAGTTTCATTTATTGAAGCTTGCCTCTTTTTGTAACGCTGAAGAGACCAAATCATGCAGACGAAGAATATGGCAAGAGCAAACAATCCAGAGGGATCGTTTCTATCTGTGAGTGACGCCAGCGAAAAACCAATACTCCAAAATAACACAAATGAAACTATCGTCCACTTGTAGGCAGTGGCGATTTTGCCCTTCAGCCAATTAAATACGATAAATATACCAGTAATGGCCCAGGAATAGAGAACTAGCCAACGTGCCATCGATGACGAAGAGTCACACCAAGCAATACCCCAATTAGCATCGTTGAGATCAACCCAGATCCATGAAGTGAAAATTTGCAGAGAACACAGCACCGCGAAGCCTGAGCAGAAATTTAAAAGGTAAGATGATCTAGGCATAACTTTAAAAGGAACGTTACAGGAATAGAACGGCGGTGAAAAGCTCCGATTTATTCAGACAGCTTGCTCGCCGTCTCCGTCTTCCATGAGAAAGTAGTCAGCATTTATTGGCAGAAAATCATTTTTGCAAGGTTTTAGTCAGGGTGGTTTGGGCATAGGGGAGTTAGGTGAAACAGGGGTTTGGGCACCCATTCGCATCCGTTAGCCTAAGTCCTATTCTTCGTAGGTCGCGTGGACTCTTAGAAAGTGCTGGACGCCATCTCCCCAACCTTCTCCATTCGGACGTGAAATTTCCACCTCTTCAAAGCTTCCATCGGTTGAGAGGGTCTCAACCTGAGTGCTCGTCACTGATTGCCACGACTGTAGGTCTGAGGATTGTTGCAGCTCATATGTTAAGCCTGTGTTCTCTTCTACGCGGCGATAGATCTTGATTGTGTGAGACCCTACTTCAGACACTGGCGAAATGGTGTCTTCAACATTTGGATTCCCCCCAAAGGCGTATTCGTAGAGATTGTTGTAACCATCTCCATCAGCATCACCATTTTCGTTCACCTCCGTGGAGGTGACGAAGTCATTACCGTGGCTAGCAAGCCATAATTGAAGTGGTGTTGCACACGTGTCAAAGTCAGTTCGGTTATATAAATTCTCGATCTCCTCAATACTTAGAGCACTATCAAAAAGCTTCACTTCATCAAGAAGGCCTTCATAGACAGAACTTTGCCCTCCTGTGCTTCCTAGATAAGCATTAACAATCCCATTCATGGGAGAGCTTAATCCTTCAGCTCTCTGGACGAGGGCGCCGTTAAGGTAAATCGCCATCACGCCCGTGCTATCTTTACTGAAGACCCAGTGATTCCACTGACCTTTAATCTCACTCTCAGAGGCATTATATGTGATTCGGTCGTAATCGCTTCCATCATACCCAGCATCCCAAAAGACAATTGAACTATTCCAGGGGATATGAATGTTTAGAATGCGGTCACCCTCGGCATTATTTGCATAAAAGCTTGTATCATTACGAGGTTGGTTCTCGCCTCCAAAAGCCCAGAGGGAAATTGCTATTTCATCACTAATCTCAGCAAAGGCACTCGCAGGAAGGCTCACCTCAGTATTGACACCATTGAAATCGAGGGCACTTCCTTCGATACCTGTTACCCAAATGCCATTCTCCAAGCTACCATGATAAGCGTTCTCAGAGACGTCTGAAACTTGGGTTCCAGATCCATCATCAAGAGTCCAATCCGCAACTAAGGCGCGGTTGTAATACCCATAGCTGCCTGCTAAGTATGTAATCTCTTCACTGGATAACTCGGTTGAGTAAAGTTGTACCTCATCGAACATCCCTTCGTGGTAGCCTCCTGGATTACCACTGCTCCCTAGAGTCACGCTGGCGATAGCGCTTAATGTTTTAGTTTTACCAGTGCTGGTATGTAAAAGCTTCCCGTTGGCATAAATTTTCATCTCACCGCTGATGGCATTTTTAGTGAAAACCCAGTGATTCCAAATATCGGTGAAATCTACTTCTGTCGCTGCGACAGAAGCGCGATCATAAGTGCCTCCCTGATTTCCAGCATCCCAGATTACTTGTGAGTCGATCCATGGGAGGTGGAGGTTGATTACACGGTTACCATCTGCATCATAAGCGCTAATGGCAGTCCTTCTGATGGCATCATTGACTCCACCTTTCGCCCACATCGCAAGAGAAAAGGTGTCACTAATGCCAGAAAAGGCAGCTACTGGAAGAGTTACTTCTGAGTCTTCTCCATTGAGATAAATGGCTCCGCCCTGAGGGCCACAGCTCCATGAGCCATTAATTAAAGTTCCATGATATTCATTCCCAGAGGTGTCAGCCACTTGGTTTCCACTAAGCTCATCCATCGACCAATTTGCGATTCTAGCCTCAGCTAAAACGTCCGAAAGGCCTTGATTGACAACAAGCGCTACTTTCCGAGATCCGCTGTAGCCATTCGAATCAGTTGCGACTAAGTTAAAGGAATACTCCTCGGAAGCTCCAACGGGAGGAATACCACTAAAGATCCACATCCCAGCCGCCGTAGAGCTTTCGGTGATCGAGAGCCAGCTCGGCACTTCTGAAAAGAAGTCATATGAGGCCCCGTTAATACTCACAATGTTATCTCCTTCAGGATCCCAGAAGTCGACTCCTTCTTCTAGCACATGGTAATAAGGCTCACCTTGGGTGGCCTCAGGAAGGTCAGTGTATTTACGAGCCCATCCTGGAGTGTTGGGGGACTCGAATTCTGCCAAGTGATCATCCGTGTTTTTTATGAGCTCAATCGCCCAATCTCTAAGAATATTAGCTGATTGTGGAACAGAGCCTTCCCAAGTCATATGTCCACCTGCCTGCATCGCTTCTAGGTTCCACTGATTGAATTCATCCTGAGTCCAAGCTGAAGGCGTACTATACTGCCACCTTCCAGGGCCTAATTTGGAGTGGTAGTTTCCAACGATGAGATCATCCCATTCATAATCTCCACCCGCTTGCACATAGCCATTGGTAGCAGTCATCGTGCTTATATGTCGGTAGTTACTAACAAAAATACTTTCTTGACGGTTTGGGTTCACATTGTCACTTGCATGGTCATCATTTCCATTAAAAGCATGACCAAAGGTATAATCATCAAATCTAGAGGAGCGAGCAAAAGGGAATGAAGGGTCGTCTATAAGATCATTATTTAAACGGCCTCGATTAAAAGCGATTGGGACCTCAGGATTACCTGCATGGACGGCATTAGCAAAGGCTTGAAAAATTCTCTGATCTTCAATATTACCAGTAGATGCATTGTCACCATTTCTCGCTATGTCAGCGGCTGAGTCAAAAGTCCAAGAGCTCGCATGCTTTGCATAGCGTAGAGCATATTCCCTCAGTATGAACTCGGCGTAGCAGAACATGTATTTACGCTTTGGGAATGTAACCGTTGCGTCCTCATACTGCTGAGTTGCGCTGTTCCAAATTCCAGTATGATAGGGCTGGCTATCAATAAATGCTTGAGCTACTGGATCAGTATCACACCATTCAAACCAGCGATCAGCTATCGCCGCTAGAGTCCCTGCATTTTGGTCTATAAAATTTTCACTATTTGAGTAAATTTTCACGCCGAATTCTAAATTTCTAACCATCATCACCTCATCCATGAATGCGTCCACATCTGGGTCGTCATCATTTAAATCTCCCCATGTAAGAGGAGTAGCTCCATCGATAGCTTCACCTCCTACAATGGACTCTCCCAATGCTATTGATTCTAACAAATTATGTGGAGCATTATGTCTCGCTGAACCAGTAGCCCCCTCATTGAGTCTCACAATTGTAGAGTCCACCGTTCTAATCCCCGCAGCGTCCATGCCTACAGCATCGCCTTGTCCAGCATTCCAGTTGCCTCGTAATCCTGCTGCACGTTCTCCGTTAGCATAGCCTTTCTTAAGAGTGATTGATTCTATGGTTTTGCCCTGTCCGCTATCGGACTGACCGTAGACAACAATATGATAGCTAGCATCAAGATCGAAATCATCAGGTAAGGCACCGGAGGCCTCGTATTCACCATTGATACGGTAGCACCAGTAACCACCTACACCGATTTCGATAGTTACCTCCGAAGAATCGTTGACTCCAAATTGCTGTCTCGTGCCTGCGGTGTCTAATGTTGTGAATGTATTGTTATTTGTGAAGTTCAGTCCACGTGAACTCGCCCCGCCGTTGGTAGTGAGATTCGCGCCGATGCTGTAGAGATCTCTATCCGCCCGAAACGGGTTTGTTCCATTATAATTGGATAAATCTGCATCTGACCTCACCAGTCCAAAGGAAAAGTTGTGCGACCCGATGTTTCCAATTCTACCCGTATTATACTTCACGTGTAAGCGAAACCCTGTATCTGATTGGAATGTATTCTCAGTGTAGATAATGGCTCGACTGTCGGTTGAGGTGCCATTGTTGCTATATGTAGCATCTCCATCATCTGACCACTCGGCGGTCGTAGGGCTTGCATTAATCATCCCCCCGCCTTTTACAATGTTCTGGCTTAACCCATCTCCATCAAAGCCGTCGTGATAGAGAAATTCGGGGTAGGTATCTGTCTGGCCGTATGCGATAGTTCCGGCGCACAGAATTAAAGAGATGATAAATTTTTTATGGGATTGTATCATTAGATTTTTTGTGATTTTCGAAAGGGGATTCTTATTCCTCGTAGGTAGCATGAACTCTAAGGAAGTGTCTGACCCCATTCCCCCAAGCTTGGCCATTTGAGCGGGATATCTCGACTTCTTCAAAACTTCCATCCTCCGAGAGGGTCGTATTTGCTACTGAAGTTGCGACAGGGTTCCAAGTTTCTAAATTTGGAGACTGTTGGATCTGGTAAGTGAGTCCGGTATTCTCTTCAACTCGGCGGTAGACCTTGATGGTATTTTTCCCCACGTCAGCGATCGCCATAATCCCTTCGTTGACGTTTGGATCTCCACCAAAGGCATATTCATAGAGGTTGTTGTAACCATCTCCATCAGCATCACCGTTTTCATTCACCTCCGTGGAAGTGACGAAGTCGCTACCATGGCTAGCAAGCCATAAAGATAAAGGGGAGGAGCATGAATGCGATCGCAGACGGTTATATAGATTTGATATTTCAGCCGCATTTAACGCGGAATTGAAAATCTGCACCTCATCTAAAAGTCCATCATAGTAGTCGGTACCGCCGCCACTGCCGAGAAAAGCACTCGCAATGGTATTGAGAGGCCTTGATAGTCCCGTAGCAGAATGCCATAAAGTTCCGTTGAGGTAGATCCGCATTTCTTGATTGCTAACATCTTTGGTAAATACCCAATGATTCCACTGCCCCTTAAAGTTTGCATCGCTAGCGGATTTGTTGATTCGATCGTAACTTGCTCCATTGTTCCCAGCGTCCCAAATAATAGCGGAATTACTCCAAGGAAGGTGAATATTCATCACACGGTTTCCATCGGAGTCATACGCTCGGAAAGTTGAGTCTGACCTAGGTTGAGCTTCACCACCGTAGACCCACATTGCAATTGAAATGGCGTCTGAGACTTCAGAAAACGCGCTGGTAGGTAAAGATACTTCAGTGCTATCACCATTAAATTCCATTCCGCCGCCTGAGAATCCATCGCTTCTGGCGCTGCTTGCTATGCTTAGATTGTTTGCGTTGCCAGAGTGGTCTGAGACTTGCGTTCCCGAGGCCTCATCAAAACTCCAATCCGCGACTAAGGATTCTTGGTAAAGAATACTAGACGTTAAGTTTGAAACCTCTTCAGCTGAAAGTTCATAATTATACATTCTTACTTCATCTATTAAGCCATCATAGGTTCCACTCAAACCACCAGCACTCCCTAGAAAGGCACTCGTGATATAGCTCATTGGGCGAGTATTTCCTGAGCCTGTATGCCAGAGGCTGCCATTTAGATAGATATTCATGACCCCTGAGTCGGCATTTTTGGTGAATACCCAGTGATTCCATCCTCCACTAAAGTCTGCACTATCAGCAGCCTTATTAATACGATCATAGAGAGCTCCCCCATTATTACCAGCATCCCAATAGACGGTAGAATTACCAAAAGGGAGATGAATGTTAAGCACTCGATTACCCTCCGCATCATAAGCACTGAAGACAGTGTCTATCGTTGGTTGATTTGCACTGCCCTTCACCCACATAGAAAGGCTTATTTCATTTGCTACATCTGAGAATGCATTTGCAGGGAGAGTAATTTGTGCATTCCCACCCGTTAGATCTATAGCTCCATGAATGATTCCACAACTCCATTCGCCATTTTCCAGTATCCCATGGTAAGCATTCCCCGAACTATCGGTGACTTGTGTTCCTGAACTACCATCCATAAACCAATTTGCCTTCAAGGAGCCTAGACCATCGCTCTCAATTGAGGCGACGACTTCTACGTTTTCAGCATAGATACTGCCATCCGTTAATTCATAGAAAACCCTCATCGTAGCTACAGAGCTTTGTCCAGGACTAAGCTGAGCCACTGTATTATCAAATTTAACTTCGATTGGCGTCGTAGCAGGGATATTTTCTGAAATCAAAAAAGATGTAACATCAACTGAGAATGCACCCGCATGTGTGGCATTAATAAATCTAATATTAGTAATAGGTAAGTTCCCAGGGCCATCAATTGAAACGTTAATAATACCACTGCTAAATTCGGTAAGTTCACCTGGATGCTCAATTTGAAGACTGTCATTAGGAGATAGTGTGACTTCAAACAATTCTTGATGATCCGAAGAGATTATTAAGGTTTCTCCATCGGAGCTATTAGCTTCTGCATTAATAAAGTAGGCAGTTGCATTGTCTGGAATAGTTGCGGTGACGGTGAATGTGCCGTCTCCATTATCTACAGGGTCGCTAATCTGCTCATTTGTCCAAGCTCTATTATTAGAATTATTTGTAGTGGTAAGGTCGAAATCCGCAGTCCAGAGGAGACGAGCAGTATGAAGATCCTTAGTTGAATTAAATACAACCGTCGCTTCCGAACCTGAGGTGTTAAAGCTTTTTTGAGTGCTCCAAGGCGCTCCAGTTTCTACAATGCTGTCAGCGTAGTCAATTGGTTCTGGCCTCCCTTGTGCTGCCCCATTACTGTGTCCCATTCCGTGAACGATAGAGACGGAGTATTCTCCTCCGTGCTTATTGTAGGTGTAGGCCTGCGAATCCATCGGGAAATGGTTGTCTTGAGGCCAAGATAGCCATAGTGAGGGCATTGTTGCTCTATCAATACGCAAGAATGGATCCCACAGGAGATTGTATTTCGCATTATTCCCTAGTCTGGAGCCATATTGATTACTAGAGCTGAATTTGTGTCCACATCCGTAAACAGGGATTGCAAAGGCAAAGCGGTCATCAATTCCAATAGCCGTACTTGTAATGACGCCACCCCACGATACTCCCATGACACCAACCTTATCTTCATCAACAATGTCAAGGTCGCGTAGGAGAGAGTTTGCTAGAATCGTGTTAGCTGTCGCATGATACATCCATTCCGCTGAGAGGTCAGCTCTGACAGAATAAAAATTCCGGCTAGGGCCAGAGAGTTCGTGCTTAATATAGCCTGAGGGAGTGCGAGTTGTAGTAGCAGGGTGTACCTCTGCATTGTATCTGATGTTTGTATGTCCTTCGGTCGTGATTGCGATGGCTGCATAGCCCCGTGCTGCCCATTGCTCGGCCCAACCTTGGAAAGCAGTGCCACCGCCTCCATGGACGAGTACAACGCCAGGAACTGGATTGGCTCTGGTGGCATTTGCAGGAATGTTGATCCAAGCAAAAACGCGAGTCGGGTTTCCTTCTGTGTCTAGTGCATCATAGAAGATCGTTTTTAAGTCTCCGGCCTGTGGCGTGTATCTTGCTCCGTATGTAGGAACTCCATCACTATCCAGTTCCACTTCATAGATATTTGGGGAAGTAAGCATTTCTGGATCTGTTCCGAACGCTAGAATTTGAGCAGTCTCATCCTCATACTGGCCATAGCTAAGCGATAGTAGGGGGGTTATTATCACCACAAGGAATGAAAGAGCTTTGTTAATCTTTTTAATCATAGTAATTTTTTATTTTTTGACAGGGTTTTACTCCTCATAAATGGCCTGGACTCTAAGGAAGTGTCTAATCCCATTACCCCAGGCTTGGCCGTTTGAGCGGGATAACTCGACTTCTTCAAAGCTTCCATCCTCCGAGAGGGTCGTGTTTTCTATTGAGGTTGCGACGGGAGCCCAAGTTTCTAAATTTGGAGACTGTTGGATCTGGTAAGTGAGTCCGGAATTTTCCTCAACCCGGCGGTAGACCTTGATGGTATTGTTCCTCACGTCAGTGATCGCCTTAATCCCTTCGTTGACGTTTGGATCTCCACCAAAAGCATATTCATAGAGGTTGCTGTAACCATCTCCATCAGCATCACCGTTTTCGTTCACCTCCGTGGAGGTGACGAAGTCATTACCGTGGCTAGCAAGCCATAATTGAAGTGGTGTTGCACACGTGTCAAAGTCAGTTCGGTTATATAAATTCTCGATCTCCTCAATACTTAGAGCACTATCAAAAAGCTTCACTTCATCAAGAAGGCCTTCATAGACAGAACTTTGCCCTCCTGTGCTTCCTAGATAAGCATTAACAATCCCATTCATGGGAGAGCTTAATCCTTCAGCTCTCTGGACGAGGGCGCCGTTAAGGTAAATCGCCATCACGCCCGTGCTATCTTTACTGAAGACCCAGTGATTCCACTGACCTTTAATCTCACTCTCAGAGGCATTATATGTGATTCGGTCGTAATCGCTTCCATCATACCCAGCATCCCAAAAGACAATTGAACTATTCCAGGGGATATGAATGTTTAGAATGCGGTCACCCTCGGCATTATTTGCATAAAAGCTTGTATCATTACGAGGTTGGTTCTCGCCTCCAAAAGCCCAGAGGGAAATTGCTATTTCATCACTAATCTCAGCAAAGGCACTCGCAGGAAGGCTCACCTCAGTATTGACACCATTGAAATCGAGGGCACTTCCTTCGATACCTGTTACCCAAATGCCATTCTCCAAGCTACCATGATAAGCGTTCTCAGAGACGTCTGAAACTTGGGTTCCAGATCCATCATCAAGAGTCCAATCCGCAACTAAGGCGCGGTTGTAATACCCATAGCTGCCTGCTAAGTATGTAATCTCTTCACTGGATAACTCGGTTGAGTAAAGTTGTACCTCATCGAACATCCCTTCGTGGTAGCCTCCTGGATTACCACTGCTCCCTAGAGTCACGCTGGCGATAGCGCTTAATGTTTTAGTTTTACCAGTGCTGGTATGTAAAAGCTTCCCGTTGGCATAAATTTTCATCTCACCGCTGATGGCATTTTTAGTGAAAACCCAGTGATTCCAAATATCGGTGAAATCTACTTCTGTCGCTGCGACAGAAGCGCGATCATAAGTGCCTCCCTGATTTCCAGCATCCCAGATTACTTGTGAGTCGATCCATGGGAGGTGGAGGTTGATTACACGGTTACCATCTGCATCATAAGCGCTAATGGCAGTCCTTCTGATGGCATCATTGACTCCACCTTTCGCCCACATCGCAAGAGAAAAGGTGTCACTAATGCCAGAAAAGGCAGCTACTGGAAGAGTTACTTCTGAGTCTTCTCCATTGAGATAAATGGCTCCGCCCTGAGGGCCACAGCTCCATGAGCCATTAATTAAAGTTCCATGATATTCATTCCCAGAGGTGTCAGCCACTTGGTTTCCACTAAGCTCATCCATCGACCAATTTGCGATTCTAGCCTCAGCTAAAACGTCCGAAAGGCCTTGATTGACAACAAGCGCTACTTTCCGAGATCCGCTGTAGCCATTCGAATCAGTTGCGACTAAGTTAAAGGAATACTCCTCGGAAGCTCCAACGGGAGGAATACCACTAAAGATCCACATCCCAGCCGCCGTAGAGCTTTCGGTGATCGAGAGCCAGCTCGGCACTTCTGAAAAGAAGTCATATGAGGCCCCGTTAATACTCACAATGTTATCTCCTTCAGGATCCCAGAAGTCGACTCCTTCTTCTAGCACATGGTAATAAGGCTCACCTTGGGTGGCCTCAGGAAGGTCAGTGTATTTACGAGCCCATCCTGGAGTGTTGGGGGACTCGAATTCTGCCAAGTGATCATCCGTGTTTTTTATGAGCTCAATCGCCCAATCTCTAAGAATATTAGCTGATTGTGGAACAGAGCCTTCCCAAGTCATATGTCCACCTGCCTGCATCGCTTCTAGGTTCCACTGATTGAATTCATCCTGAGTCCAAGCTGACGGCGTACTATACTGCCATGAAATTGGACCAAGCTTCGAGTGGTAATTTCCAACGATGAGATCATCCCATTCCCAAGCGCCGCCAGTTTGCACGTAGCCGTCGGTGGCTGTCATAACTGAGACGTGTCGATAGTTACTATCATAAATACTTTCTCCGCGAGTAGGATTTACCGCGAGACTTGCGTGATTGCTATTCCCATTAAAAGCGTGGCCAAAGGTGAAATCGTCAAATCTGGAAGCCCGAGCGTAGGGGAAAGATGGGTCGTCAATATAATCGTTACCCAAACGCGCCCGGTTGAAAGCAATTGGCATTTCGGGGTTTCCAGCATGCACCGCATTGGCGAAGGCTTGAAAGATTCTTTGATCTTCAATATTACCTGTAGCTGCGTTATCTCCATTTTTGCCCATATCATCTGCGGAATCAAAAGTCCAAGAACTTGCATGTGGACCATAACGAAGAGCATGTTCTTTTAAGATAAACTCAGCGTAACAGAACATATATTTACGGGTAGGGTATTCCACAGTTGCGTCTTCATACTGCTGGGTTGCGCTATTCCAGATCCCAGTATGGTATTCTTGACTATTGATAAATGCTTGAGCTACTGGATCCGTATCACACCATTCAAACCAGCGCTCTCCAATATCAGCTAGAGTACCCCCATTAGTTCCCGTAAAAGTCTCACAATTAGAGTAAATCTTTACACCAAATTCTAAATTTCTAATCATCATCATCTCATCCATGAATGCGTCAACATCTGGATCATCATGGCTTAAATCACCCCAAGTAAGAGGGGTAGCTCCAGAAATAACTCCCCCGCCTACGCTGGATTCTCCTAAGGCGATCGCTTCTAATAATCTGTGCGGAGCGTTATGAAGCGCAGAGGCCGAGGCTCCTTCTTGTAATCGGGCAATCGTAGAGTCAACGGTTCTGATTCCGGCGGCATCCATGCCAACGGCATCGCCTTGTCCAGCATTCCAGTTGCCACGTAATCCTGCTGCACGCTCTCCGTTAGCATAGCCTTTTTTTAGCGTAATAGATTCGATAATTTTACCCTCGCCCGCATCATCCTGACCGTAGACAACAATGTGATAGCTCGCATCAAGATCGAAATCATCGGGTAAGGCGCCAGAAGCCTCGTATTCACCATTGATACGGTAGCACCAGTAACCACCTACACCGATTTCGATAGTGACTTCTGAAGACTCGCCGAATACGAACTGCTGTCTCGTGCCTGCGGTGTCTAATGTCGTAAATGTGTTGTTGTTTGTGAAGTTTAGGCCACGTGAATTTGCGCCGCCGTGGGTAGTGAGATTCGCGCCAATGCTGTAGAGATCTCTATCCGCCCGAAATGGGTTTGTTCCATTGTAATTAGATAAATCTGCATCTGACCTCACCAGTCCAAAGGAAAAGTTGTGCGCTCCGATGTTTCCAATCCTACCCGTATTATACTTCACGTGTAAGCGAAACCCTGTATCTGATTGAAATGAATTCTCGGTGTAGATGATGGCTCGACTGCCGTTCGTGGTGCCATTGTTACTATATGTAGCGTCTCCATTATCTTCCCATTCGGCAACCGTAGGACCTGCATTAATCATGCCGCCGCCCTTGATATTGTTTTGGATCAACCCGTCTCCATCAAATCCATCGTGATAGATAAACTCTGGGTAAGGATCCGTTTGAGCATGAGACAAACTCCCAATCGACATTAAGATTGGTAAGATAAGTTTCTGATATGATTTCATGAGGAGCTAATATTCTTGGGTCTAAGTAGTAACTAAGACGGATGTTAGTTTGGGAAGTTGTCAGCCGACTTGTTAGCCTTTTTCCCGTTTGAAAAACCAAACAAGGATAGTATTTTCATGGGCTAACAGTAGTAAATCATAATATTATTGGTAATACCACGTTTTAACAAAGTGTGCAGATTTAAAGTGAGTGAGGTCATAAATATCTGGGTGGAATATGGGTTTTGAAAAAGGGGAGGTGTGTTCATCTACCACATTGAAGGCTTGAAGTTATCAGCAGTAGAATCTTAAAATTAACGAAATTCATGTTATCTGTCGCTACATTCCTACTAGGTGTTTATTGGTTTACCTTGAGGCGACTGAAGACTTTGCGTCCTTCACCAACTTGTGAATTGAGTGAGGTTTCATTGAGCTTGATGGTGACTTCTTGAGTTCCATCTTCATTTGATACAATAGATACCTCTGAGGCAGTATCCGTCGAAATATCAATTTCGGTCCAGTTGGTAAGATCGAGGCTGTATTGAAAGTACTGTGCCGTAAATTCAGTGGAAGACGTATTACGTGTAAAGGTATAGAGAAGTTCTGAACCTGTTTTCTCAAATTTGGGTAAGATTTCAGGGTCAGCTTGGTTCGGATTACCGTTAAGAACATACTCTAGGAGAGGAGCAATTCCGTCGTCCGCCCCTTCTTTACTATCATCACTCACTCCAAGAGCGGCTTTCCAAACTTCATAACCATTGAGATCAAAGCTACTGAATAGAGCGGAGATCTCACTCGCCTCGAGAGCGATGCTATAGAGCCTTACATCATCGATCTGTCCTTCATACGGTGACCCTCCGTCTGTGTTACTTCCGAAAGATGCTGCGACGATGTCATCCATAGGCTCAGTATTTCCATCACCTGTCGCCCAAAGCTCACCATTACGGTAAATATTCATTACCCCAGAGCTTGCGTCCTTAGTAAAAGTCCAATGGGACCATGAGCCTTCTACTTCTGCGGCTGATGCACTCTTTTGGATGCGGTTATAATTGGGGTTTCCAGCATCCCAAAACACAGTGTTGAGGTTTCCCCAAGGAAGGTGGATATTAAAAACTCGATTACCCTGACTGTTTTCAGCATATAGAATCGAGTTGTTGGGAGTGTTGGTGACGCCCTTACTCCAGAAAGCGATCGTGACCTCTTGATCGATCGAATCAAATGTTTCAGCAGGGATCGTGACGCTGGAGTCAGCCAGCTCTAATGCTCCACCCACTTGCCCCTGAACCCAAGTTGCATTGCTAGCTGTACCATGGAAACCATTTCCAGTGGAGTCATTAACGAGAGCACCAGTGGCGTCATCGAGTTCCCAATGAGCTATTAAGCCTGTGGGTCTTAGAGTTACATAATCGATAACCTTGGATGAAATATTATCTCTGCCGTGAACGACAAAGTGATAAGGTAGAGAGAAGTCAAACGACTCAATGGTACCAGTAACTGCACTACCATCGTCATAACGGTAATTCCAAGTAGCTCCTCCTGAAGCATTGGGGAGAAGTCGTAGTTTTAGGGTATGACTTCCAACCTCCGAGACAAATACTTGCTCTAAGGTCTGCTCTCCAGAAGCTCCTGCTGTGATAAACCCTTGGTCTATTCCGTCGTCATTAGTTAGGTTGAATCCAGCGCGGTATCCGTCAGTATCGTTAGCTCCAGAGAAGGGGTTTTCCCCACTTGGAGTATAATTTGCGATAAGCCCAAAGGAGAAATGATTACCAGTGTTCCCTGACACATCAAGGGAAGAGATCTGATAGGCAACTTCTAACTCTAGGCCGTTATTCAAAGTGAACCCATTGAGCGAGTATACACTTGCTCGGTTTCCTCCGCTGTCACTCCCAGCATCGTAAAATAAAGAGCCACTAGCTTCACGCCAATTTCCTCCTGCGATTGAACTCGTTGATAGGCCGCCTCCTACATTCTCATTAGTTGCTAGGGCACTATCATTGAAAGTGTTATGATAGAGAGCACCAGAGCTATCAGGTTCCTCTTGCGAAGTGTCGCAGGTGAACGTTTCTGGTATTGAAGTGTCCTGCCATAGGGCATTCGCGAGGCCATTTTTTCGGAACACCATGCGGTCGATCTTAAACGCTTTTGAACGTCCAGATACCACCAGTGTATATGTTTCACCAGCCTTGAAATTATAGATAGGTACCTTCTTTCCCAGCTCATCCTCAGTTTCGTCCTCCAGTCTTGACCCTGACGGCGTCCAGACAAACTCTAAATGGTTTCCTCCAAAAAACTTGGTGTCTCTCTGTAACATCACCAGTGGAGCATTTCTATTTCCACTAACAGCCGTGAAATCTCCTTCGACACGCACAAAACAATCATTTGATACATCCTCACGCTCTCCCGAGGTTACACGTGCACATCGTTGGTGAAGGTAGTAGATACCACCTTCGTTGATCTTGAATTGATAAGCGATTGGAGAGTTTGGGTTTCCAGTTGTAATTCTATTGCCATTAAATTCGAGGTATCCCTCACCGCTAAAAGCATTACTCAAGGGGTCTGTTTTATTGAGCCAATTGCCAAGGTCATCATCCGTATTCTCCATTTCAATCACGACCACCCCATTGACCTCGCTACGCACGCTCTCTTCACATGAAGTGAGGCCGTTTATCACGAAGTGTTCCCAGAAGCCTTCGATACTATGAAACCCATCCTCCTCCTCATGAATGTCAAAGATGTACATAGCCTCTACCGTGTCTGAGAAATCTAATCCTCCAGTCCTGATAGGAGTACTATTAACACTCGTTCTTATGAAGTTGCCATCTGGTTCACCATTGTTTGTCATTAGTGAATATCTGGAGACCTCTGAGGTAATGCGAGTGGCTTCGGCCCAGATTGCACGGGTACGCTCATTGACATTATCCGTTGAGATAGCTGGGGTGAGATAATTTTGTTCGATTAGAGGTGTGTTCGTGTTTAGAGCATCATAATTAGCAGCAAGGTTCGTTTGGCCGTTTTGCTTGAAGTTAGGAGTCGCATTACCTCCAGAGTTTCCGCTATCGATTCGAATATATTGATTATTATCACCACTACTGATGTAATTACGGTCGTTCGTGGTCGTTTGATTGTGGTTCCATGAGCTGTGCTGCACTACAATGACATTGGTTGTCACGTTGGGGACCTCTAAGATGTGAAGCTTTCGTAACCAATCTGCTGTTATATCAGATTGGCCTGCCTCCATGACCCAGACTCGACCGCCAGCTTCGAGAATTGGGGTGACCTTCTCGACCACCACGTCTGAAGCGAAATTTAATTGGTCAAGCCGCTCTTGAGATTCGATCCCTAGGTTGAGTGACTCATCAGAATGAGCATTGACCCACCGTGATGCTGCTCTCTCTTCAGCACTGTCTTCTTCCGTCGCCTCAGGACCAAAGGCCAAATCAAATAGGGTACTGGAATCGATGAATCCGTTATAATCTGTAAAACCAGCAAATCGGAATTGATTGCTGTTCCATTGGGTTCCCCACGCTCCTGAGACGCAAAAATAGTTTGCCCCTGTATAATTTGGATGAGCCAAGATACTTGCTAGCGCGGCTTGCGACTGGATATCGTCGTCGTCAGGAATACTATCAAACTGAGCGATTAAGATATCTGACTCTTGATTGAATGGAGTAGGGTTTGCGCTAACTAAACTAGTGAATAATAACGCTAACAAAAGTGAAATAAGCGTAGGCTTTTTCATAGTTGTATAGTATCTGAACTTTTGCGGCATGCTAACATACATAACGTAGGCGAAGGCATTAGAACAAGATGTTTTTTTTACGATTGTCGGTCAGGTTGATCTAGCTAAAGGCGTTAAGCCTCTAGGGCTAAAGAAAAAAATAATCTGCCAATTAATTTAAGTGTAATTTGATAGGTTTCTGATGCTATGTACTATGCTTTTACCTAATGCCCTCACACCCGAAGCACATTGTTATAGGGTTCGTTAGGGTTTCTTCTATCTGGATAATACTGCGAGATATAGCTTGCACATTGGATGAAATACTTTGTAAACATCATGGCATGTTAGCCTCTTCGTCTATTAGATGGTGCTTTATCACTCTTATCTCTTTGGCTTCAATTAATGCTGAGATTCTCGTTGGGTATGATTTTGATGCCGATGCGAGAGATTACCGCGAAGCTAGTGAGGTGATATCGGGATTAGATGCCAGTAATCTAACATCGCCAATGGACATTTCGCATTATTCCTCAGGTGGTGATAATTCAGGATTAGATGCTAGTGCGCAACCTTTGGGCGACGCAGGTACTCTAGGTGGTGTGGCAATACAAATTTTTGATGCTACAACGGATAGTTTTGCTGATGCAGTTCTAGAAAATAATTATGTCACGTTTACAGTCACTCCTAATGATAAGTACACATTAAACTTTTCTAGCATCACCTTTAAGGCCAGTAAACAAAGTGCAATTTCAGTTGATGAATATGCAGTTACTGACGAGCTGGGGAATTTGATCGGGAGTTCTGCTAGTATCACCAATGAGATTGGTGTCGTAGGAACTTTTGACGGAGTCAGTATTGATTTATCGGATGCTACATTCCAGAATCTTACCGCTCCAGTAACTTTCCGGATTTATGCTTGGGGCCGTGGTTCTGATAGTGGTTCTGGCTCATTAGCAATACTTGATAAAGTAGTTCTTAATGGACGAGCAGATCCTAATATTCTTGCTGCTTATGACTTTAATTCAGATTCGCTTGATCCAAGTTCAGTGACATTGGTAGATGACGCTTTGAGTGCGAGCCAACTGACCTCTCCGATGGGTATCAGCTATCTGACGGATGCTGGAGATAATACGGGACAGGACGCTTTCGGCTCTAGTTTTGGTGAATCAAATGTTTTGGGTGCCGTGGCTATTCAGGTAACGGATGCTACGACTTCTGGTTTTGAGCAGGCGGTGCTTGAAGACGACTACCTTAGCTTTATTATTACGCCAAATATTGGAGGTGCTCACTTAACGAGTCTAGGCTTTAAAGTGACCAAAAATGCAGAGGGTTCCGTGGATGAATACGTTATCGCAGATGCTTTGGGCAATGCAATTGGAAGCCCTACGGTTATATTTGAAGTGGTTGGCTTAACAGGAGCATACGAAGAAGTTCGCATAGAGCTGGGTGACACGGATTATGAGTATATTACCGAACCAACAGAATTTAGAATATATGCTTGGGGGCGAGGAACGAGCAATGTTTCAGGCACTGTAGCAGCATTAGATAAAGTGACACTCTATGGTAGCACCTTTGAGCTGGGGAGTGATTATTATGTCTCTAATAGCGGTAGCGATGCGAATGATGGGACATTCGGTAGTCCTTTTTCTAGAATTCAACATGCGGTAGGTGAGGTTGGCCCAGGGAGTACCATCTATATCCGAGAAGGTACATATCACGAAGAAATTGATCTATCTGGAGTGTTTGGAACTCCCAACTTTCCAGTAGTCATCACACCATATAATGGAGAAGAAGTGACCTTAGATGGTACGGTGCCCATTGACACGACTTGGACGCTAGATACCGCGGAGGCGGTTGTGTTACCTGATGGAAACGATACCCCAGTAGGTAGTATTCCCGGCATAGGAAATGTGTACGTGAGTAACCTTAATGATAGCGTTGGCGATATTTCTCAGCTCTTTGTAGATAGTAAAATAATGACGCTTGCGCGCTTCCCGAATGCTTTGGTGTGGTCTGAGGATTTTTGGAGCCAAAGAACCAAAAAATCAAATGATTCTACCCGAGGAAATATTTTTGCGGAAGATATAGTGGGGGAGGCGGGGGTATCCTTTACTGGGTGTGGAATGCTCTTCAACTTTGAAAACTACGGGTCAGAAGTTTCTCATGTGACTGCTCATACAGCAGGGTCGACTAATTTTCAATATGCTTCAAGAGGCGGTTGGAGAACATCTGACAATTATTTTTTTGAGGGGGGCATAGATAATGCCGAACGGGTGATGCTGGATATGGCTCAGGAGTGGGCCTATGATGAATCAACGGGGAATCTCTATTTATGGGCTGACGATGGATTAAATCCTGCGGGGCGCGAAATTTCAGGCAAGGTACAAACATACGCCATCGTAGGGGACGCATCGACTAAGAATGTGGTGATTGATGGGCTGGATTTCTTTGCAACGACCTTTAAGTTTGAACATTCGGATGGGATTTCCATTAGAAATTGTAATAATGATTACCCGTCCTGCTCAGATAGGGCTCTAGGATCTGCCGCTACACCAGATGCAGCTTCTATTCACGGAGACATAGATGATTGGTGTAAGGATATTGTACTCTATAACAACACCTTTCGTTATGCGGATGGAGCAGGGTTGCTTACGAGCTATATGGAAGATGCGCTAGTTGAAAATAATTTGTTCGAGTATATCAATTATACCTGTGTTTCTGGTAAGGCTGTTCAACTAGCTGGGACTCGAAACTTAGTTTGCCGCCACAATACCTTAAGAGATACTGGTCCTTCTGCTGGATTTTCGATTGGACGTCTTTATATTGATGACGACATATACCCGTATATCTTCGAGTATAACCTCGCAACTGGCTGCTCTCGGATGCAAGACGACGGCACTGCATACTACGCTGTAGGGGGGAATGCTACAGAGGCTGTTACAAGGTATAATTGGGCAATCGATAACCGCCAACGTGACTTCAGGTGGGACGGAAATAATAACCCTTTAACTGGGATATGGTGTAACCTTTATCGAAACGTTTCTCGTACGACACAATGGAAACCAGTGAATTTAATCGGTGGAGCTTATAAGCTGAAGGGGGACTTTCACGAAATCTATAACAATATCGCGGTGCAAGCCCGGGGAGACTTTGAGGTTTCTATCGGAAATGGAGGGAATGCTAGTTCAAGAACCTACAACAATGCTGGCGATTATCTATCAGGGGATACGAACAGCAGTGCTGTTCCAGGTGATGCTTCCAATAATTTCGCCGCGCAAGATGAGCCAAGAAATATGTCATTGCTCTTACGCGATTATACCGATTTAGATTTTCGACCTAAGTGGGATGCGGTGGAGCTGATCGACCAAGGGGTTGAGGTGACGTGTACATTCAATAATGGTGAAACTGTTGATGTAACCGAGGGCTATAATGGCGAGGCCCCCGACATCGGGGTCTATGAATATGGAGATGAAGATTACTGGATTCCTGGATATCGCTATCCGCAAGCATCCACTCCAATCCCAGCTAATGGGAATCTGGCAGTAGCCTACGATGTAGATCTCATGTGGTTAGGCGGCTTAGGGGCTGTTTCCTACAATATCTATGTAGGAACATCAGAAGGTGATTTAGTTTCTCAAGGAAATCAGGCTAATAATATCTATACGCAGGCTTGGGTGAATGATCAAACCTACTATTGGAGAGTTGATAGCATTTTAGCTGATGACTCGGTTGTAGCTGGTGAGGTCTGGAGTTTTGCAGTCAATGATCATACTCCAAGAGCTTATTCACAGCGCTTGAGTGTTGAAGAAGATCGCTCTGTGTCCTTTACTCTTTCTGGGTTTTCCCCCGATGAAAACGCCTTTACTTATAATGTAACTGGTCAGCCGACTTATGGTACTCTCTCAGGAACAGCTCCCAGTTTAGTGTATACTCCTTTAGAGAACTTTTCCGGTGTGGATTCTATCAACTTTACCGTCAATGATGGTGCTGAAACCAGTGGCTCAGCAATCGTCATATTTGAGGTGATGGATGATGAGGCTGATACACCTTATTTTTACTTGGCATCATTTTCTCTCGATGCCGCGACGGTGGGTAATTTATACACATCTTCTATCGCCGACTCTGCTGCAGACTTTGATGAGCACTCACTCTCGTATTCAATACTAGATGGGCCGTCTTGGTTAGATTTAGCATTGGGCGGAACGGTTAGTGGGACTCCAAGTTTCAGTGATTTGGGAATGAATCAATGGATAATTCGTGTAGAAGATTCGACAGGTTTATGGTCGACCGCATCTCTAGAAATTCGTGTCGTTGAAGAAGGCATCACTCTTTTGAGTTTCACGGATTTAGATAATTCATTTGATGCAAATACTCTGAATGTTGACGGAAGTAATGAGAGTCTGAGCGTCACTGGTGCAGCAGATGATAATGATTACCTTTACTCCGTTATTTTTACAGGCAGTGACTATGACGGGGATACTTTCAATGACACGCTTAGTTTCGATGTGAGAGTTCAAGCTTGGAACAATTCGGTGACTAATTCAGGAGTTGTTTCTGACGGGGTAACAAACTCTGCTACAGCAACTATTGGTTCAAACGATGCTGTAGTATTTCTCACCGGACTAAGGTTTTCCGTGGGGGATTCAAAGATGAATGGTGATGAGAGTTTAGAGTTCTCTATTGAAAATTTGAACCTTTCTCTAACTAGAGCAAGCCAAGTTGGTAGTGCTAACTCATCGGGTTTTGACTCTGCTAGATTAGAGCAGACCTCCACCACAGGAAATTCGCATCAAGCGATATTTGGAGCAGGCTCAGATCTCTTAGGCGTGCAGTTTCCTTCAGGTCTTGATACCGAGCTTAATGTAGGAAGCGGTTCTCTATATATTTCATCGGCCAATGGTGGAGGAACTCGTTCGACAAGCTGGGCAGTAGCCGATGTTGGCTTTAATATCGAGGTTGTAACAGCAGCTCAAGATTCTTACACAGGATGGGCGTTAGGCTATGGTTTAGATAGTACTACCATGTCGCCTCTAGAGGATATCGAATATTCAGGAACAGGTGACGGCCACAGTAATTTCTTAGAGTTTTCGTTAGGGACAGATCCTACGCTTTGGGATGCGGGTGAGAAAATCTCCTACTACTCGGAAATGGAGGGAAACACAGCTCACTTTATCTACAAATATGATCGACGCACTGACTATCTAGATCTTGGGATAAATTATAACCTATTTGTGACTTCAAACATGGAAAACGCATTGAATGTGCAGCCTTTTGATGTGCAAATAAGCATAGCTGAGGGGCTTTACGAGACAGTGATAACGCGCTACTTAATGGATGTTCCCAAGCTTTTTATTCAGTTAGATGTAGGAAGAGACAATTGACCTGAGCTTAGTATATTGGAGCAATCTAAACTGCGCTGAAGCTGGGTATTTTAAATGCTTCTCGATTACGAAATTTGCTCTTCCTGCCTTGGCTCAGAACTAGGCTCCAAAAACACCTGAAGAGAAAGAGGCCACTCTTAAGCCCAGTCCTGCAGCCGTTCGTCTCAATACCCATCTCGTTCGAGCCAAAGCTCTCTTTAACGAAGGTAAGTTGGAAGAGTCATCCTCTGAAATCTTCAAAGCGGTTATAGCATTCAAAAACGAATGCTGAGCTCAGACATTCTGCTGGCCAAAGGGGCTATTCGCGCTACTAATAACTTAGAGTTACGTGCCGAGCGCGTCTCTGATGGAAAGATAAAAGACGGCAAAATCCTCGACCAGTAGTTTACTAAAGCGAACTACGAGATGGCAATTTACTACAATAAATTCGCCGATACCGCAGCCGTCCAACGAAAGCTAGGGCTACCTCCTTGGCACTTAGTCGGGTGGTTAACTAACTTGAAAATACAGCTTGCTGGTCAGATTAGAAGCTGAAAGAAAAAGAGCGTGATACAGTGGCTAGAATACGGAATACTGCTAACGTCAAAAATAAGGCGAGTAAGCATGTCACCAAGGAAACTGAGGAGCTTCTTAAAATGATACCCTCAATTATCGAAGGACTTGGCGTGGAGATTTTAAAATAAAGAACAATTCCTAGTTAGGCCCCACAAGTTAAATATCGAGAGATTAAGAGTTCATAGAGAAGTTACGTGAATCAGTTGATGTCCCGCACGAAGTTGATGAAGAGCTATCTTATTTACGTAAGTTCTTATGAACTGATCATTTTAGGGGGCGGAGTAGTATTTAGCTTGTTTTATCCCTCACTCCTAAAATGTCTGTAAAATGTAGAAGTGAAGAATGATCAGAAGTTTTTCTAGAATCCCCGAGGGCTTTGTAGTGCAGATGCCTGACGAGTGGCGAGCTGCTCAGCTCTCTGTTTTTTAGTAAAACACGGTTCATCAGTAGGTAAGCATTTTTTTAATTTATCGAATTCCACTATTTTAACCTTGGGCTTTTCATCTTCGGAGAATTCGTGTTTGCATGGAAGTCCCTGCCAACGAAGGAAAGCGAAAATAGTAGAAACCCCAGCCGGGTCTAACCAATTAGCCACACCTGGATCTTCATGACTAATAACTAATCTGTAAAAACCGTCACTACTAGGGACAGCCTGACTCATGTTGAGACTAGTTTGCCTACGGGAATAGTCGCCGCTGTTGAACCACAGATCTCCTAGCTGCATAGACTGATACCTAGCAGGAGATTTTTTTAATGTGATAATAGCAGCTTGTGACTTTTCTATTGGGAAAATACCAATGGAGCTTATCTGGCCTTCTAATGTTCCTTTACCTCCGTCATCGGGCATTTTTATGGTGTTAGGCTCAGTATTGCTCTCTATTAATTGAACCCGCTCAACCCAGTTAATGGTAGATTGAAGCAAAAATTTTGCAGCTGCTTCATATTGACTATTTATTAAGTCAGGTGTTGTTAGTGGGCTAGGGGCTGCTCTCTTATCGACTCGTTCAATATACCATGTGCCAGCACGTTCCTCTTGCCAGTCCATGAAGCTTTCACGAATCAGAATGCGTGTTGCTTTCTGCTCTCCTTCCGTATTATTAAGCCAGTTTTGCCCTCTGCGTTTATCACTGATGAAGATTTCGAAGCTTCCATCATCATTGGTCTCCAACTCTGGCAGTGAAAGCTGACTAATCTGTTTGATATTAACAACACCTGGAGTAAATCCTGGCTCTCCGGAACCTACTTGGATTTGGAGGTCTGCGCTTGTGCCACGCTTCCCTCGGATGACGTAAGTTCCTGGTGTCGAGATAGTAGCCATGTGGTAGCGATTATCGGGATTGAAGAGTCCGAACTGATTGTGTTGGTCGAAGCCACGTAGCTCCGGGTAGAGCGGATCATGCATGATAAATGCTTGATCTAATGCTGCTGCAATTTGGTTTTTGAGCTGTCGTTCAGCAGCCGCTTTTTCCTGTAGCGGATCAGGGCTAGAGGTGACCCATGAAGTGTTGAACATAAATTCACGAGCTTGTTCTATAGCCTCTGCTAGTACGAGAGCGCCTTGTTGTTTGGTTTCATTATTCATAGTATTATTATATTGTTCTGTTGATGGACTTTTATTGTCCTTATGAATAATTCCGTATTTTTCAGTAGATAGTTTCATGGAATCTAAAACTTTTTGATTTTTAACTGCTAAGGTTGATTCCGAGAATCTGATGCATTTATTCTATATTTATTTGGAGTTCTCATCAGCTGATAATTTTCTCTGTTAGCCCAGTAGCTCCAGTTGAGCTTTCTGAAAAAAGATAATGAAAATTAAAAAATCCTGAAACAGGGGCTAAAAAAATACGGATTTATTAGTGAGCCCATTCTTAACTCATGAATAAACTTACTTTTTTTAAATCAGCTATTGCCCATGTTCACACTCTTGTCTTGTTGGGTGTTGTCTTTTTCCCTCATCTTGCTTCAGCGCAGGATATTAAGTTGGGGGGAGGTGAGCCTGCTCCGATTACTTCATTTCTGAATCAAGACAAGACATGGTATCAAGATGCTCTGCGCGCTTATCATGGAGAGGATCTAGTTGGGGCGGATGGGCAACTGTCGAGCTTGGACTGGCAGCTTGTTTATACGCTTTACCAGTGGAGGCATCAGACGACCCAGAATCCTGGAGTAGCCTATGTAGCAGACGAAGAAATCTATCCATACGCTAACGGTAAGCATCTGATTGAAATTATTTGTGAGAATGAGCAAGTCTGGGCGGAGGTGGAGCCTGAGCTAGAGGCATTGGGTGCCACAAGTATTTCTCAAGCTGGTTACGTCATGAATGCGTGGCTTCCTGTAGGAGAGACGAACCAACTGGCTGGTATCGTAGGTATCAAGTTCGCAAGACCTGCATACAGGCAAACGCGTTCTGGGATCACAGCTTCTCAGGGGGACATCGCTCTCGGTGCCGATGTTGCTAGATCACTTCCTTCTGGAGTGACTGGAGCTGGTATCACGATCGGGACTCTTTCTGATAGCTTTGCCACTGCTGCTGCGCCAGCTACTACGGCAGATGAGGATGTTTCTACAAATGATCTTCCCAGTGATATTCTAGTGCTTAGTGAATTTGCTCAGCCTGCTTCTGATGAGGGCAGGGCGATGATGCAGATCATTCATGACCTTGCTCCTGGAGCCTCTCAGCAATTCTTCACTGCCTTTAATGGCCAAGCTGATTTTGCGAACGGGATTCGTGCTCTTGATGAAGCTGGATGCGATATCATCGTCGATGATGTATTTTATTTCTCAGAGCCTTTTTTCCAGAATGGTCTTGTCGCCCAAGCCGTCAATGAAGTCAGTGCCAATGGAAAGGCTTATTTTAGTGCTGCGGGGAATTCAGGTAGACAATCTTACGAGTCATTTTTTGAGCCTGCTGATGGGGCCAGTGGTCTGAGTGGAGGTGCTTTACATGATTTCGATCCGGGTGCAGAGGTAGATACTTTTATGGAAATCAATGTTCCTGTGGGATCCTCGGTGAGTTTTGTTCTGCAGTGGGATGAGCCATTTTTCAGTGTCTCTGGTGCACCTGGGTGTCAGTCTGATCTTGATATCTTTCTGACTGGAAGTGGTGCAGGGCAGTTCAGTGCTATTCAGGGCGCTTTTGCTAGTAATATCAATGGCGATGCACTTGAGATATTCACCTTTACCAACGATGGAACAATCGACATCGATGGAGTCCCAGGCGCGGACTCAACTTTTAATTTAGTGATTGAAGGGCTGAATGATGCGGCGCCTAATTTACTCAAGATGCTCTTTCTCGATCGTGGCGGATTTTCCATCAATGAGTTTGATACGCAGAGTGGAACCCTCGTCGGGCATGCGAATGCTGAGAAAGCAATCGCAGTGGCTGCTGCTGCCTTTTTCCAGACTCCGGCCTTTGGGGTGAATCCGCCACAGTTGGAGGCGTTTTCCTCTCCTGGGGGCAACTTCTTGCTTTTTGCGGACGATGGCACTCGGTTTGTAGATCCGCTTGATACCGAGCAGCCCCGCTTTACTGCCGCTGATGGCGGAAATACGACTTTCTTTGGGCAGGCGCTAGGAGATGGAGATGCGTTCCCTAACTTCTTCGGCACCTCAGCAGCAGCTCCTCATGCGGCGGCGGTAGCGGCACTATTGTTAGAGAGGGCGGGGGGCTCGGGATCTCTGTCTCCGGTTGAGATTATTTCCGTGCTAAGTGAGACCGCGATTGAAATGGAAACTGCAGGGTTCGATGTCGAGTCTGGTGCAGGACTTATCAATGCGCTAGCGGCGATTAATGCCTTGGCTGATGAAGTGCCGCTCCCCATCGTGACTATGGATGAGGGGAATCAGAGCTGGCTGAATGCCAACGTGTGGGATAACGACCTCGCGCCTTCGGCAGAGTTTGACTACGTCTTGGCAACGGTGGAAGATAGAACCATGCGTAGTTCGCCTGAAGGAGGGACTGCTGGCGGGACTGCTGATTTTCTGGGGAACTCACTGACGGTTCCAGCCAACACGCGTTTTCTGCTCAAACAACAAAGTGAAACAGCATCGGTACGCTCTGGTTTGGGTGACTTAATTCTTGATGGAGGGCAGGTGTCCTTCGCTCCGAACAGCTCGGGTAGCCCAGTTCTCGACGTCGCAGATTTCTACGTGAGTGCTGCTCCAGGGAGTAGTCTAGGTATCGCTGATACCATCAGAGATGGTAGACGAGCCATTTTGGATGGCCGTCTCACAGGGCCAGGTAATCTTCTTGTCCAACTCGAAGACGGAGGTGGGGCTCTACGGAACGGTATTCTCGCAATTTCTGAAGTCGACGGAACAGGATATACTGGAAAGTTGACCGTCAGTGGGCGAGGGGCAGTGGGCAATGTTTTGTTGGATTTTGATTCAGACGTGCTTTTGCTAGGAGGTGCTGCTCTTGAGTTAATTGGAAATGGAATCTTAATGGTTGATCAACTCATAGCCTTTCGGGAAGGGAAACTTAGCGACCCCGTTAATGGTATTGTGCCACCGGGAATTTATTCGGGAGCCACTCTCGCGGCACTGGGGGCTAACTATGTGGATGCCGGGGGAGCGATTGTTGTTTCTAACGATCTTGTAAACATAGAGATCTCCATCAGCGTCATTTCTGACGGTGACAGCGACGGTTTCCCCCTCATTCTCGAACTCGCCCTCGGCACCGACTCAGACGTGGCAGACTTCGACAATCCTAACCGCCCCACCATCTCACAAAATGCCGATGGCAAGATCGCCTTCACCTTCGGACGCGGTAGTGAGCCACTTGCGGGAACGGTTCTCATCGTCGAGCGTTCTACCACCTTATTGGAGGGAAGCTTCGAGGAAGTTTATCGCTTCGAGTTCGACGACGAAAGCAGCACACTCGGCTCGGGAATTGTGGAAGATTTATTAGAAGACCAATTCCTCATCACCGACGAATTACAAGCAGAAGGCCACGCATTCTACCGGCTCAGCGTAAGCTTTTGAGTGCGCGCGAGCATCGCCGCTTTTAATAGAATGCCAAACGACTCTCGATACCTCTCAAAACTCCGCTGATTGAAAGCTGTGATTCTCCGGAAGGCCGGCCCCGACTGCACTCAAAAGCCTCCGGCTAAAAGTCATCATACACCTTCAACTGGTCTGTCTTGAATAAACTAATCACCTTCTGAAAAGCTGGATTTGCACGCTTCAGAAACTACCCTGCCGAGCACCAATCATAATCCTCCGCCTTATTCACCAGCGCATGTTTCACAGCGTTATTGGATCATAAAACGTCTGTTCCTTAGTGTTGATCAGAGGGATAGCGGGAATTCCCCCTCGTAATATACCTGGCAGACAATTTCCATCTTAATGCACACGTAGAGTAACTTTTAAAATCCCGCTAAATCTATTTACTCATGTCAATGAGCTTGCTGATTTCAACCCCTATCCCTATCACTGGCACAACAAAGACGGCTGTTCGCTAAGCGGACAGCGAGCTAACTTCCAACTCATCCTTGGTCGCACAATCTCAGCTATGAATACCGCATCACTCACCGAAGCACTCGACTCATTCTTAACTAACCCTCTAGCTTCGGTAGGGGTTATTAAAGGTGAATGGGGAGTTGGAAAAACTCACTTTTGGAAACAGTATCTTCTGAATGCATTTAAGAAGCGAATATCACTCTCTAAGATTCCACAGAAGAACTATTCCTACGTATCTCTTTTCGGAGTTTCGACTAAAGAGGAATTGAAAAAAAGGTTAATTGCCGGCCTTAGCCAGCTAGACACACTAAACCGTGACGAAGGTGACTCGTCCATTCTATTGAAGCTTAAGTCTCTGACTCAGAAGGCTCAAAAAGCGGCTCAGAAAATGCGTATTCCGAAAGTCAAGGGTCTCGATGTGAGCGGACTTATTGCGCCTGCCCTCGAGCGGTACTTACTAAAAAACATCATCGTATGCTTGGACGATATAGAGAGGATGGATCAAATGTCAATTAGGTCACTCTTTGGTATCATTGCTGATCTAACCCAAGAACTAGGGTGCAAAGCTATTGTTATCTACAACGATGGCCAGCTCGATGACGAGCCCCTCAAAGAGTTCGACAAATATCGCGAAAAAGTTGTCGACTATGAATGGCGTTATAATCCCTCTCTCAGAGATAATTTGGAACGGATATGGAGTGAGGGAGTAGCGCCAGAGATCAGCCTGCCTTTTGAGCAACTCGCAGTGAAAAATATCAGAGTGATGAAAAAGGTCCGATATTGGCAGGAACAGTTTGCCCAATCCCTCGGTGGACTTGAGGAGAAACTCATCCAAATCGTAGACAGCAGGATAGCCATTACAACACTGGTATACCACTCGTTTCCTCAATTTAAAGACTTCAGTGAATTGAGAGCGTATCATTTTAAGTCTCTTCAAACAATATGGGCTCAAACCTCCAGTAATAATCTTAATATTGACGGTGAAAAGAAAGACCCACTGCAAGAAAAGATCATTAAGGTCGTGGGACCTCTTTACGAAGAATTTGACGATCTCATTCTAAGGACTCTAAGCGAAGGCTACCTTCATCCTGACGAAGTCAGAGAATTTTTCCTCAAAAAGAACGACGAGATTTCGATACTTAAAATAGAGGAGCAGTATCAGGACCTCTGGCACGACGTGTATAATGGTTTTGGAATAAGTCAGGAGAAATTCGCCAGTGCAATGAAGGATTTCATCGAGCAGCATCACCCTCAATTGGGCCTAAAAAAGCTTTCAGAAGTCGACAGGTTTCTTGGAAATCTCAATGAAGATACCGCCTGGTTGGGTAACATTATAGAGGAAGCCATCGAACGGTTTATTAGTGGTAAGCCCAATCGAAACGCCATTAGAGGGCTAGAGGGTAGAATTCCTCCCGAACTCTACCGTAAAGTGATTGATCGAGCTCGAGCGCAACCAAGCGATCGAAGCCTATCGGAAATAATCATCTCTCTGGGTGGAGAATCAGGTTGGGACTCCACTGACTACATGCTAATTCCTCAATTCAAAGCAGAAGATTTTAGCAGATTCTTGGAAGGTCAGCCAACACCTTATCTCACAACGACTCTCAAGGACTTCTTCGAACGATTTAACGAATCTGGAGCAGATCCAATTACAGTAGAGAGAATGAATGAATTTCGCGGTATTCTGAAAGATTTGAGCGGTCAGAGTAAACTGAACGCATTTCGTAGTAGGTGTATTCTCGGTGAAACTATCGAGTGAAATTCTTGCTTGCCTAGCATATTTCCTGCCGAGAGCATATGGATTTCCTTCAGATGGAGATTCGTGAACGAATTCAGAACATTTCCAAAGACCATAGATTATAGATGTAGCAATATTGATTTTTCAAGTAGTTTCAATCGCCGTTATGGGCTTTACTTTGAATATGCTAAGGAATTTTCGCGTAGGATTAGGAGGGTTTTGCATCCCGCTTACTGAGAATTCACCATTCAATACTAACATGTTTATTTGCCCCGTGATTCAAGTCCGAGGGCCTCATCTGAACAACCTTACTCCGGCCATTTACCCGCTTCAACCATCGCAAAACTGAGATATGGAAGCTCAGGAATCGACGGATCAATCGAAAAAATAACACAGTCTACTCTACCCAATTCCCCTTCAACCATGTCAAGGGCATGGCCTGTGAGATTCCTTCTCTGCGGCGAATCAAGCCCTTCGCCAATTGTGAAGGCGATCGCGATCTTGTTCCGAGCAGGTCCAGTAGTGCACAAAAAAATATTATTATCACCATCTTCGTAAGGTTTGACCTTAAGGCTTTCGAAGACAGCTCTGATTTGTTCTTCCGCACCATCCATGCATTCTCGATCAACACTCAAAAGAATCGAAATTGCTCGAGTCCACCCGGGAAATCTACGCTCTTCAATTCGGGCTAACAGTAGTTTCCAGCGACGCGTTAGATATCGGGTAGGTCTTGGCTCAACTCCCTCGGCATCAAGAATGAAGTCATCCAACTCTGTCTTACTAATACCTGTCAAAATCAGCTCTTCGTCCTGATCAAACTCAGCTTCTCCAATCGAAAAGCCAGTCTTAAGGTAGAAGGTCAATAGATCTAGCTCGTCCCCCTTAAATCTAAAATTACTCTCGATCTCAGACCGTCTAGTTAAATAGTGAATCCGTTGTGAAACTGACGGCAGTATTTCCAAAACCCGCTCTAAGTCTGGGAGGCAAAAACAAAGGGTTTGGAGGACTTGACTGGTAATTATTCCAGCTTTCACCAAAGTATTCTTATTCGCTGCCATTTCTCCAAGATGCTCGAAACTCACCACTATAGGAACGAAGCTCGTAACTTGCGAAGCATCTAAATCCCGACGACTTCCACGGCAATCTGAGATTTCCAAACCTCCCTGCAGCGCGTCAATGAAGCGTGCTGCTTGAGTCGCACCTTCCCCTAATAGTCTACCGATCCCTTTTGAGAGGCTAAGAATCGAACCCCGTTTCGCTGAATCTGTCAGTCCTCCGCTTTTCACCTCTATAACGAAGCAATATCGGTCGACTATCACGCAACAATCATTCTCAAATTTGGTTCCATCTATGCGAAAAAAATTACTCGTATAAACTTCAGCGCACGGAAACCACGCGCGAAAGAGTGTCGCCACTTTTTTCTCACAGAAATCAGATTTCACGTCTCTTTCAAATTTTTCCTTGTCTGCTTGAGAGACCAACGAAGTCAGCATCTCGATCCCAAAACTCTGAAACACGTGAAGCAGCGGCCAAAAATACATGCCTGCGCCTAGATCGACTACTGGCTTAGACCAAATCGGATTATTCATCATAAGATGCTCCAAATTTTGGTTCTTAAGACCGTTGGGACAAATCGACCACTTTTTCATTATTTCATTTAGCCCTTCCGCTTCAAGTTCATCTAGCCATGAATTAAAATCTGATTTCTTGAAGACAAATGTCCGCCAAAGATTGACCTCATGAAAATGCATCAGCAGGTTTTTCATCTCCTCTAAGCCCACCGGAAGTGCCATCATTCGCTCGAAACCTTCCTCTCGTAACTCCTGAGTATGATCCTCAAACTTCAAGTATTGAGACACTGCTGCCTCATTGCTTTTGGCTCGTATTACCGGCCCTAACTGAGTTCGATCATCATTAATACGATCCTCTACAATGCTAAGCATTTTTCGAACCGTTTGAATCAGCGTAGAAAACGTTATTCCATACCTGGCTTTTAAGATTGCATCTTTAGGAGAGAACATTTCCTCTAACCAAACAAACACTTGGTTTGTGTCTCCCCAGTTTCTTATCCCCGCCGTTCGGGTGCGGAAGAACTCAATGACAGCCCAATTGTCGCCATCACTGGCCTCTCCGAATCGAGACATCGCCCATGAATTCGTCAACACTTTTGCGTCCTCCCGTAGGTCATTCAAAAACTCTTGGTATGATTGATCCAAAAATTCTTTCATTACCCCCTCAGGTTGAGAAAGTGTGAGAGCCTGAAGCATCTCTATATGCCCTTGCTCGAGAGGTCTCATTTCATCTGAAGTTGAACTCTTTTTACGGCGAAACGCAGGTATAGTTAAATGGTCGTAGAAAGAAAAATGAGCTATAATGTGAACTAAATGAATATCAGTCTGTAATAGCTCCTTTATTTTGGTGAGTGTCGAATGAAATTTAATTTTATTAAATTTAGAAAGCTCCTCCAACGCTATTGAACGCTCACTTGCATCCAGTCCACCAAGTGGATTGGGCATTGGTGTTACTGTAAAACGGGAATCAAGCTGACGCTCCTTCTGTTTGCCATCTTCCCTCATACGCTTATCAAAGCGAAATGTTTATGAACCGCAAGTGGATAAGTGTATCCACCCCTTATCAGCCCAAAAAAACATGCTGGGCATAGTAAAAAAATAAAATCCTCACAGCACCCGTAGTTGAGTTGTTTGGCGCGCTTCAAGCCACCTCAAACTCGGAACCGGTTTTAGAGGGTTTCGCGTCCCGCTTGCTTCTCATGAAAGCTTTCGACCAGCTGAAGTGACTTTCCCCAACAACTGCGGAAAAAATCTTCTACCGCCAAACGTTCGCTGTTTTCGATGACGAGTTCTTCTCCGGGCTTAGGCTGACCTCGAGAAAGAGAATAATCTCCCAAGAGCGAGAGATAGCGGCGGCGCTCAGAGGCATCGATCAAAATCGGTGGATAACCTGCTTTGAGAAGCGGAAAATTCGCTAGTAAGCGAGCCATGCGCCCGTTGCCACCTGCATAAGGATGGATCGCCACAAAAGCGAGGTGCACCGCCGTATAAAGCGTAATGAGATCTTGTGACCGAGAGACTAAAGAAAAATCCAATCGCGAAAACTTGGGCACGGATTTCGACACAGATTTTGGCAAGGTGTTGAGGATTTTCAGAAAATCCTTGGCTAGCAAAGAAACGTCCCGTGGTTGCGCATAGTCGTGCCAGCATGACTCACCATTCGTCGTGATCGCTGTCGTTCCATTAGGCTCCACTTTCCATCGCCCCACTGGAGCAAGAGAATCGATGGCCACTCCGGTCTGAATAGCACGATGAAGCTCGTGTAGGTCAGAAATGCCTGCCGAACGCCCAGACTGAGTCCAAGAGACCATCAAGCCGAGCGCAGCACTATGCCCGTGGAGTTCTTGGTGTTCACGAAGTGATTTCCCGCTCACCGTAAGCCCCTCAGTGAGAACAAAAAGAGTATCGCCCAGAGTGATCGTATTCCCCTCTAGGGCTGTCGATGAGTGAGTCCACTCCGCGACCAATGAGGTGATGAGCCCCTTGCGTAAATCAGGATCTAGGTCTGTAAGAAATGGCCAATCGCCCGCGAATTGTCCTATGGCATCATCTGAAGAGAAAACAGGGCGGATCGCTGATTGTAGCTCTTCAGAGGAGCAGCTCAATGCTTTTGCGAGCGCCTGAATCGTCGAAAAATGCGGTTGGGTCTGTCCATTTTCAATAGCACTGATCGTCGCTTGCCGGATCCCTGCCATCTCCGCAAGCTGAGCCTGCGAAAGGCTTGCTCGTAGCCGGAAATATCGGAAATTTTCACTCATGCATCAATTTATACGGTTTCGGTAACGTATAGTCAAGAATGAAGCTTTCTTGCTGCCCTCGGGGTCATCTAGTTAGGAAGACATTTGCACTGGCGGTAGGGCGATTTTAATAAAACTGCCGTTCTGCAGTGAAGTTTTCAGAAGATTCAAAGTGTTTTTCTCTGAATAAAGATTTTGTGCATCATGAGAAAGAATGGGTTCAAGGTAGCGTCAAAGCTACCTCATTAGAATTGATGAAGCAAAATGGAGCCTCCTGAGAAATCAGGAGGTTCCTCTATTTCTTAAATGCACGAGCTGGACAAAAAGCCAGAAAAACATAAAAATATTCAGAAAATCAGTAACCATCCCGAAAAAAATACGGACAAATTACTGAACCCCATTCTCATTCAAAAAAAATCAATTGGTCATGATCACACCATCACACTTCAAATCACTCGTTACTACGATATGTCTCTCAGCCGCTGGCTTCGCTTCCGCAGCGGATGTCTTCATGGATGTGCACAACGAAAGCTGGCTCGATGCCACGGTGTGGAGCGACAATTCGGATCCTTCCTCGGACAATGATTACTTCCTCGCCGTTCTCGATGGGGTCTCGGGTGAGAGCATCATGCGCACCACTCCCCTCGGTATATTTTTGGGGGGAAGCACCAACTTCCTAGGGAACTCTCTGACCGTCCCCGCTGGCACCAGATTACAGCTCAAGCAAACAGGCCAGACGGCCACCGCTTCCATTCGAAATGGCGAGGGTGACCTCATCCTCGATGGAGGAACGATTTTCTTCGCTCCTAATCCTGGGAACAATCAACCTTTTCTGCGGGCGAATGAGTTTCATGTCACCGCTACGGAGGGAGCTACCATTTCTCAGATTGCGGACATGAATCGCGCCCAAATCGCAGCCACCCTGACGGGACCCGGAGACTTGTTAGTGACCTTTCAAGATGAAGAAAGCACAGGGCGGAGCATCGTTTTCACGGAAGTCGATAATTACACCGGCACCATCACCGTCGAGAAGGGAATGGTCCTCGACTTCGATGAGGATGCGCTTTTTGCAGGAGGCATTCAGCTGCTGGGAAGCTCGAAATTAAACGTCGATCAGGTGCTCACATTTCACGCCGGCACTCTCATTGATCCAGCGAATGGAGCGGTCCCAATAGGAGTCTACACAGGCTCCAGCCTCGATGCTCTGGGAAGCCACTATGAGAACAACGGTGGGATCATCATTGTGCAGCGGGTGGTGACCACCGCAAACGATGAGGATGACGGCAGCTTAGACTCCACACTAGGTCAGGGCGTATCACTCCGCGAGGCCATCGCGCATAGTCTCTCCGGTAGTCTCATCACCTTCGCCCTATCGCTTGATGGCGAAACCATCCAGCTCGACGCCACCCTCGGTCAGCTCGTCATCGACAAATCCTTGTCGATCGATGCCTCGGCCTTACCCAATGGCATCATCATCGACGGCGGCTCCAATGGTGACTTTGTGAAAGATGGCAATGAGACTCGATGTTTCTTAATCAGCGATAGTAACAGCGGCACTCAATTAGACGTCTCATTGAGCCAGCTCACCATCCAAAAAGGTGTTTCTGAGGGAGATGGAGGAAACATGCGCAACCGCGAAAATCTCACCCTTACCAATTGCCGAATTATCAATGGTCGAACCTCCGGAGAGGGCAATGGTCGTGGCGGCGGAATCTTCAGTATCAGTGCAAATCTAACAATGAATTCATGCACTATTTCAGATAATCGGGCTCAAGGTTTGGGGGGCACTGGTGGCGGGATTGAAGCCATTATTGGAGGAGATCTGACGCTGATAGATTGCAACGTCTTAAATAACCAAGCTGAGAATTTTGGTGGCGGGATTCATAGTCAAAACGATCGGGTGATATTAGAAAATTGCACAATCGCGAGGAACCAGGCTCATGGAGCTACTGGAGGTGGTGGGATCTCATTTTCGGGGAACGTTCAGGATGAGGCATTCGAGATTACGAACTGCACCATCGTAGACAATCAGGCTCTCAACGGAGCTGGAGGTGGGATATCAACATTTTTTGGCGATTATGTTCTGAGTCATTGCACGGTGGTAGGGAATGTTGCGGCGGATGGTCAAGCCGCCGGGGTCGCTCATGAACGATCAACTTCCACGAGTATGGAATTCCGCCATTGTATCGTTCAAGACAACGGGCCAGGGCTGGATCTGGGATTCGGAGCGACCGGAGCTTCGAGTCAGACTTTTAGCTTCGCCGGAGAGAATCTGATCGGAAGTGTTGATCCTAATATCGTTGGAGAGAACCTCAACGCCATTCCCATCCTTCTTGCTCCGCTCGGAGACTACGGTGGCCCCACCGAGACCATGCCGCCGCTCTTCGGCAGCCCGGCGATCAATACCGCCACAAGTTCCACCGCAACCGAAGACCAGCGCGGCTTCCTCATCTTTGGAATCCCAGACATTGGCGCAGCAGAGTTTCAGGATACAAACGATCTCCTCTCCGACAACGACGGCGATGGCCTCATTCGTATTCTCGAGCTCGCCCTTGGCACCGACCCCGATGTCGCCGACTTCGATGCCGAAGGACGTCCCTCAATTGGCTTGGATGAAGATGGCGATATTGCGCTGACCTTCGGTCGAGGCAGTGAATTCATTGATGGAACGATTCTTCTAGTAGAACGCTCCACGACCTTGGAAGCGGGGAGTTTTGATGAGGTTTATCGATTCGAGTTTAATTTTGCTACTTCGACCATTGCGGCTGGTTCAGGCATCGTGGAAGACGTGCAAGCCGATCAGTTCACTATCACAGACGAGACACAGGCGCAGAACAAAGCCTTCTATCGTATTAAAGCTCTTCTCTCCGATTAAAGAATTTGTGCATCATGAGAAAGAATGGGTTCAAGGTAGCGTCAAAGCTACCTCATTATAATTGATGAAGCAAAATGGAGCCTCCTGAGAAATCGGGAGGTTCATATTTTTTCCTCAGAAGCGTGTGCTAAACAAAAATCCAGGAAAGAGGAGAAAGTCTGAAACTTGCTCTGAGAAAACTCGGATCTATACATATGACGAAGTCCAATAGAGTCACTCCATACTGGAGCTTATTATTTACAAAGCTTGATGCGATCATATTTTCCTGTCCCATACTTGTCTCTTTTGACAAGTTGAGACAGAAAGTAAATAGGGTTGCCCTTGAGCATTAATCACTACCAGAGTTTATTTTTGTTTTCAAATGGTCAAAGGAATGAGAGCTGATAGATACTATTGGAGCGAGATCATGGATCTGTTCCCTGAAACAAACTGGAGCGTGCTGACAAAGGCTACCCTGAGTGGTGATGAGTCTGGTCGTGAGGCATTGAGCCAGGTTTTCAGTAAATACAAAGATCCTGTGGATACGGTTATTCGAAAAAAAGGTGTTATGGAGCATAGAGTGGAGGATGTAAGACAGGAGTTTTTTATGTCTCTGATGGCGGGAGGCTTTTTCCGTAGAGCTGAGAGCAAGCGAGGCAGGTTTAGGGCTTTTTTACTTAATGCACTGCGTAATTTTTTAGTGGATGACATACGGAGATTGAAAGCTCAAAAACGTGGAAGCGGGCTGGAACATGTCGATATGAGATTGGCCAATGTAGAAGTACCAGCTGAGGAAGGGGAATTTGATTTGGTGTGGGCTGAGGCACTTTATAAATCTGCTCTGAACGTCATCCGTGAGAACGTTATAAAAAAGCGAGGTAAGGATGCGTGGACGGCACTGGAGGGCTTTCTGTCTAAGGACTCCAATCTGCTGAGCTATGCTGAACTTGCAAAAATTTTAAGTACAGGCATCGGTGGTGCTAAATCTGAAGTTTCGCGCATGCGCAGTAACTTCCGCGCCCAGTTACGTACAGAAGTGAGGCTAACAGTAAATTCGCCTCATGAGGTTGACGAGGAACTTAGGTGCCTTCAAGAAACGATGATCAAAGCATGGGGAGCTAATGATGACTGAGAAGAATAACGATCAACTGAAATTGATGGCTGCAGCATTTGGGGATGCTATCGAAGAAGGGAACTCAGCTCCAGAGGGTTTTCAAGTTCTTGGTGAACTAGACCGTGGCGGTATGGCGATCGTCTATCTAGCGCAACAGCTAGAGCCCATGAGAGAGGTGGCTCTGAAAGTTGTGCTACCTCGCTTCGCAGAAGAGGAGCATATAAGAGAGAGATTTCAGAGAGAGGGGCAGGCAATGGCGGCACTGGAACATGCAGGTGTTTTACCGATCTATCAGGTCGGGGAATGGGATGGACTCGGCTATATCGCGATGAAACTAGCATCGGGAGGAACGCTACAAAATCTTTTAGAACAAGGTCTTCCTGACGTGAAACAAGCTGTTGACTGGATGATTGCTGCAGGTGAGGCAGTGCACTACGCCCATCAACGTGGGGTTCTCCACCGTGATCTGAAGCCTGGCAATTTATTATTTGATACTAAAGGGGCGATCTATGTGGGGGACTTTGGTGTAGCGAAGATCGAGTTTGCTCGGGACGGGGGGTTGACGAGGACAGAGGCTCTTGTCGGCACACCGCATTATCTGGCACCAGAAGTGGCTTCTGGTGAGACTAATGGTGGAAGTGTAGCGACGGACTTATATGGCTTGGGTGCCGTTCTTTATGAGTGCCTTACAGGTAGACGACCGCACGAAAGTGGAGGGAATCTGGCGGCATTGCTGCGAGCCGTCGTAGATGACAATATTGTAAGCATTCGGAAACATCGCCCAGAAATAGCCAAGGATCTCGCCGTGGTATGTGAGAAAGCATTGGCTAAAAACGCGGATGATCGCTATGGATCCGTTCTAGAGTTCGTTGAGGATTTACAGAGATGGCGTAGTGGCCTCAATATTTTAGCTAGACCGGCGACTCTAGCTGAAAAAATCTGGCTGTGGTCGAAAAGATATCCAGTGGCGACTACTTTAGCGGGGCTCTTATTATGCACTTTGATGGGTGGAAGCTTAGCTTTGATTAGTAATAATAGGGAGCTGAGAGGTAATAATCATCAACTAGATTTATTGCTCAATGAACGAGGTGATTTATTACAAGAATCATTGATCGAGCGCGCTAAGGCTAGTCGTTTAATTAGAGAGCCTGGATTCAGAAGTCAGACTTTGAATTTGTTAGCGTCCGCGGGTGATATTAAACCTAGTGAACGTATCCGTGAAGAAGCTATTGCTGCAATGACCTACTGGGATGTGTCTGATATCGCCTCTGATGAGATGCGCTGGCTGGAGAAGGGTCCTTATGAGGTGTTAGAGGTGAAGGGTGGCTTGAGATTAACCGATGAAAAAGATTTTGATGTAAAGATTCCCCTAAGTGGCGTGTTGCGTTGTCAGCCCGCGTGTTCTGCTGATGGGAGGTTTGTAGCAATTGTAAAAGGCGATCGTATGGAAGTGCTGATCTATGATCTTTCTCGGAACCTTGTTTTCGCGATAGGTCCCCTAGAAAAGTGGCCGGAACGTCTTGAGTTTGCTCGGAATGCTGAAGTCTTTCGAATCGTATTCGAGGGAGGAGAGGCTAATCTAATGAACGTCAGAGGAGAGTACTTGTTAGGCGGATTTGATGAGAATGATAGTTTATTGGCTCCAGTAGGCTTTTCATCATGGACAGGCCAGTTTTTATCTCCAGTGGATGCAAGTCCGTATGGTGGCGCGCTTTCTGGAAGTGGAGAATTTCTAGTGACGACCAGTGTGTTAGGTATTCAGATATGGAATGCGAATGCTGGTAAAGCTGTTGATTTTTATGAGGTTGAGAATCAACGCATTGATGCTCCTACAGATGCTTGGTGGCTTGATGATCAGCGCTTACTTATTCAGGTTCCAGGAGCTCAGGAAATTCTTAAAATTGGTAATGACGGAGAAGTTATGGGAAATGAAAACCATATGAGAGTTCCCGGCACTCTCGTAAAAAATGTCTTCGAAAATGGTGACTGGTTAGTAGAGGTGATGGGAGAGGACGGAGGGAAATCTAAAGAGTTGTGGCCGAGTGGTGACGCGAATAATTCTCAGCAATGGCAGCCACGGCAAGTGGGAGAGGATCTGACGCACTCGGATGGGGTCATTTACTGTGAGGGCTGGACGTTAATTATTCCAGAAGGTAAAAGTGTGTTAGATGTCTTTTTTCGCGAGAACGAAAAGAAAGTGATCACGGTAACGACAGATTACCACATTTATGAGTGGGATCTAACGATCTTAGAAAATGAGCTTAAAGAATGGGGCTTTTAGTCATCACTAATTTCTGCTGGATATGAAAAGGGGTACGCTTCAGTGCATCATTACTTGTCTGAGGAAATGAAGTTCCTCATCAATTTCATGCGGTGCATTAACGGTTAGAGCGACTTGTCGGCGTAAGCATTCTCGAAATTTGACACGCATTCTAGAAATGTCAGTCTTAGCAGCATTTTCGCTTATACCTAGCTTATGGCCTAGATCGACGTAACTGAGGGCATCTCCTTCGCCAGATAAGAAGTATCGCGTTGCTCGCCATTTTTTTTCGCCATGCTTATCGATCACTTCTTTAGCTACGGACTGGACTGCTGCATCAAAGATGGCTTCTGCCCAAGACTTATCAAATAGTCGCTGATCATCTCGAAGCGCGGCAGAATCATCTCTTAGCTCCACTCGTTCGAGATCTCCACCGCGTTTTTGAGTCATAATTTTACGAGTATCATCGACAAGAAAGTCACGGAGAGCTTTGAGGAAAAAATTTCTAAATTTACCGCGCTCCTGTGTAGCACGGCGAACAAATCCTTCTTCCATCAGTTTTACGAAGAAGTCTTGTGTTAAATCTTCGACTCTCTCAGTCGGGACTCCCTTTGAACGGATGACTATTGAAGCAGGTTTCCAATACCGTTCTATAAATCTCCCCAAAGCGAGGCGTTCTTCTTCGCCACCACTAAGTGTTGCTTTAGCTAAGGTTGCCCAATTGGTAGATGGAAATATCATTATGTTAGTTGAATGCTCATAAATTATTACGATATCAACCATAAAAACCTATCAGTATAAGTGGGTTTTCTTTGAGTCATTGGTATTCCTCAAAGCATCTATCATTTCTCTATTTTCGAACTGTTTTTAACGATTTTAGAAGGAGGAGAAATTTTCTCTAAGAAAGTTTGTAACCTAGCTGGGGGAAAAACGGATTTATTCAGTGAAGATGTGATCTTCGTTTTTATTCGTTATGTCAGTTGAAGGGGTAATGCCTTTGTTGCTTCTCCAGCTTTCATAATGAGTTCAACGCTCAACCTAAAAAAATTATGAAATCTAGAAAATCTACTGTTAAATACTCGAAAACCCTCTCTGCTATCATGGCCGCATCTGTCGGAGCTGCCGCTACAGGATATGTTAGTGCCGCATCTGACGGAGCAGACGGCGCAAATGGAATCGACACAGGAACACTTGGGGGCGAATTGGCTTATCAAGGAGAAGACGGTAGCGATGGCTACGATATCATTCTTCCCTTAGACGAAAGTGCAGGTAAAGGGGGCGCAGGAGGTGCGGGTGCTATTCTTAATTCTAATTTTGGGCTCCCCTTTTCACAGACCTTAACAGGTGGCAAAGGAGGAAATGGAGGGAATAACTTGCTCACTGGAAGCACAGGAGCTGCAGGCCAAGGCGGTGTGGGAGGTGCAGGGCTCGTCATCAATGATTCAAATAATACAAACCCTCAGATTACATCGAATGGCAATATCACAGCTGGCGAAGGTGGAACTGGCGGTACTGGAGTGGACGGAGGCGCAACTGGTGGCCAAGGTGGAGTTGGTGTAGTAGTCGGCGATGACTTAGGAACTGTCACCGATGGCGTGGCCGAAGGTGGGTACGTCAATAATGATATCGTTAGTGGTGGAAGAGGTGGAGCTGGCGGTGCTGGCGCAGATGGAACTCAAGGGGCAACTGGAGAAACGGGCACAAGCTCAGCAGCACTTACTCAAGCTGCCAATGGAACTAATGGGGTAGACGGCGCTGATGGCGCCGATGTGACTACCGTTGCTGTAGCTGGAGCTAATGGCATAGATGCTACTGCTGGTGCCGATGGCGCAGATGGTATCGCTGGAACTGAAGGTGACGTCGGAGCTGATACGGCAGGGGTTGCCGCTTCAGGTGTTACTGGCACAGCAGGTGTCGATGGAACTAGCCAAGCCACTGCCGCAAATGGCGCTCAAGGCACAGATGGTACCGATGGCACAAATGCTTCTGTCGTATCGAACAATGGAACAGCAGGTACTGCAGGTGCTGATGGCACTGACGGAGCAGCTACTGGTGAAAGTGGTACTGATGGAGAAGATGGTGCTAATAATGCACAAGCCGGACAGGCTGGGCAAGCGGGTGGCGATGCTACGGTAGGTCTCGATGGAGATATCGGAGCAGCTGGTCTCGTTGGCAATGATGGTGAAGCGGGTAGTCAGGGAATCCAAGGTGATACTGGAGCTATAGGTGGTATAGGAGGAGTTGGTTCTAACGCACTATCTGCTGGTTTAGCAGGTGAAGCAGGAGCCGCTGCAACTAACGGTGGAAATGGCGGCAACGGCGCCAATGGAAATAACGGAGCTGCTGGTACGGATGCGACAGACGGAGCCAACGGACTAGCTGGAGCCAACGGCGGTGCAGGTGCTGCTGGTGCGGATGGTATCGATGGGGCTGATGGTGCAGCAGGTGCCATTGGCGGTGCTGGGATGACGATAGGAAGTAATTCTGTCGCCACGAATAATGGAAGTATTACTGGTGGTGCCGGCGGAGCTGGTGGCGCTGGCGGTACAGGTGCTCAAGGTGACACAGGTGGCACGGGTGGCGCAGGTCAAGACGGTCAAGCTGGTGGCGATGGTGGCATAGCTGGAAATGGCGGTAACGGTAGTGACGGCCAAGCAGGTGCCGATGGTGGAAATGGCGGAAACTCGGTCACTGGAGCCGATGGTGGAGCCGGAGCTGATGGAGGCGTTGGCGGAATGGGTGGTACTGGGCAAACTGGTGGCACGGGCGGAATTGGTGGTGCAGGTGGCAGCGGTGGCGAAGGTCAAGCTGGAGGAGTCGGCGGCCAAGGTGGAGCTGGCGGTTCTGGTGGAACTGGAATTTCAGGTGGTACCGGCGGTACTGGTGCTGCTGGCGGAAACGGAGGGCTGGCTATCGATGGTAGTGATGGAGCTAACGGGATAGATGGTGCCGCTGTAGGCATTGTGGCTAATGGAACCGATGGCACAGATGGCGCGGACGGTGCAAATATAGGTTCGACTGGAGCTGACGGCGCCAATGGTGTCGCAGCGGCCAATGGTGCAGATTCGACAGAAGTTGCCACAAATGGAACGGATGGAGCCGATGGCACTGACGGAACCAACGGTGGTGTAGGAGGTAATGGTGGCAATGGTGGCAATGGTGCAGATGGTTCCGACGGATCTGATGCCGTATTAGTCGTTGCAGGAGTTGATGGAACTAATGGTGACGATGGAGCTAACGGCTTAGAAGGCGTTGCGGCGAGTGTTGGAACTGATGGCACCGATGCCGAAAATGGCGAGAACGGAGCAGACGCTACTATCGCTGGAGAAGCTGGTGAGAACGGTAACGCTGGAGAAGCTGGCGACCAAGGTGGAGCTGGTGATGCAGGCGAAGATGGCGAAGCCGGAACAGACGGTGAAAATGGACTAGCTGGTAATGCCGGTTCAGATGGATCTCTTGGTCAAGATGGTGGTAATGGCGGTCTTGGTGGCGATGGAGCTACTGCCGCTGATGGTGGAGCAGGAGGCGCTGGTGGCAATGCTGCTGATGGTGGCCTCGGCGGCACGGGAGGCGCTGGAGGAACGGGTGGTATTGGCGGCACAGGTGGTGTCGGAGGCACAGGTGGTGTCGGTGGCATTGGCGGAATTGGTGGTATCGGCGGAAACGGTAGTTCTGGCGGAGCTGGTGCAGCAGCTGCAGCAGCAGGTGATGGCGGAACAGGTGGCTCAGGTGGCTTCGGTGGTTCAGGTGCTGCTGGAGGCGACAGCGGTAGCGGCGGGATCGGTGGAAATGCTGGTAACGGCGGGATCGGTGGCGACGGCGGAGATGCTGGAAACGGCGGCTTAGGTGCTGTCGGCGGCGATGGCGGCGTAGGTGTCGATGTTGGCGAGAATTCTTATCTATTTAATACTGAAGGTGCTACTATCGCGGGTGGTGCTGGTGCAGTAGGTGGTGACGGCGGCGACGGCGGCATCGGCGGTACTGGTGGCACTGGTGGTGCAGGCGGCGATGGCGGTCTCGGTGGAGATGGTCAAGACGGAGGTATCGGTGGTAATGGCGGAGCTGCAGCTGATGGCGGCGACGGTGGAACTGGAGGCGATGGTGCTTCTGGTGGCGAAGGCGGATTTGGCGGAGCTGGTGGAATCGGCGGTATCGGAGGCACTGGTGGAACTGGTGGCGAAGGTGGAGTCGGAGGCATTGGCGGCGACGGTGGCCTCGGAGGCACAGGCGGAGCTGGTGGAACTGGTGGCACAGGTGGTGACGGTGGCGAAGGCGCTATCGGAGGCACAGGCGGTACGGGTGGCGCCGGAGGCAATGGTGCTGACGGAGCTATCGGTGGGACCGGCGGCACGGGGGCAAATGGATCAGACGGTGGTATTGCTGGTAACGCTGGAGCTGGCGGTAATGGCGGCAATGGCCAGATCGGTGGTATTGGCGGCAATGGTGGCGATGGATCAGATGGTGGCGACGGCGGAGCTGGAGCTATAGGAGCTACTGGCGGAGCTGGTGGTAATGCTGGCAACGGTGGAGACGGAGGCACTGGTGGAGACGGCGGCCTTGGCGGTAACGGCGGCAACGGCGGTGACGCTGGAGACGGTGGAACTGGTGTAGATACTGTCTTATTTGGAGATGCAGATGGCGCAGACGGTGGTGACGGCGGTGACGGTGGCACAGGAGGCCTAGCTGCATCTGGAGCTGCAGGCGGAGCTGGAGGCAACGGCGGAGTCGCTGGAGCTGGCGGTGACGGTGGCGATGGTTCCGACGGCGGTGCAGCTGGTAACGGCGGCGATGCCGGAGCGGGCGGAGTCGGTGGTGAAGGTGGTGCAGCTGGAAATGGCGGAGACGCTGGTCTGGCTGGAACTGGTGGAACTGGTGGCGATGCTGGAAACGGAGCAGACGGTGGTGCTGGAGGTGATTCAGGAGCCGGAGGAGACGGCGGTCTCGGTGGCGTCGGCGGAGCTGGCGGTGCTGGAGGAAATGCTGGAAATGGAGGCCTCGGAGGAGACGGCGGTGACGCTGGAGACGGCGGTGACGCTGGAATCGGTGGAATCGGTGGCCTAGGGGGCATTGGTGGAATCGGCGGTCTCGGCGGACTTGGTGGCAATGGTGCTGACGGTGGAGCAGGCGGAGCTGCTAGTAATGGCGGCAATGGCGGTAACGCAGGCGCTGGAGGTACAGGCGGAAATGCAGGCCTCGGCGGAGATGCTGGAGATGCTGGAGCTGGTGGAGATGCTGGAAATGGCGGGATCGGCGGCAATGGCGGAATCGGTGGTAATGGCACCGATGGAGGTGATGGTGGTAATGGCGGCGTAGGTGTCAGCCTTGCCGATGGAGCCACACTTCATAATTTAGGAACTGTTCTTGGTGGCAATGGTGCCGCAGGTGGAAATGCAGGTGTTGCTGGAGAAGCAGGTGCTGCAGGAGAAGCTGGCGAACAAGGTACTGCAGGAATAGCAGGTAGTGCAGGAACTGGAGGAGAATCTGGAACGGTTGGTACTGCAGGTAGTGCAGGAACCGCAGGTTCTGGTGGTGCGGCTGCTACTGGTGGTACTGGCGGAGCAGCTGGTGATGCAGGAGCAGGCGGAGCTGGAGGTACAGGCGGAGACGCTGGTACAGCTGGTCAAGGTGGTATCGCAGGAACTGCCGGTGAGGCTGGAACAGCTGGAACTGGATCGGTCAGTGGTGCTGCAGGAGCAGCAGGCATTGGCGGTGAAGGTGGCACAGGAGGCACTGGTGGAGCCGCAGGAACCGCTGGAACAGCGGGGACTGGTGGTGAAGCAGGAACCGCAGGAGCAGCAGGCATTGGCGGAGCTGGTGGACTAGGTGCTGCTGGTGGAGTCGCAGGCATTGCAGGAGCTGGTGGATCAGGTGGTGTTGCTGGAGAAGCAGGTGCCGCAGGAACAGCAGGCACAGGCGGAGCTGCTGGTGAAGCAGGCACAAATGGTCTCGCTGGAGTTGATGGCGAAATTGGTGTCGAAGGTTCTCCTGGTACACCTGGAACCCCGGGGACAACTGGAACTCCAGGTAATATTGGAGCTGACGCAGGAGCTGAACCTGGAGAAGCTGGTATTGCTGGAGAAGCAGGAACTGCCGGAACTGGTGGTACAGCTGGAGCTGGAGGTACAGCAGGATTAGGTGGCGGAGTTTCAACAGATGTTGGCACTGCTGGTGTCGCAGGAGCTGCTGGTACCGAGGGTACAGCCGGAGCCATTGCAGCCGATGGCGCAAATGGCACTGAAGGTACTGCAGGTGTTAATGGAACTTCATCTGTCGACGGTGCTGCAGGTGCTGATGGACAAGAAGGAGTTGATGGCAATGCAGGAGCAAATGGTAGTCAAGCGAGTGATGGAACCGCAGGAGCACAGGCTGCTAATGGAGCTGTAGGTGCCAATGGTGCTAATGGCGTGAGCCCAACGGCTGTTGGCGATGACGGAGCGACTGGTAATACTGGAGCTGTAGCTGACGCTGGTTTAGCTGGAAGCGAAGGCTCAGTCGGTGCCACAGGTGCTGATGGTGCCAGCGGCTCAGCTGGAAACGCAGGTACTGATGGAGCTGATAGTAACGCTGGAAACGATGGACTTAGTGCCAGTGACGGAGCGACTGGAAATGCCGCTTCAGCCACCTCAGGTGTTGATGGCGTTGCAGCTGCCGATGGCGCCGCAGGTGTCGATGGTACTTCAGGTTCTACTGGAACAGCTGGAACGACTGACGGTGTGGATGGAACGGGTGGTGTCGGCGGAGTCGGTGTTACAGGTATCGGAAATACCTCGATCATCAACGGCGGTATCATTGCAGGAGGACTCTCCTTTGACGGACTATCGCAAGCCAATGCCATCGAATTTACCAATGGCGGCAACGACCTCGAAATCTGGGCTGACTCGGACATTCAAGGGAATGCTATCTCCTTCGATGGTGGCGACACCTTCGCCTTAGGTGGAGAAGACGATCAGACATTTGACGCATCTGAGATCGGAACCCAATACCAAGGATTCGAAAACTTCGAGAAGCGAGGAACTAGCCTATGGACGCTAACGGACACAACAGACGAGCTGACACCATGGAATCTAAAAGAGGGGACTCTTTCTGTTTCAGAAGAAGGAAACCTCGGTGATCTAGCAGGTGGAGTCACCTTTGATGGAGGAAACCTCCAAATCACAGGAATCGACTTCACAACGACAGAAAGGGATCTGAATATCCTCGAAGGTGGCGGTGGAATCGATATTGATGACGCTACAAATGTATTCACGCTGAACCAAGAAATCACAGGATCAGATACTGATGGTGGACTGGCTAAGCTCGGTGAAGGTAGGCTCATTCTTAACGGAGAAAATACCTACACGGGTATCACTTCTGCTCAAGAAGGTGAGTTAGTGCTAGGTGAGTCTGAGGCGTACGGTGCATCTGTTGCTGGTAGTGCCTATGTAGGTGAAGATGGTAATCTATCAGGTCACGGAACAGTTTCGGAAGACCTTTACAATGATGGCGGACTGATAACACCTGGACTTGATGCTGTTTTTGGCACATTGAGTGTTGGCGGTGGCTACGCTGCTCAAAACAGTGGAGTATTAGCTATCAAGCTTGGTGGTTTAGACGATGAAGTTATATCAGATCAACTTCTTGTTGGTGGAAATGTAAACCTTAACGGCTCGGTCGTACGTCTTGATAAACAAGCATTTGAGCTTGGATTAAATCAACAGGTATACGTCATCGAATCTCAAGGTGGAATCAATGGTGAGGTTGATCTCTTTGATATCTCAGAATTCGATAACCTGATGTTATTTGATAACGGAACCACTGATGGCCTCAACGGTATCGTTTATGGTGTTGGTGTGGGTCAGGACGAGGGACTGGATGCCATTGATGGACTGGATGATAATCAGCAAGCGATCGCGGGCGCAATTTCAGACGAAGTTCTGGATGGCAGCTTTACGGTCGATGCCAATGATCCATTTGGTGCGGCGACGATTGAGATCATCACAGACGAAACCAATGGCGATTTCCTCGATTCGATATCACCAGAAGGTTATGCTGGAATGGTAGACTATACTCAGGAAGCGACGAAAAACTACAGTAGGTTTGCACTGAGTTTGCCAGGGATTTCTGTCCGTTCAGAAAGAAGTCCAGTTCAAGAAGAGGCTGAATACAGCGCGAAGAGAAGTAGCAAGATGATCATTCCGATGGCTCAGCCATTACCTATGATGGATACCTCTATTTTTGCAGGGTTCACGAACTTCAATGCTGAGACTGATTCATCATCTGCTGGAGATTACGATCTTGAAAGCACTGGTGGAGTCTTTGGTATTCGTCACCGTGTTAATAATCTGACCTTCGGTGGATTTGTTGGAGTTGATTCAGGTAAGATCAATTCGACCTACATCAATACAGATGCGGACGGTCTCTTGTTCGGTGGATTTGCATCATTTATTATCAATGCAAATACAAATACGACGATCACTGCAGGTCTAACACGTGGAGACTTCGAATATGATGGATCGCGCAGTAGTGCCTTCAATGGTGTTTCTAGATTCAGTGGAGTAGACGCAAGCTCAGTGGATGTGTATCTTGAACTAGAAGGTGACATTTACACCTCTGAGAGACTACGCCTCACACCATCGTTTAGTGTTCGCTATATTAATTCTGAAGTAGATGGTTTCACAGAAAGTGGTGGTGTGTTGCCATTTACTATCGATCAGCAGGATGATGAAGCTGTACTCGCAGAAATATCACTGCAAGCTGAGTACAAGGTGAGAGAGAGTTTCTTTATCAATGGAAGCGTAGGCTATGCCCACAACTTCATTAATACGGAGCGAACTGTCGATGCACGCTTTGTCGATGGAGATACACCGTTCAGTGTTCAAGCTAACGGCTTCAGTGAAGATATCTTCAGCATGGGTCTAGGTGCTACCTGGCATGCGTCTGATGCTCTCATCTTCAGCCTAAACTACCGTGCTGAGATTGGATCAGAGCAACATACAAGTAGTGCGGTTGGAGTAGGCGCTTCTTATAGTTTCTAAGTTTCTCATACTAATTGAGGTTAAGCGCAAGGGTGTGGTAGTTAATCTACCGCACCCTTTTTCTTTATCAATAAATCCATTTATTGAATCAGAAAGATTCTATTGAGTGATCCAGTATTTGCCTAAGCGTCAGCTCGCACTTTGCAAGTGAATTCATCTAAAGCTCCAACGATAAGATCCTGAAGGCACCGTAGATGATAGATGACTCAATAGCTCATAGTGATGAGAGTGAACTATTAGAGCTCATTCTAGGTAACACCTATGAGGCGTGTTCGTATGATGAGCAGGCTTGAAAGTTAAGCCAACTAACTCGTTTAAAATTTCCAACCAAGCGACATACCAAGTAAGTCTTCAGCAGGAGCACTCAGACCATTGGTGACAACGGTGTAGGTGTATTGAACTTTCATTAGAAGATCGTTGGTAATACGCCAACCTGCTGCGAGTTCAGCACGAGTAAGATCAGGCGACCAAGATGCGTCACCGCCAGAAGGAATGGAGACACGATTAGAATGAGTTTGTCCAAAACGACCTGCTAGCCAGAAGCCAGGAGCGGCTTTATAGCGCGCTTGAACATAATAGTTCATAGATTGGAGATCTTCGTCTAGAGTTTCGTAGTGAGCCAAGAAGGCTTCGCCTGAAATAATCCAGTCTCTATGAGCCCACCGTAAGTCGAGGCCTAAGAGACTTTGATTAAAGTCTGAGCGCTGCAATTCCGCTGGGAGAGAGTCAGTGGAACTAGCATTGAGATAGGGTCCGTAACTTGCTGAGATACCAAAGGCCAGAGACGCGTCTAGGCTATAACCTAGCCGAGTTGAGAAAGTGGGGTTGGTAAAGTCTCCTTGACCAAGTTCCCATTCCTCTGCTTGTGAGCCTAGGAATGTGTTTTTTATTTCAAATGCGTAGTCGAACTGATTGTTATTACCAAAGACTGCGAGCCCATTTGAGTAAGCAGGTCCCCAGATGATAGAAGACCAGTTTTCCTTAGCGTTGTGAATGTTTGGACCTGAAGCATCAGATCGGTCTTCAATGGCTTGAGGAGAGTGGTTTGCGATGCCTTTGACGTTCACTCCAGTAATCGCTGAGTAGGGTAGGGGTGACAGTAGAAAGGGATCTTCATAGTAATCGTGAGTTGGAACCCAATTGCCAACAATAGTTGGGAACTTTCCTACTTGAATATTGAGTGTGTTATCGCCGAATGGTCGATAGCGCAGGATGAGAGCATCTAGGCGAAACTGGCCATCAGGGCGTGTACCAGCATCAAAACCTTTGTCGTAACTAAAGGTACCATGAAAATAGAAGCGTGGATCAGGCTGGTATTCAAAACTAAGACTTACATGTGGGGCGTAGAGCAAATCATTATCATCAAATTCTAGAAAAGCAGCTGAAGGTGAATTTGAAAGCCAAAGGGTGTTTTCTAGACTACCGCTGATTTTGAAATTTTGCGCTGTAAGTTGGCTAGAAAAACAGGCCATCGAAAGGAAGACTACGGTTTTCATGGAGTAGGAAATTGAATTTGAGTGTTTTTCTCAGATGTAACTTTGATGGATAATTTCCAAGAAGTTTTTTTGTCTATTTGAGCATGAAGCGTATAATTTCCAGCAGGCACATTGTGTAGCTTGAAGTAACCATTTTCATCTGTGGTGGTGTAATATGGTGAGTCTACGACAATAATGTTAGCCTCCATGTGATCGTGAATTTCACAGCGTAGTTCCACTAGCCCCTGTTGATCGAAGGTGACTTGAGGTGCTGGGAAATCATCCTGCTTGTATCGACCAAGGTCAAAGCGCTTGGTTTTTGAAAGCGAGTAAATGTTATGAAATTTCGAATCTTTGTTCGGAAATATGACCGTTGTGCCTTTAGCAATGATGATCAGGCGTTCTTTGAATTGGTAACTAGCTTGTTCTAACGTCACAGTGCTTGGTTTAGCTGGCGCGCGTAGAGTAGAGCTTTCGAGCCAGACGGCAGCAGTGATTGGTGCTGCTGAAGCCACTTTACCAGAAATTTTCCCTCGATATTTACCAATGGGAATAGAGCTTTCATCAGAATCTGGCAGTGGGACTACCCCAGCAATACTTCCTGCATAGACCTGCAAGCAGCATAAGATTTTTAATAAGATGACATGTAAAAGGCGCATGGTTTTTCTCAATATGTTATAAACATTTTAAATAGGATTATTTAATAAAAAATAATATGAATTTTCTAAATTTTAAGTAAAATGCTCACTGTCTTTTCGTGCATGAATACATGCCTTACGTACTTGGATTTCTTCTCTGATAAACGGTTTTCTCTTAGTTTTGAAGCTATCCGGCGGTCTTGTGAATGTCACCTTCTTTACTGAAATTGATTTATTTAGTTAGCTATATTTGCATTAGGATGCAAGCCGCGACGCAGCTATTTTGATAGTGACTTTAAAAGGCCACAACAGCACCCTCATCTATAGATTTTCAAACGTAATAGCAGCATCGAAAGGGGAGAGCTTTAAGAAAGCGCTAATTCACGAACAGTATTTCAGTCGAGCTTTTTTTTATTTGATAATGATAGCAGTTTCAGTCTGCTAAGGTGACCACAATCACTCGAGAGGCTTCAGCTAATTGCGATTTCACATTTCGAATGTGTTCTTCTAAAGTAGATGTCTTAAAAGACGTTTCGGTAGAGTTCTCGCTGATTTCATTAGAGCTAATTACTTGTCGGGTGTTATTCATTATTTTGAACGCTATTATGCTGGGTGCTTGTGATTTGACTGCTTTTTGAGAAGGAGGGAAAACCCTCTACCTATAAATTCGTATTTATTTTGATTCGGTTGCAGATTAATTGGCTTTTTTATAATTAATCTTATTAATTTGAGCAATAAGGGTGAGCTTATCCGTCAATTTCCGTGCGTAAATATTGGCTGGCGATAAACAGATATCGTCTGAGAAATACTTGTAGTCGTTACTTCTTCATTAGTTGCTTGATCTCCTGCAACCCTTTTTGAATGACATCGAGTGTAGCCTCGACCCGCTTGTGATCGTTAGCCCCACCTAATCTGCAGAGTGGATGAGGTCACGTATTTTAAAAACCATCTATTCAATTGAATCCAAGCACAGCGGGTTTCAGTTCATCTCTAGAGAACGGGATCAACGTGCAAACCGACGAAAGTGTGAACCCGACTAATGGGCGGGCAGCTCTAGCTTAAGTTTAGGTTTCTCTTTAACCTCAGGCTTCACCTCCATAGCGTTAGCGGGTTGGTTTGAACCTACGTGGTTGGTGCCGTGGTAGTATGGGGCGTTATCGACTTTTATTCCTCTAACTGAGAAAACAGGCATCTCGATGCGTCAATTAGTGATCTCTACAGCTGTTGGTGTTCCCAAAGTCTTCGTGGCACTAACTTCAATCGGCGTACCGTGGCCAACAAATACCTCAAGACCTAACAAAGATTCGTGGTCATGCGTATCGACTAATGGAAGCTGCTTTAACTCAAGATCCTGCTTTGGTTCGATCGATTTAGACTCGAGATTTTGATCTGCAGGCTTACATGAACTGAAAAAGAGCACCAATAGCGCGACTATAGGCAGTCCTGAGAGGATGTTGTATGGTTTCATATTTTATTTGTTGAACGTTCGTATCTACTGATCGCCGACTCGAACTAAGAGCCAACTGTGAAACGGTGGATCACTCACAAGCTGGATAAAATCTCTACCAACTCAATGAGCTGTCAGTGGTCGGATGTGCTATCTTGTTCGGTTATCTTGTTCGGTGGGTGTCACTTACTCGTGATCGTCGTAAAGGGAGCTCTCGCTTTTTGGAGCAAGTGCGGCCAGCAGGCAAAAGAGACTGACGCTAAGGAGCAGACTCGGAACAGCCTGATCCCACACCTCAATTAGGCGCATGGCATTGGCGTCTCGGATGTTGCCGGCTCTGAATAAATGCATAAGGAACTGCCAGAAGGGGATGAGCGCGAAAGTAATCCAAGCCGCTCGAAACGGGGCCCGCCTCGTTGACTCTTCAGGTTTTGTGGAAAAGAACATCAGGCCGAGTAAATATGCGATTAGTATCCAGTTCATGGTTTATTTTTTTGTTTATACCGAACAGTAGTTATTAGCTCACTTACAAGTGATTTTCACTTCGGTATGGGTGAAACTCAATTAGATAAGTAATTTAATTACTCATCTCATAAGTGTTAGGTTATAGAAGCCGCCCTGTCGATGATGAAAACTCTCATACCCTTATTTTAGACACTCTTAGTTGCTGATTGGATAAGATCTGCAATATGACTTTGGTGTAATTCTTAGCTCATCAATATTGAACTTTTCTCCCTATTTCCGAACCGAATCTAGCATCGCTGTTTTCAGTTCCATAGATATTATGATCAAAAATAACAGCTATGAGGCAGTTCAAACGGTTTATGGAGAATAAAAATTGAGCGTGAGCAAGGTTGCCCCAGAGCTGATAGACGTGTGTCTCTGTATAGTGGCGTTGGCATAAACGATGATCAGTTTTAGAGATTTTAAAACTGTTTCAAGCCTGACTGCGAGAAGAGGGTTGATCCCGTCATTGTTTGGAGTAAAGTTGATCATTCGTTAATGAATTTTTCTCTGTGGAGATGATACCTTCAGTCAAAAATCTTGTTCTGATTCACGCTGTCGCACCTTTTACAAAAAATTCTGTGATCTTTCTGTGATCTACTGCCATCTTGCAAACCCTTTAAAAACACCTATCCAACCCCCACAATAAACAACCACATGAAACTGACTATTCTCTCAAGAGCTCCCCAGTGTTACTCAACCCGCCGTCTCGTCGAGGCAGCTAAAAATAGGGGACATAAAGTGTTTGTTCAAGACCCATTACGTTTCGCGATAGACATGGAAGAAGGTGAGCCAGATCTTTACTACAAAGGTAAGGCGATCCAAGTTCCAGATGCCATTCTACCTCGCATTGGAACATCAATTACCCGTTATGGAACGACAGTGGTGCGCCAGTTTGAGCAAATGGATGTTTACACTCCAAACACAGCGAGCGGTATCGGAAACTCGCGTGATAAATTGAGAAGTCTGCAGATACTATCACGTCATAATATCGGAATACCTCGTACTGCTTATGTGAGCCACAAGACAGATGTCTCGGATGCCATCGAACGTGTGGGGGGAACTCCTGTGATTATCAAATTGATTGAGGGGACTCAAGGAGTCGGTGTGATTTTGGCTGATAAACCCGAAATTGCGAAAGCAATTATTGAGACCTTGCATAGTGCGAATCAAAACGTATTAATTCAAAAATTTGTCGCTGAGAGTAAGGGGAAAGACGTGCGAGCATTCGTCATCAATGACCGTGTTGTCGGGGCAATTCGTCGAACAGCTCAGGGACAGGAGTTCCGCAGTAACGTGCACCGCGGAGGAGTGGCAACAGCAATTACTTTGGATCCAGAGTATGAAAAGGCGGCAGTGCGTGCTGCGCAGATCATGGGATTAAAGGTCTGTGGAGTCGATATGCTTGAAGGTGTAAACGGGCCTCAAATTATGGAAATTAATTCATCACCAGGTCTCGAAGGTATCGAAGGTGCTACGGGTCTCGATATTGCTGGCGAGGTGATCGAATTCATTTGTGGTCAGGCCAACATGCCTGAAATCGACTTGAGACAACGCCTCACAGTGAGTCGGGGATATGGGGTAACAGACATCACTATTCCTCAAGGTAGTATTTTTGTAGGTCAAACTATTGCACAAACGGCCCTTAGAGAAAAAGATGTTGTCGTCTTAACGCTTAAGCGTAGCGACGCTGTGATTTCTAATCCCAAGTCATCCCGCGAACTTGAAGCAAATGACACACTGCTTTGCTATGGGAAAATTGAGAACATGAAATCCATGCTCCCTGACAAGCCGAAGCGCCGTCGTAAACTCAAGCCCCTACCTTCAACACCAGTCACCGAGGGCACAACTCATGATGAAAAGAACAGTTCATAAAAAGCTCTTCTTTTGAGGCGATTAAAATCAATACAGTCAAGAAATCCTGACGGCTATTGGGCGTTTCTTCCCTCCGCGTATTATGAGAATCCCGCACAGATATTTCCAGTTGTTATCTTCTATCATGACTTAGGTTCAGGAGGGTGACCTAACTGGCCGCCGCCAGAAAAAGTGGTCCATGTTGAGTGAGAGGGTTTGGTAACATCCAAATCCAAACAACATGAACAAACAGAAAAGACACAAACCCGAAGAAATCATCCTTTTGCTATGCGAATGCGATGCCAGTGACCTGAGCCAGGAGAGCTTCTGCCAAAAGAAACAAATATCCGTGGCTACCCTGCACCGTTGGCGCAAGAAGTATGGAATGATGGACGTGGCGGATGCCAAGCGACTCAAGGCGCTTGAAAAGGAAAACGGTGAACTCAAGAAGATGTATGCCGACGCGATGCTCGGCGTCAAAGTCCTGCAGGAGGCACTTGAAAAAAAGCTGTAAGCGCGGCGCACCGCCGGAATTACGCACTGTTCGCCGTTAGTGGCGAGCAGTGCAGCCAGCGCAAAGCTTCGTGCTACTTCCGTGTGCACCGTTCAACATTGCGTTATCATCCGAAGTTCCCTTCTGTAAAGAAGGCAGAAATCGATAAGGCCATCGTTGACCTGAGCATAGAACACCCCGAACTTGGTTCGGACAAGGTGGGTAGGCTGGTGAGAAACCGTGGACTGCGTGTAAGCAGCGAGCGGGTGCGTAAGGTGCGTCGCGAGGAATGTTTACAAGTTCCTCCCCCCAAGAAAAAACAAAGCCGCCGGGGCATCTCCACGGGACAGCACCCGAAGAAGGCAGCTCGTCGGGGCCATGTCTGGACGTGGGACTTCATCCATGACACCACGATCAAAGGGGGGAGCTATCGGACACTGAGCGTTGTGGATGAATACACGCGAGAGGTTCACGCATTACATGTTGCCCGCAATATTGGATCGAGAAAGGTGCAGGAGGTGATGAGTGAACTCATTGAGCGTCACGGAGCACCTGAGCACATTCGCAGTGATAACGGGCCCGAGTTTGTCGCAAAGTCACTTCAAGTGTGGCTAGCATATGAGAACATAAAAACTCTCTACATTGATCCAGGCTGCCCGTGGCAAAACGGATACGTGGAAAGCTTCCACGACAAGTTTCGCAGGGAATGTTTGTCACGGGAGTTGTTCTTTACACTGAGTGAAGCTCAGGTGGTAATCGCGGCGTGGAGAAAGAAGTTCAACCAGATCCGCCCACACCGAAGTCTGAGCATGAAGGCTCCAGAAGAGTTCGCCTTTGGCTGGACACTCGGGGAGAGCTATCGCGCTCAACATGCATCCTACGCTACGGCCTTCGGCCTTCGCTCCGGAAGCATGTTGACAGAGCGTTGCAGTCGTCTATCAATAGGTTCAGATCCTCTCACTTTAAGCGGGCCATAAAATGGAAGCGGGCCATAAAATGGAAGTGGGCCATAAAATGGAAGTGGGCCAGTGACACTTTTTCCCTTCGGTTCCTTTTTGATCGAATGATACCCGTGCTTATCCAATCAGAATCAGAGTCTTTATTCAATCAAATCGGTGCACTTCCAAGTTGAATCCAAGTGGTGTTCTATAGCTGAGAATAAATTGCCACCCTTTTCACGCTCTCAGCAGTTTATGACCCAAACTTAATTTTTTTAGATTAAGTTTGGAAAATTAAGTTAATTGAGGTTGGCAGAGGTTCTTAAGTATGATTTTCATGTGAAATATTATTGAGCTTTCACAATTTGCCCTCTAAAGATTAATCTTAATATTATTCTAATCTTGAACTGTCAATTTCTGGCAAGTTACATGATTACCTATTATTTATGAAAAGATTATTGATTTATCTAAGCTTATTCTTGGTTTTCGTGAGTTCGCTTTTCGCAAAGCACGTTATCTTTATTTCAGATATCAATGATAGTCACGGCGTAGGACACCACGAGCGTTTAGCAACCTGTACTTTACTTATGGCAAGTCTTGAGAATGTTGACCCTAATATTACAACTGAACTTTTTTACAGAGTATGGCCAACACAGGAGCAAATCGATGCTGCCGATTGTATTTTTATAAATACACAAGGAAATGGTCCTCATTTGGCTAATAATGCTGTAAGACTTACGCAGCTTACTAATCATATGAATAGTGGAGGGGGGCTCTGTGGTATGAGTTGGGGACTTGCTATGAGTAGTAGTACTAATAGAAATACTTGGAGGAATTTGATCGGAGTGAATTGGTCTGGTGGGGTTGCTCTCTTTTACTCTCAAAACCTCCGAGAGCCTGCTGGAGGCACAAATCACCCGATCCTCAATGGAGTATCTGAGTATGGTCTGTGTGATGAAGTCTTTTTCAACTTTGATCGCGCACCCGCTACTGCAGGTACTATTATCCCTATCCTCGTTCATAGTGCCGAAAACGCTCCTTATTACACGGCAGGAGGGACACTACGAAGTAACCAGACTGCTCAAAACAGAGGAGCGGCAGGTTATGAATTTTTGGGCTCATGGGGGTATGAGAGGGCTGCTGGTGGTCGTGCTTTTGGTCATGCTTTTGGCCGTTACCAGTTCAACTTTGCCAATGATAATTTTCGTACTAATATGCTTAATGGCATCATGTGGACAATGGGACTTGAAATACCAGAAGATGGTTACCGCTCGCTTACCCCAGATGCTGAAGCGATCCTAGTAAATACCAGAGTCGCAGGTAACTGGAGTAGTAATATGATTAATCTTCAGAAAGAGTTGAACTTTCTCCAAGATACTATCGTCCCTTGGCGTCAGGATAGTACAACTGATGGAGTGAATAATCGCGTCGGTACTAACTATCTAGCAGGAAGAACCTATGGTGCAGCTACTGGAGCTAGCGCTGACGCTCCTGTCCCTTCTCTTGATGTAAACAACCCACGAGACCCTTCTAACTTTGCAAATTTAGCTAGAGATGTCTCATTTACTAAGACGCAACTTACTGAAGATTATATTACAGAGGGCGCGGCTATAGCTGATATGGATGGAGATGGTTTTAATGATTTGATTGCTGGACCTGCATGGTGGAAGGGGCCTAATCTTACCCAGGGTTACAGCTATAAACCGGTGGTGCATACTAACTTTAGAGACGGCAATGGAAACCTCCTCACCCCTACACTAAGTTCTTATACCAAGGACTTCTTTGTATTTCCGGTAGATCTTGATGGAGATCAGTGGACGGATCTTATCACAGTGGCACGCCAAGGAGAATCCGGTAGCTGGTACCAAAACCCCGCGCAAAACCCATTCGCAGTGACTAATACGACAAACTCAAAATCCTCTGCCGTTTACCAAAACGAAGTCAATTGTGAGTCTCCTGTTTTCGTTGATGTTATTGGAGACTCGGCCAAGGAGCTTATCAGCTTTAATAACAATTTCGTTACTATTACGACTCCTGCTAACTCTACAAATGCTTGGTCTAAGCTGACTATTTCTGAATCAAGTTCAGCTCTTTACCGCCGAGCTCATGGTCTAGGTGCAGGCGATATCAATGGCGATGGTCGCGTAGATATCCTCGTTAACCACGGGTGGTATGAACAGCCAGCAGACCTGAGCCAAGCTGTGTGGACATTCCATGCGCAAGAATTTGCGGATTCCGCGGCGCAGATTCAGGTTTATGATGTCGATGGTGATGGTGATAATGATGTAGTGACTGCATTAGCTGCTCACGGATATGGCATGGCTTGGTATGAGGCTGCAGGTGCCCCTGGTAACGTGACATTTATTAAGCATATCATCATGTCTGAGTCAGGCAATATAAATGATAGCCCAGCAGGTGTAAATTTCAGTCAACTCCACTGCATGGAATGTGCTGACATGGACGGTGACGGGATTAAAGATATTGTAACGGGTAAGTGTCACCTTGCTCACAACGGTAGAGACGTAGATTTTGATGATGACCCAGTTATTTACTGGTTTAAGACCAGAAGAAATAGCGATAACACAGTCGATTTTGTACCCCACTTGATTGATGATGATTCAGGAGTTGGACGCCAAATCTCAATTGGAGATATTAATGGTGATAGCTTACCCGATATTGCTACTGGTAATAAAAAAGGAGTTTATGCCTTTATACAAAGCGGGGGATCCACTCAAACCTTTACGGAGAATCCAATTTTTGATTTTGAGTCTGGAGATCTCCAAGGAGGTTCGGTAACTAGTGGTTCATTCGGGCAGATCGTTACAGATGTATCGAATTTCCATGCGGGCTCAATGGGTGCCTACAACAAAGAGGGAACTTATTTCCTTTCAACTCTGGAGGGTCCTAATAGCCCTGATGGCAGATCAGACGAATATACAGGAGAGGTCACTTCTCCGCTCTTTACTCTCACAGAACCTATGGCATCAATGTTAGTAGGGGGAGGAAGTACTAACCAAGTCTACTTTGCTATTTATCTTCAGGACGGAACAGAAATTTACCGTACTAATAGAGGTGTAAATGGTGAGGCCTTCATTGAGCGCAATATTGATCTCACCGATTATGTTGGGGGAAATGTTTACTGGAAAGTCGTTGACAATTCAACTGGTGGCTGGGGGCACATCACTGTAGATAATATACGGTTTAACGAAAACCCATTAGCGGCTGAGCGAGTCTTACTTGGTTGCTGGGACATGGATAATGGTTCAGGTACTATAGTAAATGACTCTACAGACTTTGGTCATGATGGAACACTTCTAGGAGCTAGCTGGAATGACGATGGACTGGAAGGCGGAAGTCTCACCTTTACTGGAGGTTCTCAATACGTGGAACTACCTGAGGATGCATTTGCATATCTTAATGATGAGGTAACGATCATGACGTGGGTATTCGGTGATGATTCACAAGCTAACAATGATTTAATATTTAGAGCAACCGATAGTAGTGGAAATAGGGTGATCAATATTCATTTACCTTGGGGGAATTCAACAGTAATATGGGATGCTGGAAATACGAATACTAACTTCAATAGGTTATCGAAAGTCGCTAATAGTAATTTATACAAAGGAAGATGGAATCACTGGGTATTCACGAAGAACACGAACGATGGCAGCATGAAAGCTTTTGTTAACGGGGTACTCTTTGACGAGACTACAGGAAATACGCATAATCTCAGCGGGATCACCAATGTGAGTCTTGGGGGTGATGGAACTTCTTTAGGCTATAGCGGCAAGATTGATAGATTTAAAGTCTACAACTATGCACTTAGTTTAAATGAAATTATTGTAGAGTTCGAAACCTCGCCTGCATATGTGCGCTGGTTAACTACTCAGCCAATCATTACAGATGTTGGGTCAGAAGCTGATCCTGATGGTGATGGAGTCATTAACCTGTTGGAATACGTGTTAGACAGTGACTCTAGTGTCGCGAATACAAGTATGCTGCCGCGCATAACGAGCACAGGATTAACTAGGCAGTTCATCTTCAACCGCCTTGCTGATTCTGTTACCGACACAGATCAACTCTTTCAGTATAGTTCAGATTTAATCAATTGGTCTAACATCAATATCAACACAGCCAATAATGCAGTAGTCTCAATTAGCTCTGATGGTAACCACGAAGATGTAATGGTGACTATCAATGAAGATTGGGAAAATGACGGCGAGCTCTTTATGCGATTAAAAGTTTCAGAAAAATAGGTTGTTCTCCAATTAGAGTTAAAAACAAACCTCAATCTTAGATCCATATGGACACCTATCTAAATAGAAATAATAAAAGTAATGTTAGAATTGGTAGTTTGAACAGTGGAGGTATTTGTGGCTCTTCGCACACAAAGCATGACAAAAAATGAATGACAGGCATGCAGTAAATTAACTTGCGAAGAGCGTGAATGTTTTTGCATCGCTTCATTCGCATCCTAGTGACAGAAGCTACAAAATATACACTAATCTGAGAAACCAAGTTTCTAAAACTTACTTTTCTTCAACAGATAATAATGCTCGGGGAAATTCAGGTGGAGGTGACTTTGCCGTATATGCAAATCAAAACGTGATTGGGGGAGTTGTCACACCTAGTGGTTTTATGCAATTGGCAGTGCCCAACCAGTTTGGTAGATTCAACGCTAACACACTATACCAAAAAGGTGTCAAATCAGGAAAATATGCAACCTTCACAAAGATTATAGATTTATGATGAAACATTTAACGTTTAAACTATTGTTTTTAGTTTTAAGCTTTGCTAGCGCTAGTGGAAACAATTTACTTTTTCTAACGAGTGAAAAACAACAGGTTGTTTATGAGAATACAATATTTTCAGTAAGAGTTTTTGAAGGAGTTGAATTATTTGAGGTTAAAAAAATTAATGAAGATAAAAGTTTTCAGCGCTGCTTTTCAGTTTCATACGATAAAGAGCATTTTTGTGTAGATAACTGGGCTAATTCTCCATATCAAACAAGTTATAATTTGTCTAATCCAAGTGCTAGACCTGATATATCAGTTTCTCTTGATAGCGATTTAAAGCTGATCATGTTCAGTATTGTAAGGGTCGATCATTTTTCCTATGAAATTAGAGTGAGAGAAAGATTGAAAAAGAAGTAGATATCCAATCCAATCCCAGCATATTTAAAATGAATGACAGACGTTCAGAATATAAAATGAATGACAGCAACTGTGTTTTTGAGAAAAACTTCAAACAGTATCTTCTGAAAGATGGTTTGGAGTCTCTAAGTGTTGTTTCATAAGGGTGTTTAGGTGTAAAAGTAGCTTTCTCATGACTGCAGTGAGGGCTAATTTTTTTGGTTTGCCTCGTTCGAGTAATTGCTTGTAGTAAGGGCTAAGAACCTCGTTGCTTCTTGATGCCGCGAGAGCGGCCATATACAGAGCTTGCCTTATTTCTTTGCGGCCGCCTTGGATTATTCTTTTTCCTCGTAGCTGGCCGCTGTCTCGATTGAATGGAGCCAGCCCAGCGAGTGAGGCGGCTTGTTTAGATGAAAGTATTCCAAGCTCAGGCATGGCAACGACGAGGGATAGCGCTGTATCACATGCGACACCTTTGACATCTGTGAGTTTCTCGACAACCTGTTTGAGTGATGAAGATTCATCTTTCAGTTCGGTCATTGTGGTAGTCGCTTTTTCGATGTGTTTCTTTAGGTATTTAATACGAGCGTTGAGCATTTTAAGCACACTTTTAGGCAGTGGATGCTCCAGCTGCATACGGGCGCGTTGAAGCTCGTCATTGAGTTGTCTGCGATATTTAACGAGGGCATGAACTTCCTCAAAAACAGGGTCGGCTACAGGGGTGATTCTGGGTGTGAATTGGATACCGTAGTCGGTTAATATTTGTGCGTCAATAGCGTCCGTTTTCGCAAGTAATCCTTTGGCTTTAGCAAAATTTCGAGCTAATGCTGGATTAATACGTGAAGCGTCGATTTGTTTGTTTTGTAATAGCGTGAGCAGCGTTTTTTCATATCCTCCAGTAGCTTCAAAGATGCAGATGACGCCAGATTGTTTTTGCAGCTTAGTGATTAATTTTTTAATCGTTGAAGGGGTGTTTTTAATAAAGCTGGGTAGCTTGAGTTCGTGATTATAGGTGTGTAGGTAAAGCTCGAGTTTTGAAACGTCGATGCCAATTCAGGTTGTATTGTTTTTTTGGTTCATAGGTGTTGAATTATTAGTATGATCCGTTAGTTTTTAAATGCTCTCATACTTGTAATTACGAGCTAGATATGGCTTACGCCATGAATGCTCTCCCAACTGTTCGAGATAGACCTAAAAGGAAATGTGCCGACCAAGCTGTCATTCGTAATCTAAGTTACAAGGCATTCAACGGTCTGACACATTTCCGCTTAGCCTGGGGTGGCCACCCCAGGCTAAGCCCTTACGGTTAGTCCTGAGGATATAGAAATACCATGAGGACATGAATGAAAAACTAACGCATGACTAACAAACAAGGCA
>JBPOGD010000007.1:0-278901 GCA_051252195.1 Akkermansiaceae bacterium | reverse complement strand
TTACGGTTAGTCCTGAGGATATAGAAATACCATGAGGACATGAATGAAAAACTAACGCATGACTAACAAACAAGGCATGCAGTTAGGATTAAAACAAAATAATTAAGATATATGAAAAAGATAATAATCATTAGTTGTATTTTTCAATTTTTCTTAACAACTTTTTGTTATTCAGAAAATATGAATCCTATAAGTTGGGTTGAGTTTAACAGTGTTAATCTTAATGACGCTTTAAACCTTATGCGTTTTTCGTCAAAATATGAAGTTGTAGTTGAGTATTCTGAACACGATCAAGCATTTGTTGTCTTAAGAGTTAGAGATACTGAGAGTTACCTATTGTTTATAGCGCCGAGTGAAACGCATACTTTAGTGGAGCCTTTTCTTTTTTTAAAAAATGGTGAAGACGCCAGAGATCAATTGACAAGTAATAATGTTAAATTTTACGGTATGTTACTTAAGAAAGATGGTTCTCTTATGAATAATTACTCTGATATATCGACTTACTCGATTGGTAATAAGTTTAACCTTAAAGATTCAGATACTCTGCAAATCAAGGTTGTTAAAAAAATTAAGAAAAGAATATTTCATTTAGAAGTTTTACGTAATTTGCAAGGCGAGTGGTCGTATGCGTTTACTTGTAAATGAATGACAGGCATGTAAAATAATGTGGATGAGCCGCACGGCGGGTGGTGATTTCTTACTGGGTAAGGAGGAGAAGGAGGGACTGCGGAAGTTGATCTGGAAGATGGCGCAGTTCTGTGGGGTGAAAGTGCTGACGTATTGTGTAATGGATAATCATTTTCACATTCTGGTGCGAGTTCGTAATAAGGAGAGGTTTAACCAGAAGTTTTATGGTGATCTGGGCGAGGAAGAGCTACTCAAACACTTGGGATTACTGTATTCCAAGGAGTTTATTGTGAGGTTGCGTAGAGAGATCGATTGGATGCGGGGGATGGAGCAGGAGGATGAAATCACCGAGATGCTGGATCAGTTCCGTGAGCGATTTTGTGACCTTTCCGTTTACATGAAGGAGGTGAAGGAGCGCTTTACCCGCTGGTATAATAAAAAATATGGTAGGACAGGAACGTTCTGGCAGGGTCGGTTTAAGAGTGTGCTGGTGGAGGATGGTGATGCACTGCGAACCATGAGTTCCTACATCGATCTTAATCCTGTAAGAGCTGGCATCGTGGATGATCCTAAGGACTACCGCTGGTGTAGTTATGCTGAGGCAGTAGCAGGATCGAAGCGAGCAGGGCGGGGGCTCTGTGACGTGCTGGATGTGCCCACAGATACTTTCACCAAAAACCAAGGAACATATCGCTGCTGGCTATTTGGCGATGGAATGGAGGTGATTGAAAATCAGAGTGTTAAGGAATCGGGTAAGATGCGGCGAAGGGGAGTCAGTGAAGAAATAGCCGACAAGGTCATCAAGCTCGACGGGAAACTGAGCAGATACGAACTCCTCCGCAGTAAGATTAAGTATTTCAGCGATGGAGTGGTGATAGGTTCTCAGAGTTTCATAGCCGCCCAGAGGCGAAGTATGCTAGGAAAAGCAGGTGCGGCTGCTGAAGAGATAGAGCAGGCAATCAATAGAGGTAGAAGAAAAGATGATCTGAGTGAAAAGACCCTTGTTACTTGGAGGTGGTAGTTATTTGAGAAGAACACCACTGAGGGTTTAAAGAGGGTTCTAATTTAAGTAAGATATATAAATGCGGAAGATCTATTGATCTAACCCCGCAATTTGGACGGTTTTAAACTGTAATTTTGGATAAGCTTATTATTCGTCTTGTTTCGAAAAACGACTTTACGATTTTAATGTGTCTTCGTTCTTGGAAATTAAAATTTCAGATTTAAAATCTAGTTATGACTCCCCGAGAAGCTCTCATCGCTCTAAATATGCTGCCTAAGATTGGGCCGGTGCGGGTGAATCGGTTGCTGGAGCGTTTTGGCAGTGCACGGGAGGGTCGCTTTGCGCCGCCCTATAACACCTGCTTTAGCGCGATCATTCGCTCGCGCTGCCAGCCGGGCTTTATTTAAGTTTGTTGAAAAGCTTAATCTTAAGGGTGTTGTAAATTGAATGCTGTCATTATTTGACAAAAATCTTGATTAGAATAGCCAATCTGAACTATATAATATCAATATATATTATGAGCATTACACTCTTTCTTTGCCTTAGTTCTTTATTGTTGCTAGTTCAACCACTATTTGCAAATCTTGAACCTGTTGAGTTTGGTTCTGTGGAGAATTTTGGAGAGGAACCCGCGAGAAAGGTATCTTTAGTGGGTAATATTAAGATCTTGATCTGAAAGGCTTTTTAACGACGAACAAAAAATCTATGACTCGTTCAAATATTCAGTGTGTAATAGCTGTAATATACCTACTTATTATTCAGGTCACCGTGATTAGTGCGGATACCCACGATGTAGGGACTATTTTAGTGCAATCTAGTGATGATGACTATCCTCATCATAAAGTCTCGGAGTGGATCGATACAGGGAATCTGGCATCGGGCTTTTATGATACAGCCCGGGTGAATTTCGATAAGCCTAGCGAAGCAGGGCAATGGCAATTTATTCAAGTCATGGTTTACGGAACGAATACCACAGCAACACCAGCTGTTTTTTTCTGTTATGCACCAGCTAGTTCTTCCAGTAATATATATTTATCAAATAACGACGATTTAAGCGACCTCGGTGTAGATATAGCGAACAATGGTTTGAAGCGATTTGATGCTGTGAATTCAGTTGAAGATTATATATATAACTATTTCCCTTCAGAGGTTCAAATTGATGGTGCCTTAGCTGGAAATGCTGATGATTTAGAGCTCTACTTTCGCGCAGTAAATAGCACTCATCAGTGGAAAATTAAGATGAGAGCGTTTTACGCATTAGACCATGAAACGGAGTTTTCTTTTGATGACTCGAAAATAGAATGGGTTAAAAATGATTTAATTCAGACAGGTTCGTCATTTTCAGTTCTCGCAGGTCAAAACGCACTTATACATTTGGAAGTAGCTGGAGTAGCTAAAGAAGATGTTGCTCAATTGCAGGTCTACGATAGTTATCGACTGCTAGGTGATATGGAGTGGGATACATCGACTAGTAAATGGACTTATGATGTGTCTAATTTATCTCAAGGGTATCACTTTTTTCAAGCTTTTGTAACGACCGTAGATGGTCGTTCTGGTTGGACTGATAGTCTCCAGTTTGATGCCGAATGGTATGATGCCAAGATTGTCTTCGGGGGAGAGAAGGATGTGAGCCATCAGATTGAAGATAAGCACTATTTAGGTGATGGAGGTTTGGAATATGGATTGGTGCCAAATAAGACAACAACTACAAATCAACTAATTACAGAAGCTCCTCTCAATGCTGAGTGGAATTACGGTTGGAGAAACTTTCCTGCAAATATTACAACCACTAGTACTACTGGGGACTTACTCCTATCGAATTACGCATCGTTTTATAACGTAGCAGGTTTGGCCAATATTTTTGAAGCGCAAGTCCCTGAAGGAACCTATAAAATATCGATACATCTAGGTTCAGCCATCTCCAATCCAGAAGTATTTAAATTTAGACTAGAAGGTATCGAATATAGCGTGAACACTCACTCTTTTAGTAGTGCTATTCCAGGTTCTTATGAGACCTTCTCTGTAGAAATACCCGTAAGAGATGGTCAAATAACACTGGAAAGTGTTTCTCCAGAATTTGCGCCTAAGCTTAATGCCATAAATATTCAACAAGTATCAACATCTCAAGAGTTGCGCGATAAGAGCCATTATAAGTTTATCAATAACTGGGGTATAGATATTGAAACAAACGACCTATACGAAATAGCAACTTTAGTGAGACCTATTTCTGGACAGCAAGCAGTGATATATAGTGAAGGCATCTCGTCTAAGTTTGTATTTGCACCAGAAAAAAGGTTTTTATGGAATACTTCTTCTTCAGCTCCTTTATCGGCTCAGAGTGGCCTTTCTGAAGGTGATGCATCATGGTGGCTGGACGGTTCAGATCCATTTCTACTATTTGGTAGCAAGCTGGGTGCTCAATCACTATATACAAATCAAGGTTACAGTGTGTTGTTTGACCCAGAGCAGCTCAAAGTAGAAGCCGATGGAACCGCAGATGAGGCGGAGCTACAGATTAGAGTATTAAATGCCGCAGATGGAAGTTTAGTCGAAACTTTGCCACTCCAGCTAGATCGTCTGAATGATTGGACTTCTTTTGGAGATAGTGCCTCTGGTGCTGGTAAGGGATATACTGAGAGCTTTGAGTTTTCAGAGCATAATCTCAGTATCAGTGTTAGCTTATCACTCTACACAGCGCGTGAAGGAAACAAGCGGTGGGTTTTTTCACATCAAGGTGGTTTAGAGGAATACGTATACGTTGTAGAGTCGAACTCTGTTTGTGATTATTTTGGTGCTACTTATTCTTTAGCTCGGAATGCGACCTATGATACTGCCACTGATAGTTGGGCCATAGGGGGGGATGCGTACACAATGCTTTTTGCCTTTAGTGTTGAGGCGTCTAAAATATTAACGACTTCAACGATCTCAGGAAGCTTCGCAGGTTCTCCAAGACCGAGTTCATACTACGGGGCTACCATCGAAGAGTTAAATTCTGCTTCTCAGAATTTATTAACTTCATCAACTAATCCCTTAACTTTAGACTCCGTTGATTTACAAACCCTGCCTGAGGGAGACCCTCTTTGGGATACATTAAAGGGAGATTCATCCTTAGATCAATCTCCGGAGCTACGGAGCCATACGTTGCTAAATGAGCTTCATGAACAGCTTAATGGCGATCCTTTTGCCATCGCTAACTATGTGCAAAATGAAATTAACCTCTGTGATGCCATTGGCTATAACCAGTCGAATCAAGGTGAGGGGTATTCTATTGATCCAGGTGGTATTCAGCGCGCAGCCTTGGGTTGCTATCTGGAAGAGCAGGGGTCACCACACGAGCAGTGTGCATTGCTCGTGTATCTATTACGAAAGGCTGACATCCCAGCTGCTTACGTGATGACGGACAGAAATGAGCTTCTTGTTTCAACAGACTTTGCCTCTAAGATGCTTCGCACCCAGCTAGAGGGCATGGAAAAAATCGGGAGCTTGACGGCTCTAAATTACCCATGGGTTGTCGCATATATTGATGATAAGTGGGTACATCTTTTCCCATGGATAGAGGATGTTGAGATAACAGAAGGGCTAGACCTTTACCCGCTCATGCAGGAGGAGTATAACTCTGGCTGGAAATGGTTTTGGAAATATGCGCAAGGAGATGAGGATATACTTCCTTTCCAGCTAAGATATCGTACAGATGGAGATCAGGCTAGAGGCTCGAAACTTATTAAGGAATATTGGACTGACGATGGAGTACTCTTTGAAAAACAGGAGGTTTATACATCTAAATATTCAAGTGATTTACCTTCTGAATATGATGATATTCGTCTCTTGTCAGATTCAGACCAGCCCTATCAGCTGTTTCCTCGTTTTGTAAAATGGCAACTTCGTGAGCAAGGTCATGGTATTAGTTATGATCAAATAGGCCTCCAGGTGCGGGTTCGTCCACGTTATTTCTCACAATGGGAGGACTTTCCCAAACCAACGCGCATTTCTGGCGATTTCAAGGTGCTTGATGGCTTCAATGATATACCTAGAATTTTTGATACGATACGATATCAAGTTGTCCAAGCATACGAGACTAGCTATTTTACAAATCTTGATACAGGAGAATTACTGCTTTGTGATCTACACAATCGTAAAGTGTATGTAGAGCGATGGGATTTCCGTGGTAATGGAACGAAAGAGATAGGGATCGTTATGGCACCTTATGATGAGTTCGAGGATGGAGTTATTACCGAAGGCTTTTCTCCTTATGATCATTCTAGCTATGTTGAATTTGATCGAAATGAAAACCTCTCAGCAGCAGCGGATGAGGGCGGCAGTATTACCTTCGAAAATCAGCGTAAAGGAAGGTTTAAAATCCTTACAGCTGAACCTCCAGGCGATATCGAGATACGCATTACTCACAAACGTCAGAGAAATACTCGCAGTGCGACTAATGGAACATCATTTTCAGCGCGGAGTAGTAATGAGTATTATGATACGCCATTCCATACCGAGCTTAATCAGGCGTATGACTTCACTACATTTGTTCAGGATGAAATTGTTCAGGGGCTAGAATACACGGATACGAATAACTTGGATTTTGGTTTATTTGCGCTTTGCATTCAAACAGGGAAAGTCACCTCCAAAATGCTCAATGCCCATGTTCGCAACCTATGGCGTTATGAGTATGAACGCCCAGATACACCTGTGGCTGACATCGATTATGGGGCTAGATCTTATTTGATGGGGATGAGCTACTGGCAGTATTTGAGCCTTTTCAAATCTGAGATGGGGCTGCTTCATAAGGTGGTTCATCAGGGCGATTACGGGCATCTGTTTTCTGGCTTGAAGTATGAAGAAAGCGCGGGAGTTCCCAATTTACCATCGATTGATATTTATCGAGGTAATACATTAGCTTCGGTTTATTCCGCTTCACCTAATCCTCTCCGTGGTGAGGATAGCTGGGATGTTACCCAAGATTACTATCACCTTCTAGGTTGCCAAGGCTCTGCCTATGAACATGGTGTGATGGAGAAGTATTATGGTCAGGTAGGTTCTATTTCCACCATGCGTATATTCCACCTTGCCAAGGCAGCTAGAGAGCACACTTTGTCACTTGATCCATTAGCTGATGTCTCAGGGGATGAACTTATCGTCATCAATGCGGATAACTATGCAGAGAAGTTGGCAACAGTGAGTATCTCTCATGAGATAGAAGATAAGGATTCTAAAGATCTAGATGAATTTTACGCCTTTAGTAATGACATGCTTGCTAGCTTTGATCCTAGTTTATTGAGTAGTTCTGGAGAGCAACGTGCGAAGTTCCGCGTTGGGCTTCTTGCTCCTAAATACTATAAATATTTTGATAATGGGGGTTTGGCACTGGATTGTGCTGGTTACGCTCCTATTCCTGACGCTGGAACGATGGGGGGAACCATTGCTCCTGATAGCCTCGTGAGACAATACTCTTACTGGGTGCAAACACCTACTGCGGTGCAATATGCAGGCTCAAATAATATTCAGTATTATGGTCGCTTTACAGCCCCGACGAATCAGACGGGTTTTTCAAGTCAGACTAGTTATCAAGAAGGCGTCAACCCGTCATCTGATCCCAAGACCTATTCACTAGAGAGTTGGCAGTTTGACACGACTACAGGCGCTAGGAAAAACTTCCTTGGTTGGTATGTTTATGAAAATACTCCCAATGATGATAATCCTGCAAATGATAGGCTTGTACAGCGTATTCGTCCAAGTGGTATAGATTACGATTTAGATTTTGTGGATATAACTGATATACCTACAAATAGCACAATTCAGAGTCCCACAAATTTGACAATTTCTGCTTCTGTAGGGAGTTTGAATATTGGAAGCATAAAGCTGGACAATCTTGATCCGTCTACAGGTGGGTATTATCAAGTTAGAGTTGAGCCCAAATTTGATAATCCTCATATCAAGCATACCATTGCTACAGGTGCTAGATACAATAGTCAAAAGTATGTTAGGGTCGTCTTTTTAGAAAATTGGGATTATCTTGATATTTCCACCTATTGGTGGAAAAAGCATAATAATGAATCTTTGTGGAGCACTGCACGTGGTATATCGGAAATTTATATTAACCAAGGTTTTCAATATATAGTCACATACTCGTCAGGGACTCAATATCTCAATAAGAGAGTGTATTTTTATTATGAAGGCTACCATCCTATATGGTTAGAGGCTAATGGAACTGCCGCTAATACAGCTACATATCTACGTGTCTATGATCCCGATTGGAGTAATCTACCTGATTGGAATAATTAAAAAAGCAAAGTATTGAAAGATCCATGAATTCACCTTTTATTTTCCACCGTTAGTCGATTAGAATGAACAATTTTAAGTTTCAGATGAGAGTATCATTCACTATTCTATCACTCCTTCTCTCACATTCTTTGTGTGCTGAGCAGCTCTATAAAGGAGGTGCTGGCTTGCCTGTTGCGCCTAGTGCTGGTTTCACATCAATTTCAAGCTCGGGAGCTGCGAGTCAGTTGTCTATTCCTCAAAATACGATTGGCTTTGAGGAGGTGATAGCACTTACTTTAAATGCAAGCGGTGTTGGGAATTCAACTCTGCAAAACGGGTGGACAGCCGACTATTTAATTAATAATCCCACTAACAATACGAAGGAAATACCGAATGCTGACGTGAATTATGTGGCTAGTGAAGCAAGCGGCGCTAGCTACATCAATAGTGATCACGATGTCATCAGAGCATATGTCGCGGCTCTCTACAGCGGTAGTGATAATACGATGGGGTCTGTTGGGGTTGATTTGGCACAAGGAGGGGAGGCCTCTCCTCAAGCGGTTTCTGATCCTGTAGATTCTGTATCAGGTGCATTTCTAGTTGATGAAGTTGATTTAACTCTTGCTGGACCATTGCCACTACAGATTCGCCGAAACTATAGCAGCAATAATGCTGGCTGGGGACAGTTTGGATATTCTTGGAAAAGCAGTCTCGTCCCTTACTTGCAGAGCCGTGAGGGATCTGAAAAATTGCTCATCGGTGCCGAGCTAGATGGAACAACAGTCGAGTATGTAGAAGTTCACGAAGGTCTTTATCGTTCTGACGAACCCTACAAAGTTTCTGGTAAAGATGATGTAGTTTCGAATCAACATTTATCTAATAATTCAACTCGTGGGTCAGGAGGTCTGAGTAATATATTCAATCAGGAGATTCGTGTTACTCAAGAGCAGTCCGATCCAGATCCCAATACACACCTCGTTACGGATATAAGCACTCATACTACAGATCTTTATACACTTCATGGATCTGATGGTTCTACACGATTATACTACGAGCGTGGCTTTCCTGTAGGTGAAGGTGATTCGCTTATAGAGCGTGAACGTCCATACCTCTACCAGTGGAAAGATAATCGAGGGAATTATCTCACTTTTCATTACGGGAACATAGAGAGTCGTTGGGATTACGGCCAGCTTAGACAAATTCGCAGTAGTAATGGTAACTTTGTCAACTTTGAGTATGACACTCAGGGGCACATTATTAAGGCCTATACGGATGACGGGCGCCATATAGATTATACCTATAATAGTTCAGGGGATCTTGCACGTGTCGAGCGTCCTGATAACTCAGTTATTGAGTATAAATACAAGGTTTCGAATATTGATCCTGATGACAACATCACGATTGTTGATCATTACTCTACTCACCTTATCGAAGAAATACATAAGCCGAATGGGCGACTTCTTAAAAATGAATATGATGGCCACCGCAGAGTCACCCAGCAGTGGGCAACGGTAGGTGATGACACTCAGCTCGTCCGGAATGCGATCTTCGTCTACGGAACAGGTAAAGAGGATGATGTTTATAATGCACCTGTTGTAGATGACCTATCTGAGCTCAATCCTCGCCGCGCAGATAATCTCACAGGGTGGACACGTATCTATGATTTCCGTAATGAGCCAAGTGCAAATCCTCTCAGTGATACTCCAGGAAATGCAACATACAGTGTCTCAAACCCAGAAACTCTCGGGAATAACTGTATGCTCTATGAATACACGGACGGCTTAATTACTAGACAGGTGAATGTAGTAGGGCAAGAGACGATTCAGGAATGGTATACTTCACGTGATAATTTCCCTGATCCTAACGCTGTTATACCAGCTGATGGGCACCTTCATTGCTGTCCAGATGAAGAATATCGCCGTGTGCTAGAAAAGGCAATTAACTGTGGCTCTACTGAACCTTATTTGTCCACTGAGGGGATATTGTATCAAGCTGATGAATACTTTGATAGCGGAACTTTAGAATTTGATGATGAGCTGGTAAATAGAACATCAGACGATCTTCTTTATCAGACATACAGAGAGAGGGCTGGTAATAATGATGTTGACTATATAATCCCTCTCGAGAATGGAACAAAAGAGGTAGTTCTTCACTTTTGTGAATTTTCCAACACTGCAAGTCCAAGCGGGAGGAAGGTGAATATTATTATGGAAGGTGAAACTGTTGAAGACACCTTCAACTATTATAATGAGGGTCACACAAATAATGCGATAGTTAAAAAGTATACAATTGAAGTTAACGACGGCGTTTTAGATCTTAAATTGGATCGAATTAATTGGAATCCCGATATATCAGCTATCGAAGTTTATAATTTAGTTGAGCAAGAATGCAGTGGCAACTGCGGCGAGAGTCAGTCCGTTACCAGAACTCTTATTAAGGCAATAAATTGCGGTAGCAATAGCGATATACTGGGGCCCGAAGGTGTTTTGTTCGAAGCAGATGTTGATTTTAATGGAGGTAGCAAATCTAATCTAAATGGAACTCAAATATTTTTTTCAGATTATGATGACCTTATGAATCGAAGGAGAGTTGGCGACAGTTTCTTTTATGAAGTTGCCGTTCCAGAGCCTGCAAATTACCAAATCACTTTAGGTTTATATGAAGAGAACTATAAAGCTGAGAATGAAAGGCTTTTCAATGTATTCATTAATGATCAACTTTATTTGCCTAGCTTGGACTTGTTTAAAACTGCTGGCTTTAAAATTCCCTATGAGCCAAGTTTCATCATAGAAAGTGACGGTTCACCAATTAACATTGCATTTGAAGAGGTGCAAAGAAATCCGCGTGTTTCATACATTTTAGTGGAAAAAATAAACGACGACGCTATCCCTGTTAGAACTGCAGCCGCAGGCTATCCGCGCAGTCTCAAGAAGAGAGTCAATGCCCGAGGTCTCACGACGTATTTCTGGTATGATGCAAATGGAAATAACGTGCTCAAAAAAATCCACGGAGACTTTACTGGAGATGGAGCGCCTGAAACGAAAGAGATACGCTCCGAGTATGACATTAATACGAATTTACTGACCGCCACTGAAGCGGATGTCTATGAAGCTGATGGCTCTTCCGTGGTTTCTCGGTCTGAAGTTAGCTATGATGCTACTTATTCATATCTTCCTACAGAGACCGTTAGGTTTATTGATGGTGCAGAAACTAGCCGAAACAAGATTACTTATACCGCAGAGGGCACTGACTCTGGCTTCACTGGTCACCCGCATGCTGCCGCACCATTTGCGATAGGTTTACCAGACTCTACTTCCATAGCCTTAGGCTCTACAGAGTCCGCTCATGCGAGAAATGTTTTCGATGAGCGAGGTTTCTTAATAAAGACCATCCAGTTCGGCGATACTGGTCTGACTAACGTCCCCTCGGCAGTTAATTCACCAGACGACTCGGAGGTTTCCTTCCATTATAATAATCGGAATCAACTCGTAGAAAGCGTTAATCGATCTGGCACCAAAGCCTACACAGAGCGAGACGCCGCTGGCCGCCCCATCATTTCACGCATATACGATGAATCTGGAGCACTACTTACACATTCGAATACGTATTATAACCTTAACGGAGAAGTCACATGGGTAGATGGCCCTCGTCATGGTCCTGAGGACTACATTCTCCGTGACTATGATGCCAATGGACGTGTCATCGCTCAGATAGCGTGGCGCTCTGAAGCTAAGTCAGACGGTTCAGGTGTGCAGGCTGCGGGAGGGCAAGACTGGTTCCTTGGTCAGTCGGTCACTCGTTATGAATACAATGCCTTTGACGATTTGCTAAAAACCATAGATCCACGCGGTAATGAGACGGTTTTTACCTATGATGAGCTAGGGCGAACGCTCACTACCACCTCCTATGATGGAGCTGTAGGTGCGGGTAATATTCTTTCTACATCTTCTCAGACTTATCATCCTACCGGTGATGTCGCGACCACCACGAATGCACTCGGTGCTACGACATCTTATTTCTATAATACATTAGGGAATATCATCGAGCAGCGCAGCCCAGATGGAGTTGTACAGAAATGGACCTATTACCCTGATGGTCGCAGCAAAGAGGAGATTCGTGCTAATTCCTCAGGAAGCGAGCTTAACAAATGGGTCACCACCTATGATGAGAATTTCAATAACAGTGGAAACACTCACCGTAAAGTTACCAAGAGCTACTACAATCTAGGAGCGCAGATCGCTAATGTGACTACAGTCTGTGACCGACGTGGTAACACCATACAATCCACTGGTCTTGATGGCTATACTTCTACTGCAGCCTTTGACGGTTTGGGACGTTCAGTTCAGACGACGGGACCTCCTGCTAGTGGATACTCTGAGCAACAAACCTCTTCAACAGAATACGATCTCATTAGCCGCACGGTTAAATCCACCAACGGTGTCAACGAATACTCTATTACCCAGGCCGATGCTCTTGGCAGAACCATTTCTTCACAAGTGTATGACAGCGCGGGCTTACTTCACCGTCAGTCTAGTGTCAGCTATAGCCCAGACTTCCATTCTACCGAATACATCTCAGGCGACATCTCAGATGCTTTAGATTACCCCACGAAGTCCGTTGTTTATACCAACCTCCAGGGACAACCAGTTGTTTCTCAGAAATATAGCTCAGCTACAGACTATGATTTTACGCTTGCTGAATATGATGTTTCAGGGAATCTCGTTCGCTCACTTGATGAGCTCGGTCAGCCAACGGTGGCGACGTATGATGGTCTTAACCGCCCCATTACTAGCATGGGTGCGGATGGTTCGGAAACATCGATTCGTTACGACTTACTAGGAAATGTCACCGATACATTCTATCCACGTGGCCTGCATCAGCAGTCTACCTTTGACCAGATAGGCAGGAAGCTTTCTGAGAAACTCATCGGTCAAGATCAGGGTGTCTCTCGTCACTTGTCTTACGCTTATTATCCTAGCGGAAACTTTGTAGGGCTTCTGAAAACGACCGTTGACCTCAGCCGAGGCTTAACGACGGAGATGAGCGATTATGATGACTTCCTCCGTGTTAGCGCTGTCGATCACACATCATCGCAGAAGCATCTCATCGGTGTTAGCAAGACCTACGAGTATGACCATCGTGGTAATCTCCTCGAGTGCACGCAGGAGCATGACCGCATCCACCCAGCGGTGGTGAACTCTGCTACGTATGATGGCTACTCCCAGCCTACGAGTCTGTCCGTGAGCTTTGATGGCGACGTAGTCTCTGGTATGCCCGCTCATCAGTATTATGATGAAGCAGGGAGACGCGAGAAGCTCGCCTACACTGTAGATGCTTCAGAAGATCACCGCTTCACCTTCGGATACGCACCTGATGGTAAGATAGACAACATTGGCCTTACAGGAAATGCGCTCTCTGCCGCTTACACATCCTCTCTGAGCTACACCACATCGGGAGCTTATCATGAAACAGTCACTCCGTGGTTCCGTAAGAACATCGAGCGGGACTCACGAGGTCGCCCGACATCTACGCAGCACTTTATCACGGCTAATACTTCTGCCTTCCCTGATATTACAGAGGCTATCACGTATCGTGATGACTCCCGTATCCAGTCACGCTCTATTAATGCAGATCAGCATGATTACCATTATGATGCGAAGGGGAGACTGATTCAGGATTCTTATAATCACTTTAAATATGACCCCACTCATCTAGGCGCACTCATTAAGCGTGCTAAGGCTACAGGAGCACCTCTTACAGGTTTAGAGTCCTATGACACAGCTGAGGAGCAGCTCACCGTCATGATGGATGAGTTTGGTCGCCCTCAGTCACTTCACTTAGTGGGTGATGCTGGAGCTTCACAGACAGCTTTCGGCACTGTGAATGATGATGTCTCTGTATATCTTGAGGTGACGAATCAGGCTGATAACTCCGTTTTCCGCTATGAAGATGTCAGTGTCACACCGGCGAATCCTTTTGATGGAAATTATGACTGGTCAGCCTCGCTGAATCTCCCTCAGGGTGATTACTCACTCATCGCGAAGGCTCTTCACCCGTCGGGTGCCTATGATGCTATCGATAGCCAGACATTCACGGTATCACAGGATAGTGTCTCAGGTCTTACCACAGAGTATGATCAGGCAGGTTACCCTATTAGGCAGAAGTCGCAGGACGGTCTTGTCAGATCATTCAGTTGGGATGTTCTAGGTCGTTTACTCAGTGTTACTGAGATTGGCGCCTCCATCGATGATTCATGGAAGTGGCAGGCTGAATACGATTCCTTTAGCCGCCGTTTCCAGACGAAGTATGAGAAGGTCTCTGAGGGTGTTAATCTCGTGACCACATCGCTCTATGATCCTCAGTATGAGTTTCTAGAGCTCATGATGCGGACTGAGGGGACAGATGCCTTAGGTAGTGCCGTCACAGCCAGCCCTGTATGGAAGCTACACGGAGTAGACCTCAGCGGTAGCTACGGAGCTTATAATGGTATAGGAGGTGTTTCTGGATCCATTACCCCGCATGGGTCAGTAGGATACCTGACAGACAGTATCGGTGATGTGCTCGCCACCGTGAAGGATGGCACATTGAGCGATAGATCTCGTGCTGACTCCTACGGTAATACTGAAGGCGCAGTTTCTTATCCTGATGTGAGTAGTGCCAGTTTGAATTATCAGTCCAATCCAGACCTAGCACTCCATTGGAAGTCACGTGCTCCAGACCCCACAGGTTACTACTGGTTTGGTAAACGTTACTATGACGCTCGTTCCGCACGTTTCATCTCCCCAGACCCACTAGGCCACGCAGGTTCTTGGGATCTGTATACCTATGCCATGAGTGATCCTGTGAACTATCTGGATCCAGATGGTAGATTGGTTAAGTCGGGGCTTGAAGGAGTAGAAAATTGGTCGCCGAGTGGATACATAGCAGGTGATGCTTATGGCGGGCCTCAAGAATTAGGCTTCATGGATTATGCTAGTGCGTATTATAGATTTCAAGTTGGAACAGTAAAAGGAGTTGGTTCATTTGTCGGTGATACTGCATCGTCACTATGGAGTATCCACCCTATTAAAACAGGGTATGATGTGTTTACAGGCCAGCCTACAACTGGCGAAAAGATGTTCAATGGTGCCGTCAACGCATATAATAACCCTCAAGGAGCACTTGATAGTATAGCTACTGGATTGAAACAAACAGCAGCTAATGCAACCTCGTCGCCTGAAGGGTCCGGTAATGCGTTGGGCTATGTAGCACCTGAGATTGTTCTTAGTGTTGTAACTGCAGGATCAACGACTGTGGCGAAACGCTCTCTTGACGGGTTGGATATATTGGAGGATTTCACGGACTTAGCCCCAAGAGGCAAAGTGAATATTGATACAGGGACAGCATCTGCTTTTGTTTCAGAGAACTCACCAGTTCGCCATTCACTTAAAGCTGAACTTGGAGATCGCCAAATGATAATGACTGAAACAGCTGCTGGAGAATTTAATAATATGATTCGAGCTGCGGGACCTCAAGAAGCAGCTAGAGCTCAGAATTTCTTGAATCTAGTTCAAATTGTGCCTGATACCCCATCTCTTAGAGCTATGAATCTCAAAACTACAAAAAAGGTAGGAGCTAACGATGTATTCATATTCGGGACCGGAGATTATTTTTCAATTCCAACTATGACTAGTGATGCAAAGTTTCTCCGAGGAGCTTCTGCTCAAGGAGTTGATTTTAATGCAATTTTACATAACCCAGTGCCATTAACGGGACAATAAAATGAGTGAGATACCAAATCATTTGAAAAGCACCATTCAGCTATTAGAAAGGACGTTCCCAGACGGGGTCTCTAGTAAGACGTTACCTTTTCTGTTGAAAGTATTGTATGAACATCTATCTGATGAAAATTTGATAGTTGTAGTTTCTAATTGGCTCAATATGGAGGAAGGCTTCGTGCATAACGAAGTTTATCGTTGTGTTTCTATCAGTGATGAAGACAAAAATGTGATTGGTTGTCGTGAAGCATTAGAAAGAAATGGCTTTGCCGTCTGGTTGGAAGAATGAAAAAAAGGTCACTTTTATTTAATAACTTATTTATCAAAATGAATAAAATAATTCACACTATAGGATTTATATTATTAGGATGTAGCTTAAAGCTACAAGCTCAGCAAACATGGTGGCCACTCAACAGTAACACTGAGAATAACTACGCCGCCGTTAACCAAGGGCAGCTCAAGAATATGGCATACCAAGGGATGATGCACCTTCAAGAGACAGCCAACTTAGATGATCCTGCTATTTCTGCGATGGTGCAGGGGTGGTTAGCTGATACTTCAGAGGCGAAAAACTATGCCGCAGTCAATCAAGGTCAGCTGAAGCACGTTGCTAAGCCTTTCTGGGATATACTGATCTCCAATGGAGAAGCGGCGTATTATCCGTGGACGGCTGAGACAGATGATGATACGCACTTCGCGATGGCGAACATCGGTCAGGTGAAAAATGTCTTTAACTTTAATTTTACCAATCTGAACTTCGCCAGTCTAGAAGACCTCGATGAAGATGGACTTCCTGACTTATGGGAGAACCTCATCATGCTTTATGATGGTTCAGCGGACTTCGATGAACTCTCTGAGATAGATCCGCAGGAGGATTATGATGAAGATGGCTTCTCTAACCTTGCTGAATATCTAGCAGGCACCAGTCCAGTAGATCCTGATTCATTTCAGGGAATACCAGACCAAGGACTGCTCACCTGGCTAAGCGCTAGTGAAGACTTCATCACCACCAATGGTAGTAATGAAGTAAATTACTGGATGGATAACTCAGTAGCGGAGAATCATGGTGCAGCAGGAGCTACTGGAGGACTTCCTAGCTGGACGCTGAATGCCTATCAGCAGAAGAGTGCGGTATCATTCTCTAATCAGGAAGAGTCTATCGAGGTGGATGGCATCTCAGGCACATTGGATGAGTTCAGCTTTGTAGGCTTTGTGGAGCCGACTGAGTTCTCAAACATCAATACACTTCTCGCTAGCGAGGCTGGCTGGTGGGGGCGCTTCGCACTTCTGCTCGGTAGCGATGGCTTCATCACCGTGGGGCAGCAGACCGATACAGAATCCATCACCGCGGGAAATAGTGATCTAGAAGGGCAGTCTTCCGCCTTTAAGAATCTTCACTTTTACACGATAAGCTACAGCTATAAGAACGGAACAGGAAAACTCTATCTCAATGGCGTGCAAGTGGCTGAAAAGACCGGTATGGAGTCACCTGATGGTAGCTGGAACGGACTCGTGCTCGGCAATGACCGTGACCACACGGAGCAAGCATGGAATGCGTATGAGTGTTTGTTTTACAATCGTGAAATCACTCCTGAGGAAGTCAGCTCCATCGATGATTACATCGTAGCGCAGTACGGCTTCGAAGGGGATACAGATAGAGACGGGATCCTCGACAGCTGGGAGATGAACCACTTTGGCAATCTGGATCAAGACCGATCCTCTGATATCAATGGCAATGGTATAGCGGACTACCTAGAGGCAAATGGTGAGCTCCTCACTATTACTATTAGCGGAGTGGGAATAACAAATTAGAAAGTAATCAGAGATAAATAGGTGATAAAAGGGTTTATACGTTCCTAGCTCTCTAGGTTCTCCTATGGATCTATTCTATACCATATATAAAACTACTCTATGAAGCCCATACACTTTATCATCCCTTTATTACTCCTGTTTAATAGCTGTAAAGAGACGAGCGAACTATCAACTGAGCCAAATATAAAGCCTGAAATGGAGCAGCATGCAGATGCTGCGGAGGTGAAAATAGAAGAAACCGAAGAGCTGACTGAGACTCAGAATAAACCTCAAGAGGCTACAGATGATACCACTTCTCCAGATAAGAAAAAGAGAATCTCTACGGGGAAGATAGGCCTTAAGATCTTACCGAAAGAACAACGAGACCCAGATGGCTTACTACGTATACGCTTACGCAACGATCACTCGGAGGCTCTCCAGTCGGCAAAAATATGGGTCATCTGGTTTGATTCAGAGAATAAAATCATTGGCCAAAAATCATCTTGGCTTCCCACGAAGGAGGATCAAGTCCTCAAGCCAGAGGAAGAGCGAGACTTCATGGTGCTAGTCCCAGTCACTTCAAAACCAAACCACCCTAAAATCACCTTCAGCAAAATCGTCCTAGAGCATATAGGAACAGTCTCACCAGAGAGAATTATTGCACTCTACTAGTTGAAATTAGAAAGCCCCAATCGCGATTACTACCCTAACCTGACCCCAAATAGGGGATAGCTCTAAACTGTAGTTTCGATTGGATTTAAATACTTCTTGGAAGTTAGGTTTTATAAAGGAAGTATTTAGTTATGACTCCCCGAGAAGCTCTCATCGCTCTAAATATGCTGCCTAAGATTGGGCCCGTGCGGGTGAGTCGGTTGCTGGAGCGTTTTGGTAGTGCGGAGGCGATTTTGTCTCAGAGTGTTTCGCGCTTGAAAGAGGTGAGCGGGATCGGTGTTGAGACGGCGGAGGTCATTCGAGCTTGGGAAAGTACGATTGATTTGTCAGCAGAACTGGAAGAGGTGAAGAATAGGGGGTTGGGCGTGGTGACGCAGGCCGATGATACTTATCCAGCGGCTTTGCGGCAGATGTATGATCCGCCACTGGTGCTCTATGTGTGGGGTGAGATCAAGGAGGTTGATCAGCATGCGCTGGCTATCGTGGGATCGCGCAAGACGTCGATGTATGGGGTGAATACGGCGCGGCAGTTTGGCTTTCAGCTGGCGAGTGCTGGCTTCACCATTGTATCAGGTTTGGCACGCGGAATTGACTCTCACGCCCATGAAGGTGCGATTGCGGCGAAAGGGCGAACGATTGCAGTGATTGGCTCAGGTCTCGGGCAAGTTTACCCTCCTGAGAATATGGCATTGGCAGAGAGTATCGCCGATGGTCATGGTGCTGTGGTTTCTGAGTTTCCGCTAAACACCCCACCTAGCAAGAAGACCTTTCCCATGCGAAATAGGATTGTAGCAGCGTGGTCGCAGGCTGTGATTGTCGTGGAGGCACCTGTTTGGTCGGGTTCTCGTATCACTGCAAACTTAGCGGGTGAAATGGGGAAGACAATTTTCGCGGTTCCTGGGCAGATCGATCGTCCTGGTTCAGCGGGTTGTAATGCTCTCATCCGTGAAGGTGCGACACTGGTAACCTGTGGGCAGGATATTTTGGATGATATTTCGATGTTACCACTCAAGGAGGTACCGAGTGAATCGGTGCATCCCGTGCCCGCCCATCCTGTAATGCCTCAATTGGTCGGTGCAGAACGAAAAGTAGCGGAAGCTTTAAAACAAGAAGCTTTAGGGATGGATGAGTTACTCACTGCGACGGGTTTACCTTTATCTGAAATTAATATCGCCCTGCTGAAATTGGAAATTCAGGGAGTTGTGCAGCAGCTAGCGGGCGCTAGGTATACCCTGAGAAAGTGAACTCAGATGGTTGCTGTCATCGCTGCAGCCATCTTTAAGCTCTGAATATTGGTACGAACATCATGCACACGGTGGATACGGATGCCAGCTTGGTAGGCGAGGGCGGTGAGAGTAGCCGTGGCGGGGTCCCTTTTTTCTGGAGCGGTTTCATCGATCATCTTTCCGATCATTGATTTGCGTGAAACGCCCAGAAGGATAGGGCGTTTTTTTTGCAAGTCGGCGAGGTGACGCATGAGTTGCCAATTGTGCTTTTGGGTTTTTCCAAAACCGATTCCTGGATCAAAGCAGATGCATTCTGAATCCATACCCATAGAGGTGAGTGTGGCTAGGCGCTCTTCAAAAAAATCCTGCACGGTGGCGACGACACCTCGGTTCTCGTATTGGGGGGAATGCTGCATCGTCTGAGGTGTTCCCTGCATGTGCATGATGCAAACTCCCGCCTCGGCTTGGATGCAAACTTCTGCCATGTGAGAATCACCTAGTAAGCCTGTGACATCGTTGACGATATCTGCACCTGCCTGCAGTGCCGCTTGAGCAACGGAAGCCTTTGAAGTATCGATGGAAATCAAAACATCTGAGGTATTTTTCAGAGCTTTGATGATGGGGACAGTTCTTGAAACTTCTTCACTGGAGGAAACGGCAACGGCTCCAGGGCGCGTGGACTCACCACCTATATCAATGATCGCTGCACCATCGGCCACCATGGCAAGTGCGTGTTCCACTGCGTTCTGAATATTGAGGTGTTTGCCTCCATCAGAAAAGGAATCGGGGGTCGCGTTTAGAATCCCCATGATCACAGCATGTGCTTGGAGGTCGAGGGTCTTACGGCGTGTTTTCCATCTCATGATTGATTACTTGAAAAATTAATATCTGTGGCTAGGTTCCTTCCTCCTAGCTATGAGCACAACTCTAAAAAATTGTTTCACATTCTCCCTCAAGCCGTTTGTTGCGATCTTTGCACTCGTAGTCGCGATGCTGCCCATGGTGGCGCATAGCCAATTTGTGGGTGGAAAGAAGGATGTCCGAATTATGCAGAATGAAGATGGTTCCTACAGTGAGCTTTCACGCAGTGGAGATGAGCGCACGCTTTACCGTGTGACTTACGCGAAAGACAAGGGTGGCAAAGGGGTGAAAAAGCCAATTATGAACATTGTTTATCGCAAAGACAAGCAGGGTAGACTGCGTTCAGGCACACTGCATGATGGATCGGGAAGACTGCTCTACCGCATTAAATACGCTTACCATAAACTGACAGGCCAGCTAGTGCAGGAAAATATGTACGATGCTCAGGTAAAGCGTACCAAAGTTATCACAGGTTCTGATGGGAAGCCCGTCGAACAAGAGGAACCTGTCCGAATGCTTTATCATCGCTATGATGCACAGGGGCGAGCGATGAAACCGATTGGTGTTACCCTGCCTGCAGGGAAAATGGCTGAAGAGCTTTTTGGTAAAGACAAGGGCAGCCATATCAAAGATCCATGGGCGAAGTAATAGGATTTATCCTTACACTTTGAACTGCGCTCGCCAGTAGTCGAGACGCTCCTTGATACGTTTTTCTAAACCATTTTCCGTGGGGTGGTAGTAGATTTTCCCCTCAGGTAAATAAGCTTGAGGGATGTAGTTTTCCTCGTAGTCGTGAGCGTAGTGGTATTCGAGTGTTTCATCACTCGCGCCAGATGCTTTGGCAAGTTTTTTGCGAGTTCCCGTTCTAAGGTGCTCAGGGACAGCGAGGGTGCGCCCGTGTTTGACATCCTCCATGGCAGAACCGAGAGCGGCATAGGAGCTGTTTGATTTGGGAGCTGTAGCGAGATAAACGGTAGCGTGTGCGAGCGGGATGCGCCCTTCTGGCATACCGATGAACTCAAAGGCCTGTTGAGCGTCCATGGCGATACGCAGGGCATTGGAATCGGCCAGACCAATGTCTTCGCTGGCTGAAATGACGATGCGTCTGGCGATAAAACGTGGATCTTCTCCTGCGTAGAGCATCTTCGCCAGCCAGTAGAGTGCGGCATCGGGGTCAGAGCCACGAATTGATTTGATAAAGGCTGAAATAGTGTCGTGATGAGCATCACCATGGGCATCGTAGACGATGGCTTTTTGCTGAATGGACTCCTCGGCTATTTCTAGATTGAGGAGGATCTTGCCACTATTGTCTTCGGGAGTTGTTAGGGCAGCGAGCTCGAGGGCGGTAAGGCAGCGGCGCGCATCGCCATCGCTTTTATCGGCGATGTGAGTAAGGGCATGATCATCGGCTTCGATATCTAATTTCCCTAATCCACGTTCTTCATCGTTCAGCGCGGCTCGCATTAAATCGACGAGATCGACCGTGGGGACAGGCTCGAGCTGGAAAATTTGTGAGCGCGATACTAAGGGTGAGTTGACGTAAAAATAGGGATTGTGTGTGGTAGCGCCAATGAAGCGCACTGTGCCGCGCTCAATGTGTGGGAGCAGGACGTCTTGCTGCGCCTTGTTGAATCGGTGAATTTCGTCGATAAAGAGAATAGTGGTCTGATCTCGCAGCTGCCGCCACTTTTCAGCTTGAGCAATTTTTTCACGGATCTCGGAAACATTAGATTCGACGCCATTCAGCATCTCGAATCGGCTATCGGTGCTGTTGGCAATTACGGTCGCTAAGGTTGTTTTCCCTGTGCCGGGAGGACCATAGAAAATGAGGGATGAGAAGCGGTCGGCCTCGATGGCGCGGCGCAGGAGTTTTCCTTCGGCAAGAATATGCTGCTGTCCCGCTACCTCAGAGAGAGATCGGGGGCGCATCCTAGCAGCAAGCGGCGCATCGTGGCTGTTTTGGATTACACCCGATGCTTGCGCTGGGGATTCTGGGAAAAGGGAGTCCATGTTGAAAGTGGGCAGTGTGGGGTGGATTGACGATTAGCGCTTGAATTTGATGCAAGCACGGATCCTAAGAATTTGCACGAATCTTTGGCTGGGACTTTGCTTGAGTTATCAACTCCGAATTTGATCACGTCAAACTGTCTTTGATCTAAATGGCTTGGTGTACCATCTCCAAAGTTTTCGGAAACCGTCCTTCATGTCCTCTGTCGCCATATAGGCGCAGGGGATGAGGAAAAGGGTGATAAGAGTAGCGAAAAGGATTCCGAAGGCGACTGAGACAGCCATAGGGATAAGGAACTGTGCTTGGATAGAGCGTTCAAAGATAAGAGGCATCAGCCCTGCAAAGGTTGTCGCCGAGGTAAGCATGATCGGGCGAAAGCGGTCAGCGCCCGATGTTATGACAGCGTCATAAGCATTGGCACCGTGAGTACGTTTCTGATTTGTGAAATCCACCATGACGAGGGCATCGTTTACCACGATGCCGGAGAGAGCAATGATACCAAAAATGCTCAGGTAAGAAGGTGTGATACCCATAATCATATGACCTAGGATAGCTCCAATCACACCGAAGGGGATGGCTAGGAGGACAAAAATGGGCTGTGTGAGAGACTTGAATGGGATTGCGAGTAACGCATAAAGGCAGAAGAGCATGATGCCACCAGTAACCCAAAGTCTGACCTTGTTTTCAGCATCTTCTGCAAGTGTGCCAAGGAATCGCCAATTGGTACCTGACTTTTCAGCCGTGATGGCATTGAGCTGAGGAGTAATTTGCTGTGCAATATCGGAGATGTTAATCTCGTTTGACTCTGGGATAGCTGAGACGCGGTAAGCGCGTAAGCCATCTTCACGTGTGATGGAAGGAGGGGAAGAACCGCGTATTATTTCGGCAACTTCACTAAGCGTAGTGATAGCCCCATTAGGAAGGGTGATTTGTAGTTCATCTAGGGTGTTGAGGGATTTTCTGGTTTCATCAGGGAGCCTAACCATAACCTGAATATTTTTATCGCCTCGCTGAATTCTCTGAGCCTCTTGTCCGTAGAATGCTCGTCTTACCTGTCTGGCGAGATCTTCCTGACTGAGACCTAGGTCACGGCCTGACGGCAAAAGTTTAATTTGAAACTCTTTCCTCGGAGATGAAATATTGGTGTATGCTTTTGATACACCGTCACTGCTTTCTAGCGCGTTTTCAATCTCGAGCGTAGCGAGGCTTAAGCTAGCTTCATCATCACTACGAATCTCAATTTCAATATCATCACGCTCGTTCATAGAGGCACTGTTGGTATTTTCAGATTTGATACTAAAAGACCTCGAGCCAGGGATATCGCCAACAATTTTTGTCCAAGCATCAGCAATGACTTGGTTTTTGGGGCCAGGGTATTTTCTTTTCCCAGGAGGTAATATTTCTACCAGTACATAGCCCTGATCTTCACTGACGTGCGACCAGCTAGGCCAGCCGCCTGCTGTCGACATGATATTGCCTATCAGTGATGGGCCGCCCTCTCCATCGGTGAACTTTTCTTTCAGGGTGTGAGCTGATGTAGTGATGTGCTCGACTGCATCGATAGTTTGTTCATACGTTGTATCGTCTTCCATATGCAGTCTGGCAAAGATGTAATAACGATCCACTGTCGGAGCTGCTTGGAAACCCATGGCACCACTGTAGAGGTAGCCGACGCAGACGAGACCAAGGGCTGCAAATGCTGATAAGGTGATATAGCGATAGCGAACGCAGAACCTGAGTGAGGGCTGGTAAATATTTGCGACGAAGCGTTCAAGCAGTTTGGTAGCACCTTGCTGAATGCGCGTAATGATACCCTTGCCTGTGCGATTGACAGCAATGTGTTTTAGATGAGAGGGGAGAATCAGTTTCGACTCGATTAGCGAGAAAAGTAGCACGGGAATAACGACGTAAGGAATCTGTTGCGCTAAGGAACCCATACGACCTGTCTGGTACGCCAGAGGTACAAAGGCAATCATGGTGGTCAGGATACCGAAGGTAACGGGAACAGCGATTTCGGTAGCGCCGGTAACACTGGCTTGCAGTGGATTCATGCCAGATTTCAGTTTTGTATAAATGTGTTCACTGGTGACAATAGCGTCGTCGACGACAAGACCAAGTACGATAATGAAGCCAAAAAGACTCATGATGTTTGCCGTGATACCAAAGACGGGCATCAAGAGAAAGGCACCAGCAAAGCTTACTGGAATACCAATAACGACCCAAAAAGCAATAGAGAGACGGAGAAAAACACCCAATAATATGAAGACCAGCAAGCAACCCTGAATGAGGTTCCAGAATAAAGTCGAAATACGACCGCGTAAGCTGATTGAATCATCATCCCATGTATTGAGGGTTACCCCTGCAGGGACTTTGCCTACTGAGTTTTCGACGTATTCGTGAACCTGACTGGAGATTTTAAGTGCACTCTCTTCCTTCTGGCGTCCTATTTCAATGATGATAGCGCGCTTGCCGTTAAAACGTGTTATTTTCTGCTCGTCATCAAAGGTGTCTTTAACCGTTGCGATATCGATTAATTTGACTTTAGCCCCATTGGCGCTACTGATGATAATGTTTTCGAAATCTTTCTGGCTGAGTGCTTGATTGGTCGATCGGAGAAATACGGATGCTTCATTCGAGCGCAGCAGGCCGGCAGAAAGGTCCAGAGAGTTTTGCTGAATAGCTCGCGACAAGGTATCGATGGTGAGCCCGTATTCTTGCAAGGTTTCCTGCTTCACCTCGATATTGATTCGTCCTGTACGAACGCCTACGATGTCACATTTGGAGACAGCGGGAAGAGCTGTCAGGTCATTCTTTACTTCTTGAGCAACCTTGAGGATCTCTTTTTCTGATAAATCTCCTGATACGATGACAGAGATGACCTCATACCAGCTCGCGGTGTCCGGTATCTTAATATCCGGTTTTTCAGATTCTGACGGGAAGGTGCTGATGCCGTTAATCCTCGATTCGATATCGGTTTTTAACTTATTCATGTCAGCTCCGTCACGAGCTTCAACTGTGATGACACCACGGTTTCTCCTCGCTTCTGAGCGAATGTGTTTTGCATCACTAAGCCCACTGAGAGCATTTTCGCAAGGAATGATAAGTTTGGTTTCTACCTCCTTGGGTGTACTTCCCGAAAACGGAATCTCAATGATAACGCTGTTGATCTGGTAGGCTGGGGTAACTTCGGTAGGTGTCTTGAAAAAGAGTGCATACGCGCCTGCAAGCAGGATGGCCACCATTAGAAAGTTGGCGGCATAGTCATTGTTGGCAAACCAGCGAATCATAACAAAAGATTGAAATTAGTGACCACGGGAGCTGTCGCGACGACTTCGAGAGTCCGATGGCTTAGACTTAAGAGCAGACGTGAGTTTTTCACTCGCTAGTATTTCGTCCTCGGTGATGATCTGGACTGGATAACCTTCAGGCGCGTAGGGTAGTGAGGTGGTCGAAAGTAAATCGCCTGGCTCAATACCCGTTCTAGTGACGACTTTCTCAGAGTTTGACCAAATGGGAGAAATGCCGACGTGACGCAACAGTCCGTCACGAATGACGATAACTTCGTCAATGTCAGTAAGGTTTTCACGCGGTATCTCGTAGACATTTTCAAGGGTTTCTCCTGAGATCGTCGCGCGGAGAGATTGACCAATGTAGAGTGATGGAGCATCTGAGGTGGCTGACTCGATGCCAAAAGGGTCATTGATTCTCGCGATGACGAAGAGCTGTTTCGAATCTGCATCAAGCTCTCCCTCTGCTCGCAGGATAGAGCCCGTCCACTGCGGTGAATCCGCAGAGCCCGAGAGAGGAGTAAACTTCACCGTGGTACTCGGTTTTTCTGAAAACTGATTAGGTGGATTATAGAAACGGAGATCGCGTGTTGTAAGTGGTAAGCGGATCTCAGCAGAGTCGGTAGAAAAGATTTCGCCGAGCGCGGTTGTGCCTCCCACTTGCTGCCCGAGTCCGACGAGGCGGTTTTTCACCCTGCCATCATAGGGAGCAAGCACCTTAGTTCGCAGTAGGTTACGCTCGGCGCGCTCAAGGTTAGATTGCGCTGAGCGGACATTGGCTTGGGCTTCCTTAAGTTGCGGTTTGCGTAGTACCAGATCACTGGGTGCCTCATCAAAGCCGGCGTCTTTCCAGTTCAGCAGAGCTTGATTTGCCTTGGCTTGTTCAAGAATGAGTGCCGCCTGAGTTCGCGCTAGCTGGGCTTCCGCAGCGACGAGCTCGGAATCGTAATCCGCAGGGTCGATCTCAAGCAGCGTGTCACCTTTGGCGAAGTAGGCACCGTCTTCAAATTGTTCTGAAATAGCGATGACTTTGCCGTTAATTTCAGGAGTCAGTATCGTTGCCTGATGCGCGCGGATTTCACCCTGACTGATGAGCTCGACAGTTACATTTTTGATAACAAGGGGGAGGACAGTGGTGCTGACAAGTGCGGGTTTGGGTCTGTTCTTCCCAGAGTTCGTTGCTGACTGGCCTCTCGTTTTTGCTGAATTTTCATCAGGGACATTCAAAAAGATGAACGCACCGATTCCTGCTCCCAATATAATGAGGGGAAGTAATAGATGAAGGAGGATACGCATGGCTTTTCTAGAGAATGGGTGAAGAATATGAATTAGTGAAGTTTTTAGGAGGAGGTGAAAAAATCGCCGCCTAACGCTAAGTGCAGATTAATACGGTTCTGAATGCGCTGATTTTGCAAATCAATGAGGGAACTTCTGGCATTGGACGCACGTCGCTGAGTTTCCAGAAGGTCAATGATGTCAATCCCATCGACTCCCTCGGCGTAATCGCGCTCAGTTTGTTTCTCAGCAAGAGCTGCTTGTTCAAGCTCTTTACGCAGATAGAGCTCCTGCTCCTTAAGCCATTTTTCTGAGGCCAGTGCTGATTCGACCTCGCGAAAAGCACTCAGCGCGATATTGGCGTAATCGTGAATTTCTGCCTGATTCCGCGCTACTGCTGCAATAGCGTCTTCGCGTTTTTCACCGGCGTCAAAAATCGTTTGAGAAATAGAGGAGGAGATGCTGGAAGTCAGATAACCAATGTCGAGCAACTGACTCAAACTCGATGGCGAAGTGCCTGAACTTCCCGAAAGTGAGAGTGAGGGGAGGAGGTTTTTCTGTGCGGCAAGAGCTCTTTCAAAGCTGGCGTTAAGCTGTTGACGCGCCTGCACAATGTCGGGACGACGAGCGATCATATCAGCGGGAACCCCGACTGGGATAGAGGGTCTGATTGTGGGGAGATTAGAAGGGGCACGGATTTTCCCAGTGGGGTATCTACCGAGGATAACTTCCAGATCACGCCTAGCATCATCTCTTCGTCTGAGTCTCACTCTCAGTACTCGTTCGGCGTTAAAAACGTTGTTGCGTGAGAGTTGGAGGTCTATCGAGCGTGCTGTACCAGCTTTGTAGTTGCGTTCGATGATTTGCTTCACCGTTTGGTAGGAGTCGAGTGTGTTTTCTGCAAGTTTGACCTGATTGGTGGCACTGATGAGATCGTACCATAAGCTAGCGGTACTAGCAGCGAGTGAGAGCCGTGTCGCTCGGAAGTCTGCAATGGTGGACTCATAGTCGGCGAGGGAAGCTCGGCTCAAATTGCGAAGCCGCCCCCAGAGATCGATTTGCCAGCTAGCAGAGGCGCGTAATGAGCGGCTACCTGAGTAGCTTGTAGATCCACCTGCCTCATCGGCATTAGTGCGGCTACGGCTCGTGGATCCTGTGGCACTGATACTGGGAAACAAATCGGCGCGTGAGCTGACGACGCTGGCGCGGGCAGCTCTCAGTCTTTCCGTGCTGGCGAGTAGACCAGGGTTGGCCTTCATGGTTTCTTGAATCAATTTTGATAATGCAGGATCGTTGAAATCCTTGACCCAAGAGGTGCTGATACGAGCCGTGCTACTATTACTATTTGCTGAGGCTTCCCATGCTGTTGGAACATCAACAGTGGGTTGGTCTGAAGGGGCACCACCTGGGTGACATGCACTGAGACCCAGCAATGATAAGCAGATTAAGCTAATGATTGAGCGGGGATCTCGGTGAGTATGACTACTCATTCGTCTTTTCGAAGATGACATATTCAGGATGTGCAGTTGCCTGAAATCTACCTAACTACCAAGAAAAGAAACTCGGGAAGGCTCGTCACAATAAGGAACTAATATTCCTCATGGCCATTTTGTCCTTATGGGATGCGAAATGTTTGGATGCTACTTGGTATGGCTTGACCTGTTTTCGGGTCAGTACTGATAGTTGATGGATCACCGACCACTTGACCACTTTTGAAGCCTTTGACATCGATCAAATTATAAGGCTTGTAGGGGCTGATAATTAAATCGTTAGAACCACTCTCTGGGCGTATCCCAAGCGGAATTTTGGACATCGCTTTAGTCGTGGGTGAAACAGTAGCTGAGGTGTTGCTTGAGCCTGTTGGGAGGTTTTCAGCGCAGGAAGTAAGTGCCACGAAAGCGATGGCAATAAGTGTAGGGTTGGGCATTTTCATAGATGGGTAAATTGGCAGTTCGGTGACGTGATCTTATTTGTTAGTATGACTAAATGTAATATACTTCGATCTAAGCGTCTGGCTATCAAGAAATAGCGAATATGTTTCAAAAAAGTGTAGAGAGCAGAATGGCTGTTTTTTTGGCCTTGGATAAGGAATAGCGTTTCTTAAATACTTGAAATTGGTCACGGCTCATTTTTTTGAGAACGCCGTGGTAGATTTTTCTCATGGCCTCAGCTGCTTTCAGTGCCTGTTTATCCTGCTCTTGGATCAAGCTGATGGCTTCATTATAAAGTGCTTCGGCGCGCTCAGCTTGGTGCGACATCATCGCGATAAAACGATCGTCGTAAACGTAGTTTTTAAGGTCTTGTTCGGAGTATTGAAATCGAGTGAGGTCGTCTAACGGAAGGTAAATACGCCCGCCATTTTCCAGATCTTCATGCACATCACGCATGATGTTTGTCAGCTGCAGCGCGTGCCCGAGTGATATGGCGTACTTTTCAGAATCGGGGTGAGTACAGCCAAATATTTTGGTGGAGATCACTCCTACACAGCTAGCGACACAAAAGGTATAATGCTTGAGGTCTTCCCAGGTCTGAAATCTTTGAGGGTGCAGATCTGAGGAACAGCCATCAATGAGATCTAGAAAAGGTTGCTTGGAAATCGAGTATCGCTGTCTGAGATCAACGATTTCAGACTGTAGTTCGTCAGGAGCAGCAAAGCCATTATCGATACCTTCTCGCCACTCCTCGAGCCCTTTTACTCGGCTTTCAAGTGGGATATCAAGATCATCTGCCAAATCATCAATCACTCGGCAGAAAGCATAAAAAGTGATCATATCCCGCTTCCGCTCTTTAGGCAGGCAAGTGAAAGCAAAGGCGAGATTCGACTTCGCTTTCTGGGTGATTTGTTCAGCTGAAGACATAGAGTGGAATTGTCTAGATGGCGACCTACTTAATAAATCCCCAGTGACCACTCATAAAGGGCCAAAGCGCAAATGAGGCTGGGCCGATGACGTTAAATTCCTTCACCGTACCCCAATCACGAGAATCTGATGAATGGAAGCTGTTGTCACCAAGGGCAATATATTCGTTCATGCCGGGGAGCTTAGACTTTCTGGCTTTAAAGAGATTTGGATCACGTTCGAAGCGTTCGTAGTTAGCGTAACCAATGTAGCCATTCTTCTCACTCATAACCTTGGTGAAACCAGGCTCTTGAGCAAGCTCCCCATTGATAAAGAGTTTGCCGTTCTTCGCTGGAACGCCATAACTGTTGAGAAAAGAAGGCTCAACGAGTGAAATATCCCTTAAGCTCAACTCATCTCCTGGCACGCCAGCCAGCCTTTTGATGTAATGGGAGCCAGCGGCCTCACCACGGGAACGAGCATTTTGATGGATCTTTTTAATACCACGTGTATCAAATACAAAGACTTCACCTCGGGTTGGTTTACGGAAATGGTAGGAAAATTTATCGACTAAAATAAGGTCGCCAGTATCAATATAACCACGAGCAATGATGGTTCCTTTGGGCAGAACTCCAGCATTGTTGAATCGAGCTTGATTAGCAGTTTGCTTGAAATCGAAGTCGTCGAGGAGCGCGCTGGAGGATCCAGGGAAGGTCATCTTCGTGCCATCGTCAAAATTGATCGAGGTTCTAGTAAAGAAGTGTAGAAACTGGCTTTGCTGAATAGGCTCCTTACTTCGTAGTCGCTTGTCTTCTTTGAGCACAAGATTGACATAAGATCTGCCATGAGTAGCGCGTTGAATTTGCTGCACTGCAAAGTTAGGAAACTCTTTATCAGGAGCTAGTTGGTGTCCCACAATACCGTTGAGTGTGGGTTGCATGGATCCAGTAGGAATACGGAATGGCTGGATGATGTATGCGCGGACGCCTAGTGCCACTGCTACAGCGACGAAGATAACTTCGAGATTTTCCTCGAGCCATCCAGGCTGAGCATGCTTGCGAGGAAGGGAGTTTTCACATGTGGCCTGCAACTGCTTAGATGCTTCATCGCAGTCCACCTTTGTACCAGACTTGACTGTCTGGCGGAGATCGCTGATGCGTGAGTTAATTTCAGCGATTTGATCTTCTTTCAAAAGATCTCGCTTGTAGTTGAGAAATTTCTTGGCTGCTTTCTCAAGAAGCTTAGCCTCCTTTTTCCACTTTGGTGCAAACATGTTATGATTAATAGCGGCTAGACGAGCCTAACCTTCAAGGCAAAAAACGAAGATTTTCTTTGAGATTACCCTTTCTATTGAGAATGGTTCTCAGTAAATTGGTTGAAAGCTGCTTTGACCTAATAAGCTTCGTGTGTGGCTTCTTGCATATTTTCCTTTTGATTATCACCTATGAGGTACCCTTCATTATTTTTTCTGACCCTGCTTTTTGTTCCAGTGGCTTTTTCGCAAGAAGGTGAGTCTAAGATGGATCCCTCTGCCTCACGTGAGCTAATTCGAAAGTGGGTGGAATCTGAGCGTATCGTGTCGGCTGAAGCGGCTGCTTGGAAAACGGAGAAACAGAGCATGCAGGATTTGCTGAATATTTTTCAAAAGGAATTAACGCTACTTGATGAAGAACTTGCTGCTGCGGGTGCTTCCGTTGATAACGTTGATCTCGACAAAGAAAATTACACCACGAGTATCCGAGGGTTTAGCAACGCACAAAAAGCCCTCGATCAGTATTTGACAGCACTAGTGCCAAGACTACAGCGCCTGATCACTTTTTTCCCCGAACCTCTGATGGATGAAATAGTAAACGACGTAAAAGGTCTGGAGGGTGCAAAAACGACGCGCGAAAGATTGAAAGCGGTGATAGCAGTGCTTAATGCCGCAGAGAAATTTAACCGAAGCATCCACGTTTCTGAGGAAACGAGAGCGATGGCAGATGGCAGACAAATGCAGGTAGACGTGATCTACTTGGGCTTGTGCCGCGCTTATTATTGCACCAGAGCTGGCAGCATTGCAGGTATCGGTACCCCCGCATCAAAGGGTTGGCAGTGGTCGGAAAACGGATCTGTAGCGGATGAAGTTCGCCAAGTGATCGCTATTTATCATGCCCTAGAGCAGCCTGAAGTCGTTCAGCTTCCTGTGCAAATTCTAACGATGCCATAATGACTTACGCTATGAAGTTTCCATTGATTAGTCTGGGCATTTTGATCAGCTCGCTGCTTTCTCTTGCTGCTCAGGATATGTCCTCGATCCGCAAAGATCTCGATAAGGCACAGCAGCGATTAACCGAGCAGCGACAGAATATTGCAGTTGAAAAACCCCTTATAGCAGGAAAGTTTGAGGAGACTCGCGCTCAGTTGCTGGAAAAACGGCGTAAGGCACGTCTTGCGCGCATGGCTGTAGCAGACAGGGATGCACTACTTGCAGATTTGAAAACCCAGCAAGTACTCGCGGAGCAAGATCATCAGTACACCATGGGGCTGATGCGGGATTACGGGCTGCGTCTGGAAACATTTTTGCTCCCTGGTGAGTCAGAAATCAATGGTCTGAGAGCAGCTATTACTGACCCTGCAGATGACCCAGCTGCCGAACTGAAGGCACGCATGCAGGTGCTTGAAGCAGGGGTATCCCGACTCGAAAACCTCCTTGGAGGATCCGTGGTTCAGGGTGAGGCGGTGGCCTCAGATGGAGAGGTGAAGAACGGGCGCTTTGCATTAGCAGGACCGCTTATTTTCTTTGCCTCAGAGGATGCTAGCCTGATAGGTTCGGTAACTCGTGAGAAGGGGTCGTTAAGTCCCCGCGTAATCGCGGCTGATGATAATAAGGTGAAAGCCTTAGTTTCAGGTCAGCTAGTCACCATAGGTGTAGATGCTTCAGGCGGTAAGGCCTTGGCATTGGCGTCTTTAGAGAACGATAAACTAGATGTTTTCCGCAAAGGTGGGTTCTGGATTTGGCCTATTTTAGGTATTGCCCTCGTATCGGCGTTTTCAGGTGTGGTGAAGTTTTGCCAAATTATAAAGGTGAAGACACCTGCACCCGATTGGGTTTCGCAAATTTTATCAGCCCTCCGTGAGGGGGACAAAGAGGAGGCTGCAGCAATTTCTCAGAGTATAGCTCATCCAGCGTCCGATGTCTTATCTCGCTGTTTAGAATTTATCAAAGCAGGGCCCGATGTGGTAGAAGAAGTTCTCTACGAGCAGCTGTTAGGAGTGCAGCACAAGTTACAGAGCTGGTTGCCTTTTATTGCGATTACCGCAGCTATCGCGCCTCTTTTGGGTTTGTTAGGCACGGTGTCGGGAATGATTCGCACCTTTAATATTATCACGGTAGTCGGTACTGGAGATGCTAAGCCTCTGGCTGGAGGTATTTCAGAAGCATTACTTACGACACTTTTTGGGCTCGTCGTAGCGATCCCCGCCTTGATTATTCACTCTCTGCTGTCCCGTCGCTGCCAAGGTATTGCTCAAACGACGGAAAAGTTAGGACTTACTCTGGTAAACGGGCTGCGTGGTGAGGTATTTAAAAATAAAGATGTTTAGCGAGTTACAGAGTGTTTTACAGCAAGGCGGCATCATCCTGTGGTCGATCATGGCTTTGGGCGCTTACCTATATACTACACTCGCAGCTACATGGATGGGCTTGAAAAAAGTGCAGTTTGACCCTGCCTCGAAAAGCGTCATTGAGGATAGACGTGTTATTGTGAGAAACTTTGCCACTCTGGAGTTAGATAGGATCGCTTGGGTTGATAGGCGTCTGCCAGTGATTGCCGTTTTAGTGGCGGCATTACCCTTAGCGGGATTATTAGGTACGGTATCTGGTATGCTCGCTACCTTTGCGGGTATGGCAAGTGGCTCGAATACACAGGCTATCGATAATATTTCTGTAGGTATTTCCGAGGCACTGATCACCACGCAAGCGGGCCTTATTGTTGCCATACCTGCCGCCATTTTTCTCGCGCTTTTGAAAAGGGAAAGCCAGTCCCTACATGCTCGACTTCAGCAGAATCTACATCGCTCGCTGATAGATCACGGTTTACAGAAAATAGAAAAATAACCATGCGCCGATTCAGACATTTTTCAGACCACCAGAGCTCTTCATCGGAGATTAATATGTCGCCGTTGATAGATATCGTATTTATTCTACTGATCTTTTTTATCGTAACTACCGTTTTTGTCGACGAAACGGGTGTGGAAGTGAACAAACCGGAAGCGACATCAGCTGTAGCATTACAAAAAAACACTATCATGATCGCTGTCACTGCAAGTGGTGAGGTGTATCACGGAGGTCGAATCATCGGTGTCGATGGTGTTCGTAGCGTGGTGGCTGCTATGTTAGAGTCTGATTCAGAGCTGCCCGTCGTCGTGCAAGGTGATACAGATGCGAATCTAGGTCTCAGCGTCAAGGTGCTTGATGCTGCGAAATTGGCTGGCGCTAAGTCAGTGCACTTAGCCACTGCAAAGTAACTATGAAATTTCCACCCATCATTATCGGCATCGGCATGGTCACTGCGTTGATCTGTGTTTTGGTACTGACACGCGTGGTGGTAAACTCGGAGACCGTTCCTGAACTCGAGATCCGTGAAGTTGAGCTAGATGCCTTGCCTGAACCACCACCTCTTGATTCGTCCGATTTATCTGATCAAGAAATCTCTGAGCCGGCTATTTCTAAAGTAACTAGTCTGCAACCAGTAGCATCTCTGAGTATTGATACGAGCTCGATTACGCTTCCCCAAGCAAGTATCAATAGCCAGCCACAGCTTACTATCAGCTCTTTTGCACTTGATACAGCGCCTGCCCCGCTGCCTGCTGTTAGTAAACCTATTGCCCAAGGTGTGACGAAGAGCATTGAGCAAAGTGTGAAGAGAAATGACGTCGCAAAAACTCAAACAATCGCAAAAAAAACGAAAATAAAGTCGGAATATTCTGAAGGTGAATTAGATGCGAGGCCTCGTCTACTTCACAGTCCATCGGTGACATTTCCACGTAGTCTGAGATCAGTTGAATCGGCACGCGCAGTTGTGAGAGTTGAGATTCTGCCATCGGGAAAATCAAAGCTTATAGCAGTCCATTCATCGACACATCCAGAAATTGTCCCCTTGGCGCGCCGCATTGCTAACGGATCACGCTTCACCGTACCCACTTACAAAGGACAAGCTGTCAAAGTTGTCCGTGACTGGCCTATCGTAATTAAGAATCCCAAGAAATGAACACTCTATTTACTACGATCATTTTGTCTTTCTTCTGCACTCTTCTCACGCAGGCGGAGAGTCCTCAGCATCTTCCTTTGCCTTTGTCGAAATCCTACTGGCAGGATGAATCATTTCTTAAATCCTTTAATGCTTCATACCGTATCAATGCGAATATTGAGCCCTACGTTTCCTCAGAAGAGAGAGCGCTGCTCGTCTCAATTCAGAAACTCATGGCGGAGGGTAAACGTGAGAGCTCTCTGCAAAAGCTAACGACTAATGCTTTGATGAAAACTTCTGCCGCTGTGATGTTTAATGCAGGGAATATTGCATTTGAACTGGGTGATCTTCCTGCCGCAGAAAAGCACTATCTTAATGCAATTGATCAATTTCCGAGCTTTCGCCGAGCGCATAGAAATCTCGGCTATATCTACGCCCAACAAGAAAAATGGCAAAAGGCCTTACCCGCATTAAGTGAGGCCATTCGCTTAGGTGATCAAGATGGCGCCACCTATGGTCAGCTGGCCTATGGCAGAATGCACCAGCAGCAATACGCATCAGCGCTGCAGGCATATAGACTAGCTCAGCTGACACAGCCAGAGAATCTCGACTGGAAAGCTGGTATTGCTCAATGCTTACAGCAGCTTCAGCGCAATGATGAAGCTCTCGCGCTTCTTGATGAGGTTATCACAGCGCGACCCACGGAGGTTGCTTACTATCTTCTACAAGCCTCCATTTACTTGAGCATGGAAAAACCCGACGACGCTCTGGTGAATCTTGATTTCGTAAGAAGGTTAGGAAAGGGGAAGCTTGATGCTGAGAATCATCTGCTTCTCGCGCAGCTCCACTTGCAGGCGGGAAGTATTGATTTAGCCAAATCCATGCTTGCTGAATCGCTATCATCTTCTCGCTTACCTTCAGCGGAAACATTGTTAAATACTCTGGAGATGCTTGTCAGAAACGAACACTGGGACGTGACCCGCGATTTTCTCAAGCTGGCAGAAGAGGCCTATCCTGATAGTGAAAAGTATCAGCGAAAACTTCGCTATTTCAATGCTCGTATTGATATAGAATCAGGAGCCGAACCAGATCGTGGTGCTGAGATTCTCGCCGATTTAATTCAGAAAGACCCCATGGATGCGGCATCTCTAACCCTGCTTGCTCGCTATCATATGATGGAAGAAGCGTACGCTGAGGCTGAGATGTTTCTTCAGCAAGCTCAACGGGTCACTGGTTATGGCTATCAGGCTGGGGTCGAGCTAGCTCAGCTCTATGTTGCTACAGGTCGCTATGAAGATGCCTTGAGTCAACTGGATGAGGCTTTGAGTATAAAGTCAGAGAAGTCACTGATGACTTACCGGGAGGCTGTAGCAGAACTTGTTGAATCACAGCTCTAGAATTTTCTAAAAGCTATAAAAGCGATGTAAGTTCTCTGCTGTGTGAAGCTTTCAGTTTTCAAGAATCACTCGAGCTTTTTTAGTGCTTGAATGCGCACTAACATCGGTGGGTGCGAGTAGTCGAGAAAGACAGGGAGGGGGTGTGGTGTGAGATTGGATAAGTTGTCAGCAGCGAGCTTTTTCAGTGCCGAGATCAGGTGCTTGGGTGTGCCTTGAATATCAGCGGCATAGGCATCGGCCTCAAATTCATGTTTACGGCTGGAGAGGTTGCCAAAGATTGCGAGAAGTCGACTCACAGGTGAGAAGAGCAGGGTGAAAAAGATAAGTCCGGCGTAAGTGGAGATTTCGTTTACTCCAAAGGCGTCGAAAAGTTCACGGGCGAAAGGGCTTGATTGATCGGTTACGAGGCCGAGTAGGAAGAAGATTACCGCTGTCTGCACAAAAGAGAAAATCATCTTCTGAATGATGTGCTTCTTTTTAAAATGCCCTACCTCATGGGCGAGCACGCCAAGTAATTCATCCGTGCCATGATTATCAATGAGTGTGTCGAAAAGCGCGATTTTCTTACGTTTGCCGAAGCCTGTAAAGAAGGCGTTCGATTTCGTGGAACGCTTTGAGCCGTCCATGACGTGAATTTCTGTAAGCGGGAAATCACATTTTTTGGACATTGCTTGGATCGCAGACTTCAGCTCGCCATCTTCCATGGGCTTGAATTTATTGAAGAGAGGAAGGATGTAGGTAGGCGCAAGATATGTCATCAGTAATTGGAAAGCCGTAAAGGCTAACCATGCCCAGAGCCAGGCGTTTTCGATGGAGTTAAAGATCCAGAGTACCATGGCGAGAAGAGGCGCGCCGATGATAACACCTAGTAAAAGTCCTTTGAGGTGATCGATGATGAAAGTTTTCGGAGTCGTTTTGTTAAAGCCAAACTTCTCCTCGATAACAAAGGTATCGTAAATTTCTGACGGCAGGCTGAGAAGCATATTACCTAAAAACAAAATGCCGATGAAGAGTAAGCCCGTCACAGTTTCGCCGAAACCGAAGCTGCGCACGAGAGTGTCGACATAACCAAAGCCACCTGCGAACCAAAAGCCTAGCAGGATCATTAAGCTAATAGTGGATGTAACGATGCTGAACTTGGCGGAAACGCGGGTATACTGCTGAGACTTAGCATACTTCTGATCGTCATAGATCCCCTTAAACTCTTCGGGTAGTTGAGGGTCGAGAGCTTTAAGGTTGAGCAGAGTCGCAATGAGATCGAGCTTCCATAGTGCAAACAATGCAATGATGATGAATAGCGCAGTAGAGTTTTCCATGTGGGAATAATGCTTAAGAGACATCTGACTTTAGTCAACCTACAAAGCTCCGGTTTCCTCAGAATAGAAGTGACTTATACCGTGGCCACCGTGTCTACTAATCCGTAAACCAATGATGAGTAAATCCTCCTGTTTCCTTGCCTCTAGCACCATAATTATCTGTATGATGCTCACTTCATGCGGACATATTTTCACTAAAGGTCACACCTATCAGGAGAGCCAGACGGTCACGATCAACGGTGCTCAGATTGGAAGTTCCGTCAAACCCATGGGTGGTAAGAGCGGGTTTGCCTTTTCCGCGATGGTCTATATGGCGGCCTCTGCAAGCTTAGACGGTCCTTTTCTCTGGCGTATCGTCGCGGAGGGTAAGGAAGAGGAACATGTAGAAATTATCGTCCACCGTATCCAAACGACCACGAGTAAAACAAAGCGCAGCGAGTGGTACCCTGCAGAGCACCTTGATGTTGTAAGCTCCTTTCAGTCATTTAAAGAAGAACCTGGCAAGGTTTACGCGAACTTTCAAGTCCCCGGAAAGCTCAACGTTTATCCACGTGAAGATGGCGACATTACGATGTTAGTCGACATTTCAGTCGTGGCTCAAAAGCGGACTCAGCGCAAGCTCGTGAAGTTTGCGCTCCGTGCTGACACACTAAGAGAAAAGGAGTTTATCAATTTGCCTGCTGAAATTATCAAAGGCAGAAGTAGTGATCCACTCGAGTGGAATTGGTGATTTTAGGAGTGAAAAAAGAATCACCCTTGGCACTTGCATGCTTGTGCCGTGGCGATATTGTGCCGCCCTGTGATGAATCAGCCACTTATTATTGCCGACCGCACCTTTACGTCTCGCCTCATGGCAGGGACTGGGAAATTTGCCTCGAATGAACTGATGCGCGACACGTTGGCATCCAGTGGCACTCAGATTGTCACGGTCGCACTGCGTCGCGCTGATCTGACTGGTGGCGATGATCCTCAGGCAAATATCTTGAAGTTTATTGATCCTGAGAAATACCTTGTTTTACCTAACACCAGCGGTGCCATTGATGCCGATGAGGCGGTGCGCTTAGCACGTCTCGCCGTAGCCGCTGGTCTGCCCAAGTGGATTAAACTCGAGATCCATCCCGATCCCACTTACCTGTTGCCCGATCCCATCGAAACACTGAAGGCCGCCGAAATTTTAGTCAAAGAAGGCTTCGTTGTACTACCCTATATCAATGCCGATCCCGTACTCGCCAAACGTCTCCAAGAGGTAGGCACCGCGGCTGTGATGCCTCTCGGCGCGCCGATTGGATCGAACAAAGGTGTTGTCACCCGCGACATGATTCGAATCATTGTTGATCAAGCCATTGTACCTGTTGTGATCGATGCTGGACTAGGTGCCCCCAGCCATGCCGCTGAAGCGATGGAGCTAGGCGCCGATGCCGTTCTCGTCAACACCGCCATGGCCATCCCCTCAGACCCCGTTAGAATGGGCGAGGCATTTAAACTCGCAGTCGAAGCCGGCCGCGCCGCCTACGAAATGGGCCTGCCAGAAGCCAGCGAGCGCGCCTCCGCTACAAGCCCACTGACTGCTTTTTTAGAGGAGTCGTAGAAGCGGTTTAAAAGATTTTTAAAGAGGTTGTGCAGTATTTGAAAGAATACTCTGCAAGTGGCTCGGAGAACCACTTTGCTTATAGAGATTCTATCTGCTCGATCAGCCAATTACCTTGAGTAAGCATCATTGGTGGCATTACTCTGTGGCTTGCCTTGACTGGCACTTTTAAGCCAGTAAGCGAGGAAGAAGCTTTTTTCTTCTGTGTTAAAAAAGTGCTCAGAGCTTCCGATGATGGGGCGGATGGTGGTTGTCATCTGGAGGGTGACGAGGGTGAAAATGATCGACCAAACTCTGAGATGGGCTGTTTTACTGCCCCCCATGCTTTTACTTGCACGTGTGAGGATACGAAGACCAAAGACGAGACTGAGTAGCCAGACAATGATGGCGAGCGAACCAAAGAAGAAAGTGGAGTTGCTCGATGTGGAAAACAGCCAAATGACGGGTGCAAAGCCAACGAGTAGCAGAGATGTGATGGCGAGAACGGTAAGCATGATACCAACAATATGCTGAACTTTGGCGTCCATGCCACCTAGAGAGCTAAAGATATAAAGGCTTGGAAGGCAGATGAGCGCACTGAAGAAAACGCCTGCAGTGAGCTTCAGTGGTGCTGCCCAGAGCTGATGCCCGCCGCTGAACATGCCTAGTACCACTCCAAAGATGGATAAGCTTATCAGGGTGATGATGAGTAATGTGGTGCTGACGCTTTTCTGGCGTCCTTGGTTTAAATCTTTGTTTCCATTAGAGTTGTTGATTTCATAGATGATGCTGAGCGGTTTCTTGAGCAGCTGATTGAGAATGTGAGAGAAGCTGTTACCTTCAATCGGTGCGTAGTCGGGATCTAGCAGATCAAATGATTCGTTAGAGATCGGAGGTAGGCTTGGCGGAGTGGTGTCGGTATTCATATATTCGTGTTTTGGGTGAGAAATTAAAGATGGAGGATGTGGTTGAGTGCGCGCCAGAGAGATTCATAGAAGCTGCCCGACATGGGGTCTGGGCGGAGAAATTGAATGTCTGCGCCTGGGGTGCCGAAGAAGGGGCGCATGACCCATGAGATTTGAGCTCCTACAAAGAGGTTGCCCAGAAGCCATGCGAGGAATGTGTGTGTGCCGTGCTTTGCCGTCGTGGCGAACTTTTGGACATGACCAAGAAGTGATCGGTGGGAAATGATTCCCGCATAGGCGATAACAGCGATGTGGATGAGTAGCGAGGTGCTGTGCCACTGTGCAGCTTGGGGCGAGTCTGGTGGCGCTGCGTGCAGAACGATGTAGAGAAAGACGGGACTCAAAGAGAGTAAGATAAGTGACATCAAGGCAAAGCCCGAGAGTAGAAACTGTATGCTGTGGCGAAAGCCAATGCCACTGCCGAGAACCATGGCGAGCATGCCATTGATGAGCCCATTGATAATGAGGGTGGCAAAAACGACGAGGGGCAGTTTGATAGCCGTATAGCTCGCCATTTCCCAACCGTGCCAGAAGCCCATGGCAAAGCCGTAGCTGGAGCAGCCAAGGATGATGATAGGGAAACAAAAAACGAGAGAGTTTTTGATGTCTCGTTCCAGCCAACCTTCTAAAAGCGCATGATCACCTCTACAGAGAGGTTGAACAGAGCGGAGGATGGAAGGCAAAAGGGCAGGCTTAGCGAGGGACATTAATGGAAGCTATCTCGCAAATAAGAAGATGTGATGAAGCCTAGATGATTTTTTGATGAATAAAGCGCTTACGCCGTGTGCATTAATCACGGCTTTAATCATCGCAGTTAGTATGCGGCAGCTGACATTATTTAGCCTGACATTAACGAGACTTGCTGCGGAGGTCTTCTGTTAACTAGTCTATTGCCTTCTTACCCATCCATGACCTTATCTTGCTTTGTAAGGTTTTCCTTATTTGCCAATTTTTGGTGATAGGGTAAGCTAGAGACAATGCAGGATGATTATAGCTGGAGTAATGCTCAAACGGGCACGTCTTCGTATAAGTTTCACAAGAGTGAAGGCGTGGCGAAGTGGGTACTGGTTGCCTTACTTTTTGCGCTGTGTATTCACGTGCTAATTATTTGGGGGTTAAGCCGCATTGACGTTATTTTCTCACACAACGATGAGGAGAAGGGTTTAGAAACGGAGGTAGTACGGGTATATCGGGTCGAGACAGATGATTCGCGTCCTGAGCTGCCTAAGCCTGAGGTGGTAGAAACTGTGGATCCTGTGGAGATTGTGCCGCCAGCAGATGAGCTGGATATGTTGGAGAATATTGGAGACGTTGATATCGATATCAGTCCTGAGATTGAGACAATTCAGGTGCCAATGTCGGAGCCAGCAATGAAGGGCGTGCTCGATAGTGAATCTTTCGATGCAATGAAATCTCCGATTTTTGAGCCCGATTTACCCGAGATGGGTATGACGGAGGACTTTTTCCCAAGATCCACTGATGGGCAGGTCGTTGTCGATCCAGGATCGCGGATGGCGGAGGAGTTTGATCCAGATGAATACACGGACACCCTACGTCAAGGAGCGGGCGGCGCAGCCGACGATGGCTTGTTTAAGGAGTTTACCTCACTGGATGCGATGGCGCGGATGGATGGTAATTCGCTGCTGGCGAGTAAGGCTTTGATCGGCAGTGACTTGTTATTTGATTTTAATAGCGCGACGCTGCGCCAAAGTGCAAGGCTGAGTCTGATGAAGGTGGCGATGCTGATTGATAAACATCCTGATTTGGTGTGCTGGGTCGATGGACATACAGACTTGATCGGAGGTGAAACACCGAATTTGATTTTATCGGAAAAACGAGCTCTTGCGGTGAAAATATGGCTTGTCGACACACTCGATCTGGATGGCAAGCAGGTGGCAGTGCGTGGATTTGGTAAGCAGCAGCCCTTGGTGCTATCGGGTACTGCCGAAGAGCAGGCACCGAATCGCAGGGTGGAAATTAAGATGCGTAAGAGACAGCCTGAGGATGTGGGGAGCGAAATTTCAACTGGCAAACCTGACAATAAAGCGATTAAAGAAATAATACCGCAAGCAACAGAGCTCGTGGAAGAGTCTATGATAGAACCAGCGATGGAGCCTGAAGTTGAAGCACCAGTCGCCGTACCTGTGGCAGAGGATGAGCCTGTTCTGGTCTTTCCTAAAATTCCGAAGGCGCAAGCGGTCGCTGAGATCGAGTCGGTCGATACCGTACCTTTAACACCACCAATACCCCCAACAATATCATCTCCTCCAAAAGCCATTGAAGAAATCGAGGACGGGCTAGCTCCACCGAGCCGCGCGATCCTCATTGAGGAATGATGAGACGAGGCTTGTTCCGTATGTGGATCTCTGCTTTAAATCATATATAATTTAGTGAAAGCCTTACCTCCTTTTAGCAACGATGAACCACCTGAGTGGGTGCTGTCATTTGATTTCGACGGCACGCTTGTAGATCATGAAGCTCAGCCTCAAGTTCAACCTGATTTTTTTCACCTTATTGAATCTCTGCGTGATTCGCACCGCGCTCTGTGGGGTGTTAATACAGGGCGGCCTCTGCAGTTTACTCTGCAAGGAATGCTAGAAGCAAAGTTTACCTTGTTTCCGGATTTTATTATTGCACGAGAACGTGAGATCTATCTGCGCAACGAGTTTGGTAGATGGGTGGGTGTCGCAGAATGGAACAAGGGTTGTGACAAAGCACACCGCCAACTTTATAGAAAGAGCAGTCGAGTACTCAAGAAGCTCAAAAAATGGGTTGAAAGTGAGACAGCTGCCAAGTGGGGTGAGCAGGAGGACGAGCCAGCTGGTATTGTGGCAACCACACATGAGGAAATGGAGACGATCGTACAGAAAATCGATACCGAGATCCACATTCACCCGCTGCTGTCCTATCAGCGGAATAGCATCTATTTACGCTTTAGTCATGGAGCGTATCATAAAGGTTCTGCCTTGACTGAGATGGCGAGGTTAGTGGGGCTAGGTGTGGAAAATATCTTCACCATAGGAGATGGGCACAATGACCTAGATATGTTGAATCCTGAGATTGCCAAGCACTTTGCATGCCCTGCTAATGCTTATGAAGATGTTAAAGATCACGTCCGCGAAAGAGGCGGGTATATTGCTAGAGGCAAGGCGAGCGAAGGAGTCGTAGAAGCTCTAAAGGCCTCTCTTCACTCGAAGGACGTTAAAGACATTAAAGCCTGTGTTTAACGACCTTAGACGATTCTTTTTTTTGCAAAAGTCTTGATTTGGAGGTATTTGGATATTACCGAGAGCCGGTTGAATTTAACACAGCTTTTCGCTTTTCAGCCCTTACTCTTCAACCTTTCTTCCTAATTTTAAATAAACCAGTATGGACCACAGCACCTATCTCCAACGCCAGCCAGATGCCGCTAAGCTTAAAACTTTGAAAATTGCGTCTTGGGTAGTCAGTTTTGTTGTTCTGACCCTTGTGGCGGTGATGGGGAAATACCAAATTGATATTGGTGTTGATCTTTCTTTCCTGCCCCCAGTGCATGCGCTTCTCAATACCACGGTGGCCATCAGTCTTTTGATCGCGGTGATGGCGATCAAAAATAAAAATGTTCAACTTCATAAGCGCGCCATTGGTGTTGCGGTGGTTTGTTCCACTTTATTTCTGCTTTGCTACGTGACTTACCACGGAACTCAAGGAGAAGTGAAGTTTGGCGGAGATGGAGTGATTAGAACAGTCTATCTCTCATTACTACTGAGTCACATACTGTTGGCAGCGATCAGCCTACCCTTTATTTTAATTACTCTAGCTTTGGGTTATACGAATCACTTCGCTGCGCATAAAAAAATGGCGCGCTGGGTATTTCCTCTTTGGCTCTATGTTGCCGCCACGGGCCCGATCTGTTATCTGATGCTGAAACCTTACTATTAAGGGCTTTATTTGGAAAACCAGCTCCTATTTTTCGTTTTATAGTTGGACTAAATGTCTGTTTCAGTGCAAACCACATCTGCCTTAATTAAGGCTCATGATTATGGATATTCAAATTGCTACTCTCTGTGACTTTGCCGCTGATTATAATGGAAAAATGGTTGTTTCTGGCACCATTGATGCGCTAGCCGCACCTGCACTTCCCATTGTTCAGCCTCATTGCTGTCTCGCCATTCGTCTTTGCATCACACCTGAAGATAACGGTGCTCATAAGTTCACCGTTAATATCATCGACGGTGACGGAAAATCACTTGATGAAAAGATGCCTATCGAAGCTGATATGCCCGTCGAGCTTCCAGAAGACGTACCGTTCCTTCACCGCAACTTGATTCTTAATTTCCAAGGTTTGAAGTTTGAAAAAGCAGGTGTTTACTTCATCGACATCAGCATTGATGACGAGCTTGTGCAGCGTCTTCCGTTACGCGTTGTTCAGCATGACCCGAAGGCTAAGCAGTCTGCTTAATTTTTAACACTTCAGGAATAAAGGTGATGCATGATGCCAGTGATAACTTTTACCCACAGTACCGCTGTGCTGTTATTACAGGAGCATCCTCTGGCTTGGGCGTGGAATACGTGCAGCAGCTAGCATCATCGTGTAAAACAATTATTTTAGTCGCCCGTAGAGGCGACTTACTCACTGAGCTGGAAATTCAGCTCAGTCACTCACACCCAGATTTGCAGGTGATCTGTATCGCGGCAGATCTTACCAGAAATGAGGAAAGGCTGGATCTCTTTGAAATAATTCAGAAGCGTGGACTTAAGCCCGATCTTCTAGTCAACAATGCGGGCATGGGTGACTACGGCAACTTTGCAGGTGCCGAATGGTCAAAGCTCGATGACATGATACAGGTGAATATGACGGCTTTGACGCATCTCTGCCATGGTTTTCTCCCTGAAATGATTGAGGGTGGCTATGGTGATGTGATCAATGTAAGCTCGCTTGCAAGTCTGTTACCCATACCTGATTTTGCCGTTTACGCTGCGAGTAAGGCTTATGTAACAAGCTTCTCTGAGGCACTCCGAATGGAACTTGGTGAATACGGGATTTCCGTGCTCGCTGTCTGCCCTGGTCCCGTGAAAACAGGATTTGGTAAAGTGGCCATGCGCCTTGATTCTGCAGATAAACTTCCCGCACGTGATGGCTTTTATACCACCATGGAGCAAGTGGTTTCCGACTCGCTCAAAGCACTTCATGCCGGCAAAGCTCGAGTTTTCCCCGGTTGGAAAATTGCTATGATGGCTGCTGGGATCTCTCTGCTACCCATGGCTATTCTCAGACTTGCGCTGATGAGTCGCAGGGAGAGTTAGCTTTCTTGCTGCCCCTCCGCTGAAGAGGTGTCCTCGGATGCTGGTGGCATAGAGTTTAATAGCTCCTGATAGCGTTCGACATCGAAGTCGCGTTTATCGATGAACATTCGATTAGATTCATCGGCGAGACAGAGAGCGATGAGCTCTTTCGCCTCATCGGGACTGAGAGCTTCCTTTTCCACTAAACGTGTGAAAGTTTTTTTAACATAAGGAGTTTGAGGTGACTCTAACTGCTGTTCTACGGCTGGTAAGAGAGATTCGATGAGGGATTCGTCGTTCATTTTTTTTATTGGGATAATTCGCTGAGAGCGAGCTGTGAATCTGGTCTTTCAGTCCATGCTTGATACTCCTCGGGGATGGGGGACTGGAAGCTCATTTTTTTGCCCGTGCGTGGGTGATCAATGACGAGCTGCCATGCGTGCAGCATGAGGCGGCCGGGCTGCACGTTTTGCCTGTTTGGTTTGGCATAAATGGGGTCGCCGAGAATGGGGGTGCCGATGTGGAGCATGTGCACGCGTATTTGATGGGTGCGTCCTGTGTGGAGGTCACAAAGAATGAGGCATGTGCCATCGGGAGCCTTGTGCATTACTCGATAGTCCGTGATGGCTGTTTTACCGCTGCCAGGATTGACGACCGCCATTTTGAGTCGATTTACGGGATGCCTCCCGATATGAGTGAAAATGCTATCCTTGTCTTGAGGTGGGGTGCTTTGTACGACGGTGAGATAGCGTTTTTCATTACTTCTATCGGCGAACTGCTTGCAGAGTGAAGTATGCGCCTCGTCTGTTTTAGCAGCGATGATGCAGCCAGAGGTATCTTTATCTAGACGATGAACGATGCCTGGCCGAGCCTCTCCCGCTACTGCTGCAAGTTTGCCCTGACAGTGGAACAGGAGTGCGTTGACGAGTGTGCCATCGGTATTTCCAGCAGCGGGGTGAACCACCATGCCGTGGGCTTTGTTAATGACGATGATGTCTTCATCTTCATAGATGACATCGAGAGGCATGTCCTGCGGCTGAGCCTCAGTAGGTTCTGGCTCGGGGATGATGATGGAAATAAGGTCGCCGCTTGTGACATTTTGCTTCGCCTTAGCTTGGCTGTCATTGAGGAGGATGTTACCTGATTTGAGCAGCGCTTGAATGCGCGAGCGAGATAGATCCGTCAGTCGATTAACTAGAAACTGATCAATGCGTTGCGGGGGATGACAATCAACTTCAATGTTCACGTCGCTGATCATGAAGGTGGCAGCGGCTGAAGTCAACGAAGTGGTATGAATTAGATCGTGTTTATCTGCTATTTAACATTTGTGATTTAAGAGATAGAAATTAGAGTTCATGAGTGAATCGCATCAGTGAATTTCAGAAACGAGCTCTCACCTCCGTTCTTATAGCGGTGGGAGTGCATCTGTTCGCTGTTGTGACTTGGGTAAGTATCGTGGCTTTAGACGTGCCAGTATTTCGCAAAACAGTGCTTGAAATTCCTAAGGAAGAGGAGTCAGAGGTAACGATTACCCTGCAAGTGATTGAAACTGTACCAGAAGAAAGTGCCATAGAAGTTCCAGCACCTGAATCACAAGAACTTGAATCACCAGAGCCTGAGGTGGCGGAAGTGCCTGAGCCTCCTGCTGAGAAAAACGTGCCAACACCACCTGTCCAGCTACCTGAGCCGCCCGACGAAGAAAAAGCGAGACGGCTCGCTGAGCAGAAGCAAAAATTTGCAAGAACGTCTCGAGAGCAGGAAGGAACGCCTGACGCACCCACCGATTTACTTGGAGAGCGCGACACACGGGCTGCATCCGAGCTGCCAGCTGTGGCAGGTGCTCCCGAGAACACAGCGTCACAGAATGGTGTCGCGCCCTTACACCCTAATCATATTGAAACAGTCGAGCGAACTTATGAAGATGGCTCACTAGGTGAGGACAGCCGAGGCGAGGAAACGCAGCTACCGCAAGAGGCAACTGCGGGTGGTGAGGAGCTTGATAAACCCAAGGAAGAGGTCGAGGGAGAAGTCGCCGAAACGGTGCCAGAATTTCTCAAACTTGACCTCGACCCCAATCAAGTGATCGAAGTTTTAAACAAGCGGATTTCTAACAATGCGATTCAATCTCGCGAGGAGCCCACGTCAGAAGAAAAAGAAAAGCTCAAGGACGAGCCAGTACCAAACCAAGAGAAAAACCAAATAGCGGATTTTGAAGGCAAGGGGAGCGCAAAAAATCAAGAGCTAAAAAAAGATGGCTTCAGCGGTTATTCTTCCAAAACGCGCATGGCTGGTTCCATCACCAGAAATGGTAAAAGTGCTCTCAATGTAAAAAACTCTCCCATTGGGCGATACCAAGCGCTTGTGAGTAAAGCGGTTGAGTCGCAATGGCGTAGAAGCTGTGAGAAACATCGTGATCACATTGTGCCAGGGATCATGTCTCTTCGGTTCTACGTGGATAAGGACGGCCAAGTTAGCGGTATTAAATTTCAAGAGATCATTGAAGGGAATTACATTGAGAGAGGGTTCACTCAGCGAGCTATCCGTAATGCCAATCTGCCTCCGATGCCTGCCGATGCTGTTCGCGAGCTCAATGGCGATCCCCTTGAGTTAGTCTATAATTTTTATTTTTAAAGAAGGTCATTTCTCTCTCGATCATCGCAGTTCCACCAGTCATTTCTATTCCCAAACAATTTCAATTATAATTAAAATGCCCATACAGACACCGATACCTGTTCCAACTCCAATACTCATGAATGCAAGCGACCTATCTTCCTGGGAGGTGGTGTGGGGTTTTTTCACAAATGGTGGTTGGTTTATGTTCCCTATTCTAGCCTGTTCCTTAGTCGCAGCGGGCGTGGTGGCTTACAAATTTATGACCTTGTCAAGATCCTTGGTGCTTCCTCATGAGCTGGTTACTGATGTAGGAAATATCGAGTCGGCTCTGTCATCCAGCCCCGTAGAGCAAATACTACCCCATTATCAGAAAAGTGAATCATCACTGGCTCGTCTCTGTGTGGAAGCGATGAAAAATGCGGATCGTTCTCAGGGTGAAGTTCAGGAAGCTGTACAATCGGCCGCGCGTGAAGAAATTGTAAAGATGAACTCGGGGATGCCTGTGCTCGAAGTTGTTATCACCATTGCACCACTTTTGGGGCTGCTAGGAACGGCAAGCGGGCTGGTACTCGTCTTTGCCAACGTCGGTCAAGGTGCTGACTCTGCGAGCGTGGGGCAGGGGATTGCGATGGCATTGAATACAACTGTTGCCGGGCTTGCCGTAGCGGTTCCGACGGTGGTGGCGCACAGTCACTTTAACCGCAAAATTGAAACTATGTCAGCTCGTCTCGAAGTGCTAATGGGGAAAGTCACCTCGGCATGCTATCAGCATGTATTTCTCAAAAAGAGTTCATCTTCAGCCCTTAAGTAAACGTGCAGTTTTACCGTCCAACACGCAAAATCCCTCTCGTGCCGATCATTCCCTTGATCGACATTCTGGCGATTCTGCTCATCTACTTCGCGGTAGAGTATGACCCCAAGGAGAAGCGAAATGTCCTTGATATCGAGCTGGCAGTAGCCAAAGACTCTGCAACGATAGAAGTAGAGCAGCCTGCAGCTGTTTTAGCGATTGATGCGGAAGGGAATTTAACACTCGATGCCACGAGAGTTCACGAGAGTATGCTGGTAGACTATCTCAAGGTATTTCGTGAAAACTTCCCTACACGTAAGTTGGAACTTGAGCCGGACAAGGATCTGCCGCTAAAAAGGTTTATCCAGATTCAGAACGCGCTGATCGATGCAGGTATCAATCCTAAAAACGTACCTTCGCGAGTAAAACTTAAAGAAACGTCGCTCAATGCTGGCGGCTAACCCATAGATTAAATAAAATGATTTTAGAAATCTGCCAATATGGCGATCCCGTATTACGTAAAAAATGTCGCCCCGTAGAGAGCATCGATGCTGCAATTACAAAGCTCGCTGAAGATATGATCGAAACGATGGTCGATGCGAATGGAGTCGGGCTAGCTGCCCCCCAGATAGGAGAAGACATTCGCTTGGCCATAGTTGATGTTGCGCATGATCCTGAATGTATCAGTTTTTTGAAAATCAATGGTGAGGAGGCCAAACTTGAGGACTACATGCCGCTTGTCTTTATCAATCCAACACTTGAGCTATCGGGGCCACGCGAGTCCGATACTGAAGGGTGCTTGAGCATTGATAGCATTACTTCTACGGTGAATAGGCATAGTATTGTGAAAGCAACTCTACCTCAGCTTGATGGAAGTGTTCTTGTGCTCGAGTCTGATGGTTTGCTCGCACGTGCAATCCAGCATGAGGTGGATCATCTCAATGGAGTTCTTTTTGTCGACCGTATTAGTCCAGCTTCAAAACTTGGTATTAAGAGGAAGCTGAAGCGTATACTGGCGAATCATTAATTTATTCTCACTTTCATGAAAAATAAGGATGCCGAACATTGTGAACTGGATGGACTGAGTGTCACAGTTGACAATGTGGTTTATATGCCGAGCCTCGATGCGCCCGCCGAGAAGCCTAATCCTTTTGTTTATTTTATTACCATTCATAACGACTCTGCGGAGGTAGTCAAAATCACAGGTAGAAAATGGGTGGTCCGCGAAAATGATGGCGAGCTTATCGTCGTAGAAGGCGATGGCGTGGTCGGTCAAATGCCTGAAATAGAGCCTGGGGAGCGTTTTTCTTATAATAGCTACCACTTCATTGCAGCGGATGCTGTAGCCGGCGGCATGTTTTTCGGATTTAGTACCAGTGGCAAAAAAGTCCGCGTGAGAATTCCCAATTTTAATCTAGAGCTACCCGATTGGGTCTAATCTTCTTTTTTCTTTTGCACACTTGGCTCCCTGTAAAATAGGGGTGTTTTTTTTAGAAACATTCAAAGTACATTTGCTAGACACCTCGGTTGGAATAAAACTCGGGTCGACGATATGACTTCTGTTGTTTAAGGCATTTTATTTACACAAAACGTTAATCTAGCGTGCATTGCTTCCAGCAATAAAATCGACGATAGCTCTAAAACTCTTGAAAACAGCAAATACAGACATTTTCATTAAATTATCGGTTATGCAAGACCTCTTCAATTGCGCTATCGAAAATACGAGCAATCTTGAACGTTTACTTACTCTATTAAATTTAATAGGGGTTTTGCGTAATATATTATTAAAAAGTCGTGACAACTCGTATTTTACCCCTTAGTTCTCACTGAAGTTATTCATGCTATGAAACTATATTTGTTCTTCGCGTTAGGTATATTGAGTCAGTGCTTACTTTCACAGGCGGAGGTTTCTCCAGTAGGGATGCCAGCTCGGGTAATTGGCGATATTTCTGAGGGGGCACTTCAGGTGTTTGATGAGAAAAAACTACCAGCCCAGCATAAGATCAAGTGGTCTCAGGTTCATGATCATGGCGACCATCAAGTGACTCTTAATTATGTAGAGCAGCCTTCTATGGAGAAAGTGTCTCAGAAGAAGATTACCACTGAGTCTCTAATTAAAGATGAGGCAGAGAAGCATTCTGAGAATCCTAGTGCAAGCACTTCAACACTTCCCTACGGTGGTGCATTTATGGTGTATGCTACGGTTTATGACGAGAATGTTACTCATGTGACTTGGCAGCATGAGGGTGAGCCCTATGAGGTGTGGTCGAATATTAATTGGGCTTATTTAGAAGGTTTTTCTCAGTTTGAGGCGCGGGGTCAGCATTTTGGTCTTTTTTTACTCGTGAGCCATGCATCGTCAAAAGAATCGTTAAAGGATCTGCGTAAACTTAAGAAACAGGGAGCTTCGGTGAAGCCGCCAGAGATCCCATCTTTACCTTCTTTAAAGAAAGATGGTCCGCGTTATGAGCTAATGTTAGGCAATTCGGGGAGTGATTCTCCTATGGTGTTTATCGAGGGGATTCATGATCTTTACGAGGCTGAACAAGTACGTCTCCTTGCCGCGCATGAGGCGAGAAAGATCAATGCGAAGTTACGTGCTGCTAATCCTCCAGTGGCTCAAAAGCCAGATAGAACAATCAATTTCTGGAAACGCGATGTAGCGAAAGAACTCAAAGATAACGCGGAGGCAGCATCACAGAAAGGAGGCAACCAGTAATGAAACTTCCTGCGAAACGTGCTACTGCTACGAAATGTGCTGCTTTACCAGCCAGCTTGCTGGCTATGGCTATTTACTGTACATCACCGACTAGCAGCCTGCTCGCTCAGTCGACAGTAGAATCAGTTCTCGCCACCGCTGCCATCGAGCAATCAGAAACAGGGTTTAATCTCGATTGGCAGGGAGCAGCGGGTCACACCTACTTCATCCAGTACTCGACGGATTTGGTCAACTGGCACTTCATGCCCGTCATTGAATCTGGCAATGACGCTCCCTTAGGCTATGGCTTCGGTGCTGTAGAAGATGGCGTTTTTCTCCGCCTGAAGTACACCAATGAATCGATCGGTGACATGTTAACAGGTGATCTCGACGGCGATGGCGTATCGAATTGGGACGAGGTGCGCGAGGGTGGTAATGGCAGCGACCCCTTCCTCTACTCGACCAATGGCGACGGCGTTTCTGACTACCACAGCGATTTTGATTCCGATGGCCTCGCTAATGGCTGGGAGCTCTCCCACTACGGTTCGACAAACGTGATAAGCATAGCCAATCAATACGATGATGATGACAGCGATGGACTCACCGCCCTTGAGGAATCAGAGCTAGGCACGAATCCTAACAGCGAAGACACAGATGGCGACAGTGTCAACGATCTCGAGGACGGCTGGCCACTCTGCGCAGAGCTAGCCCCCGCAAGACTTCCCGCACCCCAGCACCTCATTATTCCTATCAAACAGGGTGACGCATCAAGCTCTTACTACACGAGTGAAATTAACAACAACGGTCATGCCTTGATAAACAGCCAAATTACAGGCAGCGCAAATGCGACCCATTACTATGATGGATCTGAAACGACAGAACTCAGCCCCGCTGGTGGTAAGTTTGAAGCACTGAATGAGACTAACTACTTTTTACAGAAGAGCTGGAAAAAAGATGAGTACTACCCTGGGCTTTATCATGCAGGAATAAAGCAGACAGACCTTTACTCTCCAGAAGCAGAGCTAACGGCGTGGAGCGGTTACATCTATAATAACTCTCTAGTTACGTACTACGGTGTCAACACTGTGCTGTCAGATGGATCCATGTTTGGACAAGCCAGTCGAGGTCATGATTACCTCTGGGAAGAGGGGTCGTTCAAGTGGACGGATACAGGTGATCCAGAGCCATTAAACGAAACATTAGTTTCATTTAGTGAGATTCTTCATCTTAACGAAGGTCAGGCAGAGGTTTGGACCTATACAGCAAACGTTCCACTCGATAAAGGTGAGGATAACTCTGGTTTTGAAAATTACTATTCTGGTAATTTAAGAGGAGGATATTTGGATAATATGAGTGGAGTGAATTCACAAGATATTATTTTATCAGAAAGGAATATAGTAGGAAGCGACTTTTGGGTCACTGATAGTTTTGATACCATTTTAACAGGTGGTACCAGCACTATCGACCTTGGATATCTCGTAGATGGCGCGTTCACAGCACTGAAGGAAGACTTAGAGCAGGATGAATACTTTTTTCTCAAATCCTACGAAACCCACATCAGCAATAACAATACCGTCATCATGACTTACTATGATGACGCTAGCGACACAACGGAAACCACCCTCTGGATAGACACCAAGGCAGGTATTCAGAACGATCAAGCTGTCGATGCCAACCCAAGCTTTCAAGAGCTTAACTGGCTCCCTGCAATGGGAGACGCCCCACCCGCCAACCTCAACGCCCAGATGCAAGGCTTCGAGCCCGACGGCGACCGTATCTGGCAAAATGGCCAATGGGTTCAGCTCTATACCAGCGATAACTGGAGTAACCTCAAAATCAAAGACATCAACGATAAAGGCGTTTACGCAGCCCAAGCAACCAATGCAGATGGAGAAAAGTCCGCCATTGTAGGTATCCCTGTAGAAGTTTTATCCCGTGATAGAATGTTGTCTGGGACGGTCTATGTGCCCGATTATTGGGACGATAGGATAGAGCTAGAGTTTACTAACAAAGATTCGGGAGAAAATCTGGGGACTTATGGAAACCTTCTTTCTCAAAGCCAGGGTGCCTATCTTTATGACTCTGATCAGGATTTATTCTCGGATGGAGAATTAAGTCAGTACGATGGAGGTTCTTTAGACACGAGGATACTCACTGAGGATGTCATTTTCTGCAAACGCGAAGGAGAAGAGAATGTCATTGAATTCTACACCGTTTTTGAAGCTCTCGGTAATGTCGAAATCAGAGTGATGTTAGATGGGAAATATGTTGATTCCATAGAACACACCCTGGCTTATGATGAAACTTTCAGCATGGTCATCGATTATATCAACGACTCAGTGATCTATTCCCCTATTGAACATGGGGGCTCAAACTTCGCCAGTGCAATAGGTACTGCAAATACTAATTTGGCAACAGCAGCGGCAATCAATGTAAATATAGGCAATAACATTCATCCTCTCGCTAAGAAAGCGCTTGTATCAATTTATAATGGTATGGGCGTCTGGCTGGGCTCGCAGGCGGATGCGGAGCGTTTGATTGTAGGGCTAGTTGAGGGGGTGAAGCAGGGCGTGGTGGATGACTGGGAAATGCTTAAGCTCTTGGGCAAGCTTGGTGGCACTGCCGTGATGGTGATCGCTGACAATGTACCAGATTTACTCGTGAAGGAAGTGCAGCGGTGGGATGAAGAACCATATAAGCGAGCATCAGATATCTTCAGAATTCATAACCGATTAGTCAAAGACGTACTACTCGATCCGCTCGCTGCACTCAGTGATAACTTTAGTTCACGAGAGAAGTATAAAAAGTTTTCGTGGGGTATCTTTAAAAAGGCAAAGGCAGGTGCTCAGTTGAGCTGGAAACTGAGTCAAAATATGACGGATGTCATCCTCGATAGTTTGGCAGACTGGTTTGAGGACTTTGGTCAGCGGATGTATGAGGGGGGTGAAGCCACATTGTTTAGCTCCGTCGCCTTTGGTCCTGTAGACCCGTGGCGAGCACAGCTGAGGGAGTTTTATTACACCTTTGGTTACTCGTTTGGTTATATTGCAGAGCAGTTGTTGCTAGGGAAAGGTATAGGAGCGGTATCTAAGGGGATGGCGAAGACTGGTGGGAAAATAGCACTTTCCGCGATCCCACACCTCAAGCGCTTCAGTACAAGAATGCTGCCCTTTGTGACCAAGTCCTGGTCGAGCAAAACGATCTCCACTGCCGACAAAACTATCTGGCGGGACATCCTGAGAGGAGCTCAAAGAGAAACGCTCGACGATCAGCTTAAAGTAGGCACTCAGCTTAACAGTGATAACCTCAAACCCGTTGCTGAATCTCTCGATGAAGCTGTGGAAAGAAGTCTCGCCGCTTTAAATGGCAAAGTCATCCGCGAAGAAATAGACGCCTTACCGAGGCTAGCTGGTGTCGCCGCACGTAAGGCAGTGCTCAGTAGGTTAGGAATGCTCTCGAAACTTATGGGGGATAAGCTCGATGACGTAGCGGCAATGAATTTTATTAAAATCTACGAGCGTAAGCTGCTGCTCGATCCTGCCTTAGGAGATGATTATTTTGAAGCGTTTGTGAAAGCTTTTCACAGTAAAGGAGCGAGTTCAGCATTTAACTTAGATGATATAGATGATGTGGCAAAAGGCTATCTAGAGCTGTTTTTGAAGGAACCAGATCCAGGTTCTCCATGGAAGCTAAGTACACTAGGTGGAGGTGAGCCCCGCAACCATTTTGCTCGCGGAAATCTCATTGAGCTAGACGCAGCGAAAAGAGGGAAATACAAAGATCACGAGTATCTTGATGAGCTAAGTGATAGCGGACCAACAGAAGCGGTGGATTTCCGAAGAGTGACGTCTGAGGGAACGGAGTATGTGCAGGAGACTTCGACCTTGTCACAGACCGATGCGACTTTGGGGAATTTGAGAACAAAGCTTGAAAGAACGGTTCAGCATGCTGCTGATAACGGCGGAAACAAAGCTGTCCTGGATATTCATATTCTAGAAGGCAGAGCGCACAATTATCAAAGCTTACTGGATTATGCAGATGAGCTGAGTGACGAACTTGAGGACATAGCTGTTGAGGTAGTGCTAACCCCTAAAAAATTTGCTGGATGGCTTGTTGAGTGATGATCTACGAAGAAGAAATTATTATATCAGGAAAATTGATTCCTAGTGCATTCCAACCAAATGAGGTTTGGCAAGAAATAGGAGGATTTTTGCAACACAGGAAGTGTTTAGGTGAGGCCTATGAAGTCAATTTACAGATGGAGAGATCTGGTGAAAATGATACAGGAGTTACTAAGTTGATTTCGTCTGATTTGATTGAGAGAGAACTTTGTCGAGACGAAGGAGTTCCAACTCTCTGGGCAACATTACCACCGAAAAAAGGAATATTACCTGATCAACGGCTCACTTACTCAACCCGTAGAGAAAAATTGAATCTTTCTGGGAAATTGGGTCATTTTCCGGATGAATGGGATTCATTTTTCATGACCTCAAATATAGGTGAGAACTTAGTCAATGCGCTAGTTCATCCACGTTCTTTCAGAAAAGCTCTTCGAGCTTACAAGACGCCACCCGAGAATGATCTTCTCAAAGCTCCAGGGTTGGCGAATGACCGCGGAGATTATCTTGAAGGAGTGGCAGCGGAAATGTGGTTCGGAGAAAGCTTTTGGCAATATGCTTCCTGCACGAAGGAAGACTTGAAAGCCTGCGACTGGCTCAAGTGTGACGACCGGAACTTTCAGCTTCATGTGGAAGCATGGGACGGGCCGTTCACCAGTGCGGAGGGAGAGCAAGGCGAAATGCAAAGAGAACTTCTCAAAATGCTTTTCGGAATAGGCAAGTGAATCCTCCTCCTAACCGCTGCCGCGAGGATCAACACTCAAACCCAAAGCCGTCCTGCAAACCCGTTCCGTCCTGCTGCCTGCTGATGTGTGCCTGAGTGTCTCGCTTTGCTCGAAGTGAAAAGAAAAAGGCACCTGCAGGCATCGCGCCGTCACTACGCGCGCTGGTTGTTCGAGGGGCGTTTCGCTGGGCTGCATGGCTTCGTTTAGCGGTTCGTTCCTCACCACATTGACCTGACCCCAAATAGTGGACAGCTCTAAACTGTAGTTTTGATTGGAGAGCAATTAGAGATTCAGAGAAAACTGCTTAAATTACTTTTTAACATTGATGAAAACCGACCTCACGGCATGGCAGACCAGCCCATGGAAAAAGCTAAAGTATTTAGCCAGAGTGTTTTGGTGGATGGCGAGCAAGTTAAAAAGTTAGGTGATCTCACAGAAGAGAGTTAGATGACGTGACGGCAAAGAATTTTATAAAATACTACGATAGTAAGCTACTGAGAGAGCTCGATACGGGAACTGAAATTTTTGATGACTGGCTATTAGCGATGCACTCGAAGTACATCAGCGGCCAGAAGCCTTTACTAGATCAGCTTGTAGATTCTAATGGCACCTTAAATCGCCTAGAGATTTTCTTGAAACCGCCCAATGAATTTTCACCATGGAAAGCAGGGTTTGAAACCGCCGATGACTGGGGAAATACAGCGCGTGGTAGACTCTTACAGTTAGATGAAGCTTACCATGGGAACTTTAAGACGTGGGGAAATCTCGATACCATCAGTGATACGGGTGTGGTGAATCACTCGAAGGCGTTAGGCTTTCAAAGTCTGACAGATGCAGGAGTTTATGCTGAGATGAAGACCACATCCGCTAGATGCTGGCACCGATCAGTTAGCCAGCTGGCCTCCTGCTAAATAAGGGTACTAACGATGCTCTAATGAGCGCCGCAATGTATTTTTTAGAGCTGATCTACGAACGAGGGCTAGACAGGTGCCGCAATGGGCTCGCCTAGCTGCAGTACTTTGCGTGAGCGCTGACGAAGTTCCTCGAAGCGTTCTGCGTCACTGGCAAGTGATTCACGGTATGAGGGTACGAGATCGGCGAGCTTGTTAGCCCACTCATTTTTCATGTCGTCGGCAAAGCACTTTTCAAGAACTTCAAGAATGATGGAAACGGACGTTGATGCTCCCGGGGACGCACCAAGCAGAGCGGCGAGAGAGCCATCTGCAGAAGCAACGACCTCGGTGCCAAACTGGAGTTTGCCACCAATTTCAGGCATTTTCTTGATGATCTGAACACGCTGACCTGCAGTGACGAGATCCCAGTCCTCGTCTTTCGCATCAGGGAAGAATTCACGAAGCATATCGCAGCGATCGGTGTGTGAGTTCATGATTTCCTGATAGAGATACTCAGTAAGGCTCATGTTGTCTTTTCCGACAGCGAGCATGGGAATAAGGTTGTCTGGTTTCACGGACTTGATCAGATCGAGCAGAGACCCCTCCTTAAGAAACTTAGGAGAGAAACCTGCGTAAGGTCCGAAGAGAAGAGCTTTCTTTCCATCGATGACACGGGTGTCGAGGTGAGGCACGGACATAGGAGGTGCTCCTACAGCGGCCTTTCCGTAAACCTTTGCTTGGTGCTCATCGACGATCTCTTGCTTGTTACACACAAGGAACTGGCCACTCACTGGGAAACCTCCAAAGCCTTTACCCTCAGGGATATTGGATTTTTGGAGTAGCGGCAGGCTTCCTCCACCAGCACCGATGAAGACAAACTTACTGGAAATTTTATCTGAAACTAGCTCACCGTCACGACGTGCTTTAATGTTCCATCCTCCTTTTCTGTTTCTGGAAAGGTCGCGGACTTCAGTGCTAACATTGATTTGTACACCATCCATCGAAGCGAGTCTTGAGATTAGTTTGGCGGTGAGTGTGCCGAAGTCGATGTCCGTACCGTTACCGACACGGGTGAGTGCAATGGCTTCTTTCTCGGACCGTCCTACAGTTAGAAGGGGTGCCCATTTTTTAATGACCTCGTGATTCGTGGTGTATTCCATTTCTTGAAAGAAATGATGACCACTCATCGCTTCGTGACGATTTTTGAGATAATCGACGTTGTCTGAACCTCTCACAAAACTCATGTGAGGAACGCGGCGGATAAAGTCTTTCGGGCTGTCGATCAGCCCTTGTTCGATGAGGAATGACCAGAACTGCTTTGATTCCTCAAAGGACTCAAAAATATTAATTGCTTTCGAGATATCGACGCTGCCGTCTGCCTTTTCTGACGTGTAGTTAAGCTCGCACAGTGCGGCGTGCCCGGTACCTGCATTATTCCATGCTTGTGAACTCTCTAATGCTACCTGCTCAAGTGACTCAATGATTTGAATTGTGAGTTCTGGTCGAAGCAGCTTGAGCATGATGCCGAGGGTGGCACTCATGATACCGCCACCGATCAGGGTGACATCTGGAGAGGCGAGAAGAGCTTGGTTGGAAGTAGTTTTTGACATAGAGAGGTGTGCGGTTAAACGTTGGGTCAATTTTTTTCTGGGGTGGTGTTAAATCTAAACAGGAGACTTTGTCAAAGCTTTGTCGGTTCTAGATCCATCTGATGACTGAGTTTTGTACGGCCTAAGATAATGCAAAGGGGACTGCCAGCATCGAAGGTTTGTGAATAGATGAAATTCTGAGATCAGTAGTTAGCATCTTTGTTCACTTCGCTTAAATACCAGTGACAACTATATATGGTATTGCATTGGTTTCTATGTGCTGCATATAGTGTTTTTGGTGGTTTTTTCTTGGTGTGAACCCATTTAATCATATACTACGCTCTATCTGATCTGCCGCAAGGCGTGAAAGGTGCTTTATGACATGAAATAACTTTATTTGCGCGCGCTTATGTATCTCAAAACACTCGATATTCATGGTTTCAAGTCCTTTGCGGACAAGACCAAGTTTGAATTTCATCCCAATGGTGTGACGGGTATTGTGGGGCCAAATGGTTGCGGTAAATCCAATGTCGTAGATGCCATTCGCTGGGTACTAGGCGAAACATCGGCTAAGGCACTGCGTGGCGGTGAAATGGCAGATGTAATTTTCAACGGCACGGACAAGAGCGGCAACAGCCGTGCACGCGCAGCTCTGAGTATGGCAGAAGTGACGATGACACTGGCGGACTGCGAGGAGATTTTGAAAGTGGATTTTAACGAGGTGGCTATCACGCGTCGAGTATATCGTGACGGCAAATCTGAATTCCGCATTAATGGTAGCCTGTGCCGTCTAAGAGATATTCATGAATTATTTATGGATACAGGTATCGGGCGCACATCGTACTCGATCATGGAGCAGGGGAAGATCGATATGCTTTTAAGTTCTCGACCAGAGGATAGGCGCATGGTTTTTGAAGAGGCTGCAGGGATTACAAAATTTAAGAAGGAGAAGAAAGAAGCACTGCGTAAACTAGAGTATACGGAGGCCAATCTACTTCGTGTATCGGATGTTCTGGAAGAGCAGGAACGGCGGATGAATACTCTTAAACGTCAGGTGGCGAAGGCGCGACGTTACCAAGAATTGGCGAAGGATGTCGGTATCCTTGACACGCATCTCAGTCACCACAAATACACGGAGTACAAAGCTGAGCTTGAGGAACTAGAAAACTCTATTCATTCTTTAGAGGTTCGCGAGACTGAGCTAGATGTTCATTTGCCAGAGAAAGAGCAAGCGGTGATTGTAGCTCGTGATGCCGCCCAGAGCCTCGAGTCAGAACTTTCCGAAGTTCGTCAGCAACTGAACCATCATTCCAATGCGGCAAATGCCGCTGAAAGCCGGATCGCATTTAACAAAGAGCGCCAAGCAGAGCTGGAGTCGCGAATAACGCAGAATCAGTCCGATATTCTAGAAGCTCAGGAAAAGCTTATGCAGCAGCAGTCTGACTATGAGGAAGCTGAGCGCATGCTCACGGAGCTTGCCACGAGAATAGAATCTCAGCAGGCACAGCTCTCGGAGCATGAATCGCGCGCCGCCATTCAGCGCAACGAGCGTCAGGAAAAGGAGTCTATCTTGCGCAATGTACGCAGTGAGGCAAACAGTGCGCAGTCAATCATCGCTGCTAGTCAGGCAAAAATTGAAAGCTCTCTCACTATCATGGAAAACAGCCGTGAACGCGTTGTGCGCTTAAACAGTGAGAGCGAGCATCTTCAAGTGGAGCAGGAAACCGCTATCCTCGAACAGCAGCGCTTCCAGGCCGAGCTGGACACTCGCCGCAGTACGTTGGGTAGTTTGCAGGAAGAAAAAGAACTGGCGGAAAAGAGTCATGAGGCCATGCGTTCTGAGCTCGATGCCACGCGTCGCAATGCTTCTTCAGCACACAAAGATTTAACTCAATCTTCTTCACGTCTCGATGTCTTACGCCAGCTCGTTCACAGTGGTGAAGGTTTCGAAAAAGGAACGCAGTCCGTGATCAAGGGCTTGGATGAACCTGAATTTTTTAAAAATGGCGTTCGTGGTATTCTTGCTAGTTTCATTGAGGTAGAAAAGCAATATACTGTCGCAATCGAGTCCGCACTCGGTGAGTATCTTCAAACCGTGTTGGTGACAGACTCCAAATACGCTCATGCCATTATCGAGCGGCTCACCGAGAAAAAGCTGGGGAAAGCGAGTGTCATCTCAGAAGATTTCGTGCCAGTCGCCACTTCAGCATCAAAAAGAAACACGGAGCCACTACCGAGCGACGCTTTGGCTTGGGCGATCGATCAAGTTCGAGTTGATGCTAAAATAGCAGGTGTTGTAGAGAAACTGCTGAGTAAGACGCTGATAGTGCCGGATCTCAGTACGGCAATCAATTTGCGCGGAAAGTTAACGGATGTCACCTTTGTTACTTTACGAGGAGAGTTAATGACGCCAGGAGGAGTGATCAATGGCGGTGCCAGCAAGGCGAATAACAACTCCGTTTTAGACCGTCAAAATGAAGTGCGTTCACTGGAAATAGAGGTGGCGTCACGAGAGAAGGTTGAAGAAGAAGCACAAAAAAGTTTATCGAGTCTGGAAAAAAACCTCGAGCAGCAAAGTGACGCGGTGGATCAAGCAAAAGAATCCCTGCAGAAAGCACGCGTTGATGAATCTAACCTTCAGGGACAACTAAGCTTAGCTAATCGCGAGGTGGAATCGCTCCAGTCCAAAATAGCATCTATTGAGATCGAACGCCACGACATCAAATCTCGCGAGGAACATACGCTGGAGGGTAGAGAAGAGCTGGAAAGTGACCTCGCCTCTGCGCGTGCCCGCTTTGATCAACTTGAGGCGGAGCAGATCAGGTTAGTAGGAGAGCTTGAAGAAGCGAGTCGTCGTGAAAATGAAGCTGTTGCACATCTGCAGGAGTTTCGCACCAGTTTAGCTGTCGAGAGACAGGCACTGGAGGCGGCAGAGCGCCAGCGTTCTCCCATGGCAGCTCGTCTGGAAGAGCTTCACCAAATCAGCCGTCGCCGAGATGAGGAAATAGCCAGTTTTCATGAGCGGATGCAGGCAGCGATTACAGAAAGCGCTGAACTCGCTGAGACGGTTGAAATGAATCGCGCGGAGGCCAATGATCTCGGCGAAATGCTTGAGGCAAAGGCAGCGAGCCGAGGAGAACTTCATCAAGCCATTGAGCTGAGCGAGAAGGCGCTGAGTGAACTTCGCCACGAATACGCGAAAATTTTAGAGCAAAAAGGCAAAGAAGAGGTCGCTGCCACTAAGATTAGCCTACGTATAGAAAATATTACCGAGTCTGTGATGGAACGACACCAAACGGAGCTAAAGTATTTTCGACCTGATGCTCATGCCTTACTTAGCTGTCTGCAAGAGCGCTCCAAATCCTACAGCGACACAAGCGATAGAGGTCAGGTTCGCCCCCTTTCGGTGAACGAACTGTCTGGCGAGTCTGCGGTTGATTGGGAGCTCGTTGACGTTATCGCGACTGATCTTAAACGCAAAATTGATTCTATGGGTCCAGTGAATGTTGATGCGATCGAGGAGTACGAGGAGCTGGAGGATCTGCATAACAACCTTCGTACTCAGCACGATGATTTGGTGAATTCCAAGACGGAGCTGATTACGGTGATAGAGCGTATTAATACTGAGACCATGAAGCGTTTCACGGAAACGTTTGCTCAAGTAGCGGAGAACTTTAAAGAAATGTTCAAGGTTCTCTTCGGCGAAAAAGCGCAAGCAAATCTCGTGCTCATGAACGAAGATGATCCGCTAGAAAGTGGCATCGATATCATCGCCAAGCCCCCTGGCAAGAAGCTACAATCGATTAGTTTGTTATCGGGTGGAGAACGTTCTATGACAGCCGTGGCGCTCCTTTTTTCTATTTTCCAGATTAAGCCTAGCCCGTTTTGTGTGCTTGATGAGCTAGACGCACCATTGGATGAGTCTAATATTAACCGCTTTCTTAAGGTTCTGGATAAGTTTATCGATAAGAGCCAATTCATCATCGTGACTCATAGCAAACGTACGATGAATCGCGCCGACGTGATTTATGGCGTGACTATGGAGGACTTTGGAGTTTCCAAGCCAGTGGGCATGCGCCTGACATCTGAGAGCGATGTCGACAAAGGTGCTGCGAAAACGGCGGCTCAGAAGGCAGCTTTGAAACTAGATGCTTAAACTAGCCCACCGACAACATGAGAGAGGTGCAATTTATAAACCTAAGTTGCTTCTCTGCTCTTTATCAAATTTCTCGCCGCATTTTCTGCAATAAACAGCATCCATCAAGTGGCCGTGGGTGCCGCAGCTTGGGCAGGCATCAGTCGTTTCATCCGGCTTCATGGCTTCACGAACCATGTCACCTGCAACGATACCTGTAGGGACGGCAATAATAGCATAACCTGCGAGTACGATGAAGGATGTGAGTATTTGACCGAGAGCGGTCTGCACGGTCATGTCTCCATACCCTACCGTCGTTATGGAGATGATAGAATAATAAATACTAATGGGAATACTGGTGAATTTCGTGTTTTCGACACCCGATTCCACAATGTAGATCAAGGTTCCTGTGATCATGGCAAAGATCAGCATGGCAAAGAAAAACACGGTGATTTTCGCTTTTGCCGCTGCGAGACCACGTAGGATAGTATTTGCTCCGCGAACGTGAGCGACCATTTTTAAGACCCGAAACATCCGTAATAAACGTAGAAGCCGGATAACTGCGAAGTGTGGGCTACTTGCAAATAGTAGGGCAAAGTAGCTGGGTAAGCAGGAGAGTAGATCTACGATGCCGTAGAAGCTAAAGATGTACTTGGATGGTGTTCTTACCAGCCACACGCGTAAGAAGTATTCGATGCTAAAGACGACAGTAAACACCCACTCAGCAACATAGAGGATCCTACCATATTCTTGTTTGATTGTACCGACGCTTTCTAGCATCACTGCTAAGACACTGGCTCCAATGAACCAGAGCAATGCGACGTCAAAGAATTTCCCAGTAGGAGTTTCTGCTTCAAAGACGATTTCCCATAACTTCTCCTTAAAACTTGGGGGAGAGGGACTGTCTTTTTTTTGAGGTGATTGGCTCACTTTCTAGGCATGGGGATTTCCGCGATGATTAAGCGTGAGGATTAAGCATGCTGCCACGGAGCTTTGCTCTGAATCCCCATGTTATTGGAGAATGTCCTTATGGAGCGGTAGCGCTATCGTCTTTAGTATTAAAATCACCAGAAAAAACGTTAGGTATGTAGCCAGCTTCCATCATGGTGTCTTTCCATGGAGCCAATATTGGTGAATTGTTCCAGACAAAGTAACAGTTCTTGAGAGTTTTTTCAGCTTCTCTACTATTATTATCATTATAAAAAATGGCCGCTTTGGCAAAATAGTAGAACGGTGTGTTATCCCACTTTGTAAATTCTTCCTGCATTTTAGCGGCTTCCTCAATATTACCTAATTTGAGCTTACAGAGAAAAATTTTGAATTTTGAGAGTTGAACCAACTGATTATCACCATCTTCTTGGCTCTCCACGATGTTTGAAAATTGATCATGAGCTGCTTGCCAATTTTTACTCACGAACTCCAACTCGGAAATATTAAAGAGAACACTTAAGTTACCGGGGAAGGTTTCAATAAGTTGGGTGTAAATGGCTTTGGCTTTATCAAAAGCTCTTAATTCTACATAGCACGCGGCACGAGAGTGGAGCACAGCTGGGTGATTAGGGTAGATGTTTTCCAGATCAAAAGTTTTCTGTAAGGCGTCAATCGTGCGCTTCTGCTTAATGAGGTTTTGGGTTTTGATCAGTCCTTCTTCAAACTCTTTGCGTGTCTCCTCAGGTAAATTAGCAAACTCTTGCCAGGCTTTCTTCTGATCCTCATTCTCCTGTTCTTGTGCAATTGCTAGTGAGCTAAAAAGAATACCGCCGGTGATGAGGATGGCGCATCTGTGTACGAGTTGTTTCATGGTGTGGATTAGATGAATGTTGATGATTGAAAATATTCTAAGATAGAAATATTCTTATGAATGAAATTATTGTAAACGCTATTTCTTGGGATCAAAGAGAAAATAGTAAAATCTCTACCTAAAAAGGGAGCTGTCAGTTCTATACAGCTGCTGGCTTTCAATATATTGTGATACCAAGGGGTCGAGCCATGGAGCAAGGGTATGTGATGACAGCGCTTGGCGTATCACTGTGGCAGATGCGGGATGGTCACCGTTGATACGGTGCAACAAATAATTTTTTCTCTCGTGGATTTCTGCCCCTCTCTGAAAAACAATAAATTCGACCAGTTGAGATAAATAATCTGCTTTGTTCCAAAGATGAAGAGCTTCCCACTGATCTGAACCCATCAGCCAGAATAGCTGGCTGTCGGGGAATCTCTGTTTCATCACTTCTGCGGTGCGCCATGAGTAGGATGGTGCGGGAGCGGTGAGATCGTAATCACTGACTTCAGCCCATTCAAGATCTTCGGTAGCAAGATGGCACATGGCTAAACGGTGCTCTGCATCAGCATGTTTTTGACCTGTTTTGTGAGGTGACTGCTTACACGGGAGAAAAATTACGCGATCGATGTCAAGTTGTGACCTCGCTGCGGCTGCAATGTGAGTGTGACCTGTATGAATGGGATCGAAAGTACCGCCAAACAGGCAAATTCGGAGATTGTTCTGCCGATCACTCATGGACTAGGAACTATTGGGTTTCCTCTACCTTTTGATGTTCTTCACCTGGAAGGACTTCAGTGGATGAGCTAGCATACCACATCACGAATGCAGACCCTGCAAATAAAAAGAGGATGAAGAGAGTCATCAGAATACAAAGACAAGATTTCATAAATGTTGTTATAATAGAAGGTTCAGAGGCAGACGTCGAGTAGATCTTTACTAGAAACTAATTACTGACCCGAGTAATTCGCGCGGCGTAGGCTCCGTCCGTTTGATCCGTGAAAGGGAAGGCTTGATGGTCGGACTCAATTTTCCACTCAGGGTTTTCCATAATGCATTTCGCGACAACATCGTAGTTCTCGTCTCTTTCTATCGAGCAGGTGGAGTAAACGATTCTACCATCTTGTTTGACGCAGGGTAGCGCGTTGCGGAGGATAGCACCTTGGATGAGGCTGATATCCGTAATGTCCTCAGCGCGGATTCGCCAGCGAGCATCAAGTCTCCGACGCATCACACCTGTGTTAGAGCAGGGGACGTCTAAGAGGATGGCATCGAACTGACCATGCCATGACTCAGGGGCAGGCTGAGTCCAGTCGTGCGCCTGAACCTCGGCTATGGAGATGCCGAGATTTTGTAAATTCTCTTCCAAACGAGGTAGACGTTTTTCGTTACTGTCGGTGCAGAGGATTTTTCCTTCATTCTTCATCGCAGCAGCAATGAGCGCGGACTTCCCACCTGGTGCGGCGCAGGCGTCGAGAATAGTTTCTCCTGCCTGGGGTGCGAGCAGATTGACAGCGTGTGCAGTTGCTGGATCTTGGATGTAGACGAGGCCTTCTTTCATCCAAGTCCCTGGAGGAGCTCCTTCGAGCTGGAAATAGCCAGGAGTTCCCTCAACCGGAGTTGCTTTTTCATACTGGGAAACGATCTCAAGCGCTCCATCGCGGAGGGGATTGATGCGTGCGTAGGTTGAAGCAGGCTGATTATTCCACTCAAGTAGTTGGATGGCCTTTTTTTGACCGAAGGCATTTTTCCAGCGTTTCCAGAGCCAGTCTGGGTGTGAAAGTCGTTCCGGGATAGGTAGCTCAGAAGCTTGTTCCACCAAGCGGTCGCGGCGCTCAATGGCTTGACGAAGCACGGCATTAATCAGTCCTCGTGTTGAAATTTTCCCACAGTTGACAGTCTCATTGACTGCTGCGTGGTCAGCAATTCCCAGAATAAGCAGCTGAGCGAGACCTACGCGGAGAATATCACGGAGTTCGTGATCTAGTTTGCCTTTTCTAAGTTTGCCGATCCAGAAATCAAGCATGCGGCGGTTTCTCAAAACAGCTGAAACAATCGATTGGAGAAGAGCTCGGTCCTGCCTGCTGAGGCCATTTTTATTGGCATGTCGCTCGATGAGGGAGTCCATATAAATATGGCCCTTGGACCATGCACGGAGTGCAGAGACGGCGGCGCGGCGGACATTAGTAGCTTGAGAAGGCATGTGGCGAGTAATCTAATAGCTTTATTGAAATACGAAATACTAATCTATTGGTTTTTTTAAGCCAAGCTAGCCACGGGTTTCTGAGGAGGAGTGGCCATTTGTGATGAGGCCCAATAAAAACGTTAAAAAACAAGCTCCTTAGCTTGCGGGAAAGCTAAATCTCTTTTAGGTATTGCGCGTGACTCGATTTCAAAAAGTAGCCGTCGCCGCCTGTGTATCTCTTGCTCTTCTGATTATGGTAGGTGCCATCGTGCGAGCCAGTGGTGCAGGAATGGGTTGCCCTGATTGGCCAACTTGCTGGGGAAAACTCATCCCGCCCACTAGTGCCGATCAAATTGACCCCGCAAAGCTCGATATTGAAAAGTATCGCAGAGCAGCCGAACGACACGGGATAGATCCAGAGACGATCACGCTCGAGTCCGTCATCGAGAGCTTTAATCCCGTACACACATGGACAGAATATATTAATAGGCTGACATCGACACCCCTAGCTCTCTTCTGTTTGATAGCGTTTGTAGCCTCTTTTTGGTACATTCGGAAAAGACCTCAAGTATTCGTTGCATCCATCATTGCTTTAATATTGCTGGGAGTAAATGCTTGGATGGGTATGCAAATTGTAGCCAGTGGTCTCAAGCCCGGTGTCATCACGCTCCACATGGCACTCGCTATTATTATGCTCTGCGTCCTCGTCTATATGGCATGGCGTGGGTGTGACTCACCGTGGAAACTTGCTGCGACAGCTCGTCAAGGAGGCCTTTATCGCTTAGCACTGATCCTTTTTGTTCTGATTATTGTCGAGGGAGTCTTGGGATCGCAAATTCGCGAGAAAACGGATGAACTGAAAAAAACACATCCTGACGAACCACGGATCGAGTGGGTGGGGGAACTCGAAAAAAGCCCTTCCTATTATATTCATCGCAGTGGCTCTTGGCTCATTTTATTGGGCGCAGGAATGTTCTATCTCAAAGCAAAACAGAATAAAACGGGTGCATGTATTCTGGAGGCTGTTGTACTAGGTACGGTACTCGCGCAGATGTGTCTGGGGCTGATTCTCGCTCAGGTAGGTATTTTACCCTTTGCCCAAGTTTTACACATTGCCCTCTCGTCGCTGCTCGTCAGTGCCCTATTCCTATGGTTACTAGCCGCGAGTAGGTACAGGAGAGCGGGACCCCACTAATGCTAAGCATTCTATTTCAACGCCTTTTGAAATTGTGTAGACAAAATGAAAAATTCTATTCAAAAAAACTTGCATCAGAAGGTAAAATGGAAATACTCGCGCCGCTTCGCAGCCCCTAGGGGAAGCAAAAGCCACAAAAGAAAGTGACGCCGGTTTAGCTCAGTTGGTAGAGCAACTGATTTGTAATCAGTAGGTCAACGGTTCGAATCCGTTAACCGGCTCCATTTTAAAAAACCTCGAACTCAATGAGTTACGAGGTTTTTTTGTGTTTAGAGGCTTTGGCATTTCTCGACGTCAGAAAACGGCTCGCTGAGTACGGCGGAGTTATGACTGCTGGGTATTGGCTGACTGAAAACGATTCCTTAGATTGGTTATCGGGATTGCCAGAGCAAAAGCCGACTTCAGGCTTGATGCTTGGGGATGCGGGTATCAGTTATTACTCTCTAAATCTTTGTGACCCAGTAGGTGTACCTTCACTACTGAGACAGTGATTCATACGTCTCGGACATATCGAATGGCTAGGGCGTAATCGTAAGGAAACGTACCGATGACGCTAGTGCTTTTGCTTTTTTGACTGAAGGATGCGTAAAGTTCTCCTGTAGAGCTTCGATAGAATCCTTGCTTTTGTAAACTTTGCATATTGTGGTTGTTGTCAAGGTAACCGCTGAGAGTAGCTTCGAATCCGGAGCTCCCTTCTGTCATGAGCGCGGTGTAGTCGGCGCTCTTAAAAAGCGATTGCCAGTCCGCTTGTGACGGGATGCGCCAGTTTGGATCAGGGGGATTTTTGACAGAATCAGAATTAGAGGTGTAGAGGTAGCCGAATGAGGGATCCGTATTTTCAAATGCGCCAGTAGTGTCTTGATGATCGAGGTTTTCTGCCATCCAAAGTTTGCCGTCTAACAGTATGGCTGGATAGGCTCGGCCATCTCGTGAGTCGACGAAAAAGTTGGATTGTAAAAAGACCGTAAATTGTTGACTATTCAGTAGACCGCCAAGACCATTGAAGGATTGAAGCGTGCAGAAGATGGCCTTACTTTCTTTTGCACTGGGAATAGTAATGGAGTGATGGTCATAGGCTAGGGGGAGAGGATTAGGATAAGAAATGGTTTTAGCATCAATCCCAGCTTCACTCGTGATCAGGTTGACGCTGGCAACATCGAACATAGCCCAGCGGAGTGGGATATTGATGGGTGTACTTGTGTCGGTGATTTGAATGAGTGGTGTTTCACTGAAGAAGTTGACCAATCCACGGGTGGCAGGTGGAGTGAGTTTGACGATATCAATGACAAAGATTTGATCGTCGTAGGGGGTGCTCTCATCTTTGGCGAAGCCTGAGAGCTGGATCAACATTTGCGTATGTCCAGGTGGGGTGAAGGAAATGATGTGGTCGAAGGAGAAGGTAACATTGGCATTCGCGCCACTCCCAATGATTTCTTTGTTCGTATTTGATGGTTCCAGAACCCAAGTTGGATGTGGGCTGGCACCCGTGGTAGAAGGGTTGGTGACATTCCATCCGCCTGTTTGGTTAATGACGACTTTGGCTTTGATATTCCAAGCTGAGCCTTTCACAGGGGAACTCCGGTCGTCGTCTGGAGCGAGCGCTCCACTCGTCTTTCCGTAGATAAAGGTAACTGTGATTCTGGGCTTTCCAGACCAGATATTTTTGCCAGAGTAAATTGGCTGCGCTCCGGTATTCTTAATGTTGAGAAAGAGAGAGTTTTGGAGGGGGTCTGACTGCTGTCCCTCTCTTTCTGATACGAAGACAGAGCCCTGACTATCGAGTGAGGTTTGTAGGACTTTGCTTAAAGAGGCATTTCCTGGTTGAGGGGCTTTGGACAGAGCTAGGGGCGTTTGAGTTTGTAGGGGAACATTGCCCTCCATGTTGGTGAAGTTAATTTGTAATGTCCCTGCAGTGGCTGAGCTATTACTGAGGACGTCCGTGATTTGAAAATTGATCTGGTCGTGCTGAGTCCAGCTAGCCTTATCTGGTCCAGTATAGGTGAGGGTGAGAGCTGCGCTACCCGCGTTATATTTGAAGCACCAGTCTGTTAAACTGGTCTTCATTTTTGCGACCTCTGAGCTATCAAAAAACTCTGGGAGGTAAACCACCATTGTTGAGGGGGATGACCCAGAGGAGAGGGTGATGTCTCCACCGGTGTCATTAGTCAGGGTGATCTCAAGGATGGATTGTTCTCCGATATAAATCTCTGGCTTTTTATTGGAGGGGTTTAAGATGCTGAGTGGAATGTTAGCGATGGGCATGGATTTGAGTGGCTGCATTATTTTTGAGCAGGATCTAAGCGGATCCAGCCTTCGATAGCTTTTTGCGGAGTATAATCGTAGATCGCGAGTTCATTGCCAGCTTCGGATGGTAATGGAATGGAAGGCTCGTCGCCGGGGTTTACCCAAGACCATTGATAACCGGCTTCTTGAGGGAGAGGGATGATGAGATCCTGTCGCCGCTCCAAGATCGGATGGGTGAAGAAGGTGATGGAGAGTTGCTGTAGCGTTTCTTCATACTGTGCCGGTGGAATCTCCAAGGCATTGACCGGGAGAATGCCGGTCGTTGCGTGAATCGGCGCTCGGGGATCAACAAACATTGTGATGATTTCAGGCGAATGATTGAGGGTGAGTTCAATGGTATCTGGATCAGGTTGCTTGATTTTTGGGCTTCTACTAGATGGTGAGGCTGTTGGCGAGTAGAGCGTACTGTAGGGTTCACTACCGGGTTTCTCTATGAGGAATCCCACAAGGCCGTCATCGATATTGGCAAGGTTGCCAAGCCGAAGAGGGAACTGGACCTCTCCGAGCGCGGCGCTACTGGCTTTTTGACGCTCAAAGTATTCAAAGTGGTTGTTATTTACGTCATCAGCAAAGGGATGATTTTCAGTGGTGTCAGCCTGGCTTACTGGAAGCACTGCACCTTCACTTTCGAGCCCAAGTACGGCGCGCGTCAGAGCGAGGGGATTGCCCATGAGGACAGCAAGGGAGGTGTTTTGAGCAAAGCGGGTTGGGCAACAAAACTTGCTTGCTCCTAAGGTAGCTGACATGAGGGATCCTATGAAATCCGCATCTTGCCCATTAAAGTACCACATGATTTTCGCAAGGTGTGGGTTGATCAACGGGCTTCCGTTTTTGGGTCCGATGTCGTCTTCGAGAAGATCGCGTGAGTTCTGCATGTTGCCTGCACGAGTACGATATTTTAACGTTCCATGCTCAATGCCAAAGGCACCGATGGCTCTACCGTTAGCATCATAAAAGAAGAAGCTGTTGTCGAGATGGTTAGGGATGATCCAGCCAAAGACAGGAGAGGTTGAGGAATGGGAGTTCATCTCAACAAAGTCAGATGAAACTCCGTCGACATGGTTATCATGGGTTGCAGAGAGCCACTTGAACCAGAGGCGAGAGGGGGTAAGGAGGCGTGGTGGGAGGAAAATTTTGTCTTTATTGGCTAGGTCGACTCGGCGAGGGCGAAGGCTTTGAGCGACGTTGGTCTGGAGCGAGCCATTGGGATTTATCGCCTTGGTCGAGAGTGTCATGCTTTGGCCAAAAGCATCAATGATATCCAGTTTCTGAATATCAGCAAAGCCAGAGCGAAGTGGTCCAAAATTGTGGATCGCGAGTGGGCCGGTAGCAATGGGGTTAAGGCTATTGAATCCAAATTGGTACCAATTGTCCTCCGGATTAGCGATGGCAGCGGCGTTGATGGCGGTGGTGATGGCATCGCGGGAACCTTTGATCAGATCTTTCACTGGAACTTGCGCGATGGCATTGCGGAGAGTTTGTCCGATGTTGAAGCCACTGAAACCCTGCGAGAGAATGTTGCGGGATCCGTAAATCTTGCTGGCTTGTTCTAACTGGGTGTTTCCGTTAGTGTCATCGGGGAAATGTTGAATGTAGGTATCAATTTGCTGTTGGATAGTGCGAGTCGCTTGCCGGGAGAGGGTCGTTGATTTGGAATAATTAAGATCCTGATTCAGAGTGAAAGGGGCAGCTTGTCCTCCTGGCATTTTGTAATCATAGTCAATTGATTCGGGATCGAGCTCGAAGAAATCAGTTAAGTTGTCAGAGCTATAGTCATTACCATTGCTGCGGATCAGCGGATCAAGCTTGAAGGTCCAGACGAGGAAAACTGGGATAAAGGGATCAAAGCGTTTCTGACTGAACTCAGGTAAGGCTGATTGTGCATTCCAGGCGACGCCGCTCGGGGTGTGAGCGTTTTTGGTCGAGTTCGTGAAGGTAGTTTTAAGCGCAAGAGGAGAGTCTAGCTGGATGGTAGGGTTCGCTGAAGGAGGTCTTTCAGTATGAGTTTCGCCGAAGAGACCGGTGTCAGGTGTTCCTTCGATAGGGCTGAGCCCACCCTGGGTGAGTGAGAGGGTGGTGAGGAAGTTAGGGAAGTCCGAGACTGCAGGGTTTTCATTACCGCCGATGGCCTTGAGCGCTTCCGCAATTTGCTCATTGAGCGATGGAATCAGGAGGTAGTTTTCGTTTAAAACCGCCTGAATATCTTCCTGCATAGGCGTGGCTGACGTGATGGCAGGGATGTTGTTTAGTCCAGAAGCCTTGACTGTGAAATGTGATGTCTTGTAAGTGAAATCGAGAGTATCAATGAGTTCTTGACTGGTTCTAACAGTAGTTATTGCTCCGGTTCCATTGCGACGAGCTGGTTCAATACGTTTGCCTTCCATGACGACCACAGGGTCGGTCGGAAGCCAGAAAGGTGAGGATGGGTGAGCTTTGACTTCCCATTCTGGTTCATTGGCGATGATGGTGAGAATCGCTCGATATTGCTGCCAGACTTCAGCTGCGAGAGAAGTGGTGCCGGTCGGTTTATTAAGTCCTGTAATTTCTCCTGAGTCGGGGTTCTGCTCATAGGAGAGGATTCCGGTGGTGTTTCCGAAATCGATGACTGCATTCAGTTCTCCACCGCTGCTTGTCTGTAGAAAGGAGGTGAGAGCATTGAGGGTGACATTCTCACTGCCTTTACCGGTGATATAGATTTCGATGAAACGAAACCAGTCCATGAAGAGTTGCTTCCGCATGGTGTCGAGAGCCGCACGTGCCTGATCATAGTTTTTTTGCGCTTGATTGAGCAGATGAAGGTGTTCAGCGATACGCAGCGGAAGAGTCCGCTTATTCTCTGGTGCTTTGGCACCTTCTTGTTGCCTTTGTTCGACGACCCACGAGTATCCGCCAGTGACTTTGGCAAAGGCCTGAGTGTGGAGAGACTCTTCGAGAGTAATGAGAGTATTCCCATTCTTCTGTGTGTCGCCAAGGAGACCTAATTGCAGTGCATCGAGGAGTGTTTCATATTGGTCAACATCAGCCTGATCAGTTGAGGATGAGAGATCTTCTTTAAGCAGCGTCGAGAGTGCTTCCACAGTGGTGTTTCCCACTCCGAGTTGAACCTCATCAGACCAGACTGCAGAAGGACCGTTGGGAGCATTGGGGTTATTGAGAAAGTAGGTAGTGCTGGGATTGGTTAGCATATCCCAGACGACTTCTTGCATGACTCCAGCGCAGAGGGTGCGAGAAGGAAGATCGATCGATTTTAAGGTCTCATCGGCATTTAGAGTATAGGTGATCTCTTCTTGCGTGAAGGCCCAGCGGTAGTGCTCTTGGCTAATACTTTCGAAGATGTCTGTTGGGGTGTATTTAACCTCTACTTTTTGCTGATGGCTGGCACGCACATAGTTGTCATATTCCGTAGCGACTCTCTGAGAGAGACCGTTGAGAGGGTCCGTCTTGGAGTCATCGATCCAGCCCGCTACCTGATAGGAAACTTTGAACTGGAGTGAATCACTGATAGCGATTTTTTGTGCGATCGCGGGGATGTCTTTAAAGTGATCCCAGAAGCCAAAGACGCTGGCGCATTCGGGGTAATAGGATGCGAAAGATGGTCCGACGAAGCCAATCGCCGTGAGGTAGAGGTTTTTGCCGTTAGTCCCTTTGTAAGAGGGGAGATAGCTGGAGGCTGGTTCTGAAGCTGGATCCCATTTTTCATACTCTACGATTTGCCCCATGTAGCGGTAAGGAACGTCGGAGTTAGTCGGGTTGGAGGGAAGAGGGACTGAAATGGCAGGGCGGATTACACCATAGGGGTCGGTCTGTAATTGGTCTGAGATATAGTCGCTCTCGACGACCCAGCTTTTGGTTTCCACAGGGCCGTAGGATTTCGTCTTCTGATCGTAAATACGCAGTAGCCGGGTCACGATCCAGCGATTTGGAGCATGGGGAAAGGTGATCTCTCCTCCCTGGGCGGGTTGTACCCCGTGGCGAAAGTAGTCGGGCAAGCTCCAGTGAAGGTGAATGCCTGTGCCAAGTTCATTTGCGGGAGTGGTTTGATCATCCAGAGGAAGGATGATTTGAGCTCCGGTGCTGGGTTCAACAGCGTTGCTGCCGTGCGGCATTTTCTCAAAGGCTGCCGTGCGACCTTTGAATTGGCTGACCAGATTAGTGCTGTCGTTTTCGTTAACACGAATGGCAGTGATGTTAAGCGGGACAATGGCGTTCATGATTTTAAGAATTTCCTTCCTTGTTAAAGCTCACTTGACCGACACCTTGAGTCATCTCAAAGCCCATTTCGGCGGAATCAATATCGGTGACCTTGTTGGCCTTGGCGATCAGGTCGGCTAGAGCTGTCATTTTAAGAACGCGTGGTGAGTCGGGGCGGAACGAGTCGGAGAGATCTAGTTTTTCGGTGCAATCAGTGAGAGTGATTTTCGCCCCATCTCTAGTAAATGTGCGGATGACCTTGTTTGCAGTGATCTTATTGGTGTTGGTGTCATAATTGTAGGTATCGATGCCGTAATGAAGATGCTCGGGCGCTTCGTGAATATCGATTCGCACGGCATCTCCCTTGACCAAACAGAGGAGGGTATCGGAATGATCTCCGAGAGGTTCCATCCGTAGAATATCGAGAGGGTTCTTGGCCTTAGAATCTGAGTAAGCTTCTACTCCGATCCCTCGATAGGCTGGGACAATAGTCGAACGTAGGAGGAAGCCAGATACGACCTGTAGGTCGTCTTGTAGGGAATCTTGAGGTGGTTCGATCCCGAGATTTTTTGCACGTAGGGTGGTCGACTGGAGCGCAACTTGCGGCTGCATCTTAGGCATGACGGCTGCATCTTGGTTACGAGTAGGTTCGTTTTCTTCCGTCGTGAGATTTCGCCCAATACTAAAGGCCCCATCAATGAGGGCATCGACCCAATTCATATCGACGTAAAAGAAGCGGATGGATTCTGGGGGGAGCATGCGCTCATCCGGGACTAGGTAATTAAAAGGGACACCTTGGAGTAGACGCAGACGGCTAAGCCAGTCACGCGTGTCGTCTGGTAATTCTGGACCATTGAGGCGGCTTTGCAGCAGATCTGTCTGAGCGAAAAGATTAGCGACTTTTTCCTGAAAGTCGGATCGGTGGATAAGTGAGCGTTTCATGATCAGTCTTTGTCGAGGTGGAGGCTTTGGATCATCTTGTGAAAGACCGCCCGAGCGGTCGGAGTATGCGTAGCGTCGAGCATGGCAGCAGGTTGGTCTCCGTTGTTGAGGACGACAGAGAACTGTTGAGACATGATGTCTTCCTCAACGCCATTGATGGCTTGCTGTGTCAGCCCTTTCTTCCAGAGGTAGAGAGAGGTGGAGAAAGAAGTGTCCTGAAGAGCCGTCATTCGGCCGACGGTCCAGGCGGAAGAGTAAGAGAGATCGAACATTCCCGTGGTAGGATCAAAGACGGTGGCCTGATCTGGAGAGGAAATGGGGAAGGTGATTTTAGAGGTCGTGATGGGATAGGGCACTAATGGGCCGCGATACCAAGAGACCGTTTTTTCATCAGTTCGAAGATGATTGTCCAGAGGGACGTAGCCCATTTTGAGGGCATCTTTAATCACAATGTTATCACCCGAATAGGTCAGGCGTAAGTTGGTGATGGGAGCATCATCTGAGCTGGTGGCTTCTCGTCCATTGAGTTCGAGAAGTTGGTCCCTGAAGGTGGCCGGCTGTCCGGTTGAGAAAAATTGCCAGCTCCGAAGAACCGCGAGGCGGAGGGTTTTCTGACCGTCAAATTTGTTGTTCGCTGGAGGTCCCCCATCTTCATGATCGGGAAGGTAGGACTCTAGTTGTTCCAGCGAGACGAGGCAGGCGAAGGTTCGTTTTTGAGTTTGAGGGAGGCGAGTCCCAAAGACGATGGAGAAGTCTCCTTCAGGCTCTCCGATGTCGGAAATGCCTGCCATGGTGGGTTTCTTAACAAGGCTAACCCGGCGGACATGAGCGAGTAGCTCGAGGTCTGCAATGGTGGGAGCGATTTTCCAGAAGAGTTCGAGAGGGATGTCGAGGGTCTGAATGGGGTCGGTCGGTTTATCCCCGACGTTCAGGGCTGAGGTATCAGTGGCGCCATCGAAGTAAGAGCAGTTCTCGCAGAGGGTGCTTTCTGAGTAGGCTGCCGGAGGAAAGAGATCTCCAATAGTGGCGCTTTGAGGAGGAAGAGTGAGGCCGGGGTAGGCGGCGATGTCATCTTCATCAAAGAGAAGGACGGTGAGCCAAGTAGGGACATTTTTTTCTGTGCCCTGACCCGATGCGAGTAACTCCGCAGGTTTTGTAGAGGTGGGAGAGCGTGTCCAAGGGAACTTGGTATTGGTAAAGACCACATGTGGGAGAACGGTAGTGTATTCTCCAGTGGCATTATCCGCAGGGAAGGTGGTGTAGATGTCGGATGGTCTTCTCAGAAAGAAACGATCACCTAGAACCGCAAAGTTGTAGGTGTTTTCCAAGGTTCCATCATTGATAGGGGTGTCCTGGCTATCATCGAGCCGTTGGGAGATTTTCAACTGATACTTTCCGTCGGAGAGTCCGGGGATGTCGTGTTGAATAAAGGTGACCAACTGATCACGAAGAGAATGCGAGCTTGTAGATTGCATATTGGAATAAAGAGGTTTGATTAATTGCCAAGGAGGGCGATGACGGGCCAGTCGGTCAGTGATTTTTTTGCCATGATATCGAGGTCGACATCGTCCCGTGAGTAAGTCGAGAACCCAGCCTCGTTGAGATCATCGAGTAAGGTGTTTCGCTGTGAGGTTACCCAGAGGTCGACAAGAGATTTAAGTTCATAATCTTTGTCGAGGAGCGTGACCGTGTGCTTACCTGAGATGTCAATACTGAGTTCTTCTGTCGCGGTGATATGAGCTTTGACGGTAAAGTCCGTATTCACAGCTGGAGCGGTGAAGTTGAAGCCGGTGGAGAATCCTTGTGCGAATATGAGCTCAATTAGGGGGATGTCACTCAGTTGACTTGGCGTTCTCGGAATGGGAGAAATGGCAAACCCGCTGAGAGTGTGCGGAATGAGAAGTGGTTGATTAGGATTGTTATTATCACCCTTGTTTGGAGCCCACAGGGCAGTGTTCGCAGATTCGAGAATTGGTTGGATAGAGACATCGGTGATATACTTTGCGGTAGATCCTAATTTAGTGAGGCTGATGGAGTGGTAGGATTGGACGTCTTTTTCGTCCATCGGGCCAATGTTGATCGTAGGTTCCCAGACTTCGGTTTCGGAAAACATGTCTCCGGAGGGGAGCTTGAGGAAAGGGGTTTTAGCTGGTTGCTTACCGTAGCTGTTGACCGTATTCGGAATTCTTGTTTGATCGTTTTGTGAAGTCGCCCATTCCCCATTGTTGGCTGGAATAGTGCTATTAGTAATGATGCTGAACCCGCTGGAATCGACGATCCAGTTGAATCCCTCCACATCGGTATCGGCTAGTCCCTCAGCGACGTTAGCCTTGATGATATTAGTTGTCTCGGTGGGAGCGGCTGCGGCTGCGGCGAAAAGTAGAACTTCATCCTTGGCTGCGGTAGGTTTAGGGAGAAACCCAGTGGAGAAGGCTTCCCAACCGACTGGTGGTGGTAGGGTTGCCTTTGAGCCGAACTCAATCGTGAAGGCGATGACATCAAGATCGATATGCGCTCGACCGCCAAACTTGGGTCCCCAGACCTGCAGATCGGCTCCGATGTGGAGATCAATGGTGAAGAGACCAAGATCAGCGGAGCAGCCCACGGAGATGAAGATACCTGCTTCGTAGTGGAAGGGAGCCCAGGCGATGAGGAAGTCGACCCCGGCGCTGAACCACGCTTTGATCCCGCCAGATTTCCAGACAGCATCCATCCGTAGGCCGGCCATCATAGCACTAGGAGTCAGCGCAAAATAGGCCTGGCCTGAGACCTGAAAAGGGCCCAGTCCAAAGGACATCCCGAGTCGCGGCACGGTGGGGTAATATGGTGGAGGATCAAAGTTCGGGTGATAGCCGCCGAGGGTAATGACAAAGTTTCCTTTATTAGGACCATCAAACCACGCGTAGAATGCGAAACCACCAGTGAGCTTGCAGAAACCTCCGACTAGGTACGATGAGGATGAAAGTTTGGCATCGACGGCCAGTAAACCAGTTGATGGGGTGAAAGAGGCGAGGAGGTCGACTTCCACGTAGGCGACCGGCGTGGGAGCCCCTTTCGGGAATGTCATGGCGGCTGAGCCAATGACTGCGACCTTGAAATCAACGCCGAAGGAGACCGTGACCAAGGCAAAGGCATCGACCATCTCAAAGGAGGTGAATTGGATGCCAGCAGCAATCCAATAAGCCCCAGGTTCGGGCTTGAAGACACTTTGCATCTGAGGCAGGATTTTCGAAATAGTATCGGTGGGTGAGCCCGCAGGTGCTGGAGCATTGTTGGGCAGCATAATGAAATCCGAAAGCCCATCGATGGTTGGGAGCTTGAGCGAATTGTTAATGCCGAAGCCCGCTGCCAGTCCGGTGATGAAGAGAAATGGTGGGCCACCAATGGGGACCTGGAGATTAGCGTAGAGGAAGAAAGAGTCCGTAGGGTTATTTGCGCTGGCAGGGGTGTATCCGCCGACGGCCTTCAATCCAAATTTAGCAAACTTGATGAGGGCGAGCCCATAGTAGCTGTTCACATCATTCTCGGTGACTTTTAGGAATGCGCCTCCGAGTTCGAGACTGCCTTTCTTATATCCGAGCCCAAGGCCCTGAAGGTCGAAGCCAACCTTGTTGCCAGCTGGTTGCCCAGGTAGAGGCATGGGGAAGGTGATCGCCATTCCCTGTAGGGCGAGATTGAAGCCCGCCATGGAGAAGTCGGCGCTGAAGCCAAAGGTGGCTTCGCCCGCACTATAATTAATGCCAAGCTGCTTAAGGGAGACTGGGCCGAAGGTTTTGTCCACTTTGATCCAGTGAACCGGTCCCTCTGGAGGGCTTGTTTTGGCGGTGTCGAAGGTGGATGGAACAGATGTGGCCTTAGTCGAGGGGAGTGAAAGAGGTAGGGCCAAATTACTCAGGAGTTCATTACTTTTGAGGTTTTTTAATCCGACAGTGAGGGAAAATCCCTTTTTGTTCAGGGTATATTTTCCATCGTCTTTTTCAGCGGCGATGCGATAGATGTTGCTCTGTTTTGCCTCTATATCTTGACGGGTGAAGAGAGGATTGGGCTTCTTGTCGACCTTCGGGATTGGGAATTTCACCGGCTTCCCATCGTTGGCCTTCGGGTCAACATTGGTGTAGGAAAACCCAATGGTGGTCAGCGCGAGATCCTTCACTCCGGGGATGTTTCCGACCAGTGGGAGGTTTGCAAATTCTAGCTCGGTATCAATCGCAGCTCCTACTACAAATTGTTTCGTACTTTCTTTTTTGGAGGAACTTATGACGCTGCCGTAAAACTGGAGAGTCAGAACAGATTTATCATCAGCAAGAAGTTCAAATTTTGCTGCTGCGCCGAAGCCTGTGGTGTTGGGTTTGTCTTGGGCCGTTTTAGTATGAGCCAACTGGGCGGCGATATAGTCGATCCTCGCTTTGAGATTGAGTTCTGGTGGGAGGACTTGATCTAATCCGAATTGATTGCCGACATTCTCGATGAATTCATTGAGTTCGATATCGAACTGCTGGATGCTTCCATTAAAGGTATAGGTGGTGGTCTTGGAGGTTTTCTCCACCTCAGCTTCGAGGGCGATCGGAACGCTGCCGACTTCTAGATTAACACCTACTTTGAGGTTGATTTCAGTGGACATGATCTTAGGCTTCTAAGGTTGGGGTTGATTCAGATTTTTTCTTGGCAGAAAAGGAGATGCCAAGGTTTTTGATTTTGAGCCATTCTGAGACTTCATCGGGAAATGTGATGAGTCCCTTGTCAGGGTCTGATCCAATGAGATTGACATTGATGGAGAAGAGCTTCTCCTTTTTTGAAGAATTGATCTGGAAGGCTTTGATCTCAATGATGGTAGAGTTCGACTCGTCGAAGTTGTTTTTACTGTTGATCTCCTCCGGGAAAATTTCCTTCAGCGTGATGACGCCTGAGTTCTTAGAAAGGTCACCACCATCAAGCTTTTCACTGATAAATTTGATGATGGCTCCGAGATCTATCTGGACCGGGTCCTCTTCTTCTTTCTGATCTAGTTTGAAGATGAAGCCGTTTTTTACCCCGTTTTCTGCCGAGGTGTCTCCGAAGGCTACTTCGGAAGCGAGGGGGACTACCTCGCCGCCAACTTTGATTTTGGCTTTAAATGAAAATTTCGTTGAGCTCATGTGAAAATAGATTATTCGTTGTAGTCTACGGAGATACTGGCTGCTTCGAGATCGAAGTCTTCTAATAGTCCAAGCCCGCCGGACATGCCGACGGTGGCTGAGAAGGAGGCTATTTTTCCATCGGTCTTGTTCGCTTGAGTCTCAAATTCAAATTTGGTAATAGTGAGTTTTGGCGGTAGTCCCAACTCGGTCTTCTGCCCAAGGAGGTCACTGATGAGCTTGGAAAGGGGCTGGTCATCGGGGTTGTCGTACTGAGCTGAAATGGAGAAATTAGAAATTCCCAAGGCGAAATCGAACGAGAAATTGGCCTTGTCGAGGTCTCCTGGGTGTTCGTAATCGCAAAGAATAAGTGAGCCCATGAATCCCCAGTTGAGTGCTGCTTTTACTTCGGGGTCGCTGATGGTGGCGGTGACGCCGAGCGGATTTAGGTAAAGCCGTTTATCGATGATCGGGATCTGAGTCAGGCCGATGGAGGTTGAGAGGGAGATGACCTTGATACTCCAGCTTGGCTTGGTTTGGACATAGAGAGCCAAGCCGAGATTGAGTAATTCCAAAGCTGGGCTGCCTTCGTTAAAGGGACCTAATTCAGTAGAGGGGAACCATTTGTTGCCTTCTGCCAAGTCGCCCATGAGGAAATCGAGATCACTAAGCCCGACCCCGAAGTGTTTAAAGCTGCCCCGGATCATAAAAGTTCCGGGTGACATCGGAACCTGGGTGACGAGGGTAGCTTGCCGAGAATCGATACCGATGGTGATGCTGAGATCAAAGGTGTTTGTGGAAAGTCCTTTCTCGGAACTGACTTTGATCTCAAGCGAGAGTGTTGCTTTCTGAGTCACCTGACCTCCGATCAGTGGGATCTCCGAGGCGACACCTTTGGTAATGGCGGTGTCGTTTACTGGAGCGAGTTTGATCGTGAGAGTCTTGTCCTTTTCCGTGACGGTTCCTTTGAGCGGGACCTTGGAGAGCTTGATCAGTTTTTCCAATATTGCGAGGGCTGGGCTGCTGGCCTCGAGGTCGAGTGTGCCAGTGAAAGCGGTGTCATCCAGCGCGTGATCTGAAAAGGTCAAGACACTAAGGACTGAGGCTTTCAGAGCTGGGTAGTCTGAAGCATATTGATCGATAAATTTCCAAGAGGCCATGAAGTTGGTAAGTTAAAATTCGAGAACAACCGGAAGGTGGCTGCTGATCTTGGCGTATTCCGCGAGGGTGAAAGAATGAGTAGGATCCAGAGGGGGAGTGTTCGCTTGATTCATATTGCGAGCCTCACCGATGAGGTTGAGAACCTTGCTGGAGAGGCTGATGGTGCCGAGGTGGCTGTAGAGAATGTTGTCGTGTGCCCTGTCCAGATAGCTGGCTGGTGGCGTCTTGCTGGTATCAAGAGATTTGCGGAGAGTGGTGAGGTTCTCAGGTTTGACTTTAGGGGGAGGAGGTGTCGGTGTGGGCGGCACGCTTGGAAGCTTAGTCCCATAGTCGTAGGTCTTGAAGAGTTCGGTGAAGGGGAGGTGGCTGACTTTTTTTGCTTCGTTCCCTTTTTCCTCAGTCGATTTGTAGCTCGCAACCGGACTACAGTTAAAATCTCCTAAAACGAGAGTCCGTTCTTGATCAGATTTAAGCTCCTTTTGAGTGACTCTCTCGACGTCATTCAGCGAGTTGCAATACTGAATGGGCTTTTGATATTCGGTGTCGTCCTTTCCCTTAGGCGGTGGTGCATGGATGCCGATAATATTGAGAGCCTTGCTTGAGGCCTTGTCCGTCAATCGTGCCCAGAATGGTGAGCGCGGAAGAAGAAATGTACCTTTATCTTCGGTGGTCTTTTTTAAGACACCAGAAGACTTCTTGTCATAGCTCAGGGTTTCGGTGTTGTAGAGGATACCGACGCACTCACGGTAGCCTGTTACCAGAGGGGGAATGTAATCGTATGATTTGCCTGTGGCTGCGCTCAGTGCCGCTTTGAGAATAGGGAGAACAATGTCACTGGAGCCTGATGCGGTAGTACCTTTTGCTTGCCCTCCAGAGACGACTCCTATGACAACTAAGATATCCGCTGGGGCAGCAGTGAGGCCACTAGTCCAGAGATTGCTCCACGCTTCGTCTCCTGAGACAACCTTGGTGATAAAGCTGAGGATGTTTCCACCAAGTCCTGCAGTATTGAAGTAATCGAGACGGCTGGATGCTTTTGCATCTGGGCCGATCTTGTCTGCGTTCAGTTTGTCGAGATGCCAGGTGATGATTTTCATTTTTGTGATTAGGTAGAGATCACATTAACATTGCCTGGTTTGCCTGATTGAGTCCCGGGGTTGCCATAGTCACCTTTGGTTCCTTCGCCTCCCTTCTGGCCAGGGGAGCCAGTAGCGCTTCCTTTTCCAACATCTTTACCTCCGCTGCCAGCGTCGCCGCGCTCACCACCATCGCCACCTGTTCCTCTCTCTCCTGGAGGGGCATCTTTTTTGAGCGGAGTGGCAACCTTTAAGTATTCGCTTTGCGGCACATTGATGATAATATTGCCAGCTGCATCGACGCCGTTGACGCCGTCGCCACCTTTGCCGCCTCTGCCACCTGTTCCTCCTATGCCGCCTGTTCCTCCAGGGCGTCCAGTGCAGGTGCACCTAGCTCCATCCCCACCTGTTCCGCCTGTTCCGCCCTTGGCTCCTTTGCCGCCTTTGCCGCCTTTGCCGCCGGCACCAGATCTGGTGAGGAAGGAGATTTCATTGGCTGTGCCGCCGATGCTTGTTGTAATGATGATCTCCGCTGCCATACTGGGAGTAGGCTTGTTTCCAGGGGCTCCTGGATCGCCGGGTGATCCAGGAGCCCCCGTATGACCAGTCCCTGCGCTGCCTCCGTTACAATTAGCTACCGTGCCTTTCGAGGCTGTGCCGGGTGAGGTCGGCGTTCCAGCAGTTGCTGGTGTCGCTCCATCGACGCCGAGAATGTTGAAGTCGGCATAATCAGCAGACCCACTATTTCCATCGCGATTGATGGTGTCTACCGTGAATTCTAGGGATTGCCCATGGATGACTATGTATCCTCCTTGCTTGAGGTTGAGAGTTCCTAGCTCTACTTTGACAATGGGGACATTGGGATCGGTGAGATTCCACTCACTGGAAACATCCTTGCTTTGAGCCACTATCACAGCCACATCCATGGGGAATAAGGCATTGGCCTGTTGCATTTCGGGCTTAGAAAGTTTGCCGTTTCCAAAGATATATTCCTGTATTTGATGGATGAGTTGATCCTGCGGTTCCTGAGTAGGTGGAATGATATTGCCAAAGAGGTTATCAAATCGTGACTGGCGTCCATTTTCACACAGTCCGGCATCAAGGAATGTTTTGAGATGTTCGACATCAGGTATGGTCTTCGTGACCAAGACTTCGGCTGCGGTATCAAAAACACTTAGATCGATCCCAATATCGTTCATGCGCTGTTCAAAATTTTTATTCATAGACTTGTTGAGTGGTTGTGAGAGGAATGATGTTTGTTGGGTTTTCTTTACCTGAGACGACTTCTCCATTGAGGAATATGTAAGGGGCTGGACGGGGGCGGCCTGCATTGCCAGGTGAGCCATGTGCTCCGTTGAGACCTAGAGAGCCTTGGGCTCCATGGTGTGAAGGATCGTGCCCTTTTCCAGCGGCTCCGCCTTTGCCACCGGGTCCACCTTTACCTCCCGGACCGGGGTTGCCTGGTTGGGAGGGGAGAGAGAGACATGAGACTTTAGAGAGATCAGCTTCTTTGACCTCGATGTAGATGTTGGAAGCGATTCCGCCGTTCCCAGCATGTCCTCCTCTGCTCGCGTTGCCACCGTCGCCTCCACTACCCCCAGTACCGCCCGGGATAGGTCCAGCGAGAGTTTTGAAGCCATCGGCTCCTTGTCCTCCTTGTCCTCCAGCTCCACCATCACCTCCTTGTCCGCCATTTCCTCCAAGACCTGCTTGAGAAAAAATAGAAACTTGGCCTGTGATTTTGCGAATAGTGACTTCGGCGAGCTTGCTCATGCCGCCATTGCGGCCGGTATGACCGTTGTGGCCATGGTTTCCATGGAGACCTGGCGTTCCATGGGTGACGTTGAGATTTAGTTTTTCCCGAAGGCGGTAACCTATTAAGCTCTGCTCAACATCGAGCTGGCGACCGTTGGTTCCATTTCGGCCATGAGCGCCTTTTTTACCAGTTTGTCCATGGTGGGGGCCTTGGCTGAAATCGACCGAAAAAGGAGTTGGGAGAATGCCAATTTGATAGCCCTCATTAGTTCCTTGGTGAACTAGCTCCTGACAAAGAAGGAAGAGAAGGTTTCCCTGAATGATGAGGGTAGATCCAGGTTCCATGATGAGTTTCCCGACGTTAACAATGACATAGAGCTCCTCCTGGTCATCGAGATCCCAATGATCACCTCGAACGCTGAGGTCCCATGTTTCATTCGCTGGGATCGTTTTTTCGAGAACACTCACAGCCTTAACATGAAGGGGGAGATGTTTTTCCAAGCCTATCCGGTCTTGTTCGTCGAATGATCCAGCCGCGAAGCAGTAAGCTTCGATCCGATCATGATTCCCTTGACCCAAGCGACGACGTGCTGCGATCGGCGGATTAAAGAAGGTTTGCTGGCGTTTTTTCTTTTGAGATTCTGTCGCTGCAGACATCAAGTCAGGAGCGCCATCAATGTCTGAAATAGTAAAATATGAAGTGAGCATCTCACCAGAATTAAGAGCAGATTTATCATGATCAAGAGCTTGAGCTCTCGTATGAAACTCCTCTAGATCTATATTTTCCATCGAACTACAGGATGGCGAGAAGATTGTTGATGTCAATTTCATCATATTGCCCTGAATAACAAGATACTCAATACTAGTAGAGATTTAATCAGTCAATGTTGTTTTAAGTTTATGATGAGTTGCGTAGTGAGCCAAATAGAATGACGCCGCGGAAGAGTCTCTTTAAAAAGCTTTCAAAGGTCGTTGTAATATAAGAAATGGCACCCAGGTGAAACAATATCTGGAATCATGAGTAAGGAATCAATAAAGCAATATTTAGAAAGCTGTCGTCTTCGCTATCAGAGTCGAAATAGGCAAGGAACGAGATGGTAGATGAAGTCATTGACACGCTGAGATGGGATCAAAAACAGCACAGGTGAAACCATGACAATCCAATCTCAGAATCTAGGGTGAAGAATACGTACGTGTTTGCCTCATGCTACCCAAATCCATGAATCGAGAAATCGACCGTTATTTCTTCGATTTCTACAAAAAAAGAGAAGAATGAGTTTCTCGTCACCGCAGGCTTTGAGCGGATCAAGCATGGCGATTTTGTAGAAGTATTTTGTACAAGTATCTAGCAGGAAAGGATTTATGCAGGCAGTTAGGAGTAAACCTACAACCGCTTAAGCATGACTCTAAAGTTTCCGTTACTTGTCTTCCAAGATTTGCAAGACATCAACAAGCATACCTTGAAAAAATGGGGAGATGAACAAGAAGTTCAATATCTCAACGATATAGATGACTGTTTCGGAGAAATAGCAGTAGCTCCAAAACAATGGAGGTTTGAGCTATGCTCTATCGGATAGAAAAGTGTTTCATCTAATCGGGATAGCTTGGAGAGAATTTGAGCGTCACGACGATCCGACCATCGAGATCCAGAACACAGAGGGCGTGCTTAAGGTCTCCTAGATCGATGCCAATAGTGGCATCGGTGACAACAGTTGATGGGACGATAGATTTTTTCATGGCAGTAGTAGTTTACCATTGAGGAGCTGTGCTACTCAATCTGCCTACTCATCTTATCTTGTTCGCTTTTTGATTTAGTAGGTGTAGGATATGGGGTGCAAACTGAAGAATCAGCTCACCTCGTGGTTTAGCCAAAGAAACAAAATCGCCATTCGGCTGCTGCAAAATCCAGTCGTAAACAAAACCATCCGATTCTCTGATACTTGTCCACATGCGCATTGCCTTGAGCACGGTGCCTTCTACTACGATTCTAGCCGGCTCATCTAAATCCAATTCAATATAAGACCCAGATTTAACCTTCTTAAGCTGTTCTTGAATTTGGCTCTGCGACTTGGTTGGTAAGACACTGCCCTTCATCAGATGGAAATTCGATGAGTCGAAAATATGGATGAGGTTCTCTCTCACGCAGTCAGTAAGAGACTCAGAAAGTTCCCTAGTCTCATGCCCACTTTGGTTGAGGTGTACCGTATCCGCTTCCAGTCGGCAGCTTAAGCTGAGAAGGAATAAACAAAATAGGCCGTGGAGTTTCGTTGTTATCATGCGGTGACAGTAGATCCAAATCGCCAATCAGAGTGTAAAACGATTGTAAATTTTTCTTAGCGAACGTTAAACACACCAATCACTGAACTCTCAGCGCTCTTCGATGATCTGATTATCAGGGTCAAGAACACAGATGGTGTGCTTAAAGTTTTCTCAATCTGCCTTCTCATCTAATCTTGTTCGCCTTTGAGGGGTTGCTCGCCGTAAAGAACCGTCAGCCGTCTCGTCACTCTCTCTCGCTGGGTGCTATCCAGTGAATCTCTACGCTCCCCTAAGAATATCTCAAGCGCCGATGGGCTGGGGTTGTAGCTCAAGAGCTCATCAACAGCCCGTTCATCTTGGCGATCTCGCTCCGACATCACACCAAGAATTACCGCAGTAAGGTCATCGGCGTTACACAAACCTTCTTCTTTAGCCAGTTTCCGCATTCGCTGATTGAAGACGTTGACTGGTTCCTCCCCAAGCCCGCCACCGATCTTCATCGATACCGCCGTGAACAGAATTGCCTCACTTTCTTGTTGGGTCGTATTATGTCTTTCAAAAAACGCCTGCATGTTATCGATACATAGCTGGAAGCCACAAACGCGCGCCAGAATATCCTCGTGGTCGTGATTTGAAAGGGCGTCGCGCAAGAAAGTGATCGCTTGGTCAGGGGGAAGCAAATAGGGTCTGGTGCTGAAAACACGAAAGACAACATCTCTTGAATGCTCTTCTGGAAGAGTCTTCACGTGTTCCAACCCAGCGGCACGGTCAGTTTCAATTAGATCAGTGAGGACAACGCCCTCCGCTAATCCAAACAGGAACCCGTCTTTGGACAGCTGCGCTCTATTACTATCCAACCACGCAAGATACTCAACGGGATCTTCATTGTGCCAATCATCGAAGAAAAACGTGAACCTAAATTGCAATATCCCATCCTCGGACACGGAAACGAGGTAATCGGCAGCAAGCTCGCGATTGACCCCACAGAGAGCATCAAAAAGGACTGCACTAAGGTAGGGTTGGACGAGGTTATCGTCGCTGGCCGTATCCACCTCATCAAGTAACCTCATAAGCTGTTCGTCATCCAACCGACTCAATTCCAAGAAGACTTTCTTGTGAACGGCATTGAGTGTCTTGTTTCTTACCGCCTGCCGGAATCGCTCGCTAAGAGACTCAAGACTGAGTGATGGGATCTGCCGTAGGCGACTTTCAGCGCGGGGCATGCGGCTGAACTCATGTTTGGCTTTCTGATGTCGCTCCTGACTGGGCTCTGAGCGCATATTGTTGTCTCGGACCGACACTATAAGAGCCGTCACGAGCAGCGCAAGAGCTAGGACTATATGTCGAGTTGAATTCATATTTCTTTGGCGTCGAGGTGTATCATGGAGTGAAGCGCGGAGCGCGTAACGAAATTGATACCACCGCCTTGTTAGCTCTTTGGTTAGAATGATAAGCTTCTCCCAAATTCTTTGAACATTCCAAAACATGTCGTATTCGAAAGTAGTATCTGATTCTCTGCATAATGAAACATATCTTGGATTTGATTTTCTATGAATGCTCGATCGGCTGTCGAAATCTCATAAGCACTCCCAAAGCATTTCTTTTTCACGGCATATTTATTGCCTTCGGATAATTGACCATCTTTTAAAAGTTTCATGTTCAATTTGTGGTATGCATACCCAAGGAAAACAGGCTTAGAGCAACTATGAATCACATCTCCAAAAGTTTCTGCATTGGGGCTTTTATAATCCATTCCTTCTGTGAAAGTTCTTATTCGACTGATGGAATCGACTAGCTCGTTAGCAGAAATTTCTTTGCCGAATGATATCGAGTTTTCCTCTCCACTAAATGGCAATCTTCCAATCGATCCGTAGGGATGAAATATCTCTATCTGATTGATTAAATCAGCCGCATCTTTGTCGCTTATCCTGTAGTAGTCCCGTATGGCATGAAATAAGAAATGTTCGATGCATCTGTCATAATTAAATATGATGAAAGAGACAGATTTGAGTCTTTCAGGCAGATCGGAAAAAGTGCAGTTCTCAGTCAGAATCTGAAAGAGTGGTCTATACCAAGTGTCTTGAATGCTTGAGGAGTCTATTGTATTCTCACCATTATACTGATCAAAAAATAGCTTAGATTCTCTTTCCGCCTCGAGTATAGAAACAATAATCGCCATCTTAGCGCATACTGATAGCTTCTCGTTGCCTCTCTGGGAATCTACGAAATTATCGATTGAAATCGCAAGTGGTAGGGAGTTGCGTATATGCCAAGCTTCCTTTAGATATGGGTTGATAGACTTGTCTTTCCCAGAATTTGGGTTCTTCGAGACCCAAATTCTGAGTGCTTGCTCGATTGTGTAGTCTCCAGATACTCTCTGATTAAAATGAAAGCGGATGTCCAAGAGCTCGGCGATTTTCGCCTTCAATTCATCTCCCGTAGGAAGATTTACTTCTTTGCTGGCTCCAGCTCCAATGATGAAAGTTGTTTTCATTTCTTAGCTAACGTCAAAGTGCTGCCACAGGCTGCCTGAGGGCGCGCTCCGATTTCAATGTTAATGGTTGAATGTCCATGATGCTTTCGACTCGCGGCGGGCAGCCTGTTGGTAGCCACGCCTTGTTCGCTATTTTGATTCTGTTTCAATGAACTGGTATTTGAAGTCATACTTGTTCATAGATCCGGGTTCTTTCTTTGTTAAGAAATATCGCTTCTTCCCTTTCAGTGGACCTAATGAAAGAACATGAGGACAAGCAGAACCTTCTCGACGATATACTTTAAGCTGTATTATGTCCCCTGATTTACCAATCCCTTTTAATATCTTCGTGGCTTTCAACTCGACTAGATCTTGAATGAGAATCTTATCTGGGTTGAATTGAGTGCTATCGGGGGAAATAGAAACAGTGTAATGTGAAAAACGTTTACGCCATGCAACTTCTTCTGCTGTCATATTATGTGCTTCTGAAAATGGATCGTCTGATTTATTAGAATCCTCAAAATCAGGGGGAGACATTACGTTGCCTTTCTTGTCCCAATATCTCAAAACTAATTCCTTCGTTTCCGCCGCTTTGTTGAGTTTCTGATATTCATTGTGCAATTTATTACTCATCAATTTTCCTTTATACAGAAAATTGGTTTTAACTGAGACAAAATCAGCTTCGAATACCCGTTCTGCATTAGCTATTGTTTTGCTCGTATCTGCATTGGGAAGTGGTTTAGGTATCCCAGCCTCCAAGAATACGATAAACAAAATACATGCTACAACCGTGTGGAATATATGTTTCATTTCTTCAGCGAACTTATTATTTAAGCTACCTAGGAAGATTGGCGAATTCCTTTATAGCCGTACAGGAGATAATTCCTATCGGGAAAATTGCTAATGGAAAATAAAGACATTTTGGACGAGGGAGTGTGGGTGAAATTGTGAAGTGGCTGAGTGTTTTGAATTGTTAAATGTAATAGGGCTCAAGTTATCAGTGGTGGTCGATGCTGGAGGTTTTTAATGCTTTGTTTGCTGAGATTTTTGGTGAAAAAATCGCGGCCTTGTTTGAGCCAAGTAAGTGAGATCAGCAGAGTCTGATCATATCCCGAATAAACTGTCGCCAGAGGAAGAAGAGTCCACGAATGGTGTAGCGGAATTTTCCATCGGTGGTGGTTCGGATGATGCCTTTTTTAAGATTGTGGTCGATCTGGTTGTGATGCTCCTTTTCGATTTCGATTTCGAGCTGATCGGGGTCTGGGATGCTGAGATCGTCGTCGATGAAGCCCTGCTTATTAAGAAAGCCTGAATGCTGCTGGATGAGCTTCATGGCGCATTCGTGGACGCAGCTAATTTGGTTCCAGTGGACGGAAGGGTTGGGGATCAGGGTGGGGGAAAAGGGGAAGTTGGTGGTGCGCCAGACGCAGTTGGTAGTAATGTCGCGGGAAGTGATGGTCAGATAGGAGAAGGTGATGTTGGACTGTTCACAGAGGCAGAGTGCGGCAACGGCTTTGGTCTCTGCATTCCAGTAGAGGCGGTAGAGTTGATTCATTTCGCCCATATTCCAGCCGCAGTCGCGCACGTGCTCAAAGCCTTCATTTTCCAGACTTCTGATGTGCTTATTAGCGTCTGGGTAAGCGTTCATATTGGTGAAGAACTTCTCTTCGAGCTTATTTTTCAGAGGCATACGGAGCTTGCGGATACGCGTAAGGAGGTCGACCCATGGGAGGAGAAACCAGGTGCCGGCAGCAGCAATACCGTAGAAGATGTTTCCACTGACGAAGTAGAAACAGAGTCCTGATGCGAGGAGCATGCATAGCGCCCCGAGTTTACGGAGCAGTGTCGTTTTACAAGAACGTAGGGCGCAGCCAAAAACAATGGTGGCGATGACGATGAGGATTTCCTTCATGGAGTACTTGAGAGAGAATGTTGTCTAAAAAGGGAGGTCTGAAGAATAGCTGATTGTTTGCTGATTAAGGTGTTTAGCATCACGGCGTATTCTAACACGGACATTTTTAATATGCCATCGTGGAGCAAGGATTGCAACTTGTGAAAATAAGATATTTAGTTAATCTCAAATCATGGCGATAGAGAGTTTTGACGACATAATACCCGATATTCACCCCAGTGTCTTTGTGGCGAGTAGTGCCGACGTCATTGGCCGTGTGCAGGTGGGGGAGGAGGCAAGTATCTGGTACAATACGACTTTAAGAGGGGACATCAACGACATCGTCATAGGGCCTCGTTCGAATGTTCAAGATAATGCGGTGATCCACCTCGCCGATGACTATGGTGCGTATATCGGTGAACTGGTGACGATAGGTCATAGTGCGATCATCCATGCCTGCACGGTGAAGGACGAGGTGCTGGTCGGTATGGGGGCGTGTATTCTTGATGGCTCGGTGATCGGTGAGCGCTCTATCATTGGTGCAAACGCGCTAGTGACGGGTGGGATGGATATTCCTCCTGGTTCCTTGGTGCTAGGAAGTCCTGCCAAAGTGGTGAAGACGCTCGATTTAGCGGAGCAAGCGGAGGTGAAAAAGTGGGCGGAGAAATATATTATGGTGTCGCGGAAATTTATGGATCGTAAGAACGGAGGGAAGGTTTAAGTTATGGAGAAGAATTTAGTTCGAGTCGAACCTGTGGCGCTGATGCCCACTTCGGCTGGCTGTGCGGTGTTTTTAGGGGATGGCGATAAAGTGATTGTTTTCTATATCGAGCCAGCCATTGGAGCATCGATTAATGCTGTGATGAGTAGCGTGAAGCCACCGCGTCCACTGACACACGATTTGTTTTCTCAGGTGCTTGACGCCATGGGCGCGAAGGTGGATAGAGCGGTGATTATCCGGGTGGAGGAGGATGTTTACTACGCGCGCTTATTCATTGTCGCAGAAAACGAAATCATGGAGCAGAAGGTGATCGAAATAGACGCTCGTCCCAGTGATTGTCTCGCGCTCGCGGTAAGGCAGCAGGCGCCGATTTACGTGCTGAAAGATGTCTGGGCTGAGCAGCGGGACATGTCAGATGTTTTAGCGGAGTTGAGGGAGAAGAGTGAATAGCAATAATTAATAAATATGAAAAAATGTAGCACGTGTAATAAGCGAATTCTCTTTGGGAGTAAAAAAGTACTGACCGAAATATACTGTACTAGTAAGTGTCAGGAAGTAGGTCTCAGAAATGCTTCGGTTGGTTTTCTCAGTGAGGAGACATTGCTGGGGAGGCTGAAGAGTTTGCATCAAGGGGCTTGTCCTAAATGCAATGGAGTGGGGCCAAATGATATACAGACGCATTATTCAATTTGGTCACTGATCTACATAACATCACATAAAAGTGTACCCGAAGTGTGTTGTAAGAGTTGCGGTATTAAGAAAAAGCTTGGGGGATTATTTTTCTCTCTTTTTTTTGGCTGGTGGGGGATTCCTTTCGGCATAATTCTAACGCCAATTCAAATTATCAGGAATATCATAGCTCTGTTTCATTTGCCAAGTAGTGATCGTGTGTCAAAGGGGCTCAATGATTACATCAGGAAGGAAGCTGGTGCGCAGGCACTTATAGAGAAAGCGGAAAGCTTAGCCTTAGCGACTCCACCACCACTTTCATAGAAAGATGAAAAAAGCATGAAGTATGCAGCCAACACGATCATCGTGCTTTTAGCCTTGCTTCACCTCTTCATCCTTGTGTTGGAGATGTTTTTCTGGGAGTCGCCTGTGAGTTTGCGTGCTTTTGGACTGACAGCTGAACTGGCAAGTGAAACGGTGGCTTTGGGGGCAAATCAGGGGCTCTATAATGGTTTTCTAGCGGCGGGTTTGATGTGGGGCTTGGTAAAGGGAGAAGAGGGACGTTCTGTGAAGGTATTCTTTTTACTCTGCGTGTTGGTGGCGGGGATATTTGGTGCGCTCACTGTGAGTCCACGTGTTTTTTAGATTCAAGCTGTTCCAGCTGCATTGGCTGGGCTGTTTCTCTGGTGTGGCTCAAATAAAGATTGAGTCGTTGAAGGATCGTCGACAAGGTGCCGGCATGAGTAATGATCCACTTCACGGAGTCACCCTTGAGCGTATGCTCACTGAATTAGTGGATGCTTACGGCTGGGACGATTTGGCATTCCGGATTAAGATTAACTGCTTTAGCAATGATCCGAGTATTAAATCGAGCCTGAAGTTTTTAAGAAAAACTCCATGGGCGAGGAATAAGGTGGAGATTCTCTACAAGCAGTTTTTAGGCTTTGCCGAGGCTGAGCGGAGGATTTGAGAAATGAGAAGTTGTAGAAGAGCTTGGAAAACTCTTCCACGAGACGTCGTTAAAACGTGCCGTTGAGTTTTCTGCCGATCCAGAAGATGGCGAGGAGTGTGATGAGCGAGACTGCGGTAAGCCAGTGGGACCAGAGTGGAGTTCTTGTTTCTTCGGGTTGGGGATCGGGGAGCGACTGGATATCGCTGATGAGAGAAGCAATTTGGTTACCGGTGATGGTTTTACCTTTTGTGACGCGGGACATTTCTTCGAGAACATCAACGCGTGCAGGCTGACCTGTTTTTTCAAGAGTGGCGCCCTGTACAAGAAGCTTTGTCTGCACGCCGTTTGCCTTATCTTGATCGATACTCGCGCTGATTTCCCATGCACCTGGTTGATCGATTTTGATTCTGCCCGTGTAGTTTCCCCATGCGCCTTCAAGCTGATCGAGGCTGATACGGCGTGACTGTCCGTCTGGTGAGGTGATATCGATAAGTACTTTGCCTTTCTTAAGAGGAGCTCCGAACTCATCGAAGGCATTGGCATTGAGCGTTACGCTGTCGCCTGGCTTTGGGCGGTCAGGAGTGAAGTAGAGGCGGATGCGCTCTCCCGCTGCCATGTTGCGCTGATAAGACATCCAGCGAGCGACTTGCCCCCAGAAACGGTAGTGATAGAGGTCCTCAACACCTTTGCGCCAGCGCCATGCGGAGTCGTGGCCGAGGTAGAGGACTTTGCCATTTCCGGCGGATTTGGTGACGAGCATGGGGATTCTGCCGTACTGGTTCGATCGGTTAGCATGCACAGCTAGAACGTCGGTACCGCCCTTGGCCTTAATAATGGGGGCGTGCCATAAAAAGCCAGGGAGGCTTTTCCAGATCTCGGGGTTTTCCTCCTCGGTGTCACCGAGCATCGTGAGAAGGGAGCCCTTACCGTCGCTGGTGAGATTGAGTTTTGAAGCGACGATCTCGGTGAAACCTTCTTTTTGCTCTTGGTCGAGAATTACAGGGACGAGATCTTCCAGAGCGGTATCCGTAAATGACATTTGATTTCCCTTTGACCCAGGGATGAAAACGATGCCGCTGGCCTGATTTTCCACAAGCCCTTTAAGTAGCTCTGCTTGATAGAGTGTGATGCCCTTAGTGGGGTCTTCTGAGATACCAACATCGCCGATGAATACGACATCGTATTTCTGGAGGTCCTCGAGCTGCTCGGGGAAAGCCTGAATGTAGCCCGGACCGTCGCCTAGTCCCAGCTGAGGGTGCAGCAGTAGGCAGTCCACGCTGACTCCTGGATCGCGATAAAGAGCGTTTCTAATAAAGCGATACTCCCAGCGAGGAAGGGTCTCGATGACGAGAACCTTGAGTGCTTCCAGTCTGCCAGCAATGGTGAAATCTCGCTTATTGTTGATAGACACCATCTCGCCGTTTGCTACGGGGATGGAGAGCTGGAGGGTGGATGATCCCTCGGTTGTAAGTCTCCAGAGGATCGAATCATAATAATCCTGACCTGCGGGGATAGTGATGTTTTTTGTACGTTCTTTACCTGTTTTGAGGTCGCGAAGGCGGACGACGGTGCGGACATCACGGTCAAGTGAGGAGCTGATCGTAAAAGGGATTTGCACGTTTTCACCGATTATTCCATAGGTCGGCGCGGTGATGTCTGAAATATCGAGGTCAGGAAGGCGCTGGTCACTACCTACGGGGATGGCGAAGAGGGGGACATTGCGGCGGCGCATTTTCTGAGCGGCGGCTACGGGCTGGAGACCTTGATTCCAGTCGCCATCGGAAAGTAGAATGATGGCACGAAGGTTATTGTTTTCCTCGAGAGTGGTATCGATAGCAGTGTAAATGTCGGTGCCTGTTACTGCGAGGGTGCCAGCATCGGCATTCTCAGGGAGAGCGGAAAAAGATTGCTGGAAAACAATATTTCGATCATCGGCACTGAGTTTCTGAAAATCCTCTGACTTGAGTATTTCCTCCATCCACGACTTCCGTGTGACGACCTCTTGGTTCGCGTTTAGTGCCGCTGGTAAGATGGCATCTGCGGTATCCGATGATCCAGAGGCATCATAGAGGATGGCGATTTTGGGTTTGCTGTCTGGCTCAGTGACAACGCGCCATTCGGGCTGCCAGAGCATAAGCACAACAGTGAGGGTGCAAATAAAGCGTAAGAGCTCAAGAGAGCCTGTACGTAGCGGGCGCGTGGCGCGTCGAACCGCAATGATACAAAGTACTGCGACGAGAATGAGTGCAGTGACGCCGATCCAGAAGTGAACTGGAGACGGTGAAAAAGTGAGCTGTGAAAGACTGAAGTTCAAAACAGGTTATTTTTTAACTTTAGTGGATGGTGGCTGAAGACAGAGCACTGCCTCAGTGATGAGAAATACGAGCATGGCGATGAGGAAGGCGCGCCAGATTTCTCGGGCGAGAGAGTCGGAAGCTGCGTTGCTTTTATCCTCAAAGAGCTTGAACGTTGTGCCTTCGAGTAAGGTATTAAGCTCTGATGTCGGCACGATTTGCCATTCATCCTCAGACTTGGGGCGGTTGGTTGCGAGTAAGCGGTCACCTACTTTCCAAACCCCAGCTTCGTAGATGGCGTTGCTGGTATTGGACGTGCTGTAATCATCGAGACGGGTGAGTACTTCTTCATTGGTAGGTTGAGCGCTGGAGCTGCCTGTAATAGCGGCAAAAGCTGAGCCGAAGCGGGCATTACCCAATGTGATCATACGTTGAACGAGTGGGAGTAAAACATCGGCATCCGCGAGGTTTGACCATCGGTAATCGGGTAAGGATGTGACGAAGATGGCTGTTCCATCGCCCTGCACACGGCGAACGAGAAAGGGAGAATCATCTTCCCAAGACGCGAGTACGGTGGAGTCACCGAGAATTTCTTTACGAATGATTGCTTTAAATTTAGAAGCGGGGATCTCTGTGCCGTCAGCGCCATTGCGGAGCGGTCCGTCATTTTTCTCCCAGTTAGAAATGGTGAGGAACTGATCTCTGGGAGCTGTAATTTGGTTGCCCCACTGCATACCGAGGAAGGTGTCTGTCGATTCAGCACGAGTGGGGAAAAGCAGCAGTGCGCCACCAGACTCGAGATAACGTGTGAGTTCCTGAGCGACAATAGTATCAGGGAGGGCTGCTTGCCAGATGACGAGGGAAGTGTTAAGCCAATCGATTTCATGGGCTGCATCAGGGGTGAGCTTAATGCATTCGTTTCTGCCAAATCCGGGAGGTGCGGAAGCAAGTTCTAACCAGCGAGCTGACTCACCACCTTCTGAGATGAGATAGGTCTTGGTAGGTGCGTCCTTTCCGTAGGCGAAATAGGAAACGTTATCACGGGTGTTGGTGTCAGCTGGGATGGAGACGTAGCCGTAGCCTTCCGTATCGAGCTCTCCGATGGGGAGGCGTTTTTGAAACTGATAGCTTTGACCTGTGATAGAAATAGAAGATGTGCTTTCAGCTCCATTGAGATTGTAGTTAATAGGTATCGACGTGTTGGCACGGTCGTCGTCTGTGCGTAGGAGCTCGATATCGAGAATGAGGTCATCACCACTACGGCGCGAAGAGAGGATGCGTATGGAGGTATTGTCTTTCGGAGCAGCGGTAAGGGAAAGGATGCGTAAGGTAGTTTGCTGTGGTAGCTCGTTCAGCTCCGTGCGGATGGCGTCCCAGCTACCTAACTCGGGCGACCAGTCTGACTCCTGCAAGTCAGAGGCGACCCAGATTTCAACGGCCCCTAGAGGTTTGCCGATGATGTAGTCGATAGCACTGGTGATTAGTGCGGGAATGGGGGCGCGGGTATCGGTGGCTGAGACAGCGCTGATTTCATCTAAAACATCAGGTGAGGGAACGTCCTGCGCTTTGCCACTGGCGCTGTCGATAAGTATCAGGCGTGGGTTATTGAGCTCGCCGAGAGATTGCTGAATACTGGCGATGGCGCTAGACCGTTTGCTTTCTGTGGTAGTTCCAGAAAAAGACGGTAGCTGCTGCTCCATGCTGGCGGAGCGGTCTAAAATAAGGACGACGGTATCGACAGTGGCGCCGCCCCAGCCGAAAAACCCTCCGACAAGCGGACGAGAAATGGCGAATACCAGCATCGCGATGGCGAGTGCGCGGCAAGTTAGGATAATGATGTACTTAAGCTTCTTTTTTCCGCGTGACTCGCGTGTTGCCTTAAGCAGGAACTCCATGGCTGCCCACTTCACGGTGCGGTGCCTCCTGCGATTAAGCAGATGGATGATCACTGGGATAGCTGCTGCGAGCAGACCCCATAGAAGTGATTGTTGAAGGAAGGACATGTTTTAGAAATCAGAGGAGAGTTTATTGATTGCCCTTAGTTGGTAGGCGGGCGGTGAGGAAATTATAGACGATTTCCTCGTAGTCTTGATCCGTCGTGATGAGGTGGTAATCGGCATGCACATCATGGCATTTCTTTTTGACTAAGGTCATGAAGTCGGCCATGGCTTGGCGGTATTCATCCGCCACGAGGGTCGGCTCAGCGACGATGGAAGTATTGTCCTCCATATCGACAAAGCGATGTGGCCGCTCGAAGTCGAAGTCGATTTCTTGGCGGTCGAGTAGGTGAAAGACAGCGATGTCGTGTTTTTTGTAGCGGAGGTGCTGCAGGGCATCAGAGAACTTCTGGGTGTCGCAGAAGAGATCCGAGAGAATGACGACGAGTGCTCGCTGGGTGACTTTTTCAGCGATGGTGTGAAGGGCATTGATCAGGCCTGTTTCGCCCATGGGTTTGGTCTCAGAGAGGACCTCAAACATATTATTGAGATGGGCTGCACGGCGTGTGGGCGGTATCTCTGCATGGATTTTTTCTTGGCAGACGGATAGTCCGGCGGCATCGCCCTGATTGATGATGAGGTAGGAAAGTGTGGCGATGAGTTTCCGGGCAAAGTGGATACGGGCATCATTTGCGGCGGTGAATCCCATAGAGCCACTAGCATCTAGCACGAAGTAGGCTCTGAGGTTAGTGTCCGCCTCGAACTCTTTGATGTAATAACGGTCTGAGCGGGCGTAGGCCTTCCAATCGAGCCGACGTGTGTCGTCGCCTTGAACGTATTTTCGGTACTCGGCAAATTCCACGGATGATCCGCGGTGGGGTGATTTATGCCTGCCTGCGACATTCCCCGTCATGGCATGTCTCGCTTCAAGAGGGATAGCACCGAGACGAGCCAAAGCGTCGGGATCAAGGAAGTCGTATTTCATGATAGAAAGGCGCGATTTTTATTAAAAAACGAGGCTAATCAGATTAAGCCTGTGCCATTTCTTGAACGAGCCTATCGATCACCTTTGCAGCGGTCATCCCTTGAGATTCGGCAGCGAAGTTCGTCAGTACACGGTGAGTGAGCACGGGGCGTGCTACTGCCTCAATGTCCTCAAGTCGAGCCATATACGAGCCATTGAGTGCGGCGCGAGCTTTGGCACCGAGAATGAGGTACTGTACTGCACGTGGGCCAGCACCCCAAGCGACGTATTCGCTGAGCCAGCTGGGAGCGTCTTTGCTGCCTGGGCGTGTTTGGCGTACAATTTTGACTGCGTATTCGTAAATATGATCAGGTACTGGAACGCGACGAACGAGGTTTTGATAGGCGATGACTTCCTCTCCTGTGAGGATGTGCTCCAGGGATGCTTTGGTGACTCCTGTGGTTTCACGGGCGATACGTAGTTCCTCATCGTGACTTGGGTAATCGACATCAATAAGAAACATAAAGCGGTCGAGCTGAGCTTCTGGCAGCGGGTAAGTTCCTTCCTGCTCCACAGGGTTTTGTGTGGCGAGTACGAAGAAAGGTTTATCGAGCGGGTAGGTCTTTCCGAGAACGGTGACCATGTTTTCCTGCATTGCTTCCAGCATGGCAGACTGTGTCTTAGCAGGGGCACGGTTAATTTCATCCGCGAGTACGAGGTTTGCAAATACAGGGCCTTTGATAAACTTAAACTCACGCTGTCCCATAGCATTTTCCTGAATAATATCCGTACCTGTGATGTCGGCAGGCATAAGGTCGGGAGTAAACTGAATGCGGTTGAAGCTTAGGTCCATGGTTTCTGCGACTGAGGAAACAAGGAGCGTTTTAGCTAAACCTGGAACGCCCATCAGGAGGGCATGTCCACGGGCAAAGAGGCAAATCGCTAAGCGCTCGATGACCTCCTCCTGACCGATGATAACTTTGCCAAGTTCGTCCTTGAATGAGCGGTAAACGGTTCCTAGCTGATCGATGGCGGCGACGTCGTCTTCAGGTAGTAGTTGATTTTTCTCAGCTTCGGGAGCTGCGAAACCTTCTTTAGGTATGTTGATTTCAGGTAGCGTGACTTCGGCTATGTCTGTGGGGAGGTTGGACGCCTCCTCACTAAAAAAAGCGGAGGCTGCTTTACTGGACTCGAATGGGTTAGAAGAGTTTTCATCAGGGGTGATTTTTTCTGCAGATTCTTTGCTTTCAGGTGTGAGCGGTGTGTCCATGTGTGAGGCTAAATTGAAGTGATAATAAATTTTGGATTACCTAAAGCTAAGCCTGAGATATATTTTGTCGAGTTAGGAAAAGCTGATTTTTTCAAGTGACTGATTTCAATGGCTGTGGCATTTATATTCTATATTATTTCTTACTTATGCTAGGCTCTATCAATAATCCCTTTGAACAATCCTTTTGCCGCTTGGGTGAAAAACCGCAAGTGACGACTGACTGTGTGAATGCCGACGCTCTCGAGACGTTGACGAAGGCTCTGATGCTTAAGAATAAAGCTCGTGGTAAAATGGTGTTATTGAGGTCGCCTCGGGCGGGTTTTGGAAAGACTCATTTGCTTGAGCTTGTGCGTCAACGAATATCATACAGTCATGAGTTTATTGGTCTCGAGCCTTTGGCTGAAAAGTCGCTCGATAGCCAGTGCGTGATGAACACGGTGATGCGCAGTCTTTCCCGGAGGATTGCCTCTGATGATGGTATTACGGTGCTTGATTATTTGTCGCGACGTATTTTTGCTTTAGCACTGACACCTTTGGTCAAATCCGGCAGTGTTCCTAGTCACGATAGGGATGAGGCCATCACTTCTCTGAAAGACGACCCCATCGGAACGTTTAATTTTCATGACGAAAGTGCTGTGACAGCGCAGTGGACGATGTCTAATTTTACTCTGCTTCAGCCGAAGCTAGCTACGGAGCTGAGTTATTCTACGAAGTCCAGCGTGCGTGCGCTGTCTTGGTGGGTAGGGTGTTTATTTAAGTATAGTGCAAGTCCTGCAGATCAACCCGATCGAAATGATGTGCTTTTTCAGGATGTGTTTTATCCAGGAGCAAGTGTGGCTGATATGCACGAGCATCTAGTGGTTTTACTTAAGCTGTTAAGTTTAGTGGTTAATCCCGTGTTAGTTCTCGATGGTGTGGACGGATATTTTGGTGATCCTGAATCGGCTCTTAAATTATGCGCCTTTCTGAGCTCACTGCATCAGTCTTGCGACAAGCTTTCGGTAGTTGTCAGCGTTAATAGCGATGTTTGGGAAACGGCATTTGTGCCGCGTCTATCCAGTGGTTTAAAAGATCGACTCACGGATACAGTGATCGATCTCAAGTCCTTATCCCGTGAGGAGGCAAAGGAGCTGATCCATGGGCGGGCAGGAGATCAGGCCCATCAGATTGTTGAGGCCATGGATCTGGATATCGGAGTTACTTATGCGAGGGGAGTGATAAAAAAATCAGCGGTTCTCTGGGAAGAGTTAGCATTGGGTGAAAACAAGTCTCAAGATGACGAGGATCTTTCAAATGCTGAACCAATCTCTCTTTTGACTCCTCAATTTAATAATGCAAAAACATCCAAGCTAAAGGAGTCAGATGAGCCTAGTGAAAGTAAAATGGAGCTCGGAGAAAAGATCAAAGCGGTCATCTCACTAAAGGAATCTGTAGGAAAGGTTAATTGAACAGCGTAGTGAGCCGAGGCCAGATGCGCTTCTTGGTCGGACTGTTACGATAGAATTTGAGTATTGAGCTAATTTACTCTTGTCATTATGTGGCGTACTCTATTGACTTTCCCATGGCGCAGATTTCCCTAGGACTTTCTTTTGACGATGTATTACTCACTCCCCAAATGAGTGCTGTTTTACCTGGTGATGCAAACTTGAAGACAGCTTTGACATCTCAGATTGGACTCAATATTCCAGTGGTATCAGCCGCGATGGATACTGTTTCAGAAACGGATCTTGCCATTGCTCTGGCTCAAGAGGGCGGTATCGGTGTTATTCACCGCAACAATCTTATAGAAGACCAGGCAGCAATGGTTTCTAAGGTGAAGCGTTCTGAAAGTGCTGTAATTCATGAGCCTTATGTTGTTTCCAAAGAGCAAACAGTGGGGGAGCTTAAATACATCATGCACGAGCAAGGCTTTTCGGGTTTTCCCGTTGTAGATTCCAATGGAAAGCTTGAAGGTATGGTAACTGGTCGCGATATTCGCCACATGGCCAATGATTCAGCAAAAGTGGCCGAGGTGATGACTCCCCTTGACAAGCTGGTTACATCACCGGAGAACACAGAACAAGGTGAAGCGCGCAGTATTCTTTATAAAAATCGCATCGAGAAACTACCCTTGGTGGACTCTCAGGGCAGGCTTACAGGTTTGATCACAGGTGCAGATATCGAGAAAAATATCACATTTACAAGCGCGGCAAAAGATTCCAGTGGTCATTTGCTTTGCGGTGCCGCTGTTGGCGTCGGACCTGATTGTATAGATCGTGCCAAGGCACTTATTGCAGCTGGTGCAGATGCTTTATTTATCGATGCCGCAACAGGGCACACAAGCCGAGTGCAGGAGGTGATAGAAAAACTCCGTGAACTAGGTGACGTTCCCGTCATCGCTGGTAATGTTGTCACGGAAGAGGGTGCCCGTTTCTTAGTCGAGGCTGGAGCATCTGGCATCAAAGTCGGCATTGGTCCTGGCTCTATTTGTACGACACGTGTGATTTCAGGAGTCGGCATGCCCCAGTTTACTGCGATACAAAATGTGGCAAATTACTGTCGAGATAAAGGTGTCGCGGTTATCGCTGATGGTGGTATCCGCTATTCAGGTGATATCGTCAAAGCCCTAGCAGCAGGAGCAGACCTTGTGATGCTAGGATCTATTCTTGCGGGTACTCGCGAAAGTCCTGGTGCTACAGTCCACTATCAAGGGAGAAGATTTAAGTCATACCGCGGCATGGGATCACTTGGCGCCATGCGTAAAGGGTCAGGTGACCGTTACGGTCAGAACAGCTCAGGAAAACTTGTTGCTGAAGGTGTTGAAGGCAGAGTGCCTTACAAGGGGCCTTTGTCTGATGTTGTATTCCAGCTGATGGGTGGACTAAAGTCGGGTATGGGATATACAGGTGCATCGAACCTGCAGGAACTCCGCGAGCGTGCTACCTTTACCCGTATCACAGCAGGTGGGTTGAAGGAGAGTCATGTCCATGATATCACCATCACCGAGGAGCCTGTAAACTATCAGCCTTCATCGCTGTAATCCTTTGGTTCAGGTATTATTTTTCTTAGCAAGTTTGCTTTAGTTTCCTACCGATCATCTCATCTACCGATCACTTTTTTAATTTTTTTATATGAACGAAATAAACCACGTAGCCGTTCTTGACTTTGGCTCGCAGTATACACAGCTCATCGTTAGGCGTGTGCGCGAATTAGGATTTTACGCAAAGCTTTATGAACCAGAAGACTTGGCCTCTGTAGGAGAGCCAGGAGCAATTATTTTATCAGGAGGGCCAAAGAGCACGGGCGATACCGATGCGCCCGATATTGATTTTGAGCTCCTGAAATCATATGGAGTCCCTGTATTAGGTGTTTGCTATGGTATGCAGCTACTCAACATTAAGTTTGGTGGTTCAGTGAAATCAAGTAGTCGCCGCGAGTATGGGCCAGCTGACTTGAAGCCTATCCTTCTTGAGGGGCTTTATGCCGGCATCTCAAAAGCGTCACAGGCGTGGATGAGTCACTCAGATACGGTGAGTGATTTACCAGAGTGCGCCGAGGTTCTTGCTGTGAATAAAGAAGGCACCCCAGTATCGCTTCAATGGGGCGAACGTTTTTTTGGTATTCAATTTCACCCCGAGGTGACACACAGTCATGAGGGGCTTCAGATACTTAAAAACTTCCTCAGCTTGACCGATGATCTAGAGCCATTTCATATCGAAGATTTCAAGCGCGAAATGCTTGATGGCATTCGTGAGAAAGTGGGGGATAAGCAAGTCGTCTGTGGAGTGAGTGGTGGTGTAGATAGTACCGTTCTTGCTGTTTTACTGAAAGAGGCAGGTGTGAAAGTCCGAGCTATCTTTGTTGATCATGGACTAATGCGTAAAGATGAAGGTGACGAAGTTCGTGCTAATTTTAAACGTATGGGTGTTGAGATCGAAACTGTAGAGTGCTCTGAGTTATTTTTAGGCAAGTTAGCGGGTGTCGCAGACCCAGAAGAAAAGCGCAAAATTATTGGAGGGCTTTTCATTGATGTCTTTTGGGACACAGTAGGAAATGCAGAAATGCTTGCTCAGGGTACACTTTATCCTGACGTTATTGAGTCGGCATCGAATGCTAAATCGAAGGCATCCAAAATTAAAACACACCACAACCGTGTTCAGCGCATCCTCGAGCTGCAGGAACAGGGAAAAGTCCTTGAGCCGCTCGCAGAGCTCTTTAAAGACGAAGTTCGTGAGCTAGGAGCATCACTGGGAATTCAAGACGATATTCTTCAGCGTCACCCGTTCCCAGGTCCAGGGCTCGCCGTCCGCTGCCCTGGTGATATTACCAATAAAAAACTCCGTGTTATCCGCGAGTGCGATGCCATTTTTATAGGTGCGCTTAAGTCCCACGGCTGGTACGACAAAGTTTGGCAAGCCTACGCAGGGCTCATTCCCGTGAAAACAGTAGGCGTCAAAGGCGACGAACGTAGCTATGAATGGGCGACCAATCTCCGTGCAGTCATTAGCGAAGACGCCATGACAGCCGACTGGGTAGAACTTCCCGCAGCACTACTACGCGAAGTTAGTAATCGCATTCTCAACGAAGTAGACGGTATCAACCGTGTTCTTTACGACATTTCCACCAAACCACCAGCGAGTATTGAGTGGGAGTAGAGGTGCCGAAGAGTGGGATTAGAGATGCCGAATTTGATAGGCTACTTATCTGATAGTTTAGTTTGATTAAAATATACTTGTTTAGGTATCCATTATGGATAGCTTAAGAAATCTTGTAAATTGGCGCATTTAACAATGCGGGCATCACACAGTATCCCATTTAATATAAATAAAATAATATGAAGAAAGCTTCTTTTAAAAATATGGTTTTTAGTAGTCTGAAATTATCTGCCTTAGCCCTTACTTCCGCATTGATGATCAGCTGTGGTGGAAGCGGTAGTAGTGATAGTGAGGAGACAGTTCGCCCTAAGACATTAGAAGATCTAGTGATCGTTCTTGATGGCCAAACAATTTCAATGGAGTTCTTGCGTGATGCTAGTTCACCTTCTGAGGCGACATCATCGAATCCTGAGACAGGTAGTATTATTTATAGTCTCGTAGATGGTAATACGCAGTATCATGAAGCTATTAGTGGAGCTAGCTTTGATTACCATTGGCCTCAATCAGTTACATCGATGACGTACACATATACTCCTATTAATGCTGCTGCAGGGCAGTTACTCGTTAAAGTGACTGGAGCTGATTTTTTATATAGTGCTGGTAATGACTTTACTGAAGGTTCTAACCGTGTAGGGCAGAATATTAATGCTTTTAGTTTAGCTCAACTGATGAATGCGGCTTCTGACCCAGCTGGAGGAGGTTCAGAGATAACAGTTAGGTTTACTATTACTTTTAATAGTGGCGGCGGCGGTACGCTAACAGGTGTGACGCTTCAAGTTCAGCCTGATGCGATAAATCATGATGTTTACTTTTTAAGTGATACTGATATGGATGGCGATGACGATGATAAAACCTCTAGTACCCTTACTAGTACCACTTTGGCCTTTCTCACTGAGGGTACTATCTTGACAGACCAAGGTTTGACTGTTCCTGTAAATTATTCACAGGACAACGATAATTACATCTCTGAAATTTCTAATAACTCTCTAGATGAGCAAACAGTGCTATTTACACCTGACACTATTAGCGACTCATTCAGTTGTCAGTGTACTCTTACCGATACGACAACATCTGGCACCATAACGATCGAAGAAGGAACTTGTGTCTATTTGGATACAGATGATAATCCTGTATTTGGTTCAGCAGATTACACTTATCAAAAAGTAGATGGTACAGATGACGCTACTTTCGTTCTTGTTGGTGGGTTTGCCAACGGAACAACTCCAGGAACTTATACATTATCGTTCACGTCGGTAGCATCGGACATTCAGAGAGCAGCAGGAACATATACAGTTTCTGCACCAGGAAGAACTTATGACGGTGAAACTGGAGAGTTTGAGATAACTAACGCAATCATTGAGTAATTGATATTACTTTTTGCGTAACTAGTTCCATAGATTATCAATATGAAAGTAACTGCAGGATGTTTAGCTTTCTTGTTGATGATCTCATCGTGTATTAATCAAAAAATATCGAAACGTTTAGCTGATCATGACTTGAGTCAAAGAGAAGCGATTTCGAGTATGGAATCACATGTGTTTAGTAAAAACACTAAGTCCATTGACTGGGCTACCAGTTTAAAATTAATTAATACTCAAAATACGCAGCTGATTGCATCTCGCAAATCTTTGGAGAAAGCAAAACGAGCTCAACAGAAATTGTGGTATGGACTTATTCCTAGAGTTTTTCTCTACGCAAATATTTCATCATCAATTAGTGAACTAGTTTCATTATCAAATGAAGATGTTAATTCTGGAGCATATGCTAATTTACAAATACCATCTCCTTTTACTTTGTACGCAAACTTGTATTCTGCAGGACTGGGAGAAGTTCAGGCAGGGTACACGTATGAATTAAACAGAAGAAATATTCAAGTCAGCCTTTATGCGCTTTTCCAACAACGAAAGGCGATAAGCCTCAAGGAGAAAGATATTTACGCCAAGGAAAAGGATTTAGAAAATATTCCGACGGTAGAGCTATGGCCCGCACTCAAAAAAGTTAAGCTACTAAGGAAAGCGCTTGTCGTAGAAAAAGAGCGTCACAGAGTGAGAGTAAATGCCTTGCTTAATACGCCTAAAGCAAATTGGGAGTTGGTAGGAGAGCCACCACGAGTCAGCTATGCAAATAAATTTCAAAAACTAAATTTCGAAGATGGTTTTGGAGTTTTAGGTTTGAAACTACAAGCGGTGCAGATTGAAAGTGCGTTGATTTCTCTCAAAGCTGCCAAATTAAGACAATTACCCAGAGTCAGTTTCAACCTTAGTGCTCCGAGTATATTCAATACTGAAAATGACGAAGAAATTCAATTTGATCCTGAAAATTTTCAGATTTTTTCAGGTTTAAATAAAAGTGTTGAACTCGTAGATGTTTGGGACAAAGAAAATATTCAGGATGCAGAATTTCGCTATCAGATAAGTAAAGAACAGTTACTTATTCGGATGGAAAGAGAGACTTCACAATTGGCCATCAATAAAAAAACTTATAGAGATCTATTAATCGAACGTGATTATATTAAGACACTCGTGAGAGATTATGATGAGTTAAAAGAAGTAGTTCACCATGCAGCAGTCATAAATGATGTCAAAGAATACAATAATCTTAAAAATCAATTGGATAGACTTGATCAGCAAATTTTACAGTTTGATCTTCAGTTTTGGATCTGGGATGAAAACTACTGGGCAAATAATTAGCCACTTCGTATGGTGTTGGATGGGGCTATGCTTATTTGCATACGCTCAAGAAGCTGATGAGTTGGCTAGTGTGAGGCATTATTCGGATTATCCTGTTACGGCCTCTAATTGGGTTGCAGTGGACAATGGTAAAGTTGTTTCGTCTCAATTAGAATATTTTCGTGCCCCCTATGAACTTCAAGTTACGGTTCATAAACCTCATTTAGCAACTTTGAAGGCTGGTGATCACTGGGGCACTATTGACGAAGAAAAAGTTGAACTGGACCGGAGATCCATTGAAATTGAAAAATGGAGATTGAAAAATGATTTAAAAGAGCTGGAGGGTAAACAAAAACAGAGAAAAGAATCTATCGAAATTGAGATAGCGACCTTGCTCTCAGAAAAAGCCTTGATAACCAAAGGGCTTAATTCTGATGAGCTTCCTAGCAAGTTGGCTTTGCGCGTAAAGGAGGCGATTAAGTTACTGGATGAGAGCGTCATAGAGCTTCGTGAGAGCATTGCGGAGGAGGTTTTGCTAGAGGAGTATCAAAATGAAAAAGATGCACTAGAGATTAAATTACAACGGCGGGAGCGTGAGTTAGAAAAAAGTGAACGCAATGCGCTCCTTAAGGCCCCATTTGATGGGATACTTGAACTAAATAATGACGTAGACGAAAATGCCTATTGGGTAGATAGTGGTGAAGTTATTGCTACAATCAGTGACGATTCCGTTTATGAAGTTCATTTTGATAGCAAAAACTCTGTTTTTCAGAGAAGTAATTTGTCGAAGCTACGTATTACAATGAACATGGGCTCTTCTGGGCAATTAATTATAGCTCACTACAAAGAAACCAAAAAAATTGATATTAATGGGACTTTTAGAAATACTCATATCTTTGGTGTTGACGATGAGTCGATAGATCTGGCGTCTCAAATTGTGGATCAGACGCGTGTTTGTAATATTCATGAAAAGTTGCCTCCTAATTGCCATCTCGTAAAGAAGCATGACATAGCACTCGTTGCGCCCGACATATTAAATGCCAAAGGCTGGAATGGTTTGGTAAAATACTTGTGGCCAGATGCAGAGGTCATATCCATAGGCCCTAGAGCAATTTCGATCCAAAAGTCAGATGCAAATTAGCATTCAAGATCTCACGTATCGTTACCCTGATGCAGAATTATCTATCTTTGATAATTTTAATTTTCGTGCTGATGCTGGCATTACTCTGGTCAAAGGTTTTTCTGGATGTGGTAAAAGTACACTGCTTAGAATCATAGCATCATTTCTCAAGATCGAATCTGGAGTTATTCAAACTAGCTCTGATTATGAATTTGGATCGTCTAAATTTCTCCAAAAAGAAATTGGCTTTGTTTTCCAGCAGCTCAATCTGTTACCTTTGGCTACGGTTGAACGAAATATTAATCTAGCTATTCAGTTGGCAGGAGTTTCACCTGAGTACGCGGATATTTGGATTGAGACACTGGGACTTCGTTCTTTAATATCTAAAAAACCAAGTCAATTATCAGGAGGCCAGCAACAGCGAGCTGCTATCGCGAGAGCCTTAGCTAAAAACCCATCTATTATTTTATTAGATGAACCAACATCAGGTTTAGATGATCTAAATACTACAATTATTTCCCAAGCTTTACGCAAGCATACGCCAACGAATGCGGTATGTATCATTGCTACGCACGATAACCGTCTAGAAACCATTGCCGATGAAATCCTTGATTTTAATTCCTTCCTACCTATGGAAGAACACCTTAAAAAGATGGTTTGAAAATTTGATATCTCCTCTGAGTAAAATTCTTATACCTGTCCTTTTATCTCTACTTGCTATCCTAATTCTTGTTTTCTTTATTGAAATGGAGCGGCAGCTTCGTGATCAACTCAAAAGTAACGATTCCTATTCTGTTTTTATTACCGAGCGAATACTCCCTAATGATAAAACTGATTTAACTCCAGAGTTACTCATCGACGAACAGATCTTATGGGGAGATAAATACAGCTTATCTGCTATTAACTATGTTAGGCAGCCTCTTCTGATGGTTCAGTGGGAAGGTTCGATTAGTGTACCTGTCATCGTATATACGCATCTGGATAATGCGTTTATAGATGTTCCTGAAAAGTTAGGGGCACCGCCTGCTCTATTCCTTAGTAGAGCTCCAAAACCAGCAGAAGTGATAGAGAATCTTAAGTATGATGATGTGTTTATTACTGCGACACATCATCCACTACCCCAATACATCTATGATCAGTTAGATACTTCTCATGTACTTGCTATCCCCATTGAGATGGCAGACAACTTGATGTCTAGGGGGTTTACTATATCTACACATGCACGTTTGGGAGATTTCGACGAAGTCGAATCTTTTCTTACAGATACGGAAGCATTTTACCGGGCTGAAAACCGTAAAATCAAAGTATTCTCTGCCTTCCAGATACTAAAAACCATTGAAGAATTTCAAAAAATACAAAGGTATGTTCGGCTTGGCATCGTCTTTAGCTGTGGTCTGATATTATCAGTTATTTTAGGTACTATTGCATGGTTAGAGTTTCGACAAGAGTTGTACCTAACAGCTCTCTTGAGGAGCTTCGGAACTCCTCGGTTACTTTTGCTCTTCCACGTATTTTTTGAAAATTTAATATTAGTAACGTTAGGAATAGGAATAAGCTTAGTGATTTGGAGACCTCTTTATAAAGCTTTTCAGAATAAAATTGAGATTGCGAATTTGAGTATGGCATCAAGAATAGAGTTACCTTTTCATGACGCTAGCATTATTGTTTTAGCAGGTCTCTTAGGCGTTATCATCGCCATGATTCCGATTGCTATTGGACTTCGAAAGCAAACGGGGCTGATTTTACAGTAACACTCGGATTTTTTAATATGGCGAAGAGGGAAGGGGGGACGAATTTTTTAATCTATTTATTCTAATTTAATGACTTAGGATCTTCTATTGAATCAAATCAGCAAAAAGTGATGAGGTTTGTGGTTGATCTTCTGATGTACTGCGCGAAGAAAACAACTGGGTAAGCAGGCTCGTAAAAATCGAGAGACGATGGTAGAAAACAGGGAAAGGTTCATCAGTTCCGAAATAGCTGAGTAGATGCCTAAATATCATCGAAGCAATATTCGAGTGAATCTGGAATACAACCTGCATGAGTAAGCCCTTGAAAGAGCAAAAACTAGAAAATACGCCCAAAGATCATGCGAAACACCCTTTTGTGATCAGCAGACGTGGATGGTGGAAGATTGCTAAACGTGTGCAGAAAGAGATTGGGAATGATTCTCTGCAGCTCATCTCAGCAGGGGTAGCATTCTATTTTTTCCTGTCTATTTTTCCCGTACTTGCAGCAATTATCTCCATCTATGGTTTATTTACTTCGGTGGAAGAGGCTGAAAATCACGTTGAGGGTCTAGGTCAGTTACTTCCCACAGAAAGCCAAGAGGTTTTAACGGAAATTACCACGGGGATTCTGTCTAAATCGGATCAAACCTTAGGCTGGGGACTGGTGATCGCAATCTTCGTCAGTGTGTGGTCGGCGAATAAGGGTACCAAGGCTCTCGTAAAAGGTCTCAATGTTTCCTACAGCGTAAGGGAAACCCGAAGCTATCTCAGAAAAACGACGCTTACTCTGGTACTAACGCTCAGTACATTCAGCGTTATTATGATTCTTTTGGGTGTAATAGCAGGATTACCTGTTCTGATGAAAATGCATCCGTGGGCTGATTGGGTGTCCACCTTGCTGCAGTGGGTGCGGTGGCCATTTTTAGCTATTATCATCTGCCTAGTCTTTGCCGGGCTTTATCGTTGGGCACCAAATCGCAGTGCTCCCCGGTGGCAGTGGATCACGCCAGGATCGATGCTGGCCATGACATTTTGGCTGCTAGGTTCCGCCGTATTTTCCTACTATACGAGTAATTTCGATAGCCTAGGCAAGACCTACGGTAGCTTTACTGCGGTTGTGACATTACTGCTTTGGTTGTTTTTAACTGCCTTCGTCATCCTCATTGGTGCAAAAATTAACTCCGAATGTGAGAAACAGACCAAGCTCGATACAGCTGAAGAACCTTGATCGCTTCTTTTCTGTCTTATCAGCAAAAAATAAATAATTCATAGAACTTGATTTTGTTCATATGAGTAGTTTGTTTGGTCAGGCATGCGCAAGATTATTCACATCGATATGGACTGCTTCTACGCAGCGGTGGAAGAGCGTGAAAACCCTGAATTAAAGGGCAGGCCGCTAGCGGTGGGTGGAAGTAGTAGGCGAGGAGTTATCTGCGCGGCAAACTATGAAGCACGTAAATTTGGTGTTCACTCTGCAATGCCTGGTTTTAAAGCTCAGCAACTCTGTCCACAGCTCAAAATGGTTCCCGTACAATTTGATCTTTACCGTGCAGAGTCTGCAAAGATCAGAGAGGTGTTTGAGCGTTTTACAGAATTGATAGAGCCGTTGTCACTAGATGAAGCTTATCTCGACGTGAGTCATTGGAAGAGCACAGCATCGGCAATCGCATGCGAAGTGAGAGCGCAAATATTTGATGCGACTAGATTGACTGCCTCGGCAGGTATCGCGACAAATAAAATGTTAGCAAAGATAGCAAGCGACTGGAACAAGCCCAATGGTCAGTTTGAAATCAAACAGCATGAGATATCAGAGTTTATGAAGAATTTACCCGTAAAGAAATTATGGGGAGTGGGAAAACGCATGCAGGAAAAGCTTAGTCAGATAGGTATTGAGAATTGTGGGGACCTTCAAAAATTAGATAAAATTGACCTTACGCGGAAATTTGGTAAGTGGGGGCTCGAACTTTATCATCTCTCTCGTGGTATCGACGAGCGTGACGTCAAAGCACACCGAATGAGGAAGTCGATCAGCAAGGAGCACACACTGAGCGATAATGTCGAAAACATTGGAGAGCTCTTTCCCAAGCTTCAGGATATGCAGGTAGGAATCGAGGAATCGCTGCGAAATAAGTACAGTGATCGCAAAGTGAGATCTCTTGTCATCAAACTTAAATTTGCAGATTTTTCACGTACCACTGCCGAGCGAGCACATCATGAGCCTGATTCAGATATCTACCGAAGTTTACTTCACGAAGCTTGGTCGCGTGGACAAGGTAAACCAGTACGACTTGTCGGAATAGGCGTGAGGTTGATCGATGAAGAGGATGACTTACAGATGGACATGTTTTCTTGATGCTAGTTTTAGCCTACTATTTTGATCAAAAGGTACCGCTTCGGAAGTTGAGATCTTCAACGTAGAGGCAGAAATTTAGCAAATAGATATAAAGCTTGAGTCTACAAGTCTACTTTAGAGAATAATGTGAATATATAGAAAAATGTGTAGCCTAACTTACTCGTTCAGTCTCAAGTGGCTTGTAGAAAATTAACAGCAGCTAAAAAATGATATGAAAAAACAATTCTTCCTACTAGCCACGATTCTAATCGCCGCCATTCATCCCGCGTCTGCAAACTCCCAGACTGCGGAGCCAGAGTTAAAAGGTTCAGGCGTGACTCAGCTTATCACGGACGGTAAATTCACAGGCTGGAAAGTTCCCTCAGACCTTTGGTCGATTGATGGCAAGATAATCACAGGAGACACCAAAGGAGAGAAGCTCGATAAGCCCGAATGGATCTACACGGAGCAGAGCTTTCAGGACTTCATTTTTAGCGCTGAAATTAAAGTAAGTGATGGGCCTATTGCTAATTCAGGGATCTACTACCGTGTAAAGCCGTTCACCTTCACCTGGCGTAAAACGAAGATCAGCTATGAGGCGCCCTCGGGTTATGAATACGACATCGATATGGGTACGAAGAATAACGGCTCACTTGGCGACTGGTATGCACGGCCATCTCTAAGGATCAGAACAAATCCAGATCTCATGAAAAAGCACTTCAAGTCGGGAGACTGGAATCGCTTCACTATCCGGGCCCAAGGGAATCATCTCGAATACTGGCTCAACGGAGTTAAAATTCTCGACTACGTCGATAACGACCCCAAACGCTCACTCAAAGGCCTAATAGGACTGCAAATGCACGATAAGTTAAAAATGAAAGTGCAGTTCAGAAATGCCGTAGTCCTGCCTTTGGATCCAGATGCAAAGTAGTTGAAGCTGTAATTTGAGTCAGGTTTAAATTTATGTGCTTGGCGAAACATTCTCTATGATACTTAGTTCAATGATTAAGGGTAAGTGGTCAGATCCCACGCTTGCTCCAACCTTCATATCGACTACTTTGATTTCCTCGGAGATCAATACATGATCTATGGGAATCCCCAAAAAACCTAGCTGAGATGGCCAAGTAGCATGAATACCAAAGCCACGCCTAACATTCCTCAAGCCCCCGTTTTTTTCGAGCTGATCATAATGAGAAGACCACATCGTGGTATTGAGGTCACCAGCTAGTATCAGAGGCCCATCAATCTTTTTAATTTCTTGAGCGACGTGAAGTAGCTGCTTGTTCCTTGATCTCAAATAGTCATTGCTAACTGGAGGCAAAGGATGAGTCGCGACTAATGTCAGAGCACCTTTGGCCGTTTCCAGAGATAACACGATACTCGGAATGCCGGCAGGTCCAAAATATGCAACAGATTCCATCGTGATAGGTAGCTTACTATAAACACCAATCCCAAAGTTATCCGTCCTAGGAGCCAACTTGCTATATCTGTAATCTTTTTTTAACAAATCCAGAGCATCCACCCAGTTCTCATTGATCTCCATAACGACAATAATATCGGGGTTTTCGTTTTCGATAAGCGAGACGAAGCTTCCGTAGTCAGTGTTACTCGTTAACACATTGCTCAAAAATAACGTAATGTCGTCTTTTGAAGCCGATTCCTGAACGCCGAAATACCACGGAAGTAAAAACGTAAGATTAAAAACTAGCAAAACGATACTCAGAAAAGCCGGCCAACGAGCCCGATAGAACAAAAATATGACAGAGATGAGGCAAGCCGTAATTGCGTAGTGAACTCTGAAATGTGAAGTCAGATCTAATACCAAGTGTTCACTACTGAAAAGCCCTAACATGCTCAAGATCATGGTGGAAACGAGAGCCAGAAGACCTATTAGATTAATGGATCGCTTCATCACTCGTGGTAAATGATCCTCTATGAATGATGTTAGATGAGCGTGCCATTGGTTGAAAGCTCGAATTCGAAGAAGGTCAGGTCAACAAGCTAACTTAGCACAACCCGACGGTTCTCATGTGATGACGGCTACTTGTTTATTTCGACTGGTTTCTGATCAGCGTTTTTGTGAAATTGTTACATTGATAACTTTTAAAAAACGCTTCTATCATCCTATATAAGGTTTTAATGGAAATGGCGGAGAGGGAAGGGATTGAACCAACCAAAGACCATAACAGCCTTTCAACGGTTTTGAAGACCGCGGCGGCCACCAGGCACGCGTCACTCTCCGTATTTTTGGGAGACCTCGTTAAAGTATGGGAGCCGTTTGTTTTGTCAAACGGGAAGCTTTTCTAATTTAAGTGCCTTGCTCGCCGCGTGCCATGACGACTTTGCCTGTGCGTACGGTTTCGATGATTTCGAACTGAGAGAGCATGGTGAGGGCGGCCTCGATCTTGGAGCTTTCACCAGTGAGCATGGAGATCATGGAGGTCGGTGTGAGGTCGACGGTTTTTCCGCCGTAGTGATCAATGATCTGGAGAGCCTCGGTGCGCTGCTCATTGGATACGAGGAACTTGACGAGGAGGAGCTCTTTAACAACGGAGTCATCAGTGTCGTGCTCGTTGCAGTGAATAACGTCGATGAGTTTGTTGACTTGAAGAATGATTTGCTCGAGCCCAGACGGGTCGCCGCTGATACCGATGGTCATACGTGAGAATTGGTCGTCACGGCCCTCCGATACGACGAGAGAGTCGATATTGTAGCCACGGCGTGCGAATACCTGACAGATACGCATGAGAACGCCCGGCTGGTTGTTGACGAATACTGAAAGGGTATGGATGTGAGCAGGCTCGGCTTTTTCAGTGGGCGGGATGTCGGTGGTTACGAGTGACATGATGTTGTGATTTTTTGGGACAGAATTAAAAAATGAACAGAACTTTGATGGAGTTAGAACCGAGAGGTTTTAGCTGGTATCAGGATTTATTAGGTAGAACCAGCGGGTATTAAGTAGAACCAGTGGGTTTGGCTAACTGGTGTTTCGGTGGCTCGGTGAGCATGTCTTCGAGAGCGGCTCCAGCGGGGATCATGGGGAATACGTTATCGGTCTTAATGCACTCAGCATGGATGAGAACGGGGCCGTCTTTGATGGCGAAGGCTTTTTCAAGCTGGCGTCTGACATCGGCTGGGCGTTTGATGAAAACAGAGGGGATACCATAGGCCGCTGCGAGTTTGCAGAAGTCTGGGTTACCCTCAAGGTCAACACCAGACTGGCGGTCGTCGAAGAAGAGTTCCTGCCACTGGCGAACCATACCGAGGTAGTGATTATTAAGAACAACGATCTTGATCGGTAGTTTATGAATCGCGGCGGTGGATAGCTCAAAAAGGGTCATCTGGAAACCGCCGTCGCCTGAGATGGAGATGATGGTTTGGTCAGGGCAAGCAAATGCGGCACCGATAGCGGCGGGGAAGCCGAAGCCCATGGTGCCTGCGCCTCCTGAGGAGAGCCACTTGAGAGGGGAATTGGTTTTATAGAACTGAGCCGCCCACATTTGGTGCTGCCCAACATCGGTGGATACAATGGCATCGCCACCAGCAATCTGGTACATTTCATCGATTACCTGCTGCATGCGGAGGCCGCCCTGCTTTTTGTATGCGAGGGGGAACTTCTTTTTCCAGCCTTCGATGGTGTTAAGCCAGTCCTTGGTATCGAGAACAGAGATGCGCTTGTTGAGCTCGAGGAGAGCCGTTTTTGCATCGCAGATAATTTCAATGTCGGGAACGATCATTTTTTTCATCTCAGATGGATCGATGTCGATATGAATAATCTTCGCGCCGCTGGCGAATTTATCAGCTTGGCCGATAATACGATCGTCGAAACGTGAACCTACGTTAATAAGGAGGTCACAGTCGCAAACGGCTTTATTCGCATAAGCGGTACCGTGCATGCCCAGCATGCCGAGCGAGAGCTCATGCTCCTCGGGGAAAATACCTTTTCCTAGGAGGGTGGAGGTGACAGGGCAGCGGAGTGTTTCGGCGAGTTCAAGTAGTTCTTCACGAGCATTCGAGATCATACAACCTTGACCAGCGAGGATGAGGGGCTTCTTGGCCTTGTGGATAAGCTGGAGAGCTTCGTCGATGCGGGTGAGATTGAGTTCGTAGCCAACTTCAGGATTGTAGCCAGGAAGATCGAGAGCTGGCTCCATGTCACCTGTGAAATCACCTGATGTAATATCTTTCGGCAAATCAATCAGTACAGGACCAGGGCGGCCTGTAGTGGCAATGTGGTGTGCTTCACGTGCAATGCGTGGGATATCATTGGTGTTTTTTACCAAGTAATTGTGCTTCACGATGGGCATGGTAATGCCAAAAATGTCAGCTTCTTGGAAAGCATCCTTGCCTAACATCCATGTCACCTGCTGACCTGTGAGAATGATCATAGGAACAGAGTCCATCTGGGCGGTCATGATACCAGTGATAGTGTTTCCAGCACCTGGGCCTGAAGTTACGAGAACAACGGCGGGCTTACCGGTGGCGCGTCCGTAACCGTCTGCCATGTGACAGCAGCCTTGTTCGTGGCGAGCGAGGATGAACTTGATGTTACTCTTGACGGTGACGAGTGCATCAAAAATGGGGATAGCAGCTCCTCCAGAATATCCGAAGATGTATTCGATGCCGAGGGCGTCGAGAGTTTTGATAAGTGCTTGCGCACCGTCTAGTTGTTCCTTTTTGCTCATGGTAAATTGGCTTTTCGGAGGGAAGCTAGGCTTATTTCAATGAAATGTAAAACGAAAACGAGCCATTTCGGGTGAAATGACTCGTTTTGAGGTGTTTTGTATTCTGAAAATACCGTATTATTAGCTAATTAAGCTAATAGGTCGGCGATGAGTTTTTCAAGTTTGACGATATCAGCTGAGAAGTTGCGAATTCCTTCAGCCGTTTTCTCTGTTGCCATGGCGTCTTCGTTGAGCTCAAAGCGGAATGCTTTTTCGTCGAGGCTGATCTTTTCACAATCACATGACATCGCAGCGGTAGCACTGAGCTTTTCCTCAAGTTCGCCGTCGGTGTTCTGGAGTGTCTCAAGCAGGCCAGGGCTGATGGTGAGGAGGTCACAGCCAGCGAGTTCCGTGATTTGGCTGGTGTTACGGAATGAAGCTCCCATGACTTCTGTTTTGTAGCCGAACTTCTTGTAGTAGTTGTAAATCTTCTTCACTGAAATAACACCTGGATCTTCAGCTCCTGTGTAGTCGGTGCCAGTTGATTTCTTATACCAATCGTAAATACGGCCTACGAAGGGAGAGATGAGTTGGACGTTTGCCTCAGCACATGCAACAGCTTGAGCGAATGAGAAAAGCAGAGTGAGGTTGCAGTGGATGCCTTCTTTCTCAAGTTCCTCTGCAGCGCGGATGCCTTCCCAAGTAGAGGCAATCTTGATGAGAATGCGATCGCGGCTGATACCTTCTTTCTCATACATGTCGATGAGTTGACGTCCTTTAGTGACAGTCGCAGCGGTATCGAAAGATAAACGTGCATCCACTTCAGTCGATACACGACCTGGTACAATCTTGAGGATTTCAAGGCCAAAGAGAATGAGGATGCGGTCAATGACGCTTTCTACAAGAGCGTCGCCTGTGAGGTCTGATCCGGCGTGCTCGCTCACTGCTTTATCTAGCAGAGGTTTGTACTCGGGCTTAGAGGCAGCCTGAAGGATGAGGGATGGGTTGGTGGTCGCGTCCTGAGGTTTGTATTCCTCCATAGAGGCGAAATCGCCTGTATCGGCAACAACTGTGGTGAACTTCTTAAGTTGGTCGAGATGATTTGCAGTGCTCATGAGAGTGAATTCATAGCTGCTAAGCTTCTTCTTGCAAGCAGGATTTCTGCCCTCGGGCTAACAGTACTGTCATGCAATTATTACGTATTTATTGATATTCAAGTTTTCTTAATATATTAACTTGAAAAAACGTCGCGATTCTCTAGTTTCTTTTTCGAGATGAAGTGCCCGAAATGTGTGCAGAAAATTCATCGTAGCGCATCGCAGTGTCCGCACTGTGGTTTTACGATGAGTGATCTTGACGCGCAGTATGGGAGTCAAGAAGTGAAGGTTCGCCGCTTAAATGATGCTGCGGGAGTCTTGCGGATGCGAGATCGGCGTAAGGCGGAAGCTTGGTTTAACCAATTTGAGAAACATTTCCCGCAGCTGTTTTTTAGTGTGCATTATGGCGCTCTGGACGAGCGGGCTAACATTCGCCAGTTTGGTATGTGGCTACTGAATAAGGCAGCGTATGAGGATGTAGACATCAGCCGTCCTAACGATGGCGGTGTTTTGCTCACGGTTGACGTCAACTCAAAGACTGCGGCAATCACCTTTGGTTATTATCTCGATCTTTATTTACGAGACGAAGACACCTTTGCTATTTTATCAAAAGCACATCCTTATCTGCTAGACGGTAACCACCTGAAAGCATTGCGGGTGGTGATTCAGAAACTTACCGCGGTATTAAAAAAAAGAGCACGACATGCCAACAAGCATGTCGAGCAGTATCAGCGTCTCGTCAATGTGGGGCAACGGGGGCAGGTGAGTGCCATGGAGCCGCTGCGTTCTGAGCAAAAAGCAAAAATGCCAAAAACCCCAGGCTCGAGAAAGGAGCTGCAAAAGTGAAGTTAAGAAAAGTGAATCCGAGAAAAGGGAAGGTAATCAATCAAGGGAGACGGCTCAACTGGGCATGCTCCTTCATACTATTTATTCAAGTTAGTTCAATAAGTGCACTGGAATTACCCAGATGGAGTGGCGATGAACAGCAGCGTATCACTAGCAATAATTTGTTAGCTGAAGAATCTGTGCTTATTGCTAAAGACGCACTAACAAACAAAGAGATAGTCGATTTAGTAGATCTGCCGCTGGCTCAACTACCACCGCCCCATTCTGATGCGAAACCTCTTGCTGATTCTGATTTGGATCAAAATCACCATGACAGCAGTGATTACTTCCAAGGCCATTTAGAAGAATATTTTACAGCAGCACCTACTGACTATTTGATAGATCCTCTGAAGTTGCTGACGATGCCCGAGGCAATGGATTTGAAGGGTTTTTTAAATTACCATGCTGAAAACTCAGATCTCGATATTTATGTCTATCTGTTCGATGCGAAGCAGCAGATGCCTGCAATGCAGAATATGGGTAACTTACTCTGGTCTCAGCTTCCTAAAGAAGGGGCAACCGCTGCAGTATTTTATTTCCTAGGAGAACCTTCGAAAAGCCAAGTGATGATCGTAGGTGATGATGCGGCTCAGTATGGTGACATCAGAAAAGTGCTGGATACCGCCAAAATCAAAGCCTCAGAGAAATCGGCTCCCGCTGCTCAGTTAGATGCGTTTAACGTTCAGTTGTCGATTAGTCTTTATTGGTTAGAAAATTCTCTTGCTGAATCTCAGACTGTTGCAGGCATAAATCTTCAGGAGGTCGCAGCAGAGGGGCTTGAGGAGAAGCCATCAAGATACGCTGTCTTGTTTCAGTTAGTAGCTCCTTATTTAGTCTATGGGATATCCTTTTTGACAGTATCAGTTATAGGTGTTTTTCTTTGGATGAAATGGCAAAAAAATAGGGTCTATCAGTTTCCAATCATTGAACTTCCCAAGCGTTTGGGGGCTGACTACGCTGCTGGAGTGGGTGATGTGATCGCGTTTCAGAATCAGCTTCTCTCACCTGCACGCCAGCGAGCACAGCGACCTGAGTACTTTCCCGAAATATAATAGTAGTGCTGAACTGATTAAAAAGTGGAAAAGAATTTTCAACAAACCGTAGCTTCGGCTGAAGCGATGATCGCGCTGGGTGCAAACCTCGCGGCTGACCTTAAAGAGGGCTCTGTTATAGCTCTAGAAGGTGGACTTGGCGCGGGGAAAACACATTTCACCAAAGGCATTGCTGCTGGGTTGGGCTGCGATGCCGAGGTGACGAGTCCGACATTTTCGCTAGCGCATGAATATACAGGTGGTGGGTTAGATCTTTATCATTTCGATTTTTATCGTATGGAATCTGTGGATGAAGTTTTAAGCATTGGCTGGGATGAGTATCTAGATGCTGCTGCTGAAGGAGGTGTGATTGTGGTAGAGTGGCCGCACAAATTCCCCGAGTTACTTCCCGCAGGGACTCTTTGGCTAAAGATTGAGCATGATAAAAACGATAGCGGTGCTCGTATTATTTCTAGAATATAGATAGCTACATTTATGCGTTTGAAACTAACCATTGCCTACGATGGCAGAGCCTTTGAGGGCTGGGCGACGCAGCCCAGTGGAAATACAGTTCAAGATTACATCGAGAATACATTATCGGAGGTGGCAAAGCAAAAAATCCGTATCCACGGCTCGGGGCGAACCGACACCGGCGTACACGCGATCGGGCAGATAGCTCACTTTGATCCGCCCACTGGACTCAATATGAATTCCTACAACTGGGTTCCCGCTGCCAACGCTAAGTTGCCAGCTACGATCCGTGTCATGGACTGCGAGGAAGTAAGTGAAAAGTTTCACGCAAGGTTTTCAGCGCAATCAAAAATTTATACCTATGACCTCTGTATGCTTCCCGTGCTACCACCCATGATGGCTGGAAGAGCGTGGCATCTACCGAGGCAGCTGGATCTCACTTCTCTGAAGCAAGCTCTAGCAGCCCTCAAGGGAGAGCACGGGTTCCGAGCTTTTGCTGCCAAGCGGGGGAACGAGACAGAGGATACATCTTATGTGAGAAACCTCTCTGTTTGCGATCTGGAAACAACCGACTACGGGTACCGGATCACTTACCAAGGCAACGGCTTTCTCTATAAAATGGCACGGTTACTAACTGGATCCGCCATTTGTGTAGCGCAGGGGAAACTGAGGCTCGATGAGCTAGAAGCGTGGCTCGATCAAGATGCTGATTTCCCGCATGGCAGAGCCACACTCTGCGCCCCAGCTGGCGGGCTGACGCTGGATAGCGTCGTTTATTAATAAAAAACGCGGCATGCTTTTCAACATGCCGCGCTGGTGAATTTTTAAAGCTCGCTTAGTGGGCTTTGCAGAACTCCTCGAAGCGTGTGAGTCCTTCATTGAGGACGTCGAGAGTGGTGCAGTAGCTGAGGCGGATGCTTTGATCGTTACCGAAAGCGATGCCTGGCACAGCGGCTACGAGGTAGCGAGTGAGGAGTTTATCACAGAGGTTGACGGACTGAAGCCCGAGGTCTGTGGTGTCAACCAAACAATAGAAGGCTCCTTTTGGCTCTGTGACCTTGATGTTCTTAATTGCGCTGAGGCGACTGTAGACAAATTGCTTACGCACCTCGTACTCCGCTTTGAGGTCGGTGATGAAGTTAGCACCATTTTCAAGGGCTGCCAAAGCACCATACTGAGCGAAGGAAGTAGCGTTTGAGGTTGTGTGACCCTGAATTTTTGACATCGCTTTGGCGAGTTCCGGAGAAGACGCGGTGTAACCAATGCGCCATCCAGTCATTGAATATGCCTTGGAGAAACCGTTGACTGTAATAGTGATGTCCTTGAGTTCCTTACTGAGAGAAGCAATGCTGACGTGCTTGGTGTCACCGTAAACGAGATGCTCGTAGATTTCATCAGACAAAATGACGATGTCCTCGAGAAGGGCAACTTCGCCGATTGCGCGGAGTTCGTCCTCTGTATAAACTGAACCAGTAGGGTTTCCTGGAGTGTTCAGTATGATCATCTTAGTTCTGCCAGTCATGTTTTCCTCAAACTGCTCTGGGGTGATTTTCCAGTCGTTCTCAGCGGTAGTTTCTACAAAGACTGGCTCAGCACCAGCGAGACGTACCATTTCAGGATAGCTTACCCAGTAGGGAGTAGGGATGATGACTTCGTCACCTTCTTCACAAACGGCGAGGATGGCATTGTAGCATGACTGCTTGGCACCGCTGTTGACGATGATTTGAGTCGGTTCGTAGTCGATGCCGTTGTCTACTTTGAGTTTCTTGGCGATGCTTTCGCGCAGCTCAGGAATACCAGCGGTAGGTGTATATTTGGTTTTCCCTTCGTTGAGAGCTTCGATGGCGGCCTGCTTGATGAAGTCTGCCGTGTCCTGATCGGGTTCGCCACCGGCAAGGCCATAGACCTCTTCGCCGCGAGCCTTCATGGCTTTTGTTTGGTTTGTGACGGAAAGAGTGAGTGAAGGTGTTACCTTATCAATGCGTGATGAGATGAATTCCATGGTGAGATAGTGTTGTTCCCAGAACGGGGCTAACAGTGATTTTCACGCAAGCTCCCCGCTGAGCGAATGGGATTAGATATATGATGGCTTATTCTATGCAAGCACAATGGTCTGGTAAAACGGCAATTTTTACAAATTTCAGGCAGTTTTTTTTCCGCGAGCGGTCACCCATTTCCCCTTTACGATTACTTCGGAAAAGCTGAACTTGTTATTTTCAGCGACTTGGCGGGTTTCATCCCACTGTTCCTTAAGGATTCCCGACACGATGAGATCTCCGTCAGTTTCGAGGGCAGCGGCAATAATCGGAAACGCTTTTTGCAGAATAGTGGAGAACATATTGGCGACCACCACCGGCCATTGTCGCTCGGGCGTCCACGCGAGGACGTCACCGTCTGCCATGGTGACGTGGTCGACCTTGTTCCGGGTGACATTGCGCTTCGCTACGATGACAGCCTGTGGATCGTAGTCGACACCGTGGCTGCAACTGGCGCCGAGCATACGGGCTGCGATGGCTATGACGCCGCTGCCGGTTCCGAGATCGATCATCTCCCAGTTCTGTCCTTTTTTCTCTTTGGCGATGTCGACGAGAAGTCGCATGCAGGTCGATGTTGTGGCATGGTCACCTGTGCCAAACGCCATGTCGGCAGGGATCTGAATGATGTGTCTTCCGGGGAATTTCTCAGCGGCTTTTTCACGGGCGTCATCTTCTCTTTCACCGATGATAATGAGAGAGCTGCGGATTTTAATGGGGATGTGCTTAGGCTCTGCCATGGCTGCCCAGTTTTTGTGAACTAGTTTGCGCGTACTGCCACCAAATTGCGCTTTGATAGCCTCTGCTTCTTCTTTCGTTTCGGTGTAAACTTCGACGCGGATGGTCTTATTGCCCTTAATTTTTGTTATGACAGTATTGGGATTTCCATAGAAACGATCTTCCCATGCATCCATCCATTGTAATCCTGATAGCTTTGACCATATCCACATATGCCATGATTGAACCATAAAAGGGGAAAGAAGTCTTATATAAAATAATCTCTTTGATTTGTGATCTATAGATGTGGCGTCCATGTCTTGACGGGTGAGATAGATGCCCGTAACTTAGTCTTCCAGATAATGAATTTTCCTACTTTACCACCTACCTTTTCCTTGATCTCTTTCCCTGCATTTATCCGCACCTTGATGACAGTCGTTCTTTTTTGTCTTTGCGTTCAATCCATTCAGTCAGTTCGGGCAGATGAGAGCTACCTTGTGATGGAAGCGCACAGCGGTCGGGTGCTGCTGGCGGCTGACTCAGAAAGAAAACGTCCCGTCGCGAGTCTGACTAAGGTGGCAACGGCAAAGGTGGTTTTGGACTGGGCAAAGGTATCGCAGACGAATCTAGCAACGCTGATGCCCGTGCCTCAGGGAGCGCTGGTGCTAGGGAGCCCAAATCCGATGAATGTTAAGGTGGGCGATCAGATTTCGCTGCGTAACGCCCTCTATTCGGCACTACTGGGCTCTGATAATATTGCCGCCTACACGCTCGCTGAGTATGTAGGAGCATCCATTTTAAAACAGAGACAGCAGCAAGGGATGCCGCAGAAAATATTTGTTCAGGAAATGAACCAGCTAGCTCTCGCTCTTGGGATGAAGCGAACAAGGTTTGCTAACTCACACGGCCTAGATTTGCCAAAGCAATCAGGTTATTCTACTGCCGCTGATATGGCGAGGCTGTCCGTTTATGCAATGCGTGATATTGGATTCGCTTTTTTTGTTAAACAGGTGTCGCGAGAAATTGAGGTCATTGGGATCGATGGAAAAACGAGGGCTTATACTGTTTCAAACACAAATACGCTTCTCGGAGTGCAGGGGATCAATGGTATCAAAACGGGCTTAACCTTAGCGGCAGGAGAGTGTATTGCCATCAACGCACACCGCAGCCCTTTGGTGAAGAAATTATCAGACAGCCAATCGCAAATTAGAAACCGTGATCTTGTCGTGGTTGTGCTAGGGAGCGCAGATAGAATGCTACGCGCTCAGCAGCTGGTAGCACAAGCTTGGCCGCTCTACGATGCCTGGGCTGAGGGTGGCTTCTTGCTATCTCCCGACGCCGACGAATTGATCGTCATACCTCAGCTGTAGGAGTTAAAAATTGAGATGCAGATCGGCAAAAAGCTTATTTGCTGTAGGAGCTATTTTCTGATTAGCTATGCGGTATGCCAGTAGCCAACGAGTCGCCTGAGGGAGAGTCAAACACACTCTCCGAATCTGAGAAAAAGGGCTGGAGCTCCTTCTGGGCACTGCTGATCTTGCAGGTGCAGAATGCTTTTAATGACAAGGCAGCGCAGTTTTTACTGATCCCACTGGGCACATGGCTGGTGAAGGTCAATGCGGGTGTTCCTGGCACGGCGCAGATCGAGTATGTTTTGGCTGCTATCATCGTACTGCCATTCATTCTTTTTTCACCATTAGCAGGCTGGTTTTCGGATCGATATAGCAAAACGATGGTTTTGCGAGGAGCTGCCATTTTACAGTTGATAGTTTTGATATGGATTACGACGGCTATTTATTATGAGCAGCTATGGGTGGCGGTGGGTGGCTTCTTTATGCTGTCTGTACAATCGGTAATGTTTAGCCCTGCTAAGAGGGGGATTGTTAAAGAATTAGTGGGACACACGAAGTTAGGTTACGCGAGTGGTCTGATGGAAATCTCAGTGGTGCTCGCTATTTGTATTGGTCAAATTGTGACAGGAATCTGGTTTAGCAGCAGAGTAGAAACGAGTAACAATGGCTGGGATGCAGCATTTTTGCCTTTGATTATTTTGACCGCGGCTTCCGTCGTCGCGCTATTGGGTTCATTGCGGATTCAACGTGTGCCAGCGCAAGGGTACTCCGTTTTTAGGACGCAATTACTATTTGAACATTTTGGTCAGCTCGCGGAGCTGTGGAAAGTGCGCTCCATGAAGCTGGCCGCTGTGGGAATTGCTTTTTTCTGGGGTTACGCTGGTTATTTAAATTTGGCGGCGATCGGTATAGCTAAGCAGGTCACTGGTGGCGGTGATGACTTTGGTGCGGAATCGTCATGGATGATGGCAGCGGCCAGTTCGGGTATTGTACTCGGCGGAGCACTTGCTTCGATCGTTTGTAAAAAACGTATCGAGTTAGGGCTGATTCCTCTAGGTGGTATCATCATGGTTATCGGCTCAATCGGCATGGGAGTGACGCCAATTGCATCGTCATGGATTAAGTTCTGGCTCGTTGTTGCTGGTGGCGGCGGCGCGATGTTGCTCGTTCCCTTAAATGCTTTTTTACAGGATATCTGCCCACCAGAGAAGCGTGGAAAGGTGCTCGCCGCTATCGGTTTACTTGACTGTATCGCGGGTCTAACAGCAGTGCTCGTTCAGCTAGGATTGGTGGCGATTGGGGTCTCTTTTTCTTATCAATTCATAGGTCTTGCCGTAGTTTGCGTATTCGCCACGCGCTATGCGGCAAAGCTTTTGCCTGAAGATTTTTTAAGACTTTTGGTACTGGGTGGTTTTAGAATGTTCTATCGTGTTCAGGTAATGAATGCGGAGCGTATTCCTAAAGAGGGTGGAGTTTTAATGACTCCCAATCATGTGAGCTACATCGATGGCTTTATTCTCTCGGTGGCATGTCCGCGAAAAATTCGTTTTCTGATGTATGAAGGCTATTTTAAGCGGAAATGGATTGGCAGCTTTGTCAGGGTTTTTGGAGCGGTTCCTATTTCTCAAACGAAGGCGAAGGATGCCATGCGCACCGCAGCACAAGCACTGGAGGAAGGCGCTGTTGTTTGTATTTTTCCCGAAGGTCAACTTGCGCGGACGGGAGGAATGAATGAGTTTAAACGCGGCTTTGAGATGATTGCGCGCAAGGCAGGGTGTCCCGTGCTACCTACCGCGATGGACGGTCTCTGGGGCTCTATCTTTTCGTTCGAGCGTAATAAATTCATTTATAAAATTCCATATCGTTGCCCTTTCCCAGTGACTGTGAACTTTGGTGAGGCTATTGACCCTAAAAAGGCTCAGGCTGACAAGGTCAGATACGCAGTAGAGTCTCTTCGTGCTGAGGCCTTTGCCCGGCGCCCTATTTTTAAAACTCCTACAAAGGTTCTTACGAAGAAAGTGAAGGTCGATGGCGAAATGGCGGAGGAGTATGAAAAGCTGAGGCAAGATATGGAGAGCTTAGATCACGATAAACAGGTCGCCCTACTCGCCAATGCCGTTCAGTTAGGTGAAATGAATGCCATGCTGCGGGGGCAGACAATCATGATGGATTGGAATGCCTTGGCGCAGGGGCGCGATGTCGTTGCCATTGCCTTTGCTCAGTATTTTGACTTGAATGTTATTCTGCTAGGCCATGACAAATCGAAAGAGAAAGTCGCCGCACTCGCAGCCAAGTATCAAGTGGATCACTACATCGGCGTCAGCTGTTTAAGAAAAGCATTAGCTGGAAATACCTCAGAGACCGTATTCTATGATTTTTCGCAGGACGCTTTAGAGAGCGAAAGTAAGTTGCCGTGCTTGATTGTAGACGGCATTGTCATCGCAATATCGATGCCTCATCCTGATGCTGAGACCGCAACGAATCAGCATCAGGCGGGCTATAAGACAAAGTCATGGGGGAGGCTTCTCCCTGGATTTCATGTAGAGAAAGAAGACGCTCAGATTCATCTTAGCGGTTTAGCCACTCAGGGAAAGCGAATCACGCTCGATGGACTAACACTTGATGAGAATAGTATGCTCGTTCTAGTAGAATATCTGGCTGAAGATCAATCAGATAGCTCATCTGATAATCAAACTGAGGACCTAGCTTAGAAACTAAGAGATAAGATTTATTCTTTTGTCCAGATGCGGGTATTGAGATCGAGATTTTCCACGATTTCAAAGATCGAGCTCATTTGATGAACAAACTTGGATATTTCATGAGAATCATGTGCGGATTTATAAATGTCCGGCTCAAACAGATTCTTTGAGTTAGGCAGTGCGAGGTGTAAGCTCGAATTTAGAAACGACATGCGAATATCCTTACCAAAGGTTTTACGAAGCTGAAGCAAGCGTTCCTGCATATCGGGTGTCAATAAGTAGCGGGCCTCGACCTGATCGCCAGCGTGAACCACAAAGGCCTGCTCAAATTCTGGGCTTTCTAGTCGGACAAGATGAGAGCTCATTCCCTGCATCTTGCGTCCCAGCCAACCGAGGTTTTTCTCTGCAAAGTCGGGTTTCACAGTCAGCCAGCTATTAAACTCCTTATTAAAGTCGATGATTGCAATGACGCCTTTAAAAATAGTCGTCCACTTCGTCTGTGTATTGCCCTTAGAATCTGTTGTTGTGTGTTTTTGTAAGGCATGTGCCTCAGAGAACATGATGGCTGTAGATCCTATTTTACCCTCAAAGAGGTCTTCGCTCGTGTAGCGATCAATTCGTGTAGGGTGAAGTTTTGTACTTTTAAATTGTGCCAAGCTAACACCTTGATAAGGCGAGTATCTGATCTTGGGCTGCAAGGCCTCGGTGATGCTTGAGATCACTTTGGCTTTATATAAATGACAATACTGCTTCTTGTGACCACGGAAGTATTTCACATAAATAACAATACAATAAATAAGCGCTGCGATAATACCAAGTGCCGCAGCGCTAAACTGTACTGTGACGACAACCGAGAGTATGAGGAATAACACAGCCCCTACGATGTGTTTTTTTCCAGTGCTGAGCTGAGAAACGGAGGTCATCCGAGCCTGTTCTATCTGATTTAACAGAGGCTCAATTTTTTGTAGCAATGATAGAGGATGCGCGTTGGAATCGTTGTTCATGTTAAATTGTAATTTGCTTAGCTACTCTCTCATTGCTGAGTGCCTCAAAGTGCGGACGGCGCGTAAACTTAAATAAGTTAGCAATGATACTGGATGGGAACATATCGATGCCATTATTATAATCCATGACGGAAGCGTTGTAAGCACGGCGTGCGGCAGCGATCTGAGATTCCACTTCTGTGAGGTTTCGTTGTAGATTGAGAAACTGGCTGTCAGCCTTGAGTTCTGGGTAACTTTCCGCAATGGCTAGAAGTTGAGGGAGTCGCTGATCAATGGTCCGCTCGCCCTCAAAGCGCTTTTCTGGCTGAGCTTGCGAATTTTTAGTGTTTTGACGAGCTAGCACAATCTCTTCAAAAAGTGCCTTTTCATGGGATGCGTAGCCCTTGACGGTGTTGACTAGATTAGGGATGAGCTCCCACCTTTTTTTGAGCTGCACATCGATGCTGGAAAAGGCGTAATCGACTTTGTTACGCCGATTTACGTGACCATTATAAATGATAACAGTGATGATCAGAGCAAAGATGAGAGTGAGTATAGGTGCGAGTAAGATAAAGCTTACTGGGTTGTTCATGATAGAGTTATAGTGAGTCAAAGGGATGAGATCGATTACAAGATGCGATATTTTTTCTAACGAAATTGGAAACATGAAAAAAATGACGTGATTCATTTGACATGATTTGGATTAGAGGCATTTTAACTGGAGATTATTAATTAATAAAAATGAAAGCATCTACCATTATTACCGCCATCACTATGAGTCTATCACCCGTGGTCATGGTTCAAGCCGATGATCACAAGCAATCGGCGATGACAGCAGAAGAGCAAAAAGCAGCTACGCCTGATCAAGTTCTTGCTGATTTGTTAGCGGGAAACAAGCGTTACGTCGCTGGCGAAATCACGGATCTGAATATTCAAGCTAATATCAAAGCGACGTCCAAGGGGCAGTATCCATCAGCAGTCATCCTCTCTTGTCTCGACTCACGCGTTCCTGTAGAAAACGTTTTTGACCAAGGAATTGGTGATGTTTTTGTCGGTCGCGTCGCTGGAAACGTCGAAAACGTTGATATGCTGGGCTCATTTGAGTTTGCTACCAAACTTGCTGGATCCAAGCTCATTATGGTACTTGGTCACGAGGCATGCGGTGCTGTCAAAGGTGCTTGCGATGGAGCGAAGATGGGCAACCTCACTGATCTGCTTGCGAAAATCCAGCCTGCAGTAGATGCCGTGAAAGGTGATTACAAGGAAGAGGAGCAAAACTCCAAGAATCTAGATTTCGTGAATAAAGTGGTGGAAGAAAATGTCCGCATGACCGTAGCTGATATTCGCGAAGATAGTCCAGTACTTGCCGAGATGGAAAAAGCCGGCGACATCAAAATCGTCGGTGCGATCTATTCTTTACACACTGGTGAAGTGACGCTTCTTGATTAAGTAAAAAATTGTTCATTTTATTTGTTTGGCCTCTCCCGTTATACAGCGGGAGAGGTTGTTTTTTTGCCAGTGTATTTCGCGATTACACGAGGGTCGACTTTTTCTAAATCAACGAGGATGAAGCCGTCTAGTGCATCGTTAAAGTTTTCATCTACGCCAATGCCTAGGATGACACCATTGAGCTGAAGATAGTGTTTAATAAGGGTAGGGACGCCTTTGGAGTCAGGCTCGATGGCTTCAACTAAACTAGAGACATGTTCTAACTGAGGAAGAGCCTCGGGGTAGTCGAAGCTTTTGAGGCTCTTGAGATTTTTAAATTGAGGACTCTTACGCGCTTGGATTTTTTTCTCAAAGCCCTTTTGCATTTTCTGAGTACGCAGAAACTGAATGATCAGGCCTTTGGATAAGGCACTGTAATCGTCACTGATACTCACTGCGCCGAAAAGTTTAGTGTATTCAGGGTTCTGAATGACATAGCTCATAATTCCTTTCCAGAGCAGAAAGAGGGAAGTTCCTTTGCGCTGGTATTTGGTTACAATGTAGGACCTGCCGAGTTCTAGCGTTTTTCCTAAGGTATCAAATGCATCATCAGAGTATTTAAAAATCGTGTTTGAGTACAGTCCTGAGAAACCGTGCTTAGCGATGATTTTATCGACTTGCCCGATGCGGTACGCACCTACAACTTCACAAGTTTCATTATTCCATAAGAAAAGGTGATTGTAGTTCTCATCAAAGTGATCGAGGTCAATGGCCTTACCTGTTCCTTCACCTACTTGACGAAATGTTTCTTCACGGGTTCTCCCTATTTCATGAAGGATGTTAGGTGCTTGCTTTGCAGAAACGGAGTACACGTGGAAACTGCCGCGTTTGATGAGCAAGCATTCTTCTGGCAGCAGGGCGAGGTCATCGAGAAACGTTGAAACATCTCGGCGTTTTGCCACAGGTTCAAATGCACTTTCTTGCGAGTGTTGAGCTTGATTCTGATCTTGAGTTAAAGAACTTTGGTTTATTTTGCATGGCGAGTTGTGAGCCAGTATTTCACTACGAAGCTGATAGAAGCGTATGAGTTGCTTACTATCAGCGTGGCTCGCGCTGATGGCGGGGAGAACGGCTTTGCCGATGCGGAGTTTGATCTCAGTATGACATTTGTTGTTGAACTCACGTACGAGCAGCGCGGTGCGGAGTCGCGGGTGGATTAGTCCTGCTAGATTAAAGAGGAGGCTATTACTTCCCTCGAAGTGAATGGGGACTACCGTAGCTTTGGTTTTCTGTGCTAGTCGCGCAAGGCTACTATGCCAGTCAGACTCTTGAACTTTTCCACTTAGCCAATTTTTCCATGTTCTGTGAGCGACAATACCCGCTGGAAATACCGCTAGGCAGTGACCTTCTTTCAGCCACCGCAGAGATTCACGTAGGCCGTGACTGCTTTCCGCCTTGGCTGTTTTGGTGCCGAAGGGGTTCACTGCGATGACGTCGTCCGCGATGAGGGGGAGGTGTTTCAGCAGAAAATTTCCCATCAGCTTAGAGTCAGGTCGCCTCGATTGCATTAGATCGCCTAAAATAATGCCATCGATACCGCCAAAGGGGTGATTTGCCACAAGGATGACAGGTCCCGATTCAGGAATAGAACTGATATCACCCTGTACAATCTGGTAATCGACCCCTGTTGATTGGATAATGGGATTGAAGCTATGCGCTTCGTCGGCTGAGTGAGTTTGCTGGTGGATAACTTCGGCTTGGTGATAAATGCCATTAATCATCTTCACACCTAGCAGGTGTTCTATAGGTTTTTGGCAAAGCGCGCGAAAGATCTTTCTTTTTATGCCTGATGGCAAAAAAGAGGAAAGATCAATGAGTGGTTTATTCAGCATCGGATTCAATTGGCTTGATTATGCACTATTCTGCAATATTTAAAAGGCAACGTGAATGTCACAAATCTACTTAATACTAATGTTAGCTCGAAAGCTAAAAAACGTAGAAGTGGAAAAGAACCCTTCTTAATGGGAGTGGTGGCGATGCTTTTTTTCATAGCGTGGGGACTTTGGGTAAACTGGGAGCATGGTGTAGCGGCGCGTATTCAGGTGGCTTTAACTCAGGGCGTGATAAGCCTCGTTTCTACATGGCTATCAGCCGAGTTCATTCAGTGGGTGGTGATGCGGTGGAAGGGCGGGGGAGTTCAGCGCGTGCTTGGTTCAGGTATTGTGAGTTATCTGGTAATCTATAGTCTCGTTGCCACCGCGCATCTTCTAGCAGGGACACCAGATCTATTTGAAACAATGATCCCTGGTTTACTGATAGGTTTGGTATTTTGCTTCAGCTACTCTTGGCGCGTGGCGAAGCAGCTTTCCTTTTAAGAGCACCTTGAAAAGGTTTTATTCCTGAATAAAAGCTTTCTGGATTAAAAATGCTGAGTTAGACAATGGTAAGCGTAATTGTTAGGAAGACGGTTCTCCAAACAAATTTGTTTCATATCTCTACCATTGAATCTATAAATGCCATTCTAAGATGAAAACATTATTATTACTTATCGTAGTTGGAGCTATAGCCGCATTTGCTGGCGCATTTTTTGAAATGTGGAAAATTCCTCGGTTTGAGAATATTCCTACGATAAGTGACTACTCAGATAGCTCAAAAAAACCTGAAAAGAAAGAAGAGGCACTTAAAGTCGGTCCTGATAAGGCTCCTTGGGGTGGCCCACTTGCTCCCAAAGAGAATAACGGAGCACGGAGCAGACAAGTACAAGAATCAGAAAAGCTACTTAGCCAGTAGTATTTCATCGATACGTCTTTAAACCTGGATCATACATTAGAAAACAGGAACGGTGGCGAGAGTTCGTCATTAACATCCATGACCTCTTTTTCCAATTACGAAGCGTTAGCTGGCTAATATGGTGCTCCAAACAAATGTTTTTTACTAACTCGTCCTCCGCGATGCTCGCCAAGGATCCTCACTATCTGTTCTTCGCTAAAGCGACTTCTTTTCATATCAGTTTTGGTCTTTCTTTTTTATAACCAAAACTACACTTTTAACACGTCCACTTTTTTGGAGTCAGGTCAATAGCCTTTGTTTGTAACTTGCATTTTAAATTCCTTCAACTCCACTGCGTTAAGTTTTCTATTGGTTGTTTTTGAAAGCATTCCCTCAAATATTACACTCATATTTCTACGAACGATGAAATTGCCTTTGTTTGAAGATATATCGAATTTTAGGATGATTTCGTAATAATCTCCCCATTCACGAATTATTTTACCATCCACTTTAAGCTGATTACATCGCCATTTTTTTAAAGCGTCTATAATCAATTGTACATTGGGAGAGTTTTTAACTAGGTTACCTCGTCGCCAATCTACAGTAGAAACATGGCCATCACGGAAATTAACTGAAAACATCAATTTTTGTGAGCCAACATTAGAATATAGTTCTATGTTTTCGGGTAGCCATATCACATGTATATCTCCACCACTACTTTGTTGATCCTCTGGAAGGTAATCAGCAAAACAAATAACAGGTAAAAATAATAAAATGATTCTAAATAGCATAGGTTGTAACTGTTTTTTACTGGCATTAATAATACCATATTGATCTATAGCCTTTGCCCAGTTTTACTCGAGCTTCATTTTCCACGTATATAGTAGGATCGCCTTTTAGACCCCAAGAAGGATCCTTATTTTTCGTAATGACGAGTCCCCTTAAACTAAATTGCTTCAAATCATCAATAACACAACTCAATAATCTATTACTTTAAAAACTATTTAAACATTAAAACACAATAACTTAACGGAATTAAAAGTGCGGATAATTTACTAAATGCTGTCATTCATTTTATTATGTAACTTTGAAAATATTTGGGTGTTCTGGCCTGATCTCGCAAGTTGGATAGTGAACCCTAGCGTCGGCGCTTAGAACTTTTGCCTGATGCCCAATTAAAATTCATCATATCAATTTTAATAGTTAAATGATCAGCTTTGCCGTCATTATTATAGTCTTTAAAATACAACTCTAATGAAGAGTCTGTATACACTGCTGGCATATTAGCTAATTCGGTATAACGTCTAAAGTTACGGCTATCCTTAACAAAACTCAATCGATAGAACTCCCCGCTTTTTAGTTGGAAAAGATAATAATGTGGGAAAATCTGGCTCTTATGACGTTGGTGCAACAAGAGGTTCTGATCAACTTCAATTTTATCAACATTCAAAAATAACATGCAATTGAGTTGTACTATTTGCGCTGAACTACTTTCAGAAATGAATAAGTCAATAAAGAGACTGTTCTCATTATCAATAATAATGGCTTCCTTTAAGTCAGCATATGAAACTCGAATAGTTTTAAAGCGTTCTTCGGCGGACAAAACATTTAATAATAATGTCAGTATTAAAATAGTTGTAAACTTATTATTCATATACATATTTTGGATGCCTGTCATTCATTTTATGCTTAGCCAGTAGTATTTCATCGATACGTCTTTAAACCTGGATCATACATTAGAAAACAGGAACGGTAGCGAGAGTTCGTCATTAACATCCATTACCTCTTTTTCCAATTATAAAGCGTTTGCTGGCTAATATGGTGCTCCAAACAAATGTTTTTTACTAACTCGTCCTCCGCGATGCTCGCCACGGATCCTCATTATCTGTTCTTCGCTAAAGCGACTTCTCTTCATATAAGTTTTGGTTTTCTTTTTTTATAACAAAAACTACAGTTTAGATCTGTCCACTATTCGGGGTCAGGTCAGCTTCAAAAGCATTGAGTAATTGCTCTCGGTGCTCAGGCGTCACCGTAATGCGCCCGAGAATATCCCGTTTTAGTAAATTCGATTCTTCAGTCATAGGTATAAATGTCGTAGGCAATATGATTACGACATTTATGACTCACTGACTAGTGGGGCTGGATAAGACGCTTACGATTGACCGATTTATTTTGATTTGAATACGATATTTATGACTCACTGACTAGTGGCGCTGGGTAAGACGCTTACAATTTTTGAGCTAAGGGTAATTTTGATACATCAAAAGATTTAATCACTTTATTATAGATGTCTTCAGACCCCAAAAAATAGTAAACCCCCTTATCAGGTCTAGACACCAAGAAGAACAATGAATATGCTCTATCCGGGTATTCTGCATGACAGGAAATTTTTTGTCCGTTCTCAAACTCAGCCATAGTTTTATGCCTAGAATATAAAAAATCAGTGTTTTTAAGGCTTACGATACCATTATCTGGCACATGAATGATTATTGATCCTCCATCTGAATTTTGAATGTTTTCTATTTCATTATCTTCAGTGACATAAAAAACGCCCGTGAAATTGTCAGGGAATATGTATTTAACGACTTTTTCATCCCTCTTACAGCCAAATAGAAACACAACTCCAAAACAAAGCATTACTAACACCAATTTAATATTCATAATTTAATAGTTCTCCCACTTAGTGTTAAAATTGTCCCAAAAAGTTCCGACATTTAACAACCCTGGCCCATTACCGTTTGGCTTATCACTATAATGGACATTATCATCAACTATTGCCTCGTAAGCTGGAAACTCATTATGACTACCCTTAACACGCACATCAACTTTTCGCCTACTGCTGCTATAACGAAGATACCATGTAACCTCGTAGTTTATGTCAGGTGAACCAATTGCAAAAGGATACGCACCCTTAATTTTATATTTAACAGCCATGCAAGAATCACCCTTATTCTTACCATACGCGTAAAGAATTTCTTGTTCTAAAATTTCAGTATTCCTTGAAACTTCTGACTTATGGCTATTGTCTATATAATATCTACTAACTGCTCCCCCATTACGACGAGCAAATTTATTCCTAACTCGAATCACATTGGTTCTGCCCGCCTCAACTTCAAAAAGAGTTGCCGCACCCGCTTTATATTTTTCTATATTGCCCATATCTACAGTGGCAAAAGATCGGATTCTGGACGTCCCTTTCTTAACCCCTCCAAAACCAGAACGATTATCTGTAGCAAGATACCAGTTTCTGAAGTTTTTGGGATCTGGTTCGTATATCCAAGCAACTCCATTTACAGGAGCATTTATTACTGAAACCGCACTTCCCACATTATTAGGCAAGAATGCATTGAATTGTAATTTAAACTTTCGAAGACCCAAAACATCTAAATTGTTTAATCCATCATTACCAACAAATCCATACAAATTAACCCCCCCACTCTCATCAATTGGATCCCTATTCAGCCATCTCCCCATCACGGAATTATAATATCTGTATCCGTAGTAAAGCAACCCCGTCTCTGCGTCTTCATACTTCGTTGAGAACTTATACGGATTAGTCTTCGCATACTCCCCTGTTGCGGTGATGAGTTTGCCGAATGGTGAGTAGTCGTAGGTGGCGGCTGTTGTTGCGTCGTCTTTGATGAGGCAGCTGACGTTGCCGTTGTAATCATACCCTGGGAAGTAGCTGTCTGCACCGTCGGTGATCATGAGGAGGCTTCCTACTCCGCCTGCTCCTTGTTCGCTGCCGCTGAGGTCGGTGCCCCAGGTGTAGCTGCGGGTGAGGGTGTCTAGGTCGGCATCTATTTCGGCGATGAGGTTCCAGCCATCGTAGAGGAAGAGGGTTTTGCTCTGCTGCTGGTAGGTAGAGGTGGTGGCGTTCCAGCTGGCTACGGTCTTGGCGTAACGGCGGCCGACGTAGTCATAGCTGAAGCTCAGCTGCTTACGGGCGGTTTCTGGGACGGTGGTGATGGATTCCATGGCGATGAGGCGGTTCTCAGCATTCCAAGTATAGCTCCAGAGTCCGTCTGATGTCAAATTCCCATCGTCGTCATAGACAAAGGCTTCGGGCGTCTGAGGTAGGAGGAGATTGCCGCTGCTGGTGGCTACGACTGTTTCGCCATTAGCTCCTGCATCTGCTAGCTTGCCGATAACCTCGATGTTTTCCCAGACGGGTGCTGCGGTGTTAGCGAAGCTGAGTGACTTACTCCAGTCGGTGCCAGTGCGCTCGGCGACCTCGCCATTGACGGTGATGACGGCAGCGGAATCGGCCGAGCCGTGGATGACGCGGGTGGAGGGAGCGTCCCAGCTGGTGAGTTGATTCGTGCTGGTGGCGGCTCCGTAGTCATAGGTGGTGCCTTCCTGTGTAATGCTTTTCCTATTTCCAATGTCGTCAAAGCTGTAGCCAAACTGGTGACCAGCGATGGCGCTGGTATCTGCACGCTTTTTAATACCGCTAGTGACCTCACTGCGGGTGTTGTAGCCATAGTCCCACTGGCTGCTGTCTTCGCGGGTAACATTGTCGATTCTGCCTAAGGCGTCATAGACGGGGGCGTAGCTGGTGACAGTGGCTGTGGCGGTAGCATTGATTATGCTGGTAAGGCGCAGCAGCGCGTCTGCGTAGGTCTTCGTCTGTGTGAAAATATCGATTGTGCCATTGTTGTGAGTAATGGTTTCGATGAGATCGGTATCGGGTTTGTAGCTGTAGGTAACAGTGTTTGCGCCGCTAGTGACGGTGTAAAGTCTACCATTGCTGGTGTAGCTGTAGGTATTGGACAGGAGAGTGGTGCTGTCTGCGAGGAGGGAGAAGCTATCGCGGTCACCATGCGTATAGGCGTTATCGATACTGTATCCTGAGAGATCGCCTGTGCCGCTGATGGTTTCTTGATCGAGCTGGCCAGCCGTGCTGTAGCTGAGGGCGTGGGTGCCTGCGCTATCGGTGACAGAAGTGAGCCTGCGGGCGCGATTGTAATCGGTATCAATGTCTGTGGTGCTGTCACTGTAGTCGGTGAGATCCAAGCTGCCATAGCCATCGTAGGTATAGGTGGTGACGAGACCTCGTTGGCTGGTGCGGGTGTTCAGTTGACCAGAAGCGTGGTAAGTGTAGTCGGTAGCGGTGGCATCGGCGTAGATTTTCTCTGTGAGTAAACCCGTTGCGGCATCGTATACCCAGGTTGTGGTGTCTGCTACGGTGGGTGCGTTGACGGCATCGCGGTAAGTCTGCAGCGTGATCATCTCGGGGTAAACAGGATCATAAGTATAAGTCTTAGGGTAGGTACCGCTGCCTGTTTCTGAAATGAGATTACCACGGGTGTCATAGCCGTAGCTGGTCTGGCTGAGGGTGGTGCCAGTAGTATCAATGAGTTTCTGCTGGGAGATCTGTCCTGCTCCGTTTACACCCTGTGCGGTGTAGCTGTATTCGATGTCGGGACCCGCTGGTGCATCGACTTGTTTTACCTGCGTACTATTTGGGAAATAACTCATGATGGTGAGATTATCGAGTGGATCGGAGGTTTTCCAAAGTCTGCCTAGGGCGTCATACTCATAGGTGCTGGGCTCGTTGATGGTGGCAGTATTCTGTGATGTCAGCTGACCGTTGGTGGTGATGCTGACGATGTCGGTGGTGCTGTCAGGTGTATCGGTGGTGCGAGTGACGACGTTACCAGCGATGGAGGTAGTCGAGATAGTGTCATTGCCGTGGATATCGGTGTAGATCTGCTTCGAGAGTGTGCCTGCGGGGAGTCCTGTGAGCTGGGTTTTACTCGTGGTAGTGGCAATGGTGGTGGCATCGTTGTCGCTGAGCCATTGCGTGTTTGTGGACTGGCGGAACCAACTATTGTTTTCCTTTAGGTAGGTAGTGAGATTTTCGTTCAGTGTGTCTGTCGAGCTTTCAGTGAGAGCGGCATCGGCATCTGCATCAAGCCCCTGACGGGTAACGGTGCCGAGGTCATTGTATTCGTAGAGCGTATCAAAAAGTCCTGTTTGAGTCGTTTTGATAAGCCGGCCTGTAGTGGCATCATAATGGCTTGCGCTGCTCCATGTTTCTGTTCCGAAGGCAGGGCGCTCGGTAAGGATGGTTCTGCCACGCCAGTCTGTGGTGGTTTCCGTATAGCGGGGAGAAGTGGTATTGCCAATGGGCGCGCCTATTGAAGTGCGAGTAGTGAGGGTGCCGTCTGAATTGACCGAGTAGTTGTAGAACTGGTGCACAGTTGAGGTACCTGTGACACTCATGATTTGGCCGTCGAGGTGGTAGGTGGTGATTGAAGTCTGTCCATCGGGGTTGGTTACAGTTTCTACTGGTCTACCTGAACTGTCTTTGATGTATGTGTAAGTACTGGTGTAGCCGTTTTGATCTGTACGGGACTGAATATTCCCTGATGGGTAGTAAGTTGCTGAGGAAATAAGTGTCTCGGTACTCGTTGCTGAGCTGACAGTGGTAGCGATGCTTCTACCGAGTAGATCATAGATGAAAGTGGTTGTGAGTCCTGAGCGGGTTTCTGTTTCTGTGAGGCCTCGATCATTATAGGTATAGCTGGTGGTGACACCGTCTTGACCAGCGGTGCTTTCTAGCTGGTTGAACTCATTAAAAATTTCCGTGTAAGTGGCGACGCTATTGCGATAGGTAATATGAGTCGTTTTTCCTATGCTGGGGCTATCTACTATTTCGCTGTAAGTGGTCGCATTAATCACTTCCGCTTCAGAGCCTCCTACGCCTGTGTAGACGAGTGTTTCACTAAGTACTGTCTCAGAGTCTACTGTGACGGAGCGAGACCAAGTGGAGAGGTTGGCAATACCTTCGGGTGATGCGACAGTACCGTTTTTGGTGGTTTTGCGATAAGCAACTTCGGCATTTCCGGGGTTGGAGGTCGTGAACGCTGTGCCGTCCCAGTAGCCGTTCTCGTAGGTATAGCTGGTTTTTTTACCATCGGGAGACTCTGACCACTGGGTACGGTAGTTACTGGAGTAGCTGGTAGAGACCTGTGCAATACCTTCGGCTGAGTAAGTGCTGCGCGTCATGGTGCCATTAGTGTTTAAGTAGTCGTATTGTGAGGTTTTGACGCCTTCAATGTAAGTGACTTCTGTGTAACCGCCCTCGGCAGCTGTTGTGACTGTCTTTGTACAATTAGTTCCGTTTGCAGCGATAGCTGCAGCCGCGGTGACGTCTTTCCATGGAAGGTATTGCTCAGTGACATCGCCGTCATCACCGAAGGAGGCATTGTATTGCCATGAGCCATCTGGGTAGGTGCTCAGCTTAGACTGACTGTATGAAGGGGCCTCCTCCGCAACGTCTGAGTAATAACTCCATGTGGAGATGAGATTTTCCCCTGCAGGATCTTCTGTTTCACTAATCTGCTCCCACGCCCATGGAAACTCTTGGTGAATTTCAATGAGGTGTGCCACGGTGACGGGGGTATTCGCGTTACTGTAATCCTCGATAATGATTTCTTTCTGAGCTTTATTGACGCCGCCAGCACTGAGATCAGACCACTGGATAGTTTCAACAAGCGCACCATCATGGCTAGAAATGATACTACCATTACTGAGTTGCTCAATAATGGTAGTATCTGAAAGACCGACGGCATCTGTTTTGGTGATCGAGATACGTGCATTTCCTGTGGTACTAACTCCTGGGTTATCTATTTCCCAAGTGGCAATAACATCGCCATTGGGAATGAAGAAACCGTTGGTATCTGGAACTTCTGCGCCTGTTGTTTCGTAAAAAGTAACCTGGTAAGTGTCAGAGTCTGTCGTGGTAACGTCGACGAGAGTTTCCGCAGAGAGAACTTGGCGGATTGCTGAACCATCCTGAATGATTTGAACTGCAGGACTTGTATTTGCGACAAGATTAGCGGGCGTGTAATTACTAGCGACATTGTACTGAAAACCAAAGCTCAGCTTCCCAGCACTGGTATCCTCATCCAGCATTCCGAGACCAAGGTTGTAATTCATTTTTGGTGTCGGAAGCGTGATTTGTGCTGCCGTGCTCTCAGTCACGCTAAGGCTGCCAGAGTAGACGCTCGGGGATGAGGCTGAGCCACCGCCACCGCCACCGCCACCACCACCACCACCACCACCACCACCACCACCACCACCACCACCACCACCACCACCACTACTTCCGGCGGGATTATTATCATCTTCGTCTTCTGTGACGATGGTGAAGGTGTAGTTGTTTTTGAGGGTGTTATCAAGCTCGCCATCGCTAACTAACTGCTCCAATAATTCATCAAATATCCTGAAGAATACTCTAGTTTGTACTTCACCTTTTGTATCTGTCTCCATTCGCAATTTGAGTGAATACCAGACATCGTCAACTTCGGCCCAAACATAAGTTTTTTCCAAGCTAACTTCTAGTAGGTATCCATTTTCGAGCCTTATTTTTCTAGTGCAAGGTTCAAGCTCTAGTTTAATGTGCTGACTAAATCCAGATTCAGTATCTACTTCGTAAAGTGCATTAGAGCCAAAATCATATGTATAAGGTTCTGCTTCAAACTTAACATTAATAGGCTCATTTCTTGGGAGTTTGATTGTTACGTCCTCTGCTATGTACCTAGAAAAATAATTTATGTCATCTATGTAAACAGGCTCACCATTACCACTGTTATCATAAACTTCAGCAAGCTTATAGTTAATTGGGGTCAAAGGATAACTTTTGTCATTAATAATCAAATTATCAATCGAAGTAGGTGCATTTTGACTCCATGATCTAGTCTTGCGAGACGTCCCATAGTCATCAGCAGCAATCCCCCAAGCCTCAGTAGGTATAAATCCATTATAAAAAATACCTTCAAGCTCATCACCATATTCATCAGTATTATCATCTAAATCAAAATCATGCCTTTGGCGTAAAATAACAACTTCCTCAAAGTCCTCTCCAAAGCATCCACACCCAGCAAGAAGCTCAACATGCGAGAAGGCTAGTAAAGCGAGAGGTAGTGTGAAGAATGCAATTTTTTTAGATGGTTTCATTTCAAATAATTAGAGTAAAGGTGTCGATATACGGAGCAGTACTAAGTCGCCAGTATCAGGAATTTCAATGGAGCCAGCAGGAAAGTCGGTAGGGTCAGTAGCATCTGTGCCAGCAAGGAATTCGTCCTCGTTACTCGCGCCATCTTCATCATAATCATCATTTGCAAGAACCTCAAAAATACTCGTTATTGCGTCATTTTCATCAAAATCGACAATCAGCTGCTCCCAAGAGTCCAAGAGTTCGTCATCGTCGATATCTTGATCAAGTGTATTGAAGCGCAGAGCAAAGACCGCCTTAAGCTGACCGATGGTTGCAACAGATTTGTTAATCTCTGCAGATGTCTCAGGGTTCCACGGGTAGTAGCCAGCTTCGGTGTAATGGGTATTGCTGCTGACCTGCCAGTAGTGCTCGTTGAGTGTTGCTGTGCCTCCATGATTAAGATCGAGCTGGGACTTCACCCAATCGGCGTCAAGAACGTTGAGGCGATTATAGAAGGGGAGCGCGATAGCTTTTAGCTGACCCAAGGTGAGAGCGGACTTTTGCTGTTCTATCCATGCGGTAGACTTGGGGTCAGGAACCGTGAGGTCGATGATGCGATCTGAGTTATCTGCTGCTGTGCCCTCGAGGTCAGATCCTACTTGGGCAGCTGTAGTCGGGTCAGCAGTCTCAAGACCGCGAAGTGCCTCACTTACTATCCATTTTGCCTGCGCAATATTCGCAGCTCCTTGATTATTCTCGGTGCCTCCTGAAATAATTACAGGTGGGGTGCCATCGAACCACCAGCTGGGGAGTGCTTCTTGGGCGTGAAGAGGCTGAAATAGAATGATGAGCATGCTCGTCAGCGATATTGTATTTGTGACTTGCCAACACGGCTTGGGAAAAGAGCCTAACAGATTAAGTGTTGTGATTTTCATGAAGGTGAGATGTTAATGTCTAGCAGATGCGTTTGTTATCACATCAAGATGGAAAGGTTACGATGTTGCAAGTGATTTTACGGATTTATAATAAATTCTTCTTCCGCTTTTCATTATTCGTTAAACTCTGAAATGGCTGCTTTTTTCAAGCTTGAAGCTATCTTTACTCTTCGGTTGCCCTCTAACTTGTCGTGGTTCTATCGCGGTGGGAGCTCAGTCTTTTGATGAGTTCTGAGAGGCTGATGGCTTGGTGGCCTAGCGCTCTGTTTGCGGCTCCGTAGGAAAAGGCTCTTGTCCACTGGGCGGCGAGGCATTTCCAGGCGTGGAAAAGACTGTGCTGCGGGTCGTACATATGGGTGGGCTCGGAGGTGACGCCGTTGAGCTCAACGATTTTCCAGTTATTGCCTGCTTTAAAATCTTCTTCGTTCGAGACGCGGATATCGTATCGACCGATGTGAAAACCTTGAAAGTGCTGGCTGGCGACATCGATAGCCTGCTCTAATTCAGCTGTATGGAGGTAACAGTGATCGAGGAATAGAGACCCTTGAGAATGGGTGCCGAGTTTGTTGAGAGAGAGTTTTTTACCATTGGGTAAAATATCGTTTAATGCCCTTTTGTGCATATTTAAGAAAAGGGGAGCGAGGCAGACAGCTCGGGGGTCGGATAAGATAAGCTTCTCTAGTGTGCTAACACCGTCTCCTGAAATGACAGTGTTTCCCTTGAGTGTGATACCAGTGATTTTCCCGCGTTTGTCTTTAGGGTGGCGTTCGTAGAAGACGCCGTATTCGGTGCCAGCTATGTATTCTTGTACGATGATGCAGAGATTGCTTTGGGTGATATACTCGAGTGCTTCATCACGTGACTTGGCGATGAGGACGCCGCGGCCACGCTCGCCCATATCGGGTTTTAGCACAATAGGGTAGCTGCTGCCAAGCTGGGTGTGAGCTTGATCAAAGGCTGCGATTTTATGTTTAGGAGACAATGAACGAGCGATGAGAGAAAAAGCAGCGACTCGTCCCGAGGGAGCCAGTTTCTGCAAAATATCGTGTTTAGAATCCTCGACAAAACCACCTGAGGGCATCCCAGGGTTTGCTAAAGTAACAACCATGAGAGAACGGTGTCGCAATGCATTTAAGATGAAGACAGGAGTCAGAGGCAAGTAAACAGGTAAGCTTGGCCAATACTCCCAGCGTATGAGACGTCGCCAACGACCATAGAGGAGTCTTTTCTTTCGCCAACTGTTCGTCATTGACGATAGATAATGGGAGCCGCGGATGAATGACCAGTGAAAAATGTGCTTCAGCAATTTAGGGCTTTGTGGTTCGCTCGTTTCTAAAGTAGAAAAATTCCATGTGTACGATGTCATGGGAAACTCGCTCTGGTGGCGAGAGAGTTGTTTTCTTTAATAGGGATGAGATGAAGACTCGTCCTGTGGCTGCGGTGCCAGAAAGGTTTGTCACGGGAAGTGGGCTTTCGTATCTCGCACCTATCGATCCTGGCGGTGGAGGGAGCTGGTTAGCGGTGAACGATACAGGGCTGGTGGTGGCATTATTGAACCGATGGCATGAGCAGCCAAGGAGTAGTGGCGTAAAGTATTCGCGTGGGAAGTTGGTGATCAAGCTCGCAGCTGAGTTTAGTGTGAGAAAGGCTGCTGCGGCTTTGTCCGAGATGGATCTGCTAGGCTATTTACCTTTTACTATCGTTTTTCTCGATAGGGAGAAGGAGTTAGTTTTTGCTTGGGATGGAAGTGCATTATGGCAGGAGGAAATTACGCGACCCCTAACTTCATCATCTTTTAATTTTCAAAAGGTAAAAAGAAATCGTGAAACACTCTTCAGTCTTGGTAAGTCTGAAGAAGTCCATTCGGGGACTGGCGATACTGAACCGAGCGCGTACACAGTGAGGATGAATCGGCCTGACGCGCAGACGTGGAGCCGTAGTAAGTTAGTTATTGGGCAAAGGCAGATCGACTGGGAATACTGGGAGGAAATGCCGAACTTAGCAGGCGAGCCGAGACTACACTGCTCCAGCCTCGCGACCCAGTCCCACTCAGTTTAAAAAGACCTATGATGCGACGAATCTATTAGCTAATCAGTCAGGGAAAACGATAGCTCTATTTTTATGTATAATCGTCCTGTCATGCACGTGATGACGGATACCTTTGGCAAGAGCATTGCGCTCGCAATCTCTACCAAGACGCATGAGATCCTTCGGTGCATGGAAGTGTTGCACGCGTTGCACCTCCTGCTCGATGATCGGGCCAGCGTCAAGTTCGCTCGTGACGTAGTGGCAGGTCGCACCAATAAGTTTGACACCTCGTTCGTAGGCTTGGCTGTATGGGTTAGCGCCAATAAATGCGGGGAGAAAAGAGTGGTGGATGTTGATGATTTTGCCGCTGTATTTCTGGCAAAACCAATCGGGTAAGATCTGCATGAAACGCGCTAATACTGTGAGTTCCACATTTTCTGTTTTGAGAATTTGTTCGATTTGACGAAACCCCGCTTCCTTTTCATCGCCATCCATCTCGATATGATGAAAGGGCACCCCAGCGTTTTCTGCGATGGTTTTACAGGTGTCACGGTTACCGATGATGGAGGTGATCTCGATGGGCATTTCGCCGAGCTTCGTACGCCAAAGAATTTCATTGAGGCAGTGATCTGTCTTCGTCACGAGAACAGCGGTGCGCATCTTATAGGGAAGGACACGGAAATGCCATTTGGCTGAGAGAGAGTTGCCTAAGATCGTAAACCCAGAGACAAAATCCTCAAGGCTCACTTTAATAGCAGTGGTGTCTATCTCTACACGAGCAAAGAATTTACCTTCCTGATAATCAGTAAATTGTGAAAGCTCCACCAAGTTTCCTGCGTAATCAGCTATGTAGGATGCTATACGGGCTACGATACCGTGCTGGTCTGGACAGTCAATTTTAAGGATGAGGCCTTGCATAAGGCATCAGAATAGATTGTTCGGTCCTATGGGCAAGTAACTTATATGGTTAATCTAATTCTTGTAAGAGTAGTAAAATAATAATATAAAAATCTAATGGTGATCATTCCCAATATTTTTCGTGCTTTTTTATGCAGCACTGTTTTTCTAACAACTTTCGTCAGTTCTGGACAAGCTGACGAGTTAGAGCTTTTGGACGTTGACCGTATCGCGCTCCTAGAAAAACTAGAAAAACTTCAAGAAGCGTCTAACTTGCGTATCAGCGGGCTTTATAAGAGAGCGATTCAAGATTACCGCAGCGCAGTGCAATCTGATACGAAGACAATGGATCTCTATCTGAGATGCGTTGAGAGGGTAAGATTTGAAGAGAAATATAGAAGTGCGGCAGAATTTAGAGAATGGAAGCGAAATAAGGATGATGAGTTAGGTTCTAAATCCTTTCGTATGGCGCTGAGGCACCAGTTACTCTGGTTGTTACTCAGCATTGAAGCTGCTAGTAATGATGGCGATGTGAGTGAGATGGGTGTTAAGGCGGTTAATCACTTGAATCAAATTTTTGACAACGCGAGAGTACTAATGGAAAATCACTCGATTTTGGAAGAGAACGCTCTTAATTCAGTGTTTGCACAGGCTTATGAATTAAACATTGAGATAGAAAATTGGCCCCAATCTGGTCTCGATATCGATAGTATCTATGAGCAGCTCGTATTTCCACCGTTGGCAACAAAAAGTAAAATAAACGAGTTCCGCGCAGCTTGGCAGAATAAAATTAACCATACTGGCTTTAAAATAGAAAAATGGTCAGGCTTGAAGACGGTCAGAGAGAGAGGCGATGCGAGGTCTACAGAAATTGATCGTGACGCCAATAAGGCGGCTATGGACGAATTTCTCTCTGAAACTCGACCAGCGCTTCAATGGGAGATGGAAGTGGCATGCTATGAACTGGGTGACGAGAAAAAGTCCGCGCTTAATATGATCCGTCATTTGGAACAGTACATGACACACCAAGACGCACCGCAGTGGCTCTCTGAATTTCACGAGTTGATAGCTATTGAAGAACAGCTTGATCTCGACGAGATTGGCAGCGTAGGTAAATAAGCGCTGGCTGGGCCTTCAACTACGCTAGTAGTGGGTAGAGATGTGCGTATTTAGATGCAAAGACACTCCTCGACAGTGCAATAATGAGGGAAGGGTTTTAAGTCTCAAGAGGTACACCAAAACAAAAAAAAGCTGATGTTTCCATCAGCTCTTATGATTTGTTGAATTCGATGAACTTAGGCCAAGGCTTGAGGCGTTGATGCCGCTTCGTGCTCCTCTTCAGCGGCTTCTAGTTCAGCACGCTGTTTAGGGATGACTCGGATGAATTTCTTTACGGAGTTTTCCCAGTTGTCGAGGAGATGCTTGGCTCTACCGCTTCCAGTGAGTTCAAGGTGCTTCTCGATGAGTTCCTTAATGAGTTTGATGTCTTCCTGACGCTTGATCGGAAGAGGTGCCACCATTTCGGTGTTCACACGAGATTGGAATCGGCCATCAACGTCATAAACGAAAGCTGAGCCACCAGACATGCCCGCACCGAAGTTTTTACCTGTGATACCGAGGATGAGTACGAGACCGTTAGTCATGTATTCTACACCGTGATCACCGACACCTTCACAAACGGCTGTTCCGCCTGAGTTGCGCACGCAGAAACGTTCACCCGCGCGGCCATTGATAAAGAGGCTGCCTCCAGTGGCTCCATACATACAGGTGTTTCCTACAATAGAGTTGTCAGCAGGATCAAATTTCGCGGACTCCGAAGGCTGGACGATTATTTGTCCGCCAGCCATACCTTTACCGACGTAGTCGTTTCCTTCACCAATCGAGTGCATTTTAATACCGCCGCAAAGGAAGGTACCCAATGACTGACCAGAAGAGCCGCGTACGGTGAGATTAACTGTGCCATCAGGTAAACCGTGGTCGCCGTAGATTTCTGCGATGCGTCCTGCAAGGCGTGTGCCGATGTTACGGTCTGTGTTAACCACCTTGTACTCGAGATGTACTGGAGGTTTATCCATCAGTGTACCAAGGTCTTCCGAGCCGATTGCTGATTTGAGATCATCAAGAATTTGAAGATCGAGAGCTGGCTTGTGAATGCCTTCGTTACGCTCGTAAGTACGAATGCGAGAAATGCTGTCGATAGTGACTCCGTTGGCTTCTGCCACTTGTGGTACGACATCCTTGAGCACTGGTTCGAGGTCGAGTGAGTTTGCCTTCGGGTGGTCGGTGATTAATTTTTGCTTGAGGAATTTAGTATGACCGATGAGGTCATCCAATTTTTTCACACCCAGTTCAGCCATAATGCCGCGAGCTTCTTCGGCACAAGCATTGAAGAAATTGATGACCATTTCAGGAGTTCCTTTAAACTTCGCACGCCACGCTGGATCTGTAGTAGCCACTCCTACGGGGCAGTTATTGAGGTGACAGCGGCGGACAAAAACGCAACCCATTGCCATCAGGGCGATGGTTCCGAAGTTATACTCTTCAGCACCTAAGATGGCTGCTGTGATGATGTCTTTACCGTTGCGGAGTCCACCATCGGTTCTGACGGTAACTCGGTCGCGTAGTCCGTTGAGAATGAGTGCCTGCTGGGCTTCAGATAAGCCCATTTCCCATGGGAGACCTGCGTGCTTCGTTGATGAGAGTGGTGATGCCGCCGTTCCGCCATCGTGACCAGAGATTAGGATGATGTCGGCACTTGCTTTGGCAACACCTGCGGCAACGGTACCTACACCTGCTTCTGCCACGAGTTTTACTGTAACGAGTGCTCGCGGGTTAATTTCCTTTAAGTCATGGATCAGCTGAGCCAAGTCCTCGATGGAATAAATATCGTGATGTGGAGGAGGGGAGATGAGCTGGACACCTTCTTGAGTGTTACGAAGGCGAGCGATAATGCCGTTGACCTTGTGCGCGGGAAGCTGGCCACCTTCACCAGGCTTCGCCCCTTGTGCCATTTTAATTTCAAGCTCGTCAGCATTAACCAAGTAGTGTGCTGAGACTCCGAAACGACCTGAAGCAATTTGTTTGATTTTAGAACGAGCGTGATCGCCGTTAGGATATGGTTTGAAGCGGATAGGGTCTTCGCCACCTTCACCAGAATCTGACTTGCCGCCAATTCGGTTCATTGCGATAGCGAGTGTCTCGTGTGCCTCTGGGGAAAGTGCACCCATTGACATGGCCGCTGTGGTAAAGCGGCGACGGATGTTTTCCACTGGTTCGACTTCATCGATTGAAATTGGGCCTGAAGCAACAGGTACAAACTCAAACATGTCCTTAATAGTCACGGGGTGTGTGTCCAGAGTTGCTTTAACATATTCCTCGTACTCATCTTGTTTGCCGCTTTCTACGAAGTCGTGGAAACTTTTAACTACCTGAGTAGTGATGCCGTGACGCTCACCTTGTTTGCGGTAACGGTTGTAGCCTGGGTCACCTAGATCGAGTGGTTTGTCTGATGCTAAGCCGTCGGTGATATCTTGATAGGCCGCTTTGTGACGGATGATAGACTCTTCAGCGAGTTCTGTGAAACCAATACCTCCTAAGCGTGATGGTGCACCTGTGAAGCAGAGATCCATGACCTCTTTACCGATACCGATGGCTTCAAAGATCTGTGCGCCTTGGTAGGAGTTGAGTACGGAGATACCCATTTTAGACATGATTTTCAGTAAGCCCTTCTCAAGCGCTTTACGGTAGTTTTTCATGGCCTTGATCTCGGTAATACCGTCGCTGATCTTACCTTTTTTATCGTTGCGTACGAGGTCGCGTACTGTGGCGTAGCCGATGTATGGGCAGACGGCCGTGGCTCCGAAGCCAAACAAACAGGCGATCTGGTGGGTATCGCGTGCTTCACCGCAATCGATGACGAGCGAAGTGCGCAGACGCTTGCGGACGCGGTTCAAATGCTGGTGAACAGCTCCAGTGATGAGCATTGCAGGCAGTGGAACTCTTTCCGCTGAGGCAGCGCGGTCTGATAAAATAAGAATACTGACGCCCTCGTCGACCGCGTTTTCCGCGACATTACAGACAAGTTCTAAAGCGGCTTCCATACCTTCGGCACCAGCGGATGCATCCCAAGTGATGTCAATCACGCGGCTAGGGAAACCATGCTCGCCCATATCTTTAATGCGCTCCACCTCCTGTTCAAGAAGTACGGCAGAATCGAGACTGATAAGCTGAGCGTGTTCAGGAGTTTCATCCAAGAAATTATGCTCAGCACCTAGTCCTGCTGCGAGGCTCATCACAGCGTGCTCGCGGATAGGATCAATAGGTGGGTTAGTTACTTGTGCGAAGAGCTGTTTGAAGTAAGTCGGGAGAAGACGCGGGTAGGATGATAAGACAGCTAGTGGAATATCGTCACCCATGGAGAAGACAGCTTCCTGTGCACCATTAATCATCGGAGGGAAAACCATCTCGAGTTCCTCCGTATTTACAGCGTGCATAACGTGCATGCGAGAAAGAGAAATAGAGTCTACTTCGACAGCAGGGATCTGTGGCTCAGGTGAGATGAAATCGTGGAGCGTAAGCTGGTTTTCATCGATCCATTGACGATAGGGCTTTTGTTTGGCTAGAGCCTCTTTGATTTCGCGATCAAAGCGTAAAACACCTGTCGTAAGATCAACGGAAAGCATCTGGCCAGGTCCTAGTCTTCCTGTGCTGACGACTCGGCTGTCATCAATTTCCACAGCACCGATTTCGGAGCCAATGTACAGAAGTCCGTCATCAGTAACTTTGTATCGCGAGGGGCGGAGGCCGTTGCGGTCGAGTGAAGCACAGAGTTTAGTACCATCGGTATAGACAAGTCCAGCTGGACCGTCCCATGGCTCAGAGAAGCATTGATTGAATTCGTAGAAAGCGCGTAGGTCATCTGAAATCTCAGCGTCGTCGCGGAAAGCTGGTGGAACGAGCATACACATGGAGTGCTCAAGTGATCTTCCTGAGAGCGTGAGTAGCTCGAGAGCGTGATCGAGGCTAGCTGAGTCAGACTCGTTATTCTTCATCACGTTTTTAAGTAACTCGACGTCATCACCCCAAATGTCAGATTGGAAAAACTCCTCGCGAGATGCCATCCAGTTGCGGTTGCCGCGCACGGTGTTGATCTCGCCATTGTGGCACATCATGCGGAACGGCTGACCGAGAGGCCATGCTGGAAAAGTGTTCGTAGAGAAACGCTGGTGATAAAGAACGATAGCAGTTTCGAAATCAGGGTCTTGAAGGTCGAGATAGAATGCCTTCAGAGTAGCTGGCATAGCGAGACCTTTGTATGAGATGAGTTTGCTGGAAAAGGTTGGGATGTAGAAATTTTCCACATCAGCCGTTTGGTTCTCAATGCTGCGGCGACACAGATAGAGCTGACGCTCAAAATGGGCACTGTCCCATTCAGCTGGTTTCTCCATCAATAAGTGGAGGATGTAAGGTTGAGTTTTTTGCGCAACATTACCAAGCTCCTGAGGTGCGACTGGAGTAACACGCCAGCCGATAAATGTGATGCCTCGTGACTTGACGACTTCTTCTGTGAGTGCCTTGATTTCTTCCTGCGCTGCTGGGTTTTCCATAGGGAGGAAAAAAACGGCAACGGCAAGATCTTCATCATTCTTTAATTCGTGACCAAGATTAGCGGCTGCTTTACGGAAAATAGGGTAAGGGATCTGGCTGAGCACGCCTGAGCCGTCACCTGTCTTCATATCAGCGTCAACAGCACCACGGTGAGTCATGTTACATACGGATTCGATGGCGAGGTCGATGATTTCGTGTGAACGAACACCATTAATATTTGCGATCGCCCCCATGCCACAGTTATCACGTTCATTGGCGAAGCTGTGAAGTGATCCAGTGCTGTCGGGAGTGCTAGTATGATATGGATAAGGCATGGTGTGTTAGAGATATTAAAAAGAAAGAATGGGCGTATTACCATGTGAGTAATACTTTGGTGAGTTGTCTGCTTGCTGTGAGCTCTGGCGTTTTTGGCGACTTTGCTACAGTGTAAATCGTTTCTGGTGGGGAATTAAGCTATTTTCACTGCTTTTGCCAAGTGAGAAATGAACTCGTGATACTTCATGAAGTGAAATTTCATCCGAGTGGCAGCGAGTACAATAGATAAGTAGTTGTTGATCTCAATAAAATCAATCGATGTTTCACTTTATGACAGTTTGAATCATTTTTGGCTCTGAAAGAAATATTACCTACAAATTGCACGTATTGATAGTGATGATTGATAAAACAAAACAGCCTCGCAGTTTTTTTGTTGTATGGTCACTGGTCATCACGCTCGCTGTTGCAGCTGTGTGGATGGGCGTGCGTTTTTTTCAGACAGAAAAAACAGAAATAGAGCAGTCAGCTAGATCATCAAGCCGCGGGTCTCATTGTTTGGCAACGACCCAATCAAAATCGACAGGCAGCAGCGAACAGCCACGGTACAAACAGGCGACAGCAGCTAACGCAGGGCAATCAGATAAAAAAACCTCAGGACGTGAGACAAAGCAGAAATCTACCCGCCTCAGCTCAAATGAAAAAGGGAAAAAGGTTAACAAAAATGGCGAGCGCTTAGATTCCAAGTTATTAATTGGTGCACGGGTTTTAGACCCCAATAACATACTCCGGAATGAGCTCATGGGTGAAGCCATAGCCATTTCAATCAATAGCGAAGACTCTTGGCGAAACCTTATCTCGATTGCGAAAGAGTATCATCGAGCCGGTGACAAACAAAAGGCTCAAGAGGTTCTCAAAAAAGCTGAGCGGACGGCGATAGCTCCTGAAAACAGCGAGTACACTGCCGTTGCCATTCTTGAAGTGGTGAAAACGATGTTACTGCTGCAAGACATCAGCTCTGCTAAAGAGGCCTTGAAAAATATACAAGACCCTCTCGATTACCAGCTTGCTTTAGTTCAGTCAGCAGTGGGAGCCGCTCGTTATGGTGAGATTGATGCAGCAAGGTATTTCATACGTCAAATCACCGAGGCAAAAAACCGCGACACAGCATTACTCGCATTATCTACGAGCGAAGCACGCTATGAGAGCTCACTCACAGCGATGCAAACAGCCATGTCTATTTCTGATCAGAAAAAGAAAGACCAGGCACTCTATAGCCTAACTCAGGAGCGAGCAAAACTACGAGATTATCTGGGGTCATCCCTAGCAGTGCAGCAAATTCAGGATTCAAACACAGTGGATAGAGCCTACGTAGCATTGGCGCAGATTCGAGCGCAGTTTGGAGACTTAGAAGGCAGTATGGGGGCGATTCAGTATTTAAAAGATCAGGTAGTAGTCGATATGTCATTACGGAATCTGTCCAATGAACTCGCTAGCCAAGGTATGTTTTCAAATAGCGCCTACGTTTCCAATCACATCTATGGTGAGAGCGAAAAGTCGCAAGCCTTAGAGAAGCTTTCGATAGAACAGGCACGCAAAGGCGATCTGGCAGGGTCACTGATACGTACAGGCACCATACCTTCAGAAAAAATTAGAGAACGTGCCCTCATGTCACTATCTAATATAACTGCGTATAAGAAGAATTCAGGTCAGGCGAGGAATATCGCAAGAACCATTACCTCAGGGGTTTATAGAGACCGAGCACTCAAAGGTATTGCTCAAGCTGACGCCACCCGTGATAATCACGCTGGAGCCTTTAATACCCTTCAAGAGATATCTCGACACGATGAAAAAGCCTTAGCATTGATTTCCATTGCACGTGTGCAGCAGAAGCAAGGTGAGCTGATCAAGGCGAGTCATTTATTAGAAGACGCACATCAGGAGCTAAATTACGTTAACTTAAAGGGGATGAAGGATAAGATACTCGGTGAATTAGCGATGGCGTATGTGGAGGGAAATGAGGTGAGCCGTTCTTTTTCAATGCTTGATTCGATGCAGGTGCAGAGCCAAAAAGATAAGATGTATCAGAAGCTCGCAACTCATCTTGCGGTAAAGGATATGCGCTCTGCCCAAGAGGCGATTCGCTTGATTCAATCGGATAAGACCCAATTGCAAACTGGTGATAGCGTTGTCAAAGCCTTTGCTAAAAAAACAGAGGCTGTGGAAGCAATGGCTCAGTTAAAATATCTAGAAGATGACCGTCAAAAAATCGTCTTCTTGCTTGAGGTTTCTAAGCTGCTATAGATCTTCTATGAAAAAATTAGCGCCTCACTGGCAGATTCTTTTGGCCCTGATCCTTGCCACTGGAACCGCCATTGCATTTAGGGGGATGAGTGAGCGGGTTGCCGAGAGTAGTCAGACATATCAATTTATTCATAACGCTATCGCTACCTGTGATTTCATTGGCAAACTATTTATAAGAGCGCTGCAGATGATTATTGTGCCCCTAGTGGTGAGCTCATTGATTTCAGGGATTGCAGGTCTGGGTAGTATGCGAGGTTTCGGTCGGCTCGGCTTAAAGACGCTCGGTTTTTACATGGGTACTACATTGGCAGCCGTGATTGTGGGCTTGATTCTCGTTAATACCATTCAGCCTGGCCTAGTAGACGGGGAACCCAATTTAGAAATTCGGGCCGCTCTCGAACAGCAAGCGGGTGGGGCCAGTGAGAGCGAGTTAGAAAAAGTCGCTCTGGCAGGGGAGAAGAAAGCGACTGATTATGCGGATCTTTTTAAGAAAATGATTCCAGTCAATATTTTCCAATCGGCTGCAGATAATGGACAACTGCTGGGAGTAATCTTTTTTTCTATCCTCTTTGCGATTGCGATGACACAGCTGCCAAATACGAGCATGCTGCCACTCTGTGGGAATATCCAAGCAATCAATGATGTTATGATCAAGGTAACGCAGTGGATCATGGTTTTTGCTCCGATAGGTGTTTTTGGATTGATGATACCTACAGTGTTTAAAAGTGGGCCGGAGATCTTTGTCAGTTTAGGGAAGTACTTTTTCACCGTTTTGTTGGCACTTGCCGTCCATTTACTAGTGATGATGCCCTTGTTTTTACGTTACGTAGGTAAGGTGAACCCCTGGGCACACTTCAGAGCTATGCGGACCCCTTTACTTACCGCATTTTCGACAGCTTCATCATCGGCAACACTACCACAGACTCTCTACAGCGTGCAGCAGAACTCGGGCGTTTCTAAGCGAGTTTCTAGTTTCACCTTACCGCTGGGAGCTACGGTGAATATGGATGGTACCGCTCTTTACGAGTGTGTAGCAGTCATGTTTGTCGCGCAGGTGATGGGCTTTGAGATGAGCTTTGGTGCGCAGTTTGCTGTCGTGATCACCGCCTTGCTCACGAGCATTGGTGTGGCTGGTATTCCATCGGCAAGTCTTGTTGCCATTCTACTCATACTTAATAGCTCAGGTATCCCGAATGCTGAGATGGCGGTGGTTGCTCTCCTCTCAGTCGATCGCTTGCTCGATATGAGTAGAACTGCGGTGAATATTTTTGGCGACTCCTGCGTAGCCGTCTGTGTGGCTAAAACAGAGGGTGAAAAACTAACTATTTAGTCTAACTTCTAGTTTAATAAAGTGATCTTATATTAAAATGTTAGCTTTTAAATAGTTAGATTTCGAATATTTTTGCAATAGTTTTTACGTCTGTGGTGTCATCGATATCTAATGCTGTTAGCCATGATTCTTTCCTGAACCAAGTACGCTGTCTTTTTGCGTATTGACGAGTAGCTGCAGCGATGAGTTCTGTGCATTCATTGAGACTTATTTCACCGGCGAGGTGGGCGCGGATTTGTTTTACGCCAATCGCTTTTTCGCAGGTGGTGGAGGCATTAGAGAGAGCTTTAATTTCTTCGATTGCGCCAGACTGTAGCATGATTTCGGTGCGGAGATTGATGCGTCGGCGCAGGGTTTCTGGTTCCCAGCGTAGGTAGACCCCAAAGAGGTTTTTCTCAAGCTGGTCGTTGTTTTGTTTCCATGTGCTTTTCAGTTCAGACATTTTTTTACCGGAAAGAAGGCATATCTCGAGGGCACGGATAAGGTAGCGTCGGTTTTGGAGGTTGGTGTTTTCAGCTCCTATGGGGTCGAGTGTTTGAAGTTGAGTAATTAGTTCCTCGTCAGATTTTTCCTCGAGCTTGCAACGCAGTGCTGCTTCACTGGAAGGAACAGGTGATGGTCCGTGGGTAAGGAACTTTAAGTACATACCCGAGCCACCTGTGATAATGGCTGTTTTCCCACGTGAATGAATTTCTTCAATGAGGGGGAGTACCATCTCACGGTACGCCATGGCATCACAGCGTTCATTAGGAGACAAAACTCCGTAGAGATGATGAGGTACTTGAGATAGTTCATTGGCACTCGGTGCTGCGGAGATGATTTCTAACCCACGGTATAGCTGATAGGCATCAGCATTGACGATTTCTCCATTTGTTAGTTTAGCTATTTCTATTGCCAGAGCCGATTTGCCAGATGCAGTAGGGCCGCATAAATAAAATAGATTTTTGTTGTTTGCAGATTTCAATTTTTCTGTTATAATTTATCGTTTTTTGTTTGACAGTCAGTTTCGTTGGTGAGTATTGCGGTTTCAGTAACTAACTGAAACTTAATCTGTTGCGCATATGATTTTAATAAAATACATAATAATAGCGGTGGTGCTATTGAGCCATTTTTCTGGAGATTTGTCAGCTGCGGTAATTACTTATTATCGCTTCGAAGTAGATAATGATCCAGATCCACTGGGTTTAGAAACTCCAAATGAAATTAGTGGTCAACCTTCTCTGAAATCGATTAGTGCTGCTATTGACATGTCAACTAATGCAGGATCACTACCCAACTTGTTTGTTCCTTCATCTGGGCAATCAAATAGCGGCAGCCTGGATGGCTTGTCATCAGGAACTGGAAATCCTGATATCAATGCTACGGCTGCATATACAAATACTCTCGACGTTGATGAGATGACAGTTGAGCTTTTTGTTAGGTCGGAGGAGCAGGACGGAGTTCTTGTCGGTCGGAGTAGCTCAAATAATATAGCATCATCGATTGCAGATGGATTTCGAATTTATGATCCAGATGATCTCAAAGTTGAGTTCTACACTGAGGATACGATGGGTAATGTCGGTTTAAACACGATTTCGACAACCTATGGGCTGGATGATTCAGATGATCCAAACAACGTCCGTGGCGATGGAAATGCTGCGTGGAGGCATATCGCTTTTAGTTATGATAAAACTTCGGGGATTGGTGTGCTTTACATTGATGGCGTGGCCGTGGAGTCCGTATCTGCTGGTGCAGAATCTGTTTTATATTGGGGAGAGTCTGATCCTGAGTTGCAAGTAGGAGTCAATCTCGACGGCTACAATTTCTCAAAAACCGCTGATGATAATGGCTATATTGATGAGCTGCGTATCAGTAGTGAGGATATTTCAGCAACAGAGTTTTTGAGTAGCCCAACGGATGTTCCTGAACCGAGTAGCATTCTGTTGGCTTTCTTGGCTATGTTCCCTGCATTTTTCATACGGAACAGAAAGCCTGTGTCGTAGGTCAGTGCTGAGAAATAGAGTTGAACATCGGACTGGATTAAGCGAGAAGCACACATTGCTCCTGTAAGTGCGTGTGTGCTGAGTCGCTGATCATGGAAAAGAATCGTATACAGTTTATCGATGCTCTGCGGGGCTATGCTATATTGATGATGCTACAGGGACACACAGTGGGTGTAGTTCTTGAAGAAAAATGGCGATCAACAGACTACTGGGCGTACAACACCTGGAATTACATGCGGGGGATAACGGCTCCTGCCTTTTTGTTTTCGGCAGGCCTGATTTTGGCTTACTTGTTTTTTAGTGCATCTCCTGAGAAGTTAGCTGCGCGTATTCCTAAAACGGCGAAGCGTGGACTTTGGCTGATGGTTCTAGGTACAGTTTCTACGATGGGGTTTAGTTCTACCAAAATGTTACTGTCTGGAGATTGGAAGAGTATTGAATTTTATAAAGGAACATCAGTGCTTCATATTATCGGAGCAGCTTTGCTGTTGAGTGCTGCTGTAGTCTGGCTCAGTAGAGGACGAAGAGTGATTTCTGTAGTGGGTTTGGGCTTGTTAGGTCTTGTTCTTTTTTTGGGTGGTCCGTGGATTGGCTCGTGGGAGAGTGGTGTGGCAGTGATCGATTTTTTTATAGTGCCTAGAGAAGGTACGCTTTTCCTACTTTACCCATGGTTAGGACATTACTTTTGTGGTTGTCTTTTTGGATTCTGGGCAGCTAAACGGGCGTGGTATCGGGACGTGAAAACCCTTGTTTTAATTATCGCCGTCGGGTTTTTAGCTTCGAGGAAACTCTTCCTCTTACATAACGAATTGAGTTTGTTAGGTTATTTCGACGGTGAAAAGGCCAGGGTTTTTCAGACGACTTACGATCAGCTCTATCGTTTTGGGGATGTAATGATACTAACAGGCATAGTTGCACTGTTAGCTCATTTGCGCTGGCTTCCCAAGTGGCTCATGGCCTGTGGCAGAGAAACCCTGCCTATTTACCTCTTACACATGTTGATCGTCTACTCGATGATTTTTGGAGTAGGCTATTCAGCTTTTTTAAGCAGAGCGCTGTCGCCATGGGAAACAGTTTGGATAGCAGTTGCAACCGTCGGTTTTTTCATAGGCTTAGCTCATCAGCTACCCAAGTTGCGTCAGAGGTTTACCTGGCTGAAGTGGGTGAGCTAGTCGCTTACAGGCTGGAGTTATATACCGAACCAAGACTATCGTCTTTCAGTAGACAGGCGCTGTAAGCATCGGCGTCAGTTCCTGTTAGTGTGCTGGTATCGAGAGCGGCTTGTTCATCAGGGTCGTCTGTTATGTTATAAAACACGTAGGTTTCATCTGTAGCAGATACACTGGGGTCTATGGTGACGACGAGTTTGTAATCGGGATAGCTATCGAGAATGATGGCGCGTGACCAGATACCATTGGTAGCAGCTGAGTGTTTCATTTCAACGATCACGGCACGTTCAAGGGTGTCTGTATTTTGCAGAATTGGAACGATGGAGGTGGAGCGGATGTCTTGTACTGTGAGTTCGGCGACATCAGCAGTATCAATATTTGCCATCTCTAAAATAGTGGAAAAGATATCAACGCAATGAACTAATTCATCTGAGGTGTCTGGAGTAGCTGTGGTAGAGGGGCCTGTAATAACAAGCGGCACGCGAATGCCACCTTGATAGATCGTTCCTTTTGAATGACCGTCACTAAAAGGTAACTGAATGACGCGGTTTGGTGTGCCGTTGTCTCCAATGATAATGATTTCGGTGACACTTTGATCGACGGATGTTAGTAGACGAGCCATTTCTGTGTCCATCGCCTCGAGCATTTTACGGTAGCGGTAAGCAACATTTGTCTCACCACTTTTTTGCGTCGAGTACAGACCTGTATAGGGTCCAAGTCCTGTTGGTGGATCATGAAAGGGGGCGTGGGGCGCATTAAAGGCAACCCATGTAAACCAAGGTTTATCGGCAGCGTCGCTCGCTTCGATAAAAGCGACGGCTTCATTTACCTGATCCGTCGTTGTATACGTCGTCGATGTCGTGATAGTACCGTTTGAATTTTTTGACCAATCATAGTAATCAGTCACACCTGCTGACTGGATACCATAGAATTGCTGCCAACCACCCGCGGTAGCGTAGGCGTCATCGTCACCGCCAAGGTGCCATTTCCCGACATTGAGTGTTTCATGAGGTGCTCCCATGAGTGTCATGATCTCAGGGATGGTGTATTCACCGTCTTCAGACAGTAAGGCTGAGCCACTAGGTATACCTATCCCGTGTTGCGATGGCTGGCGCCCGGTCATGATGGTAGCGCGTGTGGGTGAGCACTGCGCCTGTGCGTAGGCATTGCTGAAATTGAGTCCTGCATCCGCTAAGGTTTGTAAAGTGGGCATATAAGGGAGAGCGAAGCCAGAGGCTTCCGTAGCGGTAGCAGCTATACTGAGTGCAGTATCGTCAATAGGGCTGCGGTCTATTCCCCAGTCGTCTACAATGATAAATAGGATATTAGATACGGTATAAGTGTAGGTTGCCGTTGAGATATTGCCGTTGTTGGCATTGGTGAAAGTGAACACGAACTCGTACGATCCTGGAGCGATATTTGACGTGATGTAGTCGAAGGTAATCGAATTTTGAGTGGGGCGAATAACGTTGCTGATATAGGCGGTGATGTCTACTCCGTTAAAGGTGACGGAAGTGGGCGTATTGCTGAGATTAGGAGGAAGAGTACCTGTCGTGGTGGTAAATGTACTAATGACGATACTTTGGGCAGTAGATGTTGAGTATTCAAATCCCGTGTCGTCAAAGGCAGCTAAATCAGTGCGAGTGAGCTGGTAAAAGTTTTTGTCAGGTACCGCACCAGCACCGTAGGTTTCCACAACCGATGGTTTGTTGCTTGCGGCACTTAAATTACTTGCGATGGTTTCCCAGCTGTCTGTGTCACCTAGATCTGTAGATTGACTAACTTCATAGACTCCTCCTTCGACAGCATCCCACGTAATAGTGACTTCACCATTACTCGGAGCGTTGATTTCAATCGAGTCCAAGCTTTCAGTGAGTTCGGGCCCTCCTTCAAAATAAATGGTATGCGGGTCTGTATCTGCAGCGTCGGGAATATCGCTGGCTCCACCTGTAGGTTCACCTAGGTAAGCTCTAGTTGTATTGTAAGGGAATACAGGTGTGCCATCGGATTCGATACAAGTGAAATAAGCCCATGTACCGTCTGGGAACTCGGGAGTTTTGCAGTAGCGAGTGTTAAACTCATTGAGGTCAAATCCGTTACCAAGCGTGAGGCTAGTGGTGTCGCCCTTGTATTCATAATCTTCTAAATACTGCCCTAGTGGAAAAGTGGTTGATACGGCAGGCCCGGTAGAGAAGCTTTGTCCGGTTCCACCATAAATTCTCGTCGCCCAAGCAGGCCATGCCGTCCTGACGGTAATATTCCTAAGTTGGAAGCCTGAGATCATACGCCTCACTCCACTACTTATGTCCAGCGGATCACTGTATCCATAAGGGCCATAAACGGGAAGACCGTCTCTCATCCAACCAATAATAGGAGAGTGGTTACCATTAAAATTTTCGGTGTACTCATTATTGATAGAGTCAAAGTCTACACTGTCTCCCAGCTGGTGCCTAAGTCCAGGTGGGTTGGCATGATAATGGTGTGTGATACTTGCTTGGTGAGCATTGGCGGGATCAAAAGTTCCTGACTCGGAGAGATAGGCGTCTCTGTTCCAAGCGCCAAAGCCTCCATTGATATTTGTGGTCCCGTTATAAGAAAAAGCATCCCGTGAGTCGTAAATGGATACACCGTTCACCATAAAACCGATGATGCCACCGCGGGTAAGGGTTTTGTCGCTATAAGTATGAGTATCTATTGTAGTGGAAGATGAAACATCTGGCGTTCTAGGGAACCTGTAGGCTGTTGCTGTGTTGGCGGGGTAGTTTGGAAATTCCGCTGTACTGCTTGAATATTTATCTTGGTACCACGGTCCCATCGTATAGCTGGCGAGATTAGTAGTACGCAAATATAACCAATTATCCGTGTACGAGAGCTCATGGATTCCCGCGTAAGTGGGAAGAGCTTGTACACCGTCGCCCCGGCTCCAAGTACTTACCGGCGTAGTGGGGGATGCGACCGTGTAGATTGTCGCGTAGGATCCTGAATTTTCAGTAAACCAAGATGTTATGAGTGGGTCAGCAGACAGAGACGTAACAAGTGATAGTAAAATGGTATAATGAAGTTTCATGAAGAGGGAGCGAAGGATACTATTTAGAACCGCTCAGGTGACTAAAAGTTGCAATTTAATCTTATTATTTTTTTATCCTTAGATTGCACTCAGTTATCTCAATGAGTGAAAGTTATTCACAATCCAAGAAAAAGCTCTGTATGTATTATGAAATATAGGTTTTTTACGTGTGTTAATAAGTTGGAAACAGGTTATTCACATGTTCTCAACAGTAATTCACAGACTATTGTAAAAAGCGTTTTCTGAGATGATCTAAGTAGAATGTCGGATCCGTCATGGTTCCAGTGGCACTTTCCATAAGCTTCTGCGGAAAAAGGGTGCTGCCCTTTTGGTGCACATTCTCTTGTAGCCATGAGAGAAGCGGTGCGTAGTTAGCGCGGTCACATGCGGCTGCGATCTCTTTTTCCGCGCAAGCGCTCTTGTAGAGCTGTGCGGCATTAAAGTTTCCCAAAGTATAGGTGGCGAAGTAACCAAGACCTCCCATCGACCAATGGATGTCTTGTAAACAGCCATGAGCATCATCGGGCGGTGTGATACCAAAGAGTTTTTCAAACTGCTCATTCCAGACAGTTGGAATGTCGGCAACCTCAATTTCTCGGTTGAGCATACGGCGCTCAATATCGAAGCGGAGTAGGATATGCAGGTCGTAGGTAGCCTCATCGGACTCGACACGGATGAAAGATTTTTCAGCACGATTAATAGCGGTCAGAAAAGTATCGATGTCGAGGTGCGCGAGGTGGGGAAATAGCTCTTGCTTGCGTGGTAGCCACTTTTCCCAAAATGGACGTGAGCGACCTACATGGTTCTCCCAGAGTCTGGATTGAGACTCGTGAATACCGAGGGAAACGGCAGCTCCAGAAGGAAGTCCGTGCTGATCAGTGATCAGACCCTGATCATAGAGGCCGTGACCCGCCTCGTGAAGAATACTAAAAACTGAGGATGTAAAGTCGTCTTCTAAGTACCTCGTGGTTAGGCGCGTATCGTGCGGCCCCAAGCTTGTGCAGAAAGGGTGAGTGGTGACATCAATGCGTCCATTGTCAAAGTTGAAGCCGATGTCCTCCGCCATTTCACGATTGAGGATTTGCTGTAGTGGAATGGGGTAGTGGCCGGCGAGTGTGTGGCTGGGAGTTGTTGCAGATTTTTCAACCGCTGCTTGAGCGATATTGGCGAGATCAGTGGATACGGAGTCGAACATCGCGGTCACTTCCGATGTCTTGGTGCCACGCTCATAGTTTTCGAGAAGAGCGTCGTACGGCTCGTCTTCATACCCCCAGAGTTCTGCCTGTTCACGGGCAATATCGAGCAGGTTAGTTAACTGAGGTGCAAAGATTGAAAAATCAGATGATTGACGCGCTTTCATCCATGCGGCTCTGCCTAAAGAGGATGCTTGCGAAGCTTTTTCTACGAGCTTTTGGGGAATCTTCGTCGCACGATCATATTGATGCCTTAGCTCGCGAAGGTTGGCGATTTCTGTGTTATTAGTACTCGTTTGAGACGCGGCATTTTCAGCATTCTCAAGTGTTTTTAAATAATCGGCACATGTCGCGAGCTCATGGGCTTTACCCGATAACCATGCGAGTTGTTCAGATCGATACGTCACGCCGCCAGCTGGCATGTAAGTTTCTTCATCCCAGCCAAGTGCAGAGGCGGTGTTGTTGATGAGCGTTACTTCACGATTTTTTTCACAGAGCTTCTGGTAGGCGGACATGCTATTGATTGTTATAGCTTGATTCCTAGGAGGTCAAGAATGCGCTGAAGGTCATCATTGCCGTAGTAGGAGAGCTCGATTTTGCCTTTTTTAGAGCTATGGTTCACCTTGACCTCAGTAGCAAAACGCTCGCGGAGTGAACTTTGAATTTGTTTGATAACGGCATCGGCTTCGCGGGTGATGGGCTTACCGCCGGCTGATTTCTTAGGATTAGCAAAGTCTTTGACTAGCTTTTCAGCGGCGCGGACTGTTAGTTGCTTTTTGAGGATTTGGTCTGCAGCGAGGCGCTGACTTTCTAAATCTTTAATACCGAGTACAGCTTTGGCATGTCCCACGCTGATGCGGCTCTGGGCTACGAGGTCTTGGATGCTTGGGTCAAGCTCCATTAGGCGCATGGCATTTGCTACAGAGGCGCGAGACTTGCCAACACGTTTGGCGATCGTTTCTTGTTTCATCTCGAACTCTTTCGCGAGGCGGACATATCCTTGTGCTTCCTCAATGGGGTCGAGATCTTTGCGCTGGATGTTTTCGATCAATGCCATTTCGAGCACATCCTGATCACTGGCTTCTAAAATGCGGATCGGTAGCTCTTTGAGACCCAACTCAGTGGATGCTCGCCAACGGCGTTCGCCAGCGATAAGTTCAAAAGTATTATTTACCTCGCGAACAATTAGCGGCTGGATGATGCCGTGCTGCTCAATAGAGTCTTTAAGCTCTTCAAGTTGTCCTTCAGAGAAGCGTTTACGCGGTTGCAGCGGACTAGGGACAATTTTCTCAATAGGGACAGTGTAATCAGCTTTATTGTCGGCCTCTTGACTTGCATTATTGGCAGATGGCTGCTGCTTAATGAGTGCTCCTAGTCCTTTTCCTAATGCTTGTTTCGCCATGAAGTTCAGCATAGGCGTATTTTGATACGATATGCAAAGCTGATTGTTCTTGATGACGAAAAAAGAGATTAGCGTATCTTAACTATTGGTTAGGACTTGCCTCAAAGAAAGCGACAATATTGCTGGATCCTTGCTTCAATATGATTGCCTAGCTTGACTTTATGGGAAGAGGAGTGAATTAATGAAGTTACAAAATAATGATAATGAATAAAATACTACCTATGCTGATGGCTCTAGTTGTCAGTATGAAATGTGCGTTTGCTCAAGTAGCTGTTGATCCTTCTGTCGCAGCTTCTGCTCAGGCGGCTGTTCAGATACTGGGACTGGAGATGATGAAGGGGAATTTCGATTACGGAAATCAGCGTATCTATCCTCGGTGGAAACGTCGTTTAGCGATGCGCTACGGGGGGGAAGCGGCACTCGATTCTCAGTTGCAAGAGGCTAGCAGGCAGAAAACGCAGATGCAGTTTACAGTCAGCGCATTTTATGCCGATCTGCCCACAAGCTTTTTTACAGTATGGCGTGCCAAGAAGATTGATAATGAGACAGGACGCCCCGTAAAGGATTCTCTAGGTCGTGAAATTATTGTTGAGCATTGGTTAGCTATTGTGCCTACCACCACCCGTGTGAAAATAGCGGATCCTCAAATGGGTGGTAAAATACGTGAACTCGAAGAGCGCAGCTACACGGTCACCATTTCGGAAAAAGGAAGTGGAAACTGGTATTTTTTAACAGGAATGAAACCAACAGTACAAGATCTGAGAGGACTTTTCCCTACTTTGCCTGCAACAGAGAAGGACTTAGGCCTACCCGCCTCAAGTGCTCGCGAACTCAAATAATCTGATTGTGTATATGGAAGACGATAAAAAGCTGGAGCGGGAAGCCAAGCTGGTAAAGAAGTTCAAGAAATACTTTGCACGCTCGCAGAGTGAGCTTTGTGAAGTAAGAGGCTCGATTATTCATGGCCGCGGTGTTTATGCGACACAGGACATTGTTAAGGAAACTGAGATCATTGAGTATGTCGGTGAGCCAATTAATAAAGAAGTCAGTGAGGCGAGAGCCTGGGATCAATATGCTATCGCCGAGGAAAGTGGTGACGCAGCCGTCTACATTTTCACCTTAGATGATAAGTGGGACATCGATGGCAACGTACCTTGGAATATAGCACGATTAATTAATCACTCCTGTGATCCCAACTCGGAGGCTTGGATCATTGGGCGGAAAATTTACATCTACTCACTACGTGATATCAAGGCAGGTGAGGAGCTTACCTTTGATTACGGTTTTGATATTGAATGTTACGAAGATCATCCATGCCGCTGCGGTAGTAAAAACTGCATCGGGTACATCGTTAGTAGGGAGCAATGGCCTGATCTGAGGGGGCGGATAGCCGCATCAAAGGCGAAGAAACCGGCGCAAAAGAAAGCTAAAAAGAGGGTGTGATTTTTTCGAAACCGTTATTTTTATTCGCCATTTCTCCTGTCAGAAGCTAGATGCAAGGCATGCCAGCGATGAAATACGGAGAGAGGTTAGCTAAAAGAATTGAAACAGTAGGTTCCAGACTTTGTGTTGGAATTGACCCTCGTCCTGATTTATCGGGTGGTATTAATGCCGTACCCGAGTTTCTACGCAGACTGGTAGCGGAAACCGCTGAATATGCGGCAGCATTTAAGCCAAACATCGCGTATTTTGAGGCGATGGGGCTTCGCGGTATTGAGATGCTCGAGACCTTGCTGGGTGATATGCCAAGTGAGGTGCCTGTGATTCTCGACGCCAAACGTTCGGACATTGGCGAAACGCAGAAATATTATGCGAAGTCGTATTTTGAAAACTGGAATGTCGATGCTGTTACTCTAAACCCCTTCCTCGGTTTTGATTCAATCGAGCCATTTCTCGATTGGGAAGGAAAGGGGGTCTATCTCCTAGCTGTGACATCGAATGCGGGCAGTGCTGATTTTCAACGGCAGAAACTCGCTGATGGGCGTTATGTTTTTGAGCTCGTTCAAGAACTTGGTGAACGAGCCAAGGCAGAAGGGCGAGCGACAGATGTCGGTTATGTCGTAGGGCTCACCAATGCGAGCGAAGAAATTCTAGAAAGAATGGTCGACGCTCCTCTACTGATCCCAGGTCTTGGTGCTCAGGGGGGCGACCTCGCAGGGCTGCAAGCGGCTCAGCGCAGTGCTCCTGATGTGGTCAATGTTTCACGTGGCATCACCTACAAGGAGATGGACAAGTCATTTGCCCAGAAAGCTAAGGAGTGGAGTGAGAAGTTATCTGTTTAAAAACAGCGTAAGTTTTCCCTTGCAATCTTATAGTTCAAGGCTATCTATGCCGCCCCATGGCCAAATCGAAAGGTACAGCAAAAACCCGGAAGGCCGTCGCTAAGAGATTCAAAGTGACGGGTACGGGGAAGATTCTACGCCGCAAGCAAGGCAAACGCCACATTCTTACAAAGAAGAGCCAGAAGCGCAAACGCGCTCTTGGTAAGGCAGCCCTTGTTTCAGACGCAGACTTGAAAGCAGTAAGAGCTTCACTTCCCTTCGCCCGCTAACGAGAATCGGCGTCGACCACGCCAACTATCCGCATCACGGATAGCCCCTACGTAGCCTTCTTGGCTATCTGATACCGCTTCGTCAATGATGATGGAGTGGATAAAGAAAACCAAGATCAAGCAGACGAGACTACGGGGGGTGTGAAAATAACAGTCTGTTTAAGAAAAGAATACAATGCCAAGAGCAACAAATAATCCAGCCAGCCGCAAGCGTCGTAAGCGCGTGTTAAAACGTGCAAAGGGCTTCTACGGCTTCCGCTCAAAACTCTACAGATACGCTAAGGACGCAGTCCGTAAAGCGCAGCAGTATGAGTACCGTGACCGTAAAAAGCGTAAGGGACAATTCCGTCGTTTGTGGATTCAGCGTATCAGCGCTGGTACACGTGCACAGGAGATCTCATACAGCCGCTTTATTGAAGGCCTGAAGGCTGCCAATATTGAGGTAGACCGCAAGATCCTCGCAGACCTTGCCGTTCACGACATTGACACCTTCAATGCCATCGTAGCGCAGTCAAAAGCTGCACTCGAGCAGAAGGTAGCAGCAAGTGCTTAAGTTCTAGTTTACTAGAATTATAACAATCAACACGGTCACTGGTTCATTCCAGTGACCGTTTTTTGTTGTTTTGTTGAGTATTAAGAGTGCCTTATGCCACAGGTTGCTGGATCTGAAACTCGAAAGCTGTACCATTGAGAATTGTCTCAGAAACTGGGCAACGTCGGTCGACTTCTGCTAGGAACGCAACTTTGGCAGCTTCGTCGAGGTCGGGAGACTCAATGACGGCGTCTACCTTGATTGCGCTGAAGCCTGCGCGGCCTTCTTGGCTACGACCAAGGAGAATATCGACGTCAACGTCGCCACTGACGGTAAATTCCAACTTATTGAGTTTGATACCCTGTTGCCTAGCGACCATGCGGGAGATGGTTCCGAGGCAGGAGCCGATGGTGGCGAGAAAGGCGTCGATGGGTGTTGGGCCTTCGTCGGTACCACCAGCCATAGCTGGTTGATCCATGATAAGTTCGTGGCTGCCGATGGGCGTGACGGCACGTGGGCCTGATTCTAGGGTGGTGGTGACGGAGTAAGACTTAAGTTTTGGCATGATAGTAAAAGGTGAGCTATGCAGCGTCATCGAGCATTTTGAGCCATTGACGTAGATGTTTGGTAGATGGGCTGAGGATATCGAAGAACATACCTTCGCGGACACGGCGCTGACCTGAGCCGCGTTCGAGGTAGCCGCGCGAGCCTTGATGCAGAAATCCTGCGTAGGTGGTCTGGCGGGTAGTCTCGGCAGCATCGAGTCGGAGTTGGAGTATTTTTCTAAACTCTTTGGGCTTGGTTGCGTTATCCACAGGGTTGGCGGCGAGGGTGCGCGTACGCTCTTTTAGTGCCTCAAGTTCTTCGAGGAAATACTCGGGACTGTCAGGTAGGTAGCAGTTGGTGTGTCCCAGAGTACGATTCGCGCGGTGCATATCGGCGATGGAGCCTTCCATGAGTCCTAGCCCGATACCGAGCTGGAGTAGGATAAAGCCTCCTTTGACACGATTGACAAATGCCTTGGCGTCGACTGCGAGAATCATATCATCCGAGATCTCGGCATCCATGCAGGTCACGGCTTGAGTGGCGGTTCCTTCCAGCGCAATGAATGGCCCTGAAGGTTTAAGACGGATGTCATCACGTGAGCAGTCAAAAATTGCCATGACAGGGCCGTCGACAGTGTCAAAGATACCACCGAAAATGTGTCCTTTAAGAAGGTTTGAAACCCATGGCAAAGTACCTTTGACTCGGTAACCAGTGGCCGTCTTTTCGCCTTGGAGCTTCATTTTTTCGATTCCAAAGAATGACTTAACAGGGTTGGAAAGTCCTGTAGCACCCAAGGTTTTAGCTGAGGCGACCGAAGAGAGGTAGCGATTTTGCAGAGACTGGTTTTCTGTATTTTTCAGATACCAGACGCAGGTATTGTGACACCAGATACTGAAGGCAGTTGAGCCACAGGTTCGGCCCACGAGAGTGCAGTTCTCGATAGCGTCGTAAAGATACCCCGTTTGACTTGTAGGTTCAAAAGCTCCAGCCGCACCGTAGGCACGCATAAATGGATCTGGATAGTATCCTTGATGGTCAATGCGCTGTACCTCGGGTCTGAGAAGCTCCTCAATGATCGAATGATAAGAAGCTTTTGGGGACGTTTCTGACGAGATGACGGTTGGAGCTGATGGGGGCATGGTTACATAGGGTTTAGTAGTTGAAGTGACAGTTTGGATTGGCAGGCAAAGCCCGTTGTTTTTTGACGTGTTTAACAAGATCAACACGATCTTCTCTACCCTCTCTCTTGTATTATAAGATGAGTGGCTTTGTGCTCTTATTGAGTAATCATTATAAATGATGTTAAAGCTGTCAAAAAATGAACAAGGCTTCTTAAGCGGACTCGACAGTCATGTTGACTGGAAGGCGCATCGTGTTAGCAACGGGTGACCAGATGTTGGCGTGCTGGACGATTTCATCGAGTTTCTCTTTCGGAGCATCACCTTCGACATGAGCTTTTACGCGAATGTCACTGAAGCCGACAACCTTATCGGTGCCGAGGTCACCGCAACCCCAGACCGCGGAGATGTTGATGTCTCCTTCGAGTTCGACTTCGAGTTTATAGAGATCGATACCCTGCATGACGCAGTTAGCATGGATACCCACGGCGATGCAGGAACCGAGAGCTGCGAGCACAGCCTCAGATGGGTTGGGTGCTGTGTCATCGCCGAGGAGACCGGGTGGCTCGTCGATAATGTGGGCGTCGAGGTCGCGGCAGTAGTTTTCATGGCGAAACTTATCAGTCTGCACAGTTTTACATTTCAGAGTGCGGACAGCGGTAGGGTTTTCAGCTCCTTTGGCTGCTAAGGCTTTGAGGCCATCGAGATCGATGGGAACGATTGTTTTTACGGTGTTTTCCATAGGTTGGTTTATGTTTTAATGAGAAAATTGTTAGTCGCCACGTCCTACCCAATTGACTTTTTTGGTGAGGTAGTTGCAACCGCTATCGAGTAAATAGCCGATCAGGCCGATTGCGATGACATAGGCCGCGAGTCGGTCGTATTCCAGCGTGTCACGGGCATCATTAATGGCGTATCCTAGGCCACTGGAAACCCCAAGAAATTCGGCAGGCACGATGACGATCCAGGCGACACCGATGGCGAGTCGAAGTCCACTAAAGATATCGTAGAGCACGGCGGGTACGATTACCCGTAGCATGAGCTGCCACTCGCGCGCACCAAGATTGCGCGCGACGATGAACCAATTGGGCTCTATTTTTTTGACGCCTGCTGCTGAAGACAAGATGAGTGGCCAGATGGATGCCATGGTGATGAGAAAAATAATAGCACTGTCCCAAGTGGGATAGACCATAATCGCGATAGGCATCCAAGCCAAAGGACTGATCATGCGGAGAAACTGGAAGGGCAGATGAGTGGTGTCACCGAGGCCCTTGAAACGTCCCACGGCGACCCCTAAGGGCACGCCAATCAGTAAGGCAAGTCCTATACCCCAAGCGATACGTTCAAGGCTTGGAACGGTATGAGTCCATAACTCGCCGTTGAGAGCGATTGTTTTCAGCGCTGCCAGAGTCGGTGCCGGTGCAAAGTCGGCAAAGTTCGACATGTCAGGGTTCGCCGCGATGCTGCGACCACCCATTTCCCAGAGGCCTAGGAAAAAGGCGACGCCTAGAAGCTTCAGCGTGAGGGATCGACCCGTGACGCGAAACCACCGCTGTACTTTTGTAGCAGTAGGTTGCGCGTCAAAGGGAATGTCCCTAGAGCTGGTAGCTTCCATGATAATTTTTTGATTTGTTTAAATACTGATGGTTTCCTCGCGAGCATAGGGGTCGCTTGGGTTTACAGAGGGATCATTCTTCCACTCGGGGTACTTTTCGCAGGATTTGCCTACAAAATCATAGTCGACGAGATCTTTGGCCACGAAGTCCTTATCGAGACCATCGAGGAAGCTTTTATCGCCGGCTACGAGAGTCTTATTCATCGACTCGACCATAAACTTAGTGGCAGAAGGGTAGGGCCATGGCTGGAAATCGATACGGCCATTTTTCCACTCTTTGGCATTGCGGTTGGCACCTGTTTCCAAATAGGCGTCATCGCCATAGTGGGTCATCGCACGTTTAATCACAGCCGCTGGCATAGGGAGATATCCCTTGCCCTCTTTGGCCAAAATTTCGGCGACCTTTTCTTTATTTTGTGAAGCGTAAACATTGGCACGTACAACGGCGTTCATGACCTTCTGAGTCCAAACGGGATTAGTGACAGTCTTTTCTTCATTGAGGCAGACCACACAGCAAGGGTGGTTTTTCCAAATGTCTCCTGTGAAACGCATGACCTGACCGCCTGCCTTAAGTTCGCCTAAAGCATTGAATGGTTCAGCAACGGTAAAGGCATCAATTTTCTTCGCAGCAAGAGCTGCTGGCATCTCTGGTGGCGGCATGACCATAAGATTGACTTCATCAGCAGCGAGAGGGGCAGTTTGATCTTGAATGACCGCTTTTAGGCCAGCTTCACGGAGCCCCATTTGCAACACGATATTATGCATGGAGTACCAATAAGGGACGGCAATCTGCATTCCTCCTAGATCTTTAAAGTCTTTGGCTCCTGTGTGTTTTCCAACAACAATGGCTGATCCATTGGTGTGAGCCCAGGACATAACCTTGACCTTCACGTCATTGTTATATCGCATCCAAAGTGGGATTGGGATGAGGAAGTGAGCGAGGTTAACCTTATTAGCAATGAAAGCTTCAACGAGCGGTGACCAGCCACGAATGAGGGTCGGTTTCTCCGTTTTGAGACCTTCTTCTTCAAAGTATCCTAGGGCGTGGGCAAGAATAAGAGGAACGGAATCAGTGATGGGGAGATAGCCAATTCTGACAGTTTCAGAAAGATCTTCTCCTGAGGGATCACTTGCTTCTGTTCCTGTAGTTTCATCAGAAGTTTCTGAAGGGGAACTGGTTTCCTCTGTGCTTTCTGAGCCGCAGCTAACCAGAGAGGTAAGGGAAACACCAGCACCTACGGTTGCTAAGAGATCCATAAAGTGGCGTCGACTAAGCTGACCGTCTACTGGAAGGTTTTTAGCAGCAAGGAGACGAGCGTTGAGTCCCTCGAAATTTCCCTCTTGATAGGGAAGGTCGTTATCATGTGGTGTCTGGTTCATTTGCCAAGTGGGTTGGATTTGTTGAGTTTTGGTGTGGTTGAATTTTACTAAAGCTTGTTGTTGATATGCTCTTCCCAAAGGGCTCTAAGCTTTGATCGTTGTCCGGCGATGACGTTTTCAGTCATGCCATCGGAGAAAGATAGCTGATTGGCGACTTCTGCGACGATGTCACCGCTAGGGTTATTCGTCATCATCAGGATGCGGTCAGACATGCGAATGGCCTCGTCAAAGTCGTGTGATACAACGATGAGCGTGATCGCGTTTCGTTTGCAGATTTCACGCACCTCGTTCTGGAGCTGGATGCGGGTAAAGCTATCGAGAGCTGAGAAAGGTTCATCGAGTAGCATTACGGCTGGATTTGTCGCAAGAGATCGAGCTAGTGCTACACGCTGCTGCTGACCACCAGAGAGTTTGCGGACGTTGCGCTTGGCAAGGTGATCAAGTTTTACAAGCCTGAGTAGAGGCATCACCGTATCGTGAATTTCTTGCTTTGATTTGTGATGGAGCTTGAGACCAAGAGCTGCATTTTGAAAAACGTTCAACCACGGGTAAAGGGTCGCCTGCTGAAGCATGAGGTTACAGCGTGGAGAGGGTTTGGTAATTGTTTGATCATCTAAAGCGATACGACCGCTTTGTGGTTTATTAAGCCCCGCAATGAGATGTAATAGAGTAGACTTACCGCAACCACTGGGACCTAGTAGTGTGAGAGCTTCTCCAGGCTGAATTTCGAGATTAAGAGATTTGATAATGTAGAAGTCCGAAGTAGGATAACCAAAACTTAACCCTGCTATCTCTATTTTCCCAGTAGTCTCCGTGCGCTGAGCGTCCAAAGTTTTTATAGTTCGACTGGAAGCTATCGAAGACTCTAGTGCAGTTGCTGATGAAGATATTGTTAAAGAAGGCATCTTGTCAGTTCTAAATAGAATTAGAGTGAAAATGGAGGAGGTTCTGAGACGAAGTAAGTCTTGAGAAGTTAAGTTCTATTCTAAATAGGATTTTAAATAGGACCTTACTCATAATATTAATATCAAATATTGAGCACGAAGGGTGCCAAGGGCTTATATATCAAAGAGTTGATAGGATACATTTTGTAAGCTTAAATGATGAATTTATTTCAATATAGAATACTGTGAATAGCATTTTTGATGAGCTTATTTAATTGAAGAATCATGCTGGTTTACTCCAAAACGATTAAGAAAAGAAAGTGCTCTTCTAGTTGACCTTTTTTAAAGGTAGCGTTATTGTGCTCGTAAGAATTTAATCAACATCTCTTAATTAGGGTGATTCCAAATAACTCCATTTTAGCCTCTCATGAAGGCGAATTTTCATGGATCCGATGTGAAGGCAAAGGATCTTTCCTAAATAGTTCTACACTTAAAGAATGGGCAGAAAAAGAGATCGATAGTGGGGTTAAATGTCTCGTTGTCGATCTAGCAGAGTGTAAAGGAATGGATTCCACATTTATGGGGACTTTAGCTGGTCTGGCAATGCGCTTAATGAAAATTCCCGAAGGTCAGCTTCAAGTTGCTGAGCCTGGTGATAAAAACCGTCATTCTTTGGAAGATTTAGGTTTGGATGCCTTGATCGATATTGAGCCTGATACGAGTGTTTGGAAAAATCATATTCAGGAAATTAGAAGTCATTTGCAGCCATGTGTACCTTTCCAAGAGAGTGAAGATCAAACGAGTAATGTCTTAGATGCTCACAAAAAATTGTGTCAGGTCGATAATAGAAATACTGAAAAGTTTGCTACTGTTCTTGACTACCTAGAGGCGGAGCTTGCTGCTAAGAAAGAGAAATAAGCTGAGGTTGTATAAAAAAAATCAGATGTTTTTTTTAGCTTGATTTATCGGGTTAAATTGACTGGCTGACAAGTAGATCCTTGAATCTATGGGCTTTAAAGTAAATCTATGTGGAATATAGATAGGATGTCTACACTATCATATGACAAACTAGTGGAGTTAGATTAGCATAAATTTATTTTCCAGCTTGCAAGACTTACGATGAATCATATTATGAACTCAATCGAGCAGGGGTTCTTCCTTACTAGATTCTAAATTAAAAAAATACAATTATATGAAACTTGTTAAAATTATTGCAATCGCAGCCGCAGCATGTGGCGTTATGGTATCTGCTTCTTGCTGTTCAAAGCCAGCTCCAGTAGCTCCACCAGTATCTTACCCAACTAAGTAATTTATTTTATTTAAAATAATTCATCTTATGAAAATTGCTCTTATTCTTACTGCTGCCCTTGGTGTGATGTTTAGTGCTTCATGTGGCTCAAAGCCAGATGTTTCAGTGCCACCAGCACCAATGGTAACATATTCTAAGTAGTTTTTTACTTAGGCTGAAATATTGCAAAAGGGTGAACCATGTAACAATGGTTCATCCTTTTTTCTTGTCACATGGGTCGTAATGATTCATTTAAGTCAACCGAAACAATTATATTTATGAAAGCATTTAAAATTTTAGTTCTGTTATCTTCTGTTGTCGCTGGAATCGCTCTCACTTCATGTGGGTGTTGTACGGGAGATGCAAGCGCGCCTGCGTTGCGCAAACTTCCTAACTTCAACAGTGTACCTGTTCCTTTCGTAATTGATTACGCAAAGTAATTTCCAAACGAGCATCTGTTTTTTGATAAAGGTCATGGTGATATAATGCCATGGCCTTTATTATTGGCTGTTATTCCGATTTTACTTTAATGAAAAGACATGAAGCATGTTGATTTTCTAATCGTGGGCCAAGGTTTGGCAGGGAGCACCTTAGCGTATGAGCTACTGAAGCGCGGGAAAGAAATCATGGTTCTCGACCGCGGTGACCGCGGGTCATCATCAAGGGTAGCCGCTGGACTGATCACTCCGCTGACAGGCAAAGGAATGAATCCAGCATGGAGGCAGAATGAGTATTTGCCCAAAGCGGCAGAACATTATCGCGAGATAGAAGGCTTGAGTGGGAAAGATTTCTACCACAGCCATGATACTGTGCGTCTTTTTAGATCAGAAAAAGAAAAGTTAAAGTGGCTTTCTAAAGATGCGGAGCACGAGATTTGGGCCCAGTATAGTGACGAAGACGATTTTGGAATTGGGCACGGGAGTCTTATCATGCCACAAGGCGCATGGCTTAATACGCCAGTCTACCTCAAATCTGTAAAAGAAATACTACAGCAGAATGATGCTTTCCGAGATGCTGACTTTCATGAAGATCAAGTTGAGCATAGAGAAGATGGGATCCTGTGGGAGGATGTTTACGCAGCGAAAATTATTATCTGTTTAGGAGCTTATGGTTTAGGCGAGTCTCTCGAAAATAATAATAGGCATACTTGGTTTGCTGATGTACCTCACCGAAGTGCTAAGGGTGAAATTCTTAGTTTGAAGGTCAAAGGTCTGAATCAAGACAAACGCTATCATGCCGCCGGCTGGATGGCACCACGAGGAAATGACATTTGGAGAGCAGGAGCTAGCTACGACTGGAATAATCTTAATTCAGAACCAACATCTGAAGGTAGGCAGAAGGTGATGGATCAGCTGAAAAAATGGCTACCTAATGATCTGCAAATTGAAGTTACAGCTCACGAAGCAGGTGTGCGACCGATCATACGGAATAGCCGCCCTGTGGTGCTTATTCACCCAACCATGCGTAATGTATCATGCTTTAATGGATTAGGTTCTAAGGGGGTGTTGATGGCACCCGCTGTAGCGAGAAGTTTCGCGAGTTATTTGTGCGGTGAGGCCGAACTTGATAAAGAATTGATTGTTTATACAAAAAATGAATCCCTAAAAATACTAAACGTGATCAAAAGAGAAAAGATAAGTGGAAGTCTCCTCTATTATGCACACGAGCTGATAGAGACTCATATTGATTCAGGTGATACGGTCGTTGATGCCACGATGGGGAATGGGCATGACACTCTATTTCTTGCGCGTTGTGTAGGACAGTCAGGTTTTGTAATCGCCTTTGATATTCAGCGAGAAGCATTGACTAATACGCGTAACCGTTTGGCTGAGGGGTCTATCGACCATTCAGCATATCAATTATATAAAGAGAGCCATACTGAGATTCGACAACGTGTTGATTGTGGAACTGCCGCAGCAGTTATATTTAATCTTGGTTACCTACCCAGTGGAGACAAAAAGATCATTACATGCACATCATCGACCATGATAGCTCTGAATGCCGCGCTAGCTTCTCTAAAAGATCGAGGGTTACTCAGTGTGATGTGTTATCCAGGCCATGCAGGAGGGGATGAGGAGGCCGCAGAGGTCAAATCATGGTTTGTTGCATTACATGAGCAAGGGCTCGCTGAAGTTTCTTTGATAGAGCGCGAAAGCGGACGTGAAACGACACCCTTTTTGCTGATAGCCAAAAAAAGGTCAGTTTCTGATTAGAAACTGACCTTATCGAGAAGTGATTATGATGGAATTTATAGAGGAACTCCGTCAAGAGGCACTGCGCCTTTGATCTTCATTTTGTAAGGTGCGATAATCGCTTGAACCTTAGCTTTATCAAAGGTTCCTGCTTTCGCTAAATGTAGAGTAATATTACTATCGATGTAAGCACCGGAAATACCCTCTACTTTTTCTAAAGCCACACGGGCTTTTTCATTGGTGTCTGATCATCCAAGACCTGAGACAGCGAGTTCATAGGCGGACTCAGGAACGGGTAGTTCCACTTGAGAGAAGGATGCCATGCCAAGGCCGCTAGCTTTTACCGCGGTGGTGACTTTATCTTCATCCAGAAGAGCTCCACTTTCCATAATTACAGTGGCGCGTAAACCTGACATGAGGAGTTTTTTAATGCCTGGTTGTGTTTCTAGAGCCGAACTGGCTCGTTTAGTAACGCCTCATCCTTTGCCGCTAACCTGCACAATGTAGGCAGATACGGTACTGACAGCCTGCTCTTCGGTAGCTGGCTTGGCAGCTCCTGAATCAGCATGCAATGGAATCAAAGCAAGCCCAGCAGTAGCTAGTGTGTATAACAGTATTGTTTTTTTCATAATAAATTTATTGATCAGTTAGATTATATCTCGGAATTATAAATACGCAAGTAGGAGAGAGTATTTATCATTAATAGTTAGGGTTTTGCTGTGCAAGGACGGCTGCTTGGTAGTCAGCTTCGTTGATCAATTGAACTTTTCCATCGATGTAGAGGGCCACGATTTTGCCGTCTGCAGGTTTTGTCGTTGCTAGGACAATATAGTGTGACGGCGAACTCCTAGAGAGATTGGGGAAATAGTTCCATTCTCTGTTGCCTTCAGCGTCGAGAGTGCCCAGACCTGCGTTATCAAGTTCGTCAAGGAATTCGGGGAATTGACCGTGCCTGTTTTCGTATTCTAAAAGTAGAAGATAGGTTTGTTTTGCATTTCCAGTAGCTTCAAAAAGGTCTACTTGTCTGGCTTGTTTTAAAGCCAAAGGTGTCGCGATAGCTGCGAAAACGGCAATGATAGCGACGAGGGCAAAGGTACTTATATACCCCATGATAAGACCCGCAGTCGCCATGCCCTTTCCATTTAAAAACACAGACGATTTTTTAATCTTACTCTTTGCGAGATGTCCCGTAATGATAGCAGGAATACCCGTTAGCAAAAAAAAGCCTAAACAAGACAAGATACCACATACCAAGCTGGCAATAGCGAGAGCCGAGGTCTGAGCAGGAGGCGAATGATTGTTCGCTGAACTAGTTGAACTGGCTGCGGATGGATCCATATATTTTAATTAGGCCACCTCAATAATCATATTGATCTCAACAGAAACATTAAGAGGTAGTGCTGCTGCGCCCATCGCGGTGCGTGAATGAATGCCTATGTCGCCAAAGATCGCGACGAGGAGATCGGAGCAGCCATTGATGACAGCAGGGTGCTGGTAGAAGTCTGGCTCGGAGTTTACAAAACCGCCGACGTTGACGATCTTGGTGATTTTATCAAGGTCACCGATTTCATCTTTTACCACTGCGAGGCGGTTGAGTGTGATAAGGCGAGCCGCTTCTTGAGCCGTTTCAAGAGAGGTGTCTGTAGGGACTTTACCGATATAGGTATCGTCCAAGATAGGAGGAATACCCCCAGCGAGAAAGAGAAGGTTTCCTGAGCGGGTGCAGTTGACGTAGGAACCTGCAGGCGCAGGTGCTTCAGGGAGTGTGTAGCCGAGTTCTTTGATGCGGGATTCGATGGACATAATCATTGAGTTGAAAAGAGATTTAAAAAATCGGTTTACTGATTAGCGAGTGCTGCTGCGACAAAACCTGAGAAAAGTGGGTGCGGTTGGTTTGGTTTTGACTGGAACTCGGGGTGGAACTGAGCACCAATATAAAAGGGGTGATCTGATATTTCGACGATCTCGACAAGACCGTGATCCGATGAAACGGCACTAATCGTAAGACCAGCAGCTTCGATTTGTTCACGGTAAATAGGGTTAAATTCGTAACGGTGACGGTGACGCTCACTAATGACTTTTTCTCCGTAGAGCTCAAAGGCTTTCGTTCCTTCGAGTATGTTTGAATCACTTGAGCCGAGCCGCATACTTGCTCCCATGATTTCGACGCCTTCTTGTTCTTCCTGCAGTGATATGACGGGGTAGGAAGTTTCTTTGTCAAATTCTGTTGAGTTTGCGTCCGACATGCCGCAAGCGTTACGAGCGAACTCAATGGTGGCAATCTGCATACCTAGACAGATGCCAAAGTAGGGAATTTTGTTTTCGCGGGCGTACTGAGCGGTGAGTATTTTGCCCTCTGTGCCTCGGTCGCCAAATCCTCCAGGGATCAAAATACCTTGAATGTTTTTTAAATGGGCTGCGGCACCTTCCTCCTCGATCAATCCAGCATCGACACGTTGGATTTTTACCCGAGTGTTATGGGCTGCTCCTGCGTGGGTGAGAGACTCGTAGATAGATTTATAGGCGTCTTGGAGTTCAATGTATTTACCAACTACGGCAATGTTGACTTCATGGGTTGGATTAATGACGCGGTCGACGAAATTTGTCCACTCTTCAAGATCAGGTGTTTGAGACTCTAGTCCTAGGCGATCAGCAACTAGGCGATCGAGTTTATCTTTCCGCAGATTCATAGGGCATTCGTAAATGGTGTGATCAACATCGCGGAAGGCAACGACATTCTTCTTTTCCACGTTGCAGAACATAGCGATCTTCTTGCGGTTATCTTCATCTAGGTCATGCTCCGTGCGGCAGACAATAATGTCTGGCTGGATTCCCATTTCGCGCAGTTTAGCGACGGACTGCTGGGTGGGCTTTGTTTTGATTTCGCCTGCAGCGCGGATTTTTGGCAGTAGTGTTACATGAATGAAACAAACGTTGTCTTTGCCGACATCGAGCGCAAACTGACGTAATGCTTCAATAAAGAGATGCCCTTCAATGTCTCCCACCGTACCACCGATTTCTGTGATGATAACATCGGCATCAGAGCGCAGAGTTACGTCATTGATACGATCCTTGATAATATCGGTACAGTGAGGAATGAATTGAACAGTTTTACCGAGGTAAACACCATTGCGCTCATTGCGAATGACGTTCTCAAAAACCTGACCAGATGTGAGGTTGTTGAATCGAGTGAGTGTACAGTTTGTAAATCGCTCATAGTGACCGAGGTCGAGATCGGTTTCTGCCCCATCATCAAGAACATAAACTTCACCGTGTTGAAATGGAGACATTGTGCCAGGGTCTACATTGAGATAGGGGTCAAATTTCTGAATGATAACAGATAGTCCACGCAGCTCAAGAAGCGTTCCGAGTGAGGCGGCGGCGAGTCCTTTTCCAATGGAGGAAACAACTCCTCCTGTTACGAAGATATATTTAGTAGGCTGAGGCATGAGATCGAATGATGAGATATTAGGATGAGGCAGATGTGGAGAAAAATAATTATGACAAAAGCTTTTCGATAGCGTTGGCTTGTTCGATGGTATCAACACCAGGTGATTCGTCTTCAGTGACGAGAACCTTGATACGCGCATTGTTTTCCAAGGCGCGGAGTTGTTCGAGTGATTCAGAAAGTTCGAGTGGAGATGGTGGCCAGGTTACAAATTGTTCGAGGAAATCACGGCGGTAAGCGTAGATACCTTTGTGGCGATAGAGCTGTAGGCTCGGGCTCTCAGCTCGACAATAAGGTAATGGGCTTCTAGAAAAGTAGAGTGCATCACCATTGAGTGCGAGCACACATTTTACGACATTGGGATCATGGATCAACGTTTCGTCAGATAAGCGGTTTGCTGCTGTAGCCATTGCGATGCCAGAATCTTGATGGAGAGTGGTAGCAAGTTGATCGATGAGAGTGGGGTCGATCAAAGGCTCGTCCCCCTGAATGTTGATGATGTAAGCGGCGTCTGGCTGAGATGCTGCCGCCTCCGCGATGCGATCCGTACCTGTAGGATGATCAGACGATGTCATTACTGCATTAGCACCAAAACCAAGTGCTGCTTGGAAAATTCGCTCATCGTCAGTAGCAACAACAACGTGATCGAGCTGCTTACATTGCTGCGTGCGCTCCCAGACATGCTGAACGAGTGGTTTACCTGCAATGAGATGCAGGGGTTTCCCAGGGAAGCGTGTAGAAGCCCAACGCGCAGGGATAATACCGATCGTTAAAAAATTTCCAGATGTAGTTAGCTTGTCCAAATCTGGAGAAGAGTTATGAATGACCGAGCGGAAACGACAAGGCTCAATTCTGCGAGAGGCAAAGTTTTTCTTAAACAAGATCTTTGAGCTGATGACGAATGGTTAGTGGGTACTTAAGTTCACTTGATATTCCAATCTAGACACACCCCATGAGTCTGGTAGTTTCTCGATTCATGAAGCAAGTTCACGAGTATTTCACCTATTGGGACTGGGCAGTTGTAATTGGGTATATGGTGCTCACAACATGGCTTGGTCACCGCATGTCTGGTAAGCAGTCGAGTATCAAAGATTTCTTTCTAGGTGGGAGGAAGTTGCCTTGGTGGTCGGTAAGCGGCTCTATGATTGCGACAGAAATCAGTGCTCTCACCTTCATTGGTGTGCCGGGGATGGTTTATGCCTTGGAGGGAGATTGGAGATACTTGCAGTGGGGTTTGGGGTCGATGGTGGCGAGATTCGCTGTTGCATACTGGCTAGTGCCTCTTTATTACGAAAAGGAAATCTACAGTCCGTATGATTTTATGGGAAATCGCCTCGGTGAAGGTGCTCGGCGTCTAGTGACAGGTTTGTTTTCGATAGGCTCGATTCTTGGTCAGAGTGTCCGCGTGCTCGTCACAGCCATTATTCTTCAAGTTGTTACAGGTTTGGATCCTGTTTTGTGCATTGTAATCATTGGTGTGATGGCAGTCCTGTGGACTTACATGGGTGGAATGCAAACGGTGATTTGGACAGATGTGATGCAGTTCTGCCTATTCATATTTGGTGGGCTACTCGCACTATTTATTTTAGTGAACAACGTAGGTTGGAGTCAGCTGGTGGAGCTGAATCAGGTGGAAATTGATGGTAAGGAAGTTGATAAATTACGCTGGCTCGATTTTACCACGCCGTTTCAAGATCCTAGTCTGCGTTATACGATGTGGGTAGCATTGATTGCGATGCCGTTTCAAAATTTCACGGCCTTTGGCGTCGACCAATTAAATACCCAGCGAATGTTCTGTTGTAGCTCGCTCAGTGATGCGCGGAAGGCGATGTGCTGGAGTAGTGTATCGCTGCTAATTACGGTCCTGATGCTCTCCGTTGGAGCTGGACTTTTTGCGTGGTATCAAGTGCATGTGCCTAGCCCAGAGTTGGCCGAGAGTTTCACCAAGGGAAATAACGTTTTTCCCACTTGGATTATCATGGAGGTTCCTGTCGGACTTAGTGGTTTGATTCTTGCTGGTGCGTTTGCTGCGGCGATCTCGAGTTTAGATTCCATTCTAGCAGCTTTGAGCCAAACATCTTTATCCGTTATTTACGGGAGGGAAAAGCTAGAGGCCGAAGGTAAGGGGGAGGAAATGGTACGCTTATCTCGCATCGCAGTCTGTGTTTGGGGTGTGATACTTACTCTCGCGGCTTTGGCACTCTGGTATGTCTATGAGAAGAATCCTGACAGTGATCTCATCGGATTAGCCTTCGGTATGGTCGCGTATACCTACGGTCCTTTACTAGGTGTGCTTATAGCGGCGATATTGCCGTACCGGTCAAGTACTCGCGGTCTAGTAGTGGGTACGATATGTTCGGTATTGTTAGTATCTTGGTTTCGTCCCGAGCTGCCACTTCTCTTAGAGTCTCTTGGTGATGGTTCTCTAGCGGAGTGGGTGATAAACTCACGTCCTCAGTGGGCATCAGAATGGTTTTTCCCGATCAATGCTAGTTTGACTCTGCTATGTAGCCTCGCCTTCGGTGGGTTTCGTAAAATTAAGAGGTAGGTAAATGTGAGGGAATCGTTGCAAAAGATCATTTGAAATAAGGTGATTGCCGTCTTTAAAATATTTGGCTTTTGCTACTGCTTCACTCTTCTTTACTAAATCAAAGGTCAAGATTTTTTAAAATTTTATTGTGGAACATTTGTGGAATGGAGACTTTGAGGGAGGCATGGTTTTAAGTCGCTAAAAAGTTTTGCATCATCTCAAAAAGATGCCTTTTATAGCTCCAGAAACGCTTGGTTTGCTTGCCTGCCAAAATGATATTCGCCCCTAATACCTCACTACTTTTTTCGGACACTAATGAATAATACTTCCAGCAATGAATATGACGCTAACGCAATAAATGATGATCTATCTGGGGGGGATGTGAGTAATTATAAAAAATTATGGGCTAGTGTTTCCATTGTTTTAAAAAACCTTGTCAGTGATGATGCGTTTGGCCGTTGGTTTGAATCAGCTGCATTGGTCGAAGTGAATGAGACGGAAGCCGTTCTTGCTGTTGCGAGTGATATGCATCAAGTATGGATTGAAACTAATTATTTGCCGGAAGTTCAGACGGCATTGTCGCAGGTTTCTGAGATGCCACTTAAGATGAGAATAGAAGTTTCCGAATCTTTAGTCAGTAAAGAGGGAAGCGTTGATAAAGATGCGAAGCAGTCGTCTGTTGAGTCGAGCAAGCAGAGCTTGAAGCGTCAAGAAAGTGCTAGTGCTCAGTTTTCAGGTTCGGAAAACAATGGTCTCAGTGGGAAGGATTTGTTCAAAAAGAAGCTTAAGTCAGCAGGGCTTAATCCACAGTTTAGTTTCGACCGTTTTGTTGTGGGTCAGAACAACGAGTTTGCACAGGCTGCCTGTACCGCTGTCGCAGAGGCTAAAACGCCTATTTATAATCCACTGTTTATCCACGGTTCATCAGGACTGGGGAAAACACACTTGATGCAAGCAATCGGTCAGCGATTGATGAAAAACAATCCATCTGCAAGAGTGGTATATCTAACCTGCGAAAAGTTCATCAATGAATTCATCGATACTGTGCGTAAAGGTTCACTGGAGCGATTCCGCAAAAAGTACCGCAGAGCAGATATTTTACTTATTGACGATATTCAGTTTCTCGGTGGTAAAGAGCGTTCTCAGGAGGAATTTTTTCATACCTTCAATGAACTGCTGGATCTTCAAAGTCAGGTTGTAATCACCTCAGATCGTCCAGCTTCGGAGATTAAGAATATTGAGCCACGTTTGATATCGCGTTTTGAGAGCGGTTTGACGGTTGAACTTCAGCCTCCAGGAATGGAAACACGCCTCGCGATTCTGCAGAGAAAGATGGAAGACTGGGATGTAAAGGTAAGTGATGAAATTTTGCAAATGCTGGCTGAGAGGGTGCAGAGTAACGTGCGCCGTCTAGAAGGAGGCTTGGTCCGTATAGCAACATATGCATCGCTTGGTACAGAGCAGATCAATCTCGAACGCGCAGAGTTTTTACTTAAAGATATTTTACGTGAAGAAGGACAGAAAAGAGTCAACATTGACAGCATTCAAAAAGCGGTCACCGATGAATTTGACCTGCGTCTAGCAGATATGACGAGTAAGAGGCGCCCTACAAATATTGCATTTCCTCGTCAAATCGCCATGTACTTGAGTCGTAAACTGACGCCTTGTTCGCTTGTAGAGATTGGTGACGCCTTTGGTGGGCGAGACCATGGCACCGTTATATATGCCTGCCGCAAGGTGGAAGAAAAGATCAAGAACGAGCCGCAGATAAGAGATTCGATTGATATTTTAATCAATAATTTGCAGAAAAAGTAGCTTGATGTCGCTTGTCTGAGATTTTAAATGGCGCAGCAATAGGAGGTTGTAAAATACTCCGCATTTGTTAAAGAGTTCTTGCCTTGAAGCAAATATGCTTCAAAGTTCCAACGAAAGTCAGCAGTTATTAATCATTTTTAACACTGGCTTTATACTTTTTTACCAAGCTACCCATTATCTTACATGAAATTTTTTATCACTAAGGAAGCTTTTCTTGATGCTTTGCAGCAAGTGCAGCACGTTGTTAGTAATCGTGCCACTTTGCCTATTTTATCTAACGTTCTTATCGAGGCCGTGGATGGCAAATTAAGGCTTACTGCTACGGATTTAGACGTAGGTGTTTCTGGCAGTGTTGAAGCTCAAATTGAAAAAGAGGGGTCGACGACACTTCCTGTTAAACGTTTAGTGAGTATTATTCGCGAGCTTCCAGCTAGCGAAATTGAAGTATCAGTTGATGCTAAGAACCATGCGAGTATCAAGTGTGGTCCTAGTTTCTTCAAGATTATCGGTTTGGGCGAAGATGAGTTTCCGCCACTTTCCAAGTTTGATGAGGCGAATGAATTTAAAATTTCTCAGTCAGTCTTACTCGATGCGATCAAAAAGACGTCCTACTCAATCTCTACTGATGAGACACGCTACGTGCTTAATGGAATCTACGTCTCTTTCCGTGCTGGGAAAATGACCTTTGTAGCTACTGACGGAAGACGTCTTGCTATGGTGGAGAATGATCTTGAGTTCCCAGCAAGTCATGAGACCGACATCATTATCCCTTCCAAAGCCATTAACGAGCTTCAACGTATGCTTGGGGCAGAGGGCGATGTTCTCGTCCGCCTTAGTGGAAACCAAATTAGCTTTGTGATTGGAGACAGTGTCATCGTCAGTAAGCTCATCGAAGGGAATTATCCTAACTACAAGCAGGTTATCCCAGGTGAGCGTAAACAGCGTGTGAGCATTAATCGCTCAGAGTTCCTTGATACTGTTCGCCGCGTATCTCTACTGACCTCTGAGAGTTCAAACTCCGTTAAACTTACCTTCTCAAAAGGAAATATCGACGTTCAAGCTAACTCCAAAGACATTGGTGAAGCCATTGAGCCGGTTGTAGCTGACTACGATGGCGATGAGTTTTCCATTGCCTTTAATCCTGACTTTCTAATGGCTCCTTTGAAAAACCTATCTGAAGACACAGTTTATCTTGATCTCATCGATGGTATGAGTCCAGGTGTGGTAAGGATTGATGGGACTTTTCTCTATGTAATTATGCCAATGCGCGTGAGCGCGTAAGGAAAAGATTCTTTCGGAGAAACTTTATTGAGCCCCGAGGATAAAATCTTTGGGGCTTTTTTTGGTCGTGAAATTGTGCAAGGTTTCAAGCCTATGAAGTTGTACTCTATTTTCTGTTCAATCGTGCTATTTTCCTGTGCGAGTAAAGCGCCTCAAGATGCTGCCGAAGCTCCTGTTTTAGCACCGAGTATTACCGCAAAAGCGCCAGTTGTTAAGGCGACGAATGTGAAGGAGGGAGAAATAACGCGTGTCGAAACTGATCAGCTGTTTTCAATGATCAGTGCAGATCAGGTGCTTCTTTTTGATAGCCGCCCGAAGTTATACTACGTTATGGGTCATATTAATGGCGCAGAAAGCTGGGCCCCTAAGGATTTCGAAAAACGCTATCTCGATTACAAACCGAGGCTGGATGCAGCTGTTCAATCTGGTAAAGTCATTGTGCTTTACTGTCTCAATGTCGAATGCCCAGATGCCTACAAAGTTGCCAAGAGGTTAGCCGCAGATGGCTATCATACTTCTATCTACAAAGATGGCTGGGAGGAGTGGCAACGCTCGGGTCTAGCGGATATGTGATTTCGGGGAAAGCTAGAGTTGAAGCACTAGATGGAGATGCAAAAAAAGGAACCCTGCACGGTGGCGGAGTTCCTTTTTTCTAGAAGTCTGAGTCTTGCGACTATGACTTGTAACGAAGACGCTTCTTATGACGATTCGCCTTCATGCGCTTCTTGCGCTTGTGCTTGCTAATTTTAGACTTACGGCTTTTTTTAAGACATCCCATGGTACTTAGTATTTTTGGTTAAGGTTGATTTCAGCAGAATTGCTTGAAATTTAGGTTTGTGAGAGTGGTTGGTTTGAGAAGGTTAAAGAACGATCTTGGAGAGGGGGTATTCGATGATGCCCTCTGCGCCAAGCTTTTTCAGATCAGGAATGATCTGGCGGGCAATGGAGTCCTCAATGATTGTTTCAATCGCTACCCAATCTTCCTCGGCAAGGCGAGAGATAGTTGGGCGTCTGAGTGAAGGTAACTTCTCTAGTATAGCGGATAATGCTGTTTCTGGCAAGTTCATCTTGAGACCAACTTTACCGCGGGCTTCGAGCGCTGCCTTAAGCATGAGCACCATACGATCCATTTTTTCCATCTTCCAGCTATCTTCATAGGCTGTTTTAGAGGCGTAGAAATGTGGGTATGAAACAAGGAGTGTGTCGACGATGCGGAGATTGTTTGCACGGATGGATGATCCAGTTTCCGTGACGTCTACGATAGCGTCCACAAGTTCTGGTACCTTCACTTCAGTAGCACCCCATGAAAATTCAATGGTAGCGTTGACTCCGTGTGCATCGAGGTAGTTTTGAGTAATCTCAACCCCCTCAGTAGCGATGCGTTTACCTTCAAGATCTTTTACGCTTTGGATGGGAGAGTCCTCTGGGACGACCAAGACCCATTTGGTGGGGCGTAGGGTGGCACGTGAGTAAGGGAGCTCTGCAAGATCAGTGAGGTGCTCTTTGTGCATGGACGCCCAGTCAAGTCCCGTAATGCCACAGTCGATGAAGCCTTGGGCGATGTAGCCTGCAACTTCCTGAGCGCGGATGAGAAAAATATCCAATTCGCTATCGTCTGAATCTGGCCTCAGACCTCGATCGGAGGTGTAGACTTTAAATCCAGCCTGTTCGAGAAGCTTGATGGTAGGTTCTTGGAGCGAGCCTTTAGGCAGTGCTATTTTTAGTTTCTTCGACATGGTCAATTACGGAGTAATACAAGCGAGGTGGGCGGCTTGTTTAGCTTTAAATTCACAGGAATCAACGGGAAATTTTGTTTTTGAGTGAAATATATGCAATTTCGAGCAAAAACATGTTTCATTTCGATTTTGACACGTTTCATGCTTGCCCCATCGGAAGATGCTAGAGATCCTCCGCGCATCATGAATCAAGAAATTCTTTCCCAAGCAGCAAATGAAGCAAGAGGCCTCGCTATTGATGCCGTTCACGCCTGTTCTTCAGGCCATTTAGGACTTCCTCTTGGCTGTGCGGATATAGGCGCCGTATTATTTGGTGAGTCACTGACATATAATCCGGATGCACCGAAGTGGCTAAATCGTGATCGCTTCATTCTTTCAGCGGGTCATGGCTCAATGTTCATATACACGTGGCTCCATCTTTCAGGTTTCGCTGTTTCACGTGAGGATATTAAATCTTTCCGTAAGCTCCACAGTATCACTCCGGGACATCCCGAATATGAGGAAACTCCAGGTGTTGAGGCTACTACTGGACCACTCGGTCAAGGTGTAGGTAATGCGGTTGGTTATGCACTTAGTGGTAAACATGCAGCAGCGAAGTACAATACAGGTGAGCACGAGATTTTTAATAATCATGTTGTGGCTCTTCTTGGAGACGGTTGTCTTCAGGAAGGTGTTGCGAAGGAGGCGATTGCTTTTGCGGGTCACAATAAACTCGATAATTTGATTCTAATCTACGATAGCAATGACGTTACTCTTGATGCGATGGCTGATGTGTCTCAAAGCGAAGACGCAGATCAATATTTTACATCTCAAGGATGGGATGCTGTGACCATTGATGGTCATGACATGGCAGCTGTAGCTAACGCGATGGAAACAGCGAAGACAAACGACAATGGTCGCCCTAAAGTAATTATCGCTAAAACAGTCATTGGTAAGGGCATTCCTGAAGTCGCTGGAACAGCAGGTGGACACGGTGAAGGAGGAGCTAAGTTTTCCGAGTCAGCTCGCAAAGGCTTAGGCCTTCCTGAGGAGTTATTTTATGTTTCTGAGGAAACCCAGGCATTCTTTGCAGAGCGAAATACATCGAGTCTTTCTGTTTATGAAGCGTGGAACACAACTTATGAAGCATGGAAAGTGGCAAACCCAGAGCTTGCAGAAGAGCTTTCAACTGGTTTAGCCAAATCAGTACCCTCTGACCTTCTCGAGCGCATTCCTGAGTTTGCAGTTGATTACAAGGGTGCTACTCGTGCATCTGGTGGCGAGATCATTCAATCAATCGCCAAAGAAATCCCTTCATTCATGACAGGTTCAGCTGATCTTTATGGATCTACTAAAAACTACCTCAAGGGCGAGGGCGACTTTAGTTCACAGAACTTTGCAGGTCGCAATATCTGGTTCGGTATTCGTGAGCACGCTATGGGAGCGATTTGTAATGGTGTAGCTTATGACGGCTTGTTCCGTATATCAGGAGCTACCTTTGCCGTGTTTGCAGATTACCTTCGTCCATCAATCCGTCTGGCAGCACTAGCTAAACTCCCTGTGACTTACATTCTTACACACGATTCCGTGGGAGTTGGTGAAGATGGTCCTACTCACCAGCCTGTTGAAACAGTCAGTGGTCTTCGTGTGATTCCAGGTCTCGATGTAATGCGTCCGGCCGATGCTGAGGAAACTGCGGGTGCATGGGCAGCTGCGATGTTCCGCACGGATGGTCCTACGGCGCTTTTCCTTACTCGTCAGAATGTACCTAACTACAGTCATCTTTCTGCGCAGGTTCGCCGTGAGGGTGCTTACTGCGGTGCTTATGTCCTCAAGGAGGAAGCTGGACCGTTGACAACGATTCTCATGGCTAGTGGCTCTGAAGTTGAGCATGTAATCAATGCCGCTGAGACTCTTGGCGACGGAGTGCGCGTTGTTTCCGTTCCATGTATGGAGCGCTTTGATCGTCAGAGTGCAGAGTACAAAGAAAGTGTTCTTCCTTCTTCCTGCACGGTGCGTGTCGCTATTGAAGCAGGTGTTTCAGGCCTTTGGTGGAAATACGTTGGTACTGAAGGCCAGGTGCTGGGTATCGACAGGTTCGGAATTTCTGCTCCAGGAAACGTCGTGATGCAAGAGCTTGGTATGACGGCTGATCACGTAGTCGAGGCTGTGAAGTCACTCGGATAAGGGGTTTTATCTCCAATTTTTCAATAAGCGTTCACCGAGAGGTGGGCGCTTATTTTTTTGCCTTGCCTTGCCTTGAAATGAAGAAATTAACGAAAGACGAGTAGTAGTGGTCGGTGGTCGCTTGCTTGTGCCCAGTTTTGGGGATCTAAAATAGAGCTTTCCTGACGCTTGATACGGGGTTTTAGGGTGGGGCTGATGAAGACGTAATCAAGGCGTGAGTATATGTCTTCGGCGTCCCAGAAGTGAGTCCAGTTCTCGCCGCGAGAATCAGCAAGTTCGACGATGTGCATGCTGAGGGGAGATTTTGTTCGCCCCCGAATGCTATCGATAGTTTGACTTCTCCTTGTGTCATTCATATCTCCGTAGACGATAAGTGGCGTTGATGGATCGATTGTTAAAATAGCATCGATGTGCGTGCGCAGTAAGAGGCTTTCATTTCTGCGGACGAGTTCTTGATTAGCAATTGCAGAAGGTTGTTTAGACTTAAGATGGACGCCTAGAAATCGCACTTTGGACTTAGGGAGTTTGATTGTTGCGTCAAGAATACCGCGATTCATCGGGATTTTCAGGCCATTGAGTAGGAAGTGAAGTTTCTTTGCTGTGTTTATTTCGACAATAGGGAAGCGAGACAGGATAGCCAGTGAACGGATGTCATCGCTACCGCGTGTAAGATGAGTGTGGGGAAGCAGAATTCCTTGTTTTTGCAAACGAAGCTGCAGGTCTGATATGTCATCGTGTGTTCCTATTTCGCAAACCCCTAAAATATCGGGCTTGGCTTCTGAAATGATTTGGATGAGTGCAGTAATTTCACTATTCTTTTTCGTTCTTGTATCTTCAGTGAGATAATTTTTCAGGTTATAAGATAAAAACCGGATGTCTTCATCTTCGCTGATGGATGTGTGTTTAAAATTCGAGCTGGAGCTTGATTGTTTAACATGAGACTCATTTCTCTTTGCCGATGGCTCCCACGTTGGAGTCTGCTTTTCTCTGTCGCAGGCGGAAAAGCATAGAGACAAAAAAGCCCCGATAAATATCGAGGCCGTATGCTTGTAGATTAATGGCTTACTGGAGACCATATACTAAAAAGTGAGTGGTATTTAGACCTCGCTCTCTTTACGAGGTTCTGATTTCTCCACTTTTTTAGTTGGCTTAGAGGCATCGTCAGCTGCTCTGGTGATTTCATGCTCAAACTCGTCTTTTGCTTTTTTAAATTCTCCTAAGCTCTTGCCCATACCGCGAGCTAGTTCAGGGAGCTTCTTGGCACCGAAGAGAAGGAGGACGATCACCAAGATGATAATCATTTCTTGGCCGCCGAGATTAGGTAAAAAAGCTAGAATGGATGGTTGAGTCATAAGCGTGGAGGGATTCTATAAAGAAGAGATAGTATCGTAGCTTGCCTTTGGCAAATGGAATCGTGTTTTACTCGAGGTTTTAAAAGTATTTAGGAAGTTTTCTAAGTAATTCGAGAGAGAAGATATGTTAATGCATTTATGGAGCATTTTTGCTTTTTTCCATGAGTTGATTTAATTTATCCTCTTTTTTGTATTTTAGAAAATTTTTGGCAAGATTTGCGTTCTCTTCCAGTGCTTTTTTCATCGCGGAGAGTACTGTTTTTTCTTCTATCACGTTTCCTTTGTTATCGGTGATAATGGCGAGGTAACCCACATACTTGTGACCATGGTTGTAGCTATAGTAATTATCGTCGTAATATTCGATGTAGAATGCTTCGGTTTCAAACTCTGAGCCTTTATGTGTAGGCGTTATATCTGTAGACTGCTTAGACAGGACCTTATAAAATCCGTTGTGAGCAAGATCTTCACCTATAAAAACAATAGTCAACTTTGACGGTGGGCATTCAATTTTGTAATCTTTATTGGTGACGGTGACTTTTGAGCTGACAACCATTTTTTCGGCTGAATAGCCCCGGTCATTTCTTCTTTTACTGACCACAACATCGATTTCTAATTCAGGATACTGTTCAGCAAGCTTTTTGAGATGGGTGAGAAGCTCTTTTTTTGAACTTTCAGAAAGTTGATCTGGTGAGATAGCAAATTCTTTCCCATCACTCATACGCTTGACGAGTGCCTTGTCGCCTTGGCGGCTAATTAAAGAAACAATCGTGGTATTGCCATTTTGATCCGCAATGGTGATTACTTGCGCACTAAGGGGAGTGATGATTAGTGCGCAAAGAGTGAGTTTTTTTAAAAGCTGTAGTAAATTCATAATTAGAAGGTAAGTGACGATTCCGGTATTGAAAAACGCTTCAAAGATGACCAAACCTGAGTATACACAACTGATGGAAATTTACAACTTGGATTACATTTCTCTTTCTCCCTTGCGAAATAGTGCAACTGGGGCTATCGAACAGCAGTTCAAAAAGTTGAATTAATTATGCCTAATTACGATTATCGCTGTGAAGAATGTGGTCATGTTTTTGAAGTTTTTCAAAAGATGAGCGATCATAAGTTGACTGAATGTTCACAAGAGAGCTGTACCGGTAAGGTCAAAAGGTTACTGGGCTCAGGCTCTGGTGTAATTTTTAAAGGATCTGGTTTTTACCAGACTGACTACAGAAGCGAATCTTATAAAAAGGGAGCTTCGGGTGAGGCTAGCTCGTCCGAGTAATGCAGTTGAGGAATTTCATTTTTATTATTTAAGCGATGAACTATTACACTATTAAATTATTTCTCTATGAAGTTGAGCCATTAATTTGGAGGCGTTTGATGGTTCCTGAATCACTTACCTTTGCTGAGTTTCATCAAGTGATTCAAAAGGCGATGGGCTGGAATGATGAGCAATCGCATCAATTTCGTTACGGTAAGGGAAAAAGCCTCACCAACGTGATTTCTGATACCAAGGATCAGGTGTCTGCTAAAGATGATTTTGAGGATGAAAAAGAGGTGACTCTGGCAAATTTTATCGGCAGAAAACGTTTACCTATTCGTTTGTTGTATCGTTATGATTTTTTTGATGATTGGACTCACGAGGTGGTTATTGAGGAAAAGATTTTGACTGATGGGAAGCTGAAGCTTCTTGATGGTGCTAGAGCCTGTCCGCCAGAAGATTGTGGAGGAGCTTTTGGCTATCGTGAAGCGATTGGGGGTTTTGCCGAATGGATGGATGATGATTACGATCCTGAGTTTTTTGACTCTAGTGCAATTAATTTGGAGTAGAGCGATGTTGGATCTAGTTGACTTAATCGATTATTGTTTAGCGAAAAAAGGGGTCGAGGAGACCTGTCCTTTTGGTCCTGATGCTCTCGTCTACAAAGTTTGTGGTAAGATGTTTGCTTTGACATCTCCAGATAATCTACCTGTGCGCATTAATTTAAAGTGCGATCCCGACCGAGCCATGGAGCTTCGCGATATTTATGAATCTGTGATACCTGGATATCATATGAATAAAAAACACTGGAATACGGTAATACTGAATGACTCCATGAACGACGAGCTGGTGCGTGAACTCATCGATCACTCCTATAATCTTGTAGTGCAGGGCTTAAGTAAGCGAGACCGAGATCACTTAGATAGTCTTTAATTTAATTTCTCTATCTAGGGTCGTTTTTGCACCGGTGGCGGTGGTGGAGGTGGGTCTAGAATATTAAGTAGTGCTCTGACCGATAGTAATTCTGGGATGTCAGCCGTGATGACTTCGGCGTGTTTCAGCGTTTCAACCGCTTTAGCTTTTTGTCCTGAAAGCCGGAAAGTATCAGCGATGCTAATCCACTGGCGGAGACGATCTGTTTCATTTAAGAGCGCATCGGCTGCAAGTTGGAAAAACTTGATTGCTTCAGGATACTGCTTTTCCTGTCGATGCCAAAGTCCTAGGTATTCGTAGATTTTACCATTGTTCTTTGCCTCAGCTGCTTCGGTAAGTTTGTTAATGAGTCGTTTGGAATCATTGCTCCAGATCGAGTTCGCGACTCGGATGGCTCGGTAATCCCGGTCGGCATCATTTTTTTCACCAGATCCATCTAAGTGAGAAAACGGGCGGTAAAGTGGGTCGCCTAACATAATGTTTTGCCACGATAGTGCAGGGGTTGCCATATAAGCTGCCTCAATAAATGAGTAGCCCTTCAGCAAGCGATCGTGGAAGATGTCGAAGTTGGTGAATAGCGTGAGGTAGGGTTCATAGACAGTGCCCATGGTCGCAGCAGCTCCGTGACTGAGAATTGCACCACACCATTCTTTATTTGGATTACGGATACTTCGAGCGCTGAAGGAGTGTAAGTGAGCAGCAATGGCACCTTGACGGAATTTAAATTCAGGGTTGAGTAGCGGACCATTCCTGTTTTGGGTGTACCAGCCATAGTAAATGGCGGCATCATCCATGGGGAAATTGGTGGTGTAGGTTTGTTTGTTACGATCTGTTACGGTGGGAATGCCTGCTTGATGATTTAGTTTCGCCACATGGCCTAACCATTCATCGGCCTCTTTGTAATTTTGACCTCTGAGGGCGAAGTCAAGATAGCACATTCCCCAAAGACCGCGTTTCTCGGTTGCGATGGCATCGTCAATCATTTGCTTGCAGATAGGATAACTGGGGCCGTCAATGCGCCCCACGAGCATAATTGGAGGGATAGGCGCTTCTGAGATGGGTTTGTCTTTCTCATAGTAGAGGTTTCTCAGCGGGCCGTTAATAGGTAGTTCGTGAAAACCTAAAAGGCATAACTCTGAGTCGACGCATGCTTCATTGGGGGGCTGAGGTGCTTTTTGAGCTTTTTCTCCAGTGGGCGGTTTGGGGGCTGGTGGAACGAGGCGTTTGATCTTAAATGGTACGCCGTACATGCACACTAGAGTGCTGATCCGAGATGAACGGGGTGATTTCGCCCCGGTAGAATCCGTGGTAAGTGTCCACCATTGGCGTTTGGTAAATATCTGACGCAGTGGGTTTTGAATCTTTTGCTGATATTCTTGGCGAGTAATCTCGCCTTTTAAAGGGAGTTTAAGTCCGACGATTTGATCCTCTGGAATATCGCGTTCTTGAGCATAGTAATAAGCAAGGTCTTTGGACAGTGGCTCACTGGTGTTGTAAATGATGACGACATGCTCAGGCTTTATGGCAGCATGGGCTTTTCCCGTGAAGAAAATCACGAGTAAAGAGAGCAAAAAGAAAAGGCTTTTCATAGGTGGTGGAAGAACCAACATTAAATTAATTCTGCTATTGGAAAGTGAACTTTGAGACCGTCGTAGGCAAATTGGGCGTAGTTAGGAAGTTCTTTAGCTACCTCATAAACATCAAGTTCGTGAGACAGATGGGTGAGGTAGACTTGCTGGACGTTTAGCTCTTTGGAAACAGATAAGGCCTCAGAGAGGTTCATGTGAGTGGGGTGCTGACGTTGATGAAGTGAGTCAATGATCAGACAGGGGATGTTCTGAAGAAGTTTCATACTCTCTGCTGGAATGATTTTCACGTCTGGAATATAGGCAACCGAAAGTGCGTCGGGGTAATCAAAACGGTAGCCTTGTGTGTGCATGGAGCCGTGGATGACGGGTATGGGCGTGACTGTGAGTTCACCTAACTGGAACGCGCCATTCGTTTCTATCGGGTCAGGTTTGATGTACCCCTTATATTGATTGGTGGGTAGAAATGCCCATCGGTACATATTTTTTAAATGCTCGAGTAAAGACTTAGAGCCGTAAAGGGGAAGCGGCGTATCGCTTTTCCAGCAGTAAGCTCTCAGCTCATCGAAGCCAGCAATGTGATCAACATGAGCGTGCGTATAGAGCACAGCATCTACATGGGTCAGGTTCTCTCGCAGTGCTTGCTCGCGTAAGTCGGGACCACTATCTACGAGAATAGAGAATTCGGGCGTTTGTAGATGGATAGAGGATCGCGTTCTGATAAGTCGTGGATCTTCTGATCGACAGATTTTGCAGGAACAGCCGATGACAGGAACGCCCGTGGATGTACCTGTACCGAGAAAGGTTATGGAAATTTCAGATTTCAACTTGTGGAAAGCTTGCCATACTTCCATAGATAGAGCAAAGCAGATTGGTCAATGAAGAGTATAAAAGCATGTTAAGTTTACTTAAAATTAAGAATTTAGCGCTCGTTGATGAGCTGGAGTGGACACTTGATGCAGGTTTGATTGGTGTCACGGGTGAAACAGGCGCGGGGAAATCAGTGATCGTCGGTGCTTTAAAACTAATTCTTGGAGAACGTGCCGATAAAGGCCTCATTCGCACGGGAGAGACATCTTGTGTCGTGGAGGCTGTTTTTGATTTGGAAAACACCCAAATCATCAATGAGGTACTTGAGGAAGGTGGACTAGAGCCATGCGAGGCTGGGCAGTTAATCGTCAAGCGAATCATCGGGCAGACCAGTAACAAGCAATTTCTTAATAACTCACCTGCTACTCTGGGTATGTTAAAAAGTCTGGGGAGCCACCTCGTTGATCTTCACGGCCCTCACGATCATCAGAGTCTTCTATCTACTGAGCGCCAGCTTGCCATGCTTGATGCTTATTCGGGAAGCCATGCTCTTGATCTTAAGCTCAGATACCAAGTGTCGTGGTCTGAGTGGCGTGAAAAGTTAGATGAGTTGAGTGATTTCCAAACAACAGGCATGGAGACAGAAAGAGAGCTCGATCTACTGCGGCACCAGTTTTCAGAAATAGAATCAGCTGAACTGAATCCCACAGAAGAGGAGGAACTTGAGTCTCGCTATAAACGAGCCTCAAACAGTTCTCGCATTGTGGACTCCATAAGTACTGCACTTAACCTACTTTCGGGAGGCGATGCCGCTATTACTGAGCAGTTAGGTCATATGCAGAGAATAAGTCGCGACCTTGAAAAGCTCGATCCCGATCTGCGTAAGATTTTAGAAGGTGTTGATAAGGCGGTGCTAGAAGTACAAGAAATGGAGTGCAGTCTCAGCGATTATTTACAAGATTTGAGTACGGATCCTCAGGAGTTGATGCAGCTAGAAGAACGGATTAACACACTTGAGTCTCTCAAGCGGAAGTACGGACCAAGTATCGAGGATGTTTTGAAATATCGCGATGTGGCGCAGCAAAGAATTGACTCTGTGGAAAACCGCAGCGAACGCATCGAGCAACTTCAGGCGGCGCTCCAGATCGCAAGAGAACTTGTCGACCAGCTAGGAGATGAATTAAGTGAACAGCGAAGATTAGCAGCGCCTAAGTTAGCTAAAGATATCGTGCGTCACTTAAAGGAACTAGGATTTAAAGAAGCTGCGTTTGAAGTAAGCTTAATTCTACAAAAATCTCCCGGCATGAGTGGGATGGAGGGAGTTGAGTTTGAGTTTGGCCCGAATCTTGGCGAGCCTTTGAAACCTCTGCGCTTAATCGGCTCTAGTGGCGAGGTATCGCGTGTAATGCTTTCCGTGAAGAGTGCCTTGGCCGAGCAAGATGCTACGCCATTAATGGTTTTTGATGAAATTGATGCCAATGTAGGCGGCGAAATAGCGCGCGCTGTGGGTGAAAAAATGGCTAATCTAGGTAAACGTCATCAAGTGGTGGCCATCACGCATTTTCCGCAAGTGGCTGCATTAGCATCGCACCACTTTGTAGTAAGTAAAAGTGTCACTGCAGGTAGGACCCATTCAAAACTCGTCGCCGTCGAAGGAGACGCTCGCATTTCAGAGCTGATTCGGATGCTCGGAGGTGGCGGTGAAGAAGCTAAAGCGATGGCACACAGCTTATTAGGTTAGTACCGATGGTGGCATAGAAGTCAGCTGAGTTTATTTTTCCACTGGGGAAATCGCTGCTTGGATGATCTCTACGAACTCAGAGCCTTTCGCTAAACTGTTTTCTGCCTCTTTAATGGTGATTTGCCAGGAACCACCGTGCTCATCAATTTGATAGGATAAAAGATCCATCTTATTACTTAAGCCGTTAGTAGCGTTTACTTCGATTGTTTTTTCCCCATTGCTAAAAAGCCCATTCGAAACAGTAAGATCGATTGGATCGCCAATGAGATTGTTGTTTTCATCACTGAAAAAGAGGCGAAGTGCTCCTGAGTTGGATGATTTCCCCAGAGTGATTACAGCCACGGGGGCAAGTTCAGTGCCAAGCTTTACGTTGCTTAGATCTACCGCAGATTTCCAGTAAGAATCGATAGCTTGAATCGTAGCGTATTTTCCTTGCGCTGGTAGTTCGGTCGATGTGGTTTGATTTGCTAACTGATTTTTTTTATAAAGCCATATATAGCTGGCGGTGGCAGTTCCTAGCAGAAGAAGAGCGATCAGAGCGAGTGCGACTGTTTCAATGATACCGAGTGAAAACTTTGAGGACTGGGCGACAGATGTGGGAGCCTCGTCTTTTTTAACAGCTGGTTCAGAAACAGCAGCTGGTGCAGGTGTTGTTACTTCAGCTATGACAAGGGGTTCCTCGATTGGGGGAACTTCGATAGACTCAATGACTTGAGCCGTCTCTAAAGGTGAGGGAACTTCGGTAGATGTGTACTCGTCATCAATGTCCCAAAGATCATCTTCATTGATGATTGTTTCCCCATTATTTGATTTGTGAGGTGTGTTGTGTTCGCCTTTTTTCATGATATATCGAGAGGTGGCAAGCATGCTAAAGAATCGTATAATCTGCAAGACGATTGTGATCTATGGATGTGACAGATAGCCGCCCATGTTCTGTAATAGGCTCAAGCAAATATTTGATGCTTGATTCTCAGCTAATCCTAGGCGAAGGAAACGGCAACAAATTTACCCAATTTGACCCATGGCTGATAACGAAGACAAAAATCCCGAAAACGTAAAAGGTGCTTTCTATGTAGATAGTCAGTGCATCGACTGTGACCTCTGCCGCGAAACGGCGCCAAATAATTTTACCCGTGAAGAGGACGAGGGTTACTCCTATGTTTATAAGCAGGCAGAGACGGATGAAGAACGCGAGCAGTGTGTAGAGGCCATGGAGGGCTGCCCCGTCGAGGCTATTGGCGAAGATGGAGAGTAATCCACAGTCAGACTCCCCCGAACCTTCGATTCCTGATGGGTCAGTGGGTGGGGCTTCTCGAATCAAGCGTCGTTCGAAAAGGCAGCGCCGAGATTCCAAGTCCCGCTTGAAGGCACGGAATCAAATTCTTTCCGAATGGCGTGGTGGAATTGACCCTCCATCGTCGCAGAGAAATATCCACCAAGCGGACGAATATCTAGCTGATTTGCTGAAATTGGTCGGTCTCTCCGACGGAATTGACGAGCAGCGCTTGAAAGAGGGCTGGTCACGGGTGGCTGGAGATTTTGTTTCGAAGCATACCGTGCCTGACTCGATTCGCGAGGGCGTACTGGTACTACGTGTAGTAAACCCCATGATGAAGTTTCACCTTCAGCAAATGAGTGCTCAGTTACTGCGAAACCTTGGTAACGAGCTAGGGCAGGGCGTGGTCAAACAAATTGTTTTTAAAGTAGGCTAGGTGTTTGAAGATGATAAAGTCGCATATGATAAAATACGAAAATTGGATATTCGATTGGTCAGGCACCATCGTCGATGACCTAGCTATGGTTCTGGACGCTACGAATCACGTGATGCGTCAGTATGAAAAACCTGAGATTACGCGTGAGGAGTTCCGCATGCAGTTTCGCCTGCCGTACATGGAGTATTATGAGGAGGTCTTACCAGGTGTTCCACTCTCTGAGCTAGAGGATCATTTTCGAAAAGGTTTTGCCGACTCTGAGGCATCGGGTGTGGTTTCGCCTTTATTGCCACACGCCGTCGATTTTCTTAAATACCTAGATGAGGGGAACAAGCGGATGTTTATCCTCAGTTCCATGGATGCGCAGGCATTTGAGAAACATGCCAAGGAGCTCGAGGTGAATCATTTTTTTGAAGCAAGCTATGCAGGTATTCTCGATAAGCGGGATCAGATTCACCGCATGATTGCGGATCATCAGCTCAACCCAGCGCATACGGTTTTCTTGGGAGATATGCAGCATGATGTCGAGACGGCTCATCACGGTGGGGTCGGCTCCATCGCGCTTTTGACTGGTTATCAAAATGCCCAGCAACTATCACAGGTGAAACCTGATTTCTTATTAGACGATTTGTCGCAGGTACACGAACTTCTACGGTCCTTACACTCCTCAACATGAAAAAATCTGACCAAATCTTCATCCGTGGACAAAAGGTTAGCTGCTTCATAGGCGTGCCAGATGCTGAAAGGGCAAGTGCTCAAGAACTACTGATCCATACGACGATGTCGCCCTTTGATGATGCGCAGCCGCTCGAAGATGATATTGAGCGAACCATCGATTACCATGCGGTGTATCTTCAGATTGCTGCACTGGTGGAGCTTAGACCACGCAAACTTATTGAAACACTCGCGGAGGAACTTGCGGCGATGGTTTTAACAAATTTTCCAGTGAGCAGTGTTAGTATTGAAATAGAGAAGTTTATCCTGCCGTCGACGCGATGTGTCGGGGTTTCCATTACCCGTACGGCGGAGTAAGTAGACATGATTTTTAGCGAATAACTTTTATCGAATCACTCATATGGCGTTTCAACTTTCCAGTCTTAATCCAGCGCAGGCAGAGGCTGTCAATGCACTTGATGGTCCTGTGCTCATCCTCGCGGGTGCAGGTACGGGAAAGACGCGTACGGTGACATGTCGTATCTCCCACATGGTGGATAAGGGAATTGATCCGCATGAAATACTCGCTGTGACCTTTACCAATAAAGCCGCAAGCGAAATGCAGGAGCGCGTTGCAGGTATGGTCAATAAGAAGGCGGCAAAGCAGATCACAGTCTGCACCTTTCACTCGCTCTGCGTAAGGATTTTGCGCACAGGGATAGACCGCCTCGGCTACAAGCAGAACTTCACGATTTACACTGGGAATGACCAAACAGGCCTGATCAAACAGATCATAATTCGCAAAGGTGGAGCTCAGGAAAAGCTGGAGCCCAATGTGGTTATTTCCATGATTTCCAAGGCGAAAAATGATGGTGGCGATGCCGATTCGATCGACGATCCCTTCATCGCGGACATTGCAAAAGCTTATCAAAATGAACTCCGTGCGCAGAATGCTGTCGACTTTGACGATCTACTGCTCCTCGCAGAGAAGTTGCTTCGTGAGTTTCCCGATGTACGCGAAATTTGTAGGAAACGCTGGACTCGTGTCACCGTGGATGAGTTTCAGGATACCAATAGCCTGCAAATGCGTCTGCTCCAGCAGCTCGTGGGTGAGCCTTATCACGTCTGTGTGGTTGGCGATGATGACCAGTCAATCTACGGCTGGCGTGGTGCAGAGGTGGCTAACATCCTCCAGTTTGAGAAATTTTTCCCCAATCCTCAGGTCATCCGGCTCGAGGAAAACTACCGTAGTACCGAGTCGATCATTTACACGGCAAACTCGCTTATCAAACACAACGTCGGCCGACGTGAGAAAGAGCTGCGTGCGGTGAAGCCGGCGGGTCAGCCTGTCAGAATTATATCGATGCCTGGTGACGAGGAGGAAGCAGAGTTTATCGCGAATGAAATCATCGATATTCATCGCGTGGAGAAGAAGCCTTTGGAAGATATAGCAGTGCTCTTCCGCACCAACTCCCAGTGTCGTCACCTAGAAATGGCACTGCGTGAGCAGGAGATCCCTTACCGCATGATCGGTGCGCAGAGCTTCTACGATAAACGCGAAGTACGCGATGTGTTATCTTATTTACAGGTACTGGCAAATCCAGATGCCGACGTGCCGCTACTTCGTATCATGAATGCGCCGCCGCGCGGAATAGGTCAGGCAGCGGCTATTTTACTGACTGATGTTTCCCGTGAGCGCGGTGGTAGCGTTTGGGAGGCCATGGGTGTTCCCAATGACCTGCTGTCGACGCGCGCTGCAAAATCGGTGGCTGAATTTACCGAAACTATCTTATCTTACCGCGAGCGTATGAGCTCGGGTATGGAGCCGATGGGGCACGTGCTCACCGCGATGCTGGATGAGATTGGCTTTATTGATTGGGTGAAACGCAGCTGTAAAAACGAAAAAGAGGAGGACATGCGCAGAAGCAATATCGATGACGTCGTTGCCGATCTGAATGCTGCATCACGCAAAGGAAACAACCTTCAAAAATTTCTCGATCTCTCCGCACTAGCTCGTGATAGAGAGCAGGATAACGACATCGAGAAACAGCGCGGTGTCACGCTCATCACCCTGCATGCTTCCAAGGGGATGGAGTATTCCATCGTTTACCTCGTAGGTCTCGAGGAAGGGATTCTACCGCACAAGCGCAGTATTGAGGAAGGCACGCGCGATGAAGAACGCCGCTTGCTTTATGTGGGGCTAACTCGTGCGCAAGACCGATGTACCTTCACTTGGTGTGGCAGCCGCATGAAGTTTGGACAAAAACACCTCGGTGAAATCAGCAGCTTTGTCGTAGAGTTTGATGACAAGTATTTAGAAATACTGGATTACGACGATATCATGGGCGCGGAGGCGACCGAGGATGAATTAGCGAGCTTTTTCTCCGGCTTGAGAGGGGACTAAGCCCCTCTTCAATCCAGAGTTCGTTGTGCTGATCAAACTGGTATTTACTTAGTCTGGTAAGCCTTAGTAAAGGAGTCGATAGCAGTGTGGAGCTTCTTGGCGTTTTCGAGGTCAGTCGTTTGCTTACACTTCATAGCGTAGACGATGATCTCATGCGCGAGTATGAGCTTCTTGAGGTAAGCTTCCTTGTCGGCTTCATCGATCTTAAGTCGCTGGGCGAGGAAGTACTCAGTCATGGTGATTTGAAGTTTGGTCGCATGATCATCCTTATTGGTGATCCAGCGCGTAAGCATGTTGGCGTTGGCACCAGGGTCTTTGGAGAGTTCTGTAATTTGTGTCATCGCCTTTTCGATCGTTTTTTGATGCGTTACGAGATCGATGAGCACTGTATCATCCGAGTAAATTCCGCATGGCACCTGGCAATGCGCCATAATGCTGGGAGTGGCGGAGAAAGAAAAGAGGGCGGCTATGGCAATAAGGGCTTGTTTTTTCATATCACGTAATACCTAGCGTAGATTCGAAGAAATGCATCTCAAATTTGCCTTGATATAGAAAAGTTCACTATTCTTCTGCACGCTGCCAAGCTCTCCTTAAAATCACGATTGCATTCTCGTAAAATTTAAGACAACTTAACTATGTCAATGGGTGATAGTTCATCTACTGATCACTGAGGACGTTCACTTTATTTCACCCTAATTTAATCTATTTCTTATGGCAGCAGAGTACACAGAAGATGACATCAAGAGTCTTGACTGGAAAGAGCATATCAGAATGCGCCCTGGCATGTACATCGGTAAGCTAGGAAATGGAGGCAGCGCCGATGATGGAATCTACATTTTGCTCAAGGAGGTCATGGATAACTCCGTGGATGAGTTTATTATGGGGCATGGTGCTAAGCTGACTGTAAATATCGATGATGAAGGACGCGTCGAAGTGCGAGATTATGGTCGCGGTATCCCGCTGGGGAAACTGCTTGACTGCGCGGCGAAGATTAACACCGGTGCAAAGTATGACAGCGAGGCTTTCAAAAAGTCCGTAGGTCTTAACGGCGTTGGTATCAAAGCGGTGAATGCGCTGTCAGAATTTTTTGAAATCCAAGCCTGGCGCGATGGTCAAACTAAGGCGATAGAGTTCAGCAAGGGCGAGGTCGTCGTCGATATGCCTAAGCCCATCATGGACGATGGTGAGAACGGCACACGTATCGCCTTCGATGTTGATCGGAGTATTTTTCCTGAGAAAACACGTTTCCGTGCGGGATACATCGAGAAGATGTGCCGCTACTACTCCTTCCTGAATCCTGGCTTGGCGATTATTTTTAATGGCAAGAAGTTTAAGTCCAAGGACGGTCTACTTGATCTACTGAAAGAGGAAATGGATGCTGAGCCAGTTTATGCGCCTATCCACCTTCGTCACAAGGACATCGAAATCGCTTTTGCCCATACGCTGGAAGGGGGCGAAGAGTATTACTCTTTTGTTAACGGTCAGCACACAACGCAGGGCGGCACCCACCTCGCCGCCTTTCGAGAGTCCATCGTGCAGGTGATCCGAGGTTTCTACAAAAAGCAGTATAATCCTGCTGATATTCGCAATGGCCTCGAGGCCGCCATTTTGGTGCGCATCGAGGAGCCTGTTTTTGAAAGCCAGACCAAAACAAAGCTCGGTAGCATGACCGTCGCTCCCGAGGGCGAGACGATCCGGACTTTTGTGCTTAACTTCCTGAAAGAGCATCTCGATAACTTTCTGCACAGGAATTCAGACGTGGCGGATGCCTTGCAGAAACGTATTCTCGCCTCTGAGCGCGAGCGCAAGGAGTTATCGGGCATTAAGAAAATAGCTAAGGACCGCGCCCGCAAGGCGAAGGTGCACAATAAAAAACTCCGTGATTGCCGCGCCCATTTTTCCAGTAAACACAAGCGTGCGCTCGAGTCTACCGTCTTTATTACGGAGGGTGATAGCGCGAGTGGCTCCATTACCAAGAGCCGCGATGTTGAGACCCAAGCGGTGTTTTCGCTGCGTGGTAAACCACTGAACTCATTCGGGCTGAAGCGCAATGTCGTCTACGAAAACGAGGAGTTTAATCTCCTCCAGCACGCACTTGATATCGAGGAAGGTCTCGAAGCACTGCGTTATAATCGCGTTGTCATCGCTACCGATGCCGATGTCGACGGCATGCACATCCGCTTACTCCTGCTTACTTTTTTCCTTCAGTTCTTTCCCGAGCTGGTCAGAAACGGTCACCTCTATATTCTTCAAACACCGCTCTTCCGCGTGAGAAATAAAAAGATCACCCGCTACTGCTACAGCGAGGAGGAGCGCGTCGCCGCGATGGAGGAGGTTGGTAAAGCCGCCGAGATTACCCGATTCAAAGGTCTTGGAGAAATCTCCCCCGATGAATTTCAGTTCATGATCGGTCCCGATATCCGCCTCGAGCCTGTCCTCCTCGAGGAAGGCAAAGGTGTCAAAGACATGCTCGCCTTTTACATGGGCAAAAATACCCCGATCAGACAGGAGTTCATCATCAAGAATCTCAGGGATGACGTGAACGCGGCATAGGGAGGGTTTTTGAACCGCGAAATACACGGAAAAAACGGAAGCTTGGATAGGAGATAAGAATTGAGGGCCCTGCCATTGTTTTTTGTGGCGGTGACCTTTTGGAACTTTCAATGCTAGGTGGCAAAACCTTAGCTCCAAAGGTCGGATGATTGCTTTTCCACCTGCGCTGTGAAGGCAGCTGAGGGGGTCTGTGTTTGTTCGGACTTTTTCGTTCAGTCCACCATCAAGTCTGTTTATTAACCAGTCGGTTAAGCCTAATAATCCCCAAGCAGAATCCTACGGCAAATCCCAAGACAGATTCCCCAGATGGATCACAAGCAAGTAGTTTGCCGATGATGGCTAACCATTTGGCGCACTCCTCCCAATCCCGGAGGGATGACATCACATAGCATGGGGTAGAATACCCCATGATTAATCATCGAGGAAGAAAAAGCACCCCAGAGGTGGTGCCATCGATTGGAGGCGTGAGGGGGCATCAAATCATAGAGAATAATCATTATAGCGCCTATTCCTCTCAAATATGATGTCTTCACAGTTTCGCTCACCAACCATTCCTTAAAGCTGTGTCCCCTCAGAAAAATAATTGCAATGGATGAGAAAATAGGGGAGAACACAGTATCTGTTAGTTTGTTTTTAAAATACTTAATTCATTCAACTAGAGCATGTTATGAAATTCTTCAATAATTCCCCGATTAGTAAACATGCCATGATTAGCATGTTTAGTCTTTTGTTTCTGATGTCTAACGCTCAGGCACAGGGCCCTGTATTATTGGAAATAAAATGGAATGCTGGAACGACTTATAACAGACACAATGTAACTCTCATAGAGATGCATAGCGGAGGTTCAATGATTTCACGGAATCGCACAGAGACGGATTTATCCATGGTGGCAGCGACTCATCCACGTGGAGTTTTAGTGAGCATGAAGAATAAGCGTCTACAAGCAGCGTTGAGTGCGGGAGGCAGCGATATGGGAAGTTACGATAGCGACAACCCAGCACCATCTTCCGAGATGATGAAGTCCATGTTTAGTGAGGTCTTGGCGAGTGAAATAAAGTTTGTCATGACTCCTGAAGGCGCGGTGGAGGTTGATCCAGCTTCTCTGCCAGCAGGGGGGGCGGGAGCTTCTGACGTGATGGAGAGGATGATGCGCCAATGGATTGATCTCATGCCAAGTGAAGCTGTTGAGCCGGGACAAACCTGGACGAAAGAAATGGAGATTCCCTTAGGTGTTTTGGACAAGATGTTGAGTCGAGTCAGCGTTACTTTTGTAGAAGTGATAGAAAGAGATGGCAGAAGTCTGGCGCGCATTGAGGTGAGAGGTGCACCCGCGGAGGGACCACAATGGAAAATCGATACCTATGAGGCCGATGGCTTGCTGGACATCGAGCTAGGTCAGATTGTCGAAGCCGATATGAAAATTGAAGGCTCTGGTCAAGTTGGCATGAAGATAAAGGTCGCCATTACGGAGAAGCAAATTTCAGTGGAATAAACGAGCTGTAGTCATGGAAAAGAGAGCTGCGGTATGGGTCGTTTTCGGGGTATGGTAAGCCCGAGCTATTGGATAGCGATCCCTTTGGGATCTGAGGTATCGCTACTGAGTAGTTAGTATTTTTTTGGCGATTTATCGTAGTAGTTACCAAAGTGTTCGTATGATTAGTTTTTATTATATATGATACTTATAGTCGGTAGTCTTATAGTCATCATTAAGGCTAGTGTATTTCTCGATGAAAGAGAAAGTAAGTGCGTTAGTTAAGTTAGGCGACAACGTTAGGCGACTAAGAGAAATCAAGGAGATTTCTCAAGAGAATTTGGCTTTTGAGGCAGGGTTAGATCGTACTTACATTGGAGGTGTTGAGCGTGGAGAACGAAATCCAACGGTGCTCTCTTCACTGAAGATAGCAGAGGCCTTAGAAGTAGAACTTTCTGAATTACTGAAAGGGGTTTCACATGCCTAAGTTCGACTACAACGAGCTTTTGGATGAACTTCTATCTTTACCTTCTTTAGATGGTTTTGATGAAAAAAGGGCAGCTATTACAAATTTTTTGGATGACTGTTCCAAACGTGCTCCTTTATTAAGCCGCGAGCAATATATTGATATATGTCTTAAGGTAGGTTTTCAGCCATTACCAGAAAATACGTTATGTGAATCTGACTTACACCAATCACGATTGAAACTTACTGGACACCAAATTTCGTATCCTAGTCCTGAAAATCCTAAGTTTACTTTCATAGATCTATTTGCAGGAATTGGTGGTTTTAGAATAGCCTTTCAAAAAGCGGGTGGGAAATGTGTTTTTACTAGTGAATGGGATAAATACGCGAAGCAAACGTATGAAAGGAATTTTGGTGATTACCCGTATGGGGATATAACCAAAATTGAAGCTTCAGAGATTCCCGACCACGATGTGCTTTGTGCTGGGTTTCCTTGCCAGCCTTTTTCTCTAGCAGGAGTGTCAAAGAAGAATTCCTTAGGGAGAAAGCATGGTTTTGAAGATGAAACGCAAGGAACGTTATTTTTTGACCTGAAAAGAATAATAAAAGCCAAAAGACCCAAGGCTTTTATGCTAGAAAATGTTAAGAACTTACTTTCTCATGACAAAGGTAAAACCTTCGAGATTATACGTAAATGTTTAGTAACGGAACTAGGTTATGTGATTTCATGGAAAGTAGTCAACGGCGCAAACTGGGTTCCTCAGAATCGGCAGAGAATTTTTATTGTTGGTTATGATTCGAAGCAAATTGCTATCGATCCTAAAGATATAGTTATTCCAGAGAGGCCAAGTTCACATTACGTGTATCCCGAGCTGTCATCCATTATCCAAAGTGACGTAGTAGGACACACTTTGGGACCAGGAACTTGGGATACGTTGATAAGGCATAAAGCTAATCACGCTCAGAAAGGAAACGGTTTTGGATATGGTATTCACAAACTACCTCTCAAGAGTGGGTCTACCACTCGCACTATTTCTGCAAGATATCACAAGGACGGTGCTGAAGTTTTAATTGAGCAGCTTGGTGAACGTCCAAGAAGGCTTACTGTCAGTGAGGCGATGCAACTGCAAGGTTATGACCCTGAAAATTTTGTTTTTCCAGTATCTAACACACAAGCTTACAGACAAATTGGTAACAGCGTAGTTGTTCCTGCTATAAGTGCTTGCGCAAGAGAAATGGCAAAAATAATTCTAAAAAATAACGGGGAATGAATGAATTTAAAAGAAAAACTTTCACAGAGTGTTTGGAAATAATTGATCGAAGTGGATTCAATTGGATGGTGAAAAGATTGTCAGGTAACGATACAGGTCTTTCTGAAGGACACCAATCTGGAGTTTACTTTACACCCCAGTTCATCAGGCAAGCTATACCTGAAATATCGACCACTCAGATATTAAATCCAGACAAAAACATCGACTGTTACTTTCCTCAGTATGATCTACAAAAAACTTTGCGTGCTATATATTATAATAATCGCCACATTATAGAGGATGGAAAGGTGGGGACACGAAATGAGTTTAGGATTACTCGCTGGGGAGGTGCTAAAAACCCGGTTCAAGACCCTGAAAGTACGGGTAACTCATTTCTTTTTGCTTTGAAGAAAATTGATGGGCACTACCACGCTATTAGTTTGATGGCAGGATCAGAGGTTGAAGAGGATTTGTTAGAAGAATGGCTAGGAGCGGAAATTGAACCTAAAAGAGCATACGATTCTTTCGAAAGTTCAAAAGATAAAAAATCTCCGACATATCCACTTGAATGGCATACAACTTTTCCGAAAGGTCGAGAAATTTATGAATATATAACAGCAGAAATCCCTAGAAAAGGTTGGGTTAAAGGTGTTGATGCTCTTTTGTTAGAAAGAAGGAGCTTGGAGTTCCAAATTTTTGGAAAAATTGAAGAGGCACATCTTAAACCATTTATTTCTAAAGGTTTTAGAACTGTAGACGATTTCGTTAAGCTCGCGAATTCAGTTACAAATCGAAGAAAGTCGAGGTCTGGAACTTCGTTAGAATTAAATTTAGAAGCTATTTTTATAGACGAAAAATTGAAATTCGAAACACAAGTAGAGACTGAGCATAAAAAGAAGCCTGATTTTATTTTTCCTTCTTCCCAACATTATCATAATCATGAATTTCCGTCTGACCGACTTAATATGCTCGCAGCTAAGACGTGTTGTAAAGATCGGTGGCGACAAGTGATAAACGAGGCAGATAGAATTTCGCCAAAGCATCTATTTACTCTTCAAGAGGGGGTTTCAATAAATCAGTTGTCGGAGATGAATAGTAATAATATTCAGTTGGTTATACCTCGACAAAACCTTAAATCTTTTCCTGTAGAATGGAGGTCAAGCCTACTAAGTCTTGAACAATTTGTTGATATTGTGAGGGACTCTCAAATAAACCAATTAAGGCTTTAGTGAATTTTTTGCGAGAGTGATTAAAATTTACATAGATGTTAAATAAGTGCATCACCTTCTTCGATCACAGTTTCCATTTTCTTCATGAGTTTACTGACTTCGATGCAGGTGATTTTTGCTGTTACGGCATGGGGTGGAAATCAGCCCGAAAGTATTATAATTGTTTGGTTTTTCTTAATAAGTGATGACTAAGATTTGGTTTAATAGTCTTGATTAAACTCGTTTGTGTAGTATTGTTATTTGCAGTTACTATTAGTAATAGGAAAGCTTTTGGATCTCTAAAAAATGAATGGTGAGTCGGCTCCTTATTTGGGGCGGTTTCATGAGCATGGGCGGTGTGTTGACGGTGCCAAGTGGAGGTTTTAGGTGTGGATCATTAGGTCCTCATTAGGAGGAGATGGTAGGCGTTTTGATGTCTGTCAGAGGTGAGTCACACCGAGCTTATTCATTGTTAAACTACTGAAAAAAATCATCCCCCCGAAACCCCCACATGTACTCCAAATCCCCCTTGAGTAGAGCGCGTTTATTGTGCTCCCTATTGATGTTATGTCTGTTGAACAATCATGCGATTGTCTCGGCACAAGTTTTTAATTCTGTCGCGGACAGGTTACTCGATAATGACGGCGGGAGTATCGCTAGCTCGGTGGGTGATTTAAATAATGACGGCTTGGATGAGTTTATCACAAGTGCGACCTCATCAAGTAATGACCCTCATCTGCGTGTTCATCAATATGTTGCCTCTACAGGACAGTATGTTTCGTATGATATACTGAGCTCCGCAGTCGTAAACTCGAGGCAGGATCGTTTTGCTGGAGATATAGCGATTGCGGATATAAACGCTGATGGGTATTTAGACATCGTCATTCCTGAGTCTGAAAATAGTGCAGGTTCAGGCAGTGTTTCTTGGTTTGAAAACCCTGATGGTGATTTGGCGGGAGTTTGGCAGGAGTTTGTTATCGCACAGTGGTCTGGGGATAGTGGCGATGAGGTGGCGCATATGTCTGAAATAGAAGTGGGTGATCTCGATGGGGATGGCATGCTCGATGTGGTGACTCGAGATGTTGCGCGAGGTCTGTTTTTGATTCAGCAAGAGGCTGATGGAAGTGGCTGGCTTGATCCACGCTTCATCAGCGTCAACCCGAGAGAGGGCCTGATCTTTGCCGATATCGATCAAGATTTGGATTTAGACATCGTTATCAATGGTGTCTGGCTTGAGACGCCAGATGATATTCAAGAGGATGATTTCACAATCCACACCTATGCCTCTGCGTGGTATCCTAGTAGTGCGATCAGTGTAGCAATTAATGATTATGCATGCCAGGTAGCCACAGCAGATTTTAATCTGGATGGCTATATAGATATTGCGATCAGTAATTCAGAAGAGCTGAGTAATGCGTCTACTACGGCTTCTAAACCAGATGGTGTGCGAGTGTATTTAAGTGACGGGGCAAGTCTACCGAATTGGACAGAAATGACCCTCATTAGTACGGACTTTTCGTGGCATTCACTTGAGATAGGTGATGTAGATAGCGACGGCGATATAGATATTGTGACCGGTATATCTCAGGTGGGTGCCGATAATGCAGATCCCAAGGTGGTGTTACTTGTAAATAACTATCCTAGCGTAAGTTTTTCGGAAGTGATTATCGATGAAGGTTTTGATGGAGATCCAACAAGTCCTGAAGCCGCATACATTTACAACGCGTCACTGGGTGATGTCGATGGCGATGGTGATCTCGATTTGCTGTCTCCCCAGAACTGGAACTCTGGCGCTGTCAGAATTTATGAAAATCAAACCGATCCAGTAACTGTTCTCAATTCATTTCAAGAGTGGTTCACATCCTATGGTTTATCAGAAAACACGCCTAGCGATGATGATTCAGACATGGATGGTCATGAAGCCATTACCGAATTTGCTCTCGGGATGGATCCTACCATCGTCGATGATAGTCCCATTGAGCATTTTTTCAGTAGTGATGGGCTGGGGTATAACTTCAGCTACCCCGTGGTACGTAGCGATATCAACTATGAAGTTTTCTATTCGATAGATCTTGTCACTTGGCTTCCCTCTGAGATCAATGAGGAAAGTTTTGTTCTTGGTGATACGGTTACCGCAACGGAGACTGCATCAGTTAGAGGTTTTTTCAGGCTGAACATTGTTTACGCTGCACCATGATAAAACCTTTTTAGCCTTTCTAGGGTCTCTCTAGCTGCTGAATATAAGCGTCAGCCTCGGCGATGGCGCGTTCCATTTCCTTGATGAGTTTGCTGACCTCGATGCGGGTGGTTTTGACCTGACCGTCGAGGGAAGAAATGGCGGCGGAGTTAAGGTTGTGCTTGAGGAATAGGGTGTGATCGCGGAATTTACGTAGGACGGGGTCGAGTGACTTCTCGGCGCGGCGCATGGTTGCCATAAGCTTGGAGTAGCGGGATTTGGCGAGGTTTAGCTGACGGGTGGACTCGGATTTGAGCTCGGCGCTATCGTACTGCTTGATTTCCTTTTTCCACTCCTTGAAGAGCGCTTTGGAAACGTTTTCGACGTCATCGTGTCGTGACTTGACCTCGGTGGCTTGTTTCTCAGCGCGAAGGTAGGCTTTGTTGACTTTATTGTATTTCTTCTCCAGAGCACCTCCTCTGAAGGAGGTAACGGTGCTGAATTCATCGAGAGCGGAGGTAAATACTTTTTGAGCTTCTTGTTCGCTGCTGCGTGCTTTCTTCACCCGAGAGACCATGATGTCGCGTTTATGAAAGCCTACTTTCTCCATAGCGCCGTAGTAGGCGGTGGAGCATGACGATGTGATGAGGGCAAGGAGTGAGAGTGTGAGGAGGAGACGCATAAGATGTTTTGTATGAGAGAGCGAAAAAGAAGCGGTGTAAAGTGGCGAGTTCGTTTAAATGACAGAGCTGTAGCTGGGCGAGGTGATTTCCTCTATCATCTAACTTGCTAGACTGCGGTGGTTATCCGTGCGGATGGTGATACCGAGGGTGTCGAGGTGTTCGAGCAGCGGCATGGCGATTTTACGGCTGGTATTAAGGTGGTCTTTCAGTTCGCTGGCGGTGGCTTTGCCATGCTGGCTGAGGTGGCTCGTGATAGAATCGATTGCCAGTGCTCGGGTGTTGGCTGAGATGACGATCTTTGGCTCAAGCTCGATCACTTGTGCGGAGCGGATAAGAAACTTCATGGCCTGCTCAAGCTTTGCTGTGGTCGCGATGTCGAACTTGTTCGGCGGCTGGAGTCCTGTGCGCTCGAGAGTGGCGAGAATGAGTTTGGCGTCGTTTTCCAGCTCCTCAGGGAGCGTGAGACTGTGACTGGGGTGGGCGATGCCTTTTTCCTGAATACTGTAGCCATTTTCTGAAAATTCTGTCGTCAGAAGAGGGAAGAGCTGGGCTGATAAATCAGGGAGGGTCTTGGCAAGCTCCTCTAGTGGCATGGTAGGGAGATCAGGGTGGCGACGGTGGTAGGACTTGATCGTTTTATCTGCCTCTGCGCGCTGGGATTTCCACCACTTGGTATGAATGAGGAGGTTGCCCTTCTGCGTGATGGATCCCTGACCGAGCATGTTTTGGACAGAGGTGTCGATGGTTTCCTGACTGAAGGGATTGTTGGGAAGGAGCTTGCTGCTATCTAGGAAGTGATCGCGGGTGAGTAAAGTTTGCAGCGCGACCAAGGGATCGTGTGGCTTTTCAGCGCGTGGTTGAAGAAACTGGATGCGTTTCTCGCTGCGGAAGCCTTGACGCTTCGGAAGAGTGTCGAGGACCACTCCGCCAGCGACAGTGCTCTGCTGTGATCCATCGCGTAAGACGAGCCTATCTCCTGTGAGAATAAAAATAGGTGTTTCAAGGCGCAGCTGTGCGATGCAGGACTCACCGGCGTGAAGGTGGGTGAGATCGTGTAGAATAACGCGCGCTTTGCAGCGGGCTGAGCCATGGTGAATAATAACGGTTTCCATGTGGCGCAGCGGGCGGGGCTTGATCCCGGGGATGGCTCTGTCCATACGTGTGAGTGCAATGTCAAGAGTGTCGCTAGCTTGTCCATCGTGGTAGGTGGTAAGACTGTGGCCACGCTGAGCACCTGCCTTGCCGGGGGCGTCGATCGGGAGGTCGGGCAGATTGAGTGCAGTTCGCATCCCGGGAAGCGCGGTGTCGAGAGCTTGGCTATGGTTTTGAATGAAGCGTACTTTAGCTGGAATACCCAGAGGCTGAAGCGTGAGCGTTTCGCCAAGCGCGAGCTTACCACCAGTGAGCGTTCCAGTAACTACGGTGCCTGCTCCTTTGGGTGAAAAGAGTCGATCAATCGCAAGGCGAGGTTTTCCTGCATCGGGATGGGCTGGGCAGGTCTTAAGGGTTTTCAGCAGCGTCGCCTTCAGTTCATCAATACCTTCTCCAGTGATGGATGATACGGGAATGATGGGCGCGTCTGCGATGGCGGTTTCCTGCAGCTCGTCCTTGAGTAGCTCGACGGCAAAAGGGACGTCCTCGCAAAGATCTGCCTTGGTCATCGCGATGATAATATTTTTTATTCCGAGGTAAGTAAGGATATGCAGATGCTCCTCAGACTGCGGCATCCAGCCGTCATCGGCCGCGATGATAAATATGGCGACATCGAGAGCACCCACGCCAGCGACCATGTTGTTAACGAAATCCGCATGTCCTGGAACATCAATGATACCGATATCATACTGAGTACTGTCGTCTAGCATGGTGAGATGCGCGAAACCGAGCTCAATGGTCACGCCGCGGGCTTTCTCCTCAGGGAGTCGATCCGGATCTGTACCTGTAAGTCGTTTGACGAGAGAGGACTTACCGTGGTCGATGTGTCCAGCGGTTCCTAGGATAAGGTGAGGCATGTGGGCGTAGCAGAGTCGGGTTAAAGAGAGGTGATGAAAACTAGAAAAAGTATTTAAAAATAGTACTAATCAATATTCCTAATAAGTGGTTTCTCTTATGGGTGTCATCTCGTGATCGTAAATATTAAAATCGATTCGATCCACTGCAGAGAGCTTTAGTTTGATATCACCGATAGCCTGTCCGTAACCTGAGATGTGGGTTTCTGTGAGTTCGTCTAAGCGAAAGACCATGTGGCTACCATTGTGAAGTGAAACACGGATGTCGCCAGATTTCATAATAGGTTGGTCACCATCTTTGCCGAGATTAAGAGATTTTATTTTATTTAAGGGGATGCGAATAGCGGTGTATTCAGTATCTACTACCATGTGCCCGTCCTCTACTTTAGCAACGGTTCCGGGTACCAAGTCGCCGTTTATCAGCGTGATGTGATGGGGCTGAGCTGAGATTTCTGCATCAGTTGCTTGAGGTAAGGTCATACCGTCCCATGGGTTGACTACAATATCGCTAATGCTGAATTTTGTATTGGTACTACTTTCAAAGGATAGGCCAGTGCCCAGTTGCTGCAACTCCAGTGCTCCAATTCTTAAGTTACAAGCTTGGACACCATCAATGTAGAGGTGAACGAGCCCTAACTCAGCATTAGTGAATATCTCAAAATGGGATGTGTTTTCGATGTTTTCGATGTTGATTCTCTGGCGTGTTGTTGCTCTAACGGCATTATTTTTAATAATGTTGTTTGTAGCTCTGATAGAGGCACTGCTTCTAGAAACAATCATCGTACATGCTGCGTCTGGGTTCTCTGAAATTGGATCTGATGAGAATAAGCGAAGTGAGAAATTCATGTTCGAGCCATGATCACAGTGGAAACTGATGTATGAGTTAGGTCTCATGCCTACGTCCATACCAATCAAATTCGATGAGTTGGTAGTGAGTGTGCCGTTTTTAAAAGACCAGTCAGAATCAGGTGATTCAGACGACCATTCGTTTTTATGGTTAGGACCGTAATAGTGACCAGGATCTTTTGGGATGATCTTAAAGGATTTTACCATAGGGCGTTCTATCTGGATGATGCCTGCATATGCGGTATTGAGAATGATGTGCTCCGGGGTGAGTTCCTGCAGTTGGCCGATGATGATGTCGCCTTGCTCTTGGTTGTAACGATTTTGAATTTCGATACGTGCAGAGTCGGCGGCTAAAGTGCTTTCCTCTGCATTATCTAACTTAAGAGCGATGATTTCACTCAGAAGGAAGCTCGTTGGTTTCCTGAAAATATCTGATAGAAAAGAAATATTGTTCTCTTTATCGAGAGTGCTGGGTGAGCCACTGAGAATGTCGCCGTTCTGAAAGAGGAGTTGGGCTGCGAGATTGTTTTCTTGCAGCTGGTCTTCGGCATGAGCTCTACTAAGGAAACTTGTAAGCGTAACAAGGCTAAGAAGCACCGAGGCTAAGTTTTTTTTATGATTGGATTTCATGAAAAAAGGGCTGTTATTTTGAGTCATCTTGGGAGTTTTTAATCACCTGTGAGACAGCTGATAAGTCAATTTTACATCGGCCAATTAAAGGACTGTGAGCGATGAGCTGAGTGTCTATAAATTCTAACTTATCGAGCTGCAGAGAACCTCCATCATGTAGAATGACGCGGTAAGGTGATCTATCATTGGTTTTCTCCACATCTTCATTATTTTCTACGCCAGATGCTTGCTGCTGTGCAAAATAGAGTGTGCTGAGGCGGTGCTCTGGGATCGTTAGGTCTGTTGTTTCATCAGGGGTACCGAGTTCAAAATAAAGAACACGTTTATCAGCAGCGGATATATTTTTAATGGAGGTAATACTTCCGTGCAATTCTTCTGCCTCACTGTCTATCAGGATATCTTGGGTCTCAGAGTTTTGTATTAAGCCAGCGCTGAGCCGAGTGATTATGGGTAGCTCAGTGACAACGAGATTACTGAGAGATGTAGAAGTTAGGTTGGTGTTTTTATTATGAAGTGTGATGTAGTTTCCTCTAGGCGCTTCATGGAAGTCGTAGATTGATCCAAGATGAACATCATTGATTTTCAAAGTGAGCTCTCGTTTGATTCGGTTGAGCTGGATGTCTATGTTGACGGTATTGTTATCGATCGATTGAAGTGGTGCTTTGTGATAGATTAGTTCAACGATAGGTAATGTCTTGTCGGCAAAGTGTCGGGTTATCTCTGCGTGATTGTTGTTGAAAGAAAACTGATACTTATCTTGGTAATCGTCGAGTGAAGTTGTCGATGCGCAGAAGATAAACTTGTAGTTGATTAGTTTTTCCCAACTAAGGTCAAAGTTGATGTGGATATTATCACTTAAGTTCAGATTTTTAGAAATGCTCGACGTGCCAATGCTCTGGTATTTGTTGAGGTTGGGCGAGTGTGAATCGGGCACAAGCCATTCACCTTGGGAGTTTTCCCATGAGGTGATATCATTGCCGCCGATGTAGATAATTGGCTCATCACTGATACCGAACTGAATGCTGTCGATGTCAGCGCGGGAGACCCTCTGTGTGCCTGCGTACCATGAGGAAAATTCGACCGAAGCGTCATCTATCGATACAATGGTGCAGGTCAGGTTGTCACCATTGGTGAGCGTGAGTCGTTCTTTTTCTTTCTGAGTGGAACGTGACTGGTCGCGGATGATGAGTGCTGTCATGGCATCCTGTTTGATCTCAAGAGGCTCGTTAGCAAGGTCTGAATGAAGGGTGATGATGCCGTTGTTGATGGACTGAATTTTACCAGATAGCGTGTTAGGATGATCGAGTTTGAGAATGTCAGCATGTAAAATATTCATCCCAAGAAGGGAAATCAACATGATGACAGGTAGAGCAAAGAGTAAAGCGCGTGTGTTCATGGGCTGATTTTTTGAGAGAGGGTCTTTATGACAGTGAGCTGATGGCTAGTTGAAGGCATACTACTTTTCGTAGATCGGGAGAAAGCGATAGTTTAGTGCGAGCGATAAAAGTGAACAGGCAGTGCCGTAGGCGTTACCGTAGTTACTAGCATAAGATCCATCACTCAGCTGGCTTGCCGTAAGCAGACGTATGTTGTCTTTGTTCCAGCGTTCCCAGAGTGCCTCATCAGCTTGGAATAAAGCTTGAGCCATGTAATAACGGAAATAGTAAGGGTGGCTGCCACCGCCATCTTGAAGGTTGTTTTCTAGGTGCTCTGTAGACTTGGCAAAGCCTGCTTCGGTCTGTTTTTTTGCGAGCGAGTAACAGAGGGAACCAATCGCTGTAAGGGTTACTTTCCCGTTGGATTTACTGGTATAGCCATAAACTCCTTGGGGGGTGCGGCAGCTCTTCATGTAGGCAAGCCCTTTGTCGATGGCGGCGTCTGGAACGGGGATGCCTGCATTTCTGGCTGCTAGTAGAGCAACGAGCTGGCAGCCTGTGACAGTGGTGTCTGCGGATTTGTCCTGCGGGCTATAGCGCCATGCATTTTGAGGGTTAACCTCTTGTGCTTTGAGAATAAGAGCGACGGCTTTTTCTAAAGCTCCAGCAATTTGGGGGTCGTCTACCATGCCGTAGCACTCGGCTAGAGCGAGTGTGGCAAAGCCGTGATCGTACATCTGTGGTCCCATAAACCCGTCTGTTCCGCTATTGATACTATTGATGAGGAGTTTGACGCTTTGACGAATGTTTTTAGCATATGGCCCGTGGTTTGGATCGTCACCGTGGGAGAGCAATGCGAGGACGCACAAGCCGACAACGCCTGGGCGTGAGCCACTTCCTCCCCAGCCGCCTTCGGGGGTTTGGTTCGTAGATAGGTAGCGTAAGCCTTTGGTGTAAATTTTCTCTACTTCATCAGGTATAACATCTGAACTTTCTCTGAGTATCGACTGAGCTTGAAGAGCGGGTGGAGCTGCCCCAAATAGCAGGATACACGCAGTGGCGGTAATCACAGATGCAGCCTTTGGAAAAAGGGGAGTTAACACTTGATGCAGAAATAGTCGGTGAAAATAGATCATAATATTCTGTAAAGGTGAGTGATAGTGAGCATGCGGAGCTATTATTCTTGAGCACCTTTATTATAAGCATCCATGGCTTTCTGAAATTCTTTGGGTAATACACTGCCTGTGTTTCCTGAGTTTTTAGGAACGCGGCGCTCTTCACTAAGTTCTGTGTTGTCAGGGTTTTCGCTCGTGCCGTTGGCGCTGCCACCACTACCACCACCGCCGCCGTTGCCCTCACCTTTGCCTTCCTGCATTTCTTTACCCTCGCCGAGGTCTTTGCCACTGTTCATCATATTTTCCATCATCTGCAGCATGGAGTCCATATTTTGATTCTCGGGCTGCGATCCACTACCTGACTGCTTTTTCTGTTTGGCGGCTTCAAAGATTTTTTCAATGACCTCCGTTTGGGTCGCAATGGTGGCACCGCCGGTGTTTTTTTGTTCGAGCAAATCGGTGGCATCCGCCATGACGATTTCGATTTCGCGCATGAGGTTAATAATCTTAGCATCAGTTTGCTCATCGATGAGGTCTTGAACATCGGCTGAGAGATCATCTTGCTCATAGGCGAGCTTTTTGGCGCCTTTTTGATGTTTATCGACTATGTTGGCGATCTCTTCCGGCAGAAGTTTTTCTGCTATACTATCGGGAAATTGAGCGTGCAGGGACGTGCCTAAGCTGAGCAGAATAGCGAGGGAAGTCAGTGCTAGGGTACTAGGTGTGCTAGTTGTTCTGAATTGAAATTTCATAATACTTGCTTGTTCGTAGGGAGTGATATGGCCGTGCTTGTATGAGCTAATTTTATGAGTTGAGAGGGGCTTCGATGGTTTGAACCTTCGGTTTCGGGCCAATATCAGGTACTGTATTAATTTCAGGATCTAATTGAAGTGTCCGCTGAAGATCTTCCAGTGCTCTAGTGCGCTCGCGAATGTCTTGTTCTTGCTGAATCATCCGCATCACCTTGAGCATGAACTCAAAGTCATCATTGCCCTGTGAGCCACCACCACCGTCGCCACCACCACCGCCGCCATCTTTTTCTCCCTCTAGCTCTTTCGCCCATTCGGCGAGCTGAGCGGACCATTTTTTTGATGTTTGGATCGACGTGACTGATTTATTTTGTGCGACCTGTTGAGTAAGTAATTGCAGAGCTTCGTCGATTCCAGAACTGCTTATCTGCTCTGCAAGCTTAAGGTGTTTTTCATCCTGCGTGCGCTGATAGTAATGGCTGAGGTCTTCTTGGATCCAGCGTATGTCAGCCGCGGTCTTTTTTTGCTGCTGGTGGGTTGTTTTGATAGCCCGTTGCTCTACAGGATCTAGCTCGCTGAAGGAGCTGCCGATGACTTCATCAATCATGGAAATAAAGGTGCTCGCGACGTTGTTTTGCTCACTGGAAGCGCGTTTTAAGCGAGCGATAAAGGTGCTCGCTTCAAATTGCTTCTTGGCATCGTTTGCCTCTTTGAGTGCCTGTTGCATTTTACGAAGTGCTTTTTCCTGTGCCTCAATGGCCTCTTGAAGATCTTGTTTGGACTTATCCGCAGAACTCTTTTCTTGTTGGGCGTCTTGCAGCTTTTTCTCAACTTGGGGTAAATCCTCTTGAGCCAGTTCTTTCATCGACTGTAAGACCTTCGACATTTTCTGCAGTGTATCTTTATCGATTTCGCCATTACGAACGGAGCTTTTGAAGAGATTTTCCATGTTTTCAGCAAGCTTTTGCATCCGTTGTTTGTTTTCACTCTCGGCTTCTTTTTGCTCTTGGAGTTTTTCTTTGCCTTCCTCCGTGAGTAGCTCGTTGTTTTCTTTACGCTCTAGTCTTTGATTTTCATCATTGAGATTTTGTTCTTCGCGTGCGACCTCTTCCATTTCTCCGACGATTTTATCAAAATCATTTTTGAGAACCTGAGCATGTTCGTCTTTCGTCAAGATATAGAGGATAACGGGCTCGGAGTAGACTCTCGTACGCTCAGGTTTGTAATCCTCTACCCACGATCGTAGAAAAAGTTTTTGTGGCTGGATATCGAGGTTAGCAGGGGAGAACGAAAAAGGGGTGTTGAGCGCGGTTTGCATCGCACTGCCTTTAGCGAGTGTGAGTTCTTGCTCGCTGACTTGATCTTCAGGGAGCTGTAAAGATGGGTCAGCCCATGATATTCCAGACGCCTTAATCCCATAATCGTCTTCACAGATGACGTCGAAGCGGATTGTCTCATCAGCTAGCATAATGTGCTGGCGATTGACGCCTTGAATATAGCTAGACGGGGCTTGATCCTGGACGTTTTCGATTTTTATTTTTAAGGCCTTTTCCGAGTAGAGTCCGTAAATGTCTTGCCAGGAGAAGGGTACGATCAGTGCTTGGTTTTCCACGAGGAAAGGTGAGCTGGTAATCTGGGTTTTACTGACTGTAAGATCGAGTTTTTTGCCAGTTGGTGGAGCTTGTGCCTCGTTAGGTTTTTTTTCGTCAAATGGTTTATCAAATAGAGTTGGTTCGCTGACGGCGATGATTTCAGCCTCAGCACTTTGAAGTTCTCTGCTGATATTTGTTTGGATGCTTATACTGCTGCCTTCGAGTACTGTAATAAAGCCCGAGCGTAAGTCTGCACTGACATCAGGGCGTTCCAGATAAGCGGGCATAACGATGGCAGCACGCACACTTTTGGCAGAAGGGCGGATGACGGGTTCGATCGCAATGCTATGAATAGCATCATCGGCCTCAATCTGCAGGCTTCCGGACGCGCGCTGGGCTGGAACTACAAATGTATAGCTTTGGTCTTGTAGCGTTGCTTCTATCCACGAACCGTTATTGTAGCGTGCGCGGGCGGTTTCTGGGTTGCGGATGGAGTCTTTAGAAAGTGGCACGGTGAGACTAAACTCCTCTCCATAGGGGACGTACTCTGGTGGTGTGAATCCTGATAAATCGAGCTGAGTAAAGGTATAGCGGGGAGTGTCTGATAAGGGTAATATCCAGCGTTTAAGGGCGTTGTTACCAGCATTGGGAAAGTTAAACAGACAAAGAATCGTAATGAGAACAATGCCAGCCACGGTAGCCAACCATTGGCGGTGCTTACTTTCAGGAAGAGCCTGCTGTAGATCACGTCCTGCAATATCCTTGGCAACATCACGCATTGCGGCAGCTCTTAGCTCGGGTGAGAGAGAGTCTTTTTCTTCGGACTGATCCTGAAGCTCTACCGCACCGAGAAGTCGGTCACCGAGATGGGGGAATTTCTGTGCGATGAGGCGAGCAATTTGGCCTTCATAGCGATGGCCGTATACCCAGCGGTGGATCCAGTAGGGGGCAAAAATAGCAAACAGAGAGACACCTAGTATTAAAATAATTAGGCGTACACCTTGAGGTGTCTCTATGAAACGATCTAAAATGAAAACGATAAGAAAGGAGAAAACTAGACCAAAAATACCTGCAAGAACGGCCTCAGTAATCTTGATTTTCCAGAGACTTTTCTTAAACTTTTCCAGCTGAATACGCAACGCCTCGGGTATGGGCGCTTGATGTTCTAATTGGGGTCTTGATGGATCGTGCGGCATGCTATCAAAAAAGTGGCTGAAAAAACTCTATTGCGGTGCTGGATCAAGGAGATTTCCAATATCCTAGCTAATTATTGTGTTAATGTCGCTTATGTCTTGGTAGAGATCAAACTCTAATCTGCATATTGCTTCTTGCGAGTCTGTTTTTTGACAAAGCCAACGTGAAATCATCGTCCCTTAAACGGATAAAAACTTGATTTATTCATTTCATAGAGCTGCGGAGATTAATAGATCGAATATTATAATGAGCTGCGATACAGGTAATTATGTGACTACTGTCGAATATGCTGCTTTCTTATTGGTTCTCCATAATTGCTTTGTTATCCGTTAGAATAACACGAACACGTAAAATCATGAATAGCATCAAAGTTTGTATTAATACGTATCTTACTGCCCTCATCCTTATTTCTGCCTGTCATGGAGATGATCTCTCCATGGAGAGAATTGGACAGCTCCAAATTGGACAGCTCCAGTATTCAGAGAATCCTCCGATGCAAATTATCACACGGGATCCACCACTGCCTTCAAAACCTACGAAGGAATTTGAAATACTCAAAGGTTATACCTTGATATCAACGATGAAAGAATTCCGCGCTGTCATTCAAAAAAGTAATCAAAAAATTCGGGTGAAACCGGGCGTCTACCGTGCCAAAACTGTCGATCCTCCCATTAACTTACCACTTAAAGCTGGAACTCCGGGTGTTGGCAGAAATCGTGAAAAAGGCCAACAACAGCATATCTTTGCTGTGAATGGTTCAAACAATTCTTTCGATCTCCGAGGTGTCGTCTTTGAAACTCCTGTGTCTTTGCAGAGCAAACTTACGCGTAAAGTACACGTCTCAGATTCGTGGCGAGTTAATGGTGCTCAAAACACCTTTGTAGGTGGCTATTTCCGCAACATCATCGATATGTCCTATCCTACTTACAACGTTACAGGAAACGAATTTGAAGTGCTCGGTGATGGTAATCGGTTCGTTGACTGTATTTTTGTCATTAAAGGCTCAGTTCCCTACGGCTATACTGACTTTTATGGCAAGGGTAGCGGTAGCTATGGGAGACTGAATAAACACAGCTTTATGTCTATCGACCACGCAAACGATACCCAGCTAATCCGCTGCCAAGTTTACCAGCAATCCTTTGGTCACTGCGTACACTTTCACAATGTAGACGGAGCCCTCATTAAGGACTGCTTCTTTACTGGCACCCTGCGTCCTACTAACGATATTTTTAAGGAAATACGTGGACGCGCCGTAGATCATGATTTCAACATGCTCTTCCGTAAGAAACAACCAATCCCCAGAGATCACATGATTCCACTAACAGAAGACGGTATACGTTCTTACAACGATGTTAAGAATATCACCGTCATCAACACCACTATCGAACGCATGCGTGGTGCTGTGCAGTTACTCTGTACTGGGGATGTTACCTTGGAAAACGTCACCGTGCTCGAGTCGGGTGACTTCTCCTATGATGTCTCTGCGAGTAAAGGTAGTAAAATCATTATGAAAAACTGCCGTAGTGATGTCGCTTACAATCCCGTCTTCAATCTTACTAGAGGAGAAATCCCAAGTAATGCTAACTACGAAATTACACTGCTCAGTCCACCTGAAGGTGCAGAACCCACTGCCCGAACCAACCTTGGAATTATCTGTGGTGAGCAATGTCACTTCACCCTCAGAGAGGATCTGCAAAGACCACTAGCAGAAAAAGTAAACTTCCTTACCTGTGGAGGTAGAAATAAACTCGTTCACTCTCAAATTGATAACTACACGAAGGCCAAACTCGTCCTCGAAAAAAACGTCATGAACTGCACTATCCAATCGATCGGTCCCGTAGAGGATAAGGGTGGAAATAATAAGATCATTCAATTAAGTCCTTAATGGCTCTCCCAGCTTTTTGCGCGTGCTTGCTGGATGCTAGGCTACCAGCAAGCTCATAACAAATGACTGCTATCGTCTTATTTACTTAACCTTGATGAGCAGTTTCGCGGAACTTTGAAATGATTAAGCAAAGTATTCTACTCCTGCTTTGAACAATGGCTGGTGCTTGTTCCCAGGAATGTTTTTTCCGACATGATATCCACGTCTTTCGGTATGCCCCATTTTGCCAAATACTTTACCGCAGGGTGAAGTGATACCTTCGATGGCGTAGAGTGAGCCGTTCGGATTGTAGGCAATGTCCATAGAGGGGTGACCCGTTAGATCGGTGTATTGAGTCGCTATTTGACCATTCGCGGCGAGCTGCATGATTTCTGCTGGTGAGGCATAGAACTTTCCCTCACCGTGGGAGAAGGGGATATTATGCAGATCATTTACGGAGGTATTTGCCAGCCAAGGGGAAAGGTTCGATGCAATACGCGTGTTGGCGTAGCAGGCGACGTGACGGCCGATGTCGTTAAAGGTCAATGTCGGCATCCCTGCTTGGGGTTCGCGGATTTCACCATAAGGGACAAGTCCTGTTTTGATGAGGGCTTGGAAGCCGTTACAGATTCCAAGAATCAGGCCGCCTCGGTTTTTCAGCAGATCCATGACGGCATCGGCTATCATCGGGTTTCTGAGCACAGTAGCGATAAATTTACCTGAGCCGTCTGGCTCGTCACCAGCGGAGAAACCACCAGGGATCATGAGGATTTGTGACTCCTTAATCTTCCCAGCAAGCTCGCGGAGTGACTCCTCGACATGTGTTGAAGTGATGTTGCGGAACACGGCGATTTCGGCTTCAGCCCCTGCGGTATTAAACGCCCTAGCAGTGTCGTACTCGCAGTTAGTTCCAGGAAAGGTAGGGATAATAACCTTGGGCTTAGCAAGACTTGTAGAAGAGCTTTTTAAACTCTTTGATAGCGAGAATGAAAACGTATCCAGCTCTTGATGCGGTGCGGTCACCTGTGTTGGATAAGTCGACTCTAGCGGGTTGGTCCACGACTCGAGAAGTTCGCTGAGACGGATGGTTTCTCCTTCGATTAAAATACTTTCAATCTCGGTGGTTCTACCGATTATTTCTGCTCCGAACTCGGTAGCTAGAGGTTCTTCCGACTCAATGAGGAAGCTGATATAGCGCTCTTGGAAGAGTCTTTCTGAATCAATATCTAGCACGACACCAATTTTGTTTCCAAAAGCCATTTTAGCAATGCCTGCAGCGATACCGCCTTCTGCCAGTGAGTGGACAGATAGGATCTCACCTGCTGCATTCGCAGTGTGGAGGAGGTCTGATACTTCCATCAGACGAGCAAAGTTAGGAATACCCTCGGCGTCACGTGGGATCTGGATAAAAGAAATGACTGACCCTGCTTGCTTAAACTCAGGTGAAAGAACAAGTGGAGTTTTTCCAGGAGCCACCGCAAAGGAGACGAGGGTAGGGGGCACATCGATATCGTTGAATGAGCCCGACATCGAATCCTTACCACCTATGGCACCAAGACGCAGTTCATGCTGAACGAGGAAAGCACCGAGCAGTGCTGAGAACGGCTTGCCCCAGCGTGTGGGATCAGTCCCTAATTTTTCAAAATACTCCTGAAGAGTGAGGCGAATGTCAGAAAGTTTACCGCCTGATGCGACAATACGGCAAACGGATTCAGTCACTGCGTAAACGGCACCGTGGAATGGCGACCAGCTAGCGATGTTGGGGTTGAAGCCCCATGACATATGTGTGCAAGTGGTCGTTTCTCCCTTAAGTAAAGGGATTTTTGCCACCATGGCATCGGTTGGCGTGAGCTGAGTTCTTCCTCCAAATGGGTTTAACACTGATGCTGCACCGATGGAGCCATCGAACATTTCACCGAGCCCTTTCTGCGAGCATGTATTGAGGTCGCTGAGAGTGGATTTAAAAATTTCTGTGACGCAGGCACCTGATGCGATAAGGTCTGCAGTCGCTGCAATAACTGAGTCTAGTGGCCCCTTACTGTTAGCTGTCTCGACCTTAATCTTCGCAGAAAGCGTGACGCCATTCGTGTCGAGAAAGGCACGTGAGAAATCGACAATTTTCTTTCCTCTCCATGAAATAACGAGTCGTCCGCTATCGGTGACATTAGCTACGTGGCTACACTCGAGATTTTCTTGATCGCAGGCAGCTTCGAAGTAAGGGACTTCTGAAGGATCAATACAGATCGCCATACGCTCCTGAGATTCGGAAATGGCAAGCTCGGTGCCATCAAGACCATCGTATTTCTTCAGCACGGCATCGAGGTTGATATCGAGGCTAGGGGCTATCTCACCGATGGCAACGGAAACACCACCTGCGCCGAAGTCGTTACAAACTTTGATTTTAGGGGCGAGTTCAGGGTTGCGGAAAAGTCGCTGGACTTTGCGCTCGGTGGGTGGATTTCCCTTTTGCACCTCAGCAGAGTTATCCAGTGCGGTATCAGTGTGCTCCTTCGATGAACCTGTAGCACCGCCAACGCCGTCGCGACCTGTGCGACCGCCAATCAAGAGAATGACATCACCTTTAGCAGGAGAGCCACGGAACACATTTTTTTTCGGCACGGCAGCGACCACAGCACCTATCTCCATGCGTTTTGCCACATAGTTCGGGTGGTAAACTTCAGCTACTTGACCTGTCGCGAGACCGATCTGATTTCCATAGGAAGAATAGCCCTGTGCAGCTTCTTTGCAGATGCGGCGTTGCGGAAGTTTGCCTGATAATGTTTCAGCAAAAGGTGTGCGTGGATCAGCAGCACCCGTGACACGCATGGCTTGGTAAACGTAAGAACGGCCAGAAAGAGGGTCGCGAATGCAACCGCCAAGACAGGTGGCAGCTCCGCCAAATGGCTCAATCTCTGTGGGGTGATTGTGGGTTTCGTTCTTAAACATCACCAGCCACTCTTCGTCAACGCCGTCGACGTCGACAGGAACCACGATGGATGCCGCGTTAATCTCTTCTGAAATTTCTACATTATCAAGCTCACCTGTTTTGCGCAGCTCTTTCATCGCGATGAGCGCAATGTCCATGAGAGTCTCGGGTCGCTCAGTATCAGCTCCGTAGACTTCATCACGTGTTGCCTGGTATTTCGCATAGGTTTCGGCGATGACGTCCTGTTTCTCAAATTCCACCGACTCAAACTTTGTTGCAAATGTTGTGTGGCGGCAGTGATCTGACCAGTAAGTATCCAGCATCTTGATCTCTGTGATACTCGGGTTTCTACCTTCCTCATCGCGGAAATACGACTGGGTAAACACGAGATCCTGTGGAGACATTGCGAGGCCTAGCTTGGCGCGGAGCTCCACCAGTTGCGCTTCAGATGAAGTGATAAAACCCTCAAGTATTTCCACATCGGCTGGAGTCTCCGAGGGCGTATTAAGCGTTTCTGGAATCTCCATGGAGGCCTCGCGTGAGTCCACGGCATTGATGGTAAAGGCCTTGATTCGGGCAATGTCAGATTCTGATAAATCACCCTTGAGCACGATTACTTTTGCCGAACCAATGATAGGCTCTGCACCTTGCGTTAAAATCTGCACACACTGTTCCGCTGAATCGGCACGCTGGTCATACTGCCCTGGAAGGTATTCTACGGCAAAGGCTGTCTCGTCATCGGCTAAAACTAAGGAAGAAGTAGTGGTTTCAACTTGTGGCTCCGAGAGGATGAGACGCGTGGCATCAGCAAACTGCTCGTTGCTAAGCCCCTGCACATCATATCGCTGCACGACACGAACTCCTGTGAGTTGATTAAGGCTAAGGTTTTCCCTGAGGTCGTGAAGAAGTTCACGGGCTTGGGCATTGAATTCAGTCTGTTTCTCGATAAAAACTCGGTTCATGTGGGCAGTCATGGGATAAGAAGGGCGAATACTAGATCGTGAAGCTTTATGGGCAAGAGCAATCGTAACGCAATCGTGATGCAATGATGGGGCTTTCGGAAGGCTTTAGCGGAGTAGTGAATTTAGCGCCCTTTTTTAAGAGAGTAGAGTTAACAGAATGCGGTTCTTCTTAAAACATAAAGGTATACGGCTAGACACAAGGTGGTAAATGAGTCATCTGTTTTTATCCCGAAAAAATATGAATGAAAATCCCTACGAAGCACCAGTTACGCAGGCTCCTGTTAGTGCTCAGGTAGCATCGGATGATGAGACCCTCAGAAGGCGATACTTGAAACATGAGGTATCTGTAAAATCGATATCGACAATTTATTGGTTAGGCGCTGCAGGGCTATTATTTTCCAGTTTTTCCCTGTTCTCCATGATGAGTAGTATGAATGCGGTTCAAGGGTCAAGGGAAGGGTCTTGGGTGTTTTATACCTTTCCAGCAATGGGCGCCCTTCTCATTGCAGCAGCAGTAGGAATTCGCAAACTCAAGTTTTGGGGGCGTGTCACGGCAACGGTAGTCTCTAGTGTAGGCCTTTTAGGTTTCCCCATTGGAACCGTCGTTAATCTCTATATTCTCTTTCTATTATGGAACAAAAAAAGCAAAGTTGTGTTCTCTGAAGATTATAAACTGGTGATCAGTAAAACTCCGCACGTGAAGTATAAAACACCTAAAGTCGTGTGGATTTTGCTTTTGGTAGTCGTGCTTCTGGTCGCTGCAGCAATTATCTGGGCGAAAATAAATTCAGTGAATGGCTATTAGGGGATTAAGCTTTTTAAATGACCAGGGTGAATTTGACGGGTTTAAAAAAATATCAGATGACGGGGAATAAATAATTAATCCTAGACTCCTAATGACATAACAGGTCAAACTTACACTGTTGAAAATATAGCAACTAACCTTATGAAAAAAATTGTACAAAAATTATCTGTCGTATCCCTCGTAGCTTTATCAGCTTTTGCCCTAGCTTCATGCGCTGCTAAAGGTGGCTGCTCTACTAGCAGTTGTTCCGATGGTTCATGTTCAATGAAAAAAGCCTGTCCTGCTGGCTGCACGAAGGCTTGCTGCGCAGTGAAACCATAATTATTAATAGTTAATCGTTTTTGAGCCCGATAAGCAATTTGCTTTATCGGGCTTTTTTATGAAAATGATAATTTAGACTTGTAATTATTTTTATTTTCAGTAATTTCTGAAATTGATGAATGACACAGCCAACACTAGCGATCGGACACTTAATGAAGTTAGAGATAATTTTATTTCACAGTGGGGAGCGTTTGGCAGTCAGTGGGGGATTAATCGTACAATGGCTCAGATTCATGCCTTGCTAATGACTAGTGCAGAAGTACTTAACACTGATGAAGTAATGGATCGCTTAGCCATCAGCCGAGGCAATGCTCACACCAATTTAAAAGAGTTGGTAGGATGGGGTTTAGTGCGAGTGATTAGCATCAGAGGTGAGCGCAAAGAGTTCTTTGAAGCGGAGAAGGATGTCTGGAAAATTTTCACCATCATCTTACGCGAGCGTCAGCGGCGCGAGATTGACCCAGCGCTTGCTCTACTGCGCGACTGTCACGCGGAAACCAAAGATCTCGAAGGATCCGCGGCTGAAGCTTTCAGAAACCAAATTGACGAACTTGAGCAGTTTGTCAGTTTTGCCCGAAACATTGGCGGAAAAGTAGGTAAACTCTCGTATGGCCCAGCGATGAAGCTCGCAGCCAAAATGCTCGGTTAAAAAACGAAGCAATAGAACATACCTTATATTCATTTAATATAAACTTTCAATATTTACTGAAAATAAAGTCATTCCAGTATTAATAACCTTTAACAACAAAAAATAAAACCATGAAAATACCAGAAAACATCCAATACATAGAAGTCTACTACGATGGTCGCTGTGGCATGTGCTGCACCTTCCACGAGTGGGTAAATGTTCAAGAGCGAAACTACGAAGTGCGCTTTGTCGCCTATCAAGATCCCCGCGCTGAAGAGTGGTTCCGCGGCGTCAATGAACTCGAGCCTGAAAGAGAAATGATCGTTCGAACTGATCAAGGGAAGCTCTACCGAGCAGCAGAAGGCTGGGTGCTCTGCTTGCTAAGCTGCAAGAAATACCAGCAGATAGCACGTCGTCTAGCTCATCCTCGACTACTGCCCTTTGCTGAAAAAACTTGCCATGCTCTCGCTGCCAGAATGCATAAGCTAAGCAAGATATTTTTTAATAAAAAAGACAGAGAAGTTGCTGAGAACTTGCACCAAATACCTCAGAAAAAAGTGATGAGGAAACAGAGACTTACGAGAAGCTGCTACATTCCAGATGGACTCATCTAGCTATTCCTAGACTGAAAAAACACACAAAATAAAATCATGAATTATACAACAATGACCTACGTGGGCTACATCCTGGTAGCCTTTCCTCTCACCGTCTGGGTAGCAAAAACACTACACAAAAATGGTAGGATATTCTTGCTCAAAAACCTCAAGGATGAAGCACTAACTGACAGTGTTAATCACCTGCTTGTCGTAGGTTTTTACCTTGTGAACTTAGGCATCGTAACTCTCTACCTTAAGCTAAATCGAACGGTTGATGGAGCAAACGGTGTCTTTGAAACTCTCAGCACAAAGTTAGGTACGGTGATGCTGGTTTTAGGTATCATGCACTTTTTAAACATCTGGCTCTTCGCCCGCTTAGGTAAGAAAAACATGGAGCAGACACCACCGCCAATGCCTGATTATTTAAATCAAGGGCTTATCAAAAAAACTCAGGAAGTATGAGTTCAGCAAAAATACGCCTATGATTATGAGACCATTCAAAATATCAAGATTTCAGAGAGAACTGTTATTGGGCATACGCAGCGCAACAAAATTAAAAACTTTGATTCTGTGCCTGCTATTAACCCTCTTCCTCTGTATCTTTATATCCATGAGTATTTATCTTTATATCCATGAGTATTTGAATTTAGGTGAGACCAAAAACCATTGAAATATCAACCATGCAAATCTACGCCCTCCAATTCGCAGGAATTATCCTTCTCTGCATTGTATCAGCTAACTTCTTCGCTCCACAAAAGATGAGATGGACAGAGAACTTGAAGAACGTTGAACTTATTTTCAAACAAGTCTTTGTTGTTCACTGTGTTTTCTTAGTTGCCTGCGTTTTTGCTATGGGTCTAGTCTGTATTATGCTTCCTCATCAGTTATTAAAAGAGCCGATGGGGAGGTTACTCTTAGGATTTATGGCGGTTTTTTGGACAGCGAGAGTATGCACTCAGTTTTTTTATTACGATAGTAACATCAAAAGGGAGTACCCCGTATTTAATATCTTATTTGGCATCGCGTTTCTCTATCTAGCGATCATTTTTAACATTTTACTTTTTATATGAATATTCCTACCAGTATCGTAGAATGGCTTCAATTAGCTCTGACCCTAGCTGGTGTCTTTCAGCTCATCTTAGTCATCGCGAGTAGTATCATTCCGCACTGCCTTGAGTGGGTGAAGCCTTTGAGTCACTTACCTCTGCTGATGCGTCAAGTATTTTGGACTTATGCGGGATACATCGTGACGATGCATTTGTTCTTTGGCGTACTTACGGTGTGGGGTAAAGAGTTGCTCATCGATAAAAGTCCTCATGCTGCCATTCTTTGTGGTCTTATGATGACGTGGTGGCTGGTGAGAATATTTCTTCAGTTCTTTTGCTTCGATAGGAAGGGCATTCCTCAGACACGATTCAATTTACTCGCCGAAGGTTTATTGATCTGCCTTTTTCTATTTTTAACAGTCGTTTATGCTGTAGCGCTCTACTTCAATCTACGTTGATGAATCTTGTTATTTATACCACTATTGTCTGGTTGATTATCATTCTGGGTGCTCAATTTATTCATAGTAAATGGCAGGTGCCTCGGCTGCTTGTGTGGTTCATCTCAGGACTTGTCTTATGGGCTATGGAGCGACTTCACGCCGATACGCATTATATTCTGCGTATGGTGGTTCTTTGCACCACGATGTTGGCTTTGATGAAAGGAGTTGTTTATGCTGAATGGACAAGGCAGACGGGTGGTAAGCTGACTTGTGGGCGTTGGTTAATGTTCGCCATATTGTGGTTTGGTATGGATCCAGCGGCGTGGAAGGGCGCGCGTAGGAAACTGAGTTGGAAAGGCGATTTTGCGATTGGAGTGAGCTGCCTGTTGATAGGTTGGGTGATTTGTATCGTGCTGGTCAAGTTGGGGGTTACCAATATTATAATCGTTTTTATCCCCATGAGTATGGCATTTCACTTTGGAGCGTTAAGGCTGCTGACGGCTTTCTGGCGTAGATGCGGATTTCCTGTAAGAACGCTATTTAGAAATCCTTTGGCCTCAAAAGGCCTGGCTGATTTTTGGTCAGCCCGATGGAACCTTTCTTTTTCTCAAATGATGGCAAGAGCTGTGAAACGTCCCATTGATGAAAAACTGGGGCAAAAGGCAGCAGTTTTCACAGTCTTTCTAGCCTCTGGACTACTGCACGAGCTAGCTATTACGATACCAGTAAAAGCTGGCTATGGGATGCCGTTTCTTTATTTTCTGATACATGGCATGATGGTTTTACTCGAAAAGGATAGCTGGCCACTTTGGCTGAAAAGAGGGCTGACGTTATTATTTGTTGTGGCACCACTACCACTGCTATTTCCTGATGTTTTTACAAATGAAATTATTCTACCATTCTTAAAAATGGTAGCGGGGGATTTGAGCGAGATTTAACAGAATGAGCTTATTTAAAACTAAAAATACAACAATTAGGGTCATTGCTGCGCTATTAGCTATTTAAACAAGCCGAAGAGAGTGATGGGTTTTAACGATTACAGATATGAAAAAACTAATTATCGCAGGAGCGAACGGCTTCATGGCGCGGTATCTTACTCGGTGTTTTGTCGCAAAGGGCTGGGAGGTTGTTGGCTTGGCTAGGAGGACGGAGGGGCTGGACGAGGGCTGCCGATTTGTGAAGTGGGATGGTCAAAGCTTGGACAGCTGGGCGAAAGAGTTAGAGGGGGCGGTGGCTCTTATTAACCTCGTGGGACGTACGGTGAATTGTCGTTACAACGATATTAACAAAGCAGAGATCATTAATTCACGGGTTGATAGCACGCAGGTGCTTGGAAAAGCAATTGCACAGTGTGCTAATCCTCCTGAGGTTTGGCTGAACTCAAGTACAGCGACGATTTACCGTCATGCAGAGGACTTTCCGCAGGGCGATGAAGGGGAAATTGGCAGCGGTTTTTCTGTTGAGGTAGCAAAGGCTTGGGAGAAAGCTTTTTTCAAGTCTGTGGTTCAGGAGCATGTGCGCAAAGTGGCTCTGAGAACCGCGATGGTGATGGCGGATGAGCCAGGCACAGTGTTTCGCTATCTAATGAATTTAGCCAAGTTTGGTCTGGGTGGAAAAGTGGCTAGTGGGAGGCAGATGATCAGCTGGATTCATGTGGAGGATTTCTGCCGTGTGGTCGAGTGGTTGATAGAGCACAAAGAAATTGATGGTAGCGTAAATGTGGCAGCACCTGATCCCATCACTAACGCTGAAGCGATGCATCGTTTCCGTGTAGCGGCCAGCTGTCCCATTGGGCTACCTGCTGCCAAGTGGATGGCTGAGCTAGGTGCCTTTGTGTTAAAGACGGAAACGGAGTTGATCTTCAAGAGCCGCTGGGTTGTTCCTACGCGACTACAGACTGAGGGTTTTGTGTTTAAGTATCCCGAGATGAAACCTGAGAAATGGCTGGCGTAAATCAGAGGTATTAGTGAGTCAGAGCACTATTTTTAAATAGTTCTGCACTACCAAACAGACGCAACAGAGAAAGTAGGTATTCGCTAAATTCGTAAGATTGGTGGTTTATGTATTAACTGAACTTGTCGAAGGGCTTTCATAACTTATTGACCTCTTCAAATCTCGCTATTAAGGAATGTGCATGGAATTACTCTACGAGGGAAAGGCAAAGAGACTGTATGCCACCGACAACACAAATGTGCTGCGTATGGAATACAAGGACGAGGCGACAGCTTTTAATGCAGAAAAGAAGGCGGAGTTTGAAAATAAAGGCAAGCTTAACAAAGCAATCACGCTTGCGATGTACCGCATGCTTGAGGCCAAAGGAGTAGAGACTCACTTGGTTGCTGATATTGACGAGGTGAATTTGGCTGTTCAATCGGTCGACATTCTTATGGTTGAGGTGATTGTACGTAACATCGCCGCTGGATCATTTTGTAAGCGTATGGGCGTTAAGGAGGGTTTAGTTTTTAATCAGCCGATCGTTGAGTTTTCCTATAAATCAGATGAGTTAGGTGACCCTTTGATTAATACCGATTATGCCCGCGAGCTTGGTTTAGCGACACCAGCGGAGTGCGCGGAGCTGAAAGAAAAGGCTCTCATCGTGAATGACGTAATGATCGAGTTCTTTAAAAGCTGTGGTCTTAAACTAGTAGATTTTAAAATTGAGTTTGGTCGCACAAAGGATGGCAGCGATAAGATTGTGCTCGCTGACGAAGTTAGTCCTGACACCTGCCGCCTCTGGGATATTGAAACGGGGAAAAAGATGGACAAGGACCGCTTTCGCCAAGATCTCGGTGGTGTGATGGAAGGCTACGAAGAAGTTCTCAAGCGGATCGAGAAGCTCGGAGCTTAATCGAAATACATTCCTATTTTTAAGAAACGCAGTTCTCTCATGAGGCTGCGTTTTTTATTTATGATTTTATCGAGAAAAAGGTATGAAGTGCTTCACTTAAGACTTTGCAGCTATCGCCTCGCCGATGAAGTTAAGAATCTCTTTGCGTCCTGCTCCCTTAGTAGATGAGCTGGTGAAAATCCTAGGTAGACCGGCACAAAATGTAGACAGAGCCTCGGTGAAGAGCTCAATGTTTTTTTGAACGGCTCCTTGGCTGCTTTTATCAGTTTTTGTAAATATCAGTACAAAAGGGATTTTGTAACCTACTAGCCATTCGATGAATTCAAGATCAAGCTTTTGAGGTTTGTGACGTGAATCGATTAAGACAAACACGCAGTTTAAATTTTCTCTCTGTACTAGATAGCCAGATACAAACTCATTAAACTTATCACGATCCTTCAGTGATGCCTTTGCATATCCATAGCCAGGAAGGTCAACGAGAGACCATTTATTGTTAATGAGAAAAAAGTTAATAAGCTTGGTTCTACCAGGTGTTTTAGAAACAACGGCGAGATCTTTTTTATGAGTCAATGAGTTGATCAGAGACGACTTACCTACATTTGATCTACCGATAAATGCGAACTCCTGAAGATCAGACTCTGGGCAGGTCTCAAAATCAGGAGAGCTTGTCTCAAAAGTGGCTGAATGAATTTGCATAAGCTCTACTTGGCTGGAAACCAACAAAGTGGCAAATATTTAAAAAGCTTCAGCGGCAAATATTTTAACGAATTTAATAGCAAATCTACTACAGTTTGAGCTTAGTTGCGCATAAGGGTTGCTATTTGTTGAATTCGTTTATAATGATGTGTTAGCTAAATGTGATCATGTTTCTCGCGTTCACAAAGACTAGATAGTAATATGAAAGTAGAAGTATTTTACCTAGGTGGTTATTCAAAGATTACCATTGGACACCTGACAGAAACATCGAGCGGTCGAATTCTATTTGAATACGACCGTGAGTGGCAAGAACTAGGTATCGAGCTCTCGCCTCGCCATTTACCGCTGAGTATCAGAGGTGCGCAAAGTACGCCTACACCAGCCAATGGACCTCTTTTTGGCCTCTTTTCTGATAGTTTACCAGACTGGTGGGGTGAACAGATGATGCTGAAGTTTTTTGAAGAAAAAGGCATTCCATGGAACCGAGTGAGCCCATTACAGAAGCTATCCTGCACTGGAGAACATGCGATGGGTGGCTTGGGTTATTCATCACCACTGAGTAATGATGGTTTCAGAGAGGAGTTAACAGTAGAAGTTGCTGAACTAGTACAAAGTGCTAACTCGTTCGTTCACGGTAAAACGGAGACCATGTTACCTGGCTTGATGCGCTCAGGTCTCGCAGCAGGTGGCGCACAACCGAAGGCGGTCTTAGCTTTTAATAAAGACTTTACTCGCGCTGTAGCAGGCGGTGGTCACGCACCATTGGGCTTTGAGCGATGGTTGTTAAAATTTGATTTAGACTCTGAATACCAAAATGGTAGGGAGGAGCACGCCTATGCTTTGATGGCGAGAGCTTGTGGCATTGATATGGCACAAACTCATCTGCTCGAGTGCGAGGGAGGAGCTTGTCACTTTCTATCGAAGCGATTTGATAGACCTGGCGATGAGCGACGCCACATCCACACCTATTCAGGCCTTACCCATACGCCGATCAGTGAAGGGGTGGAATATGGTGATCTCATCAAACTGACGCGAAAACTCACCCAAAGTGAGGCACAGGTGCAGGAGGTGTTTCGCCGGGCTTGTTTTAATGTGCTGACAGGGAATAACGATGATCATGGGAAAAATCATGCTTTCCTCATGAGGCTGGATGGTTCTTGGGAACTTACTCCCGCTTATGATCTTACTAATTCATCTAATGCTTTAGCCAGTGGAATGCGAGCTGGCGCGGTAGGAGGAAAAAGGGTGCGGGTGAGAATGTCTGATCTACTGATAATGGCGAATTCACTGAATGTGCCTGGCGCTGAAAATGTCATTGAGGAGGTCCTCGATGGTGTTAGAGGGTGGTCAATATGGGCTGAAAAAGCTTATCTTTCCGACTTCCGCACTGATCAAATCAGTGAGGAAATATCGACGCGCTGCGTTTAGCTAGATCTCGCAAAGAGACGTTTTTATGAAATGCTCTTGCTCTTGGCTAAGTTCAGGTGCTAGGACTATGGAATGAAGATAGCGTCATCTCGTTTGGTTAGTTTTCGATGGCTCTTAGTAGTTGTCCCTTTTTATGCTGCCTTATGCTTAAGTGTTCAGGTAAGTGCTCAGGCAATTGACAAGAAGAAGTTGCCTGCAGAGCTGGCTGATTGGTCAGACTGGGCGACGTGGGATGACATGACTCCTTCTGTGCCCTCGGCCTATTCTGACGCTGGGAGAAAAATGCCAGTTTGGTCCTCTGTGTTAAATCTAAAGGTGGCTGAGTCAAAAGGGGAGTTCAACTTCGACGTAAGCGTCTACCATGCTTCTTGGCTAGAACTTCCTGGGAGTCGCAGTGCCTGGCCTCTCTCTGTAATGGTTGATGGTGAAGCTGTGGCTGTGATGGAGAAGAATGGGGTGCCATGTATTTATCTTCAAACAGGCGCGTGGACAGTCACGGGTGAGTTCCGCTGGGCGGAGATGCCGCAGCTTATCGATTTACCGAAGACAATTGGTATTTTAGACCTTGCTCGCAACGGTGAGCGAGTTGAAATACCGAGCTGGGATAACAACGGCAAGCTCTGGCTGAAACGCACGACCAAGGAGGCTGCCGATAAAAATTACCTCGCTGCGCAAGTTTACAGGAACTTAGTCGATGGTTCGCCGATGTGGCTTTCTACTGATGTGGAGCTCACTGTTACTGGAAAAAGCCGTGAAGAGAAGCTCGGTGCTATTATCCCTGAAGGCTGGCAAATATCATCGCTGAGAGCTCCCATTCCCTGTGCTGTAGACGATGACGGTTTACTGAAGTCTCAGGTGCGCGCGGGCAAATGGACAATTTCTCTGGTGGCATTCCGGACAAGCCCTGCGGAGACGATCCAGTATGCCGACGGGGTCAAACCAATCGTTACGGAGGAGCTGATTTCGCTACAGAATCAGCCTAACTTCCGTCTCATCGAGTTTTCTAATGTCTTAGCTGTCGACGTTGCACAGACCACTTTTCCCGAAAAATGGCGTAACTTGCCAGTGCATCAGTGGGAAAATACAAAACCAATTACAATCATTGAAAAAATGCGTGGCATGGGTCAGCAAAAAGCTGCAGGGGTGGCGATTTCACGTGATTTCTGGCTCGACGAAGATGGTAAGCAGCTGACCTACCGTGATGTGATCAATGGAAGTGCGTTGCAAACTTGGCGACTTGATGCTGCTGAGGGCCAGCGCTTAGGGGCTGCGAAAATTGATAACGAAAGTCAGCTCATTACTAAAAATCCGCTTAATGGTGCTACGGGGGTAGAAATTCGTGTGCGCGAGCTTAATCTCCAATCGGTAGGTCGCATGGATCGTCAGGCGAAAGTTTCAGCCACAGGCTGGCAGCATGATGCGGAATCGCTGCAGGGAACATTATATCTGCCACCCGGCTGGAGAGTATTCGCCGTGTTTGGTCCAGACTCATCCTACGGAGACTGGCTGACTTCATGGTCGTTACTGGATGTTTTCTTTCTGCTTATTTTTACCGTAGCGATCTTCCGTCTCTGGGGGTGGAAGCTGGGTTTACTTGCCTTTGCCGCTTTTGTTTTATCATACCATGAGGCTGGCACGCCGCGCTTCGTTTGGTTATTACTGCTCGTAGCCTTAGTGCTGTATCGAGCATTGCCAGCTGGCACATCCGGAAAGTGGAAAAAGTGCGCTAAGTTTTTATCCTACGCTGCCGCGGTATTGGTACTGCTAGGACTAGTGCCTTTTGTAAGCAAGCAGATGCAGCAGGCACTGTATCCTCAGCTGGAGTCGCATAGCGTGGTCGGAACCTATGATTACAATACCAAAGATGGCGGTTACATGCTTCCTAATCTCAATGAGGAGGTATCTTCAATGGATGATGCTTTTGGTTCTAATTTGGGTTCTGCCCCGCGCACTTCGGGTATTCGAAAAGGCAGTTACAGTAATAGCAGCGCTGAAAAACAAAACCTTAGGTACGACAGCAAAGCAAAAATTCAGACTGGCCCAGCAGTTCCAGAGTGGTCTTGGCGCTCGGTAAGCTTTGAGTGGTCAGGGCCTGTAAGCGCTGATGAGAAGATATCCTTTGTCCTGATTCCTCTATGGTTGCAGCGTATCTTGACAGTATCACGTGTCATCTTACTTCTTTCACTTCTCTATAGTTTACTACGTCTCATTGATAGAGATGGTTTCAAGGGGACAGGCACCGCCAAGGAGCCTCTAAAATCGCCCTTCGTGAAATCATCTGCTTCACTGCTGTTGCTTTCAGTCACGCTAGGTGCCATATTATCCGCCAATGTACAGGCGCAGTTCCCCGATGCTGAAATGCTCAAAACATTACGAAACCGGATACTCCAGGAGCCTGCTGGTATCACGAAGTTTGCAGAAATTCCAGAAGTGAAACTGAATCTCGATGGTCGTAAATTAGCGATGGAAGTGACTGTTCATACGGCGAAAAAAACGGCAGTACCTCTTCCGGGACGTTTGCCCGTATGGTCTCCTATATCAGTCCAAGTGGATGGAGTGGAGAATATTTCTTTATCACGGTTTGAAGGCTTTTTGTGGATCGTTCTGGAGGCTGGTACGCACCGCGTTCAGGTTGAAGGAATGGTTCCTGCAGGCGATTGGGAATGGTCATTTATGCTCAAGCCTCAGTATGTTGACATTCAGGCTCCAGAGTGGACTGTCACTGGCTTAAAGCCTAATGGTATCCCAGAGAATCAGGTGTTTTTTGTCGAACAGAATCGCACTGAAGGAGCGGAAGCGGCGTATGATAGAAACGATTTCAACCCGATTCTTAAGGTAGATCGTTCAATTGAACTGGGACTTTTATGGCAGTCAAAAACCACCGTTCGCCGGCTTTCACCCGCGGGTAAAGCCGTGTCAATCAGCCTACCTTTGTTGCCAGGTGAGCGCATTCTTTCTCAGGGACTTAATGCGGAGAATGGAAGGATTGAAATTCGGCTAGGCGCACAAGAAACAGCGATTTCATGGGAAAGTGAACTGACCCAGTCTCCAGAACTTATTTTAAATGCAGAAGCCAACGAACAGTGGGTGGAGCAGTGGCAGGTTATCGCTTCATCCGTATGGAACCTCACTCTCGATGGGCTAGATCCTATTTTCGAAAATAGAGCTGCAGAAATCGTCCCGATCTGGAAACCCTGGCCAGGTGAGTCTGCAACCTTAAATATAGCGCGCCCCGAAGCAATCGCTGGCGAGACGATGACCATTCGCCAAGCGATTCATAAAATGAATCTCGGCTCACGCCAGCGTTCCTCCTCGCTGAAGCTTTCGCTGCAAACGAGCTTAGGCAGTGATTTTATTTTGAAATTAGCACCTGAAGCTACCGTGTCGTCGCTGATGCTCAACGGAGTAGAAACTCCAGTGCGGAAAGAGGGGGACAAGGTGATCGTTCCCTTACGTCCTGGTGAACAGGAAATAGAACTGGCGTGGAAAACACCGACGACACTTGCTTTCCGCTCTCTGGGCGATGAGGTGCAGTTACCTGTCGATTGCGCGAACACGAGCACAATTATTTCGCTTTCTTCTGATGACCGCTGGGTTCTCTGGACAGATGGTCCTCGCCGTGGACCTGCGGTGAGAATGTGGTCCATCTTTATCGCGGTGTTGATTTTTGGCATGATCCTCGGGCGTATTAAGAGCTCGCCATTGCGAAGTTACGAGTGGGTGGCTCTCTTGTTGGGATTAACACAGATTCCCTTGCTCGCTGGTTTTTCCGTGGTTGCTTGGCTTTTCTGGGTATCGCTGAAAGCACGTTTCAATCACGTGAAAGTACCAGCGCTTGTATTTAATTTTAACCAACTCCTGATCGTTGCTGGTGTCATTCCTGTGGTGCTCATCATGCTGGTAGTTCTCCATAAGGGCTTACTGGGCGAACCTGAGATGAGGATTTTAGGAGAAGGATCATCGGCGGGTAATCTTGAATGGTTTCAAGCGCGTGGTGAGAACTCTGCTCTGCCCGTGCCTAGTGTTGTCTCTATCTCCATTTGGTTTTACCGAAGCTTGATGCTTATCTGGGCTGTCTGGTTAGCTTTTGCCGTATTGCGCTGGGCTCGTTGGACCTGGAATCAGCTCGCGCTGGGAGGTTTTTGGAAAGAGGGAACTCTCGCGACAAAACGCAGTGATGCAGGAACGCCGCCGCCTGTACCATCGGTAACAGAAATGAAAGGGCAGGAGAAACCATCATGAAAAATCTACTTATTTTAATAGCATTGCTTTGTTCCCATCATTTAGTGATGGCCGATCCTCTGACTCCGATAACAAAGGATAGTTCTATCGAAGTCCTCATTGTAGACGGGTTTAATAATCATGACTGGCAGGCGAGTACGAAAATTATTTCCGAGATTCTTCAGCAGGATAAGGCGATTAATCTCGCTGTATCAACCGTGCCCGCGAAGGGTACGGATGCATGGGAGAAGTGGCTCCCTATCTTCAGTGATTACGATGTCGTGGTTCAGAATACCAACGATATCAGTAAGAAAGGTGCATGGCCGCGCACTGCGCAGCTAGCCTTTGAAAAATATGTTTCATCGGGAGGAGGGATGCTGGTATTTCACTCGGCTAATAACGCATTCCCACTTTGGTTAGAGTATAACAAGATGATCGGATTAGGCTGGAGAAGAAAAACTTTTGGTAAAGCCATCACAATGGAGCAGGGAGAACCAGTTTTTTTAGCAGCGGGAGAAGGTGATAAGACCTCACATGGCAAGCGGCACAATGTTCTAGTTACTCGTTACGGTGACCACCCGATTCACCAAGGTCTAGCTGAAAAATGGCTCGCTGCAGATCTTGAGGTCTACCGCTACGCTCGAGGTCCCGCTGAGAATCTTGAAGTTTTATCCTACGCGAAGGAGGGGAAAACAGGTCTGTATTTCCCCATTGAGTGGACCGTCAGCTACGGTAAAGGCCGTGTGTATAACTCTACCTACGGGCATCACTGGCATGATGTAAAAGAGGTGCCTGCTGGTATGCGTTGTATGGCTTTCCGTACCCTAATGCTACGCGCTACACGCTGGTTAGCGAAAGCACCAATTGACGCAGCTCGTCCTGAAAACTTCCCCACGGAAGAAAAAATCTCATTGCTGCCTCTCAACGAATAAACTGAGCTAAAGAGTAACTACGTAGCCCTTGCCACGGAAAGTCTGAATGATATCTGAGTAATCACCTAGTTTGAGCCTCAGGCGCATCATATGAGTATCCAAAGTTCTCGAATTAACGGTGTCGCCGTAGCCCCAGATAACCTCATAGATTTCTTTTCTAGAGAGAGTTTTACCTTTTCGTTCTGCCATGTAGAGCAGCATTTTAAACTCGGTAGCTGTTAAGTTAATTCTTTCACCATTGAGGAAAAATGCCATCTGGTTTTTATCAAACTGCATGGGACCCAGTGAGAAAATCGTGGCACCTGACTCTTGAGTACTTCGTTTCATGAGCGCCTTGACTCGAAGTACTAGCTCTTTAGGGCTAAAAGGTTTGACCATGTAGTCATCAGCACCGCTTTCGAAGCCCTCAATCCGCTGTTGAGTCTGATCCTGCGCGGTCACCATCATCACGGGTAAATTGCGTGTGCGAGAGTCTTTTTTTAAATCCTTTAAAACGGAATACCCGTCTTTATGAGGCATCATGACATCGAGAATGATGAGATGAGGAGAGGTTGAAAATGCCTTGTCAATACCTTGGATACCGTCGTAGGCGATGGCAGTATTATACCCCGCTCTCTGAAGGTTAAGAGAAATTAAAGCAGCTAAGTCCTCTTCGTCTTCAATGATTAGAACTGTGTTACTCATGAATAAACCCATTAAGGTCATAGATTCCAAAATCGTAAGGAATTTAATGTAACATGATTGTTACAATCATATTTTTGAAAAGTGACCAGCAATCAGAACAAGAGGTGGTTTTCTACAAATCTTTTAATGGTTCCTCACTAGTGGAACTGAAACCCTAGGATCAATCGACTAGTCTGAATGCTATAGACGTATGCTGAATTGCCACTCTGCTGTGACAGAGTTTCCTGGATAGGCTGAAAAATCGCAGCAAAATCTATGCGATGGTAAGCCTTACGTGAACTGCTTTGCTCGTGAAGAGTAATTAAAAAATCCTAACAAATGTCACGTAAAAGTGACTTGGGAGTAATTGCTGGATTTTTTTTGCGGAGGCTAATGTGTGCTTGAACGCGCGAGCTACAGGGCGATGCAGCGTCAAGAAAATGTTGCAGAGAAGAGCATGACGACGAGCTGATTATCCCTGTATCTATGTCACCGATTCTCAGGAGTCATTGAAGAACCAATAATTTTTCTAACTAGATACAAAAACGTTGAACCAACAAATAAACATGAAATCGAAAATGAAAACAACATGCTGTACAGCTCTAGCTGCAGCATCACTCGTTTCTCCTGCTGCTTTTGCGCAGACTGCCACATCGAACACGGTAGGGTACGTAACAGAAAGCCTTGCAGTAGGCTTTAACTTAATTGGACTCTCTCTCCATGACCAAACCGTCGCTAGTGGGACTTTTGAGTCTGAGTCAATGAGTCCCGTAACCCTTGACGCAGGAACTGCCGATGAGAGGATTGTGTACGGTATCACAGATGTTGATATTGACTTCGCAACTATTGATCCAGGGGCAGCAGCGACGCTATTGCTTGAAATTGAGTCAGGTGCGCAAACAGGTGCCGTGGCTGAAGTTGATTCAGTTGATGGCGATACCATTTACCTTTCAGAGTCTCTTGGTGCGGGTGCAGCAGAGTACAATGTTCGGAAAGCAGCTACGCTAGATGATATTTTTGGGACATCGCTTCAGGGTGGAGCTACATCAGGTACAGCAGATATTATATGGCTTCCAGATGGATCTAATAGTTATAGTCAGTTCTTTTACAGTACTGTGGGAAGCGAATTTCGCGACGTTACGGCACCGTTTGTAGCCGCTAGTGCTCCTGTATCTGTTTTTTATCCCGATGCCATATTTGTCCAGGTTAAGGGCTCCTCTAAAGATGTTGTTTTTGCAGGTGAGGTTAAGACTGTAGATACTGTTTTTAATGCTGAAAACGGCTTCAATTTAGTAGCTGTCGCTGGTCCTGTGGGGCAAACATTAAGTAATTCCAGTCTCTCAGAAGTGCTGACAGCAAGCTCTACCTCAGGTAATGCTGATATCGTATGGGTTCCAGATGGTGCAGGTGCTTACACAGAGTATTTTTACTCGTCTGTATCAAATCAGTGGAAACTAACTTCTTCTCCATTTGGCTCATCTCAAGACGAGGTCTCACTGCCGAGTGCAATTTTCATTCAAAGAAAAGGAACAAGCACTGCCGGTGTCATGACTCTGCCTACGACTTACCAAGCTTTGTAAGCTGTATTTTTAATTTAAAAAACTTATTCAAAAAAATAAAAACATGAAAAAAACAACGATAATAATAGCGACTCTAGCAGCAACGCTAATTTCTGCTAATGCAGCAACTATTGGTTTTGATACGCTAACCGCTGACTCAGGATCATATTCTGACAATTACTATTTTCAAGTAAATGGCTCAGGTTTAAGTGAAGGTTTTGCTACATTGTATGCATTCACTACGGCACCTACAGATGTCAGTTCGCTGTTAACTAACGGAACGTCAGGTGCTTTGGATACAATTGTCTTTAATACAACGGCGGGGAATGTAATTGGTGATAGTTTATGGGCTAGTAGTTTTTCATTTGCTAATGATGGAACATACACGGGTTCTGATCTCTACATCGTGTTTGGTGACGGGACAGACCTTGCGTCGTCGAGTTATGTTGCCATGTTAGATATCGTGGCATCACCGACGAATGCAGACACTCCTACGCCTTATTCTGACTATAGCTTTCTGAGAACAACTGAATCTGTTGTTATCGGAGATACATTTGCAGGGACTGCAGATTATACAGCAATCGGTGGTTCAGCTTCTGAGTCAGTAACGATTCTCAATTTTTCCGCAGTACCGGAGCCTTCATCTACCTTACTTGTGGGGCTTGCAGGTCTGGGCGCGCTTCTTCGCCGCCGTCGTGCATAGCTCTTGTGCTATAATGCAATAGCATAGTCGTTATTATAACAAAAGAGGATGACCCTGAATGGGGTCATCCTTTATTTCGTATAGGTGGTATTCTAGGGATGGGTGTTATGTCACGTTTTTGTGATGATTGAGGTATATGCAATGACAGAGGGAAGCTTTATGAAATGCCGCGACTCATCTTTTCCCCACCTTTTTAAATGTATTTCTACCTTTATCCGTTGCTTGTTAGCCTCTTTGTTTTGTCGACTTATATTGCCTTGGGTCAGGAATCAGGAGGGTTACCTCCAGCAAAGTCCGCGGACACCGAGGATGGCTCTGGTCGTAGTACGCAACTCGATCAAGCGCGTGATGAGTCACTTGATCTTCAACTTGACCTAGCGGATATCACAGAGCCGGTTGTAGCGGAGGAAGGTGTGCCCGAGCAAAACGTCTTACCAGATATTCAAGGTGCTGGACAGAGAAGAGTATCAGGGGTGATTTACGATTCTATGTCGGGTCGCGGTCTTGCTGGCGTGAATGTATCTATTCCGATGCTCGATCTCTTTACTCGAACTGATGCTGGAGGAAAGTACCAGATTGAGGGTCTGAGAGAAGGGAGCTACAATCTCTCTATAGTTAAAATAGGCTACACGGCCATCAATGACGTAATTCGCGTAAAAGCCAAGGAGGACCTTCAATTTTCTCGGGAGCTCGTCCAAAAACCTATCGAAGCGGACAATTCCACTCACATGATGGAGGAGTACGACGTCGTTGCCGAGTATGTGGAGGAAGAGGAGTTTTCTATTGGGCTTGATGCTGCAGAGACAGGGGGGCTTGTCAGCGGTATTGGCAAAGCGGAGTTTTCCCGTGCTGGAGTGAGTGATGCAGCCGGGGCAGTTTCTAAGATATCAGGAGCTAATATTGTGGGTGGTAAATTCGCAGTCGTACGTGGTCTTGGCGACCGTTACTCAAACACAACACTTAATGGCGCCCTGGTGCCAAGTGCTGATCCTTCACGCAAGGCTGTGCAACTTGATTTATTTCCTGCCGATCTCTTGCAGAGTGTTAAGATTTATAAAACAGCGCGACCCGAGCTTACGGCGGAATTTACCGGCGGTTTGGTTGAATTACAAACATTGCAAATTCCCGATGAGCGGAAAATTGAATTCTCTCTCGGAACTAAGTATAGCTCCAACCTAGCGGAGGCGGACGAGTTTCTGAGAATCAGAGACAGAGATCTTAGTTTCTTTGGCGATAATAATGATGACGCTCTCGAGCAATATTATCATGGCCAAAATAATTTTGGTAGTGCTCGTTCAGGTAGTAGGGGAAGTGCTTCGAATGCAGAGGCGACGGACTATATTCTTGATAGTGTTCCCTTGGCAGCGAGATCTTCGAGTGCCAATGAGTTGCCAACAGAGCTGTCCGCCATGTTTGCCGATAGCATTGAGCTAGGATCCGAGAGCCGCTTGGGGATGGTGTTGAGTTTTACACATGCAGAGCAGGATCAATACAGAGAGTCTTTTAAATCGCGGTCCTCTACCGTATCGGGTGGTATCAGCGAGTCTCGATTTAACGACTCTTTACCCGGGTTTTTCGACAGCTCATACGTCGATTCTACGACAGGGACTTACTACGGAGCAGGGGTGAATTCTTTTAGAAATGAAAAAAAGTATTCAACTTCTGTCGATTGGGGCTTTTTAGGAGGTTTGACGTACGAGATCAATGACCGTCATCAGATTGGTTATACGTATTTTAGGAATCGCTCCGCTGTTGATGAGATCACCGTAACGGATGACTTTCTCAGAGCTAATAGCGAGATTACACAGGAGCAAGTACTTACAGGCAGAGCTCTGTCTCCACTGGATAGTTCTTTATACGTAGAAGAGTATCTGTACACCAGTGATACGACATACAGAGATTTGGAGGTGCAGCAGTTTACTGGAGAGCATCAATTAGATTTTTTTAATAAGGGGTTTGACTTTGACTGGGCACTTTCCAGTACCGACGCTTTAGAGGAGAGACCTCGCTCGACTCGGTTTTTATTACGTAAGTACACACCTGTTGATGGTTCATCCGACCCTGTTTTAAGCACTTTGGAGATTAGTGCTACTCCGACGACGACGTCCATTGATTCGACAAGGACAGAGGAAGAGGCTGTGTATTCGTCGGCTAATTTAGGCTTTGATCTTTTTGGTGATTCGAAGGCAGGAGCTGAAGCACCTAAGTACTTGAGGTTCAAGTCGGGAATCACGGCATATGATAGAGATCGAACCAATTCCGGTATTGCACTGGGTATCAGGCCAGAGAGTGTGGATACGGTAGAAGATGGCTGGGAGGATGTACTTGAGTTGATAAACAATACCGTTGTGACGACTGGTTCGACGACGACCAGTGCGACAGCTTCCAACAATAGTTTGAGTAGTACGACTTATAACGCAGAAGGTGGTAGTGAGCTAGAAGCTTATTATTTTCAATTAGAGGCAGAATATAATGGCTGGACCGTTGTGGGGGGAAGTCGCTTTGAGAATGAGAGGAGGTTCTACGACATTGACTTAGCGGGAAACGCGCTTGCGATCCGAAACGGTGAAGACGCTCAAGGGGAGGACTCTAATCAGTATTGGTTTCCCTCCTTGTATCTCTCGAAAAAGTTTGGTCATAGTCATACGCATCAAATTGATTTTGCTTGGTCGAAATCCATCGCCCGTCCCATATTCTCAGAGTTTGCGCCGGTGAATTCTTATGACCCGGTAGAGGGGGAAATATTAGTGGGTAATTCTGATTTGCAAGACTCCCTGACTACTAACTTTGATCTTAAGTGGTCTTGGTTTCCCAAGGAGAGTTTTAGTATGAGCGTGGGCGCATTTCACAAAGTGATCAATGATCCGATTATTAAAGTGGATGGAAGTATCAGTGACTCTTTAACTTATGTGAATTTTCCAGAGGCCAATGTCGATGGCTTAGAGCTTGAACTCTACAAGGATTTAGGAGGCAGTTTCTATGTGACGACGAACCTGAGCTACATCAAAGCTGATATCACATCACTGGAGAGTGAAACCAATATTTACGAGGTTGATTCTCTTCTCGGTCAGGCGGATTGGTTGGCAAATGTTATTTTGACTTATGATGATGAATATTCAGGGGTTTCAGCGAGTTTAGTCTATAATTTTACCGATCAGTATACTGAGCGGGTGGTGAACCAGTACACCCTTGATCCATTGCTCAATCCAACGACAGGCAACGTGATTAGGAAGCCGATGCATACCCTCGATTTCATCCTAGCCAAGAGGTTCTCATTGTTTGATGACCGCGATGCTAAAGTGGCTTTTAAAGTCCGCAATTTGCTGAATTCAAAGACGGAGTACGTCTACGACGGCAATGATCTTCCTGCGTATGAGAGTTATGAAGATGGTCGCTCCTATAGTTTGAGTTTAGATGTGAGTTTTTAGGTTCTCGGCTGCTCTAAAGTCACAGAACATTTACCTTAAACGAGTAGAGTATCGCAGCTGTGAGATGTATTTCTGCCTTGTCTCTCAATAATCACTTAAGCTTTGAGTAAACACTCGAATTCTTGGTGAACAAAAATAAAAACTACTTAAAATGAAGTATTCAAAACATATAGCAGCTGCGTGCATGGCGATGAGCCTTGCAAATGTAGCACACGGTGCTGATACCCCCGTCACTTCAGATATTACTGCTGATACCACATGGACAGCAGATAACATCTATCTTCTAGCGGAGCCTATTTTCGTGAAAAATGGAGCATCGCTCACCATTGAACCCGGAACTGTTATTTACGGTTATGAGGATGTGGTGAATGGCACTTTTGGCTCTTTAGTTATTACGAGAGGTTCTAAAATCTACGCGGAGGGCACAGCGGATCGCCCTATTGTATTTTCTGCGGCACTTGAGGGTGAGGTAGATTTAGGGCGTGATCTTGACGGTGATGGTTTTGTTGAAACGATCGCCCTGGATCCTTATACCGAAGGTGGTTTCTGGGGTGGCTTGGTTGTTTTAGGTAATGCTCCAATTAATTACTTTGACTCGAGCTCGGCTCAAACTGAATCGTCCATTGAGGGTTTCCCTGCAACTGGCTCAGATATTGATTATGGTGGTTTAGACCCTCTTGATAACTCAGGTGTAATTCGTTATGTCTCTATTCAGTTTGGTGGCTATGAGTTTGCTGCGGATAATGAGATTAATGGTCTTACACTCGGCGGCGTTGGTGCGGGCACCACCATCGAGTTTGTTGAAGTCGTTGCTAATACGGACGATGGCGTTGAGTTCTTTGGTGGTACCGTTAATACAAGTCACCTTGTCATGGCGTTTAACCAAGATGAGTCCTTTGACATCGATCAAGGTCATCAAGGCTGTCACCAATTCTGGTTTGCGCTTCAGAGCACATCAAGTGACAACGGCACAGAAGCTGACGGTGGTGATGGTACCAATAGTCCTGATAAGACACAGACGCCATTGACGCTCACGACTATTCACAATGCGACTTACATTGGTGGAGGCAGTACGGCGGGATCTAGTAATGATGGCTTTCGTCTTAAGGATAATTTCGCTGGGCAGTTTCACAACTCCGTGTTCCATGATTTTGGTGGACAGTTATTCCGCATCGATGACACTTCTACAGAAGCTCAAGTTGGTGTGAATCTGCTGTTTCAAAACAATACCTTTGGTACTTTTGCAGCGGGAGATACCCATAATGGTTCTACTGCAGAGCTTGCTCTCCTTGCTCAATCAGGAAACAGCGCTACTGGAACAGATCCTCTGCTTACCAGCTTGGTACGTACTGCAGGTGAAGTTTCCATCATTGACCCACGTCCAGCAACAGGCAGTCCATTACTAACAAGCTCACTTTCAGAAGTTGCTTCGAAGTCATGCTTTGCGGAGGTGGATTACCGAGGTGCATTTGGCACAGACAACTGGGCAGCTGGCTGGACCTATATCTCTAAGAAGGGGTTTTTCGGTACACCAGCACCAGCAGCACGTCCTGAAGTGGCTGTGACAGCAGACATTACGACAAATACGACATGGACAAACACGAACAACTACGTTCTTGATCGTCCTATCTTTGTAAAAAATGGTGCCGAACTCACAATTGAAGCTGGTACTCAGATTTACGGCTATGAGAATTTTGGAACCGGAACATTTGGTTCACTCGTTGTCACCATGGACGGCACTATCAATGCATCGGGAACAGCGGAAGAGCCGATTGTCTTTACTGCAGCCCTACAGGCTGAAGTTGACCTAGGTCGTGATATTGACGGTGATGGTTTCACTGAAACGATACCTCTCGACCCTGCGATCGACGGTGGTTTCTGGGGAGGCGTTGTCATTCTAGGCGAAGCTCCTATCAACTACTTTGATTCCAGCTCAGCTCAGACTTCGACTGCTATCGAAGGTTTCCCTGCAACTGGCTCAGATGTTACTTATGGTGGAAATAACGCTACAGATAATTCGGGGACATTTCGCTATGTTTCTATCCAATTCGGCGGTTTTGAATTTGCTGCAGATAACGAGATCAACGGTCTCACACTGGGTGGTGTAGGTTCAGGCACAACGATTGAGTATATCGAGGTGATTGCTAATACGGATGATGGTGTTGAATTCTTTGGTGGAACAGTCAGTACCAATAATATGGTTGTGGCATACTGTCAGGATGAAGCATTTGACTTTGACCAAGGGCATCAAGGTGTTCACCAGTTCCTATTCACAATTCAAAGTGAAAACGGCGACAATGGTACAGAAGCTGATGGTGGTGACGGTACCAATAGTCCCGACAAGACGCAGAGCCCATTGACGAATACCCAAATCTTTAATGCGACTTACATTGGTGGTGGCAGTACGGCTGGGTCGAGCAACGATGGTTTCCGACTCAAGGATAACTTTGCTGGTCAATTCCATAACTCAATCTTCCATGACTTTGGTGGCCATGCTGTCCGCATTGATGACTCAAGTACCGAAGGACAAGTAGGTGGGAATTTACTCTTTAATAACAATATCTTCGGCGCATTTGCATCGGGAGATACACAGAATGGTTCTACCGCAGAGCTCGCTCTTCTTGCTCAAACGGGTAACACAGTTGTAGGAACAGATCCACTTCTCCGTGGTGTGTACGCTCTCCGTGTAGGTTCACTGGATCCTCGTCCACGTTGTGACAGTCCTGCATGGCTTGAAAATGGCGCGACTCTTACGGATGTTCCTGCTGATTTGGTAGAAGTTGATTATCGTGGAGCCTTCGGTGAAGATAACTGGGCAGCTGGTTGGACGTACCTTTCAAACTACGGGATCATGGCTCAGTACCCTGCAGCAGGTTCACTTGCTGAAGCGTCTGAAGATTATCAAGATTGGGTTCTTGGAGAGTCTCCAGATAGTGTTCTTGGCGTAGCTCCACTAGATGATCTCAATAAGGACGGTCTTCCTAATGTAGATTCTTATGCATTCGGGCTTGATCCATTTGATTCATCAGACCGCACAGGTCTTGTTACTGTGACTGACGATGGGGTATTTACATTCAAACGTCGTAACACAACAGGTGCTCCAACCTACAGTGTGTTTGTTGAGGAGACACTTCCATTTGAAACAGCGGCTGTTTTGACGACTGACTACACGGAATTGAGTGTCACTTCTGGTGACTACGATACCGTTACTGTTACTATCGATAGTGCAATTATGTCTGTTAACGATAAAGTATTCTCTCGTGTAGAGGCTAAGTAGTTTTATAGAGTAATATTACTTCATCAACCGCTGGGCTCATATGAGTTCAGCGGTTTTTTATTATGGGTGATGAGAGGCTGAATAAAGGGCTAAGGTCACGAAAAAGTGACACCTCGGAGATAGGTTTATTGGCGTGCTAGAGGCATATAGTGATCGCGTTGCAGGAGTGAGGAGTTTTCAAGCTGCGTGGACAACGTTTTCTAGCACCTCGAGTGTAATTTAATTATCTATTTCAATGTTTAAACGTCATATTATCAATTCGATTGCGACCCCAGTGGCTTGTCTATGTGGGCTTGGTGCATCGGTCTCAGCTTTACTGGCTGATGGGTCTACCAAGGGTTCGGATCTTAAGGGCTACGTTGCCCAGTGGGTGCAGGTTCAGCGTGATCTTGGTGAAGAGGAGCTTCGCTGGAAGAGAGACGCGGTGATTCTCAAGGATAGTGCGGCGGCACTGAAAGTAGAAATTGAATCCCTTCAGGATACGATTACAAAGGCTGAAAAAGAGATTGCTGGATTTGACGAGGCGTCTGCGCAGGACTTAGAGAAGAAAAAAGGCTATGAGAACGCACGTATGGTGCTAGCGGATAAGCTGCCAGTATTGGAAAAGCGACTGCTCGATTTTAAAAGATGTGTGCCGGACTTTGCCCTGAGAAATAATGCCAAGCTACGCGCTGCGCTGGAGTCAATTAAAACTTCAAGTGAGGAAAACAAAGCTAATGCCCTCAATGGTCGCTTAGCTGATATCGTTAATGCGCTAGCTGAGCTGGAGAAGCTTCAGCAGACAGTGACTTTGCAGGAGGAGCTGATGCAGATTGATGGCGAAGAGAAGAAGGTCAGTGTGGTGTATTTTGGTTTGGCATGTGCCTATGCCGCTAATCAGTCGGGCTCGGTTGCCGCTGTGGGATCGATCGATCCTGCAGAAGGCTGGTTATTTAAATCCAGTCCTGAGATGGCGCAGCAAATTGTCCAACTCATCCAAGTAGCCAAGGGTGAAGGCGAGGTGGACTTCACATCGCTACCTGTATCTATCCAGTCACTTTTTCCAGCATCATAACATGCGAACATTTACTAAAAACCTACTCTTTGGAGCATCCTTGCTCTGCCTGTCAGTCAGCACTCTCCGTGCTCAGAATGCAGAATTACTTCAAGAAGCAAAGGGCAACCTAGATGCTGTCATTGCCAACTTTGAATTCCGTACTAAGCAAATCAGCAAGGCTGAGGCAAAAGCCATTGAGGAGGTTGAGCTGTTTGATAATCGAGCTCTTGAACTTAGCCGAAAACAGAGAACTCTGCAGCGTGAAGTCGATCTTTCTACAGTAAACAAGAAAAGTTTAGAGACATTGCTAGAAGCTCGGTATTCTGAGTTTGAATTCTTAAATGGCACCCTGAAAACTTATGCTCGTGGACTTCCCTCCCGCATGCAGGCGAGCGAGGTTCAGCTCTATCGCGATGACATTACAGCCATTGAGACAGCCGCAGATTCCAAGAGCGTTCTCAGCGAAGAACTTAGTGAACGTTTGGCTATTATTGACTTAGGACTACAGCGTCTTGAGTCGGTGGCTGGGGGACATTTCTTTGAAGGGCGTGCCGATGATGGCTCAGATAATGTGATGCTAGGAAAGTTTGCACACATGGGGCCACTGGCGTTTTTTGCCGATAGCCGCAGCGATAAGGCGGGTGTCGTTCGCTTTGTAGAAGGTGATACTGGGATTCCCAATATCGCGGTTTTAGATGCTGAACGCGGATCGATAATTCAAAGAACGATCCAGTCTGGCTCAGGCTTTCTGCCCCTTGACCCGACCCAAGGCAAGGCACTTAAAATGGAGCAAACCAAAGAAACGCTGGGCGAGCATCTCGCGAAGGGTGGCTCTGTGGGCTACTGCATTCTCGCGCTCGGTGCGGTATCACTCTTGATCACGATGTTTAAGATGATTGAAATCAAGTCATTTAAAATTCCATCACTGCGTAGCGTAAATAGCATCATTGAAGACCTTCTTAATAATGATAAGGCTGCGGCTGAAGAAAAGTCCAAGGCTCTTTCGGGTGCTGCTGGAGATATGGTTCAGGTGGGAGTGCGGCATTTTCATTCCAAACGCCGTGTTCTCGAAGAGCTGTTATTTGAGAAAATTGTTTCCATGCGTCCTAAGCTTGAGCGGTTTCTACCGTTTGTGGCTGTGACTGCGGCCGCAGCCCCGCTGATGGGGCTTTTAGGTACGGTCATGGGCATGATCAAAACGTTTAAACTCATTACTGTTTTTGGAACAGGAGATGCCAAGAATTTAGCAACAGGTATTTCCGAGGCTCTCGTTACTACCGAGCTTGGTCTTGTGGTTGCGATTCCTACATTGATCCTTCATGGGTTCCTGAAGCGTATGGCCAAGGCGCGCATTGGTGATGTGGAAAGCATTGCGCTGAGCATGCTCAATGGTACCGCAGAAATTGACGATGACAGTATTCATCCCTCAGATCCACATCGAAATAGGAACTCGAAGTCCGCATCAAAGCCAGCAGAAGCGGCTGCGTAATTTTTTTAGCTCCATTGTTTTAGATTACCAACCATCGCTATTCATTATGTCATGGGCAAATATACAGGAATCGTTTGATATCATCCGCGCCGGCGGCTGGGTGATGATCATGCTCTTCCTTGTGGGTTTGATTCTCTACATTTCAGGGTTTTCAGCCATTTGGTTTCTCTGGCGTGGGAATCTTAGCCCGAAGACTGAAGCGAAGTGGGCAGCTTGGATCGATACCCCTGCAGGGAGTGAAGGGCGGGTAGGTGAGATCATTCGTTATGTCGTTCATGGCGAGAGGATTTCCCCTAAAATCATCAACTTACGTTTTAGCGAAATTCGTCACGTGATTATCACAGCCATTGATCGGCGTTTGATTTTTGTAAAAACATTGGTCGCTGCAGCACCACTCGCTGGTTTGCTAGGAACTGTCATCGGCATGTTAAATACCTTCATGGGTTTGGCAAATAGCCGAGGTGGCGACACGATGTCTGGCGTCGCAAGCGGTATTCAAGAAGCTCTCATTACTACTCAGACGGGCTTGCTCGTCGCTTTGCCCGGAGTGTTTATTTCACTGATGATTCGCCAGCGTAGGAACATGGTGTCGGCTGTGTTGGCGCGATTAGAGAGTATGATTTTATTACAACGTATCGAACCCGTACGTGCGTTAGAAAGTTTTAACCAAGAACCAGATTAATGATAGGAAGACAAACAGAGTCCGATGCAGATGATGAGGTAGCGATTGAGCTATCACCGATGATTGACTGCGTATTTATCCTGCTCATTTTCTTTATCGTAACCACGGTATTTGTTGAGGAAACAGGAGTGAAGATCAACAAACCCGATGTGGCAGGGGCATCGGCATTGGATAAGAATAGTATTTTGATCGCCATCACGGCGGAGAATAAGGTGATGTATGGTGGTCGCAGTATTGGCGTTACGGGCGTGCAGGCTGTAGTTCGGCCACTGGTAGGAGATGATGAGGATATGCCCGTGATCATTCAGGGCGATGAGAAGGCAAGCCACGGTATCGTGCAGCAAGTGGTTGGTCAGTGTATGGCCGCTGGTGCTAACAAAGATAAAATCAGCACTTCCACTAAGTAGCTCACTGTATTTTTAAAGATTCGATCATGGAAAGACAGGGATATAAACCACCACGCCGATCTGGGCTATCACCGCTGACGGTTATCGGTGGTGTATTGGCTGTGCTGCTGGTATTTCTAGCCATTCCTTTGAGTCAGAAATTAGGTGATATCTTTCAGCCCAAAGTTACTTTTATAGACGATGATCTGGTAACGGTCGACCCGCCGACAGACTTCGAGCTTGATGAACCACCGCCGCCTCCTGAGGAGGAAGAACCGCCGCCACCAGAGATGGCTCCAGAGTCATCAAATATGGATTTGTCACTGGATCTGCCTAACTTATCCCTTGGGACAGGTGGAGGCTTCGTCATCGATATCTCCCCGAAGTTTGGCGTGCAAAACGAGGGCGAGGATATGTTTAGCTCGGACGATTTAGACAGTCCTCCTTCGGTGAGTACGCAGTTTCCTCCTCAGTATCCAGGTAAGCTTCTGAAGAAAAAAATCACTGGTCGTGTGCTTGTAGCTGCATTGGTCGATGCAGCCGGTGTGGTAGTTTCCACAGAGGTGAATCAAAGCTCTGGCTACCCCGACATGGATAAGTCCGCCATCAAGGCTGTTAAACGCTGGAAGTTCAAACCGGGTGTTCGTCAGGGGCGAAAAGTCAAAGCGCAAATCATCGTTCCCATCAATTTCAAAATTAGTAGTTAAACTCTCATGATACGTAATATCACATCTATTCTGTTCACTGGTGCTCTGACACTTTATGCAAATACTCTTTACGCCCAACCACTTCCTCTCACGGGGAAGTATTTTCAAAGCGAGGCTTTCAAAAAATCTTTTGTAGGAAGCTACGGTTTTTTACCAGCAGTGGAACCTAAGGTAGATTCTGAAGAAAGTGCATTTTTGGCAGATCTAGCGCCACTGCTGGATCAAGGACGGTTTAGACAAGCTGAGAGTGATCTCAGAAACATGATGCGTGCGCGTCAGCTCCCTGGAGCCGACGGCTCGAAGCCTAAGGGGATCAGTCCTGCGATGGTTTTTGTCCTCGGGAATCTCTACTACCAGAGTGGACGTGAGAACGACGCGGAAAAGTCGTATAAACAGGCATTAGAGAAATTTCCCAAGTTTCGCCGTGCACATAAAAATTTGGCAATGCTCTATGCGTCTTCTCAGAAATATGATCTCGCACTACCACACCTTCAGCAAGCTATCCAGTTAGGCGAGTCTGATGACCGCACCTACGGTTTGTTAGGGTTTACCTATTTGCAGAAAGAGAACGCCGTAGCTGCTGAGTCAGCATACAGACAAGCACTCCTTTTAGCGCCCGATGAGAAGGACTGGAAAATGGGCTTGGCTCAGGCATTCCTGCTTCAGGAAAAGTGGAAAGAGGCGGCTTCGTATTTAGGTACTCTGATCCAAGAGAATCCAGAGAATGACGCGCTCATTTTGCAGCAGGCAAATGCGTACTTGGGAATGGATGAAAAACTCCGCGCGGCTGAGAATTTTGAAATACTGAGTCTAATGGGTAGAGCCGATGTGCAAACTCTGAACCTCCTCGGCAATATCTATATAGATCAGAATGAACCTATTCTCGCGCTAGGGGCATATACGAATGCGCTGAAGGATGACAAAACAGTGAACCTAAAAGGCTCTATTGATGCGGCACGTATTCTGATCGATTACGGGGCACTCGACGAAGGTGAGAAGCTGATTGCTAACATTCGTTTCAAATATGGCAAAGAAATGCCCAAGGAACTTTATACGAAGCTGCTACTTACCGAGACAAAAGTGTCGAAGGAGAAACAAGATCACCAACTTACAGAAAAGCTTCTGCAGGAAACTCTAGAAATCACACCAGGGCAGGGGGACGCGATGATTGAGCTCGGTTTACTTTATGAAGCACTAGCCAATGAGGAGGATGATGAAACGAAGCAAGAGGCACTCTATGCAAAGGCAGCTACACGTTTCCGCATGGTTTTAGAAGACGGGAAGGTCGCTTACCAAGCCAACCTTCGCTACGCGCAGATGCAGGTGCGCAGAAGCCAGTTTGTCCTAGCTTTACCGTATTTGGAAAAAGCGTATGAACTCAAGCCAGGCGATAACTTAGCTCAGTATGTCCGCCGGGTACGCCGCGCTGCTGAGCGTGAGAAAACCTCAGAAAAGTAAGACTGATTGACTTCATTATTTCCCTCGTCAGCCCCCCACAAATCACATTAAACAATTAAAGAAATGAAATTAAAACTAATCTTCGCTGCAGTCTGTATGATGACTTCATCCCTCTACGCCGCTGAATTCGATGACACATTTTTTGGTGAATCCCTCAATGGTTACAATAAGAAAGGTGTTGCCTTCTACAGTATTGATCACTCAAGCTACTCAACAGTACGTCCCACGGTCACTCCCATCCAAGGTGGCGGCTTGTTTATTTCCGTAAAGGTGCATAATGGTCTAGCGAGCGTTTATAATGATCAGTGTGTCATTGAGCTTACTGTAAGCGCAGAGGGCCACGTAGTCGGTTCCCAGCTTCGTGCCGTGATCGATGGCCAAGTGGTGGCAACTCCTTTTGTCGAACGACGCCCTGAAGAGATTCCTCTAGTTGAAGAGGGTGCCTCGAAGCCTATTTATATTTCGCCTACACACATCATGCTCAATGAACTCTTTTCTCAATTCGATGCCGCACTAGCGAGTGCAATGCCGCAAGAGAAAGAGCGGAAGAGCTTGTACTCACGTCTCAAAGGTCAAGACACAGGCTTTACCTTGTTCCCAGCAGCCGTGCGTCATAATGTACATTTGCTGTTTAGGTCGATTCGTTAATCGGAGGTTTCCAAATTAAACTGATTTTAACCCAGGGTATGAAAGTACTCTGGGTTTTGTGTGACGTACTAGGTGTGCTTAAAGGCATGCCGTTTTGAGGATTAAGGAGAGGCTAGAGGTTCGAAACTAAACCATTACTCGTGTTCATTATCTCATTGATAAATATTCATTGGAGCGGGTTTGAAATGGAATAGATGCTGCTGATTGTGGAGTAGTATTTTCTCCATACGATGCAGTCCACCTTTCAAAATATGAAGTTGCAAGCCAGAGCAACGCGCATGCGCTTGCCTGCGAAGGAGGCAAAAGGGGCGAAATTACTTGTGGTTGGTAATGGCATGGTCGGAGCTAAGTTTTGTGAGGCACTTGTTGAAGAAGGTTTACACAAGGTTTTTGACATAAGCGTTATCGGTGAGGAAGATCTGGCGGCTTACAATCGAGTTAAGTTATCGACCTATGTTGATCACCGCGATGCGAGTAAACTGCAGCTTTTGTCGCCCGAATGGTACGAGGGGCATGGAATCAAATTGCTTTTAGGTAAACGAGTTGAAGCGATTTTCCGTCAGTTTAAAAAGGTTCAGCTAGATGACGGGTCTGATGTGAATTATGATTTCCTAGTTTTAGCGACAGGCTCTCGTCCTGCGGTGCCTCCTATTCCCGGTGCTGATTTAACAAGCGTCTATTTATACCGTAATATTGCCGATCTGGATGCGATCATTACTGCGGCTAAGGGCTGTAATCGAGCTACGGTGATTGGTGGTGGTTTACTCGGGCTTGAAGCAGCTCAAGCACTACAGTCTCTCTCTCTCGAGGTGGACGTGATTGAGCGGGCAAATTTCCTGATGCCTCAGCAGCTCAGTGAGGCAGCAGGTGGTATTTTAAAAGCTGAAGTTGAGAGGAGCGGTATTCGCGCTCATGTGAAAGTTAGCCAAACTGTGATCACTGAAGTGGAAGGAGGTAATGGCTTGGAACTTTCACTCGATGGTGCAGAGGCTTACCCAGCTGATCTTGTCGTCATTTCTGCCGGAATCATTCCCAATAGCGAGCTTGCCAGTGAGTGTGATTTAGCGGTGGGAACTCGTGGCGGGATTGTTGTGAACGGTCATATGGAGACAGAAGACCCTAGCATTTTTGCCATTGGCGAGTGTGCGCTACATGGAGGGCGTATTTACGGCTTAGCAGCACCTGGTTACACGATGGCGAAGCATCTTTCTCAGAGGCTAGCTTCTAAGAAAATCAAGCCATTGGAGGAACTCGATACCTCGACGCGTTTGAAAATGCTAGGTGTGGATGTCACCACAATTGGTGATCCTCTCGAGGAGGGTGACCGTCATGAGTTTCAGAGTGAGAATCAGTACCGCCTGATTATTTTGGATTCCAAAGGGTTTGTAAAAGGAGCTTTGGCCGTGGGGGAGTGGCAAGAAAATGGGCGTGTACACGCTCTTTATTCAGGGAACGGGAAAATCACCCCAAAGCAGGTAGCGAATTTTCTTTTTGAAGGAGTTCTCTTTCCCGGAGCTAATGATCTTGATCCAAGAGAATGGGCGGGCAAGCGTATCGTGTGTAACTGCATGTCAGTGACAAAGGGCGATATCATGGTCTGTATGGCCGCCTGTCAGAATGATCCTGACCGCGTCGCTAAGGCGACACAGGCATCTTTGGTTTGTGGCTCGTGTCGACCTCTCGTTGAGCAGCTGTGTGGCAGCACTGTGACGGGCACTGTAAAGCTTTTTGCGACGAAGGCGTTGTTTTATACTTCGATCATTGCTGTCATCATCCTGCTCTACATCATGATTTCTCCGCCTCTCACCATGGCGGACTCTGTCGAATCGGTTTGGTATAAGATCGACCGTTTATGGCGTAATTTTGTATTGAAGCAAATTACGGGCTACTCACTAGTACTGGTGTTTTTAGTCGGATTACTTATTTCTCTGAGAAAACGATTTGCGTGGTTTACCTTCGGGAAATTTACCTCATGGCGATTTTTCCACTCCGCCTTTGGGCTAACTTCACTTGTGGTGTTGTTTTCCCACACAGGTTTTCACTTTGGGCACAATCTGAACTTTTGGCTGATGTTTGTCTTTGTCTTACTAAACTTGTTGGGTGCCTTGGCTGGCATCGTCACAGCGATTGAAAGTTCGGGGACATCCAACCTCGCGATTAAGGCGAGAAGTATCCGACCCGCACTGACTTGGGCTCACATCATCCTCTTTTGGCCACTGCCGGTGCTTTTAGTTTTCCACATTATTTCCGCGTACGCCTACTAATCAGCATTCTACTTACTCCTCTTCTCATTTTGGTTAAAATCTCTAAAAAACGTATAGCTATTATTGTCTGGTTACTGTTCACAGTAGCTATTGCAGGCTGGTGCTACTATGTTTTTTATAAGGCGGAAGATAAGACGTTTTTGCTGCCAGGTGTAACGACAGATGCCCATCATCAGATTGAGATGGAATGCTCAGCATGTCATACACAGGAAGAGAGTGATAATATTTTCACCTCATCAGGTGTTCCTAATAGTGCATGCATGGACTGTCACGGCGAGGCACTTACTAACTTCAGTGACTCCCATCCCGTAGCGAAGTTTAAAAATCCTGAAAATGCGATTTTTTTAGAACATATTGACGCCATGACCTGTATCGCATGTCACGGTGAGCATAACCAAAAAGTAACAGGCGAGATGTCCGTCACCGTTCCTAAAGATTACTGCGCGCACTGTCATGAAGTAACACTCGAAAACATCGAGTCGCACAAAAATTTACCTTACGATACTTGTGCGACGGCTGGCTGTCATAATTATCACGATAATATGGCGCTCTCGCCAAGTTATCTCAGAAAACGCTACGGTCAGCCTGATGTGCTCGACGCTCCAGAGGTTCCTGCTGTTAGCGCGATTGCACGTTGGCTAGAAGACGGTAATAAAGTTCGCTCAGCACTTAGTCTAGATGCTGCCAATGCACCTGCTGATAAATTAAAAGATACTCAGGTCAATACCGATTGGAGCCATTCAGCTCATGCGCGGGCAGGAGTGAACTGCTCGGACTGTCACAATGATGCTAAGACGAATCAATGGATCGAAAGCCCTAATCATCAGCAATGTTCGACTTGTCACGACGCCGAGGTCAGTGATTTTAAGAAGGGTAAGCACGGGATGCGTTTAGCATTTGATCATTTATCGCCGCTTAACGTCGATATGGCTCGTTTACCCATGAAAGAGGGAGCTGCACATCGAACAATGGACTGCAATGCTTGTCACAGCTCACATTCCTACGATCGCAAATTTGCAGCTCAAGAAGCATGTATTCAATGTCATAATGATTCTCACACGCAGCAGTACGAGAATTCAAAGCATTACGACCTCTGGAAAAAAGAACTCGCCGGTACAGCGAACCCAGGAACTGGCGTGTCGTGTGCTACATGTCATATGCCGCGCGAGAAAATAGATAACCGAATGCGGGTGAATCACGATCAGACGGCGAATTTAACTCCGAATGAAAAGATGCTTAAAAACGTTTGTACCACCTGTCACGGGCTCCAATTCAGTATGAATTCCATGGCGGATCGCGAGCTTATTAATAAAAATTTTATCGGTAGTCCTACGTTTCATCATGAGGGGATCGACTGGGTCGTAGAAAGCTCAATTGAGCGCGGTGACGAAGATGTCATCAAGATGAAATCCTATCTCGAATCCCTCGAGAAAGAAGGCACTGAAGATAAGTGAAATCTCTCCACAAAACACAAAAACACCATGAAAATGAAAACAAAACATATTGCCACAGCTGTCGCTGCTGGCGCCATTGTTAGCTCTCTGGGTCTCGTATCATGCGGGTCCGAGGAGGAATCCGCTAGCACAGAAGCAGCTGGTTACAGTGCAGGACAAGTTGCCGAGGCACTTTACACTGTTCTTAAGTCAGACCGTACTATTTACGCTAAGAAGGTAGTTAACCGTCTTGTCAACGAAGATAAGGTCATTAAGGCACACGAAGAGTGGCAGGAAAACCAAGCCCTTCTTCTTCCAGCTCAGTTCTTCAGAGAAGGTGCAGAGATGGTTGATGCAGCTGAAAAGCCATTTGGCTTCTCATACTCGCTTCAGTCAAAATGGCCCCTTAACATGGAGAACGCTAAAAAGAAAACTCCAGCTGTAATCGAAGGTCTAGAAGCTGTTTCAGATCCCGACAACGAAGCTTACGGTAAAAAGTGGACGGGTGAGGAAGAAATCGCCGGTCAGAAATACTTCGTTGGAATTTACCCTGACAAAGCGGTGGCACCTGCATGTTGGACTTGCCACAACGAGCACGACAACAGACAGCCAGACTATCCTGAATTTAAGAAGGGCGACGTCATGGGCGGTATCGTGATCCGTATCCCTATGGATTAATTGCCGTTGATTGAATTATTGATCACTTAATAAAAAGCTAACCATGAAATTATTTCCCATACTCGGCATTTACGCATCAACAGCATTGATGCTAATAGCGGTGGTTTCTTGTAAATCATCCTCAGAGGACTCAGCCGCAGAGGCGGCATCCGAAAAAGAGGAACCTGTGCACCCAGGCGACTGGGAGCCAGAAGATCCTGAGCTTGTTGCAGGCAAGAAAGTATACTCTATAGAGTGTGGGCTTTGCCATGATGAAGCTGAAGAAGGGGCTCCGATGTTATCAAGTGTCACAGAGTGGGAAGAGCGAAAAGCGAAAGGCTTTGATGTACTTCTTGCTCATGCGATCGATGGCTACACGGGCCCTAGTGGCACGGAAATGCCAGCGAGAGGGGGGAACCCTGATCTCACTGATGAGCAGATGACTCAAGCGGTGAAATACATGTTGGCTGTGCCAAGATAATTCAATCAATTTAATCACAATGTAGGGCTGGTGACTCGTTCACTGAGCAAGTCGCCAGCCCTTCTTCAAAAATTATTAACCAAACGAACTATTATGTCATTTTGGAAAAAATTATTTGGGAAAGAAGAATCATGCTGCTCAAGCAGTGAAAATAAGACGGAAATAACTGAAAAGACCAAAACACCAGAACCTATGAGCGAAACACCAGAACATCCAGCGGATCATCCTTTAACACTTAAGCAGAAAGAGCTAGTTCAAGCCTCTTGGGAAAAAGTCAAACCTATCACAGATACCGCAGCCGAGCTATTTTACGGCAAACTCTTTGAGCTAGATCCTAGTTTGAAGCCGATGTTTGCAAATTCGGATATGAAAGAGCAAGGCAAGAAACTAATGCTTATGATTGGCGCTGCTGTTAAAGGGCTAGATACCCTCGGTGAGCTCGTTCCTGCAGTGCAGGGACTCGGCAAACGTCACCTTGGCTACGGAGTTGAACCAGCTCATTATGATACCGTAGGTTCAGCACTTTTGTACACCCTTGATAAAGGTCTCGGCGATGACTTTTGCAAAGAAACAGAAGAGGCGTGGACGATTACTTACACCACACTTGCCAATGTCATGAAGGAAGCTTCATACGGCACAGCATAATTTTGTAGTTTTCATCAGTCGTTGTTAATAAGGCTCTCTCTTTTACGTGTTGTCAAAGGAGAGAGCTTTTTTATGTAGGGGATTTACTAGCTTAAAAGAGTGAAAAATTTAATGATCTTACCTAACCCTGTGCTACTTATCGTTCATACATAACTGGTGATATTATTTTAATTCAATAGCAAAAAACTTCTTATCGTCAGTTGAGGAGTCTACATAAATTTCTGTAGAGGACTGAATAGAGTCAGCTAAAACATCTTCATGAAGTATTGCCCAATTTTCAATAGTTTGATTAAGAGTGGTTGATGCACGTATGTTAAAAGTGAGCCCTGGCTGAGATGGCCATGATAATTTTTTTGTAGTACTGGAATCGCTTGTAATTGAAACTTCAAATTTTTCGTTATTATTAAGAGGGTCTAGACCTAACACTATTTCCGCGTAATCCTCAGTGCCATCTTGGTCCGTGTCAGCTGAATCGGGATCGGTTTCTCCAGTATTAACTAGACCGTCAGCGTTAGTATCTTCTGAAAAGTCAGCAATCCCATCTAGATCACTATCAATCACGTCTCTCCCTTCGATGGTGTAATCAATTAGGTAAGTGTCATCAATAAAGGGTCGGTCATTGTCTCCTCCACCGTTTAATGTAGGCCATAAGGGGCCTAAATCACCCCAGCCTTTATCAAGAGAAGCAGCCATTTCACGAGCTAGCTCTATTACCAATTGTGGATTTGCACTAGCAAGATTATCAGATTCGTCACGGTCAGTAGAAAGGTCATAAAGTTCAAAAGCATCTTCAGGATCCTCGTAATAAAAATAAATGAGTTTCAGGTCATTTCTTCTATATGTAGTGAAGAAACTAGAATTTTGTGAGTTTGGTTGATGGATGAGTAGTGTTTGCTCCCGATGTGTTCCAGGTGTAGATGTCAGGTAGGGGCTTAGGTCTACGCCATCCATGAAAGGGTGGTCTATATCCGCAATGGAAAGAATTGTAGGAGCAAAATCTACTAGAGACACGATATCGTGCTCTACAGAATCGGGTATAATGGGTAGCTGCTGCTGGAAAACATTACTTGGGTCATGCTTTGCCCATGCTACAAACATAGGGACGTGGTAACCGCCTTCATAACAATTAGCCTTTTTGCCGCGTATTGGGTAATCGTTAAAATTATTATTTGAAATAAATCCGCGGTTAGTAAGAGCGGGGGAATCGCTACCATTGTCACCAGTGAAAATTAGAAGGGTATCTTCGGCTACACCCATTTCTTCCAGTTTAGCACGGATTTGCCCTAATGAGGTATCTACTCCTTCTACCATTGTAGCAAATCTGTTATGGTTGGTGCTAACACTACCTGCGTATGAATTGGTAGAGTTGGGGTTTGCTGTAAACGGGCTATGAACCGCATAGTAAGCCATATAAGTAAAAAATGGTTCACTATCGTCTACCGTAGCTTGCATAGCATCATTCGCCGCCTCAGTAAGGGCTTCAGTGAGCCACTTGCCACTTTCATGGTAATCTGTAATGTTTGGGACTTGATTATTAGTACTAGAATAATCTGGATTTCCGACGTAATTCCCTGGGGAGCCTGCACCACTCCCACCTAGATTTACATCAAAACCAATCTCTATAGGATCAGCTGTAGTAGCACTTCTTGCTCCGAAGTGGCCTTTTCCAACATGGATAGAGCGGTATCCTTGTTCTGAAAGAAGTCTTGGGAGTGTTACATCGGTTACTTCCATGCCCTGAAACCTCCAGTTATTTGGACTACGGTGGGTCGCGACATTTGATCCTGAAGGTCTTTCATACGTTCCACCTAGGTTAATGTGAACAGTTACCCCGTGCCTTGGTGCATTGAATCCAGTCATCAACGATGTTCTCGTTGGACTGCACACTGGTAAAGCGTAGGCTTGTGTGAATTTAATTCCGTCGTCAGCCAATTGCTCAAGGTTTGGAGTAATATAAAAATTATTGAACCCCCTGATGACAGGCTGGGCACCATCGGTATAGTTGTCGTAGGAAAATGGCTCGGAAGTATCCATTACACCCCAGTCATCGACGAGAAAAACGATAATATTAGGTTTTGTGGGTTTAATTTTGATAGTTACCTCAGATTCACGAGTAATGCCTTCAGATGATATGGATAAAGTGTACGTCGTGGTTTCTGTTGGGCTAACATTGGCCTCGGTAAGAGCTGTCACATCTCCTATTCCAGATAGAGTGACAGTTTCGGCATTGGATACATCCCAGCTAAGAACTACACTTTCTCCGGTATGAATGAGGGTTTTGCTAGCTGTGAAATCGTTTATGACAGGCACATTGATGCCGTCTGCAGAGTATGCTAAACTCGAGTCATCCCAGAGGCCTGCACCACCACTGGTACCAATTTTTGTGTAGACTCCAAAGTAAGGATCTGTGCCAACGGTTGGGCTGCCAGGTTCAATAAACCAAGTGAAAGTCCATGTAGTATAGGAACTAGCTGCAGGATCATTTTCATTTGGCTGAACGTAAGTTACGCCAGTTTGGTTATTAAATGCACTTACCATTGTGTTTTTAACGGCTTCAGCATCGCTCACTAAGCTTGTGAAAAACCCAGCAACACAACCCACAGAAGTGTTCGTTCCTGAAGATAGATTATTTAATCCGGGAAAAGTAAGAGTGCTGCTACCTATGCGAGCAGAGAAAGTATAGGTTCCAGGCTGGATAGTCGATGGGAGTGTCGTGCCAGCGAGGTTTGAATAGGTGAAATATAATAGACCATCTCTGGTAACGCTGTTGGAAACGCCCCACCTTTGACCTGTTTCTCCCGTATTAGTTGCTCCTGCATCTATCTGGGTTCCCCCCTCACCAATAGGAATATTGACAGGGTTGGCATTGGCAGAGTTTACAATGCTTATTATTAAAAACCCTAATGTTAGATATTTCATATACATTCAGTGGCAGAAATAACATTGATGCTGTAGTTAGATCAAACCATTTCTGAATATATTGTTGCTTTGGAATATTTCAAATACGTCATACGAAGACGTGGAATCTGTGTTAAGTGATTTCGATAATCTTAAATTTAATGGAGGTGCGAGACGAGTTTTTTGTTAGAAAAAAGATGAGGTTTTTTACCATAAACACACGACAAAAATTCTCATAGTACTATGACCAGTAGATCGCTCTTGAGCCATCGGAAAAACTCATTGATGGGCCGTTCATGTTTGGGTGGACCTCTAACCATTGTATTTATAAGACCTAGGCCGTAATTGTAGTGGCTTTACGGCGGTAGTTAGCGTTTTGTTTTTCAAAGGCTAGCAGATGCAATCCCCACTTGTAGCTTAATAAAAAACTCACTGACATTAATGCCATTATCCGCTCTACCTTATTCTTATATGTTAGGTGCGTATCTTCGAGGTTGAAGCCTCGCTTCTTGAGATGGTTAAAGAGCTGCTCGATGCCCCAGCGTCTTCGATAACGCTCTAATACTTCCTTTCCTTTGAACTTGTTATACCAACTAAAATATTCAGGGAAAAACTACACTTTTCAAGCTCTGTTGAAAGAGGTCGTCCTTTAAGGCGACTTGGAGAAGTTTGCTACGATAGAGTTTACTAACCTTGCCTTCTTCGATGCTCGTTTTGATCTGGCTCTCATATGCTAATTGAACAAAGAGTGAATGATTAAAAAGGGTGTTGAAAATGGGGTCTTTGAGCATTTCTAGCCTCCGTGTTTCATCGTGATAGAGAATGAGGGTTTTTGCTAGTTTCAGCTTTGTATCCGATTGAAAGGGATCTATTTGAGAGAACCATCGGCCGAGCTGGCTATTGTCGACTTTATCTTGTACGGAAATGATAAAGCTATCGCGTTTTAAGTCATTATCTTCTGTCGAACCTGACTGAGTACGCCGCAGTTCGGCCAATGCTGCAGCATAATGGACGGCACTGAAACTGAACCCAATCACGAAAAGTCCTGCTAATAGGCTGATTAAAGCGGCGGGAAGTCCAAATCCAAATTTGGTTCCAAGTTTGGAACGATTAAAAGGATTAATCACGGAGCGAAGAATACGTGAACTTCCTAAAAATACGGCGATGCCGATACTGCCTGTAATAATCGCTTGCGTGTAGTTTCCTAGAAAGCTAGCGCTCTGCGTATATTCGCTGCTTAGCCAAGCAAGGTAAATTGCGATGCATAGTGCGATAATTCCAAAGATGATTCTAACTAAGCCTTTAACAAAAGCAATGATAGCAAATGCAGCAAATAAGATCCCGATGATACCCGTCGCGCTAAGGTCTTGGATATTCATCGAGATAACAATGATGGTTTGCTTACCATGTAGACGATCAATCCCACTGCGGTCCGCACTGGGCGGTTTGTAATAAAGCCTGATCCAGTAGTACGAGAGCAGTCATCGCTTCTACGATGGGAACAGCGCGTGGCAGGACACAGGCATCGTGGCGCCCTCTGCCTTTGAGATCTGTTTCCTCGTGGCTGTTACTCACGGTCTTTTGCTCGGTCATGATAGTGGCGGTTGGCTTAAATGCGGTGCGGAAAATGATGTTCTCACCATTGGTGATGCCGCCCTGGACGCCGCCTGAGTTATTTGAACTCGTGCCTACGGTGTTGTCTTTCATTACAAAAGCGTCGTTGTGCTCAGCTCCGGTGAGCTGAGTGCCAGCAAAGCCAGAGCCAATTTCAAAGCCTTTTGTTGCAGGAATACTCATCATCGCCTGTGCGAGTACGGCTTCGAGTTTAGCAAAGATAGGGTTTCCAATTCCTGCGGGAATACCACGCACGACGCATTCAACGATGCCACCCACGGAATTTCCATCAGAACGCACTTCTTTAATGTACTCGATCATTGCCTCAGCAGCGGCAGGATCACCAGTACGAACGATATTAGATTCGATCGTTTCCGAGGTGACAGTGGAGGCATCTACATCGGCTTCGATATGTTTGATTGATTTGACCCATGCGAGGATTTCGAGCTCGGGATAAAGCTTTTTAAGGATCTTTTTGGCAACAGCGGCTGCTGCGACACGGCCAATTGTTTCACGAGCTGAGGCTCTACCTCCTCCATGCCATGCACGTGTGCCATACTTGGCATCGTATGTGTAATCGGCGTGCGAGGGACGATACTTGTCTTTCATCTCGGTGTAAGATGACGGGCGCTGATCTTGATTTCTGACAAGAATGGCGATGGGGGAGCCCAGAGTATGACCTTCAAAAACACCGGAGAGAATTTCACAAGTATCGTTCTCTTTACGAGGTGTGACGATTTCGCTTTGGCCTGGACGGCGGCGATCGAGATCGTGTTGAATATCAGATTCTGAAAGGGGGATACGTGGAGGACAGCCGTCAATGACGACACCTACACCTCCACCGTGGGATTCACCCCAAGTGGTAATACGGAAAAGTTGACCGAAGCTATTAGACATATCTGGCAAGAACTTTGCAGAATGAGAAAAACTTTCAATGCGCGATTGTCATTGGAGGTGAAATTTTCAGGAGATAGCTTTTTTGTGGGATTGCGCTGGCGGGAGTATTGTTTTTCGTCAATATTTCGAGCATGTTGCAAATAACGGCAAAACGATACTTTGGTTTATGCTTTCTGGCTCTTGTGCTAACGCCTCTTCTTATAGCTGAAGATTCAGTATTTCAGCTTGATAAAGTGATTCATCCTCGTGTGGCGGCACTGCCTACTCCCAAAGTTCGTCCAGAAATTGTGGGTACAAAGATGACTATTTTTTCTTCCTCAGAAAAAGCAGTCATGCACGTGCAGCAAGGTTTTTCTTTGGTGCATGCTCAGTGGGATTTCGAAGCTTACAGGCACTTTTCAGCGGCTTTAAAAGAAGATCCTGACTGCTTGATGGCGTACGTGGGTGTCGTATTTGCCTTGGCGAAACCATTTCATGAATACATGCCGTATCGTCATGCCGCAGTGAATCGGATGCTGGATTTGATGGAGGCTGACGATAAAGCCACTGCACGAGGTAAGGAGTTAGCGTTTCCGGAGCTTGAGAAGCAATTTGCCTATGCCGCTGCTACTTTAGTTTCCGTGAGTCCGAAAGGTGCCGGAGAAATGTTTACCAAGATGGGAGAGGAGTATCCGCACTTGATCCAGGCGAGGCTCATTGGTATTTATTTATCGAGGGGAAGTTATGATGTAAACGGTTATCCATCTCCCGAGCAGAAGTTAGCTTTAAAAAAGACCAAACAACTTATGCAAGAGTATCCAGAGAATCCTTTGGTAAATAGTTTTCTGATATCGCTGATGGCGAATGCGCCGACAACGTATCTCGACCTCAAAAAAGAGGTGCTACCTTTTGCGCGTTTCTTGGTGAAGCGGTCTCCTGATATGCCTACATTTCAGTATTCGCTAGGTCACTATGAATGGCGTGCTGGGAACTACCTACTTGCAGAACAAGCCTTTAGAAAAACTATTAGTCTTTATGGTGAGTGGATGATGAAGAATGGCATCGAGCTTAGCGATTGTGAAGGTTATGTCCTAGCACATTGTTATCTCGCTAACACACTTTACCAGCGTGGTGATTTTGCAGGGGCGATGCAGGTAGCCATGGATATCAGAAATAAAAATGCTGATGAAAAGCGTCTAACTTCACTAGGCACTCAGGCCTTATTGTGGAGAGCTTATACATTACCTGCACATCTTTACGCGGCGCGTGGCGCTGAAGGTGACATGGATCTCGCTCATGCTGCAATGCCTGATAAACACGACCTTAAATACTATTTTGAAAATCAAGAAGTGCCTACCGCAATAGGAGGCTACATTGAATCATTAGCCGCCTACGTGGGGTCTCGAAAGGCGTTAGACGATAATGTTTTAAAAGCTGCAAAAGTGATTCATAAGGAAATATTTACCCAAGCAGTGCGCTCAATGTCTAAAACTGTCGAAGTCGTGCAGCAGACGAATGAGTTTTCTAATTTTGTCGAAGCTACGACCAGCCTTGCAATTTACGATATGGAACTTTCAGGCTTAATAGCGATGGCTGACTCTGCCGATGCTCAAGTGGCAGCTCCTAACTGGTTTCGCTCTGCTAGGGATCGACAAACGATCTCTGTGACCATGACGCCACCTCATGTGATTACACCGATGGAGCACCGTCTGGGAGATTGTTATTTCAAGAGAGGCGACTACCAAGAAGCCTATACTGCTTATAACGAAGCATTGAAAAAGCGGCCTAACAGTATGATGTCGCTACTCGCCTTGAAAAATTGCTTAGACCTAATGAATGACGGAGAGTCGGCAGAAAAAGTGCAGAGGCATATTGATGAGATTACGCCTTAGCTGATTGCCGCAAGCTCGTCCTTGGTAATTCCGCGTAGTTCAAGTGCTCGTACGATTGTAGATTCGATGAGGTTGTTCGGGCATGAGGCTCCTGCTGTGACGCCGATCACTACAGGCTGCTCCTTGAGCATGAGACCAGGGTAGTCGCTTTTGATTTCCACTTCATTGTGAAGATCGTAGTGAATAATTTTTTCCAAGGACTCCATGCAGTCTGAGTTACTGATAAAAAAGGTAGGTAAGTTTTCAGCCCCAATCTCGGCTAGGTGAGTTGTGTTAGAGCTGTTATAGCCACCAACGACAAGTAGGATATCCATCGGTTTTTGCTTTTCGGTATCGAGCATGGTAAAGAGAGCGTTTTGACGCTCTTGTGTCGCTCCGCAGATAGTGTCGAAAACGTGGTAGCTATCAGTGTTACCGTCGCGCTCTTGAATGGCTTCACGGATGAGGTTTTGAAGATTCTCCGTTTCACTTTGAAGCATCGTTGTTTGGTTGGCAACACCGACCCGCAAGAGGTGAATATCGGGATCAAAACCATCGGAGCAGGAGCTCCCGAACTTTTTCATAAAGGCGTCGCGGTCACCTTTTCCAAGAATGTAGTCACAGACCATTTTTGCGTCAGCAATAGTGAGAATGACGATGTAGTGGCCGTTTTTCTTATCGCCAAGCGCTCGCGAGGCGGTTGCACGCGTTTCTTCATGATCAGATTTTCCGTGAATGATGGATGTCACGTCATTTTTGGCGTAATCACGAACGCGGCGCCAAACTTTCATGACGTCGCCGCAAGTGGTGTCGATGATATGGCAACCTACTTCTCCGAGTTTTTCCATGAAGTGCGTTGGCGCACCGAAAGCTGGCACGATGACGACATCATATTCTGTTAGTTTGTCATACTCTTCATCGAGTTCTTTCCACGGAAGAGACACAATGCCCATGTCGCGTAGCTGTTTATTGACGTCAGGGTTATGAATAATCTCTCCTATCAGAAAGATGCGCTGTTCTTGAAAGACCTTGCGCGTGGCATAGGCGAGGTCGATTGCTCGTTCGACGCCGTAACAAAAGCCAAACTGCTTGGCTAAACGGATCGTAGTATTTCCGAAAGTAATTTCGCCGCCACTGGCACGAAGCTTTTCCACAACGGATGAGCGGTAGTGGTTTTCCACCTCAGCCTGCACGAGTGCCATGACGTCTGGACGACGCACGTTGACACGTTTTCTTTTTTCTTTCGGAGGTGTGGAGGTGGAGGGTGATACAGGATCGCTCATGCTGAGTATAGTGGGCTGGTAGGCAACGAATGTCAAAATTAGACCAATAGAAGGCTTACTTTTTTCTAAACGATAAGTTTTTAAAGGGGATAGAGAGCAGGAGGAAAAAGAAGCCCGCTGCCGCTATCAGGCACAGAATATACCAAGGCCACGGGCCCATGACGTCGAGAAGGCTCGCCTGCGATGGCTTATTTCTAAGATAGCCGAAGTTGGTGCCGAAGGTGATATTCACGATCCCCGCGGCAACGGCGTAAACGAGAACCCAGCCGAAGACGCGTCGTAAAGCGCCTTTCCGAGGTCGCCATCCCAAACCAAGAGGCAAAACGATAGCAGTAATCACGACGACGGCGTGAAGTATGAAAAATGAAAGAAATTTAGGATGTGGGAAATCATGTGAAATATCTGGAGTGAGAAGTCCTTGCAGCGTGCCTGCAAGTCCCCAGAAATAAGCGAGCTCACAGAGCAGTGGTTTCCTTGTCAGCAGCGCAAAGCCGCAGATGATAGCGGCTAAGTCACAGAGGTGAAAGGGGATGATGTGATTGAGTGTACGGGCTTCAGGTTCCAGCATCCAAGCGACTTGATTGATGGGATAGGCGGCAAAACAGAAAAAAGCGAGAAACAGGATCATAGATTTCGCAGTGAGGCTAGATTCTCCTTTTTTACAGCAGTAGGTCATCCATGCTGTGAGCAGGGCGATACTCATCAAAGCAGCCAGATGGCTGGAACCGTAGAGCTCAAAGGCGGCAAACATGTTTGTTTCTAGAACGAAAGATGGAATCTTGAAACTGAAAACTTGAAACATGACCTTATGCATACTTGAATACCAACATACATGCTAGGCACCATTCAGAGCACAATGATTCGAGCCTCAGCGGGCAGCGGTAAAACCTGGCAGCTGGCGAATAGGTTTCTGGCTTTGATGGTTTTGGAGGTGCAGCCGGATAAAATCATCGCACTTACCTTCACTCGTAAAGCAGCGGGCGAGTTTACTGGCAGAATTATGACAAGGCTCGCCGATGGTGCTACCAGTGATCAGGGGGCGAGGGCACTGGCTGAGGAATTAACGGACATCATCCACGGCACTGATACTATCCCGGCCTTAGTTAGTGGTTCAAAGGTAGATCTCCCGCCGATGGATAGTACCTTTTTTCAAAAGAAACTAGAAGAGCTGATAAGTTGCCTGGACCGCTTAGCTCTTTCGACACTCGATAGCTACTTCGTGCGTATTGTTAGAAATTTTGCCCTCGAACTAGGCTTGAGTGGTTTTGATTTGATGGAAGATGCCTCTATTTCTGCAGAAAGAATGAATGTCATGACATCTATTTTTTCGAATCAACAAACCACGGAATGCGAGCGGGAGGCATTTATGCAGTCGTTCAAACAGGCGACTTGGGGTGCGGAGGAAAGTAAAGTTTATCAAACACTCGAAGAATTCATTCTTAATCATCAAAACCGCTGGTTATCTGCACCAGATGCTGAGACATGGGGTGGACAGGACTTACTGTGGCAGGGCGATCTTCCTTATCCCATATCAGCTGTTTCAGAAAAAGGGGGACTCAAAGAAAAGGCTGCGCTAGTGCTTGAGCTACTAGGAGAACCCATCACGCCGCATAAAGTTTACATGAATGGCTGGGTGAAGGCTTGTAAGGATTTGGCCAAGCATCATGCTGGTGCACCTATCACCCTCAACGCGCAGCTCAAGCGAGCTATCCCCATCTGGCAGCAATATACTTATGGCGGGAGTATTGATAATAAGTTTGAAATGCCTGTGAAGTTAGGTGCTGCCATCTCTGATCTATTGGGTAGTTTTATTTTCCAAGAAATCAAAGTTCGGCAGACGCGCACTCAGGGTCTCTATGCAGTGATTAATACTTTTGAGCAGGCATATCACAAGCAAGTTAGAAGTAAGGGGCGACTTTGTTTTTCTGATCTGACGCTTCTCTTGGCTGGTGCTGGAGCGATGAAACTCTGGGATGAAGGCTCGAGGGACTTGATCGATTACCGCTTAGACGCTCGTTACGATCACTGGATGTTAGACGAGTTTCAAGACACTAGTCAGCCGCAGTGGCAGGCGGTGGGGAATCTCATTGATGAGATTATGCAAGATGCCGAGGGGCAGCGCTCTGTTTTTGTAGTCGGTGATAGCAAACAGAGTATCTATGGCTGGCGCGGCGGTGAGCCCAAGTTGTTTGAAGATATCCAGCAGCACTACCATCAGCGGCTTGCGGAGTGGTCGATGGATGTTTCCTACCGTTCCGCACCAGCTGTTCTGGATTTAGTTAATCAGGTTTGCGATTTATCAGATGCCAAGTGGCGTGATGTTTTTCCCGTGGAGGCTGTGGAGAGGTGGGTTTTTCAAGCTCATGTAGCATCGTCTGAAAAACAGGGGCACACCTTGGTGATGGAAACAAAGGTTGATTCGAAAGATCCTTATGAGAAAACGGCGGCTCGCTATGCGGCGATGAGAGATTTGATTCTTAAGGTTGATCCTCTGGCAAAAGGACTTACCTGTGCTGTTTTAGTCAATAAAAACTCAGAGGCAAGTGCTGTTGTGGAGTACCTTAAACGTGAATTGCCGCAGCTTCCCGTCGCCTCAGAATCAGAGTCCAAGATATCAGATGGTCCGCACGGGGCTCTGTTTCTTGACCTTTTCCGCTGGTTGGCAAACCCAGGGCATCACTTTGGCAGAATTCACCTGTCGATGTCACCGCTGGGCAAAATTGTTTCTCACATGACGCAATCTGAAGATGCCGCGGAGCAGTGGCGATGGCTGACGGAGGAGATTTCACGCGATGGCGTCGATGCGCTCGTACTGCGATTCATTACGGCGATGCACGATTCAGAAAATATTAACTTATCGGCATATGGTGAATTGAGGTTGGATGCTATCCATGCCGCTGCGGTGGTGTTTTCGGCTCAAGGCGGTAGCCTCTCTGATTGGGTTCAATTGCTTGAGGCCAAATCGCTGAGAGAAACGACGCGCGAAGGTATGATCCAAGTGATGACCGTGCATAAGTGCAAAGGCCTAGGCTTCGATGTCGTGATCCTTCCCGAGCTGGGTAATAGTAAGAAATTCACCGATGCAGCAAGGTTAGATGCTCTAGAACGCAAAGGAGACTTAGGTGCTATAGAGTATGTTATCAAAAAGCCGCCCCGCGAAGTTTGTGAAGCTGATCCAGCGTTGAGTGATATGCTCAACTCTTGGGAGTCGGGTCAGTGTTATGAGAGCTTTTGTAAGCTCTATGTTGCGCTTACCCGTGCCGTGCATGCGACTTATTGCATTGTCGATCCCGTTGCCGAAAAATGGTCGTGCCGACAGCGGTATGACGATTGGATTCGAGAATCAACAGCGAAGCACGCAGAAACAGACTTCCTCCTCAAAGGTCAAGCTTATGGCGTTCTTTACGAATCCGGTGCATGGTTAAATATTGTGCCACAGAAACAGGCGGAACCTGCAAAGGCTCAAGCCATCAACCTTCAGCCAGCCACTGCTCGTATGGGGAGAAGTGTGGCTAGTGCGGCGACTGAATATGAGGTAGGAAGCATCCTGCAGTCTAATAGAGGCGAGGGTGTCCTTATCGGAAACCAAGTGCATCAGCTTTTTGAAAGTATCACATGGTCAGATGAGCTACCTGATTTTGACGGCTCTATTGCCGCGCGTCTCGTTCGGGAATGTCTCTCTGTAGCTGTTATTGCCGCCCGTTTTTCTAGGCCTGAAGGCGATTATCAGCTGCTCCGTGAACAGCCCTTTGAAACTCAGCAGAAAGGTCGCTGGATCAGCGGGGTCATTGATCGCGCTGTGATTACTCAAGAAAACGGGCAGCCCAGTCGTATTGAAATTATTGATTTCAAAACAGACACGGAAGACGAAGAGATGAACGTAGCATCGCTGCGCGCAAAATATACAGACCAATTAGAAATCTACCGCCAAGCGATGTCAAAAATCACAGGAGTGAGTGTTGAGAATATTAGCTGCTACCTTCTTTCTACGGCACTCAAAGAAATGATAGAGCTATGAAGCGTGTCTTATTCCGGTGCGGCTTTAAGAATCACGTGACAAAGCTGACATGAATTCATCTTGACCCTGTAGAGGGAGGTAACTAGCTTCCTTCAGTTTTGCGTCTAGAAGGCGTTTTATCACATGAACATTCACGAATACCAAGCTAAGGAGTTGTTTGAAAAGTTCGGCGTACCTAGTCCTGAAGGACAAGTCGCCGCAACAGCTGAAGAGGCGGAAGCCGCCGCGCGAAGCCTCATGTCAGAGGGTGCAACGGAAGTCGTCATTAAAGCTCAAGTCCACGCAGGTGGCAGGGGTAAGGGCACTTTCACCAATGGGTTTCAGGGCGGGGTACACCTCACTGATTCAGCAGAGCAGGCCGGCGTTTACGCTGGTAAAATGCTTGGGCAGCATTTGGTCACTAAGCAGACCTCAGCTGAGGGCAAGCTCGTAAGTAAAGTAATGGTCGGCAAAGCAGTCAGCATTGAGCGCGAACTTTACCTCGCGATTCTCCTCGACCGTGAAACATGTCGCCCCGTTATTGTGGCCAGCACAGAAGGTGGAATGGACATTGAGGAAGTTGCCGAGAAGACTCCTGAGAAGATTGTCCGTGAATTCATTCACCCGCTCGGAGGTCTCCAGCCGTACGAAATGCGCAAGCTCGCAAAGACACTCGAGCTCACAGGAGATCAGGCAAAGCAATTTGGTAAACTAATCAAAAACCTCTACAAGCTCTTTATTCAGAGCGATTGTAGCATGGTGGAGATCAATCCTCTCGCTGTCACAGGTGAAGGTGACGTACTAGCTCTCGATGCTAAGTTCGGTTTCGATGCAAACGCACTTTACCGTCATCCAGACATCATGGCTTTCCGTGATACTGATGAAGAAGACCCTCGTGAAGTTGAAGCGTCAAAGTTTGACCTCAACTACATCGGTCTTGAAGGAAATATTGCTTGTCTCGTCAACGGTGCAGGTCTTGCGATGGCGACGATGGACATCATCAAGCACTATGGTGGCGACCCAGCTAACTTCCTCGACGTAGGAGGTGGCGCAACAAAGGAGCAGGTAACTGCTGCTTTTAAAATCATCCTCGGTGATCCCAATGTGGAAGGTATTCTCGTTAACATCTTTGGTGGAATTATGCAGTGTGACATCATCGCTGAAGGCATCCTTCAAGCGGCTAAAGAAACTCAGCTCAGTATCCCGCTCGTCGTTCGTCTTGAAGGCACCAATGTGGCTCTCGGACGTGAAATCATCGCTAACTCAGGTCTCGATGTCATTACGGCTGAAAGCCTTAATGATGCCGCTCAGAAGGCAGTTGCAGCAGTTGCGGCCGTTTCCGCTTAATCCTCCTAATCTTTAAAAATTTAAAAAACTGATATTATGTCAATTCTAGTTGATGAAAACACAAAGGTGCTCGTTCAGGGTATCACAGGTGGCTTTGGTGGCAAACATGCCCAGCTTAGCCTCGATTACGGCACGCAGATTGTTGCGGGTGTAACTCCAGGAAAAGGTGGTCAGACATTTGGTGAGAAGACTCCGATCTTTGACTCCTGCGCTGATGCTGCTCAAGAAACAGGTGCTACGGTATCCGCTATCTTCGTTCCTCCTCCGTTCGCAGCGGACGCGATTCTTGAAGCGGTAGATGCAGGTCTCGACCTTGTAATCTGTATTACTGAAGGAATCCCTGTCGCTGATATGATGCGGGTCAAGGAAATGATGCGCGGAAGTAAGACCCGTCTCATCGGGCCTAACTGTCCAGGTATCGTTACTCCAGGACACGGTGAAGGTTCACACGGCGGTTGCCGCATCGGCATCGCACCAGGATACATTCACAAGCGTGGAAATGTCGGCGTAGTCTCGCGTTCAGGCACACTGACGTATGAAGCGGTTTACCAACTTACCCAACTCGGCTATGGCCAGAGCACCTGTGTAGGTATTGGTGGAGATCCTATCAATGGAACTTCACACCTCGACGTTCTCAAAATGTTTAACGACGATGACGAAACAGAGGCAATCATCATGATCGGTGAGATTGGTGGTAATGCTGAAGCTGAAGCAGCACGCTGGGCAAAGGACCACTGTAACAAGCCTATCGCTGGCTTTATTGCAGGTGCGACGGCTCCAGAAGGCCGCACCATGGGGCACGCAGGTGCTATCGTAGGTGGTGAAGAAGATACTGCGGAAGCGAAGAAGAAGATTCTCCGCGAGTGTGGGATCGCTGTCTCCGAAACGCCATCAGATATGGGCAAAACTCTAGTAGGAATGCTCTAATCTTCATTTTAGAATAGAATTTTTACAACGCTCTTAGTCGCTCTTCATTGAGAGGCTAAGAGCGTTTTTTATGGCATGCTGAAAGTGACAATATTACCCGACAATCTGTCGTCACTGAGACAAAAAGTAGCGTTTTGTTAGGTTGGAAGCAATTGGTAGTAAAAATGGTCAAGCTCCTGAATCTATTGGTTTTTAAGGCTTCTGGGGTTTTTTAAGAGGTGTGAGGGTGCTTGGTATGGGGCGTGCATAAGATGGTTTGGCTCTAGAAGCCGATCAAAACAGAAAATAATAATTCAAAATATAACCTTAAATTCAAAACAATGATTACCCATTTAAATAGCCAATTGCCTAACCTACTGCCCTTATCAAATAATGTCTTCAACGAGCTGAATCGCTTAGTTCATCAGACCAATGCACCTGAGTGGGTGAGTTCCTATTTAAACGAGTCGGACTCAGATATAGAATCCATTCGCAATGATCAAGATGGATGGAAAATCCGTCTTGAGCTTCCTGGATACAACAAGGATGAGATCAAACTTACTGTGGACCAAGACTATATTCATGTTGTCGCCGAGACCACGGATGAGGCTCGCGATTTCTTAGGGAAAGATGAACGGCGTATCAAAGTATCCGAAGACGTCGACAGCGATCAAATCAGTGCTCGCCTAGAAAACGGTATTTTATACCTAGAAATAGCTCGCAGATCAAAGCCAGAGCCCAAAATCATCAGCGTCGACTAAATAATAATCTAAATGTTCTATATATTAGGGTGCTCAGTGAAAACTGCGCACCCTTGTTGTGTCGGTTTCTCTAAAATTAGGCTCCAACCAAACAGACGGCAAAAAAAATTATTCTACTAATGTGGCAGTCGTTTCATGTTGTGTACGGCATTCATCGGTACAAAAACGCAGAGATTTTTCTTCACATGTCTCGCAACAAAAGTGCTGAGCATTACAAGGGGCATAACCGCAATTAACGTAACGAACACTTTTCTCACCACAATGCTTACACGTACTCACTACTGTTGAATTAACGCTGTTGATAGGAACTCTAATGCGTTGGTCAAAAACATAGCATTCGCCGTCGTAGTTCTCTCCACAGACTTCTGGGTCTTTACCATATTCCACGATACCTCCTTCTAACTGATGGACGTTATCAAAACCTTCACGCACGAGAAAACCGCTGAACTTCTCACAACGGATGCCTCCCGTACAATAGGTGAGGATTTTTTTCCCTTCAAGTTCCTCGCGGTGATCGTTAATCCATTTTGGGAGTTCTTTAAAATTACCAATGTCAGGACGGATGGCGTTTTTAAAATGTCCTAGGTCAAACTCGTAGTCATTTCGGGCGTCTAAAATAACTGTGTTAGATTCCATCATCGCATTCCGCCATTCCAAGGGGCTGAGATGTTTGCCCGTTACTTCGTTTGGTGAAAAATCATTCTCGTTTAGTCCTAGGGTAACGATTTCATGGCGTGCCTTGACGGAAAGCTTGGGAAATACATGTTCTTGCTCTTCATCAATTTTGAATTGCATCTCGCGAGTAAGAGGAGCGTCCTGCATAGCTTGGATATATGCCTCACAGTCTGAGCGTAACCCTGAGAGGGTACCATTAATTCCTTCCTTTGCCACAATGATCCTGCCGAGAAGCCCTAGTCTCTCACAGAGTGCCTTCTGTTGATCGCGATACTGAATGGGGTCTTCAATGTCAACATAGAGGTAATAGAGTAAAACAAGATAGGGTGCTTTCTTCATGCGCTGTTGCTTAAACAATTATGGGGGGTAGAGACAATCGAAAAATGAACTGAGGCATAGATACAGAAAAGGCGCCACTTAAGATAAGGGCACCTTTTTTGTAAAATAGGAGGGAATCAATTTCGTGATAGTCTACTTTTTGGCGGAACTCTTGGTGGTAGCTTTTTTGACGGCTTTCTTAGCCACTTTTTTAGAAACCTTTTTGACGTTCTTTTTCTTGATGATCTTTTTAGTAGTTTTTTTGGCTGCCTTCTTCGCTGTTTTCTTTGCTGCTTTTTTGGAAACTTTTTTAGCTGTTTTCTTCTGAACTGCTTTTTTAGCGGCTTTCTTGCCTGCTTTTTTCACCGTTTTTTTGGAGACTTTCTTCGCGGTTTTTTTCTTGGTGATTTTTTTCGCAGTCTTTTTCGCAGTCTTCTTAGCTGTTTTCTTAGCTGTTTTCTTAGCTGTTTTCTTAGCTGTTTTCTTAGCTGTTTTCTTAGCTGTTTTCTTAGCTGTTTTCTT
>JBPOGD010000006.1:0-293548 GCA_051252195.1 Akkermansiaceae bacterium | reverse complement strand
ATCACTCTTTTTATCACAAAGCACCCCGCCACCTCAAATCCCAAGGCTACACACTCTCAGTTTTACCATAAGGGTGTACATTTTTAAGAAAAACAGCATTTGTTCTGACTATTTGTAACATCTAAATGTCTACTATAATAGCCGATGGTGCGATTCATCTAGTTATCAACACATTATCGACACATAGAGCTTATTCTAAATTGGCTATATCGCCCTCAATGAATTCGCGTTAATTTCACCTCCTAGACCTTAAAACAATTTTACTTATCAAAAATATTAATGACTATTAACTAGACACCACCACCTCTTTCAACAATAGTTAATGAGTAAAACTTAATTTTTAAAGCTATTGCTAAATAGTTATATTTTTTTTGACAAAGTATTAGAAAAATGATTATTTTTAATAAATGTAAGACTAATTTTAGTTTTTTATAAAACACTATCAATATTGTAACTTCAAGATCGATCTCAATGAAATGAAAATAAGTAGTAAAAAAAAGAGTCAACATTGCCCACATTAAAAAACTACATGAAAACCTCAATTAAATTGATTTGGTTTACTTTTTATAAGAAGTGAAACTACGAGGTTTTTAAATGTTAGAATAGAAACTATTAATACATCCCCTATATGATAAAACCCTCATTTTTATTTAGAAAGATATACACCATCCTCTTGGCCCTTCTATGTTTTGTTTTTGTGCAATTAAACTCACAGGCCAAGGCTATAATTAGTTGGGATGCGCATGCAGAGCCCGAGATTGCGGGATATGTTGTTTATTTAGGAATTTCATCAGGAGAATATGATACCGTGGTTGATGTAGGAAATACTTTAAGCATCGAATTTTTTGAGCTTAAACCTGAAACCACTTATTTTTTCGCAGTGTCTGCTTATGACGTTTACTTGAATGAGGGTCCTGTTTCTGATGAGCTCTCTTTCACAACTAATGCGAGCAGTGGAAATAGTGGATCAACCTTGAGTATTACTCAGTTGGAAATCCAGTTTTCGGAAGGCCAGCCGTACGCATTTTTTAGTATTGCAGGAGCTAATAATCAAACATTTCAGGTATCAGCCTCTGACGACTTGATTTCTTGGACGTTACTCGGTGAGGCCGTTGTCTCTTCAGCAGGATTGTTGGTGATCATAGATCCCGAGGCAGACGGCAAAAGGCAGCGATTTTATCAACTGTTGCAATGATGCTCTCATACGGCAGTGGACACACAATAGTCTGAATTTAATAAAAAAAGCCATCGTCTTACGACGATGGCTTTCTTAGATGATCTGGATTAAAAAAATCTTACTTTCTTCTAATACGCATATACTAAATCGAATGGTTTAAGATAAAATGCTTGAGCTTCACTTTTCAAAGCCTGTGCTAGATTTAAGTTATAACGCTTATGTTTTCCGTTCTCGTTACGTATCACAGATACTTTCTTCGGGCTACCATAGGCGGAGAAACCACCAGCCTCCATGATAGCTTCTAGTGCAGTTAACTGACGATCAAGGGGTACTTTCATCGGCGAATTCACTTTGCCTGAAACATATATTAGAGATGCTGTCGCCTCTAAGGTCACTACGACATTAGGATTCTGTAAATGCGCTTTGTACTTAGATGCTAGAGTAGCCTGAAGCTGAGAAACACTCTTTCCTGTGGTAATTACGTCACCAACCATGGGTAAACTCAGTTTTCCGTCCACGCGCACTTTTTGGATTGAATCCAACTCAGAAGCTCCAGGATAGGTGATTTTAAGAGTGTCCCCAGGCAAAAGAGTCGTCGGTTTCGTGGGCTGTCGTTCTACTTTCGCAGAGGGAATCGTTGAGTCTTGAGATGATGTCGAACTGCCCGATGTGTTTAATTCAGAGCATGAATGAAGGAAAAGGAGTCCGAACAAGCTTGTAGTTAAAAGAAGAAAGATTTTAGAAAAATAGAATATTGCTGTGTTCATTGTAAGTCTATGTAAGTTTTATTGATCAGATTAATAAGAGTCGAGTAAATTGAGATAGTCGTCCCACGACTCTGCTAAAGGAGCAAGCTCTACATCACTAGAAATACGCCCTTCCCATTCAGGATTAAAGCTAGTGCTTGTCCCATATGCCATAATCAAATCCTCATTCCCGATACCCCTTAAGGCATGGGCTACTCCTGGAGGAATAACGACAGCCGCGTTGTCGGGGCTAGAATGGCTGTCGCCGGCTATAATAAAACGCATTACTCGCCTAGGCATACCAGCGCGCTCATCGACAAGAATCATCTCGCAAATACTGGTGAGAAAAAACATCACATCCCACTGCTCAAGATCATAGTTCCGCAGAGCTACATTCTCGGGTTCATCAAGAAAACATTTTTTAAACCAATCCTCTGCACTGTACTCATCGGGAATGTGCGGGGGATGAATGTGGAAACCTTTGGCGCTATCCCTGTGCATCAAAGCTGAGGCGTACTGCTGCGGTTCTAAGCCAATATCTTTTAAAACGCCTTCATTTGTGCGTGTTAGTTCAGAAAAATAGCCACGTCCCTTTTGCTGAAAAACACGACGTGAGAATAGCTCTACACCTGGAATCCAGCTTTCCGAGAGGGCCTCCCTCTCAGTAATCAGCTCACTGACTTGGACTCCAGTTGTCGCCATTGCTTCAGCCAATGGGGCTCTCGCATAACTACGTGTCTCCAAGTGCGTCCGCGCTTCAGGCCTAATGCCTTTCCATGTATTTGAATGATTCATTTTTTTAGGTGAGCTAAAGCGAGGCTAAGTATTTGCCATAATCTGTCTTGGCGTAGAGTTTGATTGTCTTTTCTAATTGCTCGCGGCCGATTCGCCCTTGTGCGAAAGCTATCTCTTCGAGGCAAGCAATCTTGAGCCCTTGACGCTGCTGAATCACCTGAACAAACTGGGTAGCATCGGCAAGTGAATCTGGCGTCCCCGTGTCAAGCCACGTAGTTCCTCGCCCTAACATTTCCACCCTGAGTGCTCCTTGATCCAGATAAAGTTGATTTAAATCTGTGATTTCAAGTTCTCCACGATGCGAAGGCTTCAACGTTTTCGTCATTTCTACAACTTTGTTATCATAGAAATAAATTCCAGGAACGGCATAATTTGACCGAGGTATCTCTGGCTTCTCCTCAAGCGAAATGGCAACTCCTTCGTCATCAAAATCCACTACTCCATACCTTTCAGGATCTTGTACATAGTATCCAAAGATGGTGGCTCCATCGAGACGCTTGTTAGCCGCTTTAAAAGACTCTGCAATATCGTGCCCATAAAAAATATTATCTCCAAGGGCAAGACAAACTGGTTCACCATTAAGAAATTCTTCTCCTATCAGAAAAGCCTGCGCTAACCCCTCAGGCTTCGGTTGTTCAGCATAGGAAATCTCTAAACCCCATTGAGAACCATCCTTTAAGAGTTTTTTAAAGTTTGGCAAATCGCTAGGAGTTGAAATAAGTAAAATTTCTTTAATCCCCGAGAGCATTAGTACACTAAGTGGATAATAAATCATCGGCTTATCATAAACTGGCACGAGCTGTTTACTCACAGCATGTGTCATGGGAAATAAGCGGCTGCCTGTCCCTCCTGCGAGAATGATTCCCTTACGCAGAGACAATTCAGAAGAGTCTGCGGGCGTATATTTATCTATCAATTTTTTCATAATCTTAAATTGCAAGAGTTCCGAGGCGTTGCCCGCGATATTCACCAGTTTCCACATCCGAAACCCACTTTTGATGATCTATGTACCACTTTACTGTTTTCTTAAGACCTGAGGCGAAGGTCTCTTCAGGTTTCCAACCTAACTCATTACTGATCCGATTAGCGTCAATCGCATAGCGTTGGTCATGACCTGGTCGATCACTAACAAAGCTGATTAAATCCTCTGCAGGCTTTAACGCACAGTCTGGCACAAGCTCGTGAACTGTTCTGATTAACGCGTGTACCACATCGATATTTTTCATCTCACAGTTTCCACCTATCGTGTAGGTTTCTCCTGAAATCCCTTTAGTCATTGCCATTACAAGCCCTCGGCAATGATCTCTAACGTAGAGCCAGTCTCGAATATTTTTGCCATCACCGTACACTGGCAGCTTTTCGCCACGCATAATCTTCTGAATCATTAGGGGTAATAACTTTTCAGGAAACTGGTAGGGTCCATAGTTGTTTGAGCAGTTTGTCGTTACCACAGGTAATCCATAGGTGTGGTAATAGGCTCGGACAAGATGATCACTCGCCGCTTTAGAGGCGCTGTAAGGACTGTTAGGAGCGTATGCCGTCGTTTCTGAAAACGCGGGGTCATTTGCTCCTAGTGAACCATAAACCTCATCAGTAGAAACGTGCAGAAACAAAAACTCAGGATTAGCCGAATGACTATTTTCTAAATTAGGATAGTATTCGTCGCGATAAGCTTTAGACGCATTCAGTAACTGAAAAGTTCCCAATACATTGGTTTCAATGAATTCCTCTGGACTATCGATAGAACGATCAACATGAGATTCAGCAGCGAGATGCATCACTACGCCTATTTTATATTTACGTAGTACTGCAGCAACAGATGCACCATCACAGATGTCACCCTGTATGATAACGTGGCGCTCATCGCCTTCTAACGACTCTAAATTAGCGAGGTTTCCTGCGTAAGTGAGCTTATCGTAAGTAACTACTTTGTTGATAGTAATACCAAGATCATTCTCAGCTTCATTAAGAAGGTAGTGTACGAGGTTAGAGCCTATAAATCCAGCTCCACCAGTAACGAGTATATTCATAATTTAATTTGTTAGTTAATTCTATTAGATTGCAATGTTTCTGTTCATCTCTTGAAAGGCTTCACATTTCAAAATGTATTCACGACAAGCCTCTTGCCATGGTCGAGGCTGGATCCCAGTGACCTCTTCAAAACGACTCGTGGACAAAGCAGAATATTCTGGACGTTTTGCTATGAAGGCTTTGATCGTGTCCATCGTCGTAGCACCTACATGTTTAGTTTTGAGTGGCAAACCCATCTCACCAGCAACGTCTAAGCAGAATTGTCCCCACTCCTGCCAAGTACAAACTTCAGAGTTAGATAAGTGAAATACACCGCTATTATCACCTGACATGATCAGTGCTCCAACATATTCAGCGATATCATCGCTGAATGAAGGACTCGATATTTTCTCCGCTGGTAAAGTAAGTGCCTCTTTCTCTAAAGCTTGAGAAATAATCCATTCAGGGAAAGCGGCCTTATTAGACCCAAACAGCCAAGAAAGGCGTATCACAAGGTGATCTGGTGACACAGCGAGAACGCGGTGCTCACCTTCAAGCTTGGAGGCGGCATAAACGCTTTGAGGATTTGTAATATCCGTTTCAAGATACGGGCTAGCAGACTCACCATCGAAGACAAAATCGGTACTAAAATAGATCAATTGTTTGCCTCTAGACTGGCACAATTCAGCAAGTCGCTGTGGAGCCTCAGCATTGATCAAATAAGCTTCTTCTTGATGACTTTCACAGTAATCAACAGCCGTCATAGCAGCTGGTAATAGCATGTAGTCAAAATGAAGTGGCTGTAAAACAGCCTCAAAGTTTGATAAATTTGATAGATCCAGCTCCTTACTAGTTAGAGCAATAATTTCAAACCTCTCCTTGAGATACAGATTTAATGCTGTACCCATTCGCCCAGCAGCGCCGATAATTATAATAGTTGGTTTGCTCATAGTAGTACTCGATAGGCTTTAATGAGAATATTGGTGATATTTCGAGAGCTCGTGCCGACCTCAGACTGACAGCTTAAGGGATAGTTATTTGATAGAAACGTTGAGGATCATTCCCACTGGAAATGTACTCCAATAGCACCTCTTCGTTAGTCCCTAATATCGTCTCCACGAAAGTCCAGACGTTCAAATCAGTAGAGGTGTAGACGTTATACTTAACTTGGTCTAAACCGTGGAAAGTTATCTTAACTGAAGAACTCCCACCGCTTGCAAACGCTGGTAAATCGATACTGACTTGGATATCGTCTTCATCTGTAATGACCACATTACGTGTGAGTTGTGGAGCTACATTACCCTCTACATCGGTAAAATCGTAGGTAACACAGTATGTACCTTTAGCTAATGCATTAATAGCGGAATCATCAATTACGATAGAAGGCGTTAGAACTTCATTCGTATCACCTAGCACTGTCGCACCATACTCTGCATAAGCATTACCTAGGTGAATGACTAAGGGATCATCACCCACTAACACTAATTCAGGAATACTGCTCTCTGCGCCCTCTATAAAGTACTTTGTATGCAAGTAGTTTTCGACAGCCATTCTTTCGGTCTCAGAAAGAGCACGATCATAAATAAGAACTGCCGCAACGTCCATTTCCGCAAAACCAGCACCTGTGATTTCCTCACCAATAACTATTTTCGAAATGCTTGTATTATAATCATGAGTAAATTGCACGACTTGTTCGCCATCACGGAAAAGTGTTGATTGACCATTTTCTAAATGACTACTTTGTATCAACCAGCCTTCACTCACTGCGTTTGATGTTGAAGCAAGATCATTTCCTCCACCCCAACCTTGCAGTGCTAATTTCCCGTTACTGCTAGAAACTAAGCCATATGCAGCATTTGCTACGCCATCACCATAAGTGACTCCGGCCCAAGTCGCCGTATTAATATAGTTTGCTACTACAAAAACTGTACGCTCTGTGTTTCCACTAGGTAGACCGCTGACTGGATTAGCACTACTGATTCTTTCTAATTTATCTCCAATTCCATCGAGCCTAATAGCGGGCTTACCACTCGGTGTAGCCGACTCGATGAGGCTAGGATCTCCTGAGGCAAATAAATCGTTAGCATTGGCTGTGATGTCAAGCCAGCTAGTGACATCTCCTCCACTAACGTTCACATTTTGAGTTGATTCTAAATGTAACACCAAACCATTGATCGCAGGTAGTTCGTCGGTGACCGGGTTAATAATAGAAATATTGACGCTATCTGACAGATTCAGTGGTGAACTTCCTACTGTAGTTAGATCTGCAGTAATTAGATGGTCTCCTAGAGAAAGATTCGACGTAGAAAATGCAGAACCCACATTCAGTGCTCCATCAATATCGGATGTCCACTGAATGGAGTAGATAGGATCAACTAGTGTTAGTTTCAATAGAGGTTCCGATCCAGCCGCACTATCAGAAGAGTAAAAAGCAACGTCGTTTGCGCTACTAGCTGTTGTATCCATTTCAAGAATGAAGGAGTAAATTCCAGCTCCAGTAACATAGGAGGATAAATCAAACTCAACGACTAAACCGTCGGTAACAACTCCTGTAAAGCTATCTATTTCAAGCCCTTTTTGTGGAGCGCTGGCACCAGTAATACTGTCCTCAGTCCAGTTATTAGATTGTGCTGCATAAAGACGCAAAGTGACAGCGTCAATACTAACATCTTCACCCTCTTGTAATTCCAAACTTGCAGCCACAACATCACCCGTTGTGGACAAGCTCGATAAATCAAATTTCAAGTAGCTAATACGAGTTCGAGTAGAACTTTCTTCAACACGTAGACTTTCATCATTCACACCATTGCCATTCGTGGTGTGAGCATCGTCTATAGCTGAAAATTCAAGATCTGTACTCGTCGTTACATTCGTTGCGACAGCGAAGAAATTTACATTTTCACCTAAATTGAATAAAGAAGACTGATTAGGTGCGCTGATCTTGAGTTGCGGTTGAGTACTAGCTAATGGTGCCGTGATGTACTTATTTCTTAAATACGTCTCCACATCCTGACGCTCCGTTTCGTTTAGAGCGCGATCATAAATAATGATGGCTGCCACATTGAGCCCGACATAGCCTGCTCCTGCAATTTCCTCACCGACTACCATTTTACCAAGGCTGGTATTGTAACTATGGGCAAAATTACCAATCACCAAACCATCCTTGTAAATAGAGGCGGTACCTCCAGTTAGAACAGCACTTTGAGTAATCCATCCTGCACCAATCCCATCAGCAGTTGACACGTAGTCATTTCCCGCTCCCCATCCTTGAAGAACTAAGTTTCCAGAAGGGTGGCTCACAGCGACACCAAATGCTTCGTTATCAGCTCCACTACCATAAGAAACCCCACCCCAAGCAGTTGAATTCTTATATTTCGCCACCACAAATATTGAACGGTCAGCATTCCCCTCAGGAAGACCGTTCAAAACATCCGTAGTGTGTAATCGCTCTAACTTGTCGTTTACTCCATCGAGTTGAATCGAAGGTAGGCCAGAGGGCGTCGAAGACTGAATCAACTGAGGATCACCCTGCGCATTTAAATCATTGTTTGAACTCGATTGATCAAGCCAACTCTGAACTGTATCACCGCTCTGAACTGTGATACTAGAATCAGATTCCAAATGCACGACAAGACCATTCTGAACAAGCTGCCCCAAGTTATTGGGGTCAATCACGTTAACACTAATGATCTGTGATTCCTCACCGAGTAGAGAGTCAATTACAGTAGCCGTGATTTGGTGAGCCCCTTCCGTAAGGTTCACGTTAATGGAGGATCCATTACCGAGAGATCCATCAATACTTGAAAACCAAGTGATTGCATGGCTAATGTTACCGTCCTCTGCGTCAAAAGCGGCAGCTATCAAGTTAATACTTTGGCTCACACTGAGTGAATCACCATCACTTGGACTACCAATCACGAGCTGTGGCGATTGGTTGATTGCATTAACCGTTACCGTCACGGTATCAGAACCCAGAACATTACCTTGATCAGATACTGTAGCAGTGATGTCATGTACGCCTACTGACAAATCACTATAAGTAAAACTAGTGTCTACACCGAAGTCAGCGTCAATGTTAGACGACCACGTGATAGTCGATCCAACTGGAGTATCCCCGATCAATGCACTGAAGTCTAAGCTAGCCCCATCATCAACTTCAATACCTTCCAACGGTTGTTCAATAGCGACTAATACAGACCCAGGTAATGTAAAATATTTCTGCTGTAAGTAAATTTCAACGTCAAGGCGCTCGGCATAATCAAGTGCCCTATCATATACGAGCACGGCTGCTACATCAAGTTCACTGAAGTCACTTCCTGAGATCCCCTCACCAATCACGATTCTCTCAAGAACGGTGTTATAGCTGTGAGCAAAAGAATCAATTTCGATCCCATCTTTAAACAGCGTTCCTACATCATCACTAACCACTGCGGACTGGCTGAGCCATCCAGCATTTTCAGCAACGACACTCGAAATCAGATCATTATTTCCTCCCCACCCTTGAAGACCTAAATTCCCCTGAGTAGAGTCTGCAACTAGACCAAAAGCTTGATTGGACGCTGCCTTACCGAAACAAAAGCCACTATAGGCAGAGGCATTGTGGTACCGCGCGATCATGAAAACAGTACGATCACTATTACCAAAGGGAAGCCCTGTTATAACATCGCTAGTGGATTCACGCGATAACGCGTCATCGATACCGTCGAATTTCACACTCGCTAAGCCAGACGGCGTACTCGCTGCTACCTGTAGAGGATTACCAGATGGGAAAAGCGCATTACCGTTAGAGCTCAAGTCCTGCCAAGCGACAACTTCATCACTTAGACTAGCCTGCAGCCCGAAATCTGACTCTAAGTGGAAAACTAAACCACTTGTCACAGATAAGCCAAGATCATCTGGTACTACTGTGATACCGACCTCAGCAATTGCCGTTTGGCTCATGGAATCATCCACCGTTGCATAGATAGTATGTGTACCCTCACTCAGCGAAACTGATAGAGACGAACCTATTCCAAGGACTCCATCAATACTTGACGTCCAAGTAATCGAGTTAGAAACATCTCCATCTTCATTATCTAACGCTGTTGCAGCCAAGGTCAGAGGAAGATCCGTCGTGCTCAAGACTGCGTTATCTAAAGGGCTAGAAACGACTATTTCTGGAGCAAGGTCGCCTCCACCATTTACATCCAAGTATTTAAAATTGAGATAGGCATCAACAGCAGATCTCTCTGTTATGGTAAGTGCTCGATCATAGATAAGTACTGCTGCAACATCCATGTCAGTGAAACCTGCGCCGGATATTTCCTCTCCTATGACAAGTTTTGTTGGTGTCGTTGCGTAAACGTGACTGAATTGCGCGATTTGTTCTCCATCCTGAAAAAGAGTCGATGTACTATTATCCAGCACTGAGGATTGAACCATCCAGCCTTCTGCAAAGGCACTGACTGTGGAAATAAGGTCATTTCCGCTGCCCCAACCTTGTATTAAAAGGTTGCCATCCGTCGAACGCACACCCACCCCATATGCCTCATTACTAGCACCAGAACCATAAGCTATCCCACTCCATGCACTAGCACCACGGTAGTTCGCCACCACAAACATCGTACGATCCGCAGCTCCAAATACCAGCCCACCGAGTGGCTCAGATGCATTAATACGCTCGAGCTTGTCATCATTTCCATCGAAGGAAATAGCCGACTGACCTGAGGGAGTTGATGCAGTTAAAAACTGCGGACCTCCGCCCGATATCATATCATTTCCTAAGCCAGACTGATCTAACCAAGCTGCAACGTCGGTACCGCTTTGGATCGCAACATTGAGATCCGCTTCTAGATGCACGACTAGACCATCCGTAATGAGGGGAATCGAACCATCTTCCGTGATGAAAATTACTACCTCCTTCTGAGAAGTGATCATCGTTGAGTCTTCGATGGAAGCTGTGATCGTGTGAATTCCATTACTCAATGTAGTAGAAACGCTTGCTCCTGTGCCTAATGCACCATCAATGTCTGAGCTCCACTCAATGTTAGCACTAATATCTCCATCATCAGAATCTATGGCACTAGCTGATAGACTGATAGGTAAGTCGGCTAGCGAAAATATCTCATTATTCGTAGGTGAGGTCACCGTAAGCGATGGTGGGATCTGACCGATCACATCAATCCCGTAGGTTTCTTCAAAATACAGCTCTACCTGCTCGCGTTCGGCATCACTAAGAGCGCGATCATACACAAGCACCTCAGCCACATCCATACCGATATTGCGGGCATCATTTATCTCTGCACCAAGGCGGATCGACAAATTTTCCGTGTTATAGACATGAGGCTGGCTATCAATGAGTAACCCATTGTCATAATGTTTCATAACACCTGACTCGAGCACCACCTCATGACTCAACCAGCGTCCTATGCCATCGACTTCGGGCGAGGGCTGGTAGTCATTAGCTCCATCCCAGCCATTAATACCGAGAGATCCAGTGGGGGTAAGTGCTAGACCAAATGTTCGATTACTCAATGGACGTCCATAGGAGAAACCTGCCCAACCAACACCAGTGGTGCCAGTGTGATTATATTGAGCTAACATGATCACTGTCCGGTCCTCATTTCCATCGGGGAGGTCTATGTTTCCATCCTTATCCAATGAATCATCAAAACCATCCATACGAATAATGTTTTTACCGTTCAGTCCACCAACAATCAGCTCAGGTTCACCTGCTGATATGAGGGAGTTTCCACTACCAGACTGATCATCCCATTGAATGACCTGAAGCTCAGCTTCATCCATCGTGACCCCCTCGCTGGCATTAAGATACATGACTAAACCACTTAGAGGCGGCGAAGCGCAGGTACCTGTAACCCCGTATTCTGCAGTAAGAGCCGTATCTACATCGGGCACGATATAGACTTGCTGAGGTGTAACTGGACCATTTGACCAGTAAAGAAACTGATTTAAATCACCGTCCACACAATTGCTCGAAGGAACCGTGATTGTATGTGGAATGTTGATCAGAGTATCGAGTACGAAGGGAGTTTGTAGAGCCGTATTCCCATCCACTTGTACAATGATGCCACTCGGGTTCGTATCGAAGGTAATATTTACTTTCTCAGGTGAAATATCGATGGTCTGCGTCGTGGCTAAGCCGCTCGAATCAGTGACTGTTAAGAAGCAGCGATAGAGCACCGCCCCGCTAAAACCTTGCCCCTGCATGGGTATTTCAAAATCGATACTCGTCCCGCCAATTTGAGGTCCGAAGGCAGGGTGAACGTTACCAGGACGGACAAAAAGCACGCTCCAACTGTAAGTTGAACCGTCCATTGCTCCATCTTCCGCATCCGTGGCTGTTGCAGAAAACGTCATAGTATCGCCAAAGCGGAATGAGTTATCGCTACCACCAATCCGATCATTACTAGACGTGAGAGAGGTGATGACTGGAGCCGTTCCAACTTGAATTTCTATTCTCGTAACCGTAGTTCTCGTACCGTCGCTTACTTCAAGCCTAGCATCATAAATTCCGTCTACAGTATAAGAATGTGATACAAATTCGGCAGTAGCCTCAGCTAACGCTAAATCACCAGTCGAGGCACCATCGCCAAAGAACAAATTGTATGTCATTGGTTGTCCCTCTAGCTCCGTAGCCTCAAAAGTAAAATCTACAGCCAGTGGAGCTGACCCTGCCACCTGCGATGCCGAATAGTTAGTCACCACAGGTCTTTGATTTCCGCCATCGTACACATAACGGCGCAGCGCCCCTAACTGAGTTGGGTTCGCCTCTCCGTAAGCTCCCCCTGCATCTGTAAAACTTAGAAAATAGAGTGCTCCATCGGGTCCTTCATCAATCGATACGACACGACCCGTTGGATCAAGATCGAAGGAGTAACTCGTCAAGTCAGGGTTAAGTAAACTGATAGGATCTGGGTCAGGATTTGGTGCAACAGATCCATCAGGATTAAAAAGGATGTAGCGTACAAAATCACGCGTTGAGTCTGCGTAGAAATAAGCACCTGAGTACTCAGCCGGAAACTGCAGCCCCTTATATACAACACCACCATTAATCGCCGATGTGTTGCCGTTATGCTGCCAAGCAAAAAGCGGTTCTCCTACGCCAGAGACATTACTAGCAGGAAAGTCATCATAAGGTGGAAGCCCCTCACTGTTCGGCCAACCAAAATAGATCCCGTCAAACTGGTTATTATCCGCCGCAGTCCCAAAGTCGGCGTCGATGATTTGACTCGTAGCGGTATCGTAACGAATAATGTGCAGATCTTCCCAGGCCGTTGACTGAGTATTCCCACCTACCTCAGCAATGAAAAAAGTATTACTATCGAAATCCCAGCGAGCGCGAAACGGATTCCTCAAACCATAGGCAACGAGTGAATCTACATTAGCTCCAGTACCATCAGCATAAGGATTTGTTGCGGGTATCGAGCCATCTTTAGCGATTCGGTGAACCCCACCGCCAGCCTTCTGTAAACTTGCGGCGTAGGAACCCTGAAAGTGATCACCCGTAGTAAACCAAAGGTTTCCATCGGGGCCAAAGTCAAGTCCGCCACCATAGTGACAACAAGAATCATAACCATCAGTATCTTCCCAAAGAATCACCTCCGTTGAAGGATCACCTCGGCTAGTGATACCTCCAGTATTTTCAGTGTGTGTAAATCGCGCAACGCGGAGGAGTAATCCATTGGGTCCAGAATCTGGAGTATAAAGAATATAAATGTAAGGCTCAGCAGGAAAATTAGGATCCAGGGCAATATCTAGCAAACCACGCTCACTATCAGAATTAACGCCACTGGCAGTGGCAAATTCATTTAAATCCATATAAATATCAGACTCCACCGTCCCATCGAAAAGGTCAGCAATCCGAACCTCGCCTTTCTTATGTAAAATTAACAATCGCTCGTCAGGCATAAACCGCATCGATAGCGGCTGATCAAGATCAAGAATCACATCCTCCTGCACGAAATCGGCTGGAGGCGCGGCAACCACCGAGGAAGCAACGATGCTGGTTACCGCAGTCCCAGCTATCAATAATTTCCTTAATAGCTCTCGCGTCCGTTTAACACGATGAGCCCATAATTTGTGTATTATTTTCATGATTACATTACTAGATGGTAAAATTAACAATAGGTAGTTTTTGGAAAAATTAAGATTTCAGCTTTAAGCATCGACTAACTCTTCTAGTTTTTTAGTTGGTTTGGCATTACTCAGTCTTTAACTGATAGTTGACTAACCGTTTTGACGAAGCCGCGAGACCCTTAAAATGGAACGCTTTAGGCGCGAGGACAAAAATTAGTGTCAAACAAATATCTTTGTCTCAGTCGATAACAGAATCGACTAACTTTCTATCCACTTCTTGGTACACGATGCTCTCAGCAAACGAGGTGCCAATAAAAAGACAGCTGATTTTATTTTGTCTTTAAACAATCTTGTAAATGACATGCCAAAAAATGCCATATACCGACATCTCCTTATATTTCCGAAAGCGCACTCCAGCTCCGCACAGCGGCTAGCGAAGTAACCTAAGCGTTTCAGTGCATGACGTGCCGCAGGGTAACTCTCTGGTAAAACTCGCCAGAAGAGTTCCGATTGAACTCTTACGTAGCAATGGTATCGCTGAAGTATCTTCTCGGGCACAGGGCTATCACTCAGTCCGTGTTCCTCTCGGTTTCGCTCCAAAACAGCGAGTACTTTATTCGTGTAGGAAAATTGTCCACTGAGGCAAATTCTGTAAAATAAAGCCGTATCTTCCGCTACGGTAAGACTTTGATCAAAACACCCTAAGTTGATAAGTAATGATTTTTCGATGAGTAAAGTTTGAACCATCGGATGGCATTCACTTTTCCATAAGAAATCATAAGCCTCCGAAACTGAACAGTGGACGTTACTGTCGCAATGGGGTCTTACCTCAGAAAACCCATCAGCAGGAGCTTTACCCTCTTCCGCTATCGAGGTGAAATTCGCTTTCCCGCCAGTCGTGGCTAAACACTGAATTTGCTCTTGAAGCTTCTCGGGGAGCCATGTGTCATCTGAGTCAAGAAAAGCAATCCACTCACCCGCTGACTCTTGTATGCCCAGATTTCTAGCGGAGCTCACTCCCCCATTTTCCTTATAGATATAGCGGATATCAGAGCGGTTTTCTAATAGTTCTCTCGTTCCATCAGACGATCCATCATCGATAACTAAGATTTCATATGGCGGGTAAGTTTGAGCTAAGGCACTCTGGACAGCTCGAACAACCTTGTCTTTACGATTGTAGGTTGGAATGACCAGACTGATTCGATACGTCACTTCAGGTAGTCCCACTTTGCGTCCTCTCTACATTTAAAGTTCTGATAATTGACTCAAGGCGCGGCTCTAAGGATTGCCACGATAAGCCTCGGTCATAAAGTGATCTTGCGCGCTCAGTCATTGCCTTCGCTAAACTGGGTTCCTGTATCAACTTAATACAGGCAGCGGCAAAATCCTCTGCCGTGTCAGCGAGCATAAGTTCCTTCTGATCAGTTACATCATACCCAAAGGCACCTAAGCTTGTCGAAACAACAGGACATCTTCGGCAGAAGGCTTCTGCGATCTTGATCCTTGTTCCTCCACCTACTTGAATAGGTACGATCGTTAACGCCCACTGCGAAATCTCATGATCGACATCATCGACAAAACCCAGACCATCAACTTGGTTTCCTGTTACTTTGTCCGTTTCAGCACCTACCAAACGTAGTTTTACATTCGGAAACACCTTCAGCACACGAGGCCACACATGCTCAATATACCACATGACGCCATCAACATTAGGTTTGTACTGCAAGGTTCCAATGAAACCTATATGAATCGTATCACTGCGCTGTCTCGTTGCGGAAGAAACTCCTTCATCGAGAGAAAAGCCATTTGGTAAAACGGCCACGCGTTCCAAAGACAAACCCTTTCTCGTCAATAAATGCTGATCACTTTCGCTGCAGACGCAAAGAGTTTGAAATCGATTGAGTAAAACGGATTCGCGTCGTTCCCATTGAAAAATTTTCCTTAAAGATTTTAACTTTTCACTCCATTTAGTCGCTTGCTGAAAACAAGAACGCCAGTACTGACTCTGAATGTCATCAATATCTAAAATCACCCTTGCTGAATCTGGCAACTCAAAAGCATTCGCAATTCGTGTACCAAAAAACCAAATGATAGCCCCTTCATCAATCGAGCAGTTCAAAAAATCTTGCGCTGCGGGCTCCACGCTAACTCCATGAGTGTTGGTGAAATAAGGATCAATCTCGTTTCTTACTTTATCAACCAGCGAATTTTTTCGACCCACAAATTTGAAATATTTCGTATTCGGAAAAACCTTGTCAGTCATCTCCACCTGCTCTGCGGATAGTTCTTCGAGAGGCAGAACCACCATGCAAAGATCCACCATTTTAGCGAGCTGCTCCGCAACGTGTCTTGAACGTAATCTAGCACCATAATTTGGCCCAAAGGGACAATGATTTGTGAAGTAGATGAGTTTGGGCTTAGACATTTTACTAAATTAAAAATGCTCTACGCATCGACTTTGACGGGCGTAGAATTCCGATTCAATAGCTTAGCAACTATCTTCTTCAGTTTCATTATCATCTTCTTTACCAAGCCTTTATCAAAGTCATCAGCGCAGAAAAATAGCATTACCAGTAGATACACCGTAACCGCTGCAGCTGCAGCTGCTCCGAGCGATAACCAAGAACTAGGATTGAAAAAAAATCTCGCCATGATGGATACCACCAAAGCGCCGGCAAAAGGTCCACAGCCTGGGATAAATGTTGATCTAAAAAATGTGCTCCATCTACCTGAGACCATTTTTAGCCCCTGTGGCCAAATCGTCCACAAATGCACTATTACCGTTGCTATAGTTATCCCCAATGCTGCGCCTAAGGCACCCCATTTCAGAACAACAACAAACAGCACTACTAACAAAATCTTTAAAATCGCATCAAATATTTCACATTTGTAAAAGTCAGCAATATCGCCAGTAGCATGAGATATTCTGTAAAACATCGCACTTGCCCAAATGACGGGGTAACTCAGAAAGAGGACGACCATCACCATGCCTGCGCCCGCGTAAGTCTCACCCGCATATAATGTCGACACAGTTTCAGCAAATACTACAAGCGGAGCCACTAATAATAACGTAGCCCAGAGATGATACCTCCCACCGCGGAAGTACGACTCATTTAATGATTCTTTACCATCCATGGCAAAACGGGCAGTCAGCATCGGTTGCGCAGGCTGAACTGCTGCAATTGCAAGCTTCCGGATGTTAACTTCAGGAAGCCTTCCCAAGTGAAACATTGAAACCTGAATCGCTGTGCCGAAATGACCTAGTAATAAAATAGGAACCGTGTTCATCGCAAAGTTCGTAAAATTCCCGACTGATGACCATGCCCCAAAACCCATCAACTGCTTTGCAATAGTCGGAGAAAATCCACCGCGTACTACTTTAGCATCCGGTATCAATTTCCTCGTATAATAGCAGCGGATCAACAAATTAAGACACTGCGCTGTGAACGAGGCACAAACTAACCACATCACCTGAGGCCCAACCCCAAGAAGAAGAGACAGCACGATGACAATTCTCACCAACTCCGTCATCAACGTAATCGCATTAATGTGCACAAATTTTTGTTTCACATAAAGGCCCACAGAAAATGGAGCTAGCAAAACATCCAGACAAAACATGCACACCAACAGGCCCAACATAATACGAGCCTGAAGCTGATAAACCGCGTCAATAGCTAGTATTTCATCGATAAAGAAAATCGCTACACCGCCTAGAAAGCCGAACACTATACCTACGAGTAGCAAGAGAGGCCACATCGATGAAACCAACTGCTGTATCCCTTTGCCATCATTCTTAGCGTCAGCCTCCACCATGAATCGGCCAAGACCATCCACAAACATATTGCGAAATATGTCTGCAAAAATAAGCAGCGACATCACTAAGGGTAATAGGCTGTATTCCTCGGGATCAACACGCCGTAAAAGATACTGATTCACCCATACTAACAGGGTGATTTGCAGGAGCTTGGTTCCCAGCGAAGTCACGATGTTAATCATGAAGCTCTTTTGAGATGTTTGAGTGTCTACTGACATCTTATCTAACTTAGAATTCTTTCTACTACAGGACGCAAATTACGGAATGCATCTTCATGCATTTCTGGCGATGGGTAATACACATTGTGTGTCCACTCCTCACCAAACGCTAAATCCGGACGATCATTAGCGGGGCTCACTGTTACAGGTTTCCCAGTATGCCTACTAAAAAGAGGCTGAGGGCTACCTCGATCAGAAACACACTCCACGTAGAAATCACAATTGTCAGCTGTAGCCTTCACCATTTCAGCATTGATCATATGGGGGAACTCACCAAAAAGTTTGCCAATAGTCGTGTAGCTCTCTGGGTAATCAGGAGTTCTTTTTGAGAACCATAGAAAAATCACAGGTACCGTAACCTGATCGATTAAGGAAGAATTACTCTTGAGCCAGTTATTGCGAGTTTCTGAAACTACACTTCTGAGTTTTGGCAGCGCGAGACGCCTCGCGACTGCAGGGCCTAAGTTCATTACCTTAAAGCGCCGTAGCATTGGGCTCCCTAGTAACAGTTCGCGATACCCCTCTAATGCTCCTAACTTCTTACCTGTAGTTTTGTGAGTAATATACTCAAGACCACCACTATCAAAAACTGAATTGCTCTGACTGCGGCCAGACATCGCTTGTAGTATGAGGAATTTGCCTCGATTGATCTTTTCAAGCAAAACCTTTTGCTTGAGATAGAATTCAGGGCCCGCCCCACCGTAACCTAAGTTAAGTGCTGGAAGATCAAACTCTCTCGCTAAAGCACTAGGGAACGGGTTCTCACAAAAACACCCCATCGTCTGGGCAGCGCCAATACTTGTGAAATAGTTACCTTCTGATAGATCGGGAATTGGACCGCGAAACATCAGCCCGCTATCTTCCAGCTCCGTCATCTGGTAGTCGATTACTTCAAGATCTCGTTCCTGATAGCCTGATAAATGAATATTTTTATTTTGTGCCACAATATTAACCTCCTTACTGATAGTCCCATGGAATTTCGCGATCTAATAGATCGCTCAGCTTCTCAATGTCTTTTTCAAAATGCTTTGCTATTTCCTGACGCATTCCTACGTCTAACTTGGGAATAGGCGCGCTATTCCACTCTCTGATACGCTGTAAAGCTGGCTGCATAATTTCGGGGGGAATAACTTTATGCAGAGCTCTTCTACTTTTAGAAGGCCAGTGCAACCAGCGGTCCAGAGCCTTGTGTCGTCCTCGATAGGCTACTTTGCCACGCTTCGACATATCTGGAATAAACTCACTTGAAACACCTATGAATTCACAAATCTCCTGTGTCGTTTCCACAGGTTTATCGACGAAATCATCATAGAGTAGAACCTTAATTTGTTCCTTGGGAAACAAGTCGTAGTAACGTCTCAACTGTTTTTCATACATACCAAGCCCTGTATAATGCCAGTCCCAACCCCAACCTTTCGCTATTCTTTCAGGCTCCGCTGCGATGGCATCAAGCACATCTAATGTTTCTAACTGATACTGCCTATTCATGCAGTAGTGCGAATACAATCTGCTTACAGGATCTCGTAGCACAACCACGAGTTTTACGTCCGGGATCGTCTCTTTGATCAGTTTACTCGCTCCAGCGAAATAAAGATATCGCACCGAAGCCTCCCCTTTTTTCTCTCCCTCTTTCGCATTCTTAAAGATAGACTGATAATCGTTAAAATCCGTATAGCTCCTGCTGTAAATCAGTGCTTGTAAAACTTTGGGTGAAACTGGACCAGGAAGTGGTAGCTTCCTATTTGCTAAAGCGAAATAGTTAGGCTCTTTACTCGTCGGAAAGAACGTCTCTGGGTGCTGCGCTAAGTACTCCTGTAGAGATGTAGTTCCAGATTTGGCTGCACCAATAATGATAAAATCAGGTAAAGGCATAAGGGTTTTATTAAACAGCTCTCATCTTAATTGGGGGCTTAAGTTCTCGACGCTCGTCTAGGAGATAGATGCCATGGGTTTTCTGCCATGAATCAGCTTGAGATATTCTCTGATGGGATAAACTCCCATGAAAAGTATGAACCCAATATTTGTATATACGACAAAAGACATGACTGTCTCCATTTTGATAAAGACTAGAAGTAATATAACGAAGGCGCATGACAGTATACTTCTTAAAAAGAACTTCATTTCATTCGTGATGTTATAAACCGTTACGTAAAAATTTTGTCCCTCTCTAGCAAAAACTAACAAACTCATCACAGCTAGTATTTGTATTGGCAGAAGTTCCACGTTGCTCCCGATCTTATTTAATAATACCCCACCTGCAAGATTTAGTCCCAACAGGGCTGCGAACAGCAGTACTAAACTTTGAGTGATTTTTTCATTTGCTCGCTTAGCCAGTCGAGCATGATCTCCTTGAATGAGATATTTGGCGAGAAAGGGAATAGAAGACGATACGGGAACTACAGAGAATGAGATGATGGTCTGAATTATGTTTTGTGATAATAAATAGGAGGCTACGACATCTTCTCCGAAAACTTCTTTTTTACTGGCCACATAGATTGCTAAATAGGCTCTCAGCCCTGTACTTGAAAGAATAGCCAGCGATGATTTCACCAAGGGTTTTAAAGAGGCCTTGTAGATTGCGTGATCAAATGCTGTTGGCGCTTTTAAATTAATATTGTGTCTATCGAGAACTTTTTTTGTAACTCTGATAACATGTACTTTTTGTATTAAATCGATACAGACCTGTGTGCATATCATCACAAACAAAGACTGCGTAATCCATACAATCAAGGCGCATAGCAGAATATTTAAAACAATAAACTTGAGGCTCTCTCTGTTGATAAAGGCAATTTGGCCAATCGCATGACAGGCTGAAATATACCTGCTAGTGATAAGGTTTACGATCAATCCAGCATTCACCAAGAGACTAAGTGACCATAACTCCCACCTAGCCCAATCCCAATCGATCAGACCCATGATACCGTAGAAAACGATTAAAGATCCTAGTATGGAAGAAGGAATTGCTAGGTAATATTGTAATTTTTTTAAAGTACTTAGACATTGCTGAAAAACCTCCCAGTTAGGTTTCTCTTCGCCCCTGGTTTCAGACAATTTTTTTGTGCTGCTAATAGCTGATAAATCTGAGGCACCACCGTAGGCGTAGGTGAGCATCGTCGTAAAAACATAGATTAAATTGGCATTGCAGAAAGACATTAATATCGCCCCTGAAGACAATAGATAATAGGTGCTAATAGTTAAGGCATCTAACTGAGTGAGTATTATTGGTAGCAGTATTAAAAACTTAAGAGGTATAGCAACCTTGTTGAACCATGTTGTTGCCATTGGTGAATGAAGCCATCTTTTCAACAAGGTGTTTATTTTCATGGATTGGTCTACAGCGTCTCAATATAACATCTAAGTTTCTAGTGCAGGCTCGTATTCATCGGCCTCTTTTTCATAACTGAAATTGTAGAAATTGCCAAGTAATGCGATAGGAAGCCAAAAGAAAAAGAGAGCTTGCCCAAAGTAGCCGACGGCCATCGATGATGATGTATGAGAAAACAACGTGGCTCCGATACACCAAAACATAAACGCGTGCTCTTTTGAGGTAGATTCATTATCTACCATTCTGGTAACAGCATTGTAGGATTTTTTCATCATGATGATTAGGATTAGTATACAAAATACTCCGCCTGCCACTCCGTATGCGATATACTGATTCGTAATATCCGTGTGCGTCTCAGATGCAAATCCCTGATCAGGCATCCAATGGCGTGTAAAGTCTGTTCCAAAAAGCCACCATTCATCTAAGTGTTTTAATGTCTGCTGAATTAAAAATGAGCGATGCCAACCCGTGCTTGAGCCAGTAAGATCAATTCTGGCAATAATCCAGTAAGCTGGCTTAGCCATAAATAGACTAAGTAAAATATAACCTGGAATAAGCGATAGCAGCACTGGCTTTACGACGAACCTGAAACGCCAGAGTCCCAATGCCAGTAGCGAAAAGGTCATACTCAGTAGAGGCGTGCTCGAAGCTGAGGTGACCACCATAAGTAGACTAGCAAAAATACCTATGCTAGCGATTTTGCGATTTCGACGCCATATGCCGATAGCCAATGGAAAACAACTGGCTCCGACCACCCCAGCCAAAATCGCATGATTGAATGGGCCTTGGGCACGATAACGTCCGTCACGAAAATTAGGCACCTCACTAACTCCTCCAAAGATAGAAAAGAAATTTTTGTGTAATACTTGCTCAACGAGCATCAACAATGCCACGGGTAAGATAATCACACACAAGGCACATATAATTCTCTCCAATTCTTCTACATCATGGCAAAATGATCTTATTAAAAAGTAAAAACCTACAGTATTTAAAATCGAACCGAGGGTATAAACTGGACCAGATCCTGGAGCCCAAACATGAAACAAACTCGCAAAAAGCAGCCATATTGCCCACAAGATCATCAGCCTATCCATGGAGTTTATTCCTCCTGAAACCTTCTCCCCTTTGATCGCAATCCTGAAAATCGCCGCAATAAGTACTAATCGAATGACTGGTAAATTGACACCTATATTAATTCCTTGGCCTACTGTCATGTAGCAACATGAACAGAGGAAAGCCACCATGGCCCAATGTCTCGTCCCACAGGTAATAACCCCAATGGCGACTAAAAGAAAAAGGATAGCTAACGGAGTCATAACTTGGAGGAAAAAACTTCTCTAAGTCACCAACTATACCTGATGATACGTAACGTTGCCTTTCTCCTTGAGCGAGAACTCGTACACCCCCTTCATCTTGTGATATGAGCCAGGAATGAGGTGGACCTCCTTTCCTAACATCGACCCTAGTATACCGATATGTAATCGGTCTGTTACGATTGCTTTAGAGCTGCGTATCAATTTACAAAAATCATCAAAAGAGACGGATACAGAAATATCACGATACATGATCTGATCAGGACTTACTCCAGAAGCGATTTCATCGAAAATTGGAGTAAACAGGTCTGAACTTTTTCGAGCTACTAAACGGTCACGTAATTTTGATAATGGTGTGCGAATAAACTTCGGTAACCAGCCCGCCCTGACTGTCGTTAAAACACTCCCAGCACGGCCTTCTAAATCCTTACGCATTGCACAAATTACGAGATCAGTGCTCGTGCTCTCTTTTTGCTTTTTGATAAATTCTGAGTTAGCTAACTCAAATGCAAGATCTTGGCTTTGAGATATCCGGACGTGATCTCCTAGATCCATTTCCTCAAGCAAATCTACGCTAATATCTTCACGGCAGAATAAATCGATTCTGGCTTTTGACGCATTGAGAATCGCAGCAAAATCAAGTTCATTAAATAAGTAAGAGCTAGGACCAACGATGATTCTTTTCTCAGGAAATGGTTTAATGTAACTCTCAAGAACTTGCGCGCCTCCTTCAGGCCATAAGTCATTCATGGCACCGCCACCATTGAGAAGAATGATGTCGGCAGCTTGAGGATCTTTGATAGGTGTTATGCCATGCTCATTGAGCAGATGTTCCATACCCATATGAATCAGAGTATCACCATTATTTCCTGCAAGGCCGTCGAAATAAATTTTCGAATCTTTGATCTCTTCAAGCAGCTTGCTAAAGGGGGATTGAGTACTAGACATGATTAAAAGTTAAAAGTGAAGTTCCGTATCAAAGTTAGCTGATCGCAACTTCTTGATAGAGCTGAACAAGTTTTTCTCCTGCAGCTGCCCAGTTGAGTTGGGCTCGAAGTTCTAAAGAGTTTTGGCGAAGCTTAGCTAACAAAGCTCTGTCTTCACAAACAGAGTCTAAATGCTGCGTGAGAGTCTCAACTGATCTCATCGGATGAACTAAACCGTCCTTACCGTGCTCACACACAGCACCCGCTGCGTCAGAGACTAAAAGAACACAGCCAGAACCTCTCGCTTCATAAGTTACCAGTGCACTTCCCTCTTCTACTGACGAAAGAATAAACAGGTGTGATGCTCGCATCAGTTCATCGACATCTGTGCGATGCCCCAGAACTTGTACGCTAGGATGTGAAAGCATTACGCTGAGCTTTTCAGCGTAGCCTGGGACGAACTCACCACATATACGAAAAACTCCGTTTTCCGATGCCTTTGAAGCGAGCCAAGCTTCTAGGGCATAGTGCAGCCCCTTGCGCGGCTCGCAGACACCCACATAAATAGCATCTAATCCGTCGCTATCAGTATTCTGCTCACCAATATAAAAATGCTCTCCATCGTATCCGTAGCGATGCCTTAAAAGTTTATTATCACTGAAATCACGCTCTTTAAAGGTTCGCGCAACGAACTCTGAAGGACAAAGTAAATAGTCACTACTTGCATACTCGCGCACCTCCAAGTCTAGCATGTCCTGATTGAAAGCATGATCATGCCCAGCTGGCAGAGCTATGCCGAGATGCTCATTTTCCATAGCTGCAGCCTCGTATGCATATTCTGTGTGTGTGTTAGGGCGTTCTAATACACATTTGATGCCGAGTTCTTTGGCGGCTTTAAGGCTTTCTAGTGAGGCCAGCGGCCAGCCATGAAATACATCAATCTGACTTCTGTTTTTTCTAAGCCACTTTGCCACCAAGCGGTCATGTAATGCACAGGCTCTCGCACGTCCTAACACTCGATAAGGTATGCGAAATCTCCCTCTACTTAAAGTTGTTTTAATAGATACATCCGCTGAAAACTCTTTAAGTTTCCAAGCTGCCAAGACCGTCATTTCTGCTCCAGCATCCGCAGCACCCTGTACTTGCTGCCAGGCTGTAGAGGCTATCCGCCCTCCGCCAATCCCGAAAGGAAAGCTATATAAAATACGAGTCATTATGATCAACGGACTAAAATCAATGTCAGACCCTGACGTCACTTAGCGACTTTATGTAGCTATTTTGACGGTGCAACATGTGACGAACGACACGTCCAAAATGGCGTTTCATACTGCCGACTAGACCAATATCGTAGTAATCAACTCTGTCTCTAATCCCCTGCTTTTCTACAGCCTTTAATATCGACTTGGCACTGAGATTTGGAAAATATTTTTTATAAATTTCAGGATAGCACTTGATCATAAGAGAACGCGTAATGGTAGATGGCCTCACTTGGGTGAAATTATATTGTGACGTCACATTGGTTCCGTCGGAACGAACACGATAATAAAACAAATCATCTTTGAACACATGGATTTCCGCTGGCTTGCCCAATAATAAACGCTGGTTGTGCATCCCCACTGAGAACACCCAATCTTCTGGCAAGCCCTTTGGCGCAGTATAGCCACCTAATGAGAGAGCCTCCGAACGACGATACATCGCATGCGTATCTAGCATGTTATTACACAACAGAGCCTTTTCACTATAGGGCAACAAATTCCATCCTCCTTCGCGGGCGTCAAAAGTTGTTCCCTTGCAATACACCATCAAAATATCAGGATTATTCAGGAGCACTTCACGACCTTGCTCCATATAGCTATCTCGATTATCAAGAACGCCCAATTTATTATCGGAGTCAAAGGGGAAGATGAACTCGAACTGAGCTTCTTTTAAGGCTACATTCCTTGAAGCCGCCGCTCCAACATTCTTGGGATTGCGGATAACTCGCAACCCATTCTCTCTGTATTTATCGTATAAACTCGCGATAATCTTAGGTGTTTCAGGATCAAAAGAACCATCGTCAACCAATAAGATTTCAAACGGAATGGAAACATCTTGTGCATAGATTGATTCAATCGCCTCAACTAGATACCGACCACTATTATAGCAAGGAACAATGATAGAAACCCCCTCTAACTTAGCACAAGGCGCGGATGAAAAATCGTCGTCAATTGAGCTAACATTCATAATAAGTTAAACATACTCCCTGAGCGTTTATTACCTACAGGGGGTTCTTAAGGCGAGCTAGTCGAAGCTCAGTAAATCACTGGAAAGGAGCAATTAACTACTTCTACAAGTCCCACATGAAATTCTATAATCTCATTCATCGAGTATTGGCCTACAGACCAATTTTAATCGAGTATGATTTGAATATTCGTCGGTGGAAGCAAGACTCTTAGCTCATCTACAAAAAGGGAGTCCACCGTATGGGATCCTACTCCTAATGTTACAAAAGCAAAATTAGACAGTGAGGTTACCCCAATTTGATCAGTTCTAAATTCATAATCTCGAGCTAACTCGATAATTTCATCATTTGCTAAAACGGCTACTGTGTAAGTCTTATTCGTGACGTCGATAGTGAGATAAAATTCATATTTTACACCGGCGGTGTAATTCAGCACATTATCCGCACGGTAACCACCTCCATCACGCACATCAATGAAACCAGCGGGTGAAAATCTTACGATACAAGCCAGATCTGAGTAGTCTGAAACAATGTCACTGGAAATACCAGTCACGGAATCTATGTTATCGGCGACAGGAGTCGCGCACCAACGTATGCGAAATATCCCCGTCTTAGGTCCCTCTGAGTCAACAATACTTACATTAATCCAGTTATTAGCAGAAATTAATGGCTCAAATGACATAGCTGACTCCTGTATAAAACTATCATCAGAACCAGCTTTGATACCTGCCGCCAATACTGTAGTGGTCGTATCAATATCAAAAGGATCTGTGTACAATATTCTCGTAGTTGATGTGAGTGGTGAGCTCCCATCAATGGTGTAGTATAGTAAAGCATCAGCCGTGGTCGTAGAGATGCTAACCTCCTGACTTAAGAGAAAATCTCCACTCGCGGGTGAGATGACAGGAGTGGCTACCTGAGACCCTATCGTATACGATATCGTACGCACTGCTGACGTATTACCATCAAATGTTGCAATAGCCCGTAATTCAAGTGATGAGCTTACACTGATCGCACCTGTATATTCAGTGGAGGAAGTTGTTGGGTCACTTCCATCAGTGGTATAATAGATCACTGCACCAGTCTCAGCGGTTATTGTAACATTCTGGGCCGTTTCATACTGACCGCCAGTTGGAGTCATAACAGGAGCACTGACCAGATTCTGGACTGCATCTTCTGACCAAATTGATTCCAGAAATGCATCACTTGGGTAGACAGGGTATCCATCAATATTTTGATCTAAACTAGTGTCTAAAGTCCAAGATCCTTCAAGAGGCTCGAGTAAACCTGTGGCTGAAGCTGAAACTAGGGTATTTGATACAAAGCTCCAAGGACGATCGGCTATTACCGTGTTCATTCGTATTGGTCCAATAATAATGGAATCAATAGCCTGCATATTTTCGCCTGCTCCATTGATTGAGCTTGCACCAGAAGCATCATCAGCACCAGAGGGAACCGGATAACGAGCAAGCGATGCACTTCCTGCTACGACTAGCGAGTGCTCAAGAATCATTCCAATAACACCACCAGTTTGCAAAGCGGTATTATCTGAAGCAAAAAAAGCGGAATCACGTAGATGGAAATCGCCATAGCTGCCTCCACCTGGTGAAGCAAACTGTAAGGTGTCCGTATGCGGTAATGGATCGGCAAGAGGCACTGGTAGATAACGAGGCGTAAAATAACAACCGTCCCATAACCAGTTAGTAAGGTCTCCACCGCTAGAGAAAACATCGGACGCATCGCTGTTGGCAACACGGAGATCCTGCATCACTACCTCAGAGAATTCCATTGAGCTAGAAACGATACCATCATCACCATAAACTCCTAACCAACCAGAGAACTCTACCCATGCGATAGCACATTGATTACAGCCTTCCAGATATAGACTATTCATTGTAAATCCGGCGAAACAAATGTTGTTCAAGTAAGCTAATTCAGTTTGGTTCATCGCCACCGTTCCAAAACCATCCCTAGGACATACGGTAACGCGTTTTTCCCAATCTGATGATCCTAGCGATTTCAGTGTGGTTTGATAAGCGCCGCCAATACCATTACCAGTCAGTGTCCCAGGCCTGACGAGAATAAGCACACCTGCGTTTGCTTGTGCGTCTGTCACAGCCTCTAGAGCATCTTCAATTTGCCCCCAGTCAGCATCGACTGTAATTTGATTGGGCACCGTTTCATCATACATAAACGGTGTGGGAATCAATGATGGCCAATGGGTACCATTAGGGCCGAACGACGGTACTCTCACTGGCTCGGGAGCACTGAGTGCTATGCTAACGCCCCATATCCAAGTAAGTAAAATCGTGACCAAGAGTCTTATTTTTCGCCAAGTAAACATTTGTTTTTTATTGTATTAACATACATATTAATATCTTCGACATATATTAAAGCAAGAATTTTCTCTCAGGAGAGAAGCTGAATTATTACAGTAAGTAGAAACAATCGCCGCTTAAAGTGGAAAACATCGAGCAGACAATGAAGAAAAAGATGCTCTCCGCACGCAATTAATGATTTGTTTTCATTTGAGCAATTCGCTGCCAGGTCTTTTCAGACAAAGGCTGTCTAAGTTTTAGTTGAGCTGGAGTAAGCTTGATAGCTGACCCTATAGCCGACAGAAATCTATGTGGATGCCCTCCGACTATTGATTTCAGCCCTTGAAAAAAAGTTCGAGGTATTACGTACTTCGTCGCTCGTAAATAGTTCATACAGCTCAATGCGTGTAAGATCTGATTCCTCGGCTTGTAAAAAAGTTGCACTTGGCCACGTTGGGCAATTTTACTCTCGTGGTGGACAGCAGTTAAGTCAGGTGAGTAAAAAATATCAGCTCCAGTATCCAGAATGCGATAAGCTAGCTCTACCTCTTCATAATGCATGTATAATATTTCCGGGTAGAGACCGGCTTCGATCATAATCGATCGCTTAAATGAATAGGCTGTTCCGCTAAAATAGTGCGTCGGAAACTTTTTTTCCACATTGAGCTCAATGGGAAGTGGGTGCCACCATCGAGGAACGTCATCTGACTTTCCGTCTGGTGCAAAGATTCTAAATGCAAAACCAGCAGCACTCGGATTTTTCTCATACTCTTCTAGCGTTTTTTTTAGAACATAGCAGTCGTTCAAAGTTACATCACTATCGAAACCTACAATAATATCAGCTCGGGATTCTCTAACGCCTCTATTCCTAGTGACTGAAGGCCCGCCGTTAACCTCGTTAGTAAAAAGACGCACTTGGGGAAATTGAGCTGCAATAGCTTCTAGGCTATCGTCAGGAGAGCAATCATCCACCACTACAACCTCAAAATGAACCCCTTGTTGTTCATAAACCGTTTTCAACAGTCTAAGCACACTGTCTTTCCTGTTATAGGACGGAATAACTACACTTATTTGTGGCCTTTGAGTGGACATATCAAGTTGAGATCAATTAAGCGCCGTATCCTTGGAGCCACTCGCCACGCTTAGCCCACACTTCTGGCCATTTGGTATATTGGGAATGAGGTCGCACAATTCCAAGTAACTTTGATATCACAGCTCGTAGTAAAGTACCTGCGGCTAACATAAATAAGCCAAGGAATTGTTTGAGTCCAACCCAGTGATTTCTGATCAAACTTGCCTTTCCACGGTAGAGCAAAAGAGTTTTATGCACCGGCGTCACCGAGGACATGCCTACTTCATGAATAACTTCAGCATCAGGGCAAATCACAGGGCGATAACCTAACTTACGAGCGCGAATAGCAAAGTCAGCATCTTCACCATACATGAAATACCGTTCATCGAGTCCTGATAACTCGTCCCATACAGAGGCTTTCACCAAAAGAAAACAACCTGTGATAACACCTACTTCACGAACGCTGTCCCGCTTCCATCGCCCCAAAGACTCAGGGTCTAGAACAGGGTGTCGAGGTATCAAGGTTGTCAGTCCAAAAGCGAAGCAGGCCATGCTCCACAATGTTGGCTCACCCCAACATGAAGAAGGCTCCAGCTCTCCTTCCGGGGTCAGTGTCCTGCCGCCGTAAAGTCCATATTTTGGGTTCTTGGTAGCGAAATCATACACAATGTCGACAGCATGATTCATCACTTCGGTATCAGGATTTAGCAAAAGAACATATTTGGCGTTAGAGTTTTTCACTCCTAAATTCACCCCCTTCGCAAAGCCAAGGTTTTCCTCTGGAATCACCAGCTTCACTTCGGGAAATTTCTCCTTAATAATCTTTACCGTATCATCTTGCGATTGGTTATCTACAACGACAATCTCCTGCATGACTGCTTTGCGCTCAGCGATTACGCTGCTAAGACACGTTTCAATCTCGTTTGCAGAGTTGTAGGTCACGATTACTACAGCAACGTCTTTTTTAGTCTCGCTCATTCTGTCAGAATTTATTGTCGTTCACCCACAACTCGCGCAGGAACACCTACGGCGATCGCATTTGCTGGCAAATCTTTTGTCACAACTGCTCCAGCTCCTACGATACACCCCTGACCAATAGAAACTCCTGCAGTTACTACGACTTTGGTTCCCAACCAGACGTCATCCCCTATGATGATATCTCGTTCCTGTTTTGGCTGATCGCGAAAAGGAATACCTTTCTCAAACTGATAATCAGATGCTGTTATAAAAACGTCGGGCGCTAGAGAAACATAGTTGCCTAAGATAATTTTACCCGTTGAATCGCCAGCCCAAAGAGAAGTACGCTCACCAATGTGGCAATGCTTCCCGATAGTGATACGCTCACCATTTCTTAATGAAATGTTAGGCGCCAACCCCGTCCCTTCACCTACACTCATTTGAGCGCGTGGTAGCACGTGGCTGTATCCGTAATAATGTAACATCCGAAATAAGTGCAGCCAAACCTGAGGACGAGTATAAGTAGCTAATAAATTTTTTAGCTTGGATGATTTTGCCATGGCGTAAAATTTATATTTTAGAGATAAAAGCACCTAACTGAGAAGTGAGAGCCTCACTCGCAAAAGCGCCGATCTTTTGATCCGCCATGGACAAATCACCTAGCTCGTCTAAACGCCTGAAAAGATCATCTTCATCAAAGCTCACTTTCAATTTACCAAGTTTTGATAGGTGCGTCGCTGTTGCGAGTTGGTGCTCATTACGCTGCTCACCGAGGCTCGCCTTTCGTGGCATCACGAGCAGAGGTTTCTCGTGGCTCAGAGCAGATAGGATTGTACCCATGCCCGCGTGAGCAATGATACAGCTGGCTTCGGCAAACTTGCGCCGAAACTCTTCAGGCTCTAAAAAATGTGCGTATGCAATTGTCTTGGGAGGTGTTCCGCCTTCACCAATTTGCGCGAAAACATCGTCTCGATCACGCTCACGAGCCCAGCGATCTACCACAGAAATCAAACGATCAAATGGTAGCTCAGTTCCAACGGTTACAAAAATCATAAGACATTTCCAAAAAATTGAGGCCCTTTACTCTGAGACAAATGTTCCCATTGCGTTAGCCAAAGATCTACAAACTGTCCGGCTTTCTGGCCAGAGAGGGAAAGTTCCTCAGCATTGGCAATACTATCAACCCATATCGTTTTCATCCCTAAGCACTTTGCCAATCTTACTCCGAAAAAACCCACTGCTGCTCCCGTAGAAATAACAATATCTGGTCTCTCACGTAGCAGCAGGAAAAGAATTGATAGAGCACATTTTATCATCCCTATCTTATCCCAGCGGTTCGCATTAGGAACGGTATGAAAAGCGCAACTTCCGACATCGCTGCGATACCCTTCCTTCACAGTGGCATAGACAACGTCACATTCCTCGAATGCTGGACGCAAGCGCAGTAGCTGTACCCAGTGCCCACCTCCAGACGAAATAGCTAGTAATTTCTTCTTCATATAACGACTCGGTTTAGGACGCTCCACGTCTAAGTAGAACAGCGGGAATTGTTAAAAACAAAATTTTCAAATCTAATAAAATAGATGCTTTTTCAACATACTCGCTATCTAACTGCATCCATTTTTCGAAGCTTACCGTATTTCGACCGCTTATTTGCCAGATACAGGTAATTCCGGGCTTAATAGATAAACGCTTACGGTACTTCCACTCGTAGCCCTCTACTTCCTTAGGCAAAGGTGGACGTGGTCCCACAAGGCTCATTTCACCCGAGAGCACATTCAGTAACTGTGGAAGCTCATCGATACTAGTTTTACGTATGAAGCGACCAACTTTAGTCACACGAGGATCATCCTTTATCTTAAATGCTGGACCATCCTGCTCATTAAGATGCTTTAATTTTTCTACCTGCTTATCAGCATCCATGACCATTGAGCGGAATTTATATATTTTAAAACGACGCTGATTAAGCCCTACGCGATCTTGTAAATAGAATATAGGTCCTCCATCCGTTCTTTTGATCCATATAGCTACAATGACAAATAAAGGTGCAGTCATAACAAGGGCGCCGAGTGAGATAGCAATATCTATCATTCTCTTGAGTAGCGTAGGTATGAGTAATTGTTCGCGTAATAAAGTGAGCATATTCTGACCTTCAAAGCTCTCTGTCCGTAGCTTTTTAAAGAAAAGCCCCTCCCCTGTACTAGGAAGAATGCGTGCGACTAAGCCAAGATCATTCGCCAGACGAATGACATCCATAACCCTATTAAACGAGGGCTCAAAAGATACACAGATCATGATTTCATCGACCTTCTCTCTTTTTAAAATTTCCTGTAATCCATCTAATTTACCAATTAGGCTCCAACGATCATCAGACCACTTTTGTGCTGCTAAGTCATCCTCAGCTACGAAACCGACTATTTTATAACCAAGCTGTTTCTGCTCCTCCATGTCCTGAGCAAATTTGATCGACTTCTCGTTGATCCCAATCATCAACAAATAGCGTAAATTAAATCCCGATTTACGGGCGGTACTAAAGATAGAGCGAATAATAATGCGACTTATTATCCCTAAAATATTTGCACAAACCCAGAATACTAAAATATGTAATATAGTCAGATTTCCGAAGGAAAACAGGACACTGATTATAAGCAGGAGAAAACTACTTATCGTAGTAGCTCGCAACTGATGCCCTAACTGATGTTTGAATCTAGTGAATCGCTGCTGCTTATAGCGAACTACATCACTATAAATGATAAACCATCCGAACATCAGCAACAAAACCCCAACAACGTTCTCCAAATTAACGTTGGTCTGCTGAAGAACTCCAGGTTCGAAGAGCCCTCCTTCTTTTATCCTGTCTGGTTTGATATAAACCACTCCAGCCAAACAAAAACAGAGTATCGCTTGATCTAACAGTCGATGTATTCTGATGAGTAATTTATGTCGTAATCGTAACATCGTTATATATCTAACCTTGGTTATATTTGATGATTATCGCTAACAATCAATTGAGCCATTTAGGAGCATTCGCCTTTATCTTATTGTAAACGCAGGAGACTTCCGCACTACCCGAGACCAAATCTCTATAGTTCTCCTTTAGCTCATCTCTATCCGTGTTCTCTGCATCTAGCACGAGTAACACGTGATCCATAATTCCCGCCATCGCTACAGTCGAGCTCGTAGGACTCAGTACAGGCATATCAAAAATCACATAATCAAATTCACTTGCTCGGAAATTTGGCATCATTTCAAAGAGTTTACGAGGGGCTAGCGACTTCATACACTCCGCACTCTCGGAAAAATTACCTTTCGCTAAATAAATCTCGTCGTTATTTTTGATTTGTTTATCTGACAAAGCGGCCTTGAGAGTAACTCTGCGAGTTCGCAGCATGGTATTTCTATCAGAATTAGCAGGATCATTTGGATTCCCTTCGACCGCGGTCGCATTCATTGTGTTCATATCAACGAGCAGCACCTTAGCTTCATTATCACCTCGGAATGCTGCAGCTAACATTTCAGCTACCGTTGAGACTCCAGCATTTGCAGTCTGTCCTGTAACAGCAATCAATTTAGGCTTTTCCTTCAAGTTTCTCGTCTCAAAGTGATAAAACAAACGGTCTCTAATCGCCAAAGCGTAGTCGGAGATAAAATGCCTTTCTTTTTCAGGTGAAATGTTCCCTGATTCGTCAATATCAAGCATCTCCCTCACTGAAGGAGAGCTTTTTAAAGACTTCTGTCGATTTCTTATGTAGGGAATCTTCATGATAACAGGTATACTAAGTTTCGTCTCAATATCATGAACAAATCGCACTCTCCGATCTAGCAGCATATCGCAGCCAAATGCTATGGCTAAACCAACTAACAAGCCCGACCCCGCAATACCGAGTACGATCTTCTTTGTCATTCCATCCATCGTAGTCACAGGTGGCGATGGGCTCTGAAGAATGGTGATATTTGGTATCTTGGAGGGATCAAGAGCTTCATCAATCTGAGCCTTTTCCAAACTCGCACTAAGCATGATATACTTCTCGCTTTCAACCTGATTTCGGCGCTCTAACCCTTCGATTTCCGCACGGATAGATGACAGCTTTTTAAATTTTCTATTGACTGTCTCTGATTGCTCCTCAAGCAAATTTACTTTCGCACGCAATGCGGCAAGCCTCGCCTGCTCACCCCATAACTCAGGAAGCTGCATAGTTGCCTGGCTCTCCTGTGCTGATAGAGAAGGCACTGCTATATCCGCGGCCGTTCCTAGCAATTGAGGATATTTACCCAATAAAGAAACTCTTCGATCGTTTGTTTCTTTGAGGAGACCTGCTGTAAGTTTTACCTGAATATTATTTTCGGTATACTTGCTAAGTAAATCAAGCTTTTGCTGCCGTAGCGATGATGCTCGCTGAGCAAGATCTTGCAACTCCATCCTTACCTCAGCACTTACAGGAGTCACCGCATCAGTAGATGCCGAAGTAGTGTCAAGATCATTACTATCCTGCACTACTCCATCTAGAGGGAGACCTCTTCTTTGATACAAACTTTCTATCGACGCAACCTTAGCTTCTTGTTGAGCTAGTTCAGCCTGAGCAGATAACAAGGCACTCTCAATTTCGGTGCGCTGCATCTCCAACAAAGCTGAAGTTTCTGCGTATGTCGTTATATCTGAAGTATTTTTAAGTGATTCTAACTGAGATGAGGTCTTTCGCAACTTTTCACCTACAGCATCCATTTGCCCTCTTACGAAATCATAAGAACCGCCAGAGCGGTGAATTTGCAAATGCTTATCAAAATATTTTTTCGTGATCGAAGCTAGAACACTCTGAGCAAGTTCGGGATCACTGTTTTTATAAGCAAGCGTTACTACATTACTGTCTTTATTAGACGTCACTTCCAAGCCCCCAGCCACAATGTTAGCTGCGTCCTGCAGACTGGAATTAGGTATATGAGACGCCAGCTCAGCAACGCCAATGTCTTCAGCAACCAGAAGCGCTAAATCATAGCTCAGTAAGATCTCAGATTCTGTATCGATTACTCCGTTATTTACGCCATTTTGCTCCTCGTAGGTATCGATACTACTTCGCTCAACAACATATCGCACAAGCAGCTTAACCTGCGACTCATACAAGCGAGTCGTCTTCTGGTAAAAAGCACCTGCAGCTACGAGCCCCATTAAAGTGAGCAGTCCAATCTTCCATTTGTGATGAAACACAATAAGTATTGCATCCTTAATGGAAAATTGCGTAGCTTCTTGAATTTCTTTTCTAGCCATATTAATTATGTAGATTCAGTTTGATTTCTTATTTAGCAGCTTCACCAAATAATTATTACCCTCTAAGAAGTAAGTTAATCGATTTTTGTTAGTTCGTTTTACAAACGATTGAAAAACGAGACATGCCTAATTTGCGATAAAAGCTTCACTTTGATTGAGAGCTGACCCCAACTTACCTTATGATTTTTTGATAATCGCGACAAACTACTCACTAGGTAAAGCTACCGCCACTGGTCGATCACCCCTATGGGAAGCAAAACCATTAGCTATACAATATTAACAATCAATTATATGAATGCTAAAACTTAAAAAGATCAAGAAGCCGCTTATTTAGCAAATTCTTAACTTTCTAAACCGGCACTGCGTGCTTGCAGTCAATTTAAAATAGCTAACACGATAACACAATAACAAAATAACATATTTTCATTAACGGTTAGCTCTCAAACCAAACAAACTCAAGGGACTGAGCCCTTCCAAAGACCCTGATCCAATCATGGTTATGATGAGTTATTTTAATTGTATGCTGCAAAGCCCGTAAAATATGGCTTATCAACAATTAACCTTAAATAAGTAAATTTCAATTTAAGGCAAATGGTCTATAAAGCGAAGAAAAGAGTTCTACTTGCCGCTTACTGAATAGAAACTTATTTGGCCGCAATTACAGTAAGATTCATTGATTAGAAACATTCACATTTTGTGTTTCTGACGGATCTCTTATAAAAGAGAGAATCTGCAGCTACTCACCCTTAATAAAATTAAGCATTCTTTAAAAACAGACCTCTAGGCGAGGCACTCATCTTTTGATAAATTACCACGTCTTTCGCTAGCTTCATGATCCACTTTCTATGACTCAAAACTATCGATCAGCAGAGAAGACCCAATAGAACGTCGTGCTGGTAAAGAATACGCTAAAGCCTCAAATATTCAGCCTTATGAGCATGCCTTTCATAAGTTTGACCGCGTTAAATTAGCGTGATTCCGCGGAAGTAAGATCAGCTCACTAAAAACTTAAGATCAAATAAAAGAGTGAATGGTAGCAGGACGGAGATTTGAACTCCGGACCTAAGGCTTATGAATCCTCCGCTCTACCCCTGAGCTATCCTGCCATTCATTCAGTTACGCCGTGCGAGACAGACGCGGAGCGGGAATTATATCGGTGCACATCTTTTGTCGAATAAAAAATGGTACTAAATCATGAATATTATCACTCTATAGTTGCCAAAAGTCGATAATCCGCTAGTTACAACGCCTCTAAGTTGTTCATTTCAGAACAAGTTCACGCTACTCTCTTCCCGAGATGACGTGCAAATCAATAAAGACACTAAAGCAATGACAGACCTTTCTCTCTACAGAAACATCGGTATTTTCGCCCACGTGGATGCTGGTAAAACCACCACCACGGAACGTATCCTCAAACTCACAGGTAAAGTTCACAAGACTGGTGAAGTACACGACGGTGAAGCTACAACAGACTTCATGGAACAAGAGCAGGAGCGCGGTATCACTATTCAGTCTGCTGCTACTTCATGTTTCTGGAATGGATACCGTTTCAATATCATCGATACTCCAGGTCACGTCGACTTTACTGTCGAAGTTTACCGTTCACTTAAAGTCCTCGACGGCGGTGTTGGTGTATTCTGTGGATCTGGTGGCGTAGAGCCTCAGTCTGAGACAAACTGGCGCTACGCAAACGACTCTGCTGTTGCTCGTGTGATTTTCGTCAACAAGCTCGATCGTATTGGCGCTGACTTCTATCGCGTCACAGATCAGGTCAAGAACGTGCTTGCGGCCAACCCGCTCATCATGGTTCTACCTATCGGTATCGAGAATGACTTTGTTGGTGTTGTCGATCTCCTTACCCGCAAAGCTCACATCTGGGATGACTCAGGTCTTCCTGAAAACTTTACCGTTGAAGACATCCCTGCTGGTATGGAAGATGATGTAGAAATGTACCGCGCACAGCTTATTGAAACCGCTGTGGAGCAGGACGATGAGCTCATGATGGCTTACCTTGAAGGCGAAGAGCCAAGTATTGAGGACATCAAGAAGTGCATCCGTAAAGGTACTATTGCACTCGACTTTTTCCCAACTTACTGCGGATCTGCTTTCAAAAACAAAGGTGTTCAGCTTCTTCTAGACGCTGTCATCGACTACCTCCCATCACCTACGGAGGTTCCTGCTCAACCAGAAGTTGACGCAGAAGGTAATGAGACTGGTAATTTTGCGATTGTAGATGCTGACGGACCACTCCGCGCCCTTGCATTTAAAATCATGGATGACCAGTACGGTGCTCTTACATTCACTCGTATCTACTCAGGTAAAATTAAAAAGGGCATGACGGTACTCAACACATTCACAGGCAAAACTGAACGTATCGGACGTCTTGTAGAAATGCATGCAGACAACGCCATTGACCTCGACGGCGCACAAGCTGGTGACATTGTCGCCCTAGTAGGCCTTAAAAACGTCCAGACAGGGCACACCCTTTGCGACAAAGATAATCCTGCGACTCTTGAGCCTATGGTATTCCCAGATCCAGTTATCTCCATTGCAGTTGCTCCTAAGGACAAGGCCAATGCAGAAAAGCTTGGTACTGCTATCGGTAAGATGGTTAAGGAAGATCCTACATTCATCGTAGAAACTGACCTCGACTCAGGAGAAACTATTCTTAAGGGAATGGGTGAGCTTCACCTCGACATTAAGGTGGACATCCTTAAGCGTACTCACAAAGTAGAAGTTACCGTAGGTGCCCCACAGGTGGCTTACCGTGAAACAATCACTAAGCGCATCGAAGACTCCTACACGCACAAGAAGCAGTCAGGTGGTTCTGGTCAGTACGGTAAGATCGACTACGTCATCGAGCCACTCGATCCAGAAGGAGGCGTTGAATTTGAATTCGAGTCCACTGTTGTTGGTGGTAACGTTCCTAAGGAATTCTGGCCTGCTGTTGAAAAAGGCTTCAAGACTTCACGTGAAAAGGGTGTTATCGCCGGTTTCCCGTGTTTGAACTTCAAGGTAACTCTTGTCGATGGAGCTATCCACGCTGTTGATTCATCTGCTATCGCATTCGAGATCGCATCGAAAGCGGCTTACCGTCAGTCCATGCCTAAAGCGGGACCTCAGCTACTTGAGCCTATCATGAAGCTCGACGTCTTCACACCTGAGGACAACGTCGGTGATGTCATCGGTGACCTCAACCGTCGCCGCGGCATGATCAAGGAGCAGGAAGGCACACCTACCGGCATCCGAGTGAAAGCTGACGCACCTCTAAGTGAGATGTTCGGTTACATCGGTGACCTCCGCACCATGACATCAGGTCGTGGTCAGTTCTCCATGGAGTTCAGCCATTACGCTGGATGTCCTAAGAACGTCGCTGAACAGGTCATCGAAGACGTTAAGAAACGCGAAGCCGAAAAATCGAAGTAATTCTTTTTAGGAAACAATCAATCAAAAACGCCGGCTCGCAAGAGTCGGCGTTTTTTTATTCATAACAAACTAATCCTGACTGACGACAAGGCGCATAAAGCGACTCGAAGAAGTCAAGAAGACTGTAGCAGTGCGAAGAATATCAACGTCTAAATCTGACAAGGTCTTCATCGTAAGCTAGATCATAATCTAGCAGCCACAGAGCAGCTGGATAAACACTCTGATCACAGGTCCCCCTCCAATGGGAAAGACGTCAAGCCAGAGCTCTCACAAGGTAATCCTGAAGCTTTATTCGAAAAGGATGTGTTAACCCTAATCTTCGTCTTAGAATAAGCGGGATGGAAAAAGCCTCACAATTCTAAAAGAAAAGCTCTGGAGCTTCTACCATTTTCCAAAAGCTGCTCATACCGCTTTTTAGGAATCGTCTCTGTTGATATTTCCACGTAGCCCAGTTTCTTTTCAAAAAAATCTGCAATACGTGTCGTGAGCGAAAACACAGACTTCATACCGAGTTCCTTCGCCTTTTCTTGGGCGTATTTCACGAGATCAAGACCATAACCCTGCCCTTCGTGATTTTGTTTCACATAGAGACACGCTATTTCTGCCATATCAGATTCCTCGTACTGATAGAGCGCTACGCTCCCCACAACATTACCATCGATTTCCATGACAAAGTAGTCCTCAATATTTTTTTCAATATCGACATAGTAACGAGGCACGAGGGATGCATTTCTCACTGAGCGACCAATCATTCCTAACAACTCAACAATATCCTCTTCACGAATCGGGCGAATTACACGGTAGCTATCCGCATAGATCATCGTTCCCACACCCTCGTTAGAAAAGAGCTCTGAGAGTAGTGCACCAGGAACAGTACCATCCAAGACATGCACACGAGGAACTCCTAATTTACAGGCCTTTGCAGCGGCTTGAAAAAGTGGATGGCTCGATACATCAATATCGGCAGCACTGATCGCTCCGATATTTTGATGCTCAGCATTCCCTTCTAATAGAATTAACTTCTTTGCTGAAACAGAATGGGCAAATGAAAGTATCCGATCTGAAAACGCATCCTCGCCTGAGAAGTCCAAAATACTCGCCTGCCCTCGATTCAGAGCAGCTAGAATCTCACTGGCTGAAGATTCGAGGGTAATGGCTGAATTACAGTATTTTAGCTCCACCTCAGCAGCCCTATCAAGTAGATCATCTTTTGCGTGTAGAGTGCTGCCTATGACTAAGCGAACCCCAATATTCTGTAATGATAACAGGTCTAACATAATCTCAGCTAGTGCTGCGACTGGTGCATCAACAATCACGACAAATACCTTACCACCAAATAGTGGTACGTATTGCAGAAGCCCTCTAACATCTCCCCAAGGCATCTATTTCATTAAATTATTAGAAGTTGCTGTTTTATAGGCGAGCTCTGGGACAAGCCCTTTCCAAGTGTCGTCGCGCATAGTGATCATCCGCTGCACATCACGTCCCGTGTAACGCATCAACTCTTCATCCCCACATGGAATATGATGGATCAGTCCTGCCTGACGAAAGTACTGGTAGAGAAACTCAAAGTCCTCCGGTGTCTTAAAGTTTTCAGCAGTAACTAGCTCACCTGATTTCCTGATTTTCCATGGGTAAACATAAAGAGATAGTTCATTTTTAAATAAACGACCAAAGGATTCAAGGATCCCACCTGCTAGATTCTCAGACCACTTTGCCTTAAAGAGTTCATTGAGTAAACCAATACTCAAAATGATACCGATGGGGCTAGTTGTGTATCTAGAGAGGTATGATGCAATGCGGTGAAATTCTGGACATTTAGATACGAGAACCGTCTTTCCTAGTGCCTGTAATGCATCAGCTCGGTCGAGGAAAGCCTGATGATCTACCATACCGGCACCATCTTTTCTGAGCAAATTGTTCATTGATATTTCACAGAGCTCAATGGTTTTGTCTTTGAGCTTATCACTCAATTGGGCTTGGAAGATCTCGCGCGTCTGTCTGATCATATCAAGGTGAAGGTTCATTACTGGATCAAAGCTGCCCCTTAAAAGGATGATAGGTCTTTTATAAAGAGCCTCAGCAGGTTGGACGACTTCACCACTAGGTAAGAACATCGCGGCATCTGTCAATCCACTGGTGACCAGCTGAAGGTGGCAGAGGCGATTATCTATCATGTTGAAACCTTCCCCGCTGAACTTGAGCATATCTACTTCAACGCGGCTTCGGCTTAAGCCGTCCATGAGAGACTCTGTAAAATCTTGTAAATGATCGCGGTGGTAGAAGGCTGCATAGATAAGATTCACGCCAATGATTCCGAGTGACTCCATTTGATCTACATTCTCATTATCTAGTAAGCGGACATGGATAAGTATCTGACATGCTGGCTCCGTAGGCTTTAGCTGAAAGCGAACACCCAGCCATCCATGACACTCTCCAGTATCCTTATACCCACGCGCCCTAACTGTATTGCTGAAACTGAAGAATGTTGAACTACTTCCCCTTTTCTCACTCAGGCGTTCCTCCAGAAGGTCATACTCATACTTTAACATCGCGCTCACCCGCGCCCTAGACACGTAGCGATCTGACTTACCGTATATGGCATCGCTCATCGTCATATCGTAAGCTGAAATTGTCTTCGCTACCGTTCCAGAGGTTGCAGATGCCCTGAAAAACCAATTGGCGACTTCCTGACCTGCGCCAATTTCAGCAAAGGTTCCGTATTTTTCGTCATCCAAATTGATGCGAAGCGCTTTGTCATAAGTTGAATAAACTTCTCGATTTTTCATAATATTATTAAGTTTGAAATTTTTCTGTTTCTCTCAAAACATGCTGTAGCTGTCATGGATAGTAAATTTTTAGTAACGAACCCAACCACTGGTAACAAAATCAGTAATCCATACCTGATTGTCAGAATCACCAGTTTCTGGATATTTTATTTTTAAAATGACATCAACGTGCCCACCGCTTGAAGTTTTCAATAACTGCAATAGGTCGATGGTCATCCCGTTATTTCTTAAACAATAACCATAAATGACACGATTCGAAGAAGGGTGCTGAAGTTCGAAGCATATCCACTTCTCATCGTCCTCAAACAATCGATTGTAATAAACCCCCTTAGCCAGCTGTACTCTAACTTCTTGTTCGAGCACAGGCCGGCGTTTGAATAACTCACTCCAACTCAAATCACACCAAGCAACCAAACTTTTCCAATCTACTAAGTAACCTTCTTGAGCTTTCAATACATTTACAATTTTGAAATCACTATCATTGAATCCGACATTGAGAGTAAGGTAATCTCCTTTTTGAACCACGCCCAAATTCCAATAAATCTTGTTCACAATTTTTGGAGTCCATTCATTCAGCTTATAATAATCATTTACGAGCGGCATTACTTCAGCCGAATCAGCAATCCCCCCCCTCAAACTCTGGGGCTCTTGAACGGCAAAAAAACGACTAACCGAATCTAAAGCTTTTAATCGATTCTCCTTAGTCAAGACGACTCGTCTTGCATGCTCAGATACCGCTTCTTGCTCAGGCACAAAGTCATCGTCTACCGCAATCCGGTCATTTATTGTGTTCGGAACTGGAGTAGCTACGTGAGGCAACGTAGGACTTGGCTTCGCGGCATCATCGCCTCGATTAGACATCAAAAAGATGAGAGAGATGATAGAGAACAAAATACATATCGACACTAAGGCGAGTAAAATTTTAACTCCATTTGACGCTGAACGCTCGACACCCTCGACTGGAGAACTGGTGTGATACTGTTTTAGAGGAATCTCATCTCGCGGTCGAGCGGCCCCGGCAGACACCATCTTGCTACGTGGAATATTGAGGAGATAATCACATGCAGGGCAAATTACTCCTACACCCGCATGTCCTTTAGGCACGCGAAATACAAAACGACACCCTGAACATACAAGACCAGTCCATTTGCGCTTATCATTAGGTTCGTCAGGCACGTTTAAAAGATGATCAATAGAGTCCTAAAGTGCAAGCAAGCAGTTATGAGATTTCCTCATCAAACCATCATTTACCTACTCTTCGTAGATCGAGATTCTTGCAGGCCGATCAAGTGTAATTTTCGCCTCGATATCCTCATTGTCTAGTTCGTCAAAACTCAGTTCATATTGAGAGCCTCGATTACTCGTTTGATCCTTTGGTACAAAATCAGGTTGTTCCGAGCCGTAAGGGTCTCGACCTATTAATAAGGGTTCTTTGGGTTGAACTGGGATAGAGTGAGACCTAGCTAGCTTTTGCCCACGTGCTCCAAAATTGAGATTTTCGGTAAGTTGCCCTTCTATAACACTGTGAAAATCACAGTAACCAATGGGCTCAATCCCCTTCACGAAATACTCACTGTAAGTAGTGGATTCATAAGACTCCACACCCGTAAGCTCGTTCCTCACGAAATCCTGACAATATCGCGTCTTCCTCGCTCTCGAATCTCGACAAACCTCTGCTGTGACTAGTGCTTCTGGAGGCGTGATCCCCTTCACAGGAAGGTTTTTGTTGACGGCACTCATCACTGTCAGCCACGACGGTAAAAGCGTGTCTTTACTAAACGCACCTTGATAGATGGGTGAGCTTGAACCATCAAGAAATCCCATCCACATGGCACACGTGACTCCACCATTGTATCCCACAAACCAATTATCTGCAAAATCGTATGTCGTCCCCGTTTTACCCGCGAGACTCTTGTCCAAATGCACCTGATCTAAATCACTCCCTCCTGAGCTGTAACTTAGTGCGCCTTGAAGCATCGAGTGCATCAAGTAGGCATTCTCTGCTGAAATCACCTGCTTCTTTTCCTGAGTGCTTTTAACACTATAACGTAGCTCTCCTTGTGAGTCTACGATGCGATCTATAAAATAAGACGACTCCAGCAGTTCCCCCTCATTGGGAAACACGGAGTAGGCCTTGACTAGTTGCTCCATAGACACATCACTCGTACCCACGAGCAAACGAGGAAATAGCTTGGTATCGGTCATATCGATCCCTAACTTCCCTGCTGTCTCAGTCACGTTGCTAAGACCTAATTCCTTACCCAACCTCACCGAAGCGCCAATCTTTGAGACTTCCAAACCGCGGCGTAAACTGATGTCTCCCTCGTACTCTGGATCATAAGTTTCCATTCCCCACTCTCCCAGAATGCCCTCTCTACCATCTACCATCACTAACCGGTTATCTAAGGGCCGGTCTTCCAAAGGGGAAATAAGTGATCTTCCCTGCTCTAAAGCCGTGGTATAGACAATTGGTAAAAATGCAGTACCTATAGATTTACTACCTGATCTCACGAAGTCATACTGACTATGAGTAAAGTCACGTCCTCCTACATAGGCAATGACAGAGCCATTAGTATTATCCAGCATGAGGCCAGCGCCCTGTATATACTTGGGGGGGCCATCCTCTCTTCGATACGTCTCATAAAGGCTGTGCTCGTATCCATCCTTCGCTTCCACACTTGCGAGCTGCCGTAAGAGGCTTTGCTCCATAGCGCGCTGTACATCCAAATCAATACTGGTGTGGATCGTATAGCCCCCTTCAGAGAAAGCATCTTTACCGAGGTGTTTTCTCACTGCATCCCCAATGCGCTCATAGAGATGTGAAGTTCCCCGGCGGATTGGTTTAGGATTAATCACTACAGGTTCAAGCTTCAACTGTTCACCAACGGTTTCCTCAATCATCTTTTCGTCAATCAGACGCCTCAACACCTGATTACGAGCTTTTTTGTTTTCCTCCAAACTGTTCAGAGGTGAAATCCGAGTCGGGTTTTTTATACAGCCAACCAGAGAGCAGCACTCCGAAACCGTTAAGTCGCGTGGCTCTTTACCAAAGTATCCCAATGCCGCGGAGCGTACTCCGTAGTACCCACTACCGAAAGCAACCCGATTCAAGTAAAATTCAAGAATCTGCCGCTTGCTGTATTCTTTTTCAATACGGATCGCTAAAAATGCCTCAACTGCTTTTCGCGCCAAACCACCCTCACGTCTCTTGAGTGACTCTTCTTTGAGATAAAATGCGTTTCGCGCAAGCTGCTGGGTAATTGTACTGGCACCTTGCGTATTACGGCCAGCTTTGAAGTTCAGATAGGCAGCCCTTAAAACTCCTTGTCTATCAACTCCATCATGCTTGAAGAAGCGCTGATCCTCACCTGCTACAAGCGCGTTAATCATCATATCGGGAATTTCATCGATACTTACTTTATCGCGATTTTCCACAAAGAAGCGGCCCACTTCACGCCCTTTACGATCGAGGATAAGGCTCTTCACCTCCACATCATCGATACGAGCTAAATCATAAGTTTCTGCACGCTTCTTGTAGGGAGCACTGAGAAACATGAGAGTGAAATACCCAATGGCACATAAAATAAGGCTGAACAGAAATAGGTAAATAGACCATTTGATCAGAAAATTACGCCTCTTCTTACGTTTGCTATTTTTACTAGAATAAAGGGAAGCCATTTCTTATATAGTTTGACAGTGAAAGAACTCCATATCAGGCACCTCTTCCAAGTTGAGAAATATACATACTATTAGAGTTAAAAAAACGCAATGCCAGCTTTCATAGGCACATGCACCATTCATAAAAAAAGGCCGATGAGCTTACATACAAGCAATGAAATAAAAAATCCGCTGTGCCGTCCATGGGGTAAAAGCCACGTTTACCGTGAACTCAGTAGGTTGGAGACTTCCTCTCAAACGCTAACTTCCTGAAAAGGCATGTTATTATCCAAAAGGAGGCATCTCCAGTTATAGTATATCGGTTCGGGCGTACATCCATTATTGGTCGCACACAGCAGACACCGCCACTGATAGTAGCCATAACACAACTTTCAATCTAATTCTGCAACTTCACCAATAAATGGAAAGAGAGAACAATCTCGTTTTACTCAGATTGAAATGAAGCAGGTGCAACGAGGCCAGCAGAGAGAATCATCTTACTTGCTTCCTCTAAGCTCATGTCGCTATTTTGAACCTTATCGTCATCAATAACGACAGCGAAGCCTGTCATTGGATTAGGGCTCGTGGGAACAAAAACTACGGTGACATGTTTCCCCATCTGCGGATCAAAATAGTTCCCCGTTACAAAACCAATCATCCTGCACCCTGGGCTAGGGTACTCCACATAAGCGACACTCTTAAATTTCTTTTCCCCACCGAGGTTTTTCAGCGCATCGACAAACTGCTTGAGAGTAGCATAGATAAAACCTAGGCCTGGGATTTTCTGCATACCCTTGTTGAGCCAATGCAGAATTTTGCGCCCGGGCCTGTTCGCCACAGCAAATCCAATCAGTAAGATCAGAAAAACAGGGATCAGGAAGCGGATGAGATCCGAGCCATAAAAAGCAAAATCTTCTGTACTAAGATCATCACCAGACCTCACAAAATTCAAACAGTCGAGTAGCAACTGAATGAATCGATCCCCCACTAACATCAGAATTCTATAAACTACGAGCAGGAGCCAAACCGTTCCTACGATAGGTACAATTGCCGCCAAACCAGCTAATAGCAGCCGCACTAATTTCCGTGCCCATGGTGGAGTAGAGGGCTTTACCTTATCAATTGAGCTATCTTGCGACATAAACTTTATAGGGGGATTGGAATAGAGGAAAACAGAATGTCGAAAGCGTCAATGAAAAGCTTACTCCTCGTCCACTATAATCGCTCTTGGGACAGGCTCTTGAGTTTCATCAGTCAAACTCTCAAGCTCTTCTATCTTATTAAGATCTGATACAAAGCCCTCGTAGTACTCCTCTGTATTCCCCAACGAAAGCTCTCCCTCAGGCATGATTTCATCAACTGGGACCGCTTGTAAGATAGGCGTCGCCGGCTCTTGACTTGCATAATCATTCATCTCCAGTAATTCATCCTCTTCCTCAATCACCATAGCAACAGGGGCAGGCTTAATCTCTTTCTTAATCTCTTTATCAAATTTTTCGAAAAATGCCCTTACCATCGGAGCCGCTTTCCTACCACCACTAAGCTCCTCGTGAGGTTTACCCTCATAAAGTGCGGCAAAGGCGTATCGCGGATTTTCTTTGGGAAAAAAGCCAGCAAACCACGCTAGTCTTTGCTCTAAATTTGCAGGCCCCCACTGAGCTGTTCCTGTTTTACCACAGAGCGTCGTGTAGCTCAGAGATGCATTTTTCCCTGTGCCGTAAGAGGCATTGACTACGTCACTCATCCCTTGGTGAACGACAGCAACCGAATCGAGGTCAAGATTGAGAAAATTACGGCGCTGTGGATCATTAGCGACAAGTACCTTCCCAGTGAGATTCTGTACCTGCTTCACCAGACGGAGCTTAGGCAAAGCTCCCCCATTCCCTAGTCCAGCCATCGCTTGAGCTACCTGAAGTGGCGATGCAAGCATGACCCCCTGACCAATAGACAAGTTCGCTGTGTCTCCATCCATGAGCCTGCGCCCATGATGTTTCTTCATCCACTCATTATTGGGAATCAACCCGTTTGTCTCACCTAAAAGAGGCAAATCAGTTTTAGAACCAAAACCTAATCGCCGAGCAACGGAAAGAAAAGCACTAGGCCCCGTCATCATGCCTACTTGGTAAAACCACGGGTTGCAGGACCTTGCAATTGCTCGATTCACATTGATGTTCCCCTCAGGAGTCTTTGACCAGTTATGGAACCAGTGATTGCCGATCTTAATTTTTGCAGGGCTGTTAATTAAAGTGTTTTTCGCGATATCTCGATTACTCAAAGCTGTCACTGCCACAATGGGCTTAAAGGTTGAAGCTGGTGGATATGCTCCCTGAAATGCACGCGCAAATAGTGGTTTCCCAGGATCATCGCGTAACGCCGCATATTTTTCCGTACTGATATAAGGAATGAAATCATTTAAATCAAAGCCTGGTCTCGACGCCATGGCAAGCACGTCACCTGTGTTGATGTCGATGACGACAAAAGCACCTCGCTCACAATATTTTTTCAGCACTTTTTCAGCGTGCTTCTGCCACGCCATATCAAGAGTCGTCACAATGGTACCTCCTGGCTTCGGGCGGTTCGCATACCTTTTAAGAACGAGACTGCCGTCTGCCTCAAAGTCTTGACGCAGCATCCCTTCTTCGCCCGTGAGGTTATCATTAAAGATTTTTTCTAAACCAGACCGTCCTTCGACACGCTCAAAAAGAGGATCTCCATAATTAATTGGCCCCTTCTCAAGTCTTCCAGCATTTCCTACATAGCCAATAATATGTGCCGCACATTCCCCTTGAGGATAATACCGCTCGTAGCTCGGATGCAGGATAATCCCATCAATCAGCTTTTTCTCAGCAGCCTCTTTATTGAGCGCGCTTACGCGATGCTTCATCGGCATCGGTAGCCAGCGACGGTGCCTATAGTGTTCCCAGAGATCGTCATCACTGATACTCCACACCTCACCGAAAGCCTCGTTGGCAGTATTCACACGTTTTCTCGCCCATTGCAACACGTAGTCACGGTCTACTTTTTCAAACTGGGGATACTGAATCGCCACATACCATACCACCTTTGTCTGCGCAAAAGGCTCGCCATACCTGTCCGTGATCTGTCCACGGGGTGCAGGGATAGAAACTGTTGTCGTCCGAGCATTCGGTCTCGTTAGCAGAGAACCACCTAAGCCCTCACCGTACTTCGGTTCAGAAACTACGCCCTTATCAAAATCAGAAATTGTTAAAACCTCTTCCGCCATAAGGACAGATAGCCCTAATTGACTCAGTAGCCAGAAAGCTGCTAGCAGGAAAAATCGTGTATATTGTCGCATCGCTATCAAGATGTGAAAATCTTACACAGATCTTCCCCATACGCTATCAAGAATTTTTTGCGATCTACTCGAGATACTTGCCTACCACTAACAAGCATTCACAGATTATAATTTCCACACATTCTCTTTCACTCTCTACAACTTTGTGACAGACTTCTACCTTATGAATAAAAGGAAATTTCATTGGCTGATGATGATACTCATTGCCGCATGGGTCATATGGACAAGGATGACAATGGATGAGGAGTCTCAATACGGGGTCATGCGTTACCTCCCAGTTCTAGTTATAGGGGGTGCTTATTTGGGGATCTTGTTTGCTTTATACGTTTTACCCAACATCGTCGACAAGGGCGTCAACTCCGTATTGGGGTCGAATGAGGAGTTCCAAGAAGACCCCTATCATGAAGCTCACCGCGCTGCGGCATGCGGTGATTATGAGGTTGCCATCAAAATCTTTGAGCAAGGCTGCGAAACAGACACAGATAATGTACAACCTTGGGTGGAAATTGCTAAAATTCAGCAAAAAAATCTAGAAAAACCTGCATCTGCAATCGCTACGCTACAAAAAGCTCTTGCCCGGGGTGGCTGGCAAAACAATGACAAAGCGTACTTCATGACGCGCATCGCTCAGCTCTATCTGGAAGATCTCGATGACCTTACAGCAGGCGAGGCGGTAATCCATGAAATCGTCGAGACCTTTCCTCAAACTCGTCACTCGGCAAAGGCAGAGCACATGCTGCGCAGTCATCAATCGTAGAAGAGGTTCATCAGCTCTTCTACGACTTACATCGTTCTAGTCCTTCGTCTTAGTACTCTTTTTTGCCGCTTTCTTGGCGACTTTTTTCGTAGCCTTCTTGGCTCCTTTTTTAGCCGCTCTAGGCTCAAACTCAAAACCTATCTTCCCTGTTTCTAGGTCAAATAGCAGATAGGCGGTAAAGGCTCGCTTCGTGCGCTTGGACACAAAACCAGGTAAGAGATCAGTTTTCCCTTTTTCGATAAGTTTGATTCCCTGCTCCGTAGGAAGCTCACATTGCAGAATCGTACGGGAAATACGTACACCCTCAGGATTATCCTTAGTTACGATAGCTGGAACGTACCAGGCTTTCGCCGTTTCATAAATTTTCACCTCTTTGCCGATCGGTGTCATCACAGTCGCCACGACCTGATCTTCAGTAAGCTCGTCACGCTCATTTTCACCATTATCAAACACGAAACCAACCTTCCATTTACCGAGCTTTCCAGTCTTGGAAACTTCCTGCTTAAGCTCTAAACCAGCCTCAAAAGGGCGATTGAAACGTGACTTGAAATCTTCTAATGGCCCGATGAACTTCTTCTCAAGCAATTCACGCATTTCGGCCTCAGTGATAAGACGTGAAGCAATGTACTTATTCGAATGGAAGTCACATTCGGGGTTGTCACACTCATAGGTAGCATCGGTAATCTTAAATTTATTTCCTTGGCATTTCGGACAGGTCGCATCGAGATAACCAAAATCCTTATTCTTCAACTCAGCAGTGTATTCCTTTGCCTTGTTCACGATATTTGAAGTAAAGCCAATGATCTCCCTCATGAATTCAGGGCGCGTCAGTTTCCCCTGCTCCATCTGACGAAGCTTGCTCTCCCAGTCGCCCGTCATCTCAGGTGATGCAAGCGCTTGGATACCTAGCTCTTCCGTGATCTCGATCAAACTCAAACCACGCCGTGTGACTAAAATATCACGCCCATCACGCTCAATATACTTTTGGCGAATCAGCCCCTCAATAGTAGCGGCGCGTGTTGCAGGTGTTCCTAAACCACGTTCAGACATTGCTTCACGTAACTCTTCATCATTTATCAACTTACCTGCTCCTTCCATGGCGGATAGTAGCGTGGCTTCATTAAATCTTGCAGGCGGCTTCGTCTGCTCATCGGTAACTTCGATATGTACCAGCTTAGAAGATTCTCCGGCTGAAACGGCACAGAGCTCGTCCTTACCAGCTGCCACTCCAGGCATCCGACCATAAACAGCCAACCAACCTGGAGTAATGAGCACTTTTCCCGTGGTGAGAAAGGCATCCGTCACATCACCAGTCTCGATGCGTGTGATACGGCGCGTGTTCAAAAACTCAGCGGATGGAAAAAAGACAGCGAGAAAACGTTTGGCTACAAGGTCAAAGATCTTCTCCGCCGCCTCATCCATTTTCACAAAGCGCCCCGTCGGGATGATTGCAAAGTGATCTGAAACCTTCGCGTTATTAAACACGCGTTTGCTCGGCACGATAAGCTTTTTGGTAATGGCATGCTTAGCATGTTTGCTAAGTGCGCCACCTTGATCAGCGATAGAGGCAACCGTTTCATGAACATTCGGCACATAGTCTTCAGGAAGGTAACGTGAATCCGTTCTCGGATAGGTCAGCATTTTATACTTCTCGTAAAGCGACTGTGCTACTTGAAGCGTACGTTTCGCAGAAAAGCCGTAGCGTGATGACGCTTCACGCTGAAGGGTTGTCAGGTCGTAGAGCTGAGGAGAGGCCTGCTTGGTAGGCTTCTGTTCCTCACTAACAGTGCCTGTCTTGCCTTCACAGCGTTCGATGACGGCTTCTGCTTGCTCTCTCTTCCAAATCCTCTCAGCGCGCGAATGCGGGTGCTGAGGGTCTTTTTTCCATAACTCATTGATCCATTTTCCTGCGTAGTCGCCATTGGCGACTGTAAAGTCTGCGTGAACCTCGTGATACGCCTCTGAAACAAACTCACGTATCTCCATTTCGCGCTTCGCTAAGATGGCGAGTGTGGGTGTCTGGACACGCCCCGCTGCAGTAATATTAAAACCGCCATGACGTGAGCGAAAACATGTCAGCGCCCGTGTTGAGTTTAATCCGACCAGCCAATCAGATTCAGAACGGCATTTGGCCGCGGCAGTAAGATTTTGCATCTCCTCATCACTGCGGAGATTCCCCCATGCCTCCATAATTGAGCCTTGGGTCATTGACCGCATCCAGAGACGCTTTACAGGTTTATCAATTTTACCCAACTCAAGAATATATCGGAAAATGAGTTCACCCTCACGGCCCGCATCACAAGCGTTTACGATGGTATCAACGTCCTTGCGTCTCGCTAACTTTAAAACCTGCTTCAGGCGTGTCTCAGATTGCTCAATAGGCTGAAGCTCAAATTTATTGGGAATAGCTGGCAAAACATCGAAGTTCCATGGGAGGTTCTTCGCCTGACCGTTTTTGCCAATTGGCCCCATAGGCATCTTTAGTTCCACCAAATGTCCTACCGCAGAAGTGATTACATGAGTATCATTTTCAAAGTAAACATCACGACCTTTTCCTTTCTTATCAAACTTACCCACGTCAGGTGCTTTCGCAAGTGCTGTGGATAAATCTGTCGCTACCGAAGGCTTCTCAGCGATAATTAAGGTTTTGGGCATGAATGTGGGACTACGCGCGGAAAGATCACTTGAAAAGAGAAAATTTCATTTAACATGACATTAAAGGCCTTTTCTTAGACTCAAACTACCTATAATTGAACTAAATTGATCAAAAAACAAGGATCCTAATCTATTGTTTCTCACTTCAGAAGATTAGTTTGAGAAGCCTTGCAAAGTGAACTTCGCCACTTTTAAAAAACTTCCCCTCATTGCGCTTTCTACTTTTCAGAAAGCGCTTGTAACGGCTATTCATCACTTTGGGGAAGCTCCTTAATCATGATGTTTCGATAGAGAAGCTCAGCCCACTCAGCCTGTAAACCGATGTGGCCCTTTTCGAGAGGCTTTACTACGCCAGCAACTTTTTGGGTGATATTTGAAATCTCATAGACAACCTCGTCATTAAGAATGAAAACTGCTTTTTCAGAACCGTGAACCTGTATCTCCATCTGATTCCACTCCCCGAAAGGTTTTTCAGTACCAAGCTTCGTGGGGCCAAAACGAACTTCCACTTCCTCGCCATTCGGATCCCAGTGACCATCAGTATGCTTAGTAGTAGCCAAGAGGTGCTTACCCAATACAAACAAGTCACCTGTGTGAAAACGACCTTCCGCTTTTCTACCATTAGGCTTATCAGCTGGAGATTCACCAATTTGCATTTCGACAGACAAAGGCCAGACTTTCTTAAGGTTTCCATGAACGTGGAAAAGAAGTCCTGCATCACGGTCCCACGTAGTACGAGGAGCAAAGCGCTTACCTAACCATTTATATTCAAGCTTAAGAATGAAGTGGCTGTAAGGCTTATCAGATACTAAGCAGTCGTTAGCTTGTTTACTATCAGCCTCTTTTCCCGCGTAAACATGAATTGCTTTCTCTTCTTTATTTACTGAAAAGGGCCCCCAAGTCTTAGCCTCCTTGCTCCGAGCTGCCGTCCAGCCCTCAAGAGTCTCTCCATCAAACAAAGGCACAAAGCCTTCATCAGCAAAACATGATAGAGTCGTTAGTGCTGCGCTAAACACAGTCACAAGCAGAGGTAATTTCATAGTTAGTTAGACTATTCTCAGACGTTAAATCTGTACAAGCATTAAATCCCCAACGTGAATCGGCTCCACCTTCGATAAACTATTTCACCCCACCTGATCTGCACTGCGTAACTGAATATCGGTAATTTCCAGATGAAGTGGCGTATTTAGAATATGCATGATTGATGCAGCAACATCACTGGGACTTAACATCTTCATTGATGAACGCGTATGCTCCAGCTGCTGCTCACGACCTTGAAAATAAGTGTCGAGTAAAGGTGTATCAACAAAGCCTGGTGAAACAGTCGCCACACGTGTCCTGCTACCATCAGCCCGAAGTTCGCTCCGCAGCGCGTCTGTCACCGCACGCACGGCAAACTTTGTCGCGGCGTAGAACCCACCCGATGGCGGTACCCGGTGTCCACTCATACTTGAGACATTGATGATCTGGCCTTCACCATCAGGAAATAAAGTGAGAGCTTTCTGGCTACAAATACTCAGCGCCTGCACATTGAGTTTCCACATTTTCTCCCAGTCAGCGGATTCACCATCTGAGATTCGCGATAATAGCGCCATACCGGCATTATTTATAATAACATCAAGGTGAGAAATCTGGGCAAAGGCGGAGTTGATTGCGTGCTCATCGGTCAGATCACAGGACAAGGGCTGCACCCCCTCAGGTAATTTTGAAACATCGCGGCAGAGACCGATCACCCTCGCCCCCTCTTTAATCAAGCCTTCAGCGGTAGCGTAGCCAATCCCCGAAGATGCACCTGTCACTAATACTGTTTTTTCAAAAATACTCACGGGTTAAACACTCACTAAAAATAGCGAGCTTGTGAAACCTTAATTCTCATTTTCACTCTCTGCAACTTTCAGGCTAGTAGTCCCAGGTCCTACGGTGATCCTCATCGGCTCGATCTAGCATCTCTCTAAGCGTCTTGAGCCCTATGCAGTCGCCACCGAAGGCAGATACCGTCTCTAGCTCAGCACGATCATTACTGGCGACAGTAATCCGCATATCTGAAGATTTGCGCGCTACAATGCGTTCAATCACCGTGTCCGCCGTCTCACCACTGCGTGAATACATTACAAGAATATCCCCGTTCTTTCCACCTTCTCGGTCAGTCTTCACACCTTTACCATCGAAAACCACGACAACATAGCACCCAGTCACATCGTGATATTGCGTCAGCATGCTAACGAGCTCAAGTCTAGCTCTACGAGGATTTTCTTGGTGCAGATCGCGAAGATCTTGCCACGCAAAAATAGCGCTATGGCCGTCTACAATGAGAACCTGTTCCACTAAATCAAAGAGATAGATTTAAACGAAATGAGGCCAGCTGCTTTCTGCAACTGACCTCAAAAATATTGTTGGAAAAAAGACTACTCAGCGTCTTGCTTAGGAGCTTCCTTCTTAGCTGCTACCTTCTTCGTAGCTTTTTTAGCGGCTGTTTTTTTAGCGGCTTTTTTAGCGGCTGTTTTCTTTACAGCTTTTTTAGCTGGAGCTGGTTTTTCAGCTGCTACTGCGACAGCTTTAGCAGGTGTAGATTCTTTGCGAGCAAGCTCGATTTTAAGCTGCTCACTTTTGCGCTTGAGATAGAGCTTACGGCGGCTACGTTTAATGACTTTTTTTAATTGCTGACCCATAGGAAATGATTGATGTGCAGGGGAAGTAACGTGATCGACAGCCTCACGCAAGTTCTAAATTCACCGAAACGCCCTCTGCAATAGGTGTTTTACCGATGCAGACTCGTTAAACGGTAGAAAATTTCATCGCTAACTTCACGCGCAGCACGAATGCAGCCTCCATCATGATCAGTCATTTTCATAATCCGCTCAAAGCAAAGTTTCTGCTCATCCATAGTTTCAAATTCCATCCCTACTAAGGCCCGCCCTACGCGCTCACCAGTATAGGCATAATTGAAGTAACATAAGCTGGTTATGTCTTTCACCTCCTTCATAAACTGCAAGAATGCACCTGCTCGCTCAGGAAACTCGATATTAATAAAAAGTGGATGAGTAAACAGCTCAGGAGAATAGTTAATAATACGATAGTCCACATCTTCACTTCTCGACACATCCACATAATCTACCCCACGCGCCTTAATAACTTTATCAAGCTCTGTATAATCTTCATCTGCGCCCAGCACTCCAATAATCGGGTACTGCACCGCTGAATCAATTTTTCCGTATTGAAGGTCAATAATACTAATATCTACAGGTAGCTCTTGAAGGAAATCAACTAGCGAACCTTTTTTCTCAGGAATAGGAACTCGTAAAAAACGACGGTGCTTGGTTCCTATACCCGCACGCCTCGCAATAACGCCCAGCTTAGCAAAGTCCATATTGGCTCCGCTAATTACAGTGAGTACTTTTTCACCTGTTTTCACGTCTCCAGCATCAAAATGTTTCTGGAAACCGGCCAGCGACATCGCCCCGCTTGGCTCGGGTATGACGCGAATTGATTCCCATAAAGTACGAATGGAGCGACACACTTCATCGTTATTCACAAGTATGACGCCATCAAGGTACTTTTTACAGACTTCAAATGTCTCAGAACCCGCTTTGCGAACAGCCGTCCCATCGCAGAAAACATCGACGTAATCCAGCTGTGTCGGTTCTCCATACTCGAGTGCTGCATGCATGGATGCTTGATCAACACCCTCAACTCCATAAACTTTGATATCCGGCCAACATTCCTTGAGATAACAGGCCGTAGCAGCCACGAGACCTCCACCGCCAATAGCAATGTAAGCACGATCGAAAGGCCCCTCGCCACTACGAACGACCTCATCTGCCATTGTACCCTGCCCTGCCATCACCATGAGGTCATCATAGGGGTGAATGTAGACAGCTTGAGTCTCTTGACAAAACGTTTTGGCCGCATAGCTAGCATCGTCGTATGTGTCACCCACTAACCGGATCTCTACAGATTCTTCACCGAGACGTAAAACCTCACTTTGTTTCACCTCTGGCGTTGAGCGAGGCATAAAAATAACCGCTTTGCAACTGAGAGACTTACAAGCGAGAGCAACGCCCTGCGCGTGATTCCCCGCCGAGGCAGCCACAATTCCCTTAGCTCGATCTTGCTCGGAAAGGCTGGAAATAGCATTGTATGAACCTCGCCACTTGTAAGCTTTGATAGGGCCTAGGTCTTCTCTCTTTGCCCAAAGTGCAATATTTTGAGCTTTCAAATTTGTTAAAGGCAATTGCTGAAGAGGCGTGGCATCGCCCACAGCGTAGACTCGATCACGCGCTTCGATGATTTCATTAAATAGTCGATCTGTTATCTTGGTGCTCATGAAATGATAGTTGAAGCATTAACTGACAAATGTCGTACGCCAATGCAAAATAAGTTTGAGAAGAAAAAAGCCCGAACAACTAATAGCTGTCCGGGCTTAGAAATAATGATGTGGACGTTATTAATTACCTGTGTAGCCCCAATAGACTACAGCGGCAATAATGAGAACAGCGATGAATACCCAAAGGTAAATAATCGTACCCTTAGAAGCACGCTCACCAGTATTCTGGAGACGGTCATAACGACCCTTGATTTTCCCCTTGCGAAGGAACCCATCGTAATGGCGTTGCAGAAGATGTGTTTCGACCTGACGCATCATGTCAAGAAGCACACCTACGAGAATCAGCATACTCGTTCCACCAAAGAATGATGTTACAAGGAACGGAAGCTCTTTACCAATGATCCCTCGTGGCATCTGAGATACAATGTAAGGGAGGATGAAAATGATCGTCAAAAAGATCGCACCAGCAAAAGTGAGGCGAGTCATCGTGAAGTCGAGAAAATCAGCAGTTGGCTTGCCTGGACGCACACCTGGAATGTAACCACCGCTCTTCTTAAGGTTTTCTGAAATCTCACTTGGCTGGAACATCGTTGCTACCCAGAAGTAGGAGAAAAAGAAGATCATTACACCTGCTGTAATGTAATACCCAAAACCACCGCCTGCTAAAACGTTCTGAATCGCACGAGACCAGCCTGCATCAGGAAATGCCTGACTGAGGACGAACGTAGGAAGCGATAAAATAGCTGTGGCAAAAATGATGGGCATCACACCCGCATAGTTCACCTTAAGAGGTAGGTACTGAGTCTGACCGCCGAGTTGTTTGCGTCCCATTACACGTTTCGCGTATTGAATAGCAATACGGCGTTGCGCCTGAGTGATTGCAATTACGGCAGCAATAACAAACACGAGGAAAGCAACAAGGAATACAAGGAAAGCAGAAGCTCCTGGCCCTGCTGTGTCACCACTGATAAGTGTCTGCCATGTGATGACTAGCGCACCTGGGAGGGCTGAGATAATGTTTACAGTAATGATCAGTGAAATACCGTTACCTAAACCGCGCTCCGTGATTTGGTCACCAAGCCACATAAGAAGGAGTGTTCCTGTAACAATAGTAAGAACGGTCATACCGATAAAGACAAACCCGTGCTCTGGCACGACGCTACCAAAGGCATCAATACCGCCAAGTCCAGGAATATTCCCTGGGCTCTTCAAGCTAATCGCAAGAAGGTATCCCTGCACTAAAGCAATGATAATGGTGATGATTCGCGTGTAAGAATTAATTTTCTGACGTCCGCCATCTTCTCGAGCCAGCTTAGCTAGCTTAGGTACGACTGCTGTCATCAGCTGCATCATAATTGACGCTGAAATGTAAGGCATAATGCCGAGTGCAAAGACACCCATCTTCTGAAGACCTCCTCCTGAGAAGAAACCAAGCATAGCCCCTACTGCAGCACCAGCACCGCTGTCGCCTCCTTGTTTCTGCTTATCAGCAAGATATTCGGCGATTACTGTGGCATCAACACCAGGGAGAGTAATGTGTACTCCGAGGCGGATGATAACAACCATCGCTAAGGTAAATAGGATACGCTCCCTAAGTTCTGGCACTTTCCATGTGCTCGCAAATGCGGAAATCATTTAGTTTATAATTCTTTGTTAAAAAGTTATCAATTGACCAGCTGATCTGGTGCGCAGTGTTTATACGCATAGAGAGGAAGCGCGCAAGCACTTCCCCTCTTAAGTGAGTTATTTCAAGAGTAGAAGCACAAGATTACTTGGCGCTACGATCGACCCGCTTGACGATGTCGATGATAGTACCACCAGCTTTCTCAATCTTCTCACGAGCTGAAGCACTAACAGTGCAGCCTTCAACAGTGACTTTCTTTGAGATTTCGCCGAATCCGAGCACCTTCACTCCGTCAAAGTTACCTTTGATGAGGTTCGCTGCACGAAGTGATGCCTCGTTAATAGTAGCTCCTTCTTCGAAACGATCTTCGATGAATGAAACGTTGACGATAACGATCTTATCTTGGAAACGTGTGTTATTAAAACCACGCTTAGGAAGACGACGGTGTAGTGGCATCTGGCCACCTTCGAAGCCAGGACGAACGCCGCCACCTGAGCGAGCCTTCTGACCTTTATGACCACGACCTGAGGTCTTACCTAAACCTGAGCTTTCACCACGTCCTAGACGCTTTACACGGTGTTTTGCGCCCGGGTTTGGCTTGAGAGTATGCAAATTCATAGTATTTGAGTTTGTAGATTAAATATGGATTAATGTGGTGACGAAGCTTAGATGCTTTCTTTCACCGTTTTACCGCGAGCTTTAAGAATTTCTTCACGTGTACGCAGCATAGAGAGCGCCTTCATTGTCGCTTTAACAACGTTAGCGTGGTTGTTTGAACCAAGACTCTTTGCAAGAATGTCAGTAATTCCTACAGCCTCACATACAGCACGGACACCACCACCTGCGATGATACCTGTACCAGGACATGCTGGCTTAAGAAGAACAACACCACCTCCATGCTCAGCTTGAACATCGTGTGGAATAGTTCCATTTACGATTTTCATACGCTGAAGTGAACGCTTTGCATCATCACTACCCTTACGGATACACTCTGATACTTCTTGTGCCTTACCAAAGCCTACGCCAACGCGTCCTTCTTTAGTACCTGAGACCATGAGAGCAGAGAAACTGAAGCGACGACCACCTTTGACGACTTTGGCACAACGGTTGATGAAGACAACTTTTTCTACGAGTTCAGTACCATCTTCAGCTGTTGGCTTTGGTGGTGCTTGGCGTGGTGGACGACCACGTCCACGTCCACGGTTGCCTCCTGGGCCACCGCGGCGATCGCCAGGTTTTTGTCCGGGAGCTGGAGCTGATCCAGGAGCTGCACCGCCTGCTGCGGGTGCTGGAGTATTGGAAGCGGCTGGAGCGCTTGATTGATTTTGATTTTCAGCCATGATTTTAGATGGTTTAGAATTGAAGACCTGCTTCACGTGCAGCTTCTGCTAATGCTTTGATTTTTCCGTGATAGAGATGGCCACCACGGTCGAATACGACCTTACTGATGTTAGCTTCCTTGGCGCGCTTGGCGACAATTTCACCAATTTTCTCGGCAGTGGCTTGGTTCGAAGCAGCATTATCAACACCTGCATCAAGACTAGAAGCAGCACAGAGTGTGTGACCTGCTACATCGTCGATGATTTGCGCATAGATATGCTGGTTAGTATAAGTGACAGCAAGACGTGGGCAGTCAGCTGTGCCAGCGACCTTCTTACGGATGCGGGCGTGAATGCGTTGACGAACTTGTTTACGATTAAGAGTGCTCATTATTTTAAATGTTTAGTAGTTATTTATTTTAATTACTTAACGCTCTTACCTGCCTTACGGCGGACGCGCTCACCAGCATAACGGATACCCTTACCTTTGAAAGGCTCTGGCGGATAGTAACGACGAATTTCAGCTGCAAACTGACCAACTAATTGCTTGTCAATTCCTTCGATCTTTACAGCTGTGTTTTTGTCAACGGTGACAGTGAGTCCTGCTGGAATCGGGTGAAGGATGGGGTGTGACTTACCGAGGTTGAGGTCAAGTGCGTTGCCTTTAACAGCAGCACGGAAACCAACACCGATAATTTCAAGCTCTTTCACAAAGCCTGCGTGTACACCTAAAATCATGTTATTGATCAGGCTACGTGCAGTGCCGTGGAGAGCTTTGAAGCGGCGATGCTCTGAAGCACGCTTTACGGTAACAGTACCGTCTGCCTCTTCGAGAGTGATACCTTCTGGCATCGTCCACTCGAGTTTACCTTTAGGTCCTTCGACAGTAACTGCGCCAGCGGCGTCAGACTTGACGGTTACCTTTTCAGGAAGAGTGATATCTTTTAATCCAATACGTGACATGGTAGTATGTTTTGTTTAATGGGTTAGATGAAATACAGATGTATTACCAAACGAAGGCGAGGATTTCACCACCGAGTTTTTCCCTCTTAGCTTGTGATCCAGTTCTGAGCCCCTTAGGAGTAGAAATGATGGATATGCCGAGGCCATTAAGTACACGCGGGATTTCTCCTGCACCAGTGTAACGACGAATTCCAGGCTTGGAAACGCGTTTGAGATCTGTGAGAACGGCTTTACCGCTGTCAGAATATTTTACCTTAACGGTAATTACAGGGAACTTACCTGTAGTGTCTAATTCGTGATTCCAGATGTAACCTTCAGATTGAAGGATGCGAGCGATCTCGCCTTTGATTTTGGAATACGGAGCTGTGAATGTCTCGTTGCCTGCATTAGATGCATTTTTAAGGCGGGTGAGAAAGTCAGAAATTGGGTCGCTGAGAACTGCCATGATGATAGATTTCTATAAATTGTTATATGATTAAGCTACTCAATTAAGCAGCGCTTTCTGCCTTCTTGTTTTCACGGAATGGCATCCCTAGAGTTTTGAGAAGGGCGCGGCCTTCATCATCGTTAGGAGCGGATGTTACGAAAATGAGGTCAAATCCAAGCTGGCGCTTGATCTTATCGAGCTCGATCTCAGGGAAAATTGACTGGTCGTTAATTCCAAGTGCATAGTTACCACGGCCGTCAAAGCTCTTTGGCGTAATACCACGGAAGTCACGAATGTTTGGAGCCGTGATGTTAATGAAACGATCAAGGAATTCCCACATGTGGTTGCCACGAAGTGTAACGCGAGCACCTACAGCTTCACCAGCACGCACTTTGAAGTTAGCAACACTCTTACGAGCGTAGGAGATGCTAGGCTTCTGACCTGTGATTTTTGAGATATCTTCAATCGCGTCTTCGACAGCTTGCTTGCGGTCTGATGCACCACCGACGTGGGTAGTAATAACGATTTTCTCCAAGCATGGTACTTGGTGCGGATTTTTATACCCCTGCGACTCGATGAGTGCTGGGACTACCTTTTCTTGGTAGAATGTTTGTAGTGTTGGTTTCATATTTGCGGGTCAGCTTGTGATATTAATCGCTTAAGCGCTGATGGGTTTATTGTCAGAGACGAGCTGGGTGCATCATTTGCATGATTTAAGCAACTCTATACTGATAAAATGTTTGTGTTTTGTTATAAGTGAGAAGATTAGGAAACCTTCTTCACGTTTGAGATAGCAATAGGGCCATCCTTCTCAAGGATACCTCCGTCTGGGTTTGCCTCAGACTTAGGAACTGCCTTTTTCATGATGCGTGCACCTTCTACGATAACTTGGCCTTTCTTAGCATTCACGTCGAGGACGGTGCCAGTTTTGCCTTTGTAGTTACCAGCGATGACAGCTACTGTGTCACCTTTAGTTACGTGTGTATTTTTTTTCATGGTAAAATGAAGTGGATAAAGATTAGAGCACCTCTGGTGCAAGAGAAACGATCTTCATGAACTTGCGATCACGAAGCTCACGAGCTACGGGGCCGAAAATACGTGTACCCTTTGGGTTACCGTCTTTATCGATAATAACGATTGCGTTGCTGTCAAAACGGAGAATCGATCCGTCTGCACGGCGAACTGGGTAGGCTGAACGCACCACCACAGCTTTAACGACTTCACCCTTTTTGATACTAGCGGTAGGGATTGCTTCACGGATGTGAGCAGTGATAATATCGCCAACGCGAGCCACCTTGGTGCGTTTGCCGATGACGCCAATCATCTTGGCGACACGAGCACCGGTGTTATCGGCGATTTGAACTTTGGATTCCATCTGGATCATGGCAAAAAATAAGTAATGAGTTGATTGGTTTAATGTAATACTCGCTGCGCACTGTGACGCAGACAGAGGATTAGTGACTGAGAATTTGCTGGAGTTTCCAGCACTTGTTTTTAGAAATAGGCTTCGTCTCGACGATGCTGACTTTGTCGCCTACAGCGGCTTCGCCCTTCTCATCGTGTGCATAGAATTTCTTAGAACGCTTAATGATTTTCTTAAAGCGTGGGTGTGGGACACGGTTTGTGTATTCTACAACGATGGTCTTGTCCATGGATGTAGAGATAACGATACCGACGCGGGTCTTACGAAGACCGGCTTGTTTAGTTTCAGATTCGCTCATGATAAAATGATATAAATAGTTAGTGGGAGCTTAGCCCTGTAGGCGGTGCTGAGTGAGGACAGTTTGTACACGTGCAATCTCTTTACGAACAAGAGTGCGGCGCGCTGTATTTTCAAGCTGACCAGTCGCGTGCTGCATACGCAGGTTGAGTGACTCTTGCTTGAGGTCGCGTAAGCGATTTGAAAGCTCTTCAATGCTGAGCTCCTTGATTTCTTTGATTTTTGTCTGGGCCATGGTGGTTATCAGTTAATGTTACTTTAAATAATGACAGTGCTATTAGTTGCCTCCATGTTGGCCACGGACTACGAAACGAGTTGGGATACCAAGCTTGTAGGAAGCGAGGCGAAGAGCAGCTTTGGCAGCTGACTCAGATACGCCAGCGACTTCGAAGAGCATTGTACCAGGACGAATCACAGCTACCCATGCTTCAACAGCACCTTTACCTTTACCCATACGAGTTTCAGCAGGCTTTGCTGTAACTGATTTGTGTGGGAATACACGGATCCAAACTTTTCCTTTACGTTTTAACTGACGGTTGATGGACACACGACAGGCTTCAATCTGACGGTTAGTCATCCATCCGCGTCCAAGACACTGTAGTCCGAAGTCACCAAAGCTCACTGTATTACCAGTTTGCGCGTTACCTCCACGGTTTCCGCGATGAGTCTTGCGGAACTTCACTCTTTTAGGCATTAATGGCATAATATTATCCTCCTATTTAAAATTGTTTTTTGATTCTTTTAACAAACTGCTAATTAGCGATTGTTACGGCGATCATTACGATCATTACGGTTATTACGATCATCACGGCGTGGGCGGCCACCACCTTGCTGTTCTTTTTCTTCCTTCTTATTCACCCAGCATTTAATGCCGATGATTCCATAAACTGTGGCTGCTTCTGCAAATCCGTAATCGATAGGAACACGGAGAGTTTGTAGAGGCACTTTGCCTTCACGGTACCACTCAGCACGTGCGATATCAGCACCCCCGAGACGGCCTGAACAACGAACCCGGATGCCATCTGCACCGAACTCCATCGCGGTAGCAACAGCACGCTTCATAGCGCGGCGGAAAGCGATACGACGCTCAAGCTGAACGGCGATGTTTTCAGCGACAAGCTGTGCATCAAGCTCAGGCTTGCGGATCTCAAGAATATCAATCTTGACCTGTGAACCACCGCAAAGTTTTGAGATGTCATTAGTCATTTTTTCGATTTCACTTCCCTTACGTCCGATCACGAGACCTGGACGAGCTGTTGAAAGAGTAACACGAACACTGTTCCAAGCACGCTCAATGATAACCTTTGAGATACCTGAATTGTGAAGACGCTTCTTGATATACTTACGGATTCTAAGATCTTCGTGAAGTTTATCGGTGTAGTCATTCCCAGTGGCATACCACTTAGAACGCCAGTCCTTAGTGACTGCTAGACGGAAAGAGATCGGATTGATTTTCTGGCCCATGATTTAGTGTTTTTTTAAAGTTAGGTTATTCGGCTGCTGCTTCTGCAACGGCTTCCTCAGCAGGAGCTTCTGCCTTTGGTGCAGCCTTCTTAGGTGCTGCTTTTTTTGAAAGTTTAATACTGCGCTTCTTCGGCTTTGAAGAACGCTCACGAGGCTCTTCAATGTCTAGTTCGTCAGTGAGGGTGATGAAGATGTGGCTTGAGCGCTTTAGGATAGCTCCAGCTGATCCACGAGCACGTGGCTTAAAACGCTTAAGCGTAGGTCCGTCGCCAACAGTTGATTCTTTGATCGTGAGATCATCAGCGATGAGATCGTGATTATTTTCCGCATTGGCAACCGCACTCTTAAGAGTCTTGCTGATGAGCAAGGCTGCTTTACGTGGGGTGTAAGCGAGTACGTCAAGAGCTGCTGATACTGGCATACCTTGAATGGCGCGGGCAACATCACGAGCCTTCTTAGGAGAGATGCGTGCGTATTTGTAAGTGGATTTAACTTCCATCGTTCTAGTGTTTTGAAAAGTGAGTAATTATCGTTGAGTTGTCTGTATGGAAGCGACATCGCCGAGGCGTATCTGTTCCATCTTATCGTCAAATTCTGTCGGCAGGATACCGCTGAAATACTCTCGAGTTTCAGCGACTATTCCCTCGGCAACCTTGCGGCTACCTCGCATGATGGAGAAAGTCATCCCGCGACGAACGGATTGATTCTCACCTGCATTAATCACCAGCATGCCACTTTCGGCATCAATACTGACAACTTTTGCTTGGTGCAGACTACCAAGGGCAATCTGCGGGGGCGGGTTCTGCCTTATTCTTAGAGCTACGTCAAGCTCTCGTATTGAAGTTTCCAAATGAAGTCGTGCATCTGAGTCGGCAATGATGGCTGTGCGAAGGTATTCACGGAGATTAGCCATCAGCTTTAGAGCTGCCTTTTCAGTCGCACGATTTTGCTTATCGAGAACTTCAGCGTCTTTTACGGCCTCTAATTTCCGTCCTTCGCCATCGAGGAGATTATCTCCGAGAGCGGCAAACTTTAACTTGAGGTCATTAAGGCTCTTCGTAAGCTCTTCTTCACGCTGCTTGGAAGCAGCAAGATCTTGAGCAAGAACCTTGTAGGTTTGATTCGCTTTCGCTAGCTTTTGTTCCAAAAGCTGAATTTGGCGATCCCTATTTCCTTCCATGTTATTCTGACCCACACAAGGCACTGCGGCACCGAGAAGCAAAGCTCCTGTGAATACTGTAGTAATTTGTGAAGTGAATAACATGAGAAAGAAAATGTAGATTGTTAATTGGCAGCGGGTTAGCGCTTACCGATTCCGCCGTGTGCTTTAAAGATACGTGTTGGTGAGAATTCACCGAGCTTGTGTCCAACCATGTTCTCGTTCACGAAAACAGACGGGAATGTCTTACCATTGTGAACGTGGAATGTGTGTCCTACGAAATCGGGAGTAATAACTGAGTTACGGCTCCATGTTTTGATAGGTTTCTTGTCACCTGCTGCTTCAGCTGCATCGATTTTCGCGAGTAGCTTCTGGTCAACGTAGGCACCTTTTTTGAGTGATCTTGGCATTGTTTATATCAGTTTAAAATTACTTTTTCTTACGACCAGAAACGATGAATTTGTTACTGTTCTTATACTTCTTACGAGTTTTTTGACCCTTAGTGTGTCCCCAAGGAGATGTGAGGTGCTGGCGACCACCACCTGACTTGGATTTACCTTCACCACCACCATTGGGGTGATCAACTGGGTTCATACACATACCACGAACAGTTGGGCGGATACCCATCCAGCGGCTGCGACCAGCCTTGCCAGAAACTTCGTTCATATGATCGATGTTACCAACGCGACCAATAGTGCATGAGCAGTTTTGGTTGAACTTGCGAATCTCACCAGAAGGCATCTTCACAAGTGCGAGTCCACCTTCCTCACGGTTGGAAAGGACAGCTTGCTGACCTGCTGAACGAGCCACTTTGCCACCTGTTCCAGGAACTAGCTCGATGTTGTGAATCGCTGTACCAAGTGGTACATGGGCAAGCTTCATGGCGTTACCTGGCTTAGGAGGTGCAGTGTCACCAGAGATGACAGTAGCGCCTACTTCTAAACCTACAGGAGCGAGGATGTAGCTCTTTACACCGTCCTCATACTGGATGAGTGCGATGCGGCATGTGCGGTTAGGATCATACTCAATACTGAGTACGGTAGCTGGAACGTCAGTTTTAGCACGCTTGAAGTCGATGAGACGGTACTTACGTTTGTGTCCACCACCTTTGTGACGGCATGTGATACGACCCTGATTGTTACGACCACCACTCTTTTTAAGAGGAGTGAGGAGGCTTTTCTCAGGTGTTGACTTGGTGATTTCCTCGAAGGAAGGAAGTTCCTTGTAACGGTTTGATGGGGTTACAGGTCTAAATGTTTTTAAAGGCATAATTCGCTATTGGGTTCGATGTTATCGTTTCTCAGCGGGGTAAATAAATGAGGGAGGGCTCTTAATTAAACGAGATCAAGTGACTCGCCATCCTTAAGACGGACAATGGCTTTTTTCCAATGTGCAGTACGGCCAGCGTCAGCGCGACGGTTGCGCTTCTTCTTTCCTTGAACGTTAAGTGTGCGGACAGTGGCAACCTTCTTTCCGAAGAGCTGCTCAATGGCGCGCTTTACAGCAAGCTTGTTAGCATCGCGGTGCACCTTGAACACATATTCGTTGTTCTCTTCCTGAAGAAGGGTGGCTTTCTCGCTAACGAGGATGGTGTCGATGACCTGATATATATCTTTCATGGTATTCGATTAATTAAATGATTAGAGTGCGGTGCGGCGTGCGAAGGTCTCGTAAGAATCTTCGACGAGGATGACTGTGTTAGCATGCATGAGCTGCTCGATGTTTACTTCAGAAGCAGTCATGAGAAGCACGTTTTGCACGTTACGACCAGCAAGGTAAGTTGTTTCATCGAAGCTTTCAGCTACAACGATAACCTTACGTGAATCCGTGAGTGCCTTGATAGCTGCAACGAATGACTTGGTCTTTCCATCAGTGATACTGAAAGAAGGAACTGCAAGTACCGCGCCTTCATTGAGAAGATCACCAAGAACTTTACGTAGAGCGAGCTTACGCACACCCTTGTTCACAGTTTTAGCGTAGCTGCGGTTACGTGGTCCGAAGATCACACCACCACCAACCCAAATTGGGTTTTTGTTGTTACCACAACGAGCGCGGCCTGTGCCTTTCTGTTTCCAGAGTTTTTTGTTGGATCCTTTTACTTCACCACGTGTCTTTGTGTGTGCAGTACCACTACGGCGGTTAGCACGATAAGCGGTGATAAGATCGTGAACGGCTTGATCACCTTTGTGGCCATCGACCACTTGAATGTTGAGCGCAACGGCGTCTTGAATAGAGAGTGTTTTAGACATTGTCTTAGTTATCTTGTTAAGGGTTACTTAGCAGCTGGTGCTGTTTTTTTGATAGCTGGGCGGATAACAACATAAGCACCGTTGTGACCAGGAACTGCTCCTGATACGAGGATAACGTTGTCTTCAGGGCGAACCTGAACGATTTTAAGATTCTGAACCGTGCGGCTGTAAACACCGTGACGACCTGGCATCTTTTTGTTTTTCCAAATACGACCCGGCCATGTTCCTGCGCCAACGCCACCAGGACGACGGTGCATCATGTGACCGTGTGAGTCAGGCTGTCCAGCGAAGTTGTAACGCTTAACAACACCTTGGAAACCTTTACCCTTGGTAGTGCCGATCGCATCAACCCACTGGCCAGCTTCGAAAAGCTCTGCGCCTGGATGAGCTACACCTTCTTCGGGGAGGTCTGCGTCATTTTCAAAACGGAATTCCTTAACGTGCTTCTTTGCAGAGGCGCCGTATTTAGCGAAATGTCCGCGTTTAGGGAGATTGAGACGGAATTCTTTCTGGTCGTCATAACCGACCTGAACAGCTGAATAGCCGTCAGTTTCGATTGTCTTACGCTGAAGGAATTCATTACCTGCAACGTCAACAACGGTGACAGGGATGGATGTGCCAGCTTCTGCATCAAAGATGCGTGTCATACCGACTTTTTTTCCTAGTAGTCCTAGTGCCATGGTTTTTCTTAAATTAAATGGTTAGTTTAGTAGATGTTTACTTTGAGTCCATTGTTGGGCTCAGATGCGGATAGCAATGTCAACACCAGCTGGAAGATTGAGCTTCTTGAGCTCATCCACGGTGCGTGCTGTTGGATCAATGATATCAAGCATACGCTTGTGTGTACGGATCTCGAACTGCTCAGCAGACTTCTTATTCTGGTTCACGGAACGGTTAACACTGAACTTCTCAATGCGTGTGGGCAATGGGATAGGTCCGGCGACTTTAGCTCCTGTACGTTTTGCGGTCTCAACGATTTCCAAAGCGGATTTGTCAATGGCGCGATGATCGTATGCACGGAGGCGAATTCTGATTTTCTGCTGTTGCATGTCGGATTATAGTTAGATTATTTGAGGTAGTATAAGTAGGTAAATTAACTAGCGTAAGCGTAGTCACTGGTGAGCATTTCCACAACTGCTTGTGGAACCTGCTCGAAACTTGATGGCTTCATAGTGTAGTCAGCACGACCACTAGAAAGCGTTCTGACGGCTGTCGAATAGCCGAACATTTGAGAAAGAGGTACGTATGCTTTTAGCACAGCGTGCATTGGCTTATTTTCAATTTCTTGAATTTGACCGCGGCGGCGATTGAGATCACCCATGATATCACCCTGATATTCTTCAGGTGTAACAACTTCCACATCCATCACTGGCTCTAGAAGTATGGGTCCAGCTTTGGTAAAAGCATCTCTCATCGCAAGAATGGCTGCCATTTTGAAAGCATTTTCGTTGGAGTCCACATCGTGTGAAGATCCATCGGTGAGATTGACGTGAACATCGACGACAGGATAACCTGCAACGACACCGTTAGTCATGGATGTCTTAATACCTTGAAGAACAGCATTGATAAATTCTTTAGGGATGACACCAGCGACGACTTTGTTTTCAATGGTAAGTCCTTTGCCTTGTTCACCCGGTGTAACGTCAAGAACGACGTGACCATATTGGCCTTTACCACCAGATTGCTTTTTGAGAATCCCTTCTCCTCCTGCTGAGGCAGTAATGGTTTCACGATAGGCAATTTGTGGTTTACCTACTCCGCAAGCTACTTTGAACTCACGCTGCATGCGGTCGACGATCACTTCGAGATGAAGTTCCCCCATTCCTGAGATGATAGTTTGACCCGTATCAGGGTCAGTTTTGACCATAAATGTAGGATCTTCATCAGAAAGGCGAGCAAGCGCTAAAGCCATTTTTTCCTGATCAACAACGGTCTTTGGCTCAACGGCCATAGAAATCACAGGCTCGGGAAATAGTGGTGGCTCGAGCATAATGTCGAAGCCTTGCTCGCAGATAGTATCACCTGTTTGAACATTTTTAAGACCCACAATGGCTGCGATATCGCCTGAATAGCAGGTTTCAATATCTTCGTGCTTATCAGCATGCATCTTAATGAGACGGCCGATACGTTCTTTTTTGCCCGTACGAGGATTGAACACCATGTCACCTTTGGAAATAGTTCCTGAGTAAACACGGAAGAAAATTAGTTTACCAACGTACTTATCTGCCCAGAGCTTGAAAGCGAGAGAGCAAAACTTTTCGTTATCGTTGGTCTCAGCGAGCACTTCAATAGAGTGATCGGCTGGGTCTTGCCCTTTAGCTGCGGCAATATCTAGTGGGCTAGGGAGATAGTCAGTCACTGCATCGAGAAGAAACTGAACACCCTTGTTCTTAAAAGCTGAACCACCAGCTACTGGGACGATCTGATTACTGATAGTAGCGCGACGAAGCGCCTCTTTCACATCCGCTGTGGTGATCTCTTCCTCCATGAGGAATTTCTCACCTAGTGTATCGTCGCAATCACAGAGAATAGAAATCAACTCTTCACGAGCTGACTCAGCTTCTGCTAGCAGATCGCCCTCTAAGTCACCCACCTCGAAAACCGATCCCATGGTGTCGTCATCTTTATAAATGACTGACTTCATGTTTACGACATCGATTTGGCCGGTAAGATCTTCCTCAGAACCAATCGGAATGAGGATGCGAACTGCTTGAACACTAAATTTTGCTTTGATCTCTTGAAAGACGTTTTCAAAGTTCGCTGCGGTACGATCCATCTTATTAACAAAGACGATGCGTGGTACGTTATACTTATCAGCTTGGCGCCATACTGTTTCTGTCTGAGGCTGAACGCCAGCAACACCACAGAAAACAACAATAGCACCATCGAGAACTCGGAGTGAGCGCTCTACCTCGGCAGTGAAATCAACGTGCCCCGGAGTATCAATAATGTTGACGCGCTGCTTCTCTTTTTCAAAAAGCTTAACCACACCATCAACAGGCTGCTGTACCCATTCACAAGTCACAGCAGCAGAAGTGATCGTGATACCACGCTCGCGCTCCTGCTCCATGTGATCTGTCACAGTAGCTCCATCATGAACTTCACCGATGCGGTGAATCATCCCTGTGTAGAAAAGAATACGCTCAGTAAGCGTAGTCTTCCCTGCATCAATGTGCGCAGCGATCCCAATATTCCGTGTGCGCTCCAATGTGTATGGGCGTTTGGGATGATTAGGATTCTGAGACATGACTGCGGGGATGGATTAAAATGGAACCTTATAAAGCAAGTCGAATTAGAAACGGAAGTGAGCGAACGCACGGTTGGCCTGAGCCATTTTGTGCATATCGTCGCGCTTACGCACTGCGTTACCTTGATTATTTGCTGCATCTTTGATCTCGTTAGAGAGAGCAACATGCATTGGAGTGCCCTTTTTGTTACGAGCAAATGTTACAAGCCAGCGCATAGCGAGTGACTCAGAACGTGCTGCGTCGACCTCGAGAGGCACTTGGTAAGTAGCACCACCAACACGGCGGCTTTTCACCTCTACGCGTGGTTTTGCATTTTCAAGAGCACGTGTCACAACCTCCAAAGGATCGATTGTGTCAGTACCTTCGTTAGCCTTGTCGATAGCAGCATAAACGATACGCTCAGAGAGCGAACGCTTACCATCACGCATTACTTTGCTGATGAGCTTTCCGACTACAGGACTATCGTAGCGGGGATCCCTTGTTTCAGGACGATTGTAAACTTTTTTACGGCGAGCCATATTTTTATTAGATTAGAGTTGTATGAAAAAATTACTTCTTAGGACGCTTAGCACCGTACTTAGAACGGGCTTGACGACGCTTATCAACACCGAGTGTATCGAGTGCACCACGAACAATGTGGTAACGAACACCTGGAAGGTCTTTTACTCGACCACCACGAACAAGAACGATGGAGTGCTCCTGAAGGTTGTGACCCTCACCACCAATATAGGCGATAACTTCTTGGCCGTTAGTAAGACGAACCTTCGCTACCTTACGGAGAGCTGAGTTAGGCTTCTTAGGTGTTCTTGTCATTACCTGGAGACAGACGCCACGACGTTGTGGGCAACTGTTGAGGGCACGTGACTTAGACTGAGTCACTGGTGTCTTGCGTCCCTTGCGGACGAGCTGGTTAATGGTAGGCATATTCCTGCGTTTTTTTGGTTAAATAGTGAAAGACTTTGTTGAGATCTTTAAAATTGATTGCTGGTAAAGGAGTGATTGACGGAAAACTTGTTCTAGAACAAAAAAAATCCAGCGCTGGTAAAACATGAAAAACCACCAGAGTGCCCAAGAGGCCATTGTGGTATATTAAGTGACCACAATAAGGCTTCTTCTCCGGAGCTACCCGATAGTTTAACTGCTCACTTGCAGCTTTCTTCTTTCTGACCAACCTTTTTTTGACCCGTAAGGCTGCTGACGGGGCGCGCAATATACAAATCAAATAGCTACTGACAAGACCTTTTTTGCCTTTTTTCAATAAATTAATCAAAACAGTCAATAAACTCACCTCCTCTTACAGTGATGAACAGTGTGAATACTTTTCTCAGCGGAATCATCAATTCGCAACTATCTCTATAACGAAGCTTGATCCTAGCGATACCTGCATTCACCATATCACTAGATATCACCAAGACACTCACAATGACCCAACTTACTCACATTGACCAAAACAATCAACCTGGCATGGTCGACGTCTCGACGAAAGAACGCAGTTACCGCACTGCAAGCGCCCAAAGCTTGATTGAAGTTGGCCCCGCAGTGATGGCATTATTAACCGATGGTGAGATCCAGAGCAAAAAAGGCCCCGTCTTTCATACCGCCATTATTGCAGGAACAATGGCTGCCAAAAAAACCTCCGATCTCATCCCCTTCTGCCACCCCCTCCCTTTAGAAAAGTGCAAGATATCTATAGAAGCGGGAGAAAACAACATCATCGCTATCACTTGCACCTGCGTCACTACGGCGCGGACAGGTATTGAGATGGAAGCTTTAGCAGGAGCCATGGGCGCTGCCCTTACCTTATATGACATGTGTAAGGCAGTTTCCAAGGACATGCGAATTCTCGAAACGAAGCTCCTCTCCAAAACTGGGGGCAAATCTGATTTCCAATCATCATGAACGGCCTACTCCTCATCGGCGGAAAATCATCTCGCATGGGCCAGGATAAGTCTGAACTCATCCTCCGCGATGGCCTCACCCAAAGAGAACGCGGTATAGAGTTGCTCGAATCTATCTGTGAAAATGTTTACTTATCGATAAACTCTTCAACTCCCCCTTCAGAAAAAAGCATCCCAGATGCCTTTGGCGATGCTGGGCCACTAGGTGCCATCGCATCAGCACAGAGTGCTCAACCCGGCATGCCATGGCTCATTCTGGCTTGCGACCTCCCCTTATTAGAAAAAGAGCATCTTCAAGCACTCGTTTCAGCGCGCAGTGATCATCACGACGCGGTGTATTACACGAGTGCAACTGACCAATTGCCAGAACCACTCTGTACGATTTGGGAACCCAGCTCTGCAACCGCTGTCTCAGCAGCAATCAATAATCAGCAACGCTGCCCAAGATCTGTTTTAAATAAGATCAAAGGCCTTGCCCTCCCCCCCCTTGACCTCTGGAGCTTGGCGAACACCAATACCCCAGCAGATTTACTGGAGGTCGAGGCACGTCTCAGTGGCTGTACTTCGCAGAAAACAATCAACCTCAGCTACTTTGCCCAGCTACGGGAGCTATGCGGTAAAGGCAGTGAAACACACCTCAGCGCATCAGCATCACCTGCCGGAGTCTTTGAGGAAATTCGCGCCAAATACCAAATACCACTTAAGAGGAAAGGGATGATGGTCGCCGTCAACGGGGACTTCACCGACTGGACACATGAACTCAAAGAAGGCGACGAGCTCGTCTTCATCCCTCCTGTAGCGGGAGGCTAAATTGATTAACTCAAAAGCTTTTCTTATGTTTACAATTAGCGATCAAACTATCGATCCACACCAACTCTGCGTCGAAGTCCGTGACCCCTCAGCGGGCGGCTTTGCCTCTTTTGAAGGATGGGTAAGAAATAACCACCTTGGGCGTGATGTCGCATCACTAGAGTATGAAGCCTTTCCCGCACTGGCAGAGAAAGAAGGAACCCGTATCCTTGAGGAAATCTGCGCCAAACACGACATCATCTCTGCTCGTTGCGTCCACCGCACGGGGCATTTAGAAGTAGGTGAGATCGCTATCTGCATCGCTGTCAGTGCAGCACACCGAGACGCTGCCTTCACAGCCTGCCGCGAGATCATCGACTCCATCAAGTCCACCGTCCCTATTTGGAAAAAAGAACACTACACGGACGGCACCAGTATTTGGGTTAAATGCCACTCATGTGCTGATCATGCACAGCACTAAAACTACAATGTGACGACATCGTCAGACCGATTTATAATTTTCACCTTGTAAAAAGATCCTACTAGCGGTATGAGCTTCACTTACTGGCGATTAATTTTAGTCATCAGTACCACTTACCCACATGAGGTAAGAGCCTACTGATGAGTTTGTGCGATGGCAAATCAGTAGATCCAGTAGAACATCGCACTTATTAGAAACGAATATGAATATATATGTAGGAAACCTGTCTTATGGTCTCACCGATAACGATCTCCAGCAGCTTTTTGCTGAGTACGGCTCTGTAAACAGTGCTAAAATCATCCAAGACAGAGACACTGGCCGCTCCAAGGGCTTTGGTTTTGTTGAAATGGGCAATGATGAAGATGGTCACAAAGCAATTGAAGGTCTCAACGGTCATTCACTCGACGGCAGAAACCTCACAGTTAACGAAGCACGCCCTCGTGAAGAGCGTCCTCCAAGACGTGACAACAAGTGGTAATCTTTTTTAACTAAAAAATTTCACCTTTTTATAAAGCCATCTCTCGCATCACTGCGGAGATGGTTTTTCTTTTTATTGATGAAGGCGATCTCAAAGTCTTGACTGAAATTGGCTCAAAGCTATGTTGCGCCCCCTAATCACTTTGTCAGGGTCATCCGCCCCGATCATTAACTTTCTTTTTTAAATGGCTCTCATCGTTCAAAAATACGGCGGCACTTCAGTTGGCAGCCTAGATCGCATTCGCAATGTGGCATCTCGCATCAAACGCCTCCGCGATAGCGGCAATCAGGTTGTGGCTGTCGTTTCAGCAATGAGTGGAGTTACCAATAAGCTTATTGCCATGGCAGAGGAACTTAGCCCGGAGCCACCAGAGCGTGAGCTTGATGTGCTACTCTCCACCGGTGAGCAGCAGTCCATAGCACTTGTTGTCATGGCACTTCAGAGCCTCGGAGTCGATGCGGTATCTGTCACCGGACAGCAAGCTGGCATCCACACGATCGGTAGCCATACGCGAGGCCGAATTGAAAAAATAGACCCCAGCCTTGTTCAAAGCTATCTAGATGATAACAAAGTTGTCATCGTCGCCGGCTTCCAAGGAGTGACCGAGGGTGGACTGATTCACACGCTTGGTCGTGGTGGCTCTGATCTCAGTGCCATCGCTGTTGCCGCGTCACTGAAAGCAGACATCTGCCAGATCCTTACCGATGTCGATGGCGTCTATACCTGCGATCCACGCGTCGTTAAAGATGCTCGTAAACTTCCTGAAATCTCCTACGATGAGATGCTCGAGATGGCATCGACAGGAACGAAGGTCATGCAGTCTCGGTCTGTCGAATTTGCGAAAAAATATGGTGTTATCTTTGAAGTCTGTTCTAGCCTCAACGATAACCCAGGAACACTAGTTAAAGAAGAACACCCAGCCATGGAAGCAGTAGTCATCCGAGGAGTCTCCATAGAGCGCTCCCAAGCACGCGTCACAATTACCGACATCCCAGATACACCAGGTCACTCAGGAAAAATTCTAGGATGCCTCGCCGACGCTGAAGTCAATGTCGACATGATCATTTCAAACATCGCTAGCAATGGAATGGCCCGCCATTCATTTACCATGCAGTCTAATGATCTTGGCCGCGCACAAGCCGCCCTGAAAACACTTGTCGGTAGCCTCTCGCCGGAAGCAAAGATTGAAACTGAAGCTGGCTTAGCCAAACTCAGCACCGTAGGCATCGGGATGCGCTCTCACGCAGGTGTGGCGGCTAAAATGTTTCAAGCACTCGGTGACGCTCACATCAATATTGGGATGATCACCACTTCCGAAATTAAGATTTCCATTACGGTGGATGAAAATGATATCGAGAACGCCGCACGCGTTGTCCACGCTGCATTTGACCTCGATAAAAAACCAGCTTTGTAAAAAAAGACTGCAAATAATTAAAGCCTCCTTGCATTTTGTTAGGATCAAGGCTTTATCTTTTGCATTCTATGCCATTTAAGGATATCGCTAAGCTTAATGGACCTTATGGCAAATACTGCTTACAGAGCAAATTTGTCATATTCTTGAGCACCCTCCTTGTAATGCATATAGGTGTCATTGGGGCCGCATTCTTGAAAAATATAGCGCCTAACAGCGAGTTCCTAATGTTTAATAGCGGAAATATCTCGACCATTTTGATACTTCACATGCTTCTGATTATCGTCTTTGGCTTGTGGGTTTACCGCAGCTGCAAAAACGCTTGGCTTCTCGATAGCACTAAAATGAAGACGTCTCCACTTCAAGCCGTAGGCTATTTTTTCACACCCATCTTTTTTCTCTGGAAACCTTGGTCCACCATGGAACAAGTTCGTAAGTCCAGCTTTGGTCAAAGCTCAAAACTCAAAACACCGCTACTTCTCTGGTGGGTTTTTGTTTTATTAACCTCTGCATTCATTATTATTATTAGTCTCCTTATCATATATGAGAAAAACCCTAATAATCTCATCATTATCGATAAACTCTGCCACCTGTTGAGCCTAGTTGCTATCATACTTGATATATTCACCCTGATCATCGTCATCAGCATCTCCCACGCCCAGAACCATAAGGCGGTCGAGTGGCTTCGACAGATTAGTATCTAGCGAGAAACTGTTTCTCCTATCAAAACAAAAAACCCCTTTAAAAATAAAGGGGTTAAATGGTGGAAGCGGCGGGAGTCGAACCCGCGTCCTAAATGTCTGCTACTTAAACGTCTACATGTTTAGCTAATGATGTGTTGTTTTAAGAATGCCATCGCTCACTAGCGGCTCATGCACTCCGATTAACCTGTTTAGTCTCACCTTTGATCCGGTTATCCGATCTCTGGCCAGTCCACTTTTTTAAGCCTTCCCCCTCAGTGGACGTCGGAGGGATAGACATTGCCGTCAATTAAGCAGCAAGTGCGAGCTCGTTAGAGTCTGCAATTAATTTTTTTGAACGGCTTTTTAAAGAGGCCAACCGATCAACCTCTACATGCAGCTTATGTTTTCAACATCCAGTCGAAACCATTACGCCCCCACGTTTTCACTCGTGAGTGGAGAGACACTGTAGACAAGCAATTGTAATTTTTCAAGTTATTTCAAACATCATTCCTACTGGACTTTAATATGAAGCTCTTTTTGCTGCGGTCTACTCACTCAGTCTCATCCTCACCTTCACGGAATTTCAAGGCATGGTACAAATCCTGCTCAGCTGATGACATGAATTTACCGAGTATCACAACTATTATCCTCGCTGTGAGTGGCTTCTCTCTTCACGCAGCAGATTATTCACTTTCTTCTTTTTTAAGTACTGACACCGAGGCGGGGGAAATGACTAAGAATAGCATTGGTATGGAACTAAGTTATATTCCTAGCGGCAACTTCAAGATGGGAAGTCCGGCGGCAGAACGTAGTAGAGGGCGCGATGAGGAGCAGGTGGATGTCACTATTTCAATGCCCTTCTTGATGGCTTCTACTGAAGTAACGCAAAAGCAGTGGTCAGATGTCATGGGGGTCACACTTAAAGAATTGATCGAGACGATGAAGGGCCCCCTAGGGCGCGGCGCCAACTTAAAAAGCGATCCTTCTGCTATGGGGGACGAGCAGCCGATGTGTTTTGTTAGTTACGAAGACGCGATCAACTTTTGTGCCAAGCTGACAGAAATGGACACGACTCAAGGTCTTCTAGCAGAGGGTTTTGTTTACACGCTACCAAGTGAAGCACAGTGGGAATACGCTTCCCGCGCTGGCACGACCACGGTATTTCCACAGGGCGATACCCTTGATGGAAACCAAGCAAATTTCTACAGCCTCAAGCCATATGGCGATGAAGGAAAAGTAGCAATGGTGGAGTATAGAAAAGCGACTACACCTGTAAAAACTTTTGCCGCAAACCCTTGGAATCTCTACGACATGCAGGGAAATGTGTACGAGTGGTGTCTCGATTTTTACACCGAAACACTTGCAGGTGGCACCGATCCCAGCGAGCTGACTGAGGGGGACTCACGCAACATCCGTGGTGGTGCATTTAATAAACACGCAAGCTCATCCCGCAGTGCGTATCGCTACAGCTACGATGCCTCACAGCGGACGCGCAGTATTGGCTTCCGTGTGATTCTGGCCAAAGAATAATGGGAGCTCTCCCCTTTCAAGGTTGACGGCCCGATGGGTAAACATTTCTCTCTGGCTTTAGGTAAGTTTTAAAAGCCAAAATTCCAGAGCCTGCGAAAAAAATCTGTAACTATTGTTCATTTTGGCTAGGAAATGAACGTATGATTATCACTCAGAAGGCCGCCGATCTCGAAACTGCTACTGGCTTGATGCGCTGCCAGATTTACCGTCCAGAGCAAGCAGGCGCTTTCCCCAGTGTTATTTTCTATTCAGAAATTTTTCAAATCACCTCTCCTATCGCACGTACTGCAGCATTCATTGCAGGACATGGCTACGTCGTCATCGTACCCGAAGTTTTCCATGAGCTAAACCCTACGGGGACAGTTCTCGCCTATGATGACGCGGGTAAAGATAAGGGAAACGCTGATAAATTCACGAAGCCACTTACAGATCACGATAGCGACACCGCTGCCATCGCGAACTGGGTAAATACTCAGTCATTCTGCAACGGCGCGCTGGGATCGTTTGGCGTATGCCTCGGTGGCCATCTCGCATTTCGTGCTGCGCTTCACCAACAGGTGCAAGCAGCCAGCTGTCTTTACGCGACAGACATCCACTCATCCACCATGCCTGCGGGTACAGAGGCTCAGACCATTGACCGCCTAGCTGAGATAAAAGCTGAGGTCATGTGTATCTGGGGGAAGCAAGATCCGCATGTGCCTCTTGAGGGACGTAAGTTACTCTATCACCGTTTTTCAGATGAAGGCCTGAATTTCACTTGGCATGAACTTAACGCCCAGCATGCCTTTATGCGAGATGAGGGAGAGCGCTATGATCCTGAATTAGCCATGCTCTGTCATCGCCTAACACTTGATCTGTTTTCGCGATGCCTCCGAGTGTAACTTTTTCTTACTAAAAGTTTATTAGCCGCTTGATATGAGTTCATTTACCATTTATTAACTCATCTTTAATTTTTAATCCTATACCATTATGCCACGCGTTATCATTTCAGCACCTGACAAAGCACCACAGCCTTACCGCTTCCCTATTGATAGCGCACTTATTACCATCGGAAGTGCTGAAACCAATGACATCGTTATCGACTGCGGCTCAGTTTCGTCCCACCACTGTAACATCGAGCGCGTCCAAGGAGGTTACATCATCCGAGATAATAACTCTACAAACGGTATTAAACAAGGTGATGTCCCGCTCGCTGTTGCTGATATTTTTGATCAATCAGACATTTTCATTGGCGACATCCCACTTCTTTTCCAACTTTCAGAGGAAGAAATAGAAAACATCGCAGCGGAGGAATTCACCTCCCACCTCCAGTACGCTTCCTCGAAGAAAAAAGGCTCAACTGGTCAGACTCTACCCGCGGTCGTCGAGGACGAGATCGATCTAGATCCAGTCGAGGAACCACAACCAGAGAAAGCTGAACCACAAAAATCGAGAATTGAACCTGCTGTGATTGCCACCTCTAGCTCGAGTGGCATGAGTACATTAGTGCTGATCTCCATCTTGGGAGTTCTTCTTGGTATTTGCATGCGTCACTATCTGGCGACAGGAAATTTCTTCCTTACTGAGCTACTTGTTAAATATTCAAACTAAGTTGCTGAGATTATTTTTTCATCAGCCATTCTTTTGAACCATACCTGTCTTCAGCAAGGCTGACCGCAGCTCTCAGGAGATTTGAGCATGAGTTAACTATCTCAAATTTGTTCGCAAGGCTCGATGCCAAAGTGTGTGCAAACTCTTCAGAATTTACAGCAATGCTCACGCTACCTTGATGTAGTAATCCATACTTCGTGCGCCGCTGACCTGCGCCTGCCACCTTACGACCATCTTGATCTAGAAGGTCATAAGTAACGGGGCTAGTAAAACAGGTGTCACCACCACTCGAAGCACAGGTACATAGCAACGTTACGTTTTTATTCATTTCTATCAATGCATCTGCTAAAGCCTGATGAATGACACGGTAACTCTCACCACCCCTTGACTGCGCTAAATTATTCGTCCGAGGTAGCGCGAGGGTATACGTAATATCATTCCTGTGATCCACGATGCCGCCGCCCGTCCAGCGGCGCACATATCGCAATCCTTCATCAGAGAAAGCCGCCTTAGCTGAACCCATCGCCATAAAGTAGCCGAAGCTCACTGTAGGTTCACTCCAGTGATATACTCTGAGGATAGGGTGATCCCCCACCCTTTCCATTAGTAGCTGATCAATTGCCATATTCATGGCACCTGATCGAGGCTCGTCATCAATCCATAATTCGAGGTTTTTAAAAATGTGGCTGCGAGGAAAGGCGTTCACGGTAAGTAGAACGGTTAAATACTTGATCGCCTGCATCTTTGCGACGCAATATTTTTTCTCTGATCGAAAAATTGACAGATTCTGTTCAGAAAATGGAGCAATCCCTATGAAGGCAACAAAGAAAATGCCATTGCCATATTCACGCTTTAAGGCAAACTTAACAGTAAGTAACGATGAATACACCAAGTTCCAGCGCAAATCAACCACGTCTAGCCAGCCAAGACCGTAAAACTGCCGAGACCGATATCAGCATCTCGCTTAACCTCGATGGCACCGGCAAGTCGACCATTTCTACTGGCGTGCCATTCTTTGACCACATGCTGACGCTTCTCAGTAAACACAGTCTCATTGACCTCGATGTCAAAACGATAGGTGACATTGAAGTCGATGCTCACCACACCATTGAGGACACAGGTATCGTCATCGGAAACCTTATTCGAGAAGCCCTTGGTGATAAAAAAGGCATCCGCCGCTATGGCATGGCTTATCTCCCTATGGATGAAACTCTCAGCCGTTGTGTTATCGATCTTAGTAATCGACCTCATCTCGAGTTCCGCGCCCCCACATGCACACCCGATGCTCCCAACATGCCCTTCACCCTGACTGAGGAGTTCATGCGCGCTATCGCAAGCAACTTACGCGCAAATATCCACATCGAGCTCCTCTACGGTCGCGACGGCCACCACATCGCCGAGTCGATGTTCAAAGCTCTCGCTCGGTCTCTTCGTCAGGCTATCGAAATGGATCCTCGCGAAACAGGTATTCCGAGCACGAAAGAAGCTCTCTAATTTTCCACATTTAAACATATGACTAAAGTAGGTATCGTCGATTACGGACGTGGCAATATTCGCAGTGTGGAAAATGCCTTTCTTGCCATTGGTGCGGACGTGCGGCTCATCACTACACCAGAGGAAATGAAAGACATCACCCACCTTGTTGTGCCAGGACAAGGTGAATTTGGCGATTGTGCTGCCAACCTCAAAAAACAAGGTATGTTCGGCCCCATCCAGCAGTGGGCAGCTGAAGACAAACCCTATCTTGGTATCTGCGTCGGTTATCAACTCATCTTTGAAAGTGGCGAGGAATCACCCGATGCAGAAGGGCTTGGCCTCATTAAAGGCAGCGTCAAACGCTTTCCCGATGTCGGTTTAAAAATCCCTCACATGGGGTGGAATTCGCTCACCTTGAAAGACCAATCTCATCCCATCTGGAACAAACTTCCCGAAGATCCCTTCTTCTACTTTGTTCACTCTTATTACCCTGAGCCAGCTGAAGCTGAGCACGTAGCCGCAAGCTGTGATTACGCGCTACCCTTCGCTGCCGCTGTTACGAGAGGCAAACTTATCGCCACCCAGTTCCACCCAGAAAAAAGCCAGCATAACGGGCTACAGCTACTGAGGAACTTCGTTGCGATGAACTAAATTTTCTCATAAACGCAATAGCCGCCATCAATGAAAAAACAACTGTCATCCTTACTTCTACTCGGGATGATTATGACTGGTCTTCAAGCGGAACAAGAAAGCTCAAGTTACACTGCAGAAACTGGCAAAACATACCACCGACCAGCGGTTATTAATACCAGTAAACTCATTGATTTTGATGATCTAGAAGATCAAAGGAAACAACTTATTACCGAATGCCTACGTGTCGCTAAAGAGAACCCATGGCTGAAATATCAATTTGGTTCTGCTCATCCTAATCAAGGTGGTTTCGACTGCTCGGGTGCCATGTACTTTGTACTACAAAAACTAGGGTACCAAGTTCCGCGTACTTCTGCTGGTCAGTACCTGTGGGTTCAGAAAGCAGGGAAAATAAACCACGTCCGTGGCCGCCCTGAAAACCTACAGGACAAGCAGTTCGCAGACCTACGCCCTGGCGATTTGGTCTTCTGGGAAGGAACCTATCAACCTACCGACGGTAGAAAAGTCAACATCACCCACGTATCCATCTATTTGGGCAAGGAAACCAAAGACGGTCACCCCGTCATGGCGGGAGCAACCAAAGGGCGATATTACCGGGGAAAAAGAGGTGACGGTTACGGCGTCTATGACTTTAAACTGCCCAGCAAGAAAAGCACCTCCCGCGTCGTCGGCTACGGTCCACCGCCAGGCTTAATTGAAGCAACTGAGGTAGATTAAAGCTGTAGCGTAGTTGCCTATTTACTTGTTACTTTAAGCAACCTCTTCGCTCAAAAATTCAAACCTGCCAGATTTTTCGGTAGAAAAACACCGTCTTTTCTAATCAGTTTCCCATCAAACCAGACCTCGCCGCCGCCGTAATCTTGGCGTTGAATGGTTACCATGTCCCAGTGGACCTGAGAGCGATTGCCGTTGTCGGCTTCCTCGTAGGCTTGACCAGGCGTGAAGTGGAATGAGCCTGCTATTTTTTCATCAAAAAGAATATCACGCATCGGCTCCTTGATATCGGGATGAAAACCGAGGGCGAACTCACCGACGTAGCGAGCGCCAGGATCTGAGTCAAGAATGCGATTCAGCTCAGGCGTCTGGCTGCCCGCTTCCGCTTTGACGATTTTACCTTTACGGAATTCGAGGGCGATATTGTCAAAGGGAATACCTTGGTAAACAGTGGGCGCGTTGTGCTTGATAAAGCCCTCAACGCTATTTTTCACAGGCGCTGTAAAGACTTCACCGTCCGGAATATTGTAGTTACCACCGCAGATCACGGCGGGAATGTCTTTGATTGAAAACTTAAGATCAGTGCCTTCATTAACAAGGTGAACTTGATCGGTAGCTTCCATAAGTTTTTTCAAATTCTTCATCGCAGGCAGCATGCCCTGATAGTCAGCCAGGCAAACTTTGAAGTAGAAATCCTCAAATGCCTCGGTGCTCATACCCGCCTGCTGCGCCATCGATGGACTTGGCCAGCGGAGCAGACACCACTTGGTTTTCTTCACCCGGTGATTAATGACCTTCCGCATCTGAGTCATCATGGTTTTCATGTTTTCAGCGGGGACATCGGAGGTTTCACAAATGTTATTGGAACCTCGGATAGTGATATAGGCGTCCATGTCCTTCATCTCAGCGAGCTGATGCTTGGCAATAAGCTTATACTGCTCCTCCGTCGATCCGTGTGCCATTTCACGCCCTAGCCTACCATGCTCAATTCTTACGAAGGGAAGCCCCTTTTTCTCACGAATCGCTCGTATCAAAGCAATGCCTATTTCATCAGGTGCATCGGCGAGATGAAGGAGGACCTTGTCTCCTTTTTTAATATCGGTGGAGTAAGAAACAAGCTGCTGTGCGAGCTCTGTAAAACGTGGATCCTGCATGGGTTAGAGCATGAAAAATAGCAGCCCAAGAAGCAAGAAATCAATTAATTCAATTGGAATACCATCCCATTCCGTGCATAAAAATGCCCATGCCCGTTGGTGATAAAAAGATTAAGCTCGGAGTTCTCGGCTCAGGTTCAGGCTCAAACATGCAAGCCATCCTTGACGCGATTCAAGACGGATCGCTGAATGCTGAGATCATTCTCGTGCTTTCTGATAATCCCAATGCCTACATCTTGGATCGTGCAAAAAAAGCGGGCATTCCCACGGAAGTGATCGACTGCGCAGGCTACGCAACACGTTTTCCCGATGAATCGCAGATGGCTGTAGCGAAAAAACTCAAGTCGCTTGGCGTCGATATCATTTGCCTCGCCGGCTTCATGCGCTTGGTGAAGCAGCCCATGCTTGATATTTTCCCCGATCGCATCCTCAACATTCACCCCTCTCTTCTCCCCGCTTACCCCGGCCTCATGGCGTGGAAACAGGCGGTCAATGACGGCGCCATCGAGTCTGGCTGCACCGTGCATTACGTTGACGCAGGCATGGATACAGGTGAAATAATCCTCCAAGCAGCAGTGCCCGTTTTAAAAGAGGATACAGCTGAAACGCTGCATGAAAGAATCCAAGTCGAAGAACACAGCCTCTACCCCGCCGCGATCAAAAAAGTAGCTGGTAGTTTGTTGTAAAAGACAGATTCATTACCTAGCACAGGACGAAGCTCTTAATGTGCTTCTAGCCAGTTATTGCCTGTGCCGGTATCGACTTTGCATTTGATCCCATGGGGGATGGGCATGGCGTTTTCCATAGTGGCGATGATTTTAGGGACAAGGGCTTCTTGCTCGGATAGGTGAAGGTCAAAGAGGAGTTCGTCATGCACCTGAAGAAGCATCTTGGTTTTTGCGCCCTCTTGATCGAGGAGTTTACGCATGTGAATCATAGCGAGCTTTATCATATCCGCGGCTGAGCCTTGTACTGGAGCATTGATGGCAGCGCGCTCAGCACCATTGCGGACAGTGGCATTACTGGAAGTGATATTTCTGACGTAGCACTTTCTGCCTGCGAGAGTCGTGACGTAACCATTCTCCTTCGCGGTGGCGATGGTGGTTTCCATGTAATTTTTCACCCCGGGGTATTGTTTAAAATAGGTGTCGATAATCTCTGCCGCTTCCCCACGCGGGATGTCTAGACGCTGGGAAAGACCGAAGGCAGAGATTCCATAAATAATACCGAAGTTAACCATTTTAGCGTTCCGCCGCATTTCGGAGGTGACGTCATCGATATCCACACCGTAAACGCGAGCGGCCGTGGCGGAATGGATGTCGAGATCTTGCTTGAAAGCCTCGATCATCGCCTCGTCGCCCGAGAGTGCTGCCATAACGCGGAGCTCTACCTGTGAGTAATCGGCGGCGAGTAGAACATGATTTTTATCACGAGGAACAAAGGCCTTACGAACCTCACGCCCAGCATCAGAGCGAATAGGAATATTCTGCAAATTAGGATCACTGGAAGCGAGTCTTCCTGTGGAGGTGAGTAGCTGCTGGAAATGAGTGTGAACTCTTCCCGTGCGCGTGGATACGTGGGTCGGCAGAGCATCAACATAGGTTGACTTTAATTTAGTAGATTCACGATAATCGAGAATACTGGCGACGATAGGGTGCTTGCTAGCGAGGGTAGAGAGAGTTTGTTCATCGGTTTTAAACTGCCCTGTTTTGGTTTTCTTTGGTTTCTCAACGAGCTGCATTTCGCCGAATAAAATTTCACCAAGTTGCTTTGGTGAATTAAGGTTAAACTCACGTCCAGCTGCTGTTGTGATCTCTGTGTGAAGGTTTTTAATACGTTTTGCCAAGCCATCACCGATATCTTTGAGTGCGAGCACATCGAGTGAGATACCTTCATTTTCAATAGCGGTGAGCACGGGTAGCAGTGGAGCCTCGATATTTTGGTAAACATCACTCTGCCCTGAATCCTCAAGCTGTTGTTTCAGGATTGTCGCGAGCTGAAAGGTCACATCCGCGTCTTCCGCTGCATACTCTGCAAGGTCTTCCACAGGAATCATTTCCATTTTGAGGGTCTTTTTCTTTCCCTTTTTAGGCTTCTTCGCCTGGTCTGTAGCTCCAAACAAATCCGCCTCAGGTTCAATAGCTTTTTCTGCAAGATCAATGAGTTTAACAGGGCTGTAACCGAGTAGTGATTCCGCTATAAAGTCCATGCTATGACGCTGCTCAGGAGAAACGAGGGCGTGCACGAGCATGGTATCGAAGAAAGGACCGCTGACAGTGTAGTCGTGAGCAAGGAGGACGGAGAGATCAAATTTCAGATTGTGGCCTATCTTTTTGATTTTAGAGTGAAAAATATAGCTGAGTTTATCGAGAACTGTTTTAATTTTCAAACTGCTTCCTGCACCTGTGTGAACGAAGTATCCCTCATGTGCAGCTATGGAAAAGGCGATACCGAGTATATCGCAGCTACGAGGATCAAGTGAGGTGGTTTCGAGGTCGAAGCAGATTTCACTCGAAAGTGAGAGTTTCTTCGTGAGGTCATCGAGCTTGGCAAAGTTGTCTACCATAGCGTAACTATGATCGATATCTGCGATAGTTTTGAGAACGGCTGGTGGAGCCTCCGAAGCGGCTTCTGATGAAAAAGCTTCTGATGAAAAAAGATCGTCCCCCGTAGCGGCCTCTGATTTATAACCCGTGCCTTCATGTCCTCTTCCTGCAGTGAAGTCTTTACCAAAGATGCGTTTACCCATGGTGTTAAATTCCAGCTCTCCTAGGATAGCCTTCACTTCGTCATCGTCTCTCCCACCAATAGTGAGGTCCTTCCATGAGACGTCAATGGGGACATCGAGAATGATGGTAGCGAGTTTTTTAGAAAGTAGTCCCTGCTCAGCAAAAGCGATGACATTTTCCTTCTGCTTCCCCTTAAGCTTATCCGCAGAGGCGATAATGTTTTCTATAGAGCCGAACTCCGCGATGAGCTTCTTGGCCGTTTTTTCACCGATGCCAGGAATCCCAGGGATATTATCCGAGGCGTCGCCCCAGAGACCAAGGATATCAATGACTTGTTTTGGCGTCTCAATTTCCCAGTTTTTAAGAACTGCTGCTTCATCGAGCATTTCCACATCACTACCCTTACGGCCTGGTTTCCACATCGTGGTCGTGGGGCTGACTAGCTGCGCAAAGTCTTTATCCGGTGTAACCATGTAGGTGTGGATGCCACCTTCGAGATCGGCACGATGTGCAATAGTACCGATGATATCATCCGCCTCAAAGCCATCAAGCTCCAGCACGGGAATCCCCAGTGTTTTGCAGAGGCGTTTTACATAAGGGATCGCAATGGCTAGCTCCTCAGGCATGGCTTCACGCTGCGCCTTATAAAGTGGATAAAGGGTATGCCGAGAGGTAGGTGCGGAGGTATCAAAAGCAACCCCTACATGAGAGGCTCCTTGTTTTTCTGTGATATCGAGTAAGGTATTGAGAAAGCCATAGACAGCAGAGGTATTGAGCCCAGCGCTGGTAAGGATAGGATTGCGAAAAAAGGCAAAGTGAGCTCGGTAGACGAGAGCCATACCATCGAGTAGAAAAAGGCGGTGCATAGTAAATAGTGTGAAGTAATCAACTTACAGTGATCAGTGTGTACGGGAGAAATTGTCAGATATGAAGGGTCGCTGCAAGCTTGCATCTGAGCCCAAATCATGGTTCAACCGTCTCCACCATGCCAGGAATCATTGTTAAACCACGCGCGCGTATCTTTCACGGCCACGACTGGGTCTATGCGACGGAAATCCGTAAAACCTTTGGAGACCCACAGCCTGGAGATGTGATTACCTTGAAGGATTATCGTGACCGCCCATTAGGCACGGCGATTTTCAACCCCAATTCACAGATTGTCGCTCGCCGCATTTCGCGTCGTGGGCAGAAGCTCGATAGAGAATTTTTTGATAGACGCATTGGGCAGGCGATTAATATGCGAGAAAACTCAGGCATCGATATTCGACTTTGCCGACTCATCTGGAGTGAGTCCGACGGTATGCCAGGTGTCGTGGTCGATCGCTATGGCGACCACCTCGTTCTTCAAACACTCACACTTGCGATGTATCTAAACCGTCAGATCATCGTTGACTCACTCATTGAGCTTATTAAGCCAGAGTCCATTATTCTCCGCAATGATTCACCGATGCTGGCTGCAGAAGGAATCGAGGAAGAAACCACCATGTTGCATGGTGAGAAGCCTGCACCTTTCGTCCTAGAGGCACCGACAGCGGAGGGCGGAGTAAAATTTGAGATCGACCTCCTTGATGGCCAAAAAACAGGACTTTATCTCGATCAACTTGATGCACACGCCGCGATTGCTAAAATGGCAAAGGGTAAGCGCGTACTCGACTGTTTTTGTAATCAAGGAGGTTTCGCACTTGCCTGTGCCAAAGCTGGAGCCGCTAGTGTTACAGCTGTCGATTCTTCAGAATTAGCGATCGAAGCCACACTTAGAAATGCTGAACTCAATGGCGTAACGATCAACGCCGTTAAACATAACGCTTTCGATTACCTCAAGCACTGCGAGGAAGAGTATGACATCGTCATTCTTGACCCTCCTTCATTCACTAAAAACAAAAAGACGCTGATGAACGCCATGCGTGGCTACAAAGAGATTCACCTCCGTGGCATCAAGCTACTATCGCGCACTGGAATTCTCGCTACTTATTGCTGCTCCCACCACGCAACAAGGGAGCTTTTCTTGGAAAATATAGTCGACGCCTCCGTCGATGCTAAGAAAACGCTCCGTATGCTCGCTAGCCATGGACAGCGACTTGATCACCCCGTGATCCCCGCCATTCCCGAAACGGAGTACCTTAAGGGGTTTGTCCTCCAAGTGGTGCCCTCTCGCTAACACATTAGATCAGAACGTAAAAAAGCCTATGACCATGATGGTCATAGGCTTTATAGTTGATCTATTACTTCCTTTAATGTAAGGATGGTGGACTAGTACTTGCTATCTCTTCATATGATATAAGCACTAGACTTAAAAAGTTTTAGTTTGCTTCTACAGTAGCATCTCCAGGAACAATTGAAGGCACTTGGTGTTCTTGTAAAGGATCAATCTCAGAATTAGCAACATCTGTGGAGGGACCATTTCCAGGAGCACTGCCCGCAGGATCGAGTGGGTTTTCGTCGATATTGAGTTCAACACCATATTTTGCAGCTGCTGCTTCAATGAGACTAATCTCGTTACCAGCTACTGGAACAGCAGCCTTTACAATAACATCTGCTTGTCCAGGTGCTCCTGCGACAGCTGCATCTATAATAGCGATAACATTATTGCCTTCAGCACCTGATGCCTGAATAGCTGCTTGTGTAATTTCCCCTGCGCAATCTTCATTTTCAGCAACGTGTCTTCTGACGTGCGCAAGAACTCGATCAGGATCACTCTTAATGTGATTCGCTACATGTAAAGCAATACTATTACATCTTTCGATGTCCGCCTGAGAACTCAGACTGTTTTGTTGAGCCATAACGGAACCTGCCGCCATTGATACCACAACTGCTAGTTTAAGGATATTTTTGTTCATTATTTATTTTTTGTTAGTTTGTTTACTCGCTTTAAAATTTTTAGTTAAACCAAATTTCTCACTTGCTTGATGCGAATTTATCAAATCGAACGATAAAAGCAATTCATATTTACTGCAACATTTAAAAAAAACGTGTAATTAGGTTAATGTATCTTGAATCTACACCTTTTAAGATTTGTTATTACTATAGGGGGTGGCTTGAGCTTAAACCTTCGATGGTAAAACAATCCATCTTTCTGATAGAACCTTATATATTTAGAACTATCAGATCTAGATATTAATAATAAAAAAGTAAATTTAACTCATTGTCAAAAACCTCTATCTCTAATTACCACCAGTAATGATATACAAGACATTTCGTAACAACACTTTAACTCAGATATAATACCCCATTCTACAAACGTTAAAATTAACCCTCAAAGTAAAAATATTGATGTTGATCAAAATGCTCCACAAAACTTAAGCTATCTAGCATGATCACACTGCTCATTGCACTCGGAGCGTTCTTTTTCTATATTATAGCCTATAATACGTATGGAAAATGGCTCGGGCAGAAAATCTTCAAGCTCGACTCCTCCGCCAATGTTCCAGCCATCGAACTAGAGGATGGTCACGACTATGTACCGACTAGTAAGGGAATTGTATTTGGACATCATTTCACCTCCATCGCTGGCACCGGCCCTATAGTGGGACCTGCGCTTGCCGTGATGTGGGGCTGGGTGCCCGCTCTACTATGGGTTCTCGTAGGCTCTGTCTTTATCGGCGCTGTTCATGACTTCGGCTCACTGGTGGTGTCGATGCGCAATAAAGGTCAAACTGTGGGAGATATTGCAGGACGCGTTATTGCCCCACGGGTCAGGCTACTATTCCTCTTGATTCTACTGATGGCACTTACCATCGTGCTCGCGATATTTGGCCTCGTCATCGCCGCTGTATTTCAGGCTTACCCACAATCGATCACCCCTTGCCTCATTCAAATCCCGCTCGCTATGGTTATTGGATTTTTTATTCACCGTAAGGGAGGCAACATTCTGGTGGCATCCATTATCTCATTGGTAATCATGTACTGCTCGGTGCTCTGGGGCGATACGGGATGGCTAGGGCAGATCAACTTTTTTTTAAAAGACCTCCCGCTCATGACCTGGGTCACTTTACTGCTGCTCTATTCCTACGTAGCATCCGTACTCCCTGTGTGGATATTATTACAGCCACGCGATTATATTAACTCGCTTCAATTGTTGAGTACTCTTGCTCTTATCATGATCGGGCTGCTAATATCAGGTGTTTTTGGTGGTGCTGAGGTAGATGGCTTGCGACCAGCATTGAAAATAGCAGCTCCCAACATTGAGTCGAGTTTGAGCGCTAAACAGCTACCTCTCATCTTCCCCTTCTTATTTACTACTATTGCCTGCGGTGCCATTTCTGGATTTCACTGCTTAGTTTCATCTGGCACATCCTCAAAGCAACTACGCTGTGAAACGGATGCTAAACTGGTCGGGTTTGGGTCAATGCTCACGGAAGGATTTCTCGCCGTCTTGGTCATCCTAGCCTGTGTTGCAGGACTAGGGCTTGGCATTAATGATGGCGCTGGTGGCATGCTAATGGGCAGTGATGCCTGGGATGCTCGCTATTCAGGCTGGGCGTCAATGAGTGGTCTAGGTGCTAAAGTTGGCGCCTTCGTCGATGGCGCAGCAAACTTCATCAAGTCTTTGGGAGTGCCAGCTACCTTTGCGACGGCGCTGATGGGTGTTTTCGTCGCCTCCTTTGCATCGACTACACTCGATACAGCTTGTCGTCTTCAACGTTATGTTGTCCAAGAGCTTGCTGCTACTCTCCTCAGAAAAAATGACACCACAGTAAAGATCAACCTCAACCCCATCAGCTGGCTTACTAATAAACATGTAGCCACCCTCTTTGCCGTAGGCATTGCTTGGTGGATGGCGTCTCTCCCAGCAGCCATCGGAAAACCTGCAGGCACAGGAGGCATGATCCTCTGGCCACTCTTTGGGGCAACAAATCAGCTACTCGGAGGCTTGGCATTCCTCGTTATCATCTTCTGGATGCGGCGTCAAAAAATGCCCTTTTGGTTTGTCGTTTTGCCCACCATTTTCATGCTAATCCTTCCTGCTTGGGCAATGGCATACCAAATATTTGTACAAGCTCTGGGTTCTGACCAGAGCTGGATAGAGCAAGAAAGATGGCTCTTAGCGGGTATTGGTATAGCTGCGCTTATATTAGAAACCTGGATGATTCTTGAAGCTGCACTCAGCTGGAAAAACGCTGAGAAGTCACTTTACGAAAACGAGGAAAGCTCAATGCGTTCTTTGAAGTGAAGTTTTTGATTTCATTCGCCGTTGTTTTATATCAGAAGTGACTCCATGACGAGCGACATAGAATATCAATCTGGTGACAAACCTGCTGTAGGTATTATCATGGGGAGCACCTCAGACTGGCCGACAATGGAGCATGCAGCTCGTGTCTTACAAGATTTCGGAGTTGCCTACGAAAACAAGGTTGTAAGTGCTCACCGCACTCCTGAACTCCTCGTAGAATATGCGAAAAAAGCAGCAGCACGCGGTATTAAGATCATCATCGCAGGAGCTGGCGGGGCCGCCCACTTACCTGGTATGACAGCCGCAATGACTATTCTCCCAGTGCTCGGTGTCCCCGTGCAGTCCAAAGCTCTCAACGGTGAAGACTCACTACTTTCCATTGTCCAAATGCCAGGAGGCATCCCAGTGGCCACCTTTGCCATCGGGAATGCAGGTGCTAAAAACGCCGCCCTTTCAGCCGTTTCTATCCTAGCTATCAACAGCTCGAGCCTCTCACAGAAATTAGAGCAATTCCGTGCAGATCAAACTAATGCTGTACACGAAAGTCAGAATCAACTCCCTGATACTGGAGCTGCTGATCTGCCCCTTTAATCTTGTCCTCACCCTCTATTTTTTTTAAAAACTCTATGTCGATTCTACCTCCCGCAACAATAGGGATCATTGGTGGTGGCCAGCTTGGTCGGATGCTGATTAATGAAGCCCGTCGCATGGGTTTCCAAACCATTGTTTTTACTGATGAGCCCGCGGGTTCACCTGCTGGTCAACTAGCTCACGAAGAGATCAATGCCCCATTCGATGATCAGACCGCAAAGAACAATTTTCTCAGTAAAGTAGACGTCTGCACTTATGAATTTGAGAATATCCCGTCTTCTTTTATCGAGGCAATAGAAGCGCACAAGCCAGTTTACCCCAGTAAGCTCGCCCTGGAAACCTTCCAACACAGGGAACGCGAAAAGCTATTCCTGAAAAACAACGACATCCCTTGTGCCCCTTTTGAGGTTATCGATTCTGCACAAAGCCTTAAGGCTGCACTGGACATTATCGGTACTCCCTGCGTTTTAAAAACAGCGGCTTTTGGCTACGACGGTAAAGGACAAATTAAGATTTCAAAACCTTGTAATGAGGAGGAAATCTACTCCATCTGGCAAGAGCTTGAAGCGCCTCGAGGAGTCCTAGAAGGCTGGGTCAGCTACCGCTGTGAGATCTCTGTGGTTGCTACCCGAGGAAAAGACGGAACTTTTGCCGCATTCCCAGTAGCTGAAAACATCCATACCAATCACATTCTCGACACCACCCTCGTTCCTGCCCGCATCAGCGATGAAGCGGCAGAAAAGGCGATTCGAATTGCTGAAAAAATAGGTAATGCTATCGACTACTGCGGCGTCTTCGCCGTTGAGCTTTTCCTCTTAGACAATGACGAATTTATCGTCAATGAAGTCGCGCCACGCCCACATAACTCAGGGCATTTCACCATTGATGCCTGCGATATCAGCCAGTTTGGCATGCAACTTCGTGCGATTACAGAGCAGCACCTAGAATCACCCAAGCTACTGAGTCCCGTCGCCATGGTCAATCTCCTCGGCGATATCTGGCCAAGCCCCAACCAACATCCTGACTGGTCAGCTCTAGTCCATGATCAATCCGCACACCTCCACCTCTACGGCAAAACATCCGCCCGAGCAGGCAGAAAAATGGGCCACTTTTGTGTGCTCAAAGAAAACGTTGAAAAAGCCCACGAAGCTTCACGAAAAATCATGGCAAAACTAAAATAGTGCCGACTCGTCACCTACTGTAATTGAAATACTTTCAGCACAATGCTAGATAGGCAAATATCACCTGAGCTTTAGCGACTTTACCCTCGACACACTTAGCATATGAAACGATATTCTACTCCAATGCGTTTCATCACTGTGATCCTCTTACTCATCACGTGTTCCAGCTTCACGGACACTGTCCATGCTGGTGGGAGCCATGTCATTCTTTCGGGAGGCCCTGCCTTGCGGAAGTGGGAGGATCTTCGAATCAAGCGCGATCAACATGATCGCTGGTGGGCGAATTTCATTCGTGCTGCTACTATCCATATGGATAAGGTTCGTTCGACAAATGAGGACTCTAAAATCGTCTGGATGGTCTATCGTAAAGCATACGAAAGTAGAGGCAGAGAAGACGGGAAACCCTATATCAAGTGGATTCAAGAACAGGCGAGCAAGAGAAACGCCAGTTTGGTCTGGGTGAACAGTGGCGACGATGTGATTCGAATTTTAAACAGCCAACCTAGACAATCTATTCTTCGTTTCGATTTTTTTGGCCATTCTAATAAACACTGCTTCCTTCTCGACTACAGCGCAGAAATCATCGGCTCAAGCAAGGCGTGGCTACACCAAGACGAGCTAGGTGCTATCAAAGGCAGTGTCTTTGCTAACAATGCCCATTGTCAAAGCTGGGGCTGCCACACAGGCGAAAGCATGCATACTTTCTGGAAAAAAGCGACTGGTCACACACTGATAGGAGCCAAAGGTAAAACTGACTATACGGTCGTGGGAAAAGGTATCATGCCCACAGTCTCTGGCCAATGGGTGCGCTAGTGCATCGTTTTTATTAATCAAAAACTTAAGAATTTAAACCGAATGAAATACGAAGAATTACACAACCTCTTTCAACTCCCACTTTTTGAACTCCTTAGAAAAGCTCGTGACGTCCATGAGGCGAACTGGGAGAAAAACGAAATCCAGCTCTGCACACTTTTATCTATTAAAACTGGCGGCTGTTCAGAAGATTGTAGCTACTGCTCGCAGTCTGCAAAAAACAGTACGGGTATTCAGATCGAGCGACTCATGGAGAAAGACGCCGTCATGGAACGCGCTCAGGCAGCCAAAGCAAGTGGCTCGACTCGCTTCTGCATGGGAGCAGCCTGGAAGGGTGTTCGTTCTGGCACCAAACGCTTTGACCAGGTCGTCGAGATTATTGAATCCGTCTCTGAGCTAGGGATGGAGGTCTGTGTCACCCTCGGTGAACTCGGTGAAAAAGAAGCGGTTACACTGAAGGATGCAGGTGTCACCGCCTATAATCACAATCTCGACACCTCACGTGAGCATTACCCAAACATCGTTACCACTCACACTTACGATGACCGCCTCAACACCATTCGCCATGCTCAAAACGCAGGCATGAGTATTTGCTGCGGTGGCATTCTAGGACTCGGTGAAAACTCAGAAGATCGCTTAAAAATGATTGAGGTTATCTCTGAGTTCAATCCACAGCCTGAGAGTGTTCCAATAAACTCCTTGATGCCCATGCCAGGCACACCGCTTGCCGACTCTGGCAAAGTCGACATTTTTGACGTAGTCAGAATGATTGCCATCGCACGAATTGCCTGCCCGAAAGCCAAAGTTCGCCTCTCTGCAGGCCGCACCTGCATGAGCGAAGAAGGGCAGGCGATGTGCTTCTTTGCTGGGGCAAACTCAATTTTCTACGGAGACAAATTACTAACAGCTCAAAACCCTGCTATCAAACAAGACCTCGACCTGATTGCAAAATTGGGCCTTGAGACACAAGCACCCAATCCATCCATGGAGGCTCCAAAAGCGGATGACAACAAAGAGCTATCCCCTGCTAATGCAGCATGTCAGCCCTGCTGCTCTGAGTAAGGCATAAAGCTTGAGTCATTTAATAAAAAATGATCCAAAACGCCCCTCTTTTATCTCAGGACAGGTCAGTCATGTAAAATCTATTTTTCGCCCCTCACCCACCATGAATATCGCGATTACAGGTATTGGCATTACCAGCGGTCTCGGCGATGGTACAGCTGCACACGCTCAAAAAATAGAAGCTAAACAGCATGGCTTAAAACCACTATCGGGATTACTGGGAGAGGATTCCAGTTTTGCTTCACTAAAAGCTGGCTGGATCGAAGATCGCTCGATTATGCACTCACGTAAGTGGGCACCAGCATCGATGCTCTCTCTCCATGTTGCCAAACAAGCCATACAAGATGCTGGACTCCGTCAGTCCGATCTCGCATCAGCAGCAGTCATTGTGGGCAGTAGCCGTGGGAACATCGCTGGCTGGATTTCATCGTGGCCAAAAAGGCGACCATTCCCATTGATGGCAGCAAGTAACTCAATGCATGGTGAGCTCGCTTCCATCATCAGTATCGAGCTAGGTATTCGTGGTCCGTGGCAAGTAATTTCCAGTGGCTGCGCTGCAAGTCTCGACGCTCTAGGCATGGCCATGATGATGATTAAGCAAGGCCTCGTTCAACGTGCGATCGTTGTAGGCGTCGAGCTGCCACTGATTCCCGATGTCTTAGAAGCCTATCAAAAAACAGGTGTCTTAGCTCAAAATGATCTCAACGACCCCTACTCGCCCGAAACCAAGGGGTTTTTTCCCGGTGAAGCCGGCGCGGCAGTAGTACTTGAAGCTGTTTCTGAAGATGATTTTTCACACACTCATTTCACCGGCTACTGGTGTAACTCAGACGCTCACACTCCCATAGGTATGCCTGCTGATGGCTCTGGTTTGAGAGATTGCTTACAAATGGCGGTGGATGCTCTCAAAAACGAGCCTACTATTGCAGCTATTTGTCCACATGCTAGTGGCACACTCCTACATGGAAGAGCTGAGCTCACTGCGCTTCAGGCTGTGATCAAAACCAGCAAACCCATCTCATTGCACCCGCTTAAACCTTTTACAGGACACACTGTCGGAGCCAGTGGGGTCTTAGACACCGCCCTGCTTGCCTTATGGATGAAAAATGGCACCCTTCCTCCAAACCTTAAAAATAGCACCAACTTCGCAAAACCATTCACCATGCTTCCTTCTCAGCTATCACCCGAAGGTTCAACGGTTTTAAAAATAGCCGTCGGCATGGGAGGGCACAACTCCATCATCTCCCTTAAATCACCCAAGCTCACCTAGCCCAAAACTAACGAACATGAGACATCTTCATATTTCTATTAGCGAACAACGGCTCAGACTTTACGATAACGGGAAAATACTCAAAGAGTATTCGATCTCTAGCTCAAAAAATGGAGTAGGTTACGAAGAAGGCAGTCACTGCACACCTACAGGACGCTTTGAAATCAGTGAAAAAATCGGATATAATGAACCACTGGGCACTATTTTCCAGTCTAGAAAAACCATAGGTCTATGGGATAACACGCCATCGGATGAAGATATGATTCTCACCAGGATATTACGCCTCAATGGCTTGGATATTAAAAATGCAAATAGTATGAGTAGATACATTTATATCCACGGAACCAATCAAGAGGAGCTACTTGGAAAACCTCGAAGCTGTGGCTGCATTCGAATGGCAAATAAGGATATTATGGAACTTTTCGATGAGGTCACCGAAAAAACACCCCTCATGATTTGCGCTTAATCAGCAAGTTTGTTTAGATTCAATTTTATCAATAGATTTTTAATTTCTTCCAACTCACTTGGGTCAGACTCTAAGCCCACGTTAAGACCTTCAAGTAGCCTTGTAATAAGCATCCATTTATCTTTGTCATGAAGCGCCATTGAGTCTTCATATACTTGATTCATTAGAATCATTTTGTTGATTGCTAAGTTTTTATAATTCATCATCTTGGGGTTTGAAATTTTAAGTAATATACAAAATTCAATATATCTCTTTTTGATAAAAGTAGACGTGATCATGTTTATGAAAGCTTTATTTTTGTCAAGCCAAAGTAATACCAAAACCGTCAAAAAGTAATAAAAACTTAATAAATGTAATCAATCAGGTCAAAAAAATATTTAATGAGATCAAAAAATAGCCAATCTCAAGGTGGGAAATCTGATTTTAATTATAGAGTTTAATCATACAACCAATCACCCTAACTTCTGTGAATAAATAACTCCATATTAACCTATTCTATTCTTATAAAGAATCTTATCAGTATGATAGATTTTTCTCAGCCAATCTCTCATCGAAAGATCACACATCATCGAAGCGACACTCACATATCTCGAAAAAAGCAAAGCCATCTCTACGAACCTACCATGGTGGTTTTATCCTCAATAATTTCATTAGTATCGCTAGATTTGCACATGCCTTTCAAGCAGACAAAAACTAGATTGTATGGCATTATAATCATGATGCTTAGAGATTCTCAAATATCATCCAAGTTCGTGAAAGTAGCTATAGCAATGTGGATGGCCATTGCTGTAAGCTATGCTTCTGAGAAACCTCACGTCGTAGTGATTGTTGCAGATCTAGTTGAGCCCTATCAGGTCAGTTTACCAGCAGAGTGGGATCGCTCGCACAACCAGTGTCGAGTTTCGCCTAGCAAGGCTGCTACAATGGCAGCCATTATCTATGGGCTCCCTGCTTTGCAATCTGGCGTAGTGTCTGATTTCGACTGGAGAAGGCATCCTGTAACTAGCACTAGCATCTTCCAACAATACCAAACTGCAGGCTATGAAACGCGGTATTTCTCTGATCCTGCTCATGCGTCTCAGCTGATAACAAGTAATACCCAAGAGACCCTGCCACAGAAAATCGGCGAACATCATAATAAACCTCTATTTATTATCATTCAACAAGGCGGCTGCTATGATGCCGATTTCATTTCGACTAGTCTGCAGCAAATAGTAGAAAATTCATCACGCCCTATGGTCGTAGGAGCCTTGAGCCTCATGAACCCAACCATCGACTCAAAACGAGGTTTTATACCTGAGAAATACCATTATCCAGCAAAGTGGAGTTTTTTTCAACAAGGAGTCCATTTTGAAGTCAGTGGTCACCTTATTGATTTCCAACTCAACCAACTACTTACAGATATCCTCAAAGGAGAAAAAAAAATCGTCATTCAAGAGCCTAAACACCACTTTTTTCACCGGGCTAATTGGCCTCCACAGGAATCTTCAGAAAAGTACCGTCACCGTGATTCACTTGTCATCAGTGATGGCTATGCTCTCGTTGATGGTCTTGAGCTCTATCCAGCCACCCCAGACCTAGAGCCCGATCTCAGTCAACCTCTCGATATTTCTCGACACACGCGACGACACAGCGAGCTTCTCACGCGGCACAACCAATGGTGGCAAGTAGCAAGAGAAGCTCTCACCAATAAGCGAGCATTCCCCGTAGGACAGGAAAACGGCATGGTCACTAAACTGACAGCACTTGACTGGCGACCCTCCAATATTATTCACCCTGATGACTCCTCGCCTTCATCCAAACCGCTCGTTTACGAACATGATTTAAAAACAATCCTTGAAGGACTCAAAAACGAATCCTACAGAGAAACATTCCCTGCCTACTGCGGTAGCTGGGCGGTCGATATCCTGCAAGCAGGCCGTTACCAAGTCACCATGGGAAAACTTCCCCCAAATCAGAAAAGTGACCTCGCCAAGTTAGCAGCAGGACGCGCTTTCATTAAACTGGGACAGAGCAAAGTCGAGCTCGCCATACCCACTAACACCTCCAGCATCAGCATCAATATCGATGCAGAGGCTGGCGTCACCGATCTCGAATGCTGGTTCACAGGCCAGCTCCCTCTCGAACGCGAGCTAGGAGCCTTCTTCGTAGAAATCAAACGTGTTGGAGAAAAAAAATATAATCTGACACCACCATAACAAAAGCGGTTATCCGAGCCTCTTACAGAAGATAGAACAGAGCACAAGAAAGCCCGCCAGCCGTAGTAAAGCTTTTCAAGTTCTTTGAAAACTAAACCAGAGGCGCCCCCCACCTCAGCATTTCTTTTCTAAACCTTCTCTCATACATCCTGAGATCCTGTAAAAGGAACCCTCCTTCAACAATTAATGCCTGAAGTGCCTGTGCCCTGTAAACACCATGGCGATGCCTGCAGCATCAGCAGCAGCAATAACTTCTTCATCACGGATTGAACCTCCTGGCTGAATGCAAGCGGTGGCACCAGCTGCTATAGCCGCATCGAGACCATCCGCGAAGGGAAGCATCGCATCAGATGCCATTACGCTACCTTTGAGTGATAACCCAGCTTCCTGAGACTTCCAGACTGCTATACGTGATGAATCCACGCGACTCATCTGACCTGCGCCTATACCAAGTGTGCGATCAGCTGCTGAATAAACAATAGCATTTGACTTCACATGCTTTACCACCTTCCACGCAAAGCGCATGGCGCGCATTTCCTCTTCAGAAGGTGGACGTTTAGTGACAACTTTACTTTCTAAATTATCGAGACCAAGCGTGGTGTGATCACGACCCATCACCATCAATCCTCCTGGAGCAGAACGCACAACGGGGTCCTTACGAATATCTTCCCAAGCAGTGGTATTGAGTTTGATAAGGCGAAGGTTTTTCTTCTTCTGAAGAATCGCACGAGCTTCAGGCTCAAAGCTAGGAGCGATGATAACATCGGTGAAAATAGTCGAAATAATACGAGCTAGACCTTCAGTCATCGGCCGGTTGATCACAATCACACCGCCAAATGGTGCTTGAGTATCAGTCTCAAAAGCACGCTGCCATGCCTCGCGCAGGTCTGCGTCATCTTGACCTACACCACAGGGATTGGTGTGTTTAAGAATACCTAGAGTAGGGCGTTTAAAGTCGGTGATAAGATCAGCGGCTGCTTCGATATCGAGAATATTGGTGTAACTAAGCTCTTTGCCCTGAAGTTGAGCGAAAATATCACCAAAGTTTCCATAAAGTGTGGTTGCTTGGTGCGGATTATCGCCATAACGGAGTTCGCGCTCGAGAGGCAGGCTGACGGTGAAACGGTCACGCGACGCCTCATTGGTCTTTGCTAGGAAACTATGGATCGCAGTGTCGTAGGTAGAGGTACGGAGAAAAACTTTGACCGATAGCTCTTCGCGAAGTTCTGGTGTTGTATCTCCGCTGTTTTCTTCCATCTCAGTAAGAACACGTGCGTAATCGGCAGGGTCGGTGACAACCGTGACGCTCTTGTAGTTTTTAGCGGCACTGCGCAGCATGGACGGACCGCCGATATCGATATTTTCAATCGCTTCTTCCAGAGTGACGCCCTCTTTTGCCACTGTTTCTTCGAAGGGGTAGAGGTTGACAACAACGAGATCGATAGGTGCTACGTCATTATCAGCCGCTTGTTTGAGGTGTAGTTCATCTTCGCGTTTATAGAGAAGGCCACCGTGTACCAATGGGTGAAGCGTCTTAACACGCCCTTCAAAAAGCTCAGGAGCTCCCGTGTAGTCAGATACATCAATAACGGGTAAGCCTGCCTCACGGAGAGCTTTAGATGTACCACCTGTAGATAGGAGTTCGACACCGTGTTTATGAAGGCCTTGGGCGAATTCGATGAGGCCAGATTTATCGGAGACAGACAGAAGAGCACGTTGGATAGCCATAATAGATAAACCGTCAAATAGGTTGAACGGAATCCATGATCTAAACGGAGCTAGGATGAGGAGCAAGCCGAATTATTGGAAACCAACAATCCTGCAAATTTTTTCTCACCTTACGCTTTCCTATTTACTCGTCGTATTCCACAGACCTAATGAACGTTTCCAGCGATAAAAGACCAACCTGTGCTTGCGATAAAAGTGTCGAGGGATTACTTACCAAACCTTCTCCCCATCGCGATCATAGGGTAGCCAGATGAGGGCGACACTCGTCACATCGATATTTTTCTTCAATGGCTTAATCACCTCATTTTCCAGACTCACCGTCGCGGGATCAAACTGTTCACCCAGCTCTAAGATTTCCTCTCGAAGCTCAGCTTCTAATTCAGCAATATCTGCCTCGATGGTTTCGACTTTCCTCTCAGCCAGCTTCACATCGCTGCGCTGTTTGTAGGCACGAGTAGCTCCAGTAATTGTAGTAGAGGCTGAACTTTTACGTCCGCCAAAAAGTCCACCGAGCAGTCCGCCCAAAACCTTGGCTCCCACCTGCCAGTTCGCTGAACTTGATTCAGCCTCTTCTTTTGAGAGCATATTTTCCGCACGATCCAGCTGGCCCATCTTTGTCTTTATTTTCGCCTCATATTTATCGCGTAGTTTCTCCACTGCCACGTCTCGCACCTCACGGGCTTTGGTAGCAAGACGCCCTCGGAACGCTCCTTCGCTTTCGCCAAGATTAGAATACGCTTTTAATAGAGGACAAAAGAAAATCTCAACGCGCTCGTTGCGATAAATGTAATCGGTAAAATCTTTTTTCACCTGCTTGTAATTGGACGCCTGCATCGCAAAACCTGGCAGCTCATCAAATCCACAGCCGCTGCGGGGCTTTGACTTGAGAGATTTGACCGGAGTGGTGCAGCCAGCATCCTTCTCCCAGTCAATACCTTGCTCGGTAAGCGCATTGCTAAAGCGCATTAAACGTGAGCCATCGATCCCGCATTTCGATGAGGAAAAATGCACATTCGCTTCCCGCAGTAATGCCGGCTTGTATGTGACGTCGTCACTTTCACCAGCGAAGGGAACAAAGTACTCCTCCACACCCGCACCTACTATAGGCCGCTCGCCCACTGGCGCAACGGAAGACGCGCTTGGCATCGCCATAGGGTTAGACGACTGCTCTGCAACTGCCGACTTCTCGTTACCATAAGGAAACTTAATACGCAGCGGATCCATCAACTTCTTAATTTTTCTCCGCGTAAGTGGACCGCAAAGATAGCTCATCACCCAGCGCACATGAAACACTACGGGAGCATCCTCATGGACATTGTTCATTAGAAAAACCCGGGAGCCCAAACCAGCAAGAAGCTCTTCCATCCTCTGGCGATCAAAGCCACCTTCCTGAGATGCCGCGGCCCCTTCAAGCCCATCTAGTACACGCGCTTTATCACGCTCCGTCTGGAGTCGGCCCAGCCACCAAGTTCCAATATTAGACAGCGCTTTATAGTCGAGATCCACTGGGTTTTGCGTAGCTAAAAGACAACCTAAACCAAATGCTCTCCCCTGCTTCAGCATTGTCATCATCGGTTTCTTACTCGGTGGATTCTGCGACGGCGGCAAGAAACCATAGATTTCATCCATGTAAAGCATCGCACGGAGGCTCGTAGTACCACTCTGCGTTCTCATCCAGCCCAGCATCTGATTAAGAAGCAAACTGACAAAAAACATCCGCTCCGAGTCACTCAAGTGGGCGATCGAAAAAATAGATATTCGCGGTTTACCATCAGGTGCATGCAGCATGGTATCAATATCGAGAGCGGGTCCCTCCATCCATGTTGAGAAGCCAGGAGATGCAATCAAGGCATTAAACTTCAGAGCTAACTTCTGCCGCTCTTTAGCATTCATAAAAGATTCAACATCGATTACTCCCACTTTACCAAATGGAGGCTTCTGCAGATGCCTGATCAAAGTTTCTAAAGTCAAATTCTGACCTGCCTGCCAACAATGGTTAAAAATCGTACTTAACACGACTGCCTCAGGACTCTGAATGGGATCTGAGTCCACTCCAATCAACGACAGCAGAGAGCTTACGGTACTCTCAATCCGGTCGCCGAGAAGTTCCCCGTCATCGAGCACTTCAAATGGTGGTACATCGAGCGAACTCAAAATCGAGACCGGGATTCCCGCCTTACTACCTGGCGTGAAAATATTGATATCACATTTCTGTTTAAAGTTCCTCACACGCTCTGGTTTCTGCCCCCAAGAAGCAATACCCTCTTTCCACATGCTCGCAGTTTTCTGCGCATATTCATCCGGTGTGGCGCCTTTTTTTAAGGCATCATCCTCATTGATCCAGGGTCTAAAATCAGAACCTTGAAAATCAGGAAAAGTCAGCATCAAGTTAGCAATATCACCTTTAGGGTCAATAATGATAGCTGGTATATTATCCATTGCCGCCTCCTCTAAAATAGACAGACACAGACCTGTCTTACCAGAGCCTGTCATCCCTAATACGACACCATGTGTGACAAGGTCCTTTGAATCATAAAGAACCAAGTCGTCTTGGACTTCGCTCTTTTTTAAATCATATGATCGACCGAGATAGAAAGATCCTAATTTTTCATAATCACCTGATTGAATACTCATAACTTTAATTGAAGAGGAAATGTACCAGATTGAAAGTCACAATTACTCCTTTCATCACTTTTATAAAAACCTCAAAAATAACGCGGAACACTTTAATATTTATAAAAAATCTTTATTTTTTGAAAAAAGATTAAGAAAAGTTTAATTTTTATATTGCCAAACCATTAAAATTTTATAATACCTATCCCCGTTATGAAAAATATTGCCCTTGTTACAAACATCCTAGTCCTCGCCACCACTGGTGTATTTGCGCAAAGCTCCACCCAGAACCACAGCGATTTCGAAACACTTGCTGCCAGAGTCAGCCTGACAGAAGCCAAAATCAATCAGCTCGAAGTCCAGCTCGCTCAACTTAAAGCGAAGCAAGCTCCACAGAGCCAAGTTGCCAAGCTCGCAGCTACTCACAATGAGCAAACAGTCAGCAGCACATCACTTTCCAGCTACACGGTTAAAAAAGGTGACACTCTTAGCCGTATCGCTAAAAATCACAGCACCAGCGTGACAGCCATCATGAAAACTAACACGCTGAAGAGCGACCGCATCAACATCGGTCAAAAACTCAGCATCCCCTCATCAATGGCTAAGAAGACTCCAGCTAAAGCTGAGCCTATCGCCAAAGCTACGACAAGCCCAACAACAACTACAAAACACGTGGTTAAAAAAGGAGAGACTTTCTACTCGATCGCTCGTGAGCACAAAGTGAGCCTAAGAAGCGTCATTGCAGCTAACCCGAGCATCAGCCCATCCAAACTACGTGAAGGTCAAGCACTTGTGATTGATGGCAACGCAAAAAACGCCGTCGTTTCTAATAACACTGCACCAAAGAAAGCTGCTGCACCCGCTCCTAAAACCAAGGAAGTAGCCAAGAAAGAACCTGTACAGAAATCTAGCTCCAACATCCGAACTATCACGGTCAACGAGCAAATGACATACAGCCAGTTTGCAAGCAAGCATGGTGCTAGCACAAAACAGCTTAATTCACTCAATGGACTTAGCCTCAGCAGCAACACCATGCTCGCCAAAGGGTCTGAACTTTATGTTCCACAGTACTAATTTGAACGAAACAACCTCAGGAATGAGGACCGTCTCATTTTCCCTCGGAAAACATAACAACAACTAAGGGCTGGGCATTGGGTGATTCATTTCACCTAATGCCCTTCTTTTTTCACCCTCTCTAAGCACTAAGCCTAAGAATCTGGCGAGAGAGCTGAGCCCCCTACGTTGACAGCTGAAATCCTGAGCCCAAATACTCCACATTTCAGAAAAAACAGCTGAAGGTTTGACATCCCATCTCTTTAAAGGCTTAAATGAAATGAGCATTGTCTCTTTTCTAATTGTTAAGAGCTTAAAAAACATTTTGTACACCAAACAATAATTAAAATAATATCTATTTATGAGTGAAGAGTTCGATCCCAATGAAATGAAAAAAACATCAGCAGTACCACTCCGCAAGGAAACTGTTCGTGTCACCCTAAAATCAACACCTCCCACAACAGGTACAGCGCCCGTAGCTCCTGCAGCTCCTATGGCAGCACCTGCTGCGATTAGTCCCCCGCCAAGCACCCCACCTGCTCCTGCAGTGCCGATCAAAGAGCCAAGTACTACTTCAGTACCGCTTCAAGCATCAGCAGCACCTGCCGCCGCGCCTCCTGCACCTGCCGCCGCACCTCCTGCACCAAGAGCTGTTCCTGCCCCACCAGCTGCTGCTGTCCGAGCAAACCCAGGATCAACGCCAGCACCAGCACCTACTATTCAACTGAAGACAAACACATTAGGTGCAGCACCGATGGCAATGGGCGGCGCAGCTAGCCAACCTCTCCCAAGAGCTACTGTACAACTTCAGCAGACGCAGCCAATGAGCTCTCCTGCTCAGAGAGCCAATGTAGGAACACTAGAACAAGAAGAGGCAGAATCCACTGGTGGAGCTGGGCTAATCAACGTTCTATCCATCGCAGCCATTGTGTTAGCAGTTATCGTACTTAGTTTGCAGCTCATGACCGCGAGCATCTGGGTCGACGGCGAATGGGGCAAACTGTTTGAATAAATTTTAGCTCCACATAGCGATACAATTTCCAAAGCCTCCTCGAAACTAACTCTTCAGGAGGCTTTTTTCTATACCCACTTGACGTAATCAAAACACTGTACATATTCGCATCTATGGCAAATGCATACAATGAAACAAATTTTGAAGCTGAAGTAATCAAATCAGACAAACCTGTCCTCGTAGACTTCTGGGCAGAATGGTGTGGCCCTTGCAAAATGATCTCACCTCTCATTGATCAGCTCGCTACCGCAGTGGACGGTGTCGCCAATGTAGGTAAGGTTGAAGTTGATACTAATCAGGCACTTGCTGCTAAATACGGTGTCCGCTCTATCCCATGTCTTCTTTTCTTTAAGGACGGTGAGGTGAAAGAAACCATCACAGGTGCCAACGTCACTCTCGACCAACTCAAGAGTAAACTCGAAGCTCTCGCATAACTTTGACCGAGACCCTCAATCAAATCGTCGCACGTTTCCCGAGGAGACCTGCGGCGTATTTTTTTCTATTGATTACTTGGGTAACTACCTTGTGGTTTCTCTCTGCGAAGAGTTCTGGTCCAGACACTGGCCCTCAAATCACCCATATCGATAAAGCCTACCACTTCTGCTACTTCCTCGCCGGTGGCATCCTGCTCACCATGGTAATTAAACTCCAGTGGCAGAAAATCTCTCACTTGCTGCTCTTTTCCACCGTGCTTATCATAGGGTCAATCATCGGGAGGCTCGATGAGTATCACCAGACATTCACCCCTGGACGATCCGGCAATGACACAGGCGACTGGTTGGCTGACACGCTAGGAACAGCTGCAGGATGCGCTTTGATTATTTTTCTCATTCTACCTCGGCTCGCTCAGATTTCTTCGAATCGCGCTAAAGCAGCAGAAAACAGCATTAAAGTCAGAAATTAGCGCAAATTCTCTTGACTGGGATCTCAGAGAATGTATTTCTCCACGCCCCGCAAGTAACGCTTTATCAATAAGCGTTTATCAATTTTCAGATCAAACCAATTTTTAGATATGTCCAAAGTATGCAGCATTAGAGGTTCCAAAGTCCGTATGGGAGGAAGAATTCACCGTTCAGGTCTTGCCAAGAAAAAAGGTGGTATCGGACGTCACGTCACTAAAGTCGTGAAGCGTTCAGTATCTCCCAACCTTCACACAAAGCGTATTTGGGTTCCAGAACTCGGACGTTTCATCAAGCTTAAGCTTAGTGCCAAGGCAATTAAGACCATCAACAAGAATGGCGCTTACCCTACCCTTCTTAAGGCAGGCCTTATCTAAACTTAGATATACCATTTTCAAAAAGCGGCAGCGTCATTACGACCTGTCGCTTTTTAGTGCATGCGTATCTCAAGGGCCTCAGGAACCCTGTTCATTCTTTGTGTTCAATTCCAAAGCTCGAGCCTTACGGATAATACAATTCCTGAACTATGCTCCGTGATCTTTTCTAAAACCACGGAGCCCTAGCCTGCTGCGCAAGCCCGCAAACTGAAGACGCTTAAACAATATCCGTGTAAGGATTACCAGGTACAGGATGATCATCATCTGCATCAGGAATGTCCGGGAGTTCTTCGCCCGACTTTACAATACGCTTCTCGGCATTGTCTGGATTTTTTGAAAAGGCGATATGGAACAAGCCGTCGCCTTCATCGGCCAGGCCTTCATTCGTTCTACCGATAACGATACCAGCATTGCTCGCTAGCACCTCCTGTTCAGCATCGCCCAAGGGATCTGCAATAAAACCCAGAACCTCGCCTTTCTTAACAGCCTTGCCCAAGCCCATAAAAGGAGTAAATAACCCACCAACCTGCGCTCTTTCCCAGTAACTTTTATCGCAAATTACAGTGTGTTTAATCGATTTCTTCGGGGAATTTGTACGATTCATCCGCATGCCCAGATGGCGCATCACAGCGATGACACCACGTTTGGCAAAGCGAATCGACGCGGTATCTAAACGCAAGGCCTCGCCGCTCTCATAAAGAATTGTAGGTACCCCCACCGCGTTACATGCCGCACGGAAGGTTCCTTGCGCGGCTGATCCGTGCAAGATGACAGGTGGCTTGAATGCCGTAGCAAGTGCGATCGAAGCATCGTCACCACGCGTTACGCGAAGTTGTGGTAAATTAGCACGATTTACCGCACCAGTGTGCAGGTCGATAATAGCGTCAGCATGTGCTACCAGCTCACTCATCACGACATGCGCCAAACGTCCGCCCAAGGAACCAGTGGGTGAACCAGGGAATAAGCGATTCAGGTCGCGGCGGTCAGGCAAATAGCGGGATCGATTTGAAAAAGCAGGCACGTTGACGATAGGCACTGCTATCAGCGTCCCCTTGAGTTTTCTGGTTAAACTAGGCGATTTGATCAGCCTTCTAATCACCTCAGCTCCGTTAATCTCATCACCGTGAACGCAGCCGGTCACAAGTAAGGTTGGCCCATCTTCTTTGCCACGGATAACCCAAGCTCGAATTGTTACTGGCTCATGTGTCGTCAAAAATCCAATCTGCAGGCTTACTAGTTTTTTCTCACCCAACTTCACCTTCTGCCCTTGAATTTCAATATCGCTCATCTTCTTGCAGTAAATCAGCTCACACACTACCGTCAATGCAATCCCTCTGAATCCAACCCATTTAAAGAATCCACCAACTTCCAAAACTAATCACAAAAGGCATTGTCACAATGCTTGCGATGGTCGTCGCCAGAACAACCTGAATGGCGACCTCCGTTCTTCCACCATAATGACGGGCAAGTACAATGGGAAACATGGCTGCTGGAAGTGCCGCCTGAACGATGAGCACCTGCTTTAACTCGATGGCGAGCGGCAAATACTTCGCCGCAATGAGAAAGAGCGCCGGGATAAGAAAAAGCCTGAGTAGAATACCCGCTGTACTCACTTTCCAGCTCAGCTTTGCCTTGCCGAAGAGGTCATACCAAGTCGTCCCCACCATCAGAATAGAAAGTGGCACAGCGCACTGACCCAGCATTTCGAAGATAGGAAACAGAAAGCTCGGCACGAGATGGTCGGTGCGAGTCGTCGTGAGCAGAATCCCTAAAACCATCGCCATGATCGGCCCTTTGATAAACACCCTCCACGTGGGACGCGTGTCACCTGATAGAATCATCACGCCGACGATCCACATCGCTATTTCCACGCCAAGATTATGGGTAAAGAGCACCGCCATGACATTGTCATCTGGAAACAAATGCGCAATCAGCGGGATAGCGAAGTAACCGTAATTTTGAATACCCGTACTCACCGTAAAAGTACGGCGTCCAGCACCAACACTCAGCCCTAGCAAAGCACTGGTTACCCATGCTAGCAGCATTCCTGCAAGAATTAAACCCAAACCCATCGCCGCCGATGAGAAGGCGACAGAGGACCCCTGCAACACCTCAGCACCGAGCATTTTATCCAAAATCAAGCACGGAAAGCAGATGTGGACCGCCACAAAAATAATCCCCTTATCCATTTCCGGATTGAGGATTTTTTTATAACGCAAGCCAACTCCCAGTGCGACGACGACGTACACAGGAAAAACGGCGATCAGGACGAGGAGGCTCTCTTGCATTATTCTCTATTCTATACAAAAGAGCCTTCTAAAAATCTGGAAAATCCAGCGGCTACAGAGCTGCTATCTCAGCCGTAAGGATGTCATCGACGGTCTGTCTCGGGCGAATGACCTTGGCTTCATCGCCATCGACGAGGATTTCCACTGGCAAACCACGGGTGTTGTAATTTGATGCCATGACGTAGCCATAGGCACCTGCACTGAGTAGCGCGATAGCCTCACCTGGCGCGAAGTCGGGCAGCTCACGGCTCTGACAGAAGAAATCGCCTGTTTCACAAACTGGGCCTACGACATCGACGCTAGTTGAGCTTGAGCGAGGTTCATTGAGTGGCGCAATTTCGTGGTGGCCCTCATAGAGAGCAGGTCGGATGAGATCGTTCATGCCTGCATCAACAATGCGGAAAGTCTTTGCCGATCCCTTTTTTTCATAGAGACAGCGGGTCAGAAGCGCCCCTGCATTACCAGCTATGTAGCGGCCTGGCTCAACGAGGATTTTAAGCCCCGTTTCTTTTAAAACAGGAGTTACACCAGTCGCGTATTCTTCAATCGTCAGAGGGCGATCTTCATCGCTCTTGTTCGCCCACCATTCTGGCTGACCCGATGCGAGCGAATCTTCATAGACAATGCCGACACCACCACCGATGGAGAAGAACTCGATACCGTAAGTTTCCTTCAAGCGAATCGCCAAAGGAGCCACTTTCTCAACCGCCTCCATAAATGGCTTCAGTGATGTGAGCTGTGAACCAATGTGCATCTGGAGACCACGGAGAGTGATGTTGGGCAATGCTGCTGCACGTGTATAGGCGTCATCTATCGATGAGAAATCAACGCCGAACTTGTTCTCAGATTTTCCAGTTGAGATGTATTTGTGTGTCTTAGCATCGACGTTGGGATTAACGCGGAACGCCACGGGAGCAACTTTACCGACCTCGCCAGCGACTTGACTGATAAAAGCAACTTCTTCTTCACTCTCGGCATTAAAACAATAGATTCCTTGATTGAGCGCGTATTCAATCTCCTCGCGAGTCTTGCCGACACCAGCAAAAGTACATTTCCCAGGGTCACCGCCTGCTGCGATTACACGCTGAAGTTCACCACCAGATACAATATCGAAGCCACTACCTTCAGCCACGAGGAGCTTCAGTACCGAGAGATTCGAGTTTGCCTTTACCGCATACTCAATGCCGTGATCAAGGCCTGATAAGGCTTGGTCTAATTTACGGTAGTGGTCACGGAACGTTGCTGCGCTGTAAACATAGGCAGGTGTGCCATATTCGTCCGCCAGCTGATTAAGATCTACACCTTCACAGTGCAAGGAGCCGTTCTGATATTGAAATGAATGCATGCACTGCATGTGCACTAGTCGTGCTTAATATGCAAGTGCCTAGGAGAACTGAAACGTTTAAATTTGAGATAGGCAGGCACAAAAAAGCCGCCTCTCTTATCAGATAAAAAAGACGACCATTTGTTGCCTTACCTCATTGCGAAACAAGATAAGACATGCCGCTGTGAAGGCGGCGCGCCAAGGTTACCACACCCAGACAAGGGCGATGTGGGGCAAGCTAGGACTAGAGTCAAGCTGTAATCTCGATTCTTTCTTCCTTGCTAAGCGCTCACCCTTTTCTCCGTTTTCATGATTTCTTTGATTCTGCTACAGTCTTTATCACAAGGACACTGACGCACGAGCTCGTAACCAAAGGCTTCCTTAAAAGTCGTCGACCCCAGCTGACCATCGAGAATTTCAAACTGATCAGTAGTGATGAAGGCAGGATGACAGACGCCGGCAGCTTGGCATAATTTTAAAATTTCGTGACGTAAGGTAACCATATAGTTCGCCAGTCGGGCTGATTTCAAGGTCGGGTCGAGACCACGCATGAGCCACTTGTTATGCGTTGCAACACCCGATGGACAGTGCCCCGTATGGCAGAGCTGAGCCTGAATACAGCCGATGGATAGCATCGCTTCCCGCGCTACCGAAATCATGTCGCACCCGAGCCCAAAGGCGAACAGCGCATCGAGGGGAAAACCTAGTTTTGCCGAACCAATGAACACGACTTTGTCGCAAATAGCAGCCTGATGGAAAATGGAGTAAACGCGGGTAAAGCCTAACTTGAAAGGGAGTGATACGTGATCTGAGAAGGCTAAGGGAGCCGCACCCGTGCCTCCCTCACCGCCGTCGATTGTAATAAAATCCACGCCTCGCGTGCCATCCTTCATCTTTTCTGCCAGTTCACGCCAAAAGGCTAATTGCCCCACCGCCGACTTAATCCCCACGGGGAGCCCTGTTTTTTCTGCGATGAGTTCGACGAATTCGAGCATTGAGTCAACATCATGAAAAGCACTATGCCCTGAAGGGCTAGCGCAGTCGACGCCCATAGGAATACCACGCGCATCAGAGATTTCCCGAGTAATTTTCTCTTTAGGAAGCATCCCACCCAGCCCAGGCTTCGCCCCTTGGCTCAATTTAATTTCGATACATTTAACCTGAGGATTTGCGGTAACGGTCTTAATCAGTGCCTCCATGGAGAAGTTCCCCTCAGCATCTCTACTGCCAAAATAACCTGTCCCAATTTGAAGCATCAACTCGCCACCATGCTGGTGGTGAATGGATACGCCGCCCTCACCAGTATTGTGTAAGCAGTCAGCAATGGCAGAGCCGCGATTGATTGCTTCCGTGGCAGCACTACCCAACGAGCCGTAGCTCATCGCCGAGATATTCACTGCTGAACGCGGACGAAACGCCTTCGCCCTACCGCGGGCTCCACCTAAAACCTTAGCACAAGGAATCGGGTGAAGAGGGTCGTAGTCCTTGTCTCCAAGTTTAATCTCGGGGTGAGGAAAGGCGTTTTGTTTTAAAATAACATAATTCGCTGCATGCTCGATATCGTTATCGGTACCGAAGCCGAAGTAGTTATTTTGCTTCTTCGCCGAAGCGTAGACCCAGCGTCTTTGATCTCTTGAAAATGGGCGCTCCTCGTCATTTCTTGCCACGATATATTGACGCAGCTCGGGACCAATCGCTTCTAAGAAATAGCGAATATGGCCTAATAGGGGGAAATTTCTTAAAATCGCATGATTTTTCTGTGTCAGATCATACACGACGACGGCCATGAGAAAGAGGACGATGACACCTAAGATTGCGAATATCCAGTACATGAGTGGGGTAATTTAAGGGGGATTAAATGAGATTATCGATTTGAATGAATCACTGCTCGAGCAGCATGAGTTCCTGTGGCGAAACAAGCTTGAAGTAAGTAGCCACCCGTAGGGGCTTCCCAGTCTATCATTTCACCTGCGATGTATACACGAGGAATCTTTTTTAACATCAGGTTTTTATCAAGTTCATTCCACGAAATACCACCTGCTGATGAAATTGCCTCCGCAATAGGGCGCGGCTGTGTCAGAGGGATTCGGCACCGTTTCACCTCACGAGCAAGCTGATCGGAGGATTTCCATGGGCCACGATCTGGCAAATATTTCAGTAAGGCACAAGCGGCAGCATCCAACTTCCAGCGTCGACCCGCCTCACGTACGAAGTTTCTCTTCACAGCTCCCATACGCTGCACCAGCTCCGCATGGCTCATCTCTGGTTTGAAATCGATGATTACGTGTGGCTCAGATAATTTTCTAATTGCTGGCCCGAGTCGGTAAATCGGCCCGCCTTCTAATCCATATCGAGTAATGACCAACTCGCCTTTTCTTGCACTTTCACCAGCGGAGAGACAAAGATTTTTAAGCGGCAAACCTTCCGCTTCTTCGAGTAGATTATCTGGCCAATCAGTTTCCCAACCACAGTTCGCAGAACTCAGCGGCACTGTTACCACCCCCAAGCTATGCAAAATTTTCGTCCAGTGACCATCAGAGCCCGTCTGCGGCCACGATGCCCCACCAAGCGCTAAAACCGAGGCCTCGTGCGCGAAGGCCATTCGCTCGTCATCAACATCAAAAACAGGCTGTCCGTCGTCATCAAAACCCACCCAGCGGTGCTTCACCTTAAAAACTACACCCAGCTCACGCAAATGCTCAATCCACCGCCGCAGCAGTGGCGCCGCCTTGATTGCGCCATTCACTGGCGAAGGAAACACCTTACCACTACTAGCGACAAAGGTCTCAATGCCAAGCCCAGCAGCCCAGTTCCGCAGATCGGTATTATCAAAATTTCGGATCACCTCCTGCCATAAGCCCTCAGGCAAATCATCACCACTGTATTTAGAGAAAAACCCAGTAATATCTTCGCCGTTAGTTAGATTCAACCCACTCTTGCCCGCCACCAAAAACTTCCGCCCCACTGACCGCATCGCATCATACACCGTTACACTGAGCCCAGCCTCAGCCATGACTTCCGCCGCACGTAGCCCGGCAGGTCCTCCACCTATAACGGCGATATGTGATTTAGTTTTCAGAATGGGATGGAGAGTTTAGCGAATTATCCTTTATATTCTCAGAGAAACACATAGAACACGCGCATGGATGAATGCAGCGTCGATTGGTCAAACTGGCAGGCTGAGATGCCAGCCACCTTAATGTTTGTCGTACAGGATGGAAAGGTTCTCCTGATTAAAAAACTCCGCGGCATTGGTATGGGGAAAATTAATGGCCCTGGTGGAAAAATCGATCCCGGTGAAACTCCTGCCGAGTGCGTCATCCGCGAATGCCAAGAAGAGCTCCACATCACACCGCTGAATGCTATCAAAATGGGCGAGCTATGGTTCGCAATGTCAGACATTCCAGATATTCACTGCCACGTCTACATGGCATCAGAGTTCACTGGTGAACCGACAGCCACTGATGAAGCCATCCCACTGTGGACACCGCTCGCTGAAATCCCTTGGGGAAAAATGTGGGAGGACGACAAATACTGGCTGCCGCACATGCTCAAGGGACACAAGTTTCTCGGCCGATTCGTTTTCGAAATAGAAAAAATTCAATGGCTCGATGTTCAGCTCGATGATGCCGCCACTGTCGATTGGCTCACTGCCGAGTAGTAAGCGATGATATTCTGCTGTGGCATGACTGTCTCTTTTATGAACAACATCATTTTTAAGTTTACTGAAAACAGAAACACCTCTGTCAAATACGGCTAAGATATAAACAGGCTTATTCAAGCTTCAGCTTCTTCAATTTCGGCGCAATCACCGCTCTGCAGTAACCGTTAGTACTTCCATTGATTTTGTAATAATCCTGATGTGATATTTTAGCGGGATAAAATGTCGTCGCCTCTTTCACTTCCGTCACGATAGGTTTTGGAAAATTATCCTGCGCTGCGAGTTTGGAAGCCTCAGTCATCTTTTTCTGCTCTAAGTTATGGTAGTAAACTCCTGACCGGTACTGGGTTCCGACGTCGGCCCCCTGACGGTTCAGCTGTGTGGGATCGTGTAATCGCCAGAACCAATCGAGCAATGTTTCAAAAGAAATCTCCTTAGGATCAAAAATCACCTCGACGGCCTCTGTATGACCAGTCACACCCGCACATACAGCCTCATAGCTAGGGTTTTCCACATGACCATCGATAAAGCCTGAGGTCGCAGAGTGCACACCATCTAGTCTCTGGAAAACCGCTTCTACGCACCAGTAGCACCCAGCGGCAAAAGTTGCTTTCTCAAATCCATCGGGAACATCATTGGCACTGGTAGGTTTTTTATCATTCATAGTTTCTTTTGCGTGGGTGGTTTGTAAAACCGCTAAAAAGGCAAGCATGATGCCTAGACAGGCGATGGGTACCGTTACATTCAATAATCGTTTCATAGTGTAGTTTATGGGCTTATTCATAAGAGTCAAATGAGCGGTATCTATTCCCTTCATTCTTTTCGATAAAACTTGAGTGCTACAGGCATGAACTCCTCCAAGCGCTCTATCCTTGCGCGATCAGGTGGGTGAGTTCGCAAAAAAGCAGCTTTGGGCGCCGGAGATAAAGAATGGATACGCTCCAGCCTTCGCCAAAGCTCCAGCGACTCCCGTGGGTCATACCCCGCCTTCGCCATGTAGACAGCTCCTATCCGATCGCTCTCGTACTCCTGCCACCGCGACAGCGGCAAACTATCTAATAAATACGCTCCCACAGCAAAAGCCGCCGCCGAGCCACCAGCGTGATCTTCATCATTCTGATCCATGCCATACCAGATTCCCGCCGTAATAGCCGCCAGCGCCCAACCCCTATACATGCGAAACTCAGCATGCTTTGACGTGGCGTGTGAAATCTCATGTCCCATCACAGCAGCTAACAGCGCATCACTCCGTCTATGATCCTTGTCCTTGATCAGATCAAATAAACCTGTATGCACCCCCACTTTTCCTCCAGGAAGGGCGAAAGCATTGGGAGATTTATCTTTAAAAACAACAAATTCCCAATTGGCATCGGGCAGATTAATCACCTTTTTAAGTCGCTCCGCTACCCGCTCCACAGAGTCGGTGTATTGTTTCTCCTGTGAAATCGCCTTTGTCTTTTTGTATTTCCCAAAGGCCTTCACACCATAACTCCGCATCACGGAACTCGTCTCATATTCCACAACATTCCCCTGCTCATCAATCGAAGACCGATAGGAACACGACTGGATGACGACCGCCAAAAGAAGAATGAAAGTCAGCCGTGCAACCATATAAATCAAGTTAAGACGGAACATTCTCCTCTGCACTCTAAAATTTAAGAATAATTATAATCGCAGAATGTGACAATTTTCTATTCTATGATGTCGTGATAGAAATCTGGCAACAAGCAATTTTACCTTACAACCTACCTTTGACGATTTTGGTTGGCGTTTTCGCACTCTATTGGATCGTTTGTATTCTTGGAGTCGTGGGTGTCGACGCTTTTGATATCGATCTAGATGTTGATACGGATACGGGTGGCGATAGCAGTTTTCCAAATCCCATTAGCGCGATGCTGCGCTTCGTAAATGCTGCCGATGTCCCGATGATGGTCGTTTGCTCACTCCTAGCCGTTTACCTCTGGATGCTCAGTATGCTGGGAAACTATTATCTTAACGCAGGTCAGGTCGAGTGGCGAGCCATAGGGATCTTTGTCGCCTCTTTCATTCTTGCCGTTCTCCTGGTTAAGTTCACCACCGCACCTCTTGTGCCGCTTTTTAAAAAACTAGAGCAGCACGAAATCGCAGAGCCTGCGGTGGGAGGAACTGCCGTCGTTATCTCTCGTGAAGTCGATGGAAAATACGGCCAGTGCGAGCAGCAGCGCGTCGGTGGAGCACCTGCCATTCTTACCTGTAAAACCAGCGAAGAAACACCCATCCCCCGTGGAAGCGAAGTCGCCGTCGTAGCCTACGACAAAGAAAAAGGCGTCTACTCTGTCCGAAAAATCTAATCCTTCTACCTCCTCCCTTTTATCCAAAAAACCACACACAAACTATGAACAACATGTTAGCCGCAACATCCTTTGCACCCAATGTCTTAATTATGGGTGCCGTCATCATCCTACTGGCTCTGATTGGCATCGCCATCCTCATCGTCACCTTTTACCGCAAGGTGGAAAAAGGCACTGCTTTAGTCGTCACAGGAATTCCACGGACAAAGGTCATCTTTAACGGTGGCACTGTCTACCCACTGATCAACCGCGCCGAACTCATCGACATTTCCGTCAAACGAATCGAGGTCGACCGCACAGGTAAAAATGGCCTCATCTGTAAGGACAATATGCGCGCCGATATCAAGGTCGCTTTCTTCGTCCGCGTCAACAACGTCGAGGACGATGTACTCCGCGTTGCCGAATCCATCGGCTGCGATCGCGCTTCTTCTGAGCCAGAAATCCGCGCTCTCTTCGATGCTAAGTTCTCTGAGGCGCTTAAAACCGTGGGTAAAAAGTTCGACTTCACTCAGCTCTATGAAGAGCGCGATACCTTCCGCGACGAAATGCTGAAAATCATCGGTACTGACCTTAACGGCTTCGTCCTTGATGATGCAGCGATCGATTACCTTGAGCAAACTCCGCTCGAGTCGCTCGATCCCGATAACATTCTCGATGCCGAGGGTATTAAAAAAATCCACCACCTTACCGCCGAACAGGCGAAGCTTTCTAACAACATTCAGCGCGACAAGGAAAAAGTTCTCAAGCAGCAGGACGTGGAAGCACGCGAGGCCATCCTTGAGCTCGAACGCCAGCTCGCAGAAACAGAGGCCAAGCAGGAGCGAGAAGTCAAAGTTGCACAAGCACGCGAAGTAGCCGACACCCTCAAGGTCGAGGAAGAGCAGCGCCAGAAATCTGAGCAGGCACGCATCAGCGCCGAAGAGGAAATCCAAATTTCTGAGGAAAACAAACAGCGCCAAGTCCTCGTGGCTCAACGCAATAAGGAACGCACCGACGTCGTTGAACTAGAGCGGGTGAAGCGTGATCAACAACTTGAATCCATCGAACGCGAGCGTCTCACAGAGATCAAAGCCATTGAAAAAGACAAGGCGGTAGAAGTTCAGCGCAAAGAAATCCAAGATGTCATCAAAGAGCGCGTCGCCGTGGAAAAAACCGTGGTGATCGAACAGGAGAAAATCAAGGACACCGAGGCATTTGCTGGAGCAGATCGTGAGAAGCAGGTGAAAGTCACCCTCGCAGAAGCGCAAGCACAAGAAATCCTCATCGAGCAAATCAAGCGTGCCGAAGCGGTCAAAGAAGCTGCTATCCTCAAGGCGGATCAAGAACTCTATGAAAAAGTCAAATCTGCTGAAGGTGATAAACAAGCTGCCGAACTTCACGCTGAAGAAGTGGTCATCGCTGCCGATGCCGATCAAATCGCGGCTGAGAAAAATGCCTCTGCTAAGATCATGCTAGCTGACGCTTCTGCGAAAGAAGCCGCCGCTGTTGGTATGGGTGAAGCTCAGGTTATGCGTGCGAAGGGTGAAGCTGACGCCGACGCTATTGAGCAGAAAGCTGCTGCCATGAAACTCTTCGGAGAAGCTGGTCAGGAGCACGAGGAGTTCAAGCTCGAACTCGATAAGGAAAAAGCCGTGGAGCTCGCAGAAATCGATGTTCAGCGTCAGATTGCTGAGCAGCAAGCCATCGTCGTGGGAGAAGCTCTCAAGTCAGCTAAGATCGACATCGTGGGTGGCGAAACTGAGTTCTTTGATCGCATCACCAGCGCGATCACCTCAGGCAAGGTCGTCGACCGCACTGTGGACAACAGCCGCGTGCTGCACGATGTGAAAGAAACCTTCTTCAACGCCGACCCTGAATACTACAAGAGCCAGATCGCAACATGGATTGAAGAATATGGCTTCGCCACCGAGGACATCAAAAACCTCTCCGTAGGAGCCTTATTAGGAAACATCATGGTCAAAGCCGACAGCGAAAACCGCGATAAAATCGTCGGTTTCCTCAACGCCGCCGAACGATTCAACCTCAAGGACACCCCCGCTAAGGACTTCTTAGGATAGCAAACAACCGAACCGCTGATCCGTGCCAAATCTTTTTTTGACCACGGATCATGCAGATTTAACGGATTTTCTTATGCTGCGTATTCAATTTAAAAAATCTATAAAACCCAATTTATTATCTTATGGCTCTGCTTTATGAAAATGAAACTTACCCCCTCGTTGGAGCCTTTTATGATGTTTATAACGAATTAGGCTCAGGGTTTTTAGAGGCTGTTTATCAAGAGGCTTTATGCATGGAGCTACAAGAGAGAAAAATCCCTTTTGTTCAGCAGCCTAAGCTAGAAATAATCTATAAAGGAAAACAGCTAAAACAAAGCTACCAGCCAGACATCGTTGCTCATTCAAAAATCATCATCGAACTCAAAGCTGTTTCTGCAATAGATGACAGCCATCGTTCTCAGTTACACAATTATCTAAAAGCTACGTCATTTAAGCTAGGGTATCTCGTTAACTTCGGAGATCCTAAACAACTCTCCTATGAACGTATCATTCGTGATAAAAATCCGTGAAATCCGCGTAATCCGTGGTCTCTAAAAAGCCAAACCCAAGCAAAGATTAGTCCGATTCATAAGATTCGTGGTTTCAAAATTTAAGTTTCAACAATGTCAGATCAACAACTAGAAGGCGGTTCCTATGAGGTTATCCGCGGGCGTATGGAGAAGCATGGCTCTGTCTTGCGGGAGCGTATTGAGCAACTCAATACCGCACGTAAAGAGATCTTTGGTGCGATCGACCCCGCACTCATCGCCACGGAGCGCATCAGCACCGAGCATAACTGTGTGGCGCGCGATATCACGCCCATCGGTAAAAGTCGCTTCCTCTTTGGCTACAACATCCAGTTTGGACTCAAACAAACCATGGAGCCAGCCGATGTGTTTTCAATCTACGATTACGATATCGAATCGCACGCGCTCACCCGGGTTGATGCTTCAGAAATATTTGGCCGTGATTTCCACGACGATTTCCACTCCGTTTATAAATACTACAAACAGGCGACTTTTGTAAAATTCATGCTCAATGGCCCCCACCTCCACATGGCGGTGCGCATTGGCAAAGGGCTCGATGATTTAAAAACCTTTAAGTGGCGACTCAATGGCGACGGTACGATGGAGTATCTCGGTAATCGCTTTGATCACGAGTACAAGTTTCCCGCCCAGCAGGAGTTCGAGTGGCTGCGCGCCCATCGCGACATGCAGCGGCCTGGTGAGCACCCTCATATTTCGATCGAGGATAAAATATTTGTCGAAACCGTAGGCGGTGATCTCACCATCAAAATCGAGGATAACACCAGCTCAGGCAAAGGTATTTACCAAGAAGACGTCACCGATAAAGACCAGACGCTTGATGACGCAGAGGTGCTCTACGCCATCGTAGGCCCCTTGGTTCTTTTGAAGATTCTCCCCTATCGTGAGGAGGATTACCGTTACCTCGTTTATAATGAAAAAACCCAGCAGGTTCACAGGCTCGATGCCATCGGGCACTCATGCGTTTTGCTACCAGATGATCAAGGACTGATCTTTGCCAACGGCTATTTGCTGCTGAGTGGTGAGGTCAAGATTTTCGACCACGGTCTCGATGACATGCGCTTTGAGAAACGAATCGTCAGCGCCAATGGTGAGGACACGCTCTTTGTTTTCTATAATCGCAGCAACGGCGACTACGTACTGCTTTCCTACAATCTCATCGAACGTGCCGTGGACACGCCGATTATTTGCAGCGGCTATTCCGTTTTCCCCGATGGCAAACTTCTCTACTTCCGCTCGGATGAAGCGGCGCAGAAACACCACGTCATTCAGGTTTGGCAAACCCCCTATCTCGACGCCGATTTCAGTGCGGCCTCTGCCACAGAGAATGGCTCACTACTCTTTAAAATAGGCAATGCAGACATCGTCCGCTGCATGGCAGAGTCACGTGAAATACTCAACCTGCTATCGAAAGAAGATTCCTACGCCGGTCTCTATCTCGACCTTGTCAAAAAAACAGGCGATATCAACGACACCTATTTCTGGTTAGCTAACGAGGAAGCCTTTGAGCTTTCACAACCGCTCCGCGAAATCAATGCCGCGGCAAACTCAGCGATCGATGAATTTGATAAGGTCGTTCGCCTCCGTCAATCCACTGCACAGCAGACCAAGCAAACACAGCAAGCTGTCGACAAACTCCTCAGGGAAATCGAGCACACGCCACCTGAGAATATCCAGGGCTACGTTCACCAGCTTTCGAAGCTCCGCACGCTGCGTGGCGACATCATCGGTCTCCGCGATCTGCGTTACGTCGATGCAGATCTTATCACCGAGCTCGAGCAGCAAGTCGTCAGCTCTACCGAAGCAGTTTCTGAGAAAACAGTTCGCTTCCTCCTGACTCCCGAGGCTCTGGATTCTTACCGCCGTAGTGTCGATGAGCAAAAAGTAAAAATCGAACAACTTGTTAAAGTCACTGACGCCGATGCTACATCAGAAGCTCTCGATACCTGCGCTGCTGAGTTAGAAATGCTTATCGATGTAGTTAGTAACTTAAAAATCGCAGACGCCACGCAGACGACGGCGATCATTGATAATATTTCTAACATATACTCGGTGCTGAATGCTGTTCGTGCTGAGCTTAAAAACAAACGCCAAGCACTCGCGAAGTCCGAGGGCTCCGCTCAGTTCGGAGCGCAGATGAAGCTGCTAGGACAAGCTATCGTTAATTTTCTCGATCTCTGTGACGCCCCTGAAAAGTGTGAGGAGTATCTCACCAAGGTCATGGTGCAGATTGAGGAGTTAGAAGGAAAATTTGCTGAGTTTGACGAGTACGCGGAAGATCTCGCAGCCAAGCGCGAGGAGGTCTACAGCGCCTTCGACTCCCGTAAAACAGCTCTTACAGAAAAACGCAATAAACGCGCAGCCAACCTTGTTAAATCTGCCGAACGCGTTCTATCAGGCATTAAAAATCGTGTCGCTACCTTTAAGGAACTTAACGAAATCAACGGCTACTTCGCTGGTGACCTGATGATTTCCAAGGTCCGCGACATCATTGAGCAGCTCAACGACCTCGGAAACTCGGTTAAATCTGCCGACATCCAGACACAGCTTAAAACGCTCAAAGAAGATGCCGTACGACAGCTCAAAGACCGTAAGGAACTCTTCGTCGACGGCACAAATATTATCAAGTTAGGTAAACACAAGTTTGCCGTTAACACCCAGAAGCTTGAGCTTTCCATCGTGCCTCGCGATGCTGCGATGTGTTTTCACCTCACGGGAACCGACTTCTTTGAACCGATCACGGATCCCGATTTCCTCGCCACCCAGCCAATCTGGGATCAGGAGCTTATTTCTGAAAACAAGGACGTCTACCGCGGCGAGTACCTTGCTTACCAGTTCCTCCGTAGCATGCCCGTTCCGGTCGTGAATGAAACAAATGGCGAAGCCGCACACCCAAATTCTCTATCGATAGAATCCATCCAGAAGTTCGCCGCCTCACGCTACTCAGAGTCCTACACCAAGGGCGTCCACGACCACGACGCCTTCCTCTTTCTGCAAGCCATTATGCCCATTCACCAAAATATCGGACTACTTAAGTACAGTCCCGAGGTGCGTGCCATGGCTGTCCTCTTCTGGAGTCTCTGGGAGTCTGAGGAAAAAAACACCCTCGCCACGCAGCTACAGAACCACGCTCTCATGAGGAAAAGCGGCTTCGAGCAGACCTCCTACACGGCTGGAAACCCCTATATTGCGATCCTCGAAAATGCTCTCACCCAGCACTCCCCGAGCACTGGTCACACCCCACTGATCACGAGCACAGCAGCCTATCTCTACGATCAACTCAGCTCTGGAACAGACTTTGTTATTTCGCCCGAGGCGGACAGCATCCTCAAAAAATTCCACCAAACCCTCACCGCCAAACGCGCGCAGAAAAACTACGAAGACTCTATTTCCACCCTCACAGGTAAGGCGAAGTACCAAACGATTCTCGATTGGCTGAGATCGACGAGCGAACTCAGCAATCAGGCACTATTATCTGAAGCCGCAGCCCATCTAGCAGCCGACACATACAGCACCCTCAACGTCCACCACGTCGTCGTTACCGCTGACGTCACAGGACTCCTCGGCACCGAGCCTAACTACCAGCTGCACTATAACGATTTTATGGACAAGCTGGATCACTTCGAAACAGAGATCGTCCCCGTTTACCTCGCTTACCAAAACATCAAGCACAAGCTCACAGAGGCCAAGCGCCAAGAGATGCGTCTCAATGAGTTCCAGGCACGCGTCATGTCCTCCTTCGTGCGCAATAAACTCCTCAACGACGTCTACCTCCCGATGATCGGTGATAATCTCGCCAAACAGATGGGCACCGCCGGCGTCGATACCCGCACCGATCGCATGGGCCTTCTGCTCCTCATTTCTCCTCCGGGATACGGAAAAACGACGCTGATGGAATACGTGGCAGATCGTCTCGGACTCACCTTCATGAAAATCAATGGTCCCGCCATTGGTCATGACGTCAAATCACTCGACCCCGCAGAGGCACCTAACGCCTCGGCGCGTGAAGAAATTGAAAAGCTTAACCTCGCTCTAGAAATGGGTGACAATGTCATGCTTTACCTCGATGACATCCAGCACTGTCATCCCGAGTTTCTCCAGAAGTTCATTTCCCTCTGTGATGCCCAGCGTAAGATTGAAGGCGTCTATCAGGGCAGAGCACGCACCTACGATCTCCGTGGTAAAAAAGTCTCGGTCGTCATGGCAGGAAACCCTTATACCGAGAGCGGTGGCAAGTTCCAGATCCCCGACATGTTAGCTAACCGAGCAGACACCTACAATCTCGGCGACATCATCGGCGGCCACGCGGAGTCATTCAAAGCCTCGTACATCGAAAACTGCCTCACCTCCAATAGCGTCCTTTCCAAACTCGCTTCTCGTTCTCAAAAAGACGTCTACGCCGTGATGCAAATCGCCACCTCAGGCAGCCCAGAGGGAGTCGATTTCGAAGGCAATTACACCCCTGCCGAGATCGATGATTTTGTCCAAACCGTCAAGCACCTCTACACCGTGCGCGATACCATTCTGCAGGTAAACTTGCAGTATATTCAATCCGCCGCCCAAGAGGACAACTACCGCACCGAACCCGCCTTTAAACTGCAAGGCTCTTACCGAAACATGAGCCGCATGGCGGAGAAAATTCTTCCCATGATGACCCACGATGAAGTCCGCGCCATCATCATCGATCACTACGAAAATGAATCGCAGACCCTCACCACCGGAGCCGAGGCAAATTTACTCAAGTTCAAGGAAATGGAAGGCATCCTCAGTGAGGCCGACACCCAACGCTGGGAATCGATCAAAAAAGATTTCAATAAAAACAAACTCCTCGGCGGAGCTGGTGAGAACGACCCCATCAGCCGCGTCGTCGCCCAGCTCACCCAGTTCAATGACGGCCTCGACTCCATCAAAGACGGCATCGCCGCCGCAGGCAGCAGCTACGCCCAGCCCCAGAGCCTAGCGAACGAAACCGTCACTCAGCTAGAGAAAATCATCTCAGCACTAAGAGCCGTCCCCGTAGAAGTCGATATCAACCTCATCGCCGACCAACAAAGCGGCGTAGAGAACATGGAGAAGACGAGTAAGAAGAAAACGGCGAAGAAAACCCCCATCACCATCAAGCCCGATGTCAGACAAGGAGATTAGGGCAAGAAGCCTCAAGAAAGGCTAGGGCACTGCATGTAGCTTACATGTCTAATCCCAACTCTTTAGCCCCCTATAGTGAGGTAGCCCTGCCTGCCGTAAGTTTATTTAAATAATACTTGGCTCGAAGTTAATATGGTTAGGGCTTGTTATATAAAATCTATCAGATCACTAATTATTTATCGTCATCACATACTAGGAAAATAACAAGTATGCTACCAATAAAAACTCACGTAATGATCCACTATAACAAAGTTGCAGCACTGTGCTTTCTTAAATTAGCAGCCTTAACACAAGCCGCCACCTATACCAACACATCTGGACAGGTCTTAGATATTATCAATATTAATACAAGTGTACTCCATTCATACAATGGAGCTAATCTAGCTAGTTCTATCACTCTCTATAACGCTGATTTAACAAACGCTAATTTAGCAAATGCAGATCTTATGGGATCATCATTTGAAGAAGTTTCATTCGATAATGTGAACTTAACAAATGCTAATTTATTAAACAGCATCCACAACACGGTTAGCTTTTCTGGAGCCGACCTCACAAACACGGATTTCAGCGGAGCTACATTAATCAACATTAGTTCAGGCGACATCGTGGGAACACCTCTCAGCCTACCCCCTTTGTGGCAAATTGATAATGGCTTTCTCCTAGGTCCAGGCGCTGACTTATCAAACACTGACTTAACGGGCACAAATTTGGCAAATTCTGCCTTATTTGGAGCCAACCTTAGCAGTTCTAATCTATATAATAATCAGCTCACTAATACAGACCTATCTTATGCGAACCTATCTAACGCTAACCTCATTAACGCAAATCTCAATGGAGCCTTCATAGATGGGGCTATCATGGGAAGTGCTGACCTTTCCGGTGTACAGTCTGGCAATATCTTTAGCCCTCCTCCTGCTAGTCTCCCTGCAAATTGGACATTTAGTTACGGATACCTTATAGGACCTAGCGCAAACTTATCTAATGCCGATTTAAGCGGAATTGATTTACAAGGCTTTCATTTGATAAGCGTCAACTTTACTAATGCCGATTTAACCTTTCTAGATTTTCAAAGTTTTAATTTAACAGATGTCAACTTTACCAATGCGTATCTTGAATACACACAATTTACGAATACCAATATAAATGGAGCGAACTTCAGCGGTGCAGTATTAACAGGTGTTTCTTCTGGTGGCATCACAGGCACCCCCAGCCATTTACCGACAAACTGGGTGTTAACAAACGGCTACCTCATCGGACCAAGCGCCCATTTAGCTTATGCTGACTTAGATGGCCTGAATTTAACTGGAGTCGACCTGACGGAAGCATTCCTCGATCAGGCAAATCTCGCTAACAGTAATTTATCTAGTGCAAATCTCACTAATACTTTATTAGTCAATGCAACACTTACGAACGTCAACCTAGTCAATGCTAATTTGAGCGGAGCTTTTTTCAGTCAATCAGACCTGACGGGTGTGACATCTGGTGGGATAACAGGAGTCCCAACAAGCTTGGATCCTGAATGGGTTCTTGATAACGGCTTCCTTATTGGGCCAGGTGCAAACTTATCCAACACTGACCTTAGCGCAACTAACCTTCAAGGTGCCATGCTAAATAACGCCAACCTCAGTGGATCTAACCTTAGTCAGAATGACCTTACGGATACCATCCTATACGAAGCCAACCTTAGTGGGGCCAATCTTAGCGGTAATAACCTTACCGGTGTAAATCTGCATAATGTTAACCTGACCAACGCCAACCTTAGCGGAGCTAACCTGACCAACGCATTTATAGAATCAAATAATTTCACCAATGCTGATCTCACGAATGCCAATTTATTCGGCATTTATATTGAGAATGCTAACCTAGGAACTGCTAATTTAACTGGTGTCCAGTCTGGAGGTATTCAATACGGTATACCTGACAGTTTACCTGCGGGGTGGCAGCTTGTTAACGGATACCTCATTGGACCAGGAGCCAACTTAACAGGTGCTGACCTGAGCTATAGTGATCTGAGCAATGCTGATCTATCTGGTGCTAACCTCACGAACGCCAACCTAAGCTTTTCTAACCTCGATGGAATTAATATCAATGGTGCTACTCTCACTGGCCTTATCAGTGAAAACGCTCTCGTTAATATCCTCCTGACTCAGTTGTCTGACAAGGATACAGCCATTGATAACTTAGAAACAGAAGTTGCAAGCAAATACGATCTTACTGAAATCACCGACCTACGCCCTGGGAGTATCACAATCGCTATTGACCAAAGCGAAACCAACGCAACTATCGAGTTTAGCCTAGAAGAAAGTGCCGACTTAGGAGTAACTGATGACTGGACACCTACAGGAAGCTCAGCAAACGTCACTATACCAGTAGGTGCGGGCAAAAAATTCTTTAGATTTGCTAAATAAAACTCTGAGAGTGTCACTATTGGGATCACAGGTCGCAGCACAGACATCTACTCTAAACCTTGAAGAAAGCGATGTATGGGTATCATGGACACCTACAGTTAGCCGCGAAACCATCACCCAGCTAGAAAGCATCATCACCGTCCCTAGCTTCTAGAAAACACTTAAATAAACTTTCGACCTAAAATAACAACATGGCTACTAAGAAAAAAGGCTGCGGATTTCTCACTGCAGCACTCATCCTATTCCTCATCGGTGGCGGCATCGTCACGCTCCTCGGCCTCAGCGCTTTACCAACAGGGCTGACTTTCGTCAAAAACTTCAATAATGGTGAGGTTTTTGTAGCCCCCGAGTCCCTAACATACTCCGCAGAGAAAGACAGCGCTGTCACTGTCTGGCTAAATAGCGACGATACTAACCTAGATCTACGCCGCATCCGGGCAATCATCGCTGAAGAAGGGAAACAGCCCTTCTCCGTTCAAAGACCAGAACCTATCACCACAATCGGCAGCAAGCATCTCATTGGCTCGTTTAATGTAGAAAAAGGTAAGACGTATAACGTCTCCGCCACTGGTGCGACTGAAGGACAAGTCTTCCAAGCCTCAGCTATTGAGACCTCTGGAAATTTCATGGCCGCAATAGGAAAAGCTCTTGGAGCCTTAGTTGTCACTTTCATCTTTGGTATCCTTATTCTGATCTTTACCATCATTGGCCTCGTGAAACTCATGCGCTCTAAGAATAAACAGCCATCAGCCTGAGCTACTCACTATTTAGAAATTTGATCAAAGCCAGCCTCACAGATCAATCGCTAGCAGCATAGATCCTGAAATCCGCCAAAACCAGAATTCGTCTGCCGAAGCATCAGCGAAGGAAAAGGTTGATGTGCCGCAGGGAGATTAACTTAACAAACTCATGTCAGAATCAGCAATCGCATTTCAACAGTCCATCAAAGGCGCCGAGGAACTACTCAAGCGCTTTGATGAAGAAAAAATCACACCTTCCGATCATAATGCCGAAGTGCTCAAACGCGCGGGCTATATAATAGCGGCAGCGGCATGGGACACATACTTAAAAGACCGTATGCGTGAAGAAATAAGTATGTGGCTATCCGCCATGCGAGGAAGCCCCATAGCAAACTTTGCATTCCGCCAATTAAAAGAAGATTTACGTCGCTTCAATAGCCCCAACAGCTCGAATGCTAAGCAGCTTTTCATAAAGTATTTTGACATAGATATAACGAAAAGCTGGGCTTGGGATAACTACGATACACCTCAAGCAAAACGAGTATTAGACGGCATCATTTCAAAAAGGGGTGATGCAGCGCATCAAGCCAACAAAAATCACGACTCCAAGAGTGCACCCCACCTAGTGAAACGTGATGAACTCGAAAAAGCCATTCGCTTCCTTAAGGGTCTTGTTGAAGCAACCGACAAAATCCCCCTAGCGAATAATAACCAGCAAGCTTAACCTGCGAAGGAAGATTAGAGTTCTCCCCCTATCCCAGCGGGATAATATCACATAGCACGCGGTTCGAATACCCCGTGAACACAACCCACAAGAAACAAAACATGCCAGAAGTATGTAATCTCATACGATAAAAAACCATGACTTCTGTTAGATTGACGCCATTCACACAACACTTCAGGTTGTATATGTGAAAAAGCCAATCACAGCAGGGGGAATCCTCCTCGAAGAATATCTTCAACCCATGGGTATTTCTCAAAATGCCACGGCACGAGCCATCGACGTCCCACCCCGTGCAATCAATAAAATCGTCCTAGGGAAACGTATCACACCCATCATGTCCACCCGCTTCGTTTTATTCTTCGGTCAGTCGGAAAACTTCTGGCGAGGTATCTAGACTGAGTGCGACTTCAGAGCCTTGGCGATGGAGCGAATAACACTCAAGAAAAACATCAAACCTGCAACCAAGCTAATGAGTCATTTATCTCCCTGACCCTATTTCCTCCATTTTTGTTTTTTAAAAAATATAGAAAAATTCATAAAATTGTTTTATATAAACCTCAATGCCTTCTCAAAATAAAGAACTGAAACTTACGCAGGGTTCAGAGGTGCGGAATTTTTTCCGCACTCTTGGCGAGGTAGCTGATTTTGACGAGCAGAAGGACTTCCAGAAAGAGTTATCGGAAATGGATAAAATAGGTGAAATGACAAATAGGCTATATATGCCTGAAACGCTCAAATCTTCGAAATCCTTCTCAAAAATAGAGAATAAGACCTTTAAAAACGTTAGCTTCAGTAAGACAGAGGTTAGCCAGTTCACTTTCACTGATTGTAAATTCGTTGATTGTTTATTTATTGGATCCACGTTTCGAAATTGCGAGTTTCATCATTGTGTTTTTGAAAACTGTAACTTTTTTAAAGCTGCTTTTGATGCTTGTTATATTGACCCTAGATCCTTTTCAAAGGTTCTAAATTTGGATCGCCGAACATATTCCAACATAGGTGTTGGACTGTTCAAAAATCTTTCTTTGAATAGCCTTCGCGAGAATCAACATGAATTTCGGGCTGAGGCTGAATTCATGTTTAGCTATTTTAAAAGACTGGCTCTATACAGAGACCGTGAAACTAGAAAAATCGGATCATTTAAGTTTTTAGCTAAATATGCATGGGCTTTTTTCCTGCAACTATCATCAGGATTTGGCTGGCGACCTTTACGAGTTGCGGGAAGTCTGTGTGTTGGTTTTTTGCTACTCTTTGCTCTGAACCACTCACTTTGGCTATACTACGGCATGAAGCACTCATCTTCAGGGCTCGATGTTAACCGAGAAATTCATACCAGTTTTTACTATACAGCTTCGCTAATCACTACACTGGGGCATTCCAACTTTTGGGCTACCTCGAATTTCGGAATAGTCACTGCGGGCTTGCAAAGTATCATAGGGGTTCTATTTTTTGCAGTTGCAGCATCAATATTCTTTAGATTTCTTGTAAAACGATGAAACGAGCCAATACAGACTTATCCATGGCGGTTTTTGGGTCCCTAGCCCGAACAGACACTGACGTGCATAGTGATCGTGATCTTCTGATCGTATCAGATGATGTAGATTTGCTACAAGAAAATGAATATACCTTCACAAGAAGGGGCTATTCTTGTTCCACATATACTTGGAAGAAGCTCGAATATTTAACGCAGACTGGCTCTCTGTTTATTAAACATTTAATCGAAGAATCAGTAGTGTTTTCAGATCCCAGTGGTAAATTACAATTACTATATAAATCTTTTCAGATACGGGATTCTTATCAGAAAGAATTTTGGGACGGATATAGGCTAACAACACTTCTCCACAAAACACCAGATTGCGCAGAAGGTATCAGGTGGGCTAACGACGCCCTATTTGTCGCATTTAGAACGATGGCAATCCCTTTTCTAGCTGATCTCGGCGTGTACAAGTTTAGTCTTACAGACATTATAGATGAGCTTGTTCGCAGAGGATTAATTGAGGGGCATGATGAGCAAAACCTATTTAAGCTCAGGGTTGGAAAAAGTCTTTATCGAAAAGGTTCTAAACAACCTTCACTAAGTTTGGATGAGTTACGTCAAGTTAGCGAATGTATTTCTAGGGCTTTTTCAATTAACTGCTCAATTAATGTAGCTTCTAGATCAGCTATTATCTCTGAGGCTTTCGACTCATTAACAAAGCAATCAGATGGTTCCTATTTTCGTCTTAGACTAATTGAAAAGGCCATGATCACGGCCTCTCTTTCAGCTTCCAAAACTGAACTTGTTCAAATTAAAAATATACGAAATAGAACGACTGCCCCATCGGCCTATGCTTGTCATACATTAAAAAAGGAATCGAATTTAATGACTAAGACAATGAAGATATTAAAAAATCATCTTCATACTAAATTAGGAGTTGATTTAACTATTTAGTCGATCCTGAAAAAGGCTCTCGTTCTTACGGCATAAGGGGGTAAGAATAGAAATGAAAAAAAGGACAGATCTTTTATTTTGAAATCTGACAAGCCCTCGGTGACGCTGTGGAATAAACAATTTAACACTAAAAAACTATGCCCGCTTATTCAGCTAAAACTATCAAAGATGTCATGATCAATATTGGTCAGGACAAAATTTTCCTGCCAGCCCTCCAGCGTAAGTTCGTTTGGAATGCGGACCAAATTGAAAAACTTTTTGACTCCATCATGAGAGGCTACCCCATAGGGACATTCCTCTTCTGGGAAGTCGATGACGGAACAGAAAACAACTATGTTTTCTATAAATTCTTACAAAACTTCAGCGGATACGATAACTGGAAAAACGAAATTGCCCCTCAACCAATTTTAGAAGGCAACATTACTGGAGTGCTAGATGGTCAGCAGAGACTTAACTCAATGTATGTAGCGCTTCAGGGGTCTTACGCCTACCACACCAAAGGAAGGCGCAGGAACCGCAGGGAATCCTATCCTAAGAGACTCTTCTACGTGAACGTTTTTTTTGAAGCCGCAGAATATGACCAGGTAGAATACCAGTTCGCTTTTAAAACAGAGGGTGACGTCAGCCCGCAGAGGTTCAACGAGCCTGAGTGCTGGTTTCCAGTTAAAGAGGTATTAACAGCTGGTGAATCAGATCATGTAGAGGATCTATGGGAAAACTTCCTGAAGAACATCCCTCAAAACTTCGAGATTACACATGATCAAAATAGAAAGGCTAAGCGATTACTAAACCGACTCTATAATCGTCTAACCACAGAAGAGCTCATCAACTACTTCCCCGTTAAAAATCAAAGTCTCGATGAGATTTTAGATATTTTTGTGCGAGTCAATAGTGGCGGTAAGGTGCTCTCTAAAACAGACCTTCTTTTTTCTACTATCGTAGCCCACTGGGATGATGGCAGAGAGAAAATCGAGAACTTCCTAGCAGATATTAATTCTCTAGGAGATGGGTTCAACTTTGGGACTGACTGGATCATGAGGAGCTGCCTCATATTATGTGATTTCGGCAGTAAGCTGAACGTATCTGCCTTTGGCGCAGCTAATGTTGAAACAATCAAATCAAATTGGCAAAAAATCACAGAAAGCATAACCGACACAGTGGTTCTACTCGTAGATTGGGGATTTGACGCATCTAAACTAACTTCTGCAAATGCCGTAATACTTATCGTATACGCACATCACTTGGGTTTCGATATAAACCGTTCTAAAGAAAGTCTCAGACTATATCTTATAAGAGCACTTATGACTGGGCTGTTTGGCTCACATAGTGATCAAACCCTCATTGACATACGGTCTTACTTGAAAAAGAGCCTTCCCGAATCAAATGAATTCACAGTGACCGACTTTGCAAAACACTGCAAATTACCGAGTGGTCGTTCCATATCGCTTAATGAAGATGATCTAGATAACTTCTTAGATCATGAGACCTCAGGAGGGGGAACGTTCTTAGTATTATCGCTTCTCTATTCTGGGTGCAGATTCAGCCAAATGCACTTTCATCAAGATCACATACATCCTAAAAAAGCCTTCTATAAATCTAATCTGAACACATTAGGGCTAGATGGGGACGCTCAACAAACGTGGATAGCTAAGAGAGATACACTGCCCAATTTACAGCTCCTTGAAAAAAGCGCGAACCAATCTAAAAGCGGAAAGAAATTTACTGAATGGGTAGCTGATAAGTATGTCACTCAAGAGACTAAAGATGCTTACTTAACAGCAAATCATATCGGCTTGAATACCAGCCTTGAGTTTGGCGACTTTGAGACATTCTGGAGTGAGCGGCGTAAAACGCTGAAAACTAATCTCGCTGAAATACTGGAAATCAACCTCTTATAAACAATCAATCGAAGTTTAACGCAAAAAAATCAAAAAGGCAAAAAGGGGGAGATCCTGAATGTAAAAGGGGGCAGGAATGAATGGCACGTCTTTAAGCCATTTTTCTGTAATTTGATTTATGAACCATCTGCTCAAAAACGCCACGTGGCTTCGTCAGGAATTGATTTGTATGCTGAAATTGCGTTTACAGAACTTGAGGCGGCATTGAAACAAGCGCCCTGACTAGTGGATGTTTTGTCGTATTCGAAATTGACATTAAAATCTGAATTTTACATCTTACCCATATGTCTGATAAAACACATAAAAATGATGAGTCTCCAGATTTAAACGTTAGTGGCGGCTTCATTGGAAAGGTCCCTGGTCCAGTGCAGCCTGGTAAAAACGCACAGGATAAATTGCAAAGAGAGTTAGACGAGCGAGATGCAAACTTGGCAAAGAAAGGTAAACCAGGTAATGCGAACGATGACAGGGATCAGAGAAATCGAGACCGTGATCACCGGCAACAGAAACACGGTGAGCAGTCTCCAACGGAGTAATTGATCTACCTATTAAATACCACAAAAGCTGGCTCTAAAGCTCATAAAGAAAAAGTAAAGGAGTCAGGCATGAATGGCACTAAGTTAAGCCGCAAATCAAGTGATTTGAGCCTGTTAAAAAACACTGGGTTTTTTAGCCTTTTTCATGAAAAGAGCGACGCCTTTCCTTACTGGGTTTCACATTAAAACATTGGGTTAAGGGGGGCAGGAATTGATTTGTATCATTTGATGTGGTTTGACCTCGTTGTGATAAGTATTCTCACAGATCAATGCCTTATCGCATTCTCTGGCTAGGTGTTTTTTAACCCCATCGACTTGAGTAGTGCGGCCGCTGTTTGATTTCCAGAAATGATCGCCCCTTCGATGGATGCGCTGGTGGTGTGATCGCCACAAATCATCATGCCGTCTATTTCAAGAAATCCCTTGTTGGCATCTTGATGGTTTTGTAAATCACTCTCGGGAAGTTGCTCTGGGAGGGCATGTTTAATGATGTCTGTTCTGAGGTGCGTCCAGCGATCCGTATCACTGCCAAACCATTCGATGAGTTCAGTTTTCACTTGAGCGGGAATACTCTCGTCCTTGTGTATACCTAGCAGGGAAACAGAGATGAGGGACTGGCCCGCTGGGGCATAGTGAGGGCTGACGTCAGAAGGCACACAGACGTTATTAATCAGCCCCTTACCACTGCCATTCAGAGCGATAATCGCCTCATTGAGTGGCGACTTAGGTGCAGCGAAATACACATTCGTCACGGATCGCCATTGAGGCGCACGTGAGTTAAAACTTGGAATTAAAAGGCTCGTCTGTGGCGCATGAGTGGCGATGACTACATGGCTTCCTTGGAGAATGCTCCCATTGGCAAGGTTCACGGAGGAACTCGTCACGGCTGTGACAGGAGAGTTAAATCGGATGGTCTCTGGCGGCAGTCTACTTGAAAGCTGCAGTGGGATGCTACCCATTCCATAGGCAGGCAGGGTAGCGCTACCAGCAGTGAACATCTTGAAGGTAAACTGGAACATACGGCTGGAAGTGCGCAGTGAGGTTTCAAGAAAAATGCCTCCGTAGAAACATCTGAAAAAACCATCGATCATTTTTTCACTGAAACCGAATCCTCTCAGGAAACTCTCTGTAGATTGGTCTTCGCGGCTGTTGATTTCTTTTTCTGAACTGCCCAAGGTCTGGAACCTTAGCAGTGCCACCCTCACCTTATCTGCTAGCCCGCCTATCGATGAAAGAGCGCTGCTGACAAGATATTTCGGCCTTCTGAAGACATCCATCACACGATTCAGATTCAGCCCATCAAAAACAAGTGCCCCAGGTTCAAAGGACTTGAGCTGGAGAGCTTCTGTATCGAGTAGTTTACCAGCTTGAGGATAGGCACTGAGGTAGACTTGGAAACCACGGTCTAGTAGAAAGCCCTGCATACGATCGGTGCGGACACGCCCGCCGACTCCATCACTGGCCTCGATGAGGCGCACAGGAATACCGGCCTCATGGAGACGCACGGCGCAAGTAAGACCACTTAATCCAGCTCCTACAATGAGCACGGGCAGCGGGGTCTGGTTAGAGTTACTCATAGCTTCTGAGGATAAAGTTTCTAAGGATAATAGATGATTCTGGCATACTGCAAAGTGACAGACGTATTTCATCATACTTCTCGCCACACAGTGCCACACAGTCCTTGCCACACAGTAAGACTCTTCGTGAACAAGGCAACACTGCAAGCTCTCGCTTGTCAGGTTTTCATCCATGCACTATCATCAGACCATGCCTAATCTTAACGTCCTCGGTGAAGCCCTTGCTGTTTGCTCCCTCGATCCCATCACTGGGTTCTTCCGCGATGGCTCATGTCGCACAGGAGGTGGCGACCACGGACTTCACTGTGTCTGCACCGTCCTTACCGAGGAGTTTCTCAACTTCAGTCGTAGCCAGGGTAACGACCTCATCACACCCAGGCCTGAGTATTCCTTCCCAGGTCTTAAGCCTGGCGACTCATGGTGCCTCTGCCTCCTTCGCTGGAAGGAAGCCTTCGATCAGGGCTGCGCCCCTAAGGTCAACCTAGCAGCTACCTCGGTGATGGCTCTGGAGTTTGTTGATTTAGAGGACCTGAAGAAACATGCTGTCTAATACCAACTCACTTAATTAACCGGTAAAACCCACTTGATCTTTTTGCCGATATGATCGTTGTCAATTTATTGAGATGCTTTGGCATCACAATAATCGTCCGCCTTGATACAGACTAAAATCTCTGTGCGGTTTCTACCAGTAACTTAACTTCATTGGTATAAGTTTTAAAAAAGGGTAGGTATTTCAATACTTACAAAAGGGGGCACCCAAAAGACCAAAAAGGGGTCACAAAAGAGTTCAGGAATTGATTTGCATCATTTTGCGTAATCAATTCGATTTTAGATAGGTGATATGATGCCAATGTATGCCTGACCCGAATTAACATGCAAACTTGCCGTCCATTTCAAATCTTTAGTTTGCTGAATTCCTACGGATTTACAGTTACTCCCCGCCCCTCAAGGCTGTTTAATATTCATAGAAACAATTAATTTTTACGAGTTACAGGAATATAATTCTAACTCTTCACTCTAATGAACAAGAAGCCACTGCTTCTTATTAACCATTACTAACTATTATGAAATTCCTTAAATCATTATTCGTCGTTGCGGCTACAGCTCTACTCTCCACTTTTACATCCATTGCAGCGGAAGCTCCAGCACTCGATGGCTATTGCCCTGTTTGTTACATCGCTAGCAACGTAGCAGCCAAAGGAACGGAAGAATTTAAAGCTGAATATAATGGTAAAACTTACCTATTCGTCAGTGAAGACGCACTAAAAGCATTTAACGCAGCACCAAAGAAGTTCCTTCCACAATATGATGGATACTGCGCCTACGGCATGTCTTTTGGTAAGAAGATCCCTTCCGACCCTACAGTATTCACAGTAGTAGAAGGAAAGCTCTACCTCAACAAAAACGCAAAAGTCGGCAAACTATTCACTAAAGACACAGCATCACACATCGCTAAAGCAGATGGAGAGTGGAAAGCGCTCATCATGAAAGAAAATGAAATGATGAAAAAGGAGGAGATGATGAAGAAATAGCCCATATCACCCATTATGTTTATTTTTATGTCCCTGCCATTGTTAATCAATGGTGGGTTTTTTTGTCTTAGCTAATCGAGTGCCGTCAACGTCCACTAGCTCTTTCGAGAAAATGCTCTGAGCTAACCTTAGTTAGCAATTACATTCCCTAGATTAACATAGCTGTCATTTTCATTTCAGCTAAGATATCGCAATCTTTAACATGCATTGCTATTATCATGGGCATTCATGCCTGACACCATTTGATGACGATCTTATTTCGATTTGCTCTTGTGTAAATGGTACCCAAGTTTACTGAATGATAAACTCAACCAGCTATAATTTTGCGAAATAATCCCCTCCAGCAATCTCTCTCTAAGCGTTTCCGTATCATCCTTGCGTAAAGGTGTCAGGCATTGATTTACAACAACCTTCCCCATGATTCACTCCTTCAAAGACTCAGATACCGAGCAGTTATTCCAAACTGAGTGCGACTCCCGAGCCTTGACCAAGGAGCGCAAAATACTCAAAAAATATCAAGCCAGTAACCACACTAATGAGTAATTCACCTTCCTGACCCCTTTTAGTCATAGTATTCCCATTCATTAACAGGCTCAACCTTCATCCCTTTATTAAAATGCACTTAAAAACATTACTCATCCTTCCTTTAATATTACTAGCTTCATGCGTAGATCCATTAGCGCAACCACAGCCATTACCCAAAGAAGGCTTAGCTCAAATCAAGGTCGCGATGGATGATCATCTTGTTAATAGTAAAAGTGCTGAATATAAAAATGTGACTGGGCCAAAGCTTCGCGAAAGAAGTAGAGGCATGCAATATTTAATGACTTATGATGTGCGAGCTAAGAACAGGATAGGAATGTATGGGTTCTATACTCCATACCTCGCTTTATTTGAAGATGGAAAGGTGTATATCATTACGAGAAACCTATCTAAATCATATACCGAATAAAAGCAGTCTCCCTGAATGCACTAAGGGATTGCACTAAGGGATTGCACTAAGGGATTGCACTAAGGGACGATTGAACTAAGGGACAGACCTTTTATGTCGCCACTGTTTGATGAGCCATTTATCTTCCTTTTTCTAACTTTCAGTTTTTTTACAAACCCTTTACATACATATGTTTAATTCATGTTAGTCTTGTAAGTATGAAAAATAAAATCTGTATGATGTTGGTATTAGCAGGAACATGGAGTCCCAGCTTCTGCGCTGAGGACAAGGTGCAACAAGCTCTCATGAGTGCTGATAAGAGCATCGCTAGCGGGGGCATCGATTCATGTGTGAGCCAAGGAAAAGTCATGCTACCGAAACTGAGAAAATGGGCTGGAGCTGAAGATCCTCGATTAAAAGCCAGAGCTCGCACGGCATTGGGAAGAATCACAGGGCAGTGGGGATCACAGACGGATGTCATCTGGAAACGTTCACTCGCCGAGGCCATCGAAGAATCAAAAGCGACGGGGAAACCGATCCTGATGCTGCATTTGTTTGGTAAGCTGGATGAGGAGTTTTGCTGAGCCAATGGCAAATTAGCGAGAACCGTGACGTTCTCCGATAGTCGGGTTACCAAAATGCTGAAGGAAGATTTCGTGCCCGTATGGGAAAGTGTGGCAGATGTGAAGACGGTGACGTTTAATTTAGGCGAGGGTAGAAGCTTTAAAGGATCGATCAGTGGAGAAATCGCCATCTACTTCTGTGATATCGATGGTGTGGTCATGGATATTTTACCTGCCTTGCAGTCACCTGCAGCGACTTTAGAGGCCATGAAAGAGGCACTCATCCTGCATAAACAGGTTCAGCAATCTAAAAAAGCTAAGCCAAGCCCCGCCAAGGCGCAGTTTAGTGATACCGGTAGGCAGGCAGTCATTGGTGCATTTCAAAAGAAACGTATGTCCAAGGTTGCGAAAGAGAGGTTTGCTATTTTAGCCAAAACCATGGGGAAAAAGATGCTAAGCAGGCCTGAACTCATTCCAGCGGGTGATTTATTTCCCGCTTCGAAAGCTGGAGAGAAACTCAGGGACGACTACATTCATGCCGCAGTGGACAAGGCAACACGCGACATGAGAATCATGAGCATGAGCAAAACAGCAAGCGTTGGTCTAAGCATTGAGTGGCAGTTTGTGGGTGAGGCAATGACCGTGGTTGAACCTGGTGGACGTGGCTATTTCAGATGGAAGGTAGGCCAAGCATTCTTTGGTGTCTGGCCGGAGGATCATGATCCACGCCCAAAAGATAAGCCGGGCTTTAGCCTCTCACCGGGAGTCTCCACCGTGAAAACTCCAGATTATTGGAAAAAACCTCTATTCGAAGGAATCCTCAACCAGGAACTCAAAGGCGGCGAAGTCGAGTATGATTCCGAAAGTCTACAAGCGATTAGTATTTTCGAGGAGTAACTAAAAGGGGGCAGGCATGTGCATCATTTCGCGTAAGCAGAAAGGAGGTAGTTCTCGATTCTTGAAATTGGCAAAACCAACATTTAGGCTCTTTCGATGGCATACCTCCGGCATGCTTTATTTTATGGGAGGTTTCTATTCACGGGGTATCAACCCCGTGCTAGGTGATGTTATCCCTCTGGGATAAAGAGGGTGAATGCGTGGAGTGGAGTGAGTTTAGAATGATAAATACGAAGAGTTCTGAATGGTTCAGCTTTCTTGGTTCAGCTTTTCGACATTTCCGTGCTTTCCATACTTTCCGTGGTTCAAAATGAACTCAGTAGCCAAGCAAAGATTCGTGAAAATTCGTGCGATTCGTGGTCAAAAAAACGAGGCGTATGGCATTGATTAAAAAACAGAGGTGAAACGCCCTTTCCGTCAAAAACTCCTAGTGAGTTGCAGAGTCTTACTCCCCGCACGGCCGCCGTGTCCCTGTCTTAAGATAGAGGAGTGCCTTCTGGTAACTGGCGCCGGTGAGAAAGTGGTCGAGGTTCCCATCAATTTCACTCCGGTGCGCTTCGTGCCAGGAAGTGATCGCTTGGCTCGCATTTATAAGGGCTTCGAGGTGAGCTTCGGGATCCCTGTCACGGAATTCATGATCGGATATCACAGCAATTCGGGCTTCGAGGGCATCGGCTAAATCAGAAAACATCATGATGGTGTGTGCTAAAGTTTTCCGTGAAAACGGTCTTCGGGCAACTGAATTCGCAAACAAAAAACACGCCGATACCTTTGAAAATTCGCATTCTACAATGCTGGGATGGCGACGCCTTCTTCTCTCGCTTTATTATAGATTCAAAGTGTCAGGCAGGTTTTTTGACTACAAGTCAGGAAAAAGGTCGTCTGCCCGTGGGTAAGTGAGTGAGGCAAAGATTTTTGGCAGAGCTTTCTTGAGCTTGAAAAATCCTGCATGCGCGTGTGGCCATAGCTGCCTATCCCAATCACGGAGGAAGTAATTGGGCTCGATAGAAAGTCTCTGGGTTTTTAAAAATTCTCTCGTGGGTCCCACTGTGGGGTAGGAAATGACGATGTGGTCTAATTTTTCTGCTAAGATCCAATCTTGAACAGCACTGGTTAATGATCCACTGAGGAGCGTGCCCTCTGAGCGCTCTAGGGCATCGGAGACTGCACCTGTAATGAACTCGGTGACGAGAGGTGATGTCAATAATGGTGGTGGGATAAAGGCTGCGGTGGCGGCTACTTTCATACTTTCTGCAGGAATAGGTGCTAGGTCATCGGAGAACATGAGGTGACCTACTCTCCCTTGTGGGGAGATTCTCTGAGGTAGGCGAAGTGGTGCTTTTTCAAATTCTGTCTCATCGGTGATGGGCATGGCCTGCTCATCGAGCGATCCCTCGGGATCAAAGCGACCGTGGGTGAATTTCTGGATGTTTGATGCACGAGCTAGATAGTGTTTCCCTTTGGTGTGAATGCCAGCGACCCATCGCCATGAGAGCGTGTTAGCGGCTGCATCTGCATCGAGGAGGTGATGGAGGAAAAAATCAGCACCTAGCTGCCATGGTAGCCTGAGGGTAAAGATCCAGATCGAGGCGAACCACATTCGGGCATGGTTATGGAGGTAGCCTGTATCGCGCAGCTCAGTGGCCCATGCGTCAAAGCACTCTATACCAGTCTGAGCTGATACAGCTCGGGTGTAATCTGGCAGATGAGTCAGGCGGGAGAGCTCAGCGAGGCTGGATGTATAATGATCCCAGACGCTGGGACGAGACTCCATCCACCCTTTCCAGTAGGTGCGCCAGGCGATTTCTTGAAGGTATTTTTCAGCTGCTTTGGCGCTGTGTTTTTCCAGCACAGCACGTGTGACTTCCTCCTCAGTGATGAGGCGGGTGCGAATGTAAGGCGAGAGCTGCGAGACGCCGCTGTGGTTTTCAGAACCGAGGTCAAAATTCCTGGTTCCCGCGTATTTAGCAGCATGAGGCAGAAATTTCTCTAAGCGATCGAGAGCGGCTGAGCGACTAGGAGGGAAAAACATGGCGGTAGAAATGTCAGAGAGATTTGCCGATCTGCAAGGCTGGATAAAGGATATTTCTGGACAGCGATCTGGAGTACTAAAGTTATCTTCACCTCGGCTATTTACCACTTTTGCTGTGCTCAATGGTATTAAGGAAATCAGCGAGGAAATACGAGCCCTCACCTTTCCTTATGAAGATAAATTTTAATGGCTCGACCAATGCTCTTGTCGAAGGAGCAAATTCATCGATACTTGAGGCCATGACGCCCTACACACTGCTGGACAAAGCCAGCCTGCCCGATGGCAACCTGCTCGCCCTGTATAAGGAGGGCTCAGATTTCATCCTCGAATACAATGGGCTAGAGCTGATGAGCACCAACCTGACATATTCCGAACAGATGCTTGCTGATTTAGGCTGTGTCGATCTGCTGGAAGGGGCGACGAACCGGCCAGAGCACCCGCGAGTATTAATTGGAGGACTGGGCATGGGATTCACCCTGAAGCGAGTTCTGGAATTGGTTGGCTCTCCGGCCACCGTCGATGTGGCGGAATTGATGAATCAAGTCATCGAATGGAACCGCACTTATCTCGTTGAGCATAATGGCCCCTTGCTAGAAGACCCGAGAACAAACGTCATTCTCGCCGATCTCTTCGACTGCCTAGGAGAAGGCGACACTTATGATGCCATCTTGATCGATATCGACGATACGCCCGACGCGGTGATCACTGAGGACAATGTCAATCTTTACACCCCAAGTTTTATGAAATTACTCCGGGAATCACTCAACCCCGGCGGCTGCCTAGCCTACTGGATGGCCATCCCATCGCCTAAACTTGAAATGGCACTAAAAAAAGCCGGCTTCAATTTGACCGAGCACCCGGCAAAATCCCATGAAGAATCAGAAGAGGCCCAACACCGGATCTACGTAGCCCGCCTCATCTCATAAGCCTCATCGACTCCTTTATCGCCCCCTTCTTATGCAAGTATGAACCAGAAAAAGGTCGTGAAGCGAGCCGCTCCTTGATTCTTGGTTCCGTAATCGCAAAAAAGAGATCACGAATAGATCTTTAACATTTCAACACCACCTACCCTGAAAGGCTAACATCAGATAGCTCGGGGTTAAACACCCCGAGACCCGCGCCAGCTCAATTCCCCCACCCCTGAGGGAGTGGCATCTAAGTGATATGTGGGGGGGCCTAGCCAAGCGTCATAGCCAAAGCGGTCTCCCGATTTACCCCATAACTTCCCAAGAGCTGATGGCATGCCTCTAGCATGCAGATTCTGAGGGATCGGTTTCTTGGGGTTGCGTAACCCCAAGCTAGTAGATGTTACCCCGCTGGGATAGAGAGGATAGATTCGTGGAATGGTGTGAATGTAGAATAGTGAATTTCTTTCAGCTCTACTTTCCATGCCTTCCGTCATTTCCATGGTTGAAAACGAACTCAATAGCCAAGCAACGATTCGTGAAAATCCGTGCGATTCAGTTTATCCACCGAAGCCTCGGCAAAGGAGGGTGGTCAAAAATATCTAGCAGTCGCAGCTGTTTACTCCCCGCTCGACTTCCGTGTCCCTGTCTCAAGATAGAGAAGTGCTTTGGTGTAACTGGCTCCGGTCAGAAAGTGGTCTAGGTTCCTATCAATCTCACTCTGGCGCGCTTCATGCTATGACACGAGACATATCAATATGAGCGACAACATTATCAAAAACTCAAGAAACACGGCGAATGCACCAGTAAGTTCTGTATCATCACAAACGGTCGCTTTTTCTCACTACAATAATCTTTCCGCTCAATTACCTATCGATCCCAAAACGGGTGAGATGGTAGCTGGTGGAATCAAAGAGCAGGCTGGACAGTGCTTAGCAAATATCAAAGCCGTTGTAGAAAGTATCGACCATGTGATGGACGATGTTGTTAAAATCACGATCTTCCTCAAGAACATCTCTGATATCGACGCGGTAGACGCCGTTTATACAGCATTTTTCAACGGCGAGCTTCCTACACGGACGATCGTCGCAGTTGCGGCCTTACCTTTAGATGATGCTTTGGTGCAAATTGATGCGCTTATTTCAAACGGTGAAGGCACCGCTCCACAAGATCCCTGCGATCTCATCAAGGTTTCCAGAAACACGAAAAAGGCACCCAAAGGTCTCTACTCACAGACCGTCGCTTTTTCTCACTACAATAATCTTTCAGCTCAATTACCTATCGATCCAACAACGGGTGAGTTGATAGCGGGTGGTGTCAAAGAACAAACTGAACAGTGCTTAAGCAACATTAAGGCAATTCTAGAAAGTATCGATCACGTGATGGACGATGTGGTTAAAACCACGATATTCCTCAAAAACATCTCAGATATCGACGCGGTCAACGAAGTCTGTGCAGAATTTTTCCCAAGCTATGTTCCTGCGCGGACAATCGTCAACGCTTCAGCTCTACCTATGGATGCTCTGGTGCAAATAGATACTGCTGTGTCGCATGGAGATGGCACCCCCCCACAACTTCCTGAAGACACCAGCTTACTCGTCATAGAGGCAAGTAATACGGAAAATGCTCCTAAGGCTGACTACTCACACACGGTTGCTTTTTCTCATTACAATCACATTTCAGGTCAATTGCCTCTAGACCCAACAACAAGTGAAATGGTAGCAGGTGGTGTCAAAGAGCAGGCCGAGCAATGCCTCAATAATATTAAGGCCATTGTAGAAAGCGTCGACCACGTGATTGATGATGTCGTTAAGATAAATATCCAGCTTAAGAACGTCGCAGATATTGATGCAGTGAACGAAGTTTACACGACATTTTTCAACAGCGATCTTCCTGCGATGACAACCGTCGGCGTTTCAGCGATCCCTATGAATGCTTTGGTGCAAATTGATGCCGTGGTGTCTAACTGTGAAGGCACTCCTCCACATGTATAACTGGCATTTTATTTCCATGGTATATATTCCTCTACAAATCTAACGTCAAAGCGCACCAATCACAGACTGGTGGTGGAATTGAGAATGGTGAATGTAGAATAGTGAATTTCTTTCAGCTCTACTTTCCGCGCCTTCCGTCATTTCCGTGGTTGAAAACGAACTCAATAGCCAAGCAACGATTCGTGAAAATCCGTGCTATCCGTGGTTGAAAATGAACGAGGAGTAGCCTGTTCTCTCTTATCACTGGCGAGTAGTTTTTATGGTCATGAATAAGCCTTGGCTGTTGAGGTTTATCTCAGAGAATCTGATAGGCAATAGTGAAGAAATAGTATATTGAAATCCATATCGAACGGACTGTTTTCAGACATGATAAGCGCGCATTCGATAACCGTATTTCAAACCCCCTCTCATGAAATTCATAACCCTTCACACATGTCTCTCGATAGCATGGTTTCTTGGCTTCCTTATTCCGTCAAATACTCATGCGGATGTCTATCAAGTGAGTAGTACTGCCGAGTTAGAGTCGGTGCTAGGAGATCTCTCTGCTGGGGATATTGTTGAGCTTACATCGGGCGTGTATAGTGATGTGGATGTCGATATCGATGTTGCTGGGACGGCTACCTCTCCTGTCTATATTTATGCGCTTGAGTTAGGAGGCGCGAAGTTTGAGGGGGCTACCCGCATTCATGTCAAAGGAAGTCACATAACGATCGCGGGACTCAGCTTTGATGGTAATGGTGGTAATGGAGAGAAGGAGGGGATTATTAGGCTTGAAGCGAATTCGACGTATTGCCGTGTTTCGAACTGTCAATTTAAAGATTTCAATGAAGGAATCGACGATACGAACTGGCTGTTTATCGAAGGGTACAACCACCGAATTGATCATAATAGCTTCGAGGGTAAATCGACGTATAACGCCACCGTCTTTATCAAGCCAAACCCAAGCTCTGAGGGCGATCCAGAGACTGCGCGGAACCACCTCATGGAGAAGAACTACTTCGGTACACGTGATGAAATAGGTGTGAATGGTTACGAGTCCGTCCGCGTCGCGGATAGCACGAAGCAGCATTACAACATGTCATGCATCGTGCAGTCGAACCTGTTCTATCAAGCTATCAAATCTGATACTGGTTCTGAAATGGAGGTGATTTCTAATAAATCTAGGGGAAACCTTTATCGGAATAACACCTATCGCGACTGCGATGGTCAGATGACGATGCGTCATGGTGATGACTGTACCATCGATGGGAACTTCTTCTTTGGAACCGGTGGGTCGCGCGAGTCAGGAGTGCGCATTATCGGGAGAAATCATGTGGTTAAAAATAACTACTTCGAGAGTATTGGCGGGTCAGGCCTCCGCTCTGCATTGGTTGTGATGACTGGCGATAATGACTGGCCAAGCGATGACATCAGTAACGGCTATGAGGCAGCTGATGGGGCAACAATTTATAACAATACCTTTGTCAACTGTCATCAGCCCATCAACATCGGTGAGAATAAGTCGGACGGGGTCATACCTAGTGGTGTGGAGTTTTCCAATAACATCGTGCAGAGCGCCTCTGGAGACGGAAATATATTCGATATCCAGTACAGCACCTCTGAAATAGAATTTAAGAACAACATCGTTTACCACGCAGCTGGTAGCTACGGTAACAGTGGTCTCGCTGGAGTTACTTATGGCACCGACCCCCAACTTACTAGTGATGAGTCATTGGGCTTTCATCTGCCAAGTTCTAGCAGTATTGCAGTAGACCATGTGGATATTGCAGAGAGTCGTCTCAGCTCAGATATCAGTGGTCGACTGCGCTTAGCGCCTTATGACGCAGGGTGTTCTGAGGTAAATAGCACCTCAACTAGTTTCGCAGCGCCTCTTGAACGGGATGAGGTAGGCCCATCATTCTATGGTGGGCCAGCGAGCAGCTTTACTCCTCCCAGTGGCAGCACCTTTCCATTAGTCATACAACAACGATATTTTCGTGATTTTGAGATTGGGGTAGGTTTTTCGCAGACTCTTGTCGCGGCAGGAGGCACTGGGAGTAAAACATGGGTTCTCTCATCTGGGATACTTCCTGATGGAATGACGCTCAGCTTAGGAGGCGTGCTCGCGGGCTCACCTACGACGGCAGGAACTTACCAATTCACCATCACCGCCTCTGCTGGAGGGCAAAGTGATAGTATCTTCTATCATACAAGCGTAGTAGGTGAACCATCCACACAAGGAGGTGTGCTGAACGTCATCACAACTTCGCTTACCCCAGGGATAATCAATACCGCATATTTTGAGTCACTAACGGCAGCAGGTGGCGTGGCTCCCTATACTTGGACGATCAACAGTGGCAACCTGCCAGCAGGGATCACGGTTTCTAGCGAAGGCACTTTAGCGGGAACTCCTTCTGCTCTGGGAAATTCATCCTTCATTATTGAAGTGAGAGATAGTGCGGGGGAAAGCGATTTACAGCTGTTGTCTCTCGTCATAGGTGAAGAGCCTCCACCTGAACCTCTGGTCGTCGCCGGCTCTCTCATTCCTAATGGAGCAGTGAATCAAGCCTTGACTCACACCTTTACCGCGACAGGAGGCGAGCCTAGCTACTCATGGTCACTAGAAAGTGGCAACCTGCCAACAGGGCTGACGATCTCCTCTCAAGGTGTGCTGCAGGGCATCCCAACAGCAGCAGGATCATTCAGTTTTACTCTCGTTGTATCTGACTCACTTAGTCAGGCTGATTCCGCTACCTTTGACCTCGTTATTGACGAGGAAGCTGTGGCGTCACCAATTACGGGAACGTCATTTTACCAAGAGTCGAACTACGTCAGCATAGAAGCAGAAAACTTTCAAACAATGACGGAAGTAGGTGGTAAAAGTTGGCAAATAGTCACGTTATCAGGTGCTAGTGGGGCTAACACTGACAATGCTATCCAAGCGCTTACGAACTCTGGTAGTTCTACAACAGCAGGGGCAGGAACCTATGTCACCTATTCTCTCAATATCGCGACAGCTGGCAGCTACTACGTTTACGTATTAGGAAGCGGCTCTGATAGCTCCAGCGATTCCATTTTCGCAGGAACCGTAGCTGATGCCTCTAATGCAGCTCAAATCAATATTACGGCAAACACATGGAAGCAATCTGGAAGTACCGTCGATCTAGCCGAAGGAATGAACACCCTTTATTTGTGGATGAGAGAGCCAGGCTGCATCATTGATAAAATCCTCATTCAAACCAGTTCCTCCTCGCCATCAGGTTTGGGCTCTGACGAGAGCCTCCTGTTGACAGAATTTCAAACATGGAAAAAAGATTATCATGATGACCACCTGGTTGATGCTAATTCTGATATTGATGGAGACGGCCTCGCTGAGCTTCTTGAATTTGCGCTAGGAGGAGACCCTACCACCGTTGACGCGGAAATAATTAAGCCTGTCATCAACAAGGAGGGAGAGAATCTTCAATTTGAATTCCCACGTAATTCTTCATTATCCAGTATCAGGTATATCGTAGAAGCCTCTGATGATCTCGTGATTTGGCCAGAAACACTCTATGACTCTGAGGTCGATACTTTGCCAAACAGTGCTGATGGCATGCTGATGGTGCTCATTCAAGATGCTGCGAAGACTCGACGATTTGTGAGGCTTCGCGTCGAGGTACTAGAACCTTAGAAGTTGCTAGAGCGTATTGGACCTTACCTCTTGCGTTCACCCGTTTAGTATACCCTTTCACAAGTCTGTAGTTTTTGTTGTTATTGACTCTTCATACGGCTGAAGCCTATGCCATAGGGCTACTGCATTTCCTAACCTAGGATCTAACCTTAGCCGCAACACTTTTCACCAAAACCACTATGCCTGAAGAACCACAAAACTCGCCTACTTCAACTTTCGGATTTCCAAAATCTACTCCTAAAAGACTTCAAGAGGAGATCGAAAAACTGATCCCTAGCGAATCCCACGAGCAGGCCATTGTAATCTTACGTGACAACGAGAAACAAAGCCTTCGCGACGTTCTCCTCACGAAGCCCTATAAGCTGACTCCTAACATGGTGGCGATGCTACTCAAGAATTATTACACCCACGGATGTGACACGACAGCGATCTTGGACAAAGCGGGTCAACTCACTGCACTCATCAATAAAGGGAAGTAATTCCTCCACCCCCCCTTCTGCTCAGTCCGATGGGGTTAAGCACGTTGAGTAGGTCGTCAAATGGGCAGTCAAATGAGCAGTTGAGAGGACTGGCCCTTGATTCTTAGTTTTCAGAAAACAGCTCAAAACAGTCCTCAATAAGCTCCCCATAGCCATCCAAGCTGAAATAAAACAGGCGGATTTAAAAAAAAAGCTAAATCATGTGACTTCTTCGTTCCCTAACCAATCTATTAGTGTGTTCCGTTAAGGAACGTGCGTTGTTGTTCCTTCTCTTCCCCCAAAGAGAAGGTGGTGGGATCTAGCTTCGGCTAGGTCCCACTTTTTTTGTCCCTCTTAAACTTATTAAGCTGGCGGGTATCTTTATAATTCCAGATTTGCCTTTCTGAAAAATCACGCTACAACCCACCAACGCCGCATATATGAAATCTGAGGCGAGAACGATTGGTCATGGGTAAAAATTTATATCAAAAAGTTTGGGACGAGCACACGGTAGGAACTTTAGAAGACGGTCGTACTCAGCTGTTTATCGGTACGCATTTAATTCACGAAGTCACGAGTCCGCAAGCATTCGGCATGCTTCGCGATCTTAATCTCACGGTGAAATACCCGCACCGTACTTTTGCTACGGTTGATCACATCGTGCCCACAGATAATCAGCAGCGTCCGTTTTCTGACCCGCTCGCCGACAAAATGATCACCGAGCTTCGCAGCAATGTGGAAAAACATGGAATCACCTACTTCGATCTCGCATCAGGCATGCAGGGCATCGTCCACATCGTAGGTCCTGAACAAGGGATCACTCAGCCAGGGACAACTATCGTTTGTGGCGACTCGCACACAGCGACTCATGGTGCCTTCGGTGCGATTGCCTTCGGAATCGGCACCACACAGGTGCGCGACGTTTTAGCGACTCAAACGGTCGCGATGGAAAAACTGAACGTCCGCCGTATCAACGTCGACGGTGAGCTTCGCCCAGGAGTCTACTCCAAGGATGTCGCCCTTCACATCATTCGTCTGCTTGGAGCCAACGGTGGCATCGGCTACGCCTACGAATACGGTGGCAGCATTTTTGAAAATTTCACCATGGAGGAGCGTATGACGGTCTGTAACATGGCGATCGAAGGAGGCGCACGTTGTGGCTATGTTAATCCTGATGAAACTACTTTCGAGTATCTAAAAAACCGCCCATACTCTGCCAAAGACAGCGAGTGGGACGAGGCTGTGACGCGTTGGTCTGCTTACGCTTCTGATACAGACGCTGTCTACGAGGACGTCGTCAACATCAAGGCGGAAGACATCGAACCTACTGTGACATGGGGGATTTCACCCGACCACGGTATCGCCATTTCAGAAAATATTCCTGACCCTGCAAAAGCTCAATCCGAAGCAGAAAAAATTAACATCGAAGAAGCACTGGAATACATGAAACTTCCAGCTGGCGCACCGATCAAAGGCACCCACGTCGACGTTGCCTTTATCGGTTCATGCACCAATGGTCGCATCTCAGATTTCCGCGAAGTCGCCCAGTATATCAAGGGATACAAGGTCGCAGAGGGTGTGAAAGCGCTCGCTGTCCCTGGCTCACAAATCACTGCCGCCATTTGTAAAAAAGAAGGTATCGATCAAATATTCATCGACGCTGGCTTTGAATGGCGGGCTGCGGGCTGCTCCATGTGTCTCGCAATGAACCCCGATAAGCTATCGGGTGATCAGCTCTGTGCCTCATCCTCAAACAGAAACTTCAAAGGTCGCCAAGGCAGCCCTACAGGACGTACCGTACTCATGAGCCCGCTAATGGTCGCAGCCGCTGCCATCAAAGGTGAAGTCGCCGATGCCCGTGAAGTTTTCGCTGCTAATTTCAACTAACCCCCCATTTTCACCATGTCTATCTCTGCTATCACCCACGTATCTGGTACCGCTGTCTACGTCCCAGGAGCCGATATCGATACCGACCGCATCATCCCCGCACGCTTTCTTAAGTGCGTCACTTTCGACGACCTCGCTGAGGGTATGTTTTACGACATCCGCTTTGATGCTGATGGAAACTCCACAGGTCACCCCATCGATGATCCACGCTTTGCAGGAGCTTCCGTCATGCTCGCTGGACCCAACTTCGGCTGTGGCTCATCGCGTGAGCACGCACCACAGTCTATCTACCGCTGTGGTTTCCGCGCCATCATCGCTGTTAGTTTTGCTGAAATTTTCTTTGGTAATTCAACAGGTATCGGCATGCCATGTGTCTGTGCACCTATCGAGAAAATTGAAGCTCTCTCCGCCGCGATAGAAGCTGATCCCAAGCTCGAAGTCGCTATTGATCTCGAAGCTATGACCGTCACTTACGGAGAGACATCTTTCCCCGTCACCATGCCCGACTCCGCAAGAGAAGCTCTTCTCTCAGCGAGATGGGATCCTATCCAAGAGTTACTAGCGAACAGCGATAAGATTGAAGCTAGAGCGGAAGCACTGCCGTACGTGTAGGTTGTAGAAGAGCTTTTTAAGCTCTTTGGGATGTAGGGTAAGATCATGGTTTTCCTCACCAACTTAAAGAGGTTGAAAACCTCTTCTACGGTATGCATTCATTGTGCTTGTTTAAGGGCATTATTATCCGTTAAAGTAAATATTATGAATATCTGGTTTTCACTGAAAGCGTGTTGTTTGAGTGCTTTGCTTTCTTTGCTGTTATTGTCTCCGTCACATGCAGAGCTTCGTGTTATGGAGCTTCCTGAGGATACTATCAAATATCTAACGAACTCAGCGATCAATCATAGCGATGATCCATTCGGCGGTAATAATGAGGGAGAACCTGATTTCTTGGTGGTCAATCCTTTTCCAGAAGTATTTTCAGGTAAAGTAATCGATCTGAAAAAGATTTTAAAAACGTATGGAGTTCCTTTAGCTGAAGAAGATTTTGTTTATTATTTCTTTGATAAACAAATTCTCGTAGCGAGAGGTAGTCAAAATAAAATAGATCTAATTGAAGCTCTTTTATTTCCTCTGACAACACCCGGACCTATCTTAGTCCATTATCAACTGACATTTCAATCTATAGAAAACAGCGTCAGAAAGCCAATAGCCTCAGTAAAGGCGATACTTCGGAGTGGTAGTAGAGCTAAAGTGACCTCACCACAATTTGATTGTGATATTGATTGTATTCTTGGTGAAGGGAATAAGTACGTTGATTTTCAATATGCTATTGAAGGGAAAGGTATATTAGAAAAATATTCAGTAAACAGCGATGGCACAACCACCGTGGGAGATTCGTTAGTTATAGGTGAATGGACTGATGATGAAGGTAAAACAATACAGCTTGTATTTACCGCAACAGCTTCAGATGTGAGGTTAGTAGCAGATAAGGAAAAGCTAGCGATCTACGATGTCATAGAGAAAGTTCTCAAGGAGAAAGCTAGTAAGGAAGATTAGAGTGTAGAAGAGCTTTTTAAGCTCTTTGGGATGTAGGGTAAGATCATGGTTTTCCTCACCAACTTAAAGAGGTTAAAAACCTCTTCTACGGCTTAGTAAGCCAACCACGGCCCTAGCCACTTCTCGGCGGTGTCCATGTCCCAGCCTTTGCGTTTGGCGTAGTCTTCTACCTGATCTTTTTCAAACTCGCTGAGAGCGAAATATTTACTCTCGGGGTGGGAAAATAACAAGCCTGAGACGGCTGAGCCGGGGTGCATGGCGCATGACTCGGTGAGCTCTACTCCTGTTGCCGCGGTCGCATCGAGCAGACGGAAGAGAGTTTCCTTCTCTGTATGATCTGGCTGCGACGGATAACCAGGCGCGGGGCGAATGCCTCGGTAAATCTCTTTGATGAGCTCGTTATGGTTAAACTCATTCGGACGCTCATACCCCCAGGCAACGCGGGCGCGGTGGTGGAGAAGCTCTGCGCAGGCTTCGGCAAGACGATCAGCAATAGCTTGCACCATGATCGCGGAATCAACTTCATGTTTTTCCCGCAGCTCCGCAGCCCACTCGTCAGCCCCGTGGATTCCGACGACGAAGCCGCCTATGTGGTCAGTTGTAGAAGAGCTTTTCAAGCTCTTTGAGTCCTGCCATTGCCAGTTCTTTAAACCAGCAACTTCAGCATTTCTATTAATGTAACGAGTTTGAGCGGTAAAATCTTCATGATCTCGAATAACATGATCGTATGATTCTTCCTGCCAAAATGCACCTTCTCGATTCAGATGAGTATTAGCGCTTTTCGCACTATGTCGTTTGATACTGTGTAAAATATCAGACAATTCATGTCCCTCTTTAGGCCTAATGATCATGTGCACGTGATTGGGCATTACGCACCAGGATCCTAAATCATATCGCTCACCTGCAAAGTGAGTAATTGCGTTGGCTACAATATCAGCAACCTCTGGATTCGACATGAAAGCATTTCCTTGCTGCTTATTTAAGGCTGCTTCCAGATTAGTTTGGTGATGCTTGCTGAGTAAATCGTGAGCGTCATTGATCTGACCTATATTTCCAAGAACCTCGGATTTTTGAACTAATTCTTGAAGCTCTTTTGTGCGTGCTTTGTGCTCATTTAAAGTAACTGACGGAATGGAATCAATAAGTCTAAATGTCACTGCATAAGTCGCTTGTTCTTTCGTCCAATGAGGTAAATTTGACTTTTTCTTTTGGAAAGGTTTAGACGTATCATTAAAGAGCTTAGAAACCTCTTCTACAATAGGCTTCACATAATCACTTAGTGCCATGTGTGGTTTACCCGATGTTTTGGCGACTTGCTGTCTGAGGGTGTGGAAGGTGGCGTCATGCTCGGGGAGAACGATATCGTCGCCCTCTGCGTAGGCGGGGAAAAAGCCGTAGACACCCTTCGCGGTGAATCGCTTGGTGGTGATGATTTCCTCCAGTAGTTCCTGCGCATCGGCGTAGAGATCTTGGGCCACTTTAGCAGCTTCGGCATTCTTCGTCTTCAGAACCTTGGTTTCCCTATCCCATACGCCGCGTAGTTCCCAAGCGTGGAAAAAAGGTGTCCAATCGATATATTCAGCAAGTTCACGCAGCGACTGCTGGTCAAAAACACGAGTCCCAGTAAATTCTGGCTGCGCGGGGTGGTAGTTCTCCCAGTCGTATTTAAATTGATTCGCGCGCGCCTCAGCAAGACTGATGGTGGTCTTTTCCTTTTTATTAAAATTATCACGAAGCTTGATGTGCTTCGCTTCGTTATCGGCAATGTACTGATCACGGTTTTCCTCACTGAGCAGGGAGGTCGTTACGGGCACTGAGCGCGAGGCGTCGAGCACATGAATGATCGGTCCACTGTAGTGATGGGAAATTTTCACCGCTGTGTGAGCAGGGCTAGTAGTCGCACCACCAATGAGAACCGGCGTTTTTAATCCACGACGCTCCATTTCCTTAGCGACATTAACCATTTCATCAAGCGATGGCGTGATAAGTCCGGAAAGACCGATAATATCGACCTGCTTCTCGGCAGCTACCTGAAGAATCTTTTCACAAGGAACCATGACGCCCATGTCGATGACCTCAAATCCGTTGCAGGCTAGGACCACACCAACAATATTTTTGCCAATATCGTGCACGTCACCTTTAACTGTCGCCATCAACACACGGCCTGCATGCATGGTTTTCTCAGCAGTAATACGAGCATCCGCTTCTGAAACTGAAGGATCTTTCTCCATGATCACTTTCGCCTTCCGAATGATCGTCAGCTCCTTTTCCTTTTCCATGTAGGGCTCAAGATGCGCGACGGATTTTTTCATCACTCGTGCGGATTTTACCACCTGTGGCAGAAACATTTTCCCTGCGCCAAAGAGGTCGCCCACAATACCCATGCCATCCATAAGTGGCCCTTCGATAACAAGAAGTGGGATCTTGTATTTCAAGCGAGCTTCCTCGGTATCCTCCACAATGTAGGTATCCACGCCACGCAATAAGGCATGTTCTAGCCGCTTCTCCACAGGAGCATCACGCCAAGCCAGATCCTCCTTCTGACCTTCTTTTTTAATCCCTTTAAATTGCTCCGCAAAATCGAGAAGCCGTTCTGTGGCATCGGGATCCTTGTTTAAAATAACGTCCTCAACGTGCTTGAGCATCTTAGCAGGTATCTGATCATAAACCTCGAGCATGCCCGCGTTCACGATCCCCATGTCCATGCCTGCTTGCGTTGCGTAGTAGAGGAAGACGGAGTGCATCGCCTCCCGCACAGGGTTATTTCCGCGGAAGGAAAAGGAGACATTAGAAACGCCACCGGAAACCTTAGCACCTGGGAGGTTTTCTTTAATCCAGCGGGTCGCATTGATAAAGTCGACCGCGTAATTGTTGTGTTCCTCGATCCCCGTCGCGACGGTAAGAATATTGGGGTCAAAAATAATGTCCTGTGGATTAAAGCCAACTTCATCGACCAGCACGCGATAGGCACGTTCACAGATGCGGATTTTCTCTTCGTAAGTGGCAGCTTGACCATTTTCATCAAATGCCATCACCACAGCTGCGGCACCGAATTTCATGATAGTGCGCGCGTGGTATTTAAAGACCTCCTCCCCTTCTTTCAACGAGATAGAATTTACAATCCCCTTACCCTGAAGGCATTTGAGACCAGCGTGGATGATTTCCCACTTCGAGGAATCCACCGTGATCGGCACTTTAGTGATATCGGGTTCTGACTGCACGAGATTGAGAAACTCGGTCATCATCGCGACGCCATCGATCAAACCATCATCGAAACAAATATCGATCACTGGAGCACCATTCTCCACCTGCTGACGAGCAATGGCGAGAGCTTCCTCAAGTTTGCCGTTCTGCACGAGTTTTCGGAATCGGGGCGATCCTGCAACGTTCGTACGCTCACCGATCATGAGAAAATTTTTATCCTCTGTGTGATTATATGCCTCCGTGCCAGATAAACGAAGTAGTGGCTCAATCTCGGGAACAATACGTGGCGTCACATCCTTCACACCACGCGCTATAGCGGCAATATGCTCTGGTGTATTTCCGCAGCAACCACCAGCAAGGTTGATATAACCCGACTCCGCAAAGTCACGTAAGCGATCATACATATCCTCGGGAAGCATGGGGAAACCTGTCTCCGATAAGGCATCGGGCATACCAGCATTGGGGTAACAGGAAACAAAACATTCTGCCACACGGCTGAGTTCTGCAATGAAGGGACGCATCTCATCAGGGCCGAGCGAGCAGTTCAAACCAATAGCCAAAGGCTTCACATGCGCTACCGCGTTCCAGAGTGCCTCCGCCTTTTGCGCTGAGATCATCGTTTCGCCACCGCGGCCTACCGCTGCAGAAATAATGATCGGCAGGTGAATTCCATCCTCTTCGAAAATATCCTGAATCGCTACCAGTGCTGCCTTCGAGTTCAGCGCATCAAAAATAGTTTCCACCATGAGGATATCGACTCCACCCTCAATAAGGGCACGGATCTGACGTTTGTAATCCTCGTAAACTTGATCAAAAATTACAGTCCGAAACCCTGGGTTGTCAGGATCTACCGCCGCATTGTTCAAGCCCACAGTCATTGGTCCAATGGCACCCGCTGCATAGCGTTTCACCCCTGTTTCAGCCTCAGCGGCATCACAAGCAGCACGCGCTAACTTCGCCGACTCCACATTAATTTCCCAAGCTAGCTGCTGGAGAAATTCGTCATCCATCACCTTTTGATAAAACTCTGGATCTTTTCTCCCCTCACCTGACTCACGGGGATCTTCTACAAAAAACTCCGACTGGGCAATCGACGTACCCGAAAACGAATTGGTCTCCACGATGTCCGACCCCGCATCGAGAAAACGCTTGTGGATATCGAGGATCACATCGGGACGGGTCAGCGACAAAATATCGCCATTATTTAAGAGATCCTTGGGAGCGTCTTTAAACCTCTCACCTCTTGCATCTTCCTCCGTTAGTCCATATCCACGAATAGTCGTTCCCATCGCTCCATCGAGCATAAGGATCCGTTTTTCAAGGGCGGCAGTAAGTTCGGCAGTAGCGTCTGGTCTAGGCATAATTAGTCGGGCAGAACATAATCATAATTTCACCCAACACAACAACAAATCTACATATCTTGATTCGTTGATTTGATAGTGAAATTGTATTCTCCACGCAATTCTTGATCATCGCCTAGAGATGCTCCACACTCCCGCCAACGAAACATGCCCAAGAAAAGAAAAACATGGCGATTATCCGATATCGTTGATCTCGAATCCCTGCTCGGTAGCACCGCACTTTGGCGAAATTCTTGGCGTGGTAGCGTTCGTGATATCTTGAAATCAAAGGGTATTGAATCTGAAAAATTAAAACGCCAGCTCGGCCTGCGCTGGATGCTTGATGACGTTCGAGGAAAACAACGCTGTAATGCGGGCACACGAGTCATCACTGGGGCTAAGATTTTAGAAACCTGCGCCTTCTTCCTCATGCTTCTTATCGGAGTAGGTGTGCTTCGTGGATTGGTAAGCAACTCCAGCTCCAGCACTGATTCTGGTCACGGCTACAACATCTGGGTCTTACTCGGCGTTACTCTCGGACTACAGTGGTTTTTCATGATCCTGAGCTTTCTTGGCTACTGGCTTTGGCGAAGATGGTCCCGCTCACTCTCGCTTTCGCAAACTCTCTTAGCTGAACTCATTAGAAAATGGGGTAGCGGCTCTGTGAAATCAGAGACGTGGTCGCGTCTGCTCTCTGGTGAATTTAAAAAACCCCTCGCATGGCGGATGACGCGTATCTCGCAGGCAGCAGCGCTCGGCTATAACTTGGGTCTAGTCATAGCACTCATGGGCAGCCTTTGGTTTTTCCATGTGGGCTTTTTCTGGGAGTCAACACTACCTCAGTATGGTGGTGAGACCTTGTACAAGTTTACCAATGCCTTATCACTTGCTTGGGAGCCTATCACACTTTCTGAGGCTCAGATCGCGCAGGCACAACGTGGCTTTGAGTATGGGTCTAGTACTACGGAACCGCATCTAACGCATAACAATTGGTCGTGGGGCATCTTCTTTCTTTTTGCAATTAGTGTCTGGGGATTTCTTCCACGTCTAATACTATGGTTAAGTGCCTGCTTCTTAGAGCGGCGTGCCTTAGCTCGATTTGAATTTCAGGAAAGCCAGCACCGCGGTCTCTGGCGGGAAATCACTAAGGTGCAACGCGGTGAAATACAAACGGACTCCGCTCCAGCCGACGGCGTGGTGATTCTTGACATTGGCGGCATCGAGATCAGCGATGACACCCTCCGCCCCTTTTATCTTCAGTCCCTGCGCGTCAACCCAGAAGCTCGATACACTCTTGGAACCCTCGATCCAGAGGCCGACACCCTTGCACTCGCCGCTGCTCAAAAAGCTGCCTGCGGTGTGGTTTTTCTCGTAGAAGGATGGAGCCTGAGCCCGAAACGAATGCTCGGCTACCACGAGAAGGTTCGAGCTGCCATTGGCGATCACGTTATGATACGCTATCTCGTCCTCGGTGATAAGGATGAGACTCAGCAGTGGACAGATTTTGTTGATCGGCTCAAGGATCATGAGACTGAAGTTTTTCAGTATGTACCACCTGCTACCTCCTAAGATATTGTGACCATCGCCACAGAAAATTTGCTCTACCCCTACGAGAATGACTCAATTCCAGATAGATAGCCACATCCCCACTTTCGCAGTCGTTGGGAAAGTCAACATGGGCAAATCATCCGTTCTCGCCACCCTGCTCGAAGTCGATGACGACCGCCTCATCCGCATCAGCTCCACCCCTGGTGAAACCACACGCTGTCAGGTGCTGCCGCTAGAATTTGACGGTGAGGTGCGCATGCGCTTTATCGACACCCCAGGATTTTCTCGACCTATCGAGGCGATGCGGGAAATCCAATCTCTTCACAGTAGCGACAGCTCACCGGATTTAGGTACAATCCTCACTTTCCTCGAAAAACATGAATCTACAGGAGAGTTTGATGACGAGTGTCAGCTACTCCGACCTCTCGTCGAAGGTGCAGGACTTCTCTACATCATCGACCCCAGCAAACCTTTGCGCGATGAATTTATCGCCGAGATGGAAATACTCCGCTGGACGGGAAGACGCAGGATGGCACTTCTGAATGCTAAAACGGAATCGGAAGAATACATCCAAACATGGCGCGATCGCCTCGGTAGCTACTTCAATCTCGTCCGTACATTCAACGCTCACCACGCACGATTCGACGAAAGAAAACGCCTGCTCAAATCTCTTTTAGAAATTGACGAGGAGCATGCAGACACCATCGCAGCAACCATCCAATGTCTTGATGATGAATGGCTTTTGCGGCGTGAAGAAACTGCCGAAGTCCTCGTCGACACCTTAGAAAAATCCCTTCTCTTGCGTGAATCCCGTGTGCTTGATGAGCGAGATATTGATGTAGAACACCGCCGTGAACGAATCAAAGTAGAGATGGGAAAAAACTACTATCAGGAGGTTAGTCAAATCACGAAAAAAGGCATGGATGCACTTCTCAAAATCTACCGCCACCACCTCGTAAAGCTCGACTGGCAAGAGCTGGAGCTCGACGATATCGATTTAGAAACTGAGGAAACGTGGTCAAAGTGGGGTCTTTCCAGAGCTCAACTCACCCTCGCAGGTGGTGCCACAGGTGCCGCTGCAGGTGTTGCCGTTGATATTGGCTCTGGCGGCCTCTCTCACGGCGCTGGCACACTTATCGGCATGCTTGGAGGTGCCGCTGCAGCATTTTTTAAAGGAAACGAACTGCCTGACCTCAAGGTGGCTATGGCAGGTGGCGTTAAACTTCAGAGCGGCGAGGGGAGGAAACTCGAGCTCGGTCCACCTAAGAATGCGAACTTCCCATGGATCTTATTAGATCGACTCCTCATCACTTTCAGCGATATTCAAAATCGCGCTCATGGCAAACGTGACTCCACATCTTTAGGCAGCCAAAGCAGTGGCGATGAAAGCATCGTTAAAGATCTCACCACTCAGCAGCGCGCCTTGCTCAACAAATGGTTCATCAGCTGTAGTAAAGGTGAACCTGACCGAGGCATCGAACCTGAGGTTTTTAAATACATCGTCGAAATCTTGGCTGATATTGAACGAGCAAATGACGATCAATCCCCCACCTTGCAACCTAACATTTTTTCATAGAGCGCGATATAAGACGCCGCTGTTGTGTTGTGATTAAATCGCTCTTTTGAGGAACGCATAATACGAGATAATATTTTCTCTTTCTCTTCGACAGATTTTTGAAAAAACCTAATCGCCTCATCCATCGCCCAGCGGAGCCCCTCGGAGCTGTAGTGTTGGAATTTGAAGCCATTCCCCGCACTGCCATCTTGATGCATATGCTCAAGTGTATCGTGGATCCCACCTGTATCATGCGCTACCGAGAGCGTGCCGTATTTAGGACTTACCATCTGCGGTAACCCACAGGGTTCAAAGCGGGAAGGCATGAGCATAAAGTCCGATCCAGCATACGCTAAGCGCGAGTAATTTTCATCAAAATCCTCCATGGCCACTCGCCCCCAAAGTCCGTGCATTTCAATAATTTTTCTAAAGTGCTGCTGGAACGAGCCATTGGCAATGATGATGATTTGGAGATCCAAGTGTGAGTAGTCAGAGACAACCTGAAACATAATATCCGCCAGTAACTGACAACCTTTCTGCATGGGATCAAGCCGTGATGGCCAGAAAAAGATCGGAGCATGAGGATCCACATGCAGTCCCGCTCGCTCCTGAAGCTTCTTTTTGTTGGCGGCCTTTCCTTCCATAACATTGCTTTCGTCATAATTCACCTCTATGGCAGGATCGGAGTGAGGATCATACGTCGCATCTGGAGCGTTAAGAATGCCTGAAGCACAACCGGCATCAATTTTATGGGATAACTCTCGGCGAATTGAAGCAGGAACAAAATCGTGACGACCTTCGACGATTTCATACAGAAATGATGTACTTACTGAGTTCACATGATCTGCCGCGAAGATACCACTGGTGAGCATATCAGTTAGATTACTGTTTCGTGATTCCTCATAAGAATGTGGCTGCTTATCAAAATAGAGATGACTCCAGAAGCTTGCAATATCAATACCGCAATCTTCTAACTCCGCCATGGTCATTTTCTCGGTATGGATATTGTGAATAGTAATCAGGCTAGGTATCCCTAACTGCCTAGCAGCGGAAGGAATCAGACCTGTCATCCAGTCGTTACAGTGAATCAAATCTGGTTTAACCTTAGGGATAATATGATTCATGGTTTCGCGTTGAAACGCCAAAGCCATTCTCTTATTTTCATAAGAATATACTTCTTCCCTATGATAGAAAACACGATCTTCTGCTAGATGAACACGATCTTCTCCTAACTTCTCCTTCACGAGATTAAACTCGCGCTCAAGATGATCAGCCACACCGCAGTCTCGAAACATTTTGCGGTAGTTCGGTATTGCCACATGGACATCAGCACCTTGCTCGTAGAGTGCGTTTACTAACGAAGCTGAAACGTCTGCTAGCCCCCCCGCTTTGGCTCTTAAGCGCTGAGCCAAATTACCCATTCCTTCAGGTAAGTAGGTAATTTCAGGTGTGACGATCAAAATTGTTGGTTTAGAAACGGGATCACTAACATCTTCTTTTGTCAGTTTTAATGTTTCGCTAGATAATTTTTGATTCGAATTTTTCACAGTTATTGAATTACTTATAAGAAGTAGTCTTATTGTTAAATTGACGCAAGAAGGATATGAAAAATGACACTATGAAACAAAAAAGCATTAGGTGGAAAACACCTAATGCTTTTTTAAAAAGAAATATAATGAAAGATTACTGGGTCTTACTTGCTAACTCTTCGTCACTGCGGGACTTCGCCCAAGCGTAGTATTCTTTGGCGTTAATAACTTCCATGCTGCCCTTCATGTTAGCATGTGCTTCACCACAAAGTTGGGCGCAGACGACATAGGTTTCCATTTCCTCAAGTGGCTTAAACCACATTGGGATTTCTTTTCCAGGAATACAGTCTTGCTGAATACGCATGGGAACAATGGCAAAGTTATGAATTACATCTTTCGAGGTAACCTGTAGGATGGCATCACGTCCTACGGGAAGGCGAAGAATTGAAGTCGAGATAAAGTCATCATCACCATTGGGGTCAGATGGATCAATACCGAGTGAGTTATCACCTGAGATCAATGAATTGTCTGTGCGCCCAAATACGCCGTCATTACCTGGATAGTGATACGTCCATGCATACTGCTGACCGACTACGCGTACACGTGGTGCATCGGCATCGTTAGCGACAACACGCTCAAAGGTGTCTGTGCGCTCTGCCCAAAGCGGAAAGGCAAAACCGAGCAGAAAAACTGCCTCGACGATCACTACGCCAATTTCCAAGTGAGTCGACACGTGGTTCTTCACACCTGTGTACGATGCCTTAGGATTGCGCCTTGCGGAGAATTTAAACAAAGCGATCACCAAGTAAGTGAACCAACCAACAAAAAGCACCAGCATCAGCCAGTGAATGACCGAATTGAGCTGATCGACATTACCGCCGTGCTGAGAGTAATTTTTACCGAGACCTAATAATTCAGGGAGAGACATGATAAGATGTGTGAGTTTTTAAAAGTAGAAAAAGAACGGATTAATCGCTTAACGACGGATCGAAATTATCGCGTTCGCGTTTGGCCATGCGTGTGATGAAGAAAATAATCGCACAGAGCATGGGGATGATGAGAGCAAGCATGACCAGCATGGCGTAGCCAGCCGCTACGGAGTCAAGATGGTCCTTACCTGTTCCCATGCATACGGAGCATGAAAGTATATTGAATAGTGATGTCATCATTTTTCTGGTGCTTATACGTTGATGTTTTTAACTTTGCGCTGAAAGCGAACTCCGTAGATAGGAAGGATTATCGCAGCGAGCGCACAGGTGGAACCAAATACTTTCATTTCTGTCGTCGCTCTACTTTCAATGACAAATGCCCACAGCACTACGAATACGCAGAGGAGAGTAGCAATGGTAATAAACATGATATGGAAGCCTTTGATCGACATAAGAGTATAGGGGGTTGTATGAAGTTATTACGGAGAAACACCAAAGAAGCCGTTGTAGATAATAGGATCCCAGAATGCTAATGCAGTGAGCCCAAAGAGAAACAGGGCAAAAACAAAGGACATTCCAAAGAACCAATAAATCATCTTCTTCTCATGGTTAAGGTGCATAAAAATGTAAGCTACGAGGGTTGCCTTGAAACTTGCGATCGCAAGACCAATGGTAGCATCGACGGCATCAAAGCCGCGAACGCCGAAGTCAAACATTTCAAATTTAGCAACGACGACGGTCAGTACGGTGCAGACAAGTAGTATTCCAAAGACCAACATATAGGTCTTGCAAGATTTTTTGATAGCTTCAGGTGAATCAGCCATATTATTTAGTAATTAGAGTTAATTTTAAGTTAAACGTGAAATCAATTACATCAAGTAAAGGATAGGGAAAAGGAAGATCCATACGAGGTCAACGAAGTGCCAAAATAACCCACCCACTTCTACGCGGTTAGCGAGCCACTCGGGCTTAGTCTCATACATTTTACGTCCACGGAAGAGATAGTAACCGAGGACTAAGGCACCCGCGATGATGTGGAGACCGTGAAGACCCGTAATGGTGAAATAGAGGGCGTAATACGTATTCCAGCGTGGGCTAAAGACTGACTCAAAGCGCACCTGCTCACGAGGAACTAGGACCTCGGGATAGTGTACCTTTTTGTGATTGGGTCCTGTGATACCTTCAATATCATTCGGGTAAAGTTTGTAGATATCATCAAGCTCCATCGCCTTGAGCTTCTCCATATCGAGATCTTTGATCACGACGAGTTCCTGCCAGTTGATACGATACTTGTCATTTTCATTGGGTGAGCGATCTTTCTCTTTCAGCTCTTCAGCAAGCTTTTCAGTGATCACTTTATGCTTTTCCCAAATCGCTTTGATATTCTCATTTTTCAGCAACCATGAGTTATTGATTGCAGCTACGGGGTCGATCCCTTTTTCTTCTGCTTTCATCACTGTGTGACGGAAGTCGATACCATCTACGGCGAGGGAAATAGAGCTGTCTCCAGCAGTACCATAAACAAGTGTACCGTCTTTCAACTTCAAAGTTGTTTCCTCACCTTCTTTTGGATTAGCAAGTTTGCCCCATGCTGGAGAAACTGAAAGATTAGCATGAGATGAAGCAGGCTCAAACGTCAGTGATGGTGTGGCGTTCAGGTAGTCGCTTTGACGAGCACCTTTATGTTCTGCAATTTTTTCCGCGAGGAGTGATTTTACCGCAGTATCATAGTATGGCTTTCCAGGAAGGGCTTCTTTGACCTCTTTCCACGCAGCTCTATTGGCTTCGATATTGATGGCACTATTTACTACTAGTGCTTGCTTCAAATCTGCCTTTGCTTGTTCAAGGAGGTCCCAAGTCAGGGCCGTGCCTTTATTAAATACGGTACCATCAGAAAGCGTCAGATCATTGGCTAAACCAAACTTACCATGATTGTATTGTTCACTGAGTCCTTCAAAATAAATCTCATCAACTTTCTTAAGATCAATTTGAACAGATTCTACTTCAATATTGTAATTTTTTGCAGGTCCTTTCTTCGCAACCTTATCATCTCCATGGCTGTCACCATGCGAGTCGTCGCCATGGGCACCCTGTGGGTGGGTATGACCTTCAATGACTGTGTAATCGGTGAGGCTGATCCCTTGGTGGTGAAACTTTGCATTGTATTCAAAAAACTTGAACACCATGAAAATGGCAGCACAGATAATAGTGATCGCCATATAAATCTGGAACTTACGCCATTCACGCAACTTCAGTGAAACCCATGCAAAGACGACAGTGACCGAAGATGCAATAAGGATAAATGTGTTGATCAAACCTGGCAGCACAGGAAGTGTTCTCTCAGGCCAAGGGTAATCTGCGTAGATACGCAAGAATATGTATCCTGAGAACAGACCACCAAAGAGCATTACCTCAGAAGCGAGGAAGAGCCAAATACCGATCTTCGAGTTATTCAGTCCGGTATCTTTCCGGGGTTCTATAACGTAGGGAATTTCCATGAGAAATGTGTTCTAAATGTGTAAGTAAATGTTTTAATCAATCTAAGGGAGTAACTTAGTCTTCTTTCGTTTTCTCAACTGGCTTCTTCCACTGCGGGTAGAAGTCTTCTTTCACCTCAGGGCGAGCATACTCGTATGATCCACGGTAGGCGACTGGCTCTTCAATAAAGTTTCCATGTCCTGGAGGCGTCGGGGTAGCCCACTCCAGTGAACAAGCGTCCCATGGATTATCACTTTCGACTTTTTTGCCTACTTTCCAAGATGTTAAAACGTTGATAATAAAAGGTATCTGAGCAGCGCAGAGTAGCCACGCTGACCACGACATGAGTATATTGAGGTCGATCATTTGTGCCACAGCATTTCCAAAAACGTTGGCACTTTCAGGATCTGTCGTGAGGTAAGCATCACCACCATTATACCAACGACGGTGGAAACCAGCCATTCCTTGGATCAACATAGGGAAAAACAAAGTGTTCATCAAGATGAGTGATGGCCAGAAGTGCAGATGGTTCAGTTTACTCCCCATGAAACGACCCGTCATCTTAGGATACCAATGGTGGATACCAGCAAAGAAACCGAAGAGAATACCAGGAGCCACCACATAGTGGAAATGACCAATCACGTAATAAGTATCGTGAAGGTGAAGATCGACCAAATTAAATGCCAATGGCAAACCTGTCAGACCACCAATACCGAACATCGGTAGGAAGGCGCATGCCCAGATCATCGGAGTGGTGAAGCGGATCGAGCCCCCCCAGAGAGAGATAAGCAAACAGGTTAGCAGAATCACCGATGGAATCGAGATCAGTGCTGTCGTCGTCTGGAAGAAAGTGGAAACCGCAGGTCCCATTCCTGTCATGTACATATGGTGGGCCCAAACAATAAATGAAAGGAAGCCTAGGATCAACACACCGTAAACCATGGATTTGTATCCCCAGATCGGACGTCTCGTATTAATCGGGATAATTTCTGCTACACAAGCGATTGCAGGAAGAAGCAGAACATAAACCTCGGGGTGACCAAGAAACCAGAATAAGTGCTGATAAAGAAGCGGGCTACCTCCACCAGAAGCATCAGCAAGACCAAGTTGTTGATGATAGAGACCTGTGGGTTGAAAGAAGCTCGATCCCCAGAGTCGATCTACCAGCTGCATAATACCAGCAACTTCAAGAGGTGGGAAAGAAAGAAGCAGAAGGAAAGCTGTTACCAGCATCGCCCATACGAAGAATGGAAGACGCATCCATGTAAGACCTTTGGCACGAAGATTAATAATAGTAACAATGAAGTTCACCGAACCAAGCAAGGATGATGATATCAACATCACGAGACCAAGAAGCCACTGAGTTTGACCTGTCCAAAACTGGTGTGGGTACTGTGAGTCAGCGTAGTAAGAAAGTGGTGGGTAGTTTGTCCAACCTGATTTAGCCGCGCCTGACTCGAGGAAAAAGCTACAACACATCATCAATCCGCCAGCAACATACATCCAGTAACTAGCCATATTCAGCTTCGGAAAAGCCATGTCAGGAGCACCAATCTGAAGTGGTGTCACATAGTTACCAAAGGCGCCGAAGCCGAGTGGTACAATACCGAGGAACACCATGATCGTACCGTGCATTGCACCGAACATGTTGTAAGTCTCGCCAGGAAGTTTACCTTCGCTGAGCCACTGAGCCTTCCAGTCCTCTGTGAATAACCAGCTCATCCATGAAGGTAGTGGCTCATTCGGATAAGCAATGCTCCAGCGCATGACCATCATGAGGTAAAAACCAAAGAGGAGGAAAAGTAAGGCAGTGATACCGTACTGAATACCAATAGTCTTGTGATCTGTAGAAAAGACGTATTTCTGGAGAAATCCAGGGTTGTGGTGATCGTGATGATCGTCGTGTGAGTCGCTCATAGTCTTATCGGGGTAATTGAAATTTAAAAAAGTGAATGTTTACTGAGCAGCTTCTACTGGTTCAAGTGTTTTCGGGTCTACAAGTGTTGCGGGATCCATCTCAGCGCCCTCAAGCTCTCTGTCATAATCCGCCAAAAGCTCTTCGGCAGTAACCTGACCTCCATTGCGTTCTTTTGACGTATCGAGAGCATCTTGCGCCATCTCCATTGTAATGAATTTCGCTTCATTGCCGAAGCTGTTACGTACAAAGTTGAGGATACCAGCAAGTTCACGCGCTTTGAGACCAGAACCCTGTGAGGGCATGTTACCATTATAGTTTTTACCAGCTACTGTGATAGGCTGGTGCATACCGTTAAGAATAATCATCGCTGGCTTTAAACTTGAGCCAGTCACCCACTCAGAACCTGCCAGTGGTGGCACGTCTGCTGTGCCTTCACCATTAGAACCATGACAAGCGAGGCACGATGCCTTAGCTAGTTTAGATCCTACCCGCATATAGGCTTCTAACGCTGGCTTTGGAAGCGGACCTGCGTTTTCAGCACCAGGAGCTAAAGCGCGTGTGTAACTGTCATTCGTAAGAGACTTATAGTCAAAGAGATTGCCACCGAAAAGCACGCCACCTGCAATAAGCACGATCACCGCACTCCCTAAAATGACCCAAAGAGAAATTGGTTCTGAGCCATCGGCAGGTATTTGTTTTTCACGGCTAACAGCGGCTGCATCAGCAAGCACACTGACGTTATCGTCGAGATCCGGTTGATTTGTGGATGGGTCGGACATGATATTAGAAATAAGAAAAGATGAATGAATGGTCGGGAGTTACTTGCTTTCCGCCAACTTTTTAGGGGCGTAGTTCATGCTTTCAGGCATCGCGTCATCGCGTTTTAGAGATAAGAGATAGTTGGCTAAAACACGAGCTTGTTCCTTAGGTACGACCTGTGTTCCTTTAGCGTGATCGACATGGATGGCTAGTTCAGAACTCTGACCTTGAATCTTTACCTCGGTGAACATCTGCGGCTGTGACGGGCAATTTGACCAATCCATATTAAGTTTTTCACCTCCTGGTCCAATACGAATACTGCTGTTTCTTGGGTTGTCAAGATGCTGTAGCACCCATTGTTCAGCTGACATATTAGCTGCCGCCGCATACTTCTCAGCACGGTATCCAAAGTTACTTAAGTCTGGGCCTGTGCGGGTAAGGCCAATCTGTGCGTAATCTTCGCCAGTGTAGTCATAAGGGCTTGTTTCACGGCGAGTATCGGTGCCATCTTCAAGGATAACACCTGCAATGTCCTCACGCCATATTTGACGACCAAACGTTGTAGGTCGAATAAGCTGAGTGTGACAGGCATAGCAGCCATTTGCTGAGTAAATTTCTGAGCCATTACGCATACGACCAGCTAATTTACGCTGATAATACTCGGCATCTTCCTCCGTGCTCATTTTCACAGGTGCGAGTGAGCCCATTTTTGCAGTAGGAATGGCGATCACAAACATCCATGCTGCGCCGAAGCTAATGAGCATTCCGATGATAAAGGATTTGAAAGTCATAGTTAAAATAGTAGGTAAATCAATTAATGCGTTCTGAAATTAGTGGGCAGCACTTTCAAGATCTTCAACGTATCCTTCAGAACCGTGTGGTCCCTTGGCATGATGAGCATGTTTTAAGAGTGTTGGGTGTGAACTACGTCTTCCGAGACGCAGCCACATCAGTGCAAGGTGGATGAAAAAGAAAACATTGGCATAAAGCACGAAACACCAAGCTAGTGTCATCCCGATGGAGAATGGTAGTGTGCTGCGAAGAGCTGACTCCCATGGCTGTAGATGATCGCGCTGAGCTGCTCCTTGTTGAAACCCACCGAGAACAGTACAGAAGAGGAAAATGAAGAGCACTCCATAGATAGAAAACCAAAAGTGGGTACGGATTAGTTTACTCGAAATCCACTCACGGCGAGTGATACGAGGAACGATGAAGTAAATCGCGCCAAACATAGACATTGTAAAGAAGCCGTAGAGCGCGAGCACATCGAATCCATAGTTAGCGGAGCTGAACTGGGTAAACTGAAGAGCTGATGGGTGAGCAAGCAGCAAGCTGGCTGCAGCGAGTAAGAGCATGCCAATTGTTCCCGCAATACTAAAACGTAACGATGGACTGTGAGCAACAGCTTCTCCACTGCCTGAAGCCGTTTTCAAAATATTCACTCCCGCGATAACAAGTGGCACTCCAACAAGCATTGTCGCAGCAGCGCCAACGTACTCTAAAAAATCAGGAATTGGTGAACCTAAGAGCGATTGCATGCCTGCCCATGGAGCAACGATAGCGAGTGCCCAGAAACCTCCAAGAGCATAAGACGAGTTATAAATAGGGCGCCCACTCACTTTAGCTGCAATGTAGTATGAACTCGCGATGGCAACAGGCGTGAAGAAGAGGAAGATTAGCGCATAGCGGAACCAAGCATTAATCGCCGTCGCCATAAGAGGGTGAATATTGAACACGTTAATAAACAAGTTCGCGGTGAGATAAATCCACGGGAACCAGAGTAGTGCGCCTAAAAGATACCACTGGGAAATGTAAACGGCTTCACCCTTGCGGCAGCGGAAAGTGATGAGCACCCAGATAGCGATGACTGCGTAGGCGAGAAGAAGTACTGGCCAGACGAATGTAGGAAAGTTCATCCAGTGTTTTCCTGTTCCAAAGCCAGCCAAAATACCGATCGTACCGAGAGCGACTGCAAAATTCCAAATATGACCGCCGACTAGGATCGTTCCTGCATTTCTGCTCGGTTGACGTGAAAGTCGTGCCATCAGCCAGATAATTACACCAAAGGCAGCCTGAGCACCCCAGCCGTAGATCAAAAGATTAATATGTGCAGGAAACACACGACCATACTGAATCCAAGAAAACTCACCAAAGATACCCGGATTATGGGTTTTCCACGATGCAAGCACTCCGAGAACAAGTGAAAGAGCGAGCCAAGCGGCACCACTCGTAAAGAAAAACATCACTGGGTGACGCAATGAACGATCAATCTCTGAACGTAGTGCAGCATCCTCAATGGTTGAATTCTGGCTATTGGTAGACATGGTTTGTGATTCTTTAAAAATGTTTAACTAAGGGACTTACTTAATGGTTGCGAGCCATGCTCCGAGAGCTTCGATCTCTTCATCGCTGCACTGTGAGATAAACGGCATCATGGTAGGTGTCAGTGGCGACACCCTCTTACCAGATTTGATATCCTGCATTTGTTGTACGAGATACGTTTTATCCTTGCCTGATAAGACTGGATAAATAGGAGCGATTGGAGATATGGCATCAGCTCCATGGCAGGTAGCACAGCTCTTAGATAGGAATAGCTCTTCACCCTTAGCGATGAGATTGGGATCTACCACTTGCACGGTTGGCAAAGGCATCGCACTCGCTTTAGGTGCTGACATGAGATTGGGCTTCATGTCTTCAAAAACCTCATCTGGAGCCATTTGTTTGAGTCCACCATCAAGATCTTTATCTATAAGAAGCTCTGCATTGGTTTGGTCGACCTCAGTTTTGACCCCTAAGCGATCTTCAGACAAAATGGTATAAACAGGATCAGACGAGCTAACGAAGGCGTAGGCAATAACTGATGCTAAGCCAAAGACTACAAAGAGCCCCATACCCCAGAAGAAGGTGCAGAAGCGCGCCAGTGGAGTATCATTTTTGTTATCAGATGAATCTTTCATTTTCAGAAATAAAATTGGTTACGTCAGGTAAATTGTCAGAAGAATAATGAGAGGTAAAATCGATTAGTTAAACAAGTTAGCTGATTCGAGGATACGTGGGTCACGGTGCGGATACAGGCTGTTCTTGGTGAACGAGCGGAGATAGAAAAAGAGGAAAAACGCTCCCATGGTTACGAAAGCAAGGATATCGAGCCAGACAGAAGATCCTGAGGCAAAGAGATGTGCTCCACCAGTCAATGAAGGTCCACGCTCTGGGGCAACGATGATGTAGTGATCAAGCGCATGCAGGACAAAAAGGTAAATGACGATAGGCATCATCAGCTTCGGATTTTTCTTCACGTCCGCACGGATAAGGAAAAGGAAGGGTAAAACAAAATGCCCGATGACGAGGGCGGTACTAGCAATGTTCCAGTTCTCAGTATTACGCAGTAAGAAGTAGCTCGTTTCCTCGGTGATATTTGCATACCAAATAAGGAAAAACTGAGAGAAAGAAACGTATGCCCAGAAAACAACAAAGGCGAAAGTAAGCTTACCCATGATGTGATGATGCTCTGGGCTCATTACTGTTTTCAGGTAGCCATTATTGCGGAGGATGATCGTAGTAAGAATCAAAAGAGCCATCCCATTGATCGCACAACCTGCGAAGAAATAGACACCGTACATGGTAGAGAACCACTTAAAGTCGAGACCTTTACAAAGATCAAAAGCGAGGAACGTCACTGTCAGCGCGAAAATAGGGAGGAATGCTGCACAGCACTTACGTGCAAGTACGAGACGTTTAATACCAGGATTAGGATCGGTGTCTTGCGCGAGTGAGATTTTTTTCAAAATCACCATAGAAGCACCTAGAGCAACAAAATAAAGAACCATTCGTCCTGCCCAGTGTGGCAGATTCATGTAAAATGACTTCGCATAGAGCATGTGATCATACTGGCCATGACCATGATGAAGCGCTTCCTTAGCATTGCCATAGAGCCCTACACCTTCAAATCCACGATGCATATTCATCCACTCAAAGAGGTGCTGCTGCACGGATGGGATGAAAAATGGAATTGCTAGAAGCCCCATCCAAGGAAACACAGCCGCCAAGTTTTCCATTACGCGACGCACTGAAACACCCCAACCTGAGTTCGCCATATGGTGAAGCAAAAGCCAGAAACAGCCGCCAAGCGGTAAGCTTACAAAAAAGATAAAGGCAAATAACCACGAGTATGCAAAACGGCCAGCTACATTATCAGCTGGCGCGTTGTTGTACTCATTATTAAGGAATAATAAGCAAACGCTCGCGATTAAGCCGACGATAGCGACAAGACCACTGATCATAATGGGCTTGCTCAGCTGTCCCTTTTTAAGGTGCTCTCCGTCGGCGGGAATATCTTTAGATGTAATGAAATGACCCATAGGTAAATGGAATTAGAAAATTAGTAGGTAAAAAGGAAAGTCTATTTAGCGGGAACGCTTCGGGCAGCTTGGAGAGTTCTTACATAAGCGATGATCGCCCAGCGGTCTTTAGTAGGAATATTGTAGCCATAACCACTCATGAGGCCCTTACCCATAGTGATAACTTCAAACATTTTACCGTCAGGGTATTTGTCACTGCTGAAACTCATCAAACTCGGCACAGCCGCAATTCCAATTTTGGCTACTGTACCGCCGCCATTGCCTGACTCACCGTGGCATGGCATGCAAGAAACTTTGTACCGTTCTTTTCCATGGCGAAGGAAACCAAGAGTGTTTTCATCAGTGAGGCCAAGCTCCTCTGGCATACCATCACCATAAGTTTCATCGATATGACCTGTATGAATATAAGCAGTACTATTACCAAAGTTATAACTTGAACCATCGATTTCAAAACCGCGAGGCACAGTATTAACTACAGGTTTACGTGCCGCCAAGCCATTGGCAAAAAAGTCAGTGTGTGCCTGTGATTTGAGCTTATCCTGATCGTCCATATCTGGAAAAACGCGAATAGGCGTGTGGCTGAAAAGCTGACCACGGAAGCCACAAAAGCTCACCACGAGAACAGCGATCAAAGTAAATGCTAGGAAGAAATAACGCATGAAATTAAAATGTGAAAATGTTATCGGTCAGTAATAATTCCCTAATTAGAAACTGGCTCTTCGACGAGTTCGAGGTTTGTGCCGCCAGCCTCCTCTAAGAGCGCTTTGGTGCCTTCTGCGGAGAATTTCGCGTCGCGTGCTTCGATAGCAATGAAGAAACCATCATCGGTTACGCGTGCGAACTGCTTACTTTCAAAAAGTGGGTGGTTGAGACGAGGGAGCTGCATGAGTCCAAGAAGCCCGAACAGGGTGGTAAACCCTGAAAACAGAATCGTCAGCTCAAACATAATCGGAAAGAATGCTGAAATTGTGAAAATATTGGAGGGCTTCGCTTGCACTACGGTGGGGTAAATCACCACCTGCGTCGTGTAAGCAAGAGCAATCGCCGTGAGGAAACCCAGTGTTCCGCCGCAAAATACAAGGTAGGGAAGAATAGATTTCTTCATGCCCATTGCTTTATCGAGACCATGAATAGGGTAAGACGAATAGCAGTCCCACTTCTGGTGACCAGCATCGCGAACCTTCTCCGCTGCCTTGTAAAGGGCAGAGGCACTTGGGAACTCGGCGAGGTAGCCGTAAACGCGTTTAACTTGTGTGCTCAATGTTTGAGATAGGTTAAGGTTAAAAGTTTGAAATTAGCTTTGTAGCTCTTGTTGATAAGCGGCGGTAGGCTCAGTGCCTTGGTCATCGATTGCTTCTTTATCGTCGAAGTGTGGATCTGACTCGGGAAGAGTCCATTTCACCTCTGCGATGTTGATACAAGGAAGGAATCTTAAGAAAAGAAGGAAGAGAGTCAGGAACATTCCGATGGTTCCAACGAAGGTCATAATATCGACCCAGCTTGGGTTATAGTATTTCCATGTGCCTGGAAGGAAGGTCCGGGACAGGGTGGTTACAATGATCACGAATCGCTCAAACCACATACCAATGTTTACACACATACATACGCCCATCACGATCCAGAGATTTTCGCGGCAGTACTTAAACCAGAAAAGCTGAGGTGATAGAACGTTACATGACATCATAGCAAGGTATGCCCACCAGTAAGGACCCGCGATACGGTAGAAGAAGGCTGCCCCCTCGTATTTAGCGCCTGAGTAGTAGGCCACGAAAAGCTCCATAAGGTAGGCGTAGCCTACAATACATCCGGTAAGGAGAATGATCTTCGTCATGTTCTCAATGTGCTTCATCGTGATCATGTCTTTCAGTCCGTAAATATAACGAGCTGGAATCATAATAGTCAGCACCATGGCGAAGCCACCGAAGACCGCTCCTGCTACGAAATAAGGAGGGAAAATCGTCGTGTGCCAACCTGGTACGACAGATGTGGCAAAGTCGAAACTAACAATTGAGTGTACAGAGAGAACGAGCGGTGTAGAGAGCGCGGCAAGGAGAAGGTATGCAACCTCGTAATGACTCCACTGACGGTTACCACCGCGCCAGCCAATTGAGAAAACTCCGTAAAGAAACTTACGGATACCTGGCTTACAGCGGTCACGAATTGTGGCCAAATCAGGAACCATACCAAGATACCAGAAGATGACAGAAATTGTGAAATAAGTAGAAACCGCAAACACATCCCAAAGAAGCGGCGATTTAAAGTTCTGCCAAATCGCATTTGCATTCGGGATAGGGGCAAGGAACCAGACCATCCAGACGCGGCCAACGTGGAAAGCAGGATAAATACCCGCGCACATCACCGCGAAAATTGTCATCGCTTCAGCAGCTCGGTTGATAGAAGTTCGCCAATTTTGTCGGGTCAGGAAAAGAATCGCGGAAATTAAGGTTCCCGCGTGACCAATACCAATCCAGAAAACGAAGTTAACAATCGGCCAACCCCACATCGTGCGGTTATTGTTTCCCCATACACCCACACCTGTGGACACTAGGTAGAAAAGACCAGTACCTACACCGATAGCTGCAATGATAATGCTGGGAATGAAAAGAAGCCACCAAATCATGGGCTGCTTCTTCTCCACAATGCCACATATACGTTCAGTAATCCAGTTGTAGGTGCGATTATTGAGAATAAGTTTCTCACGCTCCATGACTGGTATCACGGGCTTATTTGGGTCTTTTGCTATCGTGGTATCCGACATCGTATTATATAAAAATTAGAGTTAAAATCGGTGGTTGCTCGCTTAGTGCATGTTAATCGTTGCTCTACCAATGCTTTGAGCATCTGGCATGGCTGGATTCGGGTTCTTCACCCGTGCGAGGTAAGTAGTACGTGGAATAGTTCCAATGTAATGAAGAAGCTCGTAGTTACGCGCTGAGTTACGTGAACGGACGACCTTAGCATCGGTTCCATCCATGAGGTTACCAAAGGTAATCGCACTGGACGGGCAGGCGTCTTGACAGGCTGTGCGAACAGAATCAAGCTTTGGACGTAACTCTTTATCACTAATCTTCACATCCTTAGATGGAAGGCCGAGAAGATCGACCTTGTTTTTGAGATTCACCTTCACTTTTGCCTTAGCAGACTGGATACGCTGAACACAGTAAGTACATTTCTCCATAACACCGCGCATACGCACTGTTACGTTAGGATTACGCTGAAGACTCGGTGCTTCACCTACTGCTTTCACACCTAGAGGACCCTTGTAGAGGTTTTTCTCAATTAGTGGGTTGCGCTTGTTGTAATCGAAGAAATTGAAACGACGTGCACCATACGGGCAGTTATTCGCACAGTAGCGGGTTCCGATACAGCGGTTGTACGCCATAGCATTGAGACCATCTTCGGTGTGAACCGTTGCGTTAACAGGACATACGGTTTCACATGGAGCACTTTCGCACTGTAGACAGCCTACTGGCTGTGGCGTCATCTCAGGATTGGTCTCATCAAGCACAGGCTTACCGTGCGAATCTTTGAGAGCTTTTCCATTAGAATCATAAGTAGGCTTCGCAGCAAAGTAACGGTCCATGCGGATCCAGTGCATCTCACGCCCCATGGCGACTTGCTCTTTTCCTACCACAGGGATGTTGTTTTCAGCCTGACAGGCTACCAAGCAGGCATTACAACCAATACAGTTGTTGAGGTCGATGGTCATCGCCCACTGCTGGCGTTCGTCGTAAAGGTGCTTATTAGCTGCCTTTTTATCGTGCCACGTAGATGAGCCTTTTTGCTTATAGAGAGAAATGTTTTCTGGTGCATGGGAATCCATGCCTTGCTTCTTCACACCCTCCAACTGTGCCGTGTAGTCTTTTCCGTGATCACCTGGTGTTGGTAACGTTGAAATTTGACGTGCGGCGGCGCGATCATAGAGAGAGTGGTGCTCTTGTGTCATCGCAAGAGAATATCTTTTTTCGAGATTTTCAACTGTCGCACCGCTGACAAGGTAGGGTGTTTCAGGAGTACGGAGACTATAGGCATTGAAACCCCGGTTTACACTGACATCACTGACGTGAGCTACATTAAGAGGGCCGCGGCCTAACTCATCGTGCTCATCAAAACCTTGACCGTAACCAAGAGATATTGAGATCACATTATCCGCGTGACCAAAACCAATCATTACCGCAACTTCGAGTTCCTTGCCATTAACGGTCACTTTGACCAATGGGTTGGCGTGGTTCATTCCCTCTCCATCTGGTCCGACGCCTGCATTTTCCACTTCGACACCATAAACTTTGCCTTTTGGCTGAAGCTTAAGAATTTTTTCGTAAAGACCAAGGTCCTTGGCTGTTTGCGGAGAAATGATCGCAACGTTATCCCAACATACTTTAGTAATTGGGTCCGGAGCTTCCTGAAGCCATGCATTATTAGAGTAACGACCATCGTAAACTGAACCATCCGTTGAAAAGACGAGCTCTAGGCTACTGAGACTCGGCTCATCCGGTAATGTCAGAGAAACATTGGTTTCACCCACTGCTTTAGCTCTGCGTAATTTAGCGGCTTTCCAGAAACCATCACGGAGTAGCTTCATCCAGTTTGTTTCAGAATCATCTACAAGGCCTGCAAATGTTTTACGAACTGCATCGTAAGAAGGTGAAGTTGTCTCACCGTCTATATCGGAGTTAAAAAGTTTACCATCGAGAACCGCAAGAAGCAGATCAAGTTCAGAAACACCATTGTAAAGAGGCAGAATCAGCGGCTGAACGACGGTGTAAACACCATTGGCAGCGCGAGCATCAGCCCAGCTCTCCAAGTAATGTGCTGCAGGAACGTGCCAAGTAGCCGCGTGTGCCGTAGCGTCTGTGCGGAGACCAAGATGAATCACCTTTGCATTTTTTGCCGCGTCAGAAAAGCCAGCCGCGTCATAAACAGGATTGGCTGGCGTCAGAAGAATAAGAGTATCAAGCTGCTTCGCATTGAGAGCTTTATTAAGTGCCGTGATATCACCGTAGCCAACACGTTCAGTCCTAAGAACCTTGAGGGTCTGCGTGTAGCTACCTAGAATAGTGTTGATTGCGATACAGATTTCGTGGAGCTCCTTGCTTTGGCGTGAACCCGCAAGAACGAGTGATTTACCTGCATTTGCCTTCAGGTCATTTGCACATTCAGTCGCCCACTTCTGCTGCTCAGCAGTAAGAGTAATTCCACCAGAAACCTGAACACTAGCACCGAGGTGATTAGCAATAGCTGCTGCAATTGCAGGAACCTGACTGGGAGCAATACGAAGACGATGATCAGCCATACCACCTGTAAGGCTGAAGCCTCCCTCGGCGATATAGAGTCGGTTCATCTTAGAAGCCTCCGCCTTCTTCGAATAATCAGCACCTTCAATGAAACGGTTTTTATAGTAACCACTTACAGCACCTTGTTGATCGAGCTCAAGAAAATCGCTATCAAGCGAGAGAATCACCTTTGCCTTCGCATAATTGGCCGTTACCTCAACACCTTCACCGAATGCTTCTTCGATTGCTTGCCTACGTGTTTCGCCAGTTAGTGGCTCGTAGGTATAAAATTTAGCTCCTGCAAACTTTGCCTGCAGCTCTTTGACGAGACGGCTGCGAGTTGGTGATTGATCTTCACCAAAAACGAAACCGATTTTACCTGAAGATTGTAGAGTTTCCGCAAGACCAGCCTCAAATTCAGCACGTGTCTTTACTTCACCATTCTGGAGGAAGTTCCGCGAACGAGCAGGATCATACATATCGAGCACAGAGGCTTGAACAAACGAATCCGTTCCTGAAAGGCTGTTAAATAACTTATTCGGCTCAAGCTTAGTAGGACGACCTTCATGGGTTGTGACGACTACAGGTACAGCACCATTTGCGCGAGGCATAGAAGAAGCGTAATGCAGCGGCTTGCCTGGGATACTCCACTCTGGCGAATCAGCAAAAGGAATGATTAACTTCTCTGGGCGGCGACATGCGGTAAGGCTCATTCCAGCAAGTGCTGATGATGCTCCCATAAGCTTCATGAAAGAACGACGTGAAACCTCACGTTCCTCTTCAGTCTCCATCTGTGCAGAACCTTCGACAAACTCACGGTCAAGCGCGGCTTTAAAACGCTCTGTTCCCTCGAGTTCTCCGAGACTACGCCAGATTTTTGAACCTCCTTGATTAAGGGTATTCACCGCTTCTGTAGACGGTAGGTTAGTATTCCGATTGCTCATGTGCTTGATTGGAAATTAAAAAGTAATTCAGGTAAAAAAAATGTTTCGAGGAATGTTTAGAAGAGCCATTAAGACAATCGACCAAACCATGTTATATAAAATTTATCGGTGGCAGGTAGCACAGCTATCTTTCGGGTGAATGCTCCAGTTCTCCTTAAGCAACAAGCCAAATTCTTTCTGTGTAGTGACACGCTCACCTTCAGCATTCACGACTTTGTTTTCCTTAAGATACTCTTCCGCTTCGTAGTCGAGATTGTAAACCTCTTCAAGCGGACGAAGGTGATCTTCAGGAGCGCGGTGACACTCGAGACACCAAGACATGCTCAGCGGCTCAGCATGATACACAACTTCCATATGATTGACATTACCGTGGCATGACTTGCATGAAACACCGCGGTTAACGTGCGCTGCGTGATTAAAGTAAGCGTAATCAGGAAGCTTGTGAATGCGCACCCATTCGATAGGTTTCTTCTCAGCACCTTCGATGGGAGCGTGATCTATATCAACACCCATGGCAGCGCGAAGGGGAGCGAGCTTATCACTTCCTTTTTGAACATGCTGGTGACAGTTCCAACAGGTATTTGCAGTAGGAACACCCGCATGAGCAGCCTTATCCACAGAACTGTGACAATAGCGACAATCAATACCCAGCTGATTAGCGTGGAGGTCATGATCATATGCAATGGGTTGATCTGGCTGATAACCTACGCGTTGTGCCTTTGGTGTGGCATAGTACGCAAACGCTGCAGCGAGCCCTAATACTACTGTGAGGATGCAAACCGCTATCTTAAGCGGAAGCAAGTTAGTCCATCTCGGGAAAAAATTAGCCATGACTTCACGCGCTTTCTAGTGATTGTGAAACTTTTCACAAGCAAAAAAAGAACATTGATGCGGATTAATTTTTTAAAGTCATGCGAAGGCTGCATTAACGCAGTTCTAATCCTAACAGACAACTGTATAGCCTTACTCTCGCTCTCAATTTTCGTAACTTCCATTACGATTTATCGAAGCTCTCTCAGAAAACTTTTCATCAACGCCCAAGAATCCATCAGCTCATTGAACCAATGATGCCAAGTCAGATTACCTGGTGCGATGCAGAGCATCACTGAAATAATGACGACATTGACTAGATAGATAACCGTAAGAGAGAAAAACACCCCATTTTCTTGGAGGTCAGGCTGATCGCGTGGAATCATCCAAAGCGTCCAGAGCAGATGAAATATCCAGCTGGCACCAATGAGCAGGTACAATGCTTCACTATGATAGGGTATCTCTGTAAAATACTCCAGCAGGCTCGACAGCAGAAGAATCACCGCCGACCAAAAAGGAACAAAGTAGGGTGATAGAGCGATGAGAACGTTGCTCTTATTTGTCATAACATAACCTCCATCCGCCGTGACGTGCATGCCAGCCACTTTACCACCACACAGATACACAAAAATGGCGTGGGTTAACTCATGCCCTAAAACATAAAAGTAGAGGAAAAACCGCTGCCCTACCCGTGAAAAGAACCAGCCTGCCATCAGAAACATCCCAATACCGAAATACAAAAATTCTTTCGTCCCAAGAAGATTCCGCCAAAAGGTCTCTTCATTCTCACCCACATTAAAGAGGGCTCTGGTAGCCACAATACAAAAGGGCAATAGAATCAATGCCAGTAACCAACGCAAAATTCGCTGCCCCGCGTTAAGGTGCTCAACCTGATCGGCACGAGTTCCCGCTATCGCCGCCTGCACGGATGTCACACCTAGACGGCGACCGAGACGACGATTCGCCCGCTGCTTGGCCCGCGCATTAGCGCCCTGGACAGCTTCCATCAAAGATGGTCGCTCCAAGCGGCGATTACCACGCGCTCGATTACGCCTGTTTCTGTTATTAAAAGGGCTCCGATTTGATCTCATAGAACGAGGCGTCGTTTGACTTCGATATTTAAGCTTAGTTAAATATCAAGCTCTCGGCAATCTAGAATTTCGTAACAGTCCAAGCTTTTAAAAACTATAGTTATGAAGCCCCTTCAGAAATCTACTTCCCAATACAAAAGCTACTAAAAATCTCTCCTAGTAAATCCTCGGTATCGATCCTGCCCGCAATTTCACCAATCGCGTCCATGGCATCGCGAAGCTCGATGGATATAAACTCGGCACCAGCGCCGCTTGCGAGAGTTTGCTGGGCGGCTTCAAGTGCCTGTTTCGCTTGCTTCAGACAAGCTTGATGGCGGGCGTTGATCGCCACAGCGTGCCCCCCCCATTCGCCAGCACCCATGGAAAGCACCTCTGTGATTTTCGCAATCAGGTCATCGAGCCCTTCAGATTGAGTACACGAGATACTCACCCCTTCTGCTCTAAACCAATCGTCGTGTTGTACTAAGTCTGATTTATTAAGAACCAAGATATGATGACGCCCACCGAGTTCATCGGCAGTTAAATTCTCTACTTTCGGCTGCGTTGAATCAACGACCTCGAGAATTAAATCAGCCGTTTCCAGCTGACCTCGACTGCGTTTCACGCCTTGTTGCTCGATTAAATCCTCCGATTCACGCACCCCAGCGGTATCGATCAAACGCACAGGTATCCCTTGTAAATTGAGCACCTCCTCGACGGTATCACGCGTCGTCCCCTCGATATCACTCACGATGGCACGTTCGAACCCTAAAAGCTTATTCAGCAGACTCGACTTGCCCGCATTGGGCGAACCAAAAATTACCGTCCTTACTCCCTCACGTAAAATCCGCCCCTGCTCAGAGGTTTGCAGCAACTTGGAAATCATCGCCTGCGCTGCTACAAGACGTTTGGCTAGAGCCGCGCCAGTATCCGTATCAATATCCTCTTCAGGAAAATCAATGTAGGCTTCCACATGCGCTGCAATACCAAGAATTTCTTCCCGAATTGCCTCTGAGCTATCGCCCAAGCGTCCCTGTAGCTGCTCATGCGCGGCACGCATCGCCAAATCCGTCTGAGCCGATATCAGATCCATCACCGCCTCCGCCTGCGTAAGATCCATCTTGCCGTTTAAAAAAGCACGCTGGCTAAATTCCCCCGCTCCTGCTGGTAGAATCCCCACGTCAAGCAATCGCTGTAAAACACGACGCATCACCAAAACACCTCCGTGACAGGCGATTTCTACAGTATCTTCGCCCGTATAACTTTTCGGCCCATGGAAGCAAGTAATCAATACTTCGTCCAGTACCGCACCATTCTCATCAACGACTCGTGTTAGGGCGGCATAACGCTCTTTTATTTTACCCACGTTGCGATTCGCAGCCAAGCACTCACTCACACGTAAAAATGCCTCGGGTCCACTCACACGGATCATTCCTACTGCACCCATTCCAGGTGGTGTTGCGATGGCAGCTATCGTTGTTTCCATAACGGCACTCTATACATCTTTCCAAAATGATCGCAGCTCTAATTAAGAAGAAAATTACGTCGCGTGAGAACTCTGAAATTTCCAAGTAAAAAAGGCACCTCCCCTCTCGGAAAGATGCCTTTTTGAAAATTCAGTATTTCGATAAAGACTAGAGTGCCTTCATTTCACCCATCGCTTCGCGAAGGATTTCACCGATTTCTTCCACAGGGTGGTTGCGGATGATGTAGTTTATCTCGACAAGCTCTTGGTTATCCACAGCCATGTCTGCTACTTCGAGACCTTTGCCGATCACGTCCGTGTCAATGTCTTCCATGAAATCTTTGAGAAGAGGTACCGCTGCGTGTGAGAAAAGGTAACAACCATACTCTGCAGTGTCAGAAATGATACGGTTCATCTCATAAAGCTTCTTGCGCGCAATCGTGTTAGCAATCAGTGGAGTCTCGTGAAGTGACTCGTAGTAAGCTGACTCAGGCTCAATGCCCGCCTCAACCATCGCTTCGTAGGCAAGCTCTACACCGGAGCGAACCATGGCGATCATGAGAATCCCCTTATCGAAGAATTCCTGCTCAGTGATTTCACCAGCCGCTTCTGTTTTCTCAAAAGCAGACTGACCTGTCTCTTCACGCCACCCGAGGAGATTAATGTCATCGTTTGCCCAGTCAGCCATCATCGTTGATGAAAACTCGCCTGAAATGATGTCGTCCATATGCTTCTCAAAAAGAGGGCGCATGATGACTTTCAGATGCTCGGAGAGATCGAACGCAACGATTTTGGCAGGATTGGAAAGGCGATCCATCATGTTAGTGATACCACCCTGCTTTAGCGCTTCAGTTACTGTTTCCCAGCCGTACTGAAGAAGTTTAACAGCATAGCCTGGCTCGATGCCTTGAGCTACCATCTTATCAAAACAAAGGAGTGAACCTGCTTGTAGTAAACCACAGAGGATCGTCTGCTCACCCATAAGGTCAGATTTTACTTCTGCTACGAAAGATGACTCAAGCGCACCAGCAAGGTGACCGCCCTGAGCGACACAAAGTGCCTTTGCAATTTCGATACCCTCACCTGTAGGATCGTTCTCAACGTGGCATGCGATGAGTGTTGGAACACCAAAGCCACGCTTGTACTCTTCACGCACCTCAGAACCTGGTGACTTAGGAGCCACCATGATGACTGTAAGGTCTTTACGAATTTGTGTACCTTCTTCAACGATGTTGAAACCGTGTGCGTAGGAGAAACAGGCGCCTTCTTTCATATAGGGCACCACACTCTCAACAACCGCTGTGTGCTGCTTATCAGGTGCAAGGTTCATGACGATATCTGCGGTAGGAAGCATTTCCTCGTAAGTACCGACAGCGAAACCATTTTCTGTAGCATTAAGATATGACTGACGCTTTTCAGCAATCGCAGCATCACGAAGCGTGTAGGAAACGTCGAGCCCGCTATCGCGCATGTTAAGACCTTGGTTAAGACCCTGTGCACCGCAACCTACGATGACGATTTTTTTGCCTTCTGCAGCAGCTATACCGGTTTCAAATTCAGAGATGTCCATAAAGCGGCATGTGCCGAGTTCGTCAAGCTGACGACGAAGAGGAAGTGTATTAAAGTAGTTTTGTCCCATAGTGGTAGTGTTTATAGTTAGTTAAAGACGCAGCAGTTAAGCTTAAACGAGGCGTTGCGTAAATTGAATTATTCAACACATGTCGTTGCGAAAAACGCAACTATATGATAATTTCAATTCGTGAATCTGCATGAACTCAAAAACTTCCTCATCCTTGCGGAGCAGCTCCATTTTGGAAAAGCCAGTCAGCTCTGCAACCTTAGCCCATCGGCGTTGACTCGCAGTATTCAACGCATTGAGGAATCGACTGCCCAAGAACTCTTCTTCCGAGACAATCGCAGCGTGGCACTCACCCCCGCCGGGGAAAAATTCCGCACCTATGCTGTAAACGCCGTCCGCAGCTGGGAAAACCTTTGCGAGGTAATCAAAGAAAAAGACACTATTTCAGGCTCTGTTTCTATCTACGCATCCGTGACAGCCGTCTACAGCCTGTTACCTAACCTGCTCGAGTCTTATCGCGCCACTTACCCCAACGTTCAGCTCGATCTGCGCACAGGCTCTGCCGAGCAAGCGATCCAACAAATTCTTGATGGCGATATCGATCTCGCCGTCGCTGCCTTGCCCGACAAGAAACACCCTCGTCTGAAGTTCAAACCTCTCACAGAAACCGAGCTCGTCTTCGTCGGTATCGCCAAGAACTCTCACGAAAAAATCGATTTACGCACAACACCACTTGTCCTGCCAAGAACAGGACTCTCGCGCCGACGCCTCGACCAGTATTTAAAAACTCAAGGCATCACACCCAATATCAATACGGAGGTGTCAGGAAACGAAGGCATCCTCGCCATGGTAAGACTTGGCTGCGGCATCGGCATTGTGCCCGAACTCGTCCTCGAGCGCAGCCCTTTCCGAAACGATCTTCGAAAAATAACCTCCGCTCCTCAACTAGCCCCCTACATCGTAGGTCTCTGCAGCACGCACCAAAACCTCAAGCGTCCCAGTATCTCGGCTCTATGGGAAATGGTAAATCCTGAAATCTAGGTCATCTTTAGCCGATTAAATAAAAATACATTTTCGCCCTATGAAAGGTCACGTCTATCAGCTAAGTAATAAATGAATATCTCGCTTCACCATATTATGCTTAGAAAAATAACATGCTCCATCATTTCATCAGTTTTGTGCTTAACACCTGCAATAGGCCAGAAAACCGAAAAACTGGCATTACCTGAAAGTGATGAAGCTTATGAGCAACGGATGGAATGGTTCACTGACGCTCAGTTTGGTCTCTTCATTCACTACGGTCTCTACTCCAGTTTAGGAGGAGAATGGAAAGGTAAGTCTATCAGAGGATACGCTGAATGGATACAGCGCTGGGGTAGAATAACTCCTGAAGAATACATCCCTCTCGCTAAACAATTCAATCCTTCTAAGTTAGATGCCGACCTATGGGTAAAAACAGCCAAGGAGGCTGGCATGACATATATGGTCATTACTACCAAACACCATGAAGGATTCTGCCTCTGGGATAGTGCCCACACTGAATATGATACAGGAGAGGGCGCTGAACTCAACAGAGACATTCTCGCCGAACTTAAAAAGGCCTGTGATAAATATGGCCTCAAATTTGGCACCTACTACTCCATCATTGACTGGCACCACCCTTCACAAATAGCTAAGAAGGCACACAACCAACCCAAGATAAACGATAAGGAAGCTTATGTGAAATACATGAAGGCTCAGCTCAAGGAACTGATTGATAACTACGACCCAGCCATCATGTGGTTTGATGGAGATTGGGTTCATTGGTGGACAATGGAGGATGGATTAGACCTTTACAATTACTTGAGAGAACTCAGCCCTGAAATGATCATCAATAATCGTGTGGCAAAAAGAAGAGAATTTGTAAAAGATTACGGCACCCCCGAAAACTCGACACCTGGAGCTGCACTTGACCACATATGGGAAGCGTGTTGGACAGTAAACCACTCATGGGGATATAAACAGAGCGATACCACTTGGAAAAGCATCGACCTACTTGTCCAAAAACAAATTGATATCAATACTAAGGGCGGCAATTTATTGCTCAATGTCGGACCATATGCTGATGGCTCATGGCCAGATGGATCCACGGTCTTGCTTCAGCAAATGGGTGAATGGAATAAAGCTCACTATGATGCCGTTTATGATATCGCCTACCTCAATGCCATTCCTCAACACTGGGGCAAACTCGCTCAGAGTAAGGCCTCTACCCCAGAATCTGGAGAAATCTTCGCCTATATTTTTGATTGGCCAAGCGACGGCAAACTTTCCATTAAGGGCGTCAGTGCTAAAAACATTATCGCAACAAGTTATGATGGCACTGAACTCAGCATCAAAAATCAAGGAGCTAACCTCCAAGTGGATCTGAACTCACTCAAAGCTCACCCACAAGCAACTGTTCTTAGAATAAAATACTCTGGTGGCCTAATCCTTAAAAAGGATGAGTCCGACTCATTAAAACTCGAAGGCAACGAATTAATACTTGAAGCCAAGCAAGCTAAGATCTCTGGTAATTCACTCACACTGAAAGACAGCAGCATCAGAGGTTGGGGCAAGGATGACGGCGGTGCCACGTGGTCACTCAACGTGCCTGCACCGAGCAAGTATGAAGTTAAAATCCTTTATTCCTCCAGCTCGAAATTCGCCGCCCAAGCATCACTCACTGTTGGGTCCCAATCCGCAAGCGGTAAAGTTCAACCAACCGGTGACAACAAGAAATTCAAAGTTGCAACTTTAGGAGAAGTGACCCTCAACCAAGTCGGGACGACAACATGTGAACTTGCGATTGTATCGCGAAATGGAAAAAGTGACCTGAGCATCAAGAATATCTACTTCGTTCCAGTCCCAGAATAGGCACATTTTGAGTCAGACCACTAGCTACGGCCTTTATTTCACGAAGACTCGGCTATTTTTCTCACCCTTCGTATTGACGAAAGGACATTGATAGCTATGTGTTTCCGCATGCAAGACCCAACAGAGGAAACTGAAAAGCAAGTCAATGAGGAGAATCCCTCAGCTGAAGAGTACACTGCTGCTGATGTAACCATGTCAGCAGATGCTGCTGATACTGAAGGTGAGACAGAAGAAGCTGTAGAGACTGACCCTTGGGAAGCACTCGAACTCGAAGTTGCGAAGTGGAAGGATCAAGCCATCCGTAAATCAGCTGAGTTAGACAACTTCCGCAAGCGTATGTCACGAGAGAAAATTGATGCCGTACGCTACGGTAACCAAGGACTCCTCGAAGAACTTCTCCCCGTACTCGATAATTTCGACATGGGGATGATGGCAGCCGAGAAGGAAGAAGGCTCCATGCTCTATATTGGTATGAATATGGTTCGCAAACAGATTGGCGAATTTTTCAGCTCACAGAATGTAGAGGAAATCACAGCCGAAGCTGGTGGTGACTTTGACCCCAACCTGCATGAAGCCCTCAGCCAAGAACCAAGCGATGAAATCGAAGCCGGGAAAATCATCCGAGTCATGCGCAAAGGATACCGCATAGGAGACCGCTTACTACGCCCATCCAATGTGATCATCTCGCAAGAGGCAGGAAACCCTGAAACTGAAAGCGAATAAGCCATGGCAACTAAACGTGATTACTATGAGATCCTAGGGGTCTCGAAAGAAGCAAGTGACTCTGAGCTCAAGAAAGCTTACCGCAAGCTGGCAATGAAGTTCCACCCCGACAAAAATCCTGGGGATGCAGCAGCAGAGGAAAAATTTAAAGAACTAGGCGAGGCCTATGAGGCGTTGAGCGACGCGGATAAGCGCGCAGCTTACGACCGTTACGGCCATGCAGCATTTGAAAATGGTGGCGCTGGCAGCAGAGGCGGCGGCGGCGGCTTCCATGACGCATCAGATATTTTCTCCCAAGTTTTCGGTGGCGCCTTCGGCGGTGGCGGCGGCGGTGGATTTGAAGACTTATTTGGTGGTGGTGGCAGACGCAGAAACCCATCGGGACAACAACCTGGCAGTGACCTCCGCTACGATCTCGAAATATCACTCGAAGAAGCGGCTGACGGCATCCAGAAAGAGCTCGAACTCGAAAAGCTTGAAACCTGTGGCACCTGTAACAGCTCTGGCTCAAAAAGCGGCAGCGGGCGCAAGAGTTGCACCACCTGCAATGGCCAAGGTATCGTCATTCGTCAGCAGGGTATTTTCCGTCAACAAATGGAGTGCCCCACTTGCCACGGCGCTGGTCAAACTGTGACAGATCCATGTGACTCCTGCGACGGCGAAGGCAGGGTTAACAAGGAAACACGTATAAAAATCAACATCCCAGCCGGTGTTGACGATGGGACGCGTCTTCGCTCCTCAGGAAATGGTGACGCAGGCCTACGTGGTGGCGAAGCTGGTGACCTCTACGTTTTCCTTCACATCAAGCCACACGACATCTTTCAACGTGAGGACGATGATCTCTTCTGTGAAGTCCCTATGCCTTTCCACACCGCCGTCGTCGGTGGAGAACTCGAGGTTCCGACCCTTGAAGGCAAATCTTCTATCAAAGTACCTGCTGGCACACAAGGAGGTACAACATTCCGCCTACGCGGCAGAGGAATCAAAGACCTTCGCTCAGGAGCAAAGGGTGACCTCAACATCGAGGTTCACGTTGAAGTCCCCACTAAGCTCAATGGCGACCAAAAAGAGAAACTCATGGACTTTGCTGAGTCGATCGGCGCTAAAAACAATCCTATGCAGGAAGGTTTCTTAGAGAGAGCCAAGCGTTTCTTCGGTTCATAATTTGATATTCACCCACAGCTCCTCCCATGAACCGCTACTATATTCCCGCTGGCGAATGGGAGGATGCTTCTCTCACCCTTACAGCAGATGAAGCGAGGCACTGTGCTCGTGTCATGCGCGCCCGTGTAGGAGAGAAAGTAGAGATCTTCGATGGCGAAGGCAAAAGCGCTCAATGTGAAATTAAAAGTCTTAGCCGCGATCAAGTAATCTGCACCAGACTGAGCACTCACACTCAAGAAAAGCCAGCACACCCCATCACTCTATGCCAAGCCATCCCTAAAGGCGGAAACATGGAGCTCATTGTGCAAAAAAGCGTTGAGCTGGGCGTGAGTCGTATTCAACCACTTATCACGGCACACACCATCGCCCGATCTGAAGACCATGAAAAAAAGCGCGCTAAGTGGCAGCGTATCGCACTGGAGGCTAGTAAACAGTGTGGCCAAAATCGCCTCCCTGTGGTCGAAACCGTACTAAGCTTCAAAAGCTGGCTCGCTAGCAAACCAAATTACAGCACCTCCATTGTCGCCGCACTCGATGATAAAGCCGTGCATCTCAAAACACATTTCGCTGAGAAACCCGCCGTCGGAAGCATCGCGCTGCTCGTTGGACCAGAGGGTGACTTCTCCGCTGAGGAGTATCAAGCTGCCTATGAGCTTGGATTTTCACCCATCAGCTTTGGCGGTACTGTTATGCGAGTCGAAACTGCCACAATGTACGGACTAAGTATTCTTCAGCACGAGCTAAGGTAAATCCCATTAAGGCCTCCTTTTACTCACCGAGTTGCGGTAAATATCCACCGCATTACTGAGTGCAGTCGCTAAGGTCTGTTGGTAAGCAGCTGAATGAATTTTACCCGCTTCAATGCGATTTGAGACGAAGCCACCTTCAAAGAGGATAGCAGGAATTTTGATCCCCTGGAGCACATTGAAACGTGCACGCTTAATCCCGCGGTCCTTTACTTTAAAATCATTTCCAAACTTCGCATTATTTAGATACAGTAGGGAGCGACTATGCGCTGCCGTAGCAAGTGCGATACTTGCGGAATCAACTATATTCCCAGGCACCATATTGTAATCATTGGCACGCACGCCCCTGCCCATATGCGGCACACCCACAGGGGAGACGGTAAATGTTTCTATCCCGTGTGCACTCACATTCGCAGAATTAAAGTGAATGCTGATAAAAACAGCGTTGGGAAAACTATTGGCAATTTTGACTCTATTTTTCAGAGAGATAAAAACGTCTTTATCACGGGTCATCACCACCTTGTAACCTTTTGCCTGTAGCTTATCTCTCAGCAACTTAGCGACATTGAGCGCGTAGACTTTTTCATTTGAAAAAACACCTTTACCACCCGAATCGTGGCCTCCGTGACCAGGATCAATGACAACCGTATTAAAGGGCTTGGCATTTCCAATATGTGCGGGGCGAAACACAGGATCAATGAGCTTCACCAGATCGGTTTTCGACATCAAATAATTCCCTTTATAAGCAACGATGGGGCTACTCATCACAAACAAGACACCATTCAGCCGGCACTCTTGGCTGCCTGATTTCAGCTCCATTCTCCACTTGGCATTCTCCAAAGTGATTTTGGCACCAGGAGTCATTTTGGTGAAAAAATAGAAGTCCTTGACGTTTTTCAGCGTCACGTAGTCTTCCCCCTTAAGCTTCACTTCATTCCACTTAAATGACGCCGCAGTCAGGGCAGAGCTCGAGGACACAATGATACCTAATAAAACAGCAATGAATTTACCTATAAAATGACGCTTTAACATGATGGGGAAGTAGGTCTTTCTGATTACACTTATAAACAGAATTTGCAAACTAGTCGCATCATAGCAAATGACAACCGAATTTCTACAATAGAAAAACTCTCCTACTCGACATAATCACCTACGAATGCTACCCATCTGCCTATGGAAACATCTCAGGAAACATTCGATACCGTAGGAACCTACCGCGCGCAGTGGGGAGAAGGCCCAATCTGGTGGGAAAACTGCCTCTACTACGTCGACATTGAGAAACACCTCGTCATTAAGTTTGATCCTGATACGGCTGAGGAGAAAACTTGGAGTGTCAGCGAAGCAGTTGGCCGAGTCGGAACAGTGGTTCCCAGAGCCAATGGCGGACTCGTCGTCGCTGGCGATAAGGGAATCTTTTTCCTTAACACAGAAACAGGAGCTCTCACCGCCATCTCCGATCCTGAACCTGAAAAAGCGAACAATCGCTTTAACGACGGCAAATGTTCGCCCGACGGCAGGTTTTTCGCCGGCACTATCAGTCTCGTCAAGGAAACGGGCGACGCCGCACTGTACCGACTCGATACCGATCTCACTCTTCACACTGCGTATGACAAAGTCACCAACTCCAATGGCATCGCCTGGAGTATCGATGGCGGCACGTGCTACTACATTGACACCCCTAAGCTCGAAGTCCTCGCCTTCGACTACTGCAAAGATACGGGATCACTCACAAACCCTCGCAGCATTATTTCCACTAGCCACATCAGTGCCTCCCCAGACGGTATGACCATCGACTCAGAAGGCAGGCTCTGGATCGCCTTTTGCCACGGCGCATGCGTCGCCTGCTTTAACCCAGAAACAGGAGAGGAAGTCCGCCGCGTCGAACTCCCCTGCCTCGAAACCACCGCCTGCAGCTTCGGAGGAAAAAACCTCGATGAACTTTATGTCACCACCGGAGTCCACAAGAGCGAAGTTGAAAAACACGCAGGTAGACTATTCTGCATTAAAGGCCTCGGCGCCAAAGGGATCCCTGCCAATGCATTTATGGCATAGCCACGATCATTGATATTTCCTTACGCTCTTTGACGTCTAATCAGTAAAGCCATAGAACCTAGAGCGAGAAGGGCAGAACTGGCAGGTTCGGGAACCTGAGTGATGGTAAAGGTAGCTGTGTAATCTACAATGTCGCCATCCGTCTCATTAAACCAAATAGTGTATACTCCCGCACCTAGAGGGGCGGTAAATCCTGTCCCTTCGAAGCTCCCCCCATCGGTTTCTGTTTCCAGAAGATTAACACCATTATCTGCATCTGATATAAGAGTTGAAACGAGAAAATCATCTGCAAAAGCTTCAAAGCTATCGCCCTCCCCAAAAGCAAAAAAGTGGCTCCGACCCGTGCTCGTAACCTCTAGAACCAAAGACGTGAGCACTTGGTTTGCCGACACAATAAAGGAAAAGACGTCGGCATCTTCAAACCCGTTTTGATTGATAGTTCCAGATACGGTATTAGCTCCTGAATACAATAACCCGATAGAAGTAGGGGCACTTAGCAACTGGTTAAATTCTCCATCAGTACTCTCGGTATAAATAGTAGTGGCACATAGCGGGCTGAGAGAGAGACTGGATATTAAAAGATGTTTGAGCATCATGAAGGTATTATATGGAGTTTTTTCTAAGAAGAAGGAAAAGAAACATCGTCTTCAGTATGCATGATTTTGTCAGCACCTGAGCTAGTAATTGTAAGTTTTCCAGAGGGAGAGGTGTGAAACCAATAAGGTTCATTATTCATATCCACTAACTCACCATTTTCATTAATTCTAGGTGAATCCATCGGGAGAACACCGACTTTTTTGACATTTTTTCCGAGCAGAGCATTAGTAATTTCTACATTGAGTCCAGCAGGAAACTTCCCTCGGTAGGTGGTCACGCTCAGGGAGTGCAGTAGGGAATAGACCGCATCCATGGCGGCCTGCTCATCAATCGTAGGATCATCTAGAGTAAGCGCCATTTCAGATAGCTTTGAACGATCTGTGGGATCATTAACAAGTTTCGCCTGATCTTGGTCAAAGCGCAAAGAGCGACTAACCTGAGCATTCATCAGCGTAGTGTTTTGACGTTTTTCCGCAGGGGTCTGCTCTTTAATCACCTTAGTGGCTGAAGACGTCTCCGATGGCGAATCAGAAAAAATCAGCCACACGATCGGAATCGCAATAATCCCGACGAAGAGAAAAGCTAACTTCCTGAAAGATTTCATCTTACTCAAACAGACCTGCAATGGGATAATTTGTATCGCCCGTATCCCAGAAGTTTCTGATGTTAGGGACGACAGTTACCATTTCGTCATTATTATCGACGCCGAACCAGTAAGCGAGAGAAGCGTGTAACTCATCCACAGAAGTAGTCGGGAGCTGTCTGCCGCGTCCTATGTCCGTACTCGTATCAAACGCGATGTCTGGATAGGTACCAAACACCTTGCCGCCACTAACAGGCCCACCCATAATAATTTGATTACCACCCCAGCCGTGGTCTGTGCCTACACTGTTGGGTGTCAAGGTTCGCCCAAAATCAGAGGCGGTGTAAGTAACGACGCGATCGTGATAGCCAATTTCTATCAAAGCCGAATTAAAAGCAACAAGGGCGTCGTTCAGCGTACTCATCAAACTATTATGAGCGACTATACCACCGCTGTGCGTATCAAAACCAGTCTGCCCGGCAAAGAACGTTTGGCGGTTTGCATTCAATCCATCCACGCCTTGGCTCTTAATGTATTTTATAATCTGGAGCAGCTGCTGCCCTAGACTAGAATCTGGGAACACTGTCGTAATTTCAGTATTTTGCTCAATGAGCTCTAAAGTTTCACTCTGAGCTAAAGCATCTTCCCTAATGTAGTTATGGTGTGCATGTAGCACAGAAGCGTACTGTAACTCCAGAGAAGCATCCATCGCATCTTTTACCAGAGTATCGCTTTTATAAAGATCTAGGGAATCGACACCGCCTCGGGTATTAAAAGGAGAGGTAATCGAGCCTATTTGTAACGTATTAGCTCCATAAGGAGCTAGGCTGACACTTGAAGTTGCATTGTTATTCGCCGCATCATTAAGAATATCGATCATTCGCCCACCCCAGCCAGTTCCTGCAAGAGGTCCGATGTTTGTATCTGAAATAGACGTCTGCCACTGTAAGAGCTGATCACTATGAGAAAAACGCCCGTAAGGAAGCGTGACTGAATCATTATTATACTGCGCTAACGTGGTTCTCTCTACAAGAGTTCCGATATTCGAAATGAAGCTAAGATTCCCGTCCTCATAGAGAGACTGTACTCCGCTAAAGCTAGGGTTTAAATAATAGTCCTCTGATCCATCACTGATGGCATGCAAGTCTTCCTCGGGGATACCCACCACACCTCGCGTACTGAGATAATCACTGTACGCTGCTGTTTCTGCTGGAACTAACATGTTGTATGAGTCATTGCCTCCGAATAAGAAAATACAAACTAGGCCTTTATAATCTGTGATAGACCCAGCGGTTCTAGCCGCCAAAAGTTTATTCGTCATTTTTAAGGAAAGAATAGATGACATGGCACCAATGCCTGTCATTTTACCACAATCCGTTAAAAATTTACGGCGACTTACAGAATAAGTAGATGATTTGTTCATGGAAATAAAAGAGAAGGGTTAGTAAGAAACACTAAAATCAGAGGAGTTGAAGATGACGGTGATGACCTTAGCAAATTGTTCTTGAAGCGAGCCATCATCAGCGTCTGTTAATGTGATCAAGTCTTGCTTCAGCTCCTCAGAGATTGCTCCGTTACAGAGCCATAAATTCACATCGTCGATGAAATCCCCAACAGACTGGTTTTTCTGGTAGAGATAAGCCATGTAACTATATTCGATGCTGAGGACAGGGCTATCATTAGCCAAATAAGTAAAGGATGTCGTAGGATTGTCTTGATTCACTATTTCATAGAAGCTCTCAAACTGCTTAATAACGAATGGTGAGAGAATCTCAGATTCAGGAGAGGTAAGTTCCAGCCCAGTGGTCGCCTCTGCCTCAGCGAGTGCCCCAAGCGCAGGTGAATAATAAGAATCATAATAATTAAAGACAGAAGGAGCTCTCATTGGAATTTGTCCAAAATCAGGAGTTTGATCATTAGCGGCTCTTTTCGTAAGAGGTTCGAAACGCATCAGGCCATCGTCCTCTCCAGAAAGAACTTGGGAAAAGCGGTAGAATTGCAACCATTTAAGAATAGGCTCTTTAATACGCCCCGCCGTGCTTAAAGCTGGGCTAATTGTCACTAGATCCGTGTTATTATCAACGGAATATTCAATAGCATTCCGTGCCTCCGTGTCTAAGAGAATCGCTTTAAAGATACTCACAAAATTTCCTACTTCTCCTGTTCCGTAGGGACCCGTTCCGTTCCAAGCTTCGACGACACGACCCATGTACGCACTGGAAGGGTTCGAGTTAGTAAGGCGCTTGATGAGTAAACGTGAAAGATGCGGTGCTGTACTAGGATGTTCCGCTAACACGTCTAATGCATCTGAAATATCGGCATCTCCCGACTGTCCCGCAGGAATGACAGTTCCCTCTAACAAAGTTTTAGCACTCGTTTCATGATACTCTTCTGACATGAGCATAGGGTGTTCATATCGAGTACCCCTATTGCTGTTAGGACTATTGAAATTCGCAAGCTCTCCCTCTTCATTTGTTAGTCCTAGACCAGTGAATACTTTGGCTAGCTCAGTGATATCTTCATTATCATAATTTTCTATACGCTCATCATTTTCATCAAAAACATAATTCCCGTTCTGATCCTGTAAATAAACTCCACAGGAAAACAATTGCATTACTTCCCTCGCGTAGTTTTCGTCAGGAGACGTGCCTGCTGCAGAGTCGGCTTTGCGGTTCTGTGCAGAAGAGAGGTAAACGCCCATAAAGGGATCATAACTAATCGTGGTGAGTAACTCACGATGTGTCGAGTAGGCCTCATCCATCAATTTATCGTAATAACACGTGTAAGAGCGCCAGAGGTCGTTTCGTTCTTCATTTGCCCAAAAGGCTGCCGAAGTGACGAAGACCTGACTTAAAGAAAACGCCATCCGATGACGAAACTGCTCTTCCGACTGAACCACTTTCCCCCACCAGACGAGTTCAAAATTTTGAATATTAACAGAAGGAGTGGGGTTTGATTCCAAGTAAAGAGCTTGGTGGGTGTAACAATCATCCGTAACAGTCGATTCCCTAGGAGCAGTGAGCTGAGCATCGATCCAAGCCTCACATGCAGGTAGATGTCCCAATTCTAAAATGTCATTAGCCAGTTCGGTAATAGACTCGGGAGTCCCACCCATTGAAGCCTGTGAGAGGAAATGACCAGCCTGTGAAAGAGCAATGTAAGTCTCTGAACTGACCTGTTCTTTATCCGCAATCCATAAATCTAAATCCTCACCTCCTTCAATGCTTAAGGTCAGCTGTTCATCTGGCTCCACCTCACTATCCGCTACAGCCACCACTTTTACCGTCTTAGAAGCCTCTCCAGCAAGAAATACAATATTCCCGTTTACCAGCTCTTCATCATTTTCATCAAGTATCTTGTAGTCACCACTAGAAGCAGCATTTGAAGCAACCTTGGTCGTATCTGTGATCTGAAAGGTTTCAACAGTTTCTAAATCTACTAAACGGTCTCCATTGTAGTCAGTACGTGTGAAGATGACTTCTACAGGCAAGCCTTCCTCCTCATAGAGCGTGCTAGAATTCGTAGAAATAGTCAACTCAGAGGCATTTGCCGATAGAATGGTCAGCTTCATGCGTAAGTAGTCATCAATGGCATTACCCCCTGAATTACCGTCTGAGTCATCAAAACCTAAAGAATTAAGCTCCTCCCAGCGAGTTAGTCCGTCATTATCTAAGTCAACATCCGTCACCTCAGCGCGGTAGAAATAACGACTAAACACCGAGGTATCCATCTCCAGTAGAATATCGTCACCCGACCCCTCGATCCCTGTCATGTCTACGGCCCAGGAATTTAATTCTAAGGAGTCACTGCCATAAATCGTATATTCCTTGCCAAGAATGGAGGGCAGGCGGAATTCACTATTAGCGTCGGTGTCGCGATTGAATTTCAGGCCAAACAGAGAAGTGGCATCGAAAGGGTTTGTACCGGCACGCGCTTCCTCAAGATTAGTAAGACCATCACCGTCGTAATCTAAATTTTTCGTCGCTTCACCCTCAACAAGAGAGCTGGCATTATAACGATATTCCCACAAATCACTCACTCCATTGAGATTAAGATCTACACCAGAAAAGTCTAAGTTGAAGTCGAAACCCCCACTTAAAACTAGGTTATCGATTAGATGTGTTCTTGCCGGTGACCCTTTATTATCGCCAAAGGAGAACCCAATTGTAATAGACTCTCCATTTTTCAAAGAAACATAAATCGGGACTTTGTGAGCATCGATCTGAAAACCGTTAGTCGGATTATCATCCACGGTATAAACAGAATCCCCATATCCATCTCCTGTATCTACGAATATATCCATGACAGGCAGAGCACCATTAAGACTCATCCTTACGTAATCGAAGGAAATATCGAAGACATCAACTAATCCCTCTCCATCAACACCAGTAGCTGTAAAGGTGAATGAATTAGAGATAGTCGTATTAGATGTACCAGTAGTAGTATTGGAAGAATCAATCCAATACCCTGTATTAGCTCTCCCTGTTTCAATATTTGAACCCACATCACCAGAGCCAGAGATGCCAAATGTCAAATATTCTGTAATATAATCTGCCGTAGGATTCGACGCCGAGTCGGTTTCTCCGGAGAACTCGGCTAAAGGTAAAGCAGCAAGTTCACCACATAACGCTAAGAATATTAAATTAACAGATTTCATCATTTATATTTTCTAACTTAATAGAAATTAGTTCTCTGTGAAGAAAAATCAAATAAATAAAAACCTATCATTCCCCCCATCGGATATATGTATCTAAGTGTTTATTTGCTCCAGCTCAATCTGATTAATTTTATTGATCTGATAGCAACCTCATAATCGCTATAACATGAGAACAACCTTCATTGTCATAAATCATCAACACTCAAACGACACCTATCGTATTTAGTTAAGCTACCCCTTCAAAAAACTCACCCAAGCCCATAAGTAACAAGGTATTACCAACTTAACAGTTCGTCACCTGTTATAAGCAGCATGTTCAACCAGTGAAGCATTTCCCTCCCCGACCTATTGACGTCTCGATTATCTGAAGCAAATAGAATGGGGCGGGAAAGTAGAGCATTCTCCTGCGACCCCAACGAGACATAACGAACTGTTCATCCTCCTCAGCGGGATAGCTCAAAAATCAATATCGATCATGGAAAAACAATATCAACTCGGGTTCGATTCTTCTGAAAACAGCCCTCCTTATAATGTCCTGCCCCACAGTGGAGCATCCATTTATTACGGCACCCTGTTCGATTTAGATCAAGCCAATCTTCACTTCAACTATTTGTTCAATCAGATCCAATGGCAGCACGACAAGGCTTTGATTTATGGACGCAATATCGTCACAGCTCGGAAAGTCGCATGGTTCGGGGATCGAAACTACGATTATACTTATTCAGGTCACACTCGCACCGCCCTTGAGTGGACTACCCCACTACGTAAAATCAAAGAAATTGTCGAAGAGCGGGCGGGCGAAACTTACAACTCTTGTTTACTCAACCTCTACCAAGATGGCACGCAAGGCATGGCTTGGCACCACGACGATGAAAAGGGGCTGGGGAAAAACTCCAATATTGCTTCAGTAAGTTTCGGAGCCGAGCGACGATTCGATTTTCGACATAAACAAAGCCATGAGAAAGTAAGCGTCATGCTCGAACACGGCAGCTTATTAGTCATGCGCGGCACTACTCAGGCCTGCTGGCAACATCAGATCCCAAAAACCAAAAAAGTCATCGAACCCCGCATCAACCTCACTTTCCGCAGTATGATAGATTCATGATATTTAGATAACCTTCACAACCATCAATAACGCTCTAGCGCAACATCACAGACGAGGGAACGATTTACTCAAAGCTTTCACTAGCCAAAATCCTCTGATTCAAGTAAGTAAATCCGCCATGATCACCGCAGCTCCTCAAGAAGTCCGCGTTTTCGCACCTGCTACAGTCGCCAACGTCGCCTGTGGATTTGATGTCCTCGGCTTCGCCATAGACGCTCCAGGCGATGAAGTCGTCGCTCGCCTCTCTGATAAACCAGGCCTCCGCATCACCAAAATTACGGGTGATAACGGCAAATTACCGTTCGATGTCGAAAAGAATACGGCTGGCGTGGCGGCACTTGACCTTCTACGCCACCTTGGCATGAGCGACTGCGGCATTGAACTAGAGATTCACAAAAAAATGCCTTTCGGAAGCGGTCTGGGCTCCTCCGCAGCCTCTTCCGTAGCTGGTGTCTACGCGGTGAACAAACTCATCGGCGAACCACTTTCAAAAAAACAACTTCTCCCCTTTGCCATGCAGGGCGAAGTCAGTGCTGATGGTGCATGGCACGCGGATAACGTCGGCCCTTGCCTCTTAGGAGGAATACTGTTTATCCGCTCGAACCAAGAGCTCGACTTCGCACAAATCCCCGTCCCGAGTAATCTCTGGGCGAGTGTAGTGCACCCTGACATAGAAATACTCACCAAAGTTGCTCGCGAAATCATGCCTACGGAAATCCCGATGGTGAATGCAACGCAGCAGATTGGCAACCTAGGAGGACTTATCCTTGGACTCGTTCAAGAAGACTACGCCATGATCGGCCGATCCATTCACGATGTCATCGCTGAACCTCGACGTCAGAAGCTCATTCCAGACTTTTACAACGCCAAACGCGCCGCCATGTCTCAAGGAGCACTTGGCTTCTCGATCTCAGGCGCAGGACCTAGTGTCTTCGCCCTCTCTGAAGGCGAAGAGACAGCTCGCCGCGTCGGAAAAGCCATCACCGCCGTGTTTGATAAGATCAACCTTGAAAGTCAGTGTTACGTATCACGCATTAATCAAGAAGGCGCACACTCAATTAGCTAGCTAATTAAATCTTGAATAGCCGCATTTGCATATAGTCAAGAAATATTAACTATTATCTGGTCAGATTCAGTCTTTTCATTTAAGTATGTTGAGTAATTGAAATTTCATTTTACTAGCATATGACCACATCGAATCGCAAGCAACATATCAACGTCCGCTCACCCGAGGTTGACATGACGTCGAGAGCAGCTACATCCAGCGCAGACCTCAGTTCCGAGGACTTCACTGGCAAGCTCAAAGAGGCTCAATATCAACTCGAGCTTTTGCAACAGCAGCAAGCGGAAGTTGAACAACAACGCGTCGAACTCCAAGAGCTTAACGAAAGCAAAGAAGAGTTTCTTAACGGTCAGGTAGAGCTTCACGAAAGACTTAGCACGGCAGTCACCGCTATGGATCGTGAAATTTTCGCCACGCATCAAGAAATTCAAGAACTTGAGCAAGCCAGAACCTGCTTTGCGGATCATTTAGAAAAGATCAATCAGCTCAGCGCAGACAACTGGAGTAACGAAACTTTACGTCAAGAGCTCACAAGAGCGATGTCCATTCTAGACCTTGCTGAAGACGAATATGAACAAGCTCTTGCTCACTTTTCAGGTGGTCGCAGCGCTTCTGTCTTTGGAATACAGAGCGCCAAAACAAAACGAAGCAGTAGCAAACAAACAAGTAACAGTGAGTTCTACTCTACATTTCGTAATGGCTTCGCCTTTAATCTTCCCGTCATTATACTCGGAGCTATCGCTCTGATCATTTATTTGGTTAAGTAAGACCTTATTGCGGCACAATGATTGATAGAAGCTCAACTCGTGACAACTCTAATGTTGACTCATTGAGCGCTCGCGAACGCGAAATTCAAGAAAAGATCAAAAAGCTGCAAGAATTTGTTGAGCATGGACCAGAACTAGAGCGCGCCGCCGAGGAAGACCGCTTGAGTACGCTGCCACCACCCGCTGAAGTGAAAGAGCGCCAGCGTGAAAAACAGTTCATGGAAAAACTAAGCCGTGGCGAACTAAAAAACGAACATCGCCATCAGGCAAAAAGCGGCTTCTTGCTATTATTACTGATTATCGCTACCATATCTGTGGCTCTTTGGATATACCGATTAATCTCCTAATTTCATCCGTATTTGCACGATACAATCAATTAGATTATTAGATTTGCACGATCAACCTAGATGTAACTATTTTTAATCCCAGTTCTGTCTAAGCATTCAAGCTTCAGAATTACAGTCCAATAGACTCATCCAGATAATGCATCGCCAACGATCAAAAGAAACTTTATTCAGTCTCAGAGTTAGAGCCTTCTTCTTTCTTTTCAATCTGTGCCTCCTTCTACTTAGTACTTCTTTGTTAATTGGGGGATTAATTATTCATTCGCAAAAAACCGTTAATACTGGAGGCCTTGGTTTAATCTTCGCTAGTCTTTCCTCCTTAACATTTTACGCCCTCAGTTTTCGGTGGAAATGCCCACTTTGCATGGGCGCTGTGTGGTCCAGAACTAAATGCAGGAGAAATAAAAACGCCGTTAAATTTTTAGGCTTGAGCTATCGTATTGGAGTTGCGTTTTCCGTTCTTCTTACGAGACCTTATAGGTGTCCTTTCTGCGGAGAGAAATTCAGCTCTGCAAAAACACGCACATAGCCACTCTAAAAATACACTCAGTTAGAGAGCATCAATGCTTGAATTGCTGAGTGAGTCCATGCATTTTCTTCTGCATGAGCAATGAGAACATCGATGTACGTTACATCGCAAACCTAGCACGCATCGATGTCACCGATGAGGAGTGTACAACGTTTCAGAGTCAGCTGGAGGCGGTATTGGGCTACGTAGAGTCGCTGAAAGATGCCAACATTGAGGAGATTGAACTAACCGATGAAACGCAAGTTTTCACAGAAGTTCTCCGCGAAGACATTTCTCGCAACGGTTTACAGCAAGCGGATCTCATCCGGAACGCGCCAGATAGCGCCTTAGGTCAGGTGCGTGTCCCTCAGGTTGTCGACGCTTAACCCCCTACCTCTTTTTCCCAAGTCATTATGACCTCCCCTTCTCTCACGCAAGAAAGTATCAGCAGCCTGCGCAAACAGCTTACAGATGGAACCATTGAATCGAGTCAGATTATTGACTCTCTGGCAGCATCCATCGCAGAAACGAATCCAGAGATAAACGCTTATCTGTCCTATGATATTGAAGCTGCTAAAAAACTCGCCCTTCAAGCAGACTTAAGTAAACCCCTTGGTGGTATCCCTATCGCCATTAAAGATAATATCAACGTCTTGGGGCAACCTTGCACATGCGGATCCAGATTTCTCGATGGTGCTTACCAATCGCCTTATAATGCCACAGTCATCAATAAGCTCATCGAAGCTGGCGCCATTCCCTTTGGTAAACTGAATATGGATGAGTTCGCAATGGGCTCAACCACAGAGAGCTCTGCCTATGGCATCACCCGCAATCCTCGCGACAATAAACGCTCGCCCGGAGGTTCATCAGGAGGATCAGCGGCATCTGTCGCTGCTGAAATGGCCATTGCTGCTTTGGGATCGGACACAGGAGGGTCCATTCGCCAACCAGCCAGTCATTGTGGAGTAGTGGGGCTCAAGCCCTCATACGGCAGAGTTTCACGATATGGGCTGGTAGCATTTGCCTCATCTCTTGACCAAATAGGACCACTCACCCAAAATGTCGATGACGCTGCGCTCATCCTCAATGCAATTTCAGGACATGACCCACTGGACTCAACCTCCCTCCCTGAAGCCACACCTGATTTCACCCAAGGCATCAATGATGGTGTGGCGGGCATGAAACTTGGACTACCTAAAGAGTACTTTGGTGAAGGTATCCACCCTGATGTGCGTGCTAAAGTAGAGAAAGCCATCGCTGGACTTGAAGCTGCAGGAGCTGAAATTGTAGATATCTCGTTACCCCACTCAGCCTACGCAGTGGCGACCTATTATATTATCGCCCCAGCGGAGGCGTCGTCAAACCTCTCTCGCTTCGACGGCATTCGCTACGGAAACCGCGCTCACAAACCTGCCGATATTCTCGACCTCTACCGCCGCAGCCGTGAAGAAGGCTTTGGAGCGGAAGTAAAGCGACGCATCATCCTCGGCACTTACGTCCTATCTTCAGGGTATTATGACGCTTACTACAGCCGCGCGCAAAAAGTGCGCACCTTGATTCGCAAAGACTTTGAAGATGCGTTTCAGCAAGTTGACGCCATCCTTTCCCCTGTAGCCCCCACTCCTGCACCTGTCATCGGCGCAGATAAAGATAATCCGCTGCAGCAGTATCTAGCAGACATTTATACAATTTCTGCTAACCTCGCGGGTATCCCCGGTATTAGTGTGCCATGTGGAACGGTCACCTCGGACTCTAATACGCAAATTCCTGTGGGTCTCCAAATACTCGGCCCCCACATGGGTGAGCAGAAAATTCTCCAAGTTGCCAAAGCGACTGAAGCCCTTACCGTCTAAATTCAAACTTGCAGCACCGAGCACCAAACTCTACATAACCTACTATGTCTACGGCACTACCACCAAAGCCTCGAACCTTAAACCAGAAGTCGTCTATTTTCATCGTCGCTTCAAAATACAATGAAAATTATACAGATGCGCTGGTAGAAAACACGACTGACGAACTCAAGGAGCTTATAAGTGGCGCAAGAGTAACTGTCATTCGTGTCCCTGGAGCTTTTGAAATACCTGTTACTGTTGAGACCATTCTTCGCCAAGAACAGCAACCATCGTGTGTCATTACACTCGGACTCATCATCCGCGGACAAACAGCTCACGGTGACATGGTTGCTGAGAGTGTTACCAACACACTTCAGCAAATTGCCGTAAACTACGCAATTCCCGTTATTCATGAAGTGGTTCTTGTCAGCGATGACAAACAAGCCTATGCACGCTGCATCGGCTCTGAACTCAACCGTGGACGCGAAGCTGCCAGAGCTGCTGCGTCCATCCTAGACACCTTCCAACAACTCAAGCGTCCTTCGAAGAAGGCCCCTACCCCTCGCAATGCTTAAAAGGCGCAATATTCGCGAAACCGCGATCCAATATCTCTATTTCCAAGATCTCCAAACTGACAATGATATCTCGGCAGTAGAAGATACATTCTGGGATATCTGTCAGGAAACCAGTGTTAAAAAACTCAATCACGCGAGAGCTAAAGCAATACTTCATGTTGCCCAGGGACGTGAGCCAAAATTTGACAAATTACAGAAGCTAGCACCGCTCGACTTTGCGACGCTAAAGTCGATCCCCAACGCTGAAGCGCTCAGTGTAGCACTTAAAAGAATCACCACTCAGCAAAACTTACTCAATAAATCGATTGAGAATCTCAAGTCTGCCCTCGTCAACAAAGGTCAAGAAGAACTACCAGTTCAACTCATTGATGAAGTTATCAAAAGCAATGGTGATATCGCAAAAAGCCACCAAGCTTGGCACGACACGCTTCTAGGTTTCCCGCAACTGAAAAACAAGTTTGAAGCCACTACTGCCACTATCTCTCATCTAGCCAAATCTTCGTCACGCTTTGATGCCATTGAAGACCAAGATTCTGCACTCACGGACTTTGCTCATCTTCGCGCTAGTAATTCAGAAATTCTTATCTCGAGGCAGCAAGTCAAAGAACTTGTCTCTCAAGTTTTACAGCACCAAGAGGAGCTCGATAGCATCATGACTCATACCATTGAGAACTACCGCCCCGAACGCGTAAACCTTGTAGATCGTGCTATTTTACGTCTCGCAATTTACGAAATGAAATACTGTGAGGACATTCCAAGATCTGTGAGTATCAACGAAGCGATCGAGATTGCGAAACGTTTTGGCACCACCGATTCCTCCAGTTTCATCAATGGCGTACTTGATGCGGTCAAATAAATCACTCCCCGAGTGAACAAGGCGAAAGATTGTCAGCTTGCAGCCTCAAGTGATACGTGTTTTCTTTAATTCATCAAGAGGGTAAAACCTCTCTGAATTCACAGTAACTACTTCCACATGACTAATAATATCGAGATTCTTGGTGAAAACAACATACCTAAAGGTGGCTGCCTCATTCTTCCGGGAAGACTTGTATATTCAGAAATACTGCACTTAGCTGAAATATTTTCTGATCGAAAAATTACATGGCTTTGTGAGGAAAACGTTAAACTCTGTGAGGAAAGCCAGCACTACCTAGAGCAAGAGTCCATTAGTGCCGTATCATTTTCAAATTCAGACGGAGACCCAGTAGCACTAGGTAATAACCTATCACCTTACCTTAATGATAGAGGCGTTATCATCTTTCTCCCGGGCAACGTCAGCACCCATCAGGGAGACTCTTGTCACATTTCAAGCGATACACTCAGGCAGCTCTGTGCACTAGGAATTGATACTTTACCGATTGCTGTAAGCCAGCCCAGAGAAGTCTGTATAAGCTCAGAAAACAAAAAAGATCTCTCTGATGCTATCTTTTCATTTGCGCCACTTATTCAAGGAAAAAAGATTTCGGCTTCTGCATGGAGGGAAGCGGTTCATTCTGCGGACGAAATCGCGTTATCGTCGCGCACATTTCTCCAGAGCTCATTGGGGGAAACGATCGTAGCTGGCCTCAAGCAGCATGGTTCAAAAACCGTTCTTTTTGACGGCACCGATGATTCATCACTCACATTTGATAAGATGTTAGCCGTCGCCATTGCGCGATCGAAAGAAATCATCAAACTTACGCAGAAAAAACGCGTCGGCATTATCCTTCCGCCAGGCAAGGGCGGAATGATCGCAAATCTTGCCGTGATCATGGCGGGAAAAATCCCTGTAAATATCAATTTCACCGCCAGTCACGACGCTGTGAATTCTGCAATCAAACAGGCAGATCTCGACAAGTTTATCACAGCTGACGCCTTTGTCCGAAAACTCTCCTCTTTCCCATGGCCCGCAAATCGCGATCTCATTTTCATCGAGCGCATCTCGCCTGAGTTAAAGAAAAAAATAGTCCGCTGGGCTATCATCTGTAAACTGCTTCCAGCTAAGATAATTTGCAAAATCCTCGGCTTAGGTAAATCACGGGGCAATGACGAAGCCGTACTGCTCTTCACTTCCGGCTCCTCTGGCGACCCCAAAGGCGTACCACTCTCCCACCGCAATATCCTAGCCAACGTCTGCCAGTTTGGTAGCAGGATCAATCTTAGCCATGAATCTAAAATCATGGGCTGCCTTCCTCTTTTTCACTCCTTTGGCAGCACGGTCACACTCTGGTACCCCTGTATTCAAGGGGTGAACCTCGTGACATACCCCAGTCCTTTAGACACTAAGCGCATCGCTGAACTTGTCGAAATGCACTCGGTAGACATGCTGCTCTCTACGCCAACTTTCCTCCGAGGCTACATGCGTCGCGTGAAGCCAGAACAGCTCGCTTCACTGGAGTACGTCGTCACAGGTGCCGAAAAACTACCTCAATCTTTAGCTGACGCGTTTAAAGAAAAATTCAACATTCTCCCTATGGAAGGATACGGACTCACAGAAACGTCTCCAGCTACCAACCTAAGCTTACCTAACCTAGCAACCAAGGAAGGGACTTACAGCATTGAGACCAATCGCTTCGGCTCGGTCGGGAAACTACTCCCCGGCATCGCGATCAAAATCACCGATCCTACGAGCGAAAAACCTGCTGCGCTTAACACTCAGGGAACAATCTGGCTCAAAGGCCCCAACATTTTCCCTGGCTACTTAAATAATGAGGCAAAAACTAAGGAAGTCATTATCGACGGATGGTTTAATACAGGTGACATCGGTAGAATGGACGACGATGGATTCCTCTACATCGAAGGTCGCCTATCAAGGTTTTCTAAGATTGCAGGTGAAATGGTCCCTCACGAAACCATAGAAGCAGCAGTCACCAAGGTGCTAGGACTCGATCAGGACAGCGAGCGCAGGATAGCCATCGTAGGAATTCCAGATAAACAAAAAGGCGAAGCCATTGCTCTCCTCACCACCATCTGCGGCGAGACTCTAGAGCAAGAATGCATCGATCTCCGTTATAAGCTTCTCGATGAGGGTTTACCCAGCCTTTGGTGCCCCAAGCTCTTTATCCCCGTTGATGAAATCCCTATCCTTGCCTCAGGTAAACTCGATATCAAAGGATGCCAAGATTTAGCTGAGAAACGGTAAACTCTCCCAAATTCTAATTTTTCAGCCTGTCATTAGATTCCTTCGTATTCATGAAACACTTGCTCTTAGCTCTTCTTTTCACCTCGCTCTTCGCATCATTCAGCCAAGCCCAGGTACCCGATAACTGCCAACAAGCCATTGTAGGTGTGAGCAGCGGCTGGAATGCATCAGAGATTACTCTCTACCTTTATGAAAAAAACGATCGAGCCTGGCAGCTCGTCAGTCAGCCATGGAAAGGCCGCATCGGTAAAAAAGGGCTCGCATGGGGCAAAGGTCTGCAGCCTGTAGCAAAAACTGAGGCCATACGAAAAGTGGAAGGCGATATGCGCGCACCAGCTGGCATCTTTAAAATCGGTGGAGCCTACGGCTATGCTTCTGAAATCAAACGCAGTGCCCTTCTCCCATACCGTAAAATAAGCACACGCGACCTCTGGGTAGAGGATCAAAATTCACCGCACTATAATCGCCACATGATCCTCGGCCACGAACCAGCATCAACTTGGGAAAAAAAAGCCCAAATGCGCCAAGGTGACCATGCCCACTCGTTGAAGCTCTACATCGCTCACAATGATTCACTTCTGGGAGGAAAAGCCACTCCAGGTCGAGGTTCAGCTATTTTCTTCCACATCTGGCGTGGCGGTGGCAGCAAAGCAACTGCAGGCTGCACCACGATGCCTGAAGACCAACTAAAAAAACTCATCGCACAGATCGATCCTAGCAAAAACCCGGTCTATATTTTGCTCCCTCAGTCTGAATATAAGCAGTACAGATCTGCATGGAAACTTCCATAAACAGCCTGCTTTAGACGATGCTTGCCTTCTCGACATGTTGGAACAACTCCCGCCACCACGACGGCGAGCAGATCATCGATGAAATTTTAGAGTTGGGCTTTAACAATATTGAGCTGAGTCATGGCATGAACATCAGCAAACTTCCTGGCTTGCAGAAGGCTTACCGCGAAGGGAAGTTCACCTGCTCTGGCGTCCACAACTTCTTCCCCTCTCCTGTGGAAGTGATGATTGATGCCCCGGATGCCTACGAGTTTACTTCACACCGCAGCTACGATCGGAAACGAGCACTCGAAATGTCACTTAAGACGCTAGAGCTCGCTGCGGAGTTCGATGCCAAGTACGTCGTCATGCATATGGGCTCCGTACCCATGAAAGCTGATAAGTGGACGAAACCGCTTACTGCCAAAGTTAAAGAGGGAAACCAGCTCACGCCTGCCTATGCCAAGCGTAAGCTCCAGTTCGTTCGCAAGCGCGAAAAAATAGCTCCGCACTACTACCAGCGTGCCATTTCAGCTCTTGAAATCCTCGTGGAAAAAGCCGAGGAGCTTCAAATCCCCCTCGCAATAGAATCTCGCAGCCGCTTCGAGGACATGCCTAACGAAGCCGAAATGCTTCTCCTCCAGGAGCAGTTCAAAGACAACCCCTGGGTCGGCTATTGGCACGACTTTGGACACGTGCAACTCAAACACAACCTCGGTCTACTCAATCACGACCAATGGCTTGGTAAAATAGCGCCGCATCTCATCGGCTGCCATGTTCACGACGTTGAGTGGCCCGCTCGAGATCATCGCGTTCCTCTTACTGGAGAGCTCGATTTCAAAAATTTGCTCCGCCACATTGATCCCAGCAAACCTCTTGTCTGGGAATTATCACCAACAAGGAAGTCAGAGCAGATTTCTCAGTGCTTAAAGCTCTGGAAAAAGCAATTTCCAGAAACGCTCTAATCACTTATTTCCTGAGTCTCATTGTGCCCTAACCCGCGCATTCAAAACTCCGGAGCTAGAACTGATAGATTCACTATAGAGACGATGACGACCCTTTTATATTCTTTAGTCAATTTCTCCATATCTACCAACACGCCATGACTATTTCCTAGTGGAGGGATTTATCAGATAAGATTATAATGATATGTATCCCCTCTTTACGGTCACTCTGTGAGCTCTAGAAAATGAACGAAGCCCGCGTTAGTACCGATATCAGGAGTGGCTTCCTCGTGGTGATTGGCTTCTCCAAACATCATGGTATTGCCTGAGATATCGATATCGGACCAGTAGTTCGCGTAAAGAGGGCCATTGGGAATCACTTGATTATTTTGAGGTGTGAATTCACGGAAGGAGTCGTAGCCCGTATCTTCATCGTAGAGATTTAAGTTAAGTATTGCTGGCTCACTCGTTGGGAGAACCGTTGAGCCTTTGATAAGGAGTTCGCTTCCAGAATACTTGATAAAATAAGGGTTGATTTTACTATCGCTGATACGGTCTATTTCCTGCCAGATATCGCTAATTTTGTTGTAAATAACTACATGGGGCAAATTTGTCGTCACATCGGTGACAGCGAGTGCAATGCTACCATGCCTTGAAATATCTGCTGCTGCAGGCTTAACCGTTTGCGATGTAGAGCTTACCAGCTCTGTGACTTCTCCCCAATTGGCAGAGCCACCTTCATCACGTTCATAGATTTTGAGAGTTTGATTAGATGCGCTACTATAAGTTGACGCTAATAACACCCCGTTTTTGAGCTTAAGCGTCTCACGCGCAAGATTACTGGGATCACTACCGCTCGAAGTGTCAGCACGGATTTCTTTTTCCAGAACCCATCTTCGATTTATTTTGCGGTAAATATAAATAACTACCGATCTGCTACCGATAGCCATAAATTCACCATCGAGAGCTATTTTTGACCCAAACGTTTGATTCGACAGACCATTTTCAGGAGGCTCAACTTTATCAGTCTGCACCCATGCGCCCGAGCTTTGCTTACTATAAATGAGGATTTCGCCAGTGTGTCGCTCAGCAAGAGTTAGCCCAAAGCCAGGGTCACCGACGTAAATATAATCAGCATCTATGGCAACATCGGCAGCATAAAAGTTTCTATTGGTGCCGTCTATTTTTTGAGTTCTCGACCAAAGCATGGTAGCTGGGTCTCTCTCAAAGACTTGTACGTAAGGAAAACTGGTTCCTTCGCTCAGCACGTTTGGATGTGAAAGAGCTACTGCGTGATCTCCTGAAATGGCCACGCGTGTTCCCAGCCGATCATTGTCCACAGGAGTCTCTGCAGTGAATATTTGCTGTGAATTCTCCTGAATAAGCGTGTCATTGATGGGGGTTCTCGTGGCATTATTTCCTGAGCTTACTCGGAAGAACGCTATTGAATTTGGTGTGCTGAACTCCAAGAATGTAGATCCAGAATCAGCGGAAATTTGAGTAGCTACTGTCTCCCAGTACTCAAGGTCATAGGATATTTCCACATCGTAGATTTCATCTTGAACAGACGTCCAAGTGACCCCGTTAGTAATATCTGAGATAAAAAATGTAGGCGTTGTATTCTGTGCCCATGCGAAAACACACCATAAAGGCGCCAGCAGAAAGTTAGCAAAGCCAATTTTATTCATGATCTGTTAGATGGTGGGGTATTCACTTTAAAATATCAAGCAGCAAATGACACCCTCCACTCTTTCATCAAACTCTGAAGCCCTTATCTATAGGGATTTAACATCCCGACCAAGCACTCGCCATCCCCAGAAGAGCGAGAAGAGGGCGGAACTCCAAACAATCATACATGTCCCCCACCAGATGCCCCAAGTACCCCAGGCAAAAACAAATGCTAACAAGTAGAATACTAGCGCTGGAGCGACGAGTTGACGGTACAAACCCATCCAAAGTCCATAGAATGGTCGTTTGATGCCTTGAAGGGCAAAGACAGTGACAAACAAAATCGGATACGCAGCTAAGGTGAGTGATGAGCTTAGTAAGTAGTCTACGCCATGGTTCACTACTCGAGAATCCTCGGTGAATAATTGCATCGCTGGTTTGCGAAGTAAAATGATGATAACGCCTCCGCCTAGCATTAGAAAAAACCCATAACGAATATTAGTCAGCCATGCTTCTCGCACTCGATGCTGCAGTCCCGCCCCGTAGTTCTGACCTATGATACTCATCACCGCAACATTGAGTCCTATCGTGGGTAATAGGACAATCTGTTCTATTCTGGTAGCAATTCCAGTCGCTGCTACAGCTTCTTTACCAAAGTGTTTAACGTACCAAGTCATCACAAAAATCCCTATAGCAATGGTTAGCATATTGAGTGCTGCAGGTGCTGCTTGACCCGCAATTTTCTTCAAAATAGCCAAATTAGGCCGAAATTCTCGTAGAGTTAGTTTGGCGTAGATAGGAGTCTGAGCCACCTTAAACCACAGGTAAACACAAGCACCTATCTGGACGAGAACCGTTGCCAGCGCGATACCAGAAACGCCCATTTTTGGCAGGCCCAGCCATCCTATAATGAAGAGTGGATTAAGCAGTAGATTTGCAAAAAAGCCTACTATCAGAACATTACGATAATAGCGAGTCCGCCCTTCTGCAGAGAGAGCTGAATTTAAAACCATAGGTAGGAGAACAAAAACTCCACCGATAAAGATCAGATTGATGTATGCCAGCGCAGTTTCCAAATAACTTTCCTCAGCACCCAACTGCCGAAACAACCAAGGCGCTGTAAAAAGACTGATACACGAAACTATCAAACTCGATACGATGAGAAAAAACACTGCTTGAGCAAATATCTTACGTGCACTCTCAGGTTTTTTCTCTCCTAAAGCATTGGCAAGCAGTGCGGTGGTCCCCTGTCCAATCCCGCTACCCACAGCAAACAATCCAAAATAAAGAGGAAATGAAAGCGATAGCGCTGCCAATGCCTCAGTACCCAACCAACCAGCATAATAGGTATCCACCACATTAAACATGGTGTTGAAAAACATTCCAATGCTCATGGGCAAAGCTATCTGCCAAGTTAGCCTCGAAATAGGATCCGTGGTAAAGGAAAGGGAGCGGCTCATCGTTCAAGTCGTGCAGCGATCGCCGACACCTGAGCACGATGGATGCTCATGTGCAAATTGGCAAGTGCGAGCCACTGATGAGCGTCCATAATCCCGAACCATGGGTGGGCTAACTTGGCTTCGGATTTTAACTCCCCTGCATTAGCTGCCGCATTTAACACCGCATCACAAGAGGCCTCATAAGCAGCTTCAACCGATTCTGTCACAGCGGGATCTGGCTTCACATCGGCTGTGCTCACCGTCATGTCAGGCACCCGACCACAAGATAGCTCCGTGACCAAGAACGCAAAAGCGTCATTAGTAATGCGTAGATGGTCAAGCGTCATCCACATGGAGTAATAACGACTGCTATCCTCGAGCCCACGAAGACGCGGGACTAATACTCGCTGAGCGCGTTTTTCCGATTCACAGGAGTCGACAAGCTCGCGTATCTTTATCCGCTCTTTACGAAAGCCATCAACAAAAGCTTCTTTATTTTCAAACTTACATTTGAGCGCAAAAAGACGTTTTGCGATAAAGAGCATGGGAGCGGGTAGACCAGCACCAGGTGCAGCTAGTTGGGGTTCATTTTGTGTTGCCATGAGTTCATTATTGTAAATCGCTTGCCTTTTACAAGTAAAATTAGTTTTGAAATGCAAGTGATGGTAAAGTAGCTTACTTCTTATGCCTCAGAAAAAAAAAGGAACCACCCCCGAGCGCCGCTCGTGCTGCCCCGTTTCCTGTGCCTTAGACATCATTGGTGATCGCTGGACTTTGCTAGTCATCCGCGACCTTATGTTTGGGCGCAGTCGGTTCAAAGAGTTTGTCAGCTCGCCTGAAGGTATCCCGACCAATATTCTCAGTGATCGCTTAGAGCGGTTGATGGTAAGCCAGATCATTGAGCAAGTACCAGCCACCGAGGGAGGGAAGCGCATGGCATACCAGCTCACTGAAAAAGGACTTTCACTGAAGCCAGTTTTACTCAGTCTTAAAACTTGGGGTTTAGAATGGGAGGAAGGAACCTCTGCAATGATGGGGGCTCAGTAACGAATTTTTAAACATCGTGTACACTAAAGCCCTTCCTTTCTCAGTTTAGCTTGCTGATTGACCTAAGAATGTATCTAACCTTAACTATCAATTAGAAAATTATGGAACCCATAGACTCAATAGAAACAAGTAAAGAGGAAAAAACGTGGGCCATGTTCGCCCACTTATCATCGTTCCTTGGATGGATAGGCCTGCCATTGGCTAATATCATTGCCCCGCTAGTCATCTGGCAAATTAAAAAAGACGAGATGCCATTTGCCGCGGCGCAGGCGAAGGAGTGTCTTAACTTTCAGATATCGATGACTATTTACGCTCTCATTTGCGGCGTTCTCTGCATCATCATTATCGGCTTTTTTGGTTTAGCCGCCCTATTCATCACCGATATCATACTGACAATTATAGCTTCCATCAAAGCTAATGAAGGCGTCCACTACAGATATCCTATGACTATTCGATTCATCAAATAACAAAAATAGCCGCCTGAGCCCCGTAGGGCTACAGACAGCTTTTGCTTATTTTCACTAGAGCTTGGCCAAGTACTTCTCAGGATTGGCCTCGAAGCGTTTGACACAGGGCGCGCAGCAAAACTTCACTTCTTGACCGTTGTAAACCTTCGTAATAGGTGTCCCCATAGAACCTAATTTGTTATCGGTAACAATACAAACGTCCTTAGTATAAGGTTTGATACTTGAGTTCGTCACGACGCCTCCCGATGGCGAGGTGGCGCATGATGATGCAAATGCTCCCAGTGTGAGTGTGGAGATGATTCCGATTTTTGATATGATATTCATAGTGTGTTTTTATTAGTTTACTTTTTCTTTGCCGCCTTCTCCAGCAGCTTGAGATATTTTTCAGGGTCTTCTTTGAAATCCTTGACGCAAGGTTTACAGCAGAATTTCAACTCTTGACCCTTGTAGGTCATAACGATGGCATCACCCATTTCTCCGAGCTTTTCATCGGAGACGATGCAATAGTCCAGTGGATAAGGCTTCCCCTTGGCCTTCTCTGTACCATAGGTAATGACCTCATTTGCTTGATGACCTTCTTCGATAACTTGAGTGCTTACGGCATGACTTGGGAGGATCATCAGTGTCACCGCGACAGCTAGTATTGGTTTTATTTTCATATTCTTATGTTTGTTCTATCAGTTTAGAATCGAAGCTGGATACCGGCACCCCAACCGTGGTTAGATTCGTATCCACCTGTTAGCGAAAGACTCCCGTTAATAAGGTAAGAAGTCTTGGCTCCCCACTCGAAGTTGTCTTCGAGTGCAGAATTGGTATCGTATTGAACATCGAGACCCACCGAGAGTCGACTCGTTAGCTGAAACTCTTTCTCTAAATCTACACGGAAGTTTCCTTCGCTGTCGGCTGTAAGGCTGCTATTTATAAGATATAGTAGACGATATTCTATTCCCGCAAAAATTCGGTCTTCGGCTCCGTGCTCATTGGTGAGACGATAGCCTGCTACCGATGATAAATTGGGATTAAAATAGTGTTTCCAGCCGAGGTCGATTTCATACTCCTTGTGGTGGTCAAATCCATAGTCCCACATAGCGTAGTAGTCCTCGCGACCCTGCATTACCATCGCCATCCCCATGGTCATATGATTCTGAATGGAGGCATCGACCATCCACATTTTAAAGTTCAAGAGCTTTGGATCAATATTAGGTTCATGATCTGGACCCTGCTCGGCGTAGCTAATAACTCGCGCCATTCCTGCATCCATGTGGTAGAGAAGATGGCAGTGAAGAAACCAGTCTTTCTCCTCATTGGCTTCAAACTCGATGATTCGGCGTCCCATCGGTGGCACGTCGACAGTGTGCTTCAGCGGTGAGTAATCGCCCTGACCATTGATTAGTCTAAAGAAATGTCCGTGCAGATGGATCGGGTGATGCATCATGGTATCATTGATGAGTTTGAACCGAACCCGCTCACCTCTAGTGATCACAATCTTCGAATCTTCACTCAGCGTCTTGCCATTAAATGACCAGATGTAGCGTGACATGTCGCCCGTAAGGCGAAGCTCCATTTCGTGTAGCGGTAAACTGGATGGAAGCTGGGTGTTTTTCACCGATCTTAGTGCGGCATAGGGTGCTGGTGGACGAGGCTTCATTAAGGATTCGTCCATGTTGATCCCTACCACCTCTGGGTCTTTATCAGTCATCATTCGGTCCGCTACTCTATCCACCTTTTCATCCATCATCATACTAGACATGGCACCATCAAGCATTTCATCCATCGTGTAGAGATTTGCGAGAGGGGGATCGGATGCGGGGTGAAGCTTACCCTCTCCTAAGAAAATAGAAGCGTGCCCAGAGCCATCTTGTGCTGTAGCCCGGACTTCATACCTACCCTTCATGGGAACTTGAACTATAACATCGTAGGTCTCTGCCATTCCGATGAGGATGCGAGGGACCTTGACGGGCACCACGTCGACTCCGTCAGCAGCGATGATTTTTAAATCCCCCGTCGATGAGCTGAGATAAAAGTAACTAGAGGCTCCCGCGTTGATAAACCTCAAGCGCACGCTCTCCCCCGGCTTGGCCTTGGGTGAAATCTCCGTCTTTCCATTTGCCCAGAATTGATCGTAATAAACATCGGATAAGTCCATGGCTGCCATACGAGATTTTTCACGCTCGAAATATTCTTTTAATTTCCCTGCCTTAGCGGCACCTAGAATTGATTGCGCGTTTTTCTTTTTTACAGCATAGATCTCTGAACCACGCATGAGGTTTTTCATCACCTTCGTCGGATTCTCATTCGTCCAGTCGGAGAGAACAACCACGTGATCACGGTCCGTTTCTATTCGCTCACCAGACTTAGGAGTAATGACAATCGAACCGTAAACTCCACGCTGTTCCTGAAGACCTGTGTGTGAATGATACCAGTATGTTCCCGGGTGTTTGAGCTCGAATTCAAAAGTGTGACTCATCCCAGGCTTAATAGGTTTCGTCGTCAAATAGGGAACGCCGTCATATTGATTCGGCACGAGTAGCCCATGCCAGTGCGAGGAGGTTTCCTCTTTTTTAAGCTGATTGTGCACGGTGATACGTGCAATATCGCCTTCGCGAAATCGGAGTGTGGGTGCTGGTATACCGCCATTGACAGTGAGCGCTCTTACGGATTTTCCCGCTGGGCTGATCGTTTTTTCAGTAATGTAGAGATCGTAGGTAACGACCTCGGAAAGGGCTGTTTGCGCGAGGAGACACAATAGCAAAATAATAATAGTTTTCATAGATAGTAGTCGTGTTGATAAGATTATAGAAATCCGATGAAAGATTGTGGGCCCGAAGGTGCACAAAGCTTACATTTAGCCTTGGAGAAAAACAGTTCTCTCTCCGTGGCGATACACGACAAACTAAATAAGAAATACCCCGTAAAGTATACGAACAGGTGGAGGGGGAGCCACATTAAACTTGGGCACAGTTCGCAGTGCGAACCCTGTCGGTCTAGTGAAAGGGGTAACCACCGCGGGATTTTGTTCGGTCTGATCAATTGATTGAGACGCCGTAAAGAACTCTGGGACCTGAGTGAGTTGATTTTGTGCGATCGACAGACAGCCGCAGTCTTTTTCACAAGGTGTCTCACTCGGATCCGACGATTGCTTTTTAGAGCAGCAGTTGGAGACATTTTCAACATCGGCTGCTTTAAGCATCGAGGAAGCACAGCAACAGAAAGGATTGGCAATCAAGACTACCAATATAACTGCTAATATTTTCCCGAAGTGATTCACTACATATAACAATAAGTTCAATCTGAATTTGTTCCACCCCTTTTTTCACTTATAGTGACATTAGATTGCTCAAGGAACTTTAATAAGATCTCCTAACAGGATTAGTAAAATTGACAGGGGTTTTCTTATACTGAGCATCAAACCTTGTAGCTAAAAGGTAAAAAGGCTTTGTAAAATCCTCAATCAAAGAAATTGGTAGCTGCTCACTGAATTACTCCGACAGACTAAACACATCCTTCACCGCATCTCGCTTCAGACGAAGCTCGCGCCACTCGTTGACGAGGCGAGAAGCTTCGATAACTCCACAACCAGAAGGGATAGCGATCTCGTCACCGTCCCAGTGAACACCTCGGATGGCCACTATCGCTTGAAAGGTGCCGTCTTTGAGCAAGCCAAAGGGCGCTCCAAAGTAGGCGGGACAGTTTAAGCGTTCACGCCACTCAGTGAGCATCTGAATCGTTTCTTTGTATCGGGGCAGCGGCCCTAGAGCTGGTGTCGGGTGCAGACGACGGATCAGGTGATCAATTTTGTTAGGAGCAAATAACTCGACCTCGATTGGCGTAAAAAAGTGAACCAGTGCTCCTAGATCGAGAATACTTCTTTTCGCACGCGTGACGGTGCCGATATCAGATAACTTGGCGACAAGAGTCTGGGCAACAAATTCGTGTTCGCGAATTTCCTTCCCATCAACAGCGAAGACCTCGCTCTCATCAGCTTTTGCCGTTCCTGCAAGTGCCATGGTTTTCAGATGTAACCCATCGAGCTCGAAGAGCAGTTCAGGGCTACCACCACAGAAGCCTTTGCCGTTCAAAGTCCAACCGTAAGTAAAAAAAGGTAACTCAAGCGGCTTCATCCGTGCGATGAGTAACTCAGCTCTCCCGTCGAGCAACTTACCTCGCTCTGTAGCTACGGGCACTGATTTCTCGATCACACCGCGTATAATCATTTCATTGATCTCACTAAAAACACTGGCAAAACCCGTAGATCGAAGCTCCTGCCAATCGATTTCCATCGGTGAGTCGTCTAGGCCCAGCTCACTTAAGCTACCAATTTCAATAACCTCTGAGGGAATCTTCCATGGCCGCGGATCGGATAAACTAAAGTCGTTGCAATAAAAAGCAGTCCCCGAATCAGGTGCCTCCGCCAGCTCTTTAAATGGACCAAGACCAGCGACATAACTGCCGTCGCCTACTTTCATAAACGCCAAGCCTCGGCTTATTTTTTCTAGGAAACGACTTTCGGTCACAGGTGTAATCATCATTCAGCATTTCACGAAGTCCAAGATTATTTTTTGCCAAGCGCGATTTGGAGTTGGGTATTTGAACGAATGAATCTAGAAACAAGCCGTGGGTCGCATTCCAGAAGAAACTATTCAGCAAGTCCTCGCTTCTACAGACATCGTAGACTTGATTGGTAGCTACTTGCCCTTGAAACGAGCTGGCTCCAGCTTTAAAGCCAACTGCCCTTTTCATAACGAAAAGACGCCCTCGTTCAATGTTACGCCACATAAGCAATCTTACCACTGCTTTGGATGTGGTGAAGGCGGCAATGCGATTGGCTTTGTCATGGCCTACGAAAACCTGCCTTTTGTCGAAGCAGTACAAAAACTAGCCAAACGCTCAGGAGTTTTGATTCAGGAAGAGGTCTATGACCCCGAATCTGAAAAACGCCGCAGAGGCCGATCGAAGCTCGTTGAAATTAACAACGAAGCAGCCCGCTATATGCATAGGCTACTGCTGAAGTCCCCTGATGCTCAGCATGCGCGAGATTACCTCAAATCTCGCGGCTTTGGCGCTGAGATGGCACAACGTTGGATGATCGGCTGGATGCCCGCAAATCAAGCTGATTTTTTCAACTGGGCAAAAAGTAAAAATTTCACTGGTCGTCAACTGACCGACGCAGGCATCGCGCGCCTGAAAGACATAGAACGCCCGAACTACGGTATCTATGTACAGCTCAAGGATCGCCTAATGTTCCCTATTCATAATGACTACGGAGACATTATTGCTTATAGCGGCAGGCAGCTCCGCGAAAATCCTAACAGCGGGAAATACGTCAACTCACCTGAAACCGCCCTTTTTAAAAAGTCCAAGGTCTTCTTCGGGCTCGATAAAGCACGTCGCCACATGGCAAAAGAAAAGCATGCCTTGCTCTGTGAAGGTCAGATCGATGTCATTGCTTGTCATGAAAATGGTATCGAAACCGCCATAGCGACCCTAGGTACTGCCTGTACCCATGAGCACGCTCGCATGCTGAAACGCTACACCCAAGAAGTCGTGCTCTGCTACGATGCTGACGCCGCGGGACTTAAAGCCGCCGATAAAGCCTTCATTTCCCTAGCCACTGAAGGTTTGCATGCTCGTATGATCATCATGCCAAAAGGAGACGATCCCGACTCGTTTATCCAACGCGAGGGTGCCGATGCATTTAAAGCAATGATTCGAGACGCTCGCGAGTATTTCGAGGTTAAACTTCAGCATGAAACCAGCACACGCGACCTATCAACCATCCGCGAACGAACACAATTAGCAAACGACCTCGCAGCGATCATTACTCACGTTGGTGACAAAATGACCAAGGAGGCGCTCATTAATCGAGTCTCAGCGCAGCTCGCCATTGGAACTGAAGAGCTTCGTACTCAAGTTGTCGAAGCCGAGAAAGCACAAGCCCGTACTCAGTTCTTCGAAAATAGGCAGCTCAATAGAGAGCAACAGAAGGACTTAAAGGAGACCGTCAAACCAACTTCGATGAACGGCTCTATTGCCTATCTCTGCTATCTCGCACTCAGTTCGAAGGAAGCACAAGGATGGCTCAGTGAGCAAATAGAAGTACTCATTGACCCACTTGAAACACTCGCTGGAGGATCTATCCTTAAACGCATCTTGAATAAACAACCTGATACGGCAACGAACGCGTCCGTCCAAGCATACGTAACTACTTTAACTCAAAATGACCAGCTGGCTCTACAAGGAATTCTCAACAAAGACCTTCCAGAAAACCCCATTCAGCAAGCTGAAGAAGCGACAAGCATGCTGATAAACACGCACTTCCAAAACAAAGAAGCTGCCATTAGAGCTCGCTTACGTGACCCTGCTCTGACAAATGATCAAATGAAGGATCTGATGCAAGAGGCCTCCGAGCTTCAAATAATATTGAAAAACTTAAAGCAACGTTTCATCCATTGATGACCTATGAAATGCTGTAACTGATAAAGACAAAACATAAAAGATGCCCACCGTTACCAGTGGGCATCTTTTATTATAATATAAATCTATGTGCTAACACCTAGTGTTAGTTCGCAAGAGGCTTGGCCAAAACAACTACATCTCCAGCGCGTGCAACGCTACCTGATGACATAGAAACGTAGTCAAAGTCTGCAACTACACGATTGCCTTCAACAGAGGTAACCTTGAGCTTACCGATGTATTTAGAACCACGACGGATCATGAGTTTGGAACTCGTATCAATTGTCATGTTGCTAGGTACATCAACAATGGCAACGCCCCAGTCGTGATTTACTGCGGTAATAAGACCCTTGGCCGAGTTACCTCTAATACGTTCTGCACGTCTGGCAATACGGTCACGCAAGTCGCTTAATTGAGTTTCATTCGCCTCTGCACGTTCTTGAGCTGCGGTTGTAAGCGTGTTGAGCTCCTCCATTTTTGTGTTCGCTTCCTCTACATCATTTTTAAGATTTTCTACTAATGCAGGCACATCGCTAGAATCTACATTCAGTTCGCTGAATTCATTTTTCACAGAGGTGATAAGCGTTTCTAGTTCATCAAGCTTGTTTTTCTGGCTCGCAATTTTTTTAGTCCACGTATCAACTTCACGGTTCACAAGAGTTAAATTACTCTCGTTCGTATCAAGATCACTCTTTAGGTCAGAAAGAACTACATTGGCTGCATCACGAACATCTTCTGCATCTTTAGCATCTTTCCTTGTATTTCTGATAGATCTGTCACGATTATCGTTTGATTCTTCAATAGTAGCAATGCTCGCTTGGAGCTCGGTAAATTTAGTTTTGATATCGTAGGAATACCATGCACCTGCTGCGATGGCCGCTACGGCGAGTATGTAAATGAGGACTTTCATAATGGGTAAGTAAAATGGTTGTTTATTTTGATGGTTCGATAACTTTTCGCTATTGGACTCTAGCTAGCTTATCCTTCGCTTTTGGCAGGAACCACAATATCGCCTGGGCGAAGAAACTCACCTAGAGTGAGACTCCCTAGCACGACACTTGCTGATGATCTTCCTGCTTCCACAGCAGTAACAGTAAGTTTAGCAAGCTCTTCGCCACCTCTGATCACACGCAAAGTAGAACCAGTGACAACTCCTTGACTATCTCCAGCTGCCAAAACCACAAAACCTAAATCAGGGTAAACACCCGCTATGCTTGTACGTAGTGTTGGGTAGGACTCACCGCTTGACTGAAGTGAAACTAATTCACGTGTCGCAGCTATTTGCTTTTTGCTAGATTGATCTTGTTGAACTAGATTAGCCAAACGTGATTCCTCAGAAGCAATACCGCTAGAAAGCTCGGCGAGTTCAGCGTTCATACGCTTTACCTGCGGTACTAGCTCACTAGCATCAGGCAATTCTGATAGCATGCTGTTAGCAGACGTGATCTTGCTCTCGTTAGAATTATAAGTGTCCTCTAGATCTACAATCTGGCTTTTCGCCTTCTTATGATTTTCGATAGCAACTTCAATGGCTTCCTCAGTCTCCTCGCTCTCAAGCTTGTAGCGCTCTACTAACGCCTCGGCGTCCGTGATGCGTGCTTTTTGCTCTGCTAATTCATCTTGAGTGGCAATTTCCCGTTGCTGTTGTTGTTCAAGATTTTCAAGAGCAGCTGTTTTTGCTCCATCATTTTTAAAGGCTATAAATGCACTAGCGACGAGCACTACGGCTGTAATAATTCCAAGTATTTTTGACATGATTTGCGTTGAGATGAATTCTCTATTAATTTATTCTCTAGATTAGAACTACTGGGATAGGTTGTGGCAACACCTAAATTGAGAAAAATGAAACAAGACATCTTGTGTTTACAATAACTTCTATTCGGTTCTACTGCTCTCACCAGATCTAATGAAAACAATTTTACGTATTTTTTCTTACTTGGGCAAATACCCCAAACTAGCTTCAGCACAGCTTGCTTGCGCTATTTTAATGACCTTAATGTTGCTTGCTTTTCCTATTATGACAGGGCGAGTCAAGCGAGAGGTGATCGATAATAACGAGATCGATAAACTCATTCCCTTTATCGCAGTCGTCCTCGTCGCCTTCTTTTTACGCGACTTATTCAACTGGCTAAGAATTCTTATTAACAACATTTTTGAGCAGAAAGCCATCTTTGACCTCCGCTCCCAACTCTACAATAAACTTCAAAAATTAAAGCTCAAGTGGTTCGATGAGCGCCGTACAGGTGACATCATGACACGCGTTGCCGAAGATGTACCGCAGATGGAGCGAATCATGATCGATGGTATCGAGCAGGGTGTCATTGCTATTCTTCAGCTACTTATTGTCTCAGGATTTCTCTACACGCGATCACCCATTCTCACCTTAGCGGCATTGGCGCCCCTCCCACTAATTATTCTGAGCGCTTGGCTTTACACGAGGCATGCGGCCAGCAGGTACAGAATACTGAGAAAGGCGACGGGTGAGATGAACTCAACGCTACACGACAACATTGCCGGCATCCGTCAGATCAAATCCTACACTGCTGAAAAAGATGAGCTTGCGAGCTTTAACATCTCATCATCAAAGGTCAGCAACGCCAACATGGTCGTCATGAAGGCATGGGCACTCTATTCATCAGGCATGAGCTTCTGCAACTCGGTAGGCTACACGCTCGTTCTAGGTGTCGGTGCCTGGCAGATCCATCACCACGGGCTAGACAATGCCGTACTTCTAGAGTTTTTCACCATTATCTGGGCTCTCTATGAACCTCTTGGCAAGCTGCACCAACTCAACCAAATGGCACAGGGATCTCGTGCTGCAGCAGAGCGGGTGTTCACCATCCTTGATGAAGACGATGAAGTTCACGCTACTGAAGGAGCGATTTTACCTCTACCTATCCGTGGTCACGTAAAATTTGATCACGTAGAATTTTCATACGCTGAGAAAAGCACCCTCAAAGGCGTCAGTTTCACAGCACTACCAGGGCAAACGATCGCCCTCGTAGGATCCACAGGGGCAGGGAAATCAACTATCGTGAACATTCTCACTCGTTTTTACGAATATGATAACGGCTCAATCACGGTGGATGACGTCGAGCTCAACACCATTTCTAAACAATCCCTTCGCTCCTCGATAGGTTACGTCACCCAAGAGGCATTCCTCTTTAATGCTCCCGTACGCGAAAACCTCTGCTTAGGGAAACGTGATGCCACCGATGAAGAAATGTGGGCTGCTCTCGCTGCAGCAAACGCCGACGGATTTGTTAAAAAATTAGATAAAGAGCTCGATACCGTCATAGGTGAGCGCGGCGTCAAACTCTCTGGTGGTGAAAGGCAGCGACTCTCTATCGCACGCGCCCTACTCAAGAACCCGCCTATCCTTTTACTCGACGAAGCTACGGCATCCGTTGATAGCGAAACGGAGCGTCTCATTCAAGATGCTCTCGACAACCTCATGCAGGGCAGAACCGCCATCGTCATCGCTCACCGCCTCTCCACCATTAGAAATGCCGACTGTATCCACGTGCTCGATCAGGGCGAAATCATCGAAAGCGGCACCCACGATGAGCTTATGGAAATAGATGGTCAGTATGCGGTACTGTCAAAGCAGTCGTTTTTAAGTGACTCCCCTTCCACGACTTAATAATGAAGATTAGCACATATTTCATTTCAGGATGGATGATCGCGCTTTTTTTCCGCGTACTGCCATGCCTCCACAATAGAGATTAAACGATTCCATATCGATTTCACTCAGAAAAAAGATTTATCGCTCAAAGCTACCTGGGAAAACCACAATTCTATCAACCTTAACAAGAAAGGACTAGGCTGGGATAACAGCAACAGCTCTTTAAGCCGCTGAATTCGAACCAAGCTTATTACTATCGCGTATTCTTGGCGCACTGCAACTGGAGTATTTGCAACAGTAACAATTAAATCCTCCATCTTAAAAGTCAACTCCATGGCGGCCTATTCCCTGAATAATAATCTATTCTCATCTATCTAATTAACAACAGAATTAGTGAATTGCCATATCTGGCTAAGCCCGACTGAGAAATCATCCAAGACCTAGAATACCCTAATGATTATTCAGTAATAGGGAATTGTAATTCGACACTTTCTAAAGAATGCCCAACCTCAGTGAGCGTCTCAATGAAGGTCTCTCGATAACGCCCTGTAGTAACAAACTTCAGTTCCTCATGTGAAAAAACTTCAAAATGTTGCTCCTTCGGTATGTTGACTAAAACGGCTAAGCGAGTACTTAGTTTCACTTTGCTGTTCAGCAACAAGTTAGATAGAGTCTTTACGTGATAAAAGCCAGTTTCTTCAGTTTGATCCACATTATTTATGAATGCACGGTAGAACTCGGGATCAGGCATCTCAACCAATGCTGAACTCAAACGCCTGAAATCTGTTTTGTCTGCACTAAATCCCTCTGCAAGAAACAAGCCAAGTTCTGTCGCGCTCGCTACACTAGCGTAACCTACTATAAACTCCGAAAATGAATCATTCCCAAGAAGCTCCTTGCCGCTGTTCAACCAATCAAGAGCCGCTTGAGGCTCTCGTCTTGCCCACACGCGCATCATGTTTGATGGGTATGAATCAATATGCTCTCCAGTCGTTTTTAATTTTGCTTCGTAGGAGCTTAAGCGATCCATCATTTCTAAAAAGGGAAAATCCACTGGGTACTCGAAATCAAAGCCCCAACGGTTTGTCTGTATACCCATACCATCGCCCTCCGTCTGCTTTCTGTTATAGACCCATAACTGAAATATTTCTTCAGGTGATTCCTCGATTGCATAGTGAAAAAAATAACGAGGAATATGTATTCGACCCTCTTTAGCTGGGAGATATTGGAGAGCACGGGCAATCGCTACAGAATAACCTTCTGACTCTATAGTACTTACCATCAATAACTCAAAGTAATCTAACCTGAGAAACTGGTCTCTCACAAAAGGCAGCCAATCAAGGACTTCCATCGGAGATTTTTTATACCACAGCAGTAGAAGTCGGCTAACAGATTTAGCTTCTTCATAAGAATTAACCGATTCATTGCAGGTAAAAAAAGCAGTTAGTACTTCGGGAATATATGATAGGTCACCTTTGTGATAAACTGGTATCCCCTCGTTCTCTATATATGATTCCGACAAACTCCTAATGAGGGCATTAAACGCTTCTTTTGTCTGATATTCTACAGTCCTATTTACTTTAGGTGTGCGCCCAGTAGACCTAGCAATAGAGCTTTTTTTGTTAGCAAAACTCGAATTCGGCCCTAACAATGAAAAAATCGCCGAAACAACTATCAAAGAACATACAGAAATAATAATTATTTTCATGGTTTATTAGTTAGTAAACAGTCTCACGTCTACTTTCAATATCAAGAAATTTTCACCTCCTCAGCTGATGCCAAATTGAGGTATCTGGGTTCGTTAAGATCTCCACGGGGGACTCTTTCAGCTCAAACGTTTCAATGAGGTATTCCAATAAGACTAGAGACGCAACGGTATCGTAAAGTGCATCGTGCCAGGTTTTTCCTGGGACGAGTTTGCTTATTTTGTCGGTGAGTGAAAAGTGCTCGCAGATATCTCCAAGGGCGTGGGACGTTAGCTCGGGCCAAGCGGCGCGGGAGAGGAGGAGGGTGTCAACCCATGGACCGAACCCGTGGGCTGGGAAGGCGCGGAGATAGCGTTTTTCTGTGCCGTAGCCGTGGGCGACGACGACTCGATTCCCCAAGGTCGCCTTGATCTTTGGCCATAGCAGCATCAGTGCTGGAGCATCTGCTAGATCATCGGTGGTGATGCCGTGAACTTTCTGCGCCGACCACGTAATGCTACGTTCCGTTTTCAAGTAAGATACAAAGGCATCAGTGTGCCCATTTCCCAACGACCAAGTTGCCATGCCAATCTGCACAGGCACATCCGTTTGCCCACGCTCAGCACCCGCAGACTCGAAGTCGATACCCGCGAATGTGTGAGTTTTGATCATGTTGTTTTTGACAGAATCAACAAAGCCTACAGAGAGTTTTCATATCTCATTCCAAAGATGCTGCTGTATCTCTAACCAGTGCCTCAGTGGTGTCCCAATCGATACACTGATCCGTAATAGACTGACCATAGGTGAGATCCTCGATAGGACGAGGGAAGCTTTGGTTTCCAGCTACAAGATTACTCTCGAGCATCGCACCAATAACCTTGGTATTTCCTGCTGCGCGCTGACGGACGATTTCTTGGAAAACAGCAGGCATTTTCTCGGCTTTCTTACCACAATTCGCATGAGAGGCATCGATCATTACAGCTGGGAAAAGACCATGTTTCTCGAGAAGATCTGTGGTTACAGCGACATCGTCAGCACCGTAGTTAGGCCCTTGATCTCCACCACGGAGGATGATGTGGCAGTCGGGATTCCCCGAGGTAGTAACCGCTGAGGCGACGCCCTGCTCACTGACACCTAGAAAAGTCTGTGGTTGAGTCGACGCTTTTATAGCATTCACCGCCGCTACTAGATCGCCTGTGGTGGTATTTTTAAATCCGATCGGCATAGAAAGACCCGATGCCATCTGACGGTGTGTCTGACTCTCGGTCGTGCGAGCACCGATGGCTGACCAACTGATCATATCCGCGATGTACTGCGGCGTGATAGGATCAAGCAGCTCCGTAGCAGTAGGCAAACCAATGTCGATAATCTCTCGGAGGAAGTGGCGCGCTTGGCGAAGCCCCTCTGGAATATCGTCTGAACCATCAAGCTGCGGGTCCATGATAAGTCCCTTCCAACCTGTGGTCGTACGAGGTTTCTCAAAGTAAACGCGCATCACGATGTAAATGCTGTCTTTGACTTCTTCCGCAAGCTTCGCAAGTTTCTTGGCATAATCAATTCCTGCCTTCGTATCATGGATGGAGCAAGGACCACAGATCAGGAGAAATCGCTTGTCTTCACCATTGAGGATATTGCGAATCTGCTGACGTGAGTTCGCCATAAAATCAGCTTGCTCAGCGGTGCGTGCTATCTCGGAGAGAAGTGCGGCAGGAGAAGGGAGTGCCGTATTGCTAGTAATATGAAGGTCAGTGACTTGAGCCATGCGGGAGAGACTTAGTAATCTTGAGGAAACAATCAAGATTGAAGTGTCATGGAAGCATGCTAATTTCGCCTCATGCGTGAAAAGGGTATCGAATTACTGAGAGAATTAACAGAAGCACATGCGGCACCAGGATTTGAAGATGAAGTAAGAGCGATCTTTGCCGATGAACTGGAAAACACGGGTGACATTTCTACCGATGGAAATGGTTCTGTTTTTTGCGAAAATATCACGTCCGATGAGTGCGCACTCGCCGGCCCTCGGGTCTTGATCACAGGGCACATGGACGAGGTCGCCTTTCGTGTGCAGTCGATCACCCAAGATGGATTCTTAAAATTCGTACCTCTTGGCGGTTGGTGGTCGCACGTTTTACTAGCTCAGCGTGTCATGGTGCGCACATGGAACGGTAATAAGATTCTAGGCGTCATTTCCTCTACCCCACCCCATTTTCTAGCTGATTCGGACAAGTCCAAGGTGATGTCCATCGAACAGATGTACATCGACATCGGGGCAAAAAACCGTGTGGAAGTAGAGTCTAAATTTGGTATCCGCATAGGCGACCCCATCTTACCGCAGACAAATTTCTCTGCAATGCATGATAAGGACCTTTTCATGGCAAAAGCTTTCGACAATCGGGTGGGTATGGCCTGCACCATTCAAGCAAGCCAAGAACTCGCTCTTACTGGTCACCCCAATGCACTGATCGCATGCGGCACAGTGCAAGAGGAGGTAGGTGTGCGTGGCGCGGTAACCGCTGCAGTCCATGCAAAGCCCGACGTCGCCATTATTCTAGAGGGCGCGCCCGCGGACGACACCCCTGGTTTTAACATCTCCGAATCTCAAGGTATTATGGGACGTGGCGTGCAAATCCGTATGCAAGATCCCACGGCTATCATGAACCCCGCCCTCGTTGATCTCGTGGTGCGCGTGGCGGAGGAAAACGGAATCCCTTATCAGCTGACCGTCCGTAGAAGTGGTGGTACCGATGCCCGCGCCTTTCAGCTCGCTGGTACTGGTGTACCAACTATCGTACTCGCCACGCCATCGCGCTATATTCACTCACATAACTCGATTATTAACATTCGCGATTACTTATCCATGGTCGAGCTATCCATAGCACTGGTACAGAAACTTGATCAAAATGAAGTTGATGCACTGACGGCTTACCTCTAGTAAGACTGCTATTTTTCAATAGAATGAACAAAAAAGTAGCATCTCAAGATGTCTTAGTGTGAATTAAACGCGTGATAGCGACTTACATTCATAACATGGATCCCGTACTGCTGGATGTCATCGGACCACTGAAGCTGCGCTGGTATGGACTGGGTTATTTATTGGGCTTTGTGGCTGCATTCTACCTGCTGCGATGGCTAGCGAGAAAAAACCTTTGGGTACTGGCTGAAAACAAGGTGTCTGACTTTATCGCCTACGGTGCTTTCTTCGGCGTCTTTTTAGGCGGACGACTTGGTTACATTCTATTTTACCAAATTCCGAAGGATAACTGGGCCGGGCTGAGTGAACTACTAGCTGATCCAATGATGCTCATACGCGTCTGGGATGGCGGTATGGCTAGCCACGGGGGAATCTTAGGACTCACTGTTTTTACGCTAATTTATGCCAAAAAAAATAAGGTTTCATGGGCCGCTGTCGCCGATGGTCTCTGTGTGGTTGGTCCACTTGGGGTCTGTTTTGTGAGAATTGCTAATTTTATTAACGGTGAACTCTATGGCAGAGCCGCCGATGGTGTAAAATGGGCCGTGAAGTTCCCGCAATCACTATCTGACGATATCAAGAACGATCCCGAAAAATTAGCCGCATTGAGCAATGAACTCCCTGGACTCACACAGTGGAACCCCTCATTCTGGGGTAACTACCTTGCGGAGCAATCCATCGCCAACCCTGAACTAATCGATATTTATGGCAAATATCTCGTAGCGCGCCATCCATCGCAGCTCTATCAGGCACTTCTTGAGGGAGCACTGGTTTTCGCCATCTTGTTTTTTCTCCGCGTAAAGTTCCCCAAGCTTGCACACGGTGTTATCACGGGAGCTTTTTTTATACTTTATGCCTTTTTCCGCATCATCGTCGAAGGCTACCGCGAGCCTGATTCTGCCATGATTGGGATGCTGACTAAAGGGCAGTTTTACTCCCTGTTTATGATCCTTATCGGCATCGCATTTTTAGCCGGTGCTTGGATACAAAGTAAAAAACGCGCCTAGAGAGACTGATAGCTTCGGCGTCGCTGATCAAAGAGCAGGGTCTGACTGTAACCTGCATGTTTTGCAAGATCGATCGCGTTGTCAAAACCCCTCGCCACTTCTGTGGGATGATGTGCATCGGATGAGATGACGAGCGGAATACCAGCGGAGTAGGCAAGCTCAAGAAAATCATACTCAGGATAAACTTCTGCACAGGGTTTGTGTAATCCAGCCGTGTTCAACTCGATCGCAGAGCCTGATGATGCAATGGCATCAATCGCAGGTTCATAGAATCGGTTCAAATCGCCCGATGGTTTGTAGCCAAACTTTTTAATTAAATCTGGATGCGCAAGGATATCAAAGATACCGCTATCTGCCATCTCAGCATAGGTTGTCCAATAGCGCGACCATGCATCATCGACATCAATCTCTGCCCATTTCTTAAGCCACACGGGATTATCAAAATCCCAGTCCGATAAATAATGCACTGAGCCAATGAGGTAATCCCAACGATATTTGTTAGTCAGTTTTTCTATCCAAGGTTCGCAGCCCGAAAGCCAATCGCACTCAAGCCCGGCGCGAATTTGCAGATCCTCGCCAGCCTCCTGGCGTGCGCGTTCGATCCATTCATAATAAGCTGGCAGCTCAGAGCTAAGCATCCGCCAGTCATCAAAAGGCTCCATCTCTGGTGCTACCGGTGCATGATCTGAGATACCATACTCCGTGACACCAGCGGCAATAGCAGCGCGTACGTACTCCTCTGGCTCACCCTCAGCATGTTTGCAGAGGGGTGTATGGGTGTGGTAATCAGCAGGCATACGTTTTTAATTAATCGAGAAAACTAAAAAACCAAGAAACAAAGATGTGCTAGCTCGTCATCCGCGGCACCATGGGAATCAAGGAGCTTTCAAAGTGATCTCAAAACTATCGTCTTGTGTGCTTGCGGATAAATTCAAGAACTGGTGTAGGATCCTTCATCCCGTGGGAGTGCCCTTTATCCTCAATGATTACTTTAATGGAGCCCCCAAGTTTCTCATAACGCTGCTTCATGATGGCGTCGTTCTCTTCATAGGGTACCGCTGGATCTTTTGAACCACATACGAGGAGAATAGGAACACCAGCTCTGGCTAAAGGTTCTAGCTGGTCAATAGGGCTTTCCTTGCTCGCAAGGGCTTCTTCATCTGTTTCAAAACCAAAACTCTTCTTAAATAGCTTCCAAGCTGACGGTGACCCTTTCGCCACTGAGTCATTCCCGGGAACGAGCTTACCCGCAGGCCAGCTCCGTATATTGCAGACGCCATTGTCCACATAAATGCTTTCTACCTTCTCTGGGTTCCCCGCAGCCCAGCGGAAAAGTGAAAGTGTGCCGCGGCTCATCGACGCCATGGAACAGGTTTTAGAAAAACCGTATTCTGTAGTGAGTACCTCGTAGGCAGTATCAATATTCGTATTTCCACGAGGGTGACCAGAAACATCGCCATGGACTAAAACGACATAATACCCCTCGTCGACAAGCTTAAGGTCTGCATCTCTGAACTGAGGAATGGCTTCCCAAAAAAGACTTCTCCACAGCCAAGGCTTACTAGCTCCCCGCATATTGGGTGACTTAGGGCAAATCACTTTTATCGCTACACCATCTTTCTGAAAACTATAACTATCGTATCCTCGATAATCGCTTCTCTCAGCAGGAAAAAGGCTTTCACCACCTTGATCTGCTGGCATTGCAGCAGCGGATTCAATGGCTTCAAACCACTGCTTTGCCATCGCGTGATTACCTACGCCATTTGGATGCAGATCATCGCTACACATATTTTCGTCATAATCTTCCTCAAGCGCAGCAAACTGATCAACATAATAAATCTTCTTACCTTTCGCCTTATACTCGTTCACGATCAAGGGCACGGACTCATTAAAAACAACTACATTTGCCCGATCATCATCATTCCTCCTGTTAGGTGGAATACTCGCTAAAAACACCTGAACTTGGCCGAGATTTGGCAACTCATAAATCCTATCAAGTAATGCTCTAAGACGATCTGATGCTTGGTCTAGTTTAAAGCCTCGGCCGACATCGTTTGTACCAGCCATGATCAAAATAATTCTCGGTTTTACCACGGCTAATCGCCCGCTTTCCCAGCTCTCGGGTAACATAGAAAAGAGACCTCTGCTCTTTTCGCTCCCAATGAGAATACCTGAAACACCTGAATGATAGTGATACAAATTATCAGTAGGCCTAGTTCCAGTTTCTGGAAGCCCCTCCGAATTTTTAGTGTGGTGCCCCGTATAACTGAATTTGTAATCATTTTTCAATAACAGATCGCAAAGTGACTTTCGCAGCGAGCCAGAGGGATCATTATCAGCATTACTCTGGGTGATGGAATCCCCAATGAACCAGATAGCGCCTAAATCTTTTGCGCCGCGGTTCTCAATTTCCGCATGAGAATAGACTACTCCTAATAGAAAAATTAACACGAAACACCATATTTGCTTATTTAACATCTTCATCTATTTATAACGAAACCCATCTTGCAAAGACACTCCTTTTTGTTCTTCAACCGATGTCGTTGGCATGAGTCTAAATATGACGCTTTCGGAGATGCGATGGTAGAATATTGAGCTGGTCTCGGTATTTCGCAATGGTTCTGCGGGCAACAGAAACGCCCTGAGCCTTAAGTTTCTTTTCGATAGCCGTGTCTGAAAGCGGCTTACTTACATCCTCATGCGCCACAAGTTGTTGGATCGAGTCACGAACGCCCGAATTCGATATCTCAGTTCCTTGATTGGTTGTGTACCCCGATGAGAAAAAGGAGCGTAAATCAATCAAGCCATGGGGAGTAAGGATATATTTAGCCGATACAGCGCGCGAGATTGTAGCAGCATGAACGCCGATATTTTCCGCTACATCATGCATCGTCATCGGGCGAAGTTTACTGATTCCGTGAACGAGGAAATCGGGCTGACGGTTTATAATTTCAGTTCCGATCTTAAGCAATGTTTCTTGGCGTAAACTAATCGCGTTCAAAATCTGCCTTCCTTCATGAATATTATCGCGAAGGTATTTCCGGGTTTTTGGATCTGTATTGATCTTGGCTAACAGATCCTTGTAATGATTACTGATCCGAACCTTCGGTAGATGATCCCCCGTAAGGTGCGCATAGTACTTCCCGTCACGATCTGTCTTCAGCTCAATGTCAGCGGTCACGTGGGGGTTAGAGCTGGCATCAAATGCTGCGCCTGGATCTGGATTAAGCTGCGCGATGTTGTCAGCCGCTTCAATCACAGCTTCCTGTGAGACACCCAGAGCACGAGTAATATTGGCATATCGGTGTCGAGCAAGGTCATCGAGGTGCTGATCTACTATCCGGCTTTCTAGAGAACTGCCTTTTCCTATGAGCTGAAGCTGTAGAAGCAGCGACTCGGTAAGATTTTCCACGGCTATGCCAGCAGGATCAAAACCTTGAATCAAAGTCTGCGCTGAACGAAGCTGCTTGTCCGTAAAAGTGGAAACAGCGACCAAGGCCTCAAGACTATCCTCTAAAAAACCTCTGTCGTTAATACAACCAATAAGGTATTCAGCGGCCAAATATCGATCATCATCCACCGCAGCACGGTTTAACTGCTCCACTAAATGCTGCTGCAGTGTCTTAGGGGCAACAATGGAATTGTACAAAAACTCACGCCGCTCCTCTTCATCGCCAGTACTCTGCCGCGAACCGTGCATCAGGATCTGATCCTCACGCCAAGTGTCATCCAGTTCGGAGAGATTTTCTGTATCGCGTTCAGCCTCCACCTGAACAACCTCTTCTATTTGATCAAGATCCTCCGAAACTTCCAGAGTGGGATTAGTCTCTGCCACCTGAGATATCAGCTGAGCAAGCTCCATGCTGTTTGACTGCAGAATCTCAAGACTCTGCCGCATTTGCGGCGAGAGGGTTTGTTTCTGAGCTAGTCCTTGGTGGAGCCCTTGATTGATTCCAGAGGAAGGCATTGTTTTTGCTGGGGGTTTAGCAGCCCATAAACAAGTTATGGGGTTAATGACAAACCCACTCTTAGTGAAAATTAAATATTTTCATAGCAAAAACATCCAATTTTCTTAGCAATTGCCATACCAAGTTTTTGTTTTTTATAAGTTTGAGCTTGTATCGATAACATCTAGAAAACCTAGCATCAAAGTGATGTTAAAGATTTTTAGAAAAACCCCGCTCAATATTCCTTATGAATTTTAAGAGAGGTTGCATCGGATGGACAGCAGTGGGCTTTTTCTTATTAGCTATGGAGCTAGGCATGTGGGTGCCCGCACTGGGCAACATGTTTGCAGCGCATCATATTGAGTGGCTACTTCCTTACGTTTTTGCCATTGGCCCTTTAGCAACAATCATCACACCGCTAATATTTGGCTCCATGGCAGATAGAAAATTCTCTGCCCAGAATTTGCTCGGTGCGCTCAACGTCGCAGGATCGCTACTCTTAGGATTAGCATTCTGGGCTTTGGAAATGGACTGGGGGGTCGCCCCTTTTCTCCTGTTTTATTCGCTTGCCTCGATTCTCGGTGCTCCTTCGTGGTCACTTCTTGCCACAGTGACCTTAGCCAACTTAAAGAACAAAGAACGCAACTTCCCCCTGATTCGAGTTTGGGGAACCATCGGCTGGATAGTAGCAGGAGTACTCGTTAGTATGTTAAACTGGGATAACTCCGCAATGGCGGGGGTGGGAGCCTCAGTAGTTAGATTCTTACTTGGCTTGGCTTGTTTTATGATGCCAAACACCAAACCCCTCGGCAAATACGGAGAGAACAAGGTAAGCTGGAAAACCTACATGGGACTAGACGCTCTAGTGCTGTTTAAGGATCAGGCTTTTCGTGTCTTCTTACTAACCTCCCTATTTTTTGCCATTCCTCTTGCAGCATTCTATATGTATGCGCCCATTCAACTCAGCGAGCTTGGCGATAACTATCCCTCCGCGAGGATGACTCTAGGACAAGTTACCGAAATTATTGCCATGCTCGGTCTTGCCGGCCTGATCATAAAAATTCGCCTCCGGTGGGTGCTCCTTACCGCACTTATGATGGGGCTGCTCCGCTACGGTCTTTTTGCGTCCGCTGGACTAAATCAGTCACTTTGGCTAGTTTGGCTAGGGATTGCCCTCCAAGGACCAATCTACGCTTTTTTCTATGTCACAGGGCAAATGCTCGTCGATCGCAGGGTGCCACCAGAAATGCGTGGTCAAGCGCAGGCTCTACTCGGAGTGATGATTGGCGGTATTGGCGGTTTGGTAGGCAGCCTTGTCTGTGGCTGGTATTATGCCGCCACTGTAACAGCAACCCTCTCATCACTGGGCTGGCTAAGCTTCTGGGCTGGGCTAGCCGCTACCATCCTCGCTACTACCATTTATTTCTGGCTAGGTTACGTGAAAAAAGTGAGTGATTAGAGCTCTACGATTCTATAAATGCTGCCAGCGTGTGAAATGATCAGCAGGTTGCCTTCATGATCTTCTCCAAAGGAAGCCACCATATTAATATCAACATCTTTAGATTTGAGACGCTTTGTCCAATCCTCCAGATTAACCGCCTTTCCATTCTCAACCTCGAATGACCAGATTCGAGGATTAGCAAAATCAGCAAAAAAATACTTCCCTTGAAGCTCTTGAATCGGTCCGCGGTAAACATAACCACCCGTGACGCTAACACCTTCCAGTGCCCCACCTCCATGTCTGTAAGTATAAATAGGATCAATTGCCTGACTTGGCTTACCCCCGCCGACTTTTTTATCCGTTTTCACTAAGCCCTCACGCGGTCTCCAACCATAATTAGCACCCCTGCCCTGCCCTGCAGGCATGTAGTTGACCTCCTCCCATTTTCTCTGCCCTACATCGGCAATATAAAAATCACCCGTCTCTCTATCCCATGAACATCTCCAAGGATTACGAAGTCCGTATGCGTATATCTCAGGCTTCGCCTTCGAAGTATCAACAAAAGGGTTGTCGGCAGGAATGGCATAGCCCGACTTAGCTGAGACATCGATACGCAAGAGTTTTCCGAGATGCGTGGAAAGGTCTTGGCTATGATTTTTCGGATCATAGCTCGCTCCACCGTCCCCCGTCGCAATATATAGATAGCCATCCGGCCCTATGCCAAGCCAACCACCGTTGTGATTTCTAGCGTTCTGATCAATACTCAGTAATAACTCGCTAGATGCAGGATCGCATTTTCGCCTCCCTTCACCGTGAGCGGTAAACCTCACCACTTCGGTATCGCCTTTTCTGTTAGTGTAATAAAGATAGAACCTACCAGACTTAAGGTAATCTTCACTAAACGCCATACCTAACAAACCCTGCTCTACCATCTTGATGTCAATCCGGTCACTGATATCTAAAAATGGCGCTCGCTCTCCAGTTTTAGTATTTAACAAATAAATACGCCCTGCTTTTTCCACCACCCACAAGTGATCGCTTACTCCTTGTGGAGACTCCGCCCAGAGAGGGGCTTTAAAATCTTTTGCTAACAACACGGCCGCTATTTTTGCCTGTGCCATTAGCGGTAAAAAGAAGATGCTTATTATACAGACAATATATTTCATGAGGTTTTAACATTTAGTTTTGCCTTTAGAAGTTAGAGCCTCCCCGTTTGAATGGCAAAATATTTATTGACGAAAAATCAGCCCTCTTTTTATTGAGGTAAGCTTGCCTTTAAACCAATGATTCCTCAACATGAGGTTGTTTTTCCATGAGCACACTTTGGAATGGCACACCCGATTATGAAAACCGACATTTCTGCCCAATTATTTAAAGACGCCAAAACCCTCATCCCCGGAGGTGTTAATTCACCTGTACGCGCTTTTCGCAATGTCGATGGCGAGCCGTTCTTCGTAAAGAAGGCAAAAGACGCACGCATCACAGACGTGGATGGAAATGTCATGATCGACTACGTAGGCACATGGGGACCTGCGATTTTAGGGCATGCGCCCGAGTGCGTCATTGAAGCCGTCTATGCGGCAGCAAAAAATGGCGTCTCCTTTGGCATCCCTAATCCTTATGAGGTGGATATGGCACAGCTCATTGTCGACTGGGTTCCATCAGTTGAAAAAGTTCGCATGGTCAGCTCTGGCACGGAAGCGACGATGAGTTCGATTCGTCTCGCCCGCGGTTACACAGGGCGCGATAAAATTATTAAATTCGAAGGCTGCTATCACGGGCATGTCGACAGCTTACTTATCGCAGCAGGTTCTGGAGCACTAACTCACGGAAAACCCGACTCAGCAGGAATCCCGAACGCCTTTGCCGCTGAAACCATCGTCCTCCCTTATAACGATCTCGAAAAAGTAGCCGCCGTCTTTGCAGAAATGGGCGACCAAATCGCCGCTATTATTGTAGAAAGCTATCCCGCTAACGCAGGACTTATTTTTCCAAGAGAAGGCTACCTTCAGGGACTGCGCAACATTACGACCAAGCATGGTGCCCTGTTTATCTTCGACGAAGTCATGACCGGTTTCCGCGTGGCGAAAGGTGGCGTACAGGAGCTTGAGGGAATCATGCCCGACCTGACAGCCATGGGGAAAGTCATTGGTGGCGGCCTCCCTGTAGGCGCCTTTGGCGGCAAGGCCGAAATTATGGATTACCTCGCGCCCGATGGCCCCGTCTATCAGGCAGGCACTCTCAGCGGTAACCCGCTTGCAATGGCGGCGGGCATCGCCCAGCTCCGTGAGATGGAACGCGTTGATGGCTACGCCAAACTCGAATCACTTGGCGCAAGACTGGAGTCTGGCATTAGAGGTCTGCTTAAAACCAAAGGGCTTGAATATCAATTCAATCGCGTAGGATCCATGTTCTGTCTCTTCTTCACTGAGAAAGAAATCATCAATCTTGACTCCGTGATGACAGCCGACACAGCGAATTTTAGAAAATTCTTCACCTCAATGCTCAATCAGAAAATCTACGTCGCTCCAAGCCCCTACGAAACAGGTTTTATCAGTGTAGCACATGAGCCCGCAGATATTGATGAAACACTAGAGGCGATGGACAAAGCTCTTTCTGCTATTTAAGCATTAGGATTTCCCAACGAAGGAGGACGTATTGATTCTTCAGACAGAATTTGGCCTGCCCCATTGATTCTTAAATCTATGGTTTCGTTTTAAAATAACCTGAAACGCCTATGAATAACCTCCTATGGAATAAGCAGCTTTCTCTATCTAGAATACCCAGTTGAGCAACACCGCTAAAAATATATGAAGAAACCCGTTGCTAAGCGGAAAAGTTTTACTATAGTGCGCCCCGTTCCAACGCCGAGATGGTGGAATTGGTAGACACGCCAGATTTAGGTTCTGGTGCCGCAAGGCGTGCAGGTTCGACCCCTGTTCTCGGTATTTTTACATTCCTTTTAAAAAAGCTACACTCCGGTGTGGCTTTTTTGTTTTGAAGAAAACATTCTAATTAGAGATAAAAGTAAGAATTCTGGCTTGCTAGTCGCGATATCTCTGTTACCTAAGCCGTCCCGCGCAGCGTGCAGGAACGTCCAGACGGACTATCATACCAGAGGAGATTCTCCAGTATGAGCGCGCTACCAACACTATAAAACACATTCTAAATCAGAATTATGGCACGTATATTCGGCACAGAAATACCGAACGAGAAGCGCATTGAAGCTTCTCTTCCCTATATTTACGGCATCGGTCAACAGACCTCTAAGCGTATTCTTGAGCAAGCAGGAGTGGATGCAGACATCCGCACTGGTGAGCTTACAGAGGAACAATTAGTTAAGATCGCCTCAGTAATCACCTCAGAAGCAATCATCATCGAAGGTGACTTGCGTCGTGAGCAGCAAGCAGCGCTTAAGCGTTTGCAAGCTATTAACTGCTACCGTGGCATCCGCCACAAGGTAGGTCTCCCCGTTCGCGGACAACGCACTGGCACGAACGCACGTACTCGTAAGGGTAAGCGCCGCACAGTAGGTGTGAAGAAGTAAGCCACTGAACTATTAAAATTTATTATTATGTCTGAAGAAGAAATCAAAGACGAGGTCGCAGCAAAGCCTGAAGAGGTAGTCGCTGAAGTAGCTACAGAGACTCCTGCTGAAACAGCAGCTCCTGCAGAGACTCCAGCCGCTGTAGAAGCGCCTGCAGAAGAAGCTCCAAAAGCACCTGAAAAGAAGCGTGACATTTTTGCTGAAATCGCCGGTGGCGAAGAAGAGCAAATCCGTATTCACAAAGCCAAGAAGAGCAAAAACGTTATCGTAGGTATCGTACACATCGTATCGACCTTCAACAACACGCTCGTTAGTGTTACTGACTTCAATGGCAATGCCATTGGTTGGTCAAGTGCTGGTAAGATGGGCTTTAAAGGTTCACGTAAGAGCACAGCCTATGCTGCGCAGGTAGTATCTCAGGATGCATGCCGCCAAGCGATGAGCCACGGTCTAAAAGAAGTCGAAGTTCGCGTAAAAGGACCTGGTTCCGGTCGTGAATCCGCAGTCCGTGCAGTTCAAGGTCTCGGCCTTACCATTACTGCCATCAAGGACGTCACTCCTATTCCTCACAACGGTTGCCGTCCTAAGAAGGCACGTCGTGTGTAATTAATCATTTAAACCAACTTTTTTACCTACTAATTTATTATGGCTCGTTACACTGGCCCCAAAGACAAGATCAGTCGCCGTTTTGGCGTCGCACTTTTCGGACCCTCAAAAGCACTTGAGCGCCGCGCTTTCCCTCCAGGGCAGCACGGAGTTCGCGCAGGTCGCCGCAAGCAGTCTGAATACGCCGTAGCACTCGGAGAGAAGCAGAAGCTTCGTTTCCAGTTCGGCGTTCTCGAAAAACAATTCCGCCTTTACTACGCTGAGGCAGTTCGTCGCCGTGGCATCACAGGTGAAGTTCTCTGTCAGCTTCTAGAAACACGTCTCGATAACGTTTGCTACCGCCTCGGCCTCGGCAATACGCGTTCAGCAGCACGTCAGATGGTTAACCACGGTCACATTCAAGTGAATGGCAAGCGTGTTGACATCGCTAGTTTCCAAGTAAAGCCTGGTGATACCATCAGCGTTCAGGACAAGCCTAGCTCTCAGCAGCTTGGTCTCCGTTACATGGATCTTACTCAGGCCGTTCCTTCCAAAGAATGGCTCGTACTCGATCGCAATGCGATGGAGGGCAAAGTAGTGCGCGTCCCTGAAACTGAAGACTTTGACCACCAGGTCAATGTTCAGCTCGTGGTCGAACTTTACTCACGTTAATCTTCTTCACCCTCGAGGTGATAAAAAAGATATTTACCAAACGGTGGATGCGAAAGCATTCACCGTTTTTTTATGTTTCCAAATGGCAAGCTTACCAGTTTACAAAGCTTTCAGGCACATCTATGAACAAGATAGATGATCGATGACCAGACGCGCCAAGGGCTCGAGAGAAATGTAAGAATCTTTGTATGGTTTCGAGCACTTTTTAACGCTCGATTTTATTACCCTGTTTTCGCAGTATTCTTTACTGACATGGGACTGACGATGGCGCAGTTCTTGTGGCTTAACGGTATTTGGGCACTGACCATTGTTCTCTTTGAAGTCCCATCCGGTGTTCTCGCTGATATACTCGGGCGAAAGAAGTTGGTTGTTTTTTCAGCCATGAGTATGGCAGTTGAAATGTTACTACTTATTGTAGCACCACAGAATGCAGGCTGGGGGCTTTTTGCTATTTGTGCCATCAACCGCGTGCTCAGCGGAATGGCAGAAGCTGCAGCTAGTGGTGCCGATGAGGCTTTGGCCTACGATTCATTAAAAATACTCGGTAAAGAAGGAGATAGTGCCAAGCTAGTAGAAAGTCGTTGGGATAATACGCTACTGTCGACCATGCGCTGGCAATCTTTCGTCGGCATTGTCGCCATGCTGGTAGGTGGGCTTGTTTATGACCACGAGCGGATGATCGCCATGTTTGGGCAATTCCCTCAGATCATCAGTATGAAGCTGCCCATCATCTTGTGTTTTATCTCAGCTCTGGTTTGCATCGGTATGGCACTTCGCCTCACCGATCCAGGATTTGAGATTGAGGATAAAAAAAGCCGCGCACACCCCTCGGCAGCATCATTGGGCAAAGGTATTTTCGACGCCTGCAAATGGGTTGCTCAAACGCCTTGGATCGCAGCGGTTTTGATCGGTGCCATCCTCATTGATGCTACGTCACGTACTTTTGTCACTCTTATCAGCGAGTACATGCGCTGGATTAATCTCCCTGAATACAGCTTTGGTATTATGGGAGCAGGCATGTCCCTGTGCGGATGGTTTGTACCCCTCTATGTGAAAGCTCTCGCTCAGAAATTCTCACCCAATACCAATATGCTCATTGCTGGTGGCATCGCTACAGTCGGACTTCTCGGAGTATCTTACTTTGATGGTATCATCGGGATTACTGCATGTTTTATCAACATGATGGCGCTCATTCATATTGGGTTTTTGCTAAGTCGCTATTTCAACAGTGCTGCACCGTCCAAGCAGCGTGCCTCTATTCTCAGTGTAAAAAGCCTCGCGCTCAATCTTGGTTACGGGATCTTTTCTGGCATATTTGCTCTTCGTCTTAAAAACGCTGACTTTGGAGAAGCGATGCCCTTTATGCCGCTATTTCTGGTTACTGGCCTTACCCTATGGTTTGTCAGCACCACAATTACGGGTGCAAAAAAAGCCTAGAATCGCCAATAAAACGGCGCCGAGCATTAAGCAAGCTACCGGAGCTAGTCCTAGCGCCAATCCACCATAGCCAATCACCAGCGCGACGAGTGCCGCAAGCCCCGCATAGGGAAGCTGGGTAATCACGTGCTCGCGAGCACTAACACCGCATGCGAAGGCGCTTACAATGGTCGTATCGCTAAATGGGCTACAGTGATCACCAAAGACGGCACCACTAAACACAGCCCCAATAACTGCCGAAAGAAGTACAGGATCTTCGCCTGCTAAATCAAGATAGGCTGGAAGCGCGATAGGCATGAGCAGCGCCATCGCCCCCCATGAGCTCCCTGTTGTAAAACTAATCAAAGCTCCTGTGACAAAAATAGCCGCTGGAAAGTAGTTGAGACTGAAACCCGAGCCTATCGCATCAGCCAACCACTGCGCCGTACCTATGGCAGAAAGCACACTACCGAAAGTCCATGCCATGATAAGTATTAGCAGTGGAGACAGCATACTCGCCGCACCTGCCTGCACAGCTGAGTTAACAGTGCCTCTGTCTTTCTTAGGAAACATATAACAGGCTATCAACAAGCCGATAATGCTCCCCAGCGTCAACGCATAGGGTCCTGCGCTACCACTGAAGGCCGCACTCAGTTTTTCTCCTGTAATGGGAAATAGAGGATTTGTCTCCCAAAGGTAAAAAACAGAGACAATACTCACTGCCAAGACCATCAAAGGAACCAAAGCTACCCACATGGAAGTGCTCGTTTCTGCTTCCACTTCGGGCTGCTCGAATTTTACAGGCTGGCTCTTTTTCATTGCACCTAGATCCCATCGGCGCCAAATCACAACGACTACAAGAATCAGCGTAAAGACACAGTAGAAATTCTGAGTGATGGACGCAAAGAATAGTGAATAGGCCGATTCTTCAATACCTCGCCCCTCGATTGCCTGCTGGATCAAACTTAGCTGAGTCGCAATCCAAGTGGAAATAAAAGCTATGCACGCTACCGAGCTGCTGGTGCTATCGACCAAGTAGGCCATTTTTGCCCGTGTAACGCCAACTCGATCGGCGAGGGGCTGAGTGATTCTACCGACCAAAAGGCTGTTGGCGAGACCGTCAAAGAAGCACAAAATGCCGAGCAAGCCTGTGGTCGCTTCCAAACGCCGCTTAGGATCGCCACGCTCAGTATGAAGCAGTTTTTTCGCTAGTGACTCAAAGCCCCCACCTCTCTCTATCACCACAGTGAAGGCTCCGAGAACCAGGGTAAACAAAATAGCTCCTACCCGCCAAGAGCCCTGCATCGATGCGAAAAAGTGATCCACCGTTAGCGTAGTGACCGCAGCTCCCACATTTCCATGAAAGAGCAATAAACATCCAGATAAGCTACCTGCAAAAAGTCCTAAAACCGCTTGGTGAGATATCAAAATGATGACCAAAGCGACCGCAGCAGGCCAGAGGACGATCATCGCCTGCGGTAAGCTCAGCAGAGAAATACCCCACGACAAGAGTATCACTACAAAGAAAACACTTGCTGAGAAAGATTTGAATAATCGAAGACTCACGCATGAGATCATGGCACCACAGCCTCTTTCCTCCAATCATTTTTCCTGCCAGCATCGTGAGAAATGACATTGGCGAAAACAGCTATTTTAAATCTCAATGCCGTGATCTTCACGCAGCTTAATTAAGATATCCGCGCGGCTCGGCATTTCCAACAGCATCCATCGAGTAAGACGCTCGTAGTGCATGATAAAACGCAGAAGTTGCTGCTCATTCATCAGGCCGCTCTTATCATCAGACGGCTTCAGGCGAGCACGCAATTTATTCTCCTGCTGACTACGCCATTTGTAAATACACTCCATACTTGGCGCTTTAAGCATGATCAGTTTATCGATAAAGGAAAATAAGTCGCGATAACTACCCTCTAGCTCATAGTTCACATGGTTACGCCAAAGAGCACTCGCATCCTCTTTTTTTTCTAATTCATTGATAGGCGAAAATAGGTTCCCTTCCCCTTCTGGCACGGCACCAATACACCAGCCTTCAAAAATAATAATGTCCACAGGTTCACGATGAACGCGCCATTCATGATCTGGACGTCTGTCATCTGAAGCCTTATCGAATGCTGGGATGGCTACAGAATCACCCCCGTCTTTTAACGCTTTTATCACATTAATTCCCAACTCGACATCGTGTGTCCCAGGAACTCCACGGGTAAGCAAAAGCGGATGAATAGTCTCAGCCAACTCAGCCCTTTTTTGCTTTGTGTGATAAATATCATCGATGGAAATGACCGCTGTACTTTTACCGTACTCTGCTCTCAACTCCGCAGCGAGAATCATTGATAATGTAGATTTCCCCGTGCCTTGAGCACCATTGATACCGATCACCAAAGGCGACCCTTGATGCCAATCGGCAATCTGACTTGCAATAGGTGAAAAATGTTTCGTGACAGTTTCAGCGAAACTCTCGGGTAGCGATTCGCTAATGAGAATCGGCTTTAGCCATTCAGGGGGGGCGGACATAATAATGAATAAGAGACTCAGATTACGCTATCAGCAAGCTCAATGCCATCTAGACTAAATACTCTCCTGTTTATCCAAACAAGATTGTAGAGAATCTACTACTAAGTCCGACTTGCTAAAATCCAGCACTGCAGTGAGGCGGTTCGGCACAATCAGCGTCTTCATTCCCGCGGTGTGCGCTGCAATCATACCATTAAGTGAGTCCTCAATGACGAGACAATCGGCCGGGGCAACATCTAGCTGTCGCGCGGCTTCGATGTAAAGGTCAGGCGCGGGCTTAATTTTAGGAGCATCTCCACGGCAAACGAGGGTTTCAAAATAGGATAAAAGATTCAGTTTCTCAACCCAAGCATCCACCCAATGGTGTGACGAACTAGAAACAACTGCTGTTTTCTTTTCTGATAATGATTCTAAAAGCTCTCTCACTCCTGCCATTGGCTCCGAATCTTGTAGATCAGCCTCCAGTTTGACTTGCCGCTGAGGGTTGATGGTATTCCAATCAAACGTTTTCCCTGTCAGTTCTTCGAGGTAAGTCTGAGGCGACCAAGTATCAAAGTCACTACCAATGCAGCGCACATAAATTTCAGGCTCTAAATTCTGCCCTTCAGTCTCATAGAGGTTTTTCCACGTTTGATAAATCGGCCACTCAGTATCAAGGATGACCCCATCAAAATCAAATAACACGGCTTTAGCTTCTTGAATGGCGGCTTGGGTTTCCTTGCTCATGGCGAAAGCTAGATTCACTTTTGTCAGATAAAGAGGCAAGGTTAATGACAAGCTATCTTAACATTACCACTTTACCTTCGCTAAAGAATCGACATATTTATTGTATAATAATGAATATAACTTTCAAACACATGTACATCTCCCCAGGGCACAATTACTTTGGTCGTCATGACTTAGGTTCCTTGGATCACCCTATCGAAGAGGTCGATGTAATTGACTGCGTAGCAGGCAGTGGTATCAAGGGGGATCGATTCTTTGATTTCAAACCAGACTATAGAGGTCAAATCACCTTTTTTGATTGGGCCATCTATCAGCGAGTGAAAGACGAGATCGTAAAAGGAACGCTAAACCCCATGGCATTTAGGAGAAATGTTATCGTCGAGGGTGTTGATCTAAATTCACTCATCGATCAGCGTTTCAAAATTGGCGACCTCGAATTTACTGGTTCAGGGGAGTGTTCGCCATGTTACTGGATGGATGAAGCCTGCGCCCCAGGCACACATCAATTTCTGAAAGGTTACGGCGGACTACGAGCTAGAATCGTCCAAGGCGGGAAAATTAAACGCGGTGATCATGAACTAGAAGTGCTCGAATCACTATCGTGATCAACCTTGTCCAACCAGATTTCTAGTTGGGAGAAAAGTTCCTCACTTCCCACGCCCTTGAACGGTTCATGCAGCATACCTGCCAGCTCACAGTACTGCTTTTTATCTGATGTGATTTGAGAAAAGAAATCACGTGCATATTCAGGTGGGCAAACCGTGTCTTCTGCACCCTGCGTGAGTAAGATCGGTACGTCAGGCAAGCATTTCAGCGAAGCTTCTATCAACTTTTCAAACTTAATCAGCTCAGTCCCCCAACCAATCGAAATTCGACTATGCCAGAGCTGATGTTTTGCAGGCATCACAGGAACTTCGTCATCGGCTTTGACACGACAAAGGTCTGGATTCACCTTCGTAGAAATAGTAAACGACGGAAATATTTTGGCACCTATTCTCACCCAGCTCAAGAACTGCTCACCTCTACCTCGACTTGGTTTAAGCAACGGCGAAGATATCCAAGCAAATTTGGGCACAGGTAATTCACCCAAGCCTGCAAGTATAAGATGCCTGATGGCTAATAGCCCTCCCATTGAATGACCCATGATACCGTAAGGATAGCCTTGGGACCTTGGGTAAGTCTCCAAGGTGTTCTGAATGACAGCATCCAAGAACGCCTCAGTACCGCAGTGTCCACGCTTACCAGGACTACTACCGTGTCCGGGTAACTCGGTGATCACACAGATGTACCCTCTTCGAGTAAAGGGATGCATGATATCTAGATAACGCTGCGCATAGTCTCCTTGCCCGTGATAACATAGGACTAGCCCCTTAATCTCAGTGTTTTTCTCAGGTAACAGTTCGAGACGATGAAGTAATTCGCCTTCAATATTAACCTTCAGCTCCTTAGACCTCATTGATGCAAAGTTCCCGCTAGTTCATGAAAAAGCTCTACGTCCTCGAGTTTTCCCATCCCTTTAAAAGTCGACTCTATTTCAGCTAAATAACGTAATAAAATAACACCCAAATGAGAGGCTGAACTCACCGCTGTTTTGGCTTTCAGTGAAATTTCGGGGTGTGCATGAAGTAATTTTTCTACCTGAAATAGACGTCCCGCGTGAAAACAATCCACAAGGTGGTATTCGTCATCTACAATGATACGATTTAAGAAATGCCCTGGATAATTACATCCCTCCACATCTAATCCCAGACGGGCACTCACCAGCATAAACATACAGCCTAAACTTGTTGGGTTTCCCACCCGGTTCTCTATGACGTAGCAAAGGTCGAAATATTTCGCAGAATCAGCCGCTTTCTGCGCACCTTTGAATGTGTCTTTGACAAATAACCAGCGACGTACGTCATCTTCTGATGGATGACTGATATCATTAAGAATCTCCTCCACCAAAAGATCGATATTATCTGAAAGCGATGGCCTCAGAGTAATTCCATCATGAAGAAAATCGGAAATCTGGCGAAGTATGTTTTCGAAACCTTCCCAGTCATCCGCCATCGCAGATGCGCCATCTGAGGGCACCAGCCATTCATCTCTCAAGGTTGCTCGCCTTCCAGGAGCGAGGATGTCAGTAAGCCGCTTTTTTTCTGCAGTTCCCATGTGGATACCTAGCGCCGCAAGATCGTGGCTAATATCGCCACCAAAAGAAGAGATTTGCTCAATCACCACACTACAAACGGCAGGATCTCTATCATCGAGAAGTCGAATCAAGTAAGGCAAATTACTCACAGCAGCCATAGTTTTGATTTAGCTCATCTGACTATTAAACACAAACGATTAGTCCAAACAGCTAAGAAAAAGGCTCTCACATTTCTGTAAGAGCCTTCTTCTATAACTAACAAATAAACGAAACAAAATTTATTCTAACGATCTATAGGTGGCTGATCTTCTATCGATTCTTCAATGTGAAGACGAAAACTACAATCGTTATCTTGATCAAAATTCATTTTGATTAAACGCTGACGAATATCGTCAGGTACAGCTTCTTTTTCCTGATCGGTTTTGTAGGGTCCCTCAAAAACAATTTCGCCTTGGCTGTCTTTAACGATGAGCTCTTTAAAGCCATTCATTGTCTTCATCGTAACTGAACCTTGATCGTCTTTTCTAATAACCGAACTTGATGAGTTGAATTGAAAATTCATCCCATCAGGCATATTTCCAGGAGGCAGATTCTGATGCTGATCTACGTTTTTCATATCCATCATCTTACGCATGACATCGTGGATACCCTGTCTCCCACCTAGTGCTGAGGGATCTGTTTTTTCCAAAAGACCGTGAAGATCGAGTTCTGTACCGTGGTTATTTTCAAACAGCTGGTTCATGTCCTCGATATGCCGTTGCATGTGCTTCTCTATGAACGATGAATCCATATCGGGAAAACGACTTAGGTTCGAGCTTTGATCAAGATCTGCTTTAGGTCTGACATTGGCTCTTCCCACGGAAGTAGAATGAACAAGGCGTTCGCCGAGTTTGGCTTTTACCTCATGAGCTTCACCCTGATGGATATATTTAAAGCTGACTTCTTCTCCTGGTTCACAATTCATAACGGCGTCGCGCAATGAATTTTGACAACCAATTGGCGCCCCGTTGAATTCTGTAATGATATCATGAGGCTTTAAGCCTGCTTTTTCTGCAGCGGAGTCTGGCACAATATGATAAAGAGTGAGTCCATGCCCTTGAGTGAGATTGAGATGCTTAGCAAGAATGTTTGAAACTGGTGATCCACCAACGCCTAATTCAGGCACTTTCTTAAGTTTAACTTGCTCTGGCTGAATAATATCGGGATTTCCGACAACGCGTTGATTAGCTTTTGTTTCTTCTTCCGCTTGCGGATTTTCAATCGCCATAGCAGGGAAAACTAACGCTACAGAGGCAGCACTAATGGCTCCTTTAATGCCAAATGTAAAATGTTTGCAGGGTTTCATAAGAATCATCATAAAGAGTTTATTATTATTTATTTTATTTGTAATTCAGTACTATTTTCAAAAACAGGCGAAATCAATTTTTAAAGAAGATCACCTATTTCCGATTCCTTTTATCTTCTAATAAGTAAGCGGTAGAAGAGATCTTTTTTGTCTTAAAAAAGCAGCTTTAATCAGTTTTCAATGGTAACAAAACCATCTCTACGCCAGGGCGTTCAATCTCGATCTCATGACCACGGTCATCCATTACTTTCACCTTATCAAGATACTCTATTTTAATGCACCTATGAGGCTTATTATCCTCTGACATCACTACACCATTCTCACTAGTGTGAATGATTTGATGTGAAAAAGAGTCTGGCACGAGCCAAGCATCACGAGGAGCCGAGATGGTCGTCGTGTTCAGGGGTAAAACACTAGCGTTTACTATGGAAGGTGATTGCTGGTTTGATACAAAACTAGGTGTTACAAAAGCTGTAATGCTCCCTAAAATAGCCACTGCCGCGGCGGCTGAAAAATTTCTCCAATTAGATTTTTTGGAAGTCGCCAGAACCTCTTCCTTATCGGAAGCAAATGATACGAGTTTGTCTTCAACGGGCAAATCTTCGTGCCAGCGATCCATCGCATTTGCCATACGTGCAAGCATGTCCTCTGGCATTGTAGCAGCTGCAACAGTTCCCAACTGTTGCTCTAGTTCATAAATATCACATTTTAAATATGTCTCCTCATTCATGAACTCGGTCATTTGCTCAAGCAGCCCTTCAGGCATCGCCTTCGGAGTCATTGCAATGAGCTGACTTTCGAGCTGAATAAGCTCAGCATTAAGGTTATATTCTGTATTAATAGACATATTTATAAATTGTTCTGGGAGAATAGCTTCTTATTCTCAAATATCTCCCAACGCACGTTTAGACTCAAGTCCCTTTCTAAGGCGCTCAAGTCCATAACGATACCGAGATGCTACAGTGTTTAAAGATTCACCAAGCGCATCGGCAATTTCTGCAAAGGTATGTTCGCCCCAAACTTTCATAATGATAACTTCTGAAAATTTCTTAGGGAGTTTTTTTAATCCATCTTCGAGCTGAGCCCTCGTCTCGTCATCGGACTCAGATTGCTCAAACCATGGATCAGAGACGCCATCAACTTGCGTCATACGGTCAGCTTCTGACTTCTCTTCACGTTTGAGGCGACGGTCATTTTTACGAGCTAAATCAATAGCAAGACGACGAATCGCCGTGTACAAGAAAGGTTTCCACTGATCTTGCCCCCCTTCGAAAGTCCCCTCGTCTACCTTGCGCGCAAGTTTGACGAGAGCATCTTGCATTATATCCTCTGCGTCCTGGGCCGTCCTTGTCTGCTGGCGCGCAAATAAGAGCATCCTAGCTCCATTCTCTGCAAGCCAATCATACCACACACTGGAAGGCTGTGAAGCTGAGCGTGCATCTTGCACTTTTGGCATGTCTATCATGTTTCCTCCTTCAGCAGGCTCTATACCGATATGTGCTGGATTATTCATGGATGCGGCGTTCATTGATGGTCTTTGTCTTTTAAATGTAGCGGCGTAGAATTTCTTTTTTGTTTAAATCTAATAGAAAATTCTGTTTATTATCACAGATCTATTCGCTCTCGGCCGTATTTTTAGCCTCTATTGATTTTTCACTCTTGTTTGCGGGAAGCGATTCATCATTAGCTTCACTTGCTGCGTCAATGTCTTTGGTATCATTCCCACCCGGGGAACACGATCCAGACATTCATGTGTTTACTCCCATAGCTGGGAGAATCCATAACTGTAGTGCGAAATACAGACCTATAATTCCTAGAGGTATCAGAAACTGTTTCATATACCCAAGATTAATCCTCATTTGAACAAAATGCAAATAGGTATCCTACTGAATTCAGATTGATATTCCTGCCAAGCAGCTGGTCTAGCGGTTTTTCATGTTGTTTGCCACCATCGTGAAAAAAGTTCTTAACTCTAACTGGATAGAATTAGGGACATTGGTTTCCACCATCGCTTCATCCATTAGTTCAAGCCAACGCACCGCCTCGGCCTCGCCAATAGCAAATGGTGCGTGCCGCATGCGTAAGCGAGGATGACCGCGCTTCGCCTGATAGCGCGGGTCATTGCCAAAACGAAAGAGCAGAAAATCACGAAGCCGCTCCTCTGCTTCCACCAACTCGTCAGGAGGATACATCGGACCAATGAGGTCATCCTTCACGATACGACGATAAAACGCAGCCACCATTTTGGTAAAACCTGATTCACCAAGAATGGTGTAAATAACTGCTTCGTCCATGATCGATAGTTAACTTAAGATTTTCAACTTAAGATTTCTTCTGCATCGCCGTCGCTTTCAGGCGGAGCGCGTTGAGTGCGATGAAGCCAGTGGCGTCTGCCTGGTCGTACGCCTCCTCACCGCCACCTTCCATTGTAGCAACATCTTCCGAGTAAAGGGAAAGAGCAGAACGACGGCCTGCTTGCATCACATTTCCTTTGTAAAGTTTCATCCGAACTTCGCCAGAGACAGTCTGCTGCGTGGAAGTCACAAGTGCCTGGATTGCTTCACGCTCAGGTGAGAACCAGAAGCCATTGTAAATAAGCTGTGCGTACTTGCTGATTAAGCCATCACGTACCGCCTGTGCCTCACGGTCGAGAGTCAGAGTTTCAATATCCTGATGTGCTGCTAGCATAATAGTACCTCCTGGTGTTTCGTAAATACCTCGTGATTTCATTCCCACAAAGCGGTTTTCCACGATGTCGATTCGACCAATCCCATGCTTGCCACCTAAGAAATTAAGTACACGCATCACACCGTAAGGAGTGAGCAAGGTGTAGTCGCCCTGCTCGCCCTCCGTGCTGACGTCACCTAAATCAGCGATCAATTTCGCAAGTCCCTCGTATTGAAGCCCCACAATATCGCCTTTTTCGTAAAGAAACTGCACGTATTCTGCCTGGTCTGGAGCATCTTCCGGAGAAACCGAGAGCATGTACATGTCCCGGTCGCGCTCGCCAGTCGCGTCATACCAGGTATCCTCGAGCGCACCGGCTTCGAAGGAAATGTGAAGTAGATTGCGGTCAGTGCTGTAAGGTTTCTTCAGAGATGCCGATACAGGAATATTGTGCTTTTCTGCATATTCAAGCATCTCAGTACGTCCTGGAAACTGAGCGCGGAACTCTTCATCACGCCAAGGGGCGATCATTTCAATTTCTGGAGCAAGTGCTGCTACAGAGAGTTCAAAGCGCACTTGATCATTGCCTTTACCAGTAGCACCGTGAGCAATCGCAGTAGCACCCTCTTTTAATGCCACATCGACGATTCCCTTCGAAATACATGGACGCGCAATTGAAGTCCCTAGGAGGTAACGCCCTTCGTACACGGCATTTGCCTGAAACATTGGGTAGATGTAATCGCTTGCAAATTCTTCTCTAAGATCACCAATGTAACATTTACTCGCTCCTGTGCTCAGTGCCTTCGCCTCTAAGCCATCTAACTCTTCGCCCTGCCCGACATCGGCACAGTACGCGATGACCTCGGCATCATAAGTTGCTTTTAACCAGTGAAGAAGAACTGAGGTATCAAGACCTCCTGAGTATGCTACGACGATTTTCATGGGTAATCCTAAATGTTGATGAGTGAGATTTAAATAATTCCAAGCAGCTAAGCTGACTCAGTGATGTGGCGAAAAGAAGCATGCCAAGCCGGATGAATCAAGTTTATAGCTTCACCTACGAATTATTACATCCTATAGACGTAGCCCCACTGAAAATGGCTATTCACGGGGGCTACGGCTCGCGTTTCAACTTCAAAAGCCTCATTTAAAGTCTAAGTGACTTCATTTCTTTGCCATATGGACGACTCCCGCGGATAGGGGTAGAGTACTTATGACTGATGCGAACCTCTCTATTTCTTTTTCGATTTTCTTACATTTGGCCTATATGTCTTCAGTAGAGCGTCCAACTGCTGTGAAACTTCGGGATATTCATTGTAGAGGTTCGTCGTCTGACTGAGATCCTTTTCCAAATCATAAAGTTGTGCAGGCGGCGCATCTTTCATTACTGATCCATTCACGATGTCAGAATTCTTAGATCCTGTAATTCGGGTAGAATTCACACCAGATATGGTGTGACCACTCGCTTTATTCCAACCGGAAGACCCTTTTCCTCCTAGGTAAGCCCATTTTCCTTTCCGAATCATCAAGAATTGCCGCCCGAGCGGTGCGCAAACTAGATGATCACGAATTTGCTCACTGGGATTCCCCGTAAACGCCTCGGTCATATCAACTCCATCGGCATACGCTTTCGCTGGTAGTGGTGTCCCAGTAACGGATGACAAAGTAGACATTAAATCAATAGCGCTAATCAACTGATCCGATCGGGTGCCTGCGGGTATGGAAGTAGGCCACTTTGCGATGAAAGGCACGCGGTGGCCGCCCTCCCATGCATCACTCTTGAATCCAAGCAGAGGTCCGTTCATGTGGTGACCTAATTTCCAAGCTTCTTGTCCAGTCTCGTTGAGCATACCTCCATTGTCGGCCGTAAAGATGACCAGGGTATCATCAGTAAGTCCTTCAGCTTCGAGCTTATCTAAAATCATGCCCACAATATGATCAAGCTCATGTAAGAAATCGCCATAGGGGCCCGCTTCACTCGTTCCTTGAAATTGCGGAGCCGGGGTAAACGGGTGGTGAATATGTGTCGATGCGAAGATTAAAAAAAATGGCTCCTCCTTGTTTGCGTCGATCCAGTCAACGGCCTTTCCAGCGAGATGTAACCCAACCCCCTCATCTTTGTAAAGAGCGTGAGCCGCCTTAGAACCGCCGATATCGTCGAGATTCATTTTCTCATGAAGCTCTTTCGTATATCCCTGTTTTCCCGCGCCTTCATCATAGCTGAACGGGTCGTAGTCAGCTGAGTTAGCGTCATAAACATGTCCTACCACATGATGATTCTCTACATAAACGAAAGGAGGGTGGGAATTTACCGTGGGAACACCATAGTAGTAGTCGAACCCTAGTTCGAGTGGCCCGGGCTTGAGCGGCGCATTCCAGTCTACAGGACTTCTATCCTGAAATCCTAAGTGCCACTTACCTATGATGCCCGTTTTGTACCCAGCATCTTTCATGAGATCGGCGACGGTGAAAGTGTCTTCAGGAATGATCAGCTTTTTCTTGAGAAAAATCGGAGCGCGAATCCCTTTTCTAAATGGATACTCTCCCGTCAAAAGCGAGTATCTGGATGGTGTGCAAACAGCAGATGGTGAATGTCCATCGGTAAAGAGCCTCCCTTCCGTGGCTAAGCTATCGATACGAGGCGTCTTTACTTTCGTCGCCCCGTAGCAGCTAAGGTCACCGTAGCCGAGGTCATCAGCATAGATCAGGATAACATTGGGCTTCTTTTCTGCGAATGAGCTACCCACAAAGAGCAGGCTAGTGGCTAAGGTAATTATGGATTTCATTTAGAATTATACTACGGGGTTTTCTCCGATCTCTTGCGGTCAAGATCTCTCACAAATGACTAGTCTAGTTGCTGTATTGCAGGTGGCAAATATCACTCCATTAATCCTTCAGCATCGCATCTGGCAAGGGTGGCACATTGAGCACTTCTTCGGGTTCAGGTTTCCGGTTCGATGAAGTATCTGCGAAAGCATACCAATAGGCACCGACTTGGTAACCCATATCACAATCAGTTCCGGACCACACTTCCATGTCCAATTGCAGCGAACTGCTGAAGGGCATAGTATCCAACGCACGACTGCGGGTTTCTACGCTAAACCCTTGAGTGTTACGTGAGTCATCGGACTCAGGCTTGCGGTTGAGTTTGTTGTATTTGTTGGCAAACGGCTGAGCGTGAAACGGGTGCTCGTAGAAGTCAGTGCTGCGCCCACCCCAGGAATAGGCATAGTAGTCCTCTGTGCCGGTTCCGAAAATCGAAGGAAAGTCCTCGCCGTCGACCCAGATCTTCTCGTCGCCTTCACCCCACCATTGTTCGACGGGGTTCATTACTGTCAGAGTATCTCCTACGTAAACACCGCGTCCCTTCAAGGTCACATAGTTCCAGTCTGAAAAAGGCCGTGTCGGCACTGGATACTGTCCCCGCCAAGCTGCGTGGAAGTACATTGAGCGCTCGTCCCATGTCCACTCGCCGGTTTTGACTTGCAGCGTCGCTTCAATGGGCGCGCCGCTAAGATTTAGCAATGAGACCTTACCTCCCTTTTGATAAGGCATCACCCAGCGGCAGGTCATCATTCCATCTTCCTCAACGGTGCGATACCATCCTTGCATCGGGTTTAAGCCAAGCCCGGAACCGAAGAAGTCACCAATGGGGCACCAGACGGTCTCCTTGCCGTCAAACTCCATCTTAAGAATGACATGGCGGGTGATATTCGGATCCGAATAGTCGCCCAATTTAACCGATAATTCACGGACGGAGGCCACACCTGCAGGAAGATCGAGAGACTTTTCTCCCTGTTCATCAAGTTGCGCACTGAATTCCAAAGGGGCACCTGCTCCGCTAGCCACCGGATTTAGTAGAAGTTTTCCTGTTTCCTCAGTCTGAGCTTTTGCCGCTTCAAAGTCCTCCATCGTAAAGGTCTTGATCGTGGCGTTTTCATCATATTCACGAAAGGTGAATTGATAGAAAAACGGCTTCTTATCCGTCGTGACCTTGCAGCTTTTCGCATAGGGGATTGGAAAGAAACTCACCGCCGAGCGCAGTGAAGGGTGAGCGAAGGGGTAGGGAATCAAGCCAGTACCGTCAAAAATACTCAACATGTTTCCTTCCAGAGCGGGAACCTCAGCACCGTCCAGATAGATACGCATAGTCACATTCGAGTTTGGCTTCAGTTGATGGAGCCATGGCATCCAGGTCCGTACAATGGCACCCGGTGCTTCGTGATCCATTAACACCCACTCTTTCCGACCATTGTTCTCTTCAGTTCGGATAAAATTCTCAGTTTTTCCTCGCTTCGGATTGTAATCCAGATTGGTGAACCAGCCCTCGGGCTCATCCGGAGATTTGGAAGCACGATTGTAGCTGCTGTGTTGTTTGAGACGGAAATCCTTCTCGGGGAAACGCGCCACCGAATCGCGATCTACCATCTCAGCAAGCAAAGATTTAATCGTAACAGGCTCTTGCGCAAAAAGGGCTGACGCTAAGGATGTAAAAGTTAAAGCAAATAATAATTTGGATGATTTATCTATGAATTTCATATTTTATTAAAACAGGAAATGTTAGTGAAGACTATTTATACCCTAACAGCAACATCTATATTTACGTTACAATTATTGTGAAATAATAAATTAAGGTGCAAGCTAATGACGTAATTCAAAATTTGAGCCCTTCAGCTCTACGAAAGCTTCCTTTAGTCAGTTTTTCAATCAGCTCAAGCCGCGCTTGCTCTTGGGTCTCCTATTCACAGCTTGCAGATCTTCACGTAATTGACCTGAAGACTCGTTCTTGAGTCGAGCGAATACTTCATCAGACTAGTTGCGATAATCAAATTTTTTACATACCCTTACCAATAAAGCATGAAAGACATGATACATAATCGTTACTTTTTGTATCAGAAAAACTCCATAGCTGGTATTATGTTATTCTGCCGAGCAGTGCCACTTCTAACGATTATCGCGAGAAGATAGTGAGTCTCTTGATTACTGAAGTACATCAATCGTCACTGCGATCGACTTCGAAGTCGGTGTGTTACTCACCTTCGCTGTTTTATTTAACGGCACGAGGACGTTGGCCTCTGGAAAATATGCCGCACAGGCTCCCTTTGGCATGTCGTAAGGAATGACGGCGACATCCGCCATGACGCGGGTTTCCCCTTCGAAATGGCTGGTGACATTGACCTTACTGAGTGAGCTGATACCACGATCCTTCATATCGTGCTCATTCATGAGAACCACGTAGCGATCATTGTAAATACCTCGGTAGCGATCTTCCATGCCGTAGATAGTCGTATTAAACTGATCGTGGGTGCGGAGAGTTTGTAGCATAAGCATGTCGCTTGGTAATGAGATATCGATGCGCTCGTTAGCCGTAAAATGTGCCTTCCCGCTCACCGTAGTAAACCGTCGCTCCGCGGGTCCGTTCGGCAGATAAAAGCCGCCCTGTTCACGAACTTTGGTATTGAATTTTTCAAAGCCTGGAATCACCTGCTCGACATCACTCCGGATCTCATCGTACTGATCCGTATACCGCTGAAAAAGTGCCGTATGCTCTGGAATGAGCTCCTTGGCAATTCCGCACAGAATTTGCACCTCGCTGAGCAAATTTTCCGAAACTGGAGGAAAATGACCCTCTGACGACTGCACTACTCCCATTGAATTTTCTGTCGATATGATCTGAGCATGATCTCCGCGCATGTCTTTTTCACTCCTTACAAGGCATGGCAAAATAAAGCCCGTCTGACCAGGGTGGCAGTGGCTGCGATTCAACTTCGTGGAAATCTGAACCGTTAGTTTACATTGTTCCAGGGCTTGACGGGTGAGATTGGTATCGGGGCTCGCCGAAAGAAAGTTTCCTCCTAAGGCAACAAACGCTTCCACTTTACCCCTTAGCATCGCTTGAATTGTCTCAACCACGTCATAACCATGCGCCCGTGGCGTTTCTATAGCAAAATGCTGATCGAGAGCGTCATGAAACTCATCTGACATTTTTTCCCACACTCCCATAGTGCGGTCTCCCTGAACATTACTATGACCTCGCACGGGACAGAGGCCTGCACCAGCCTTCCCAATTTGCCCACGGACGAGATGAAGATTCACAATTTCCTGAATCGTCGCCACCGCGTTATCCGTTTGCGTTAGCCCCATCGCCCAGCAGGTAATCAAACCTTTGGCATCACGCAGCAGCGCCGCTAAGCGGTGTATTTGCTCCTTGGGGATACCTGATTCTTCTACCAGTTCCTCCCAAGTTTCCTTTCTGAGCGCGTCCAAGTAATCATTTAGCCCACTAGTATAAGTTGCTATAAAATCTTCATCAAAAATGCCGCCGGCTTCCTCCTGCCATTCGAGAAGTAGTTTCCCAACTGCCTTAAAAAGAGCCAAATCTCCACCAGGACGCACCGCATAGTGATCAGCCGCCAGCTGCGTTTTCAAATTCAACATTCCCTTTACCTCTTGGGGGTGAGCAAAGCCTTTTAAACCTGCCTCAAAGAGTGGGTTAATCGAAATAATCGTGGCACCATTTCTCACCGCCTCTTGCAGAGCGCTGAGCATTCGAGGATGATTGGTACCCGGGTTCTGTCCAATAACGAGGATGACGTCTGCTTTCGCAAAATCCGCGAGTTTCACCGTCCCTTTACCGATCCCAATGGTTTTATTGAGTGCCGCTCCACTCGATTCATGACACATGTTCGAGCAATCGGGCAAATTGTTGGTTCCAAACATGCGCACCATCAGCTGGTAAACGAAAGCCGCTTCATTACTCGCACGCCCAGAAGTGTAGAAACTCGCTTGGTGCGCGGACGGCAAATCTTTCAAACCTTGAGCAATCTCTGCATAAGCATCCTGCCATGAAATCGCTCGGTAGTGGCTCTCACCCTCACGCCGAACCAGTGGCTCGACGATTCTCCCCTGAAGTTCATGCCAATGATCTGACTGAGCGGCGAGCGCTTCAATCGAGTACTTGGCGAAAAACGCTTTGCCAATCGTCTTTGATGTTGATTCCGATGCCAATGCCTTTGCACCATTTTCGCAGTACTCATGCGCTGATCGATGCTCATCTGGATCTGGCCAAGCGCAGCTAGAGCAATCAAAGCCGCCCTTCTGATTCATCTTCGCCAAGCGCTTGAAACCGCCCACCAGTCCAGGTTCACGGTACATGTACTCGAGAGTTTTTGACACCGCCTTAAAACCAGCCGCTTTTTCTGCAGGAGCTGTGACCTTCAGCGTTTTACGAGGCTCAGCAATCCCCTCTGTATTCGTTTCCTCACTTTTCATAAACTAGGGCGATGCGGTTGGTATATATATTAAATCGTTTATTTTTGAGGAATCCGATAGCCGTCATTTCCAGCTTGTTAGCCAGCTCTACGGCGAGACTTGAAGGAGCTCCGATACTGAGTACTACCCATAGCCCGACGAGTGCCGCCTTGTGAACGAGTTCGTAACTAAGCCTGCTGCTAAGAACTAAGGTCATGTTTTCAATACCATTAAGCTGATGTAATCTGACCCACCCCAGCAGCTTATCGAGAGCATTATGCCTGCCAACATCTTCAAAAGAGATGACTAACTGATTAGCCGCATCATAAAGCCAGACGCAGTGACTACCACCCGTTTGCTGGAATCTTGGTTGCTCATCGTGAATACTCTCTGAAATAAATTCAATATCAGCGTAGCTCCAACGTCGGGCAGAGACGGGGCGCATGGAGTAGTCTTGCTGGAAAAAAGAATCCAGCGAAGTTTTCCCACAGAGACCACAGCTGGACGATTGCACCCCCAGACGCTGCATACTCTTACCTTCTTCAACAGGCCATTGATCGAACTCGACGATCACCTGATTATTAGCATCGCTGCATTGTTCAGGACGTGAAATAGCCATGATCGATCCTACTATTCCCTCTGAAAACAAATGCCCCACCGCTAGAACATGGTCTTCACCCGATGTCCGCATAGTCGTGGCCACGAGTTCCACTCGATTATTTGCAGCCACAAAAATTTCTAAGGGCTCTTCCGCGATGACGACATCTTTAACGGTTTCACCATATTTGAAAACAAGCACCTCACGCGTCGCAGAATACTCAGGTATCGCGGCGAGTAGTTCTTCGTTCATGATGACGCGCCTTGATTATGAGGGATCAAATGAAGTATCTTCGATATCGAGGGTCTTCGCAGGCTTCGGTGTAGGCATGACCTTGCGGATTAATTTCTTAAATCCACTCTCGGCGGCCTCTTGATTACTCTCCGCATCACGAATCGCCTTTTCCCAGGCCTGAGCAAAACCTGGTATCTGCTCACGCATGACACCTACCGCTGACTCCAAAATACTCAGTTGCCGCAGCTCGGCCTTCCCAGGTTTGTGGTTAAGTGCATTCAAATTCATCCTCAGCGTTTCATTCTGCTCTTTAAGCTCGTTCATTTGCTTCTCCAAAGACTCATTCCCCTTCGAGTTAATCTTCAACTGCGTATTCAAGTGCCCCTGAAGCTCCTTGTTTTCGACCTCTATGCGCTTCTTCTCGCTGCGTAGCTGCACAATATCCTTCCGCATCAGTCGCCACGTCATCCCCACCAAGAGCAAACCTAGCAATAACCCCCAGGTAAATGAATGTGAGATAATTTGCATGAAAATTTCCATAACTTCTTGATAGTGTCTATCGATGATTTTCCAAGAATATAACTGGGATTCCTCGCTTAGAAAAATTTGATTTATATATAATAGTCATATTGATAAAAAAAATAGTAATTTAGATCATTAGAAAACGGCTATTATGAATCTCAATTCGTTAAAAAAAGGACACCATGGAACTAACCCTGAAAGGGGACTACATAGACTTCCTGGCGCACAGGGCAGCTCCAAGCTTAGAGATAAAAAAAGCAGCATTCCAGCCATTCGGGTCTCAGGAAAATATATTCGTAAAGACCAAAAAGCTCTTAGCAAATCCTTGGGAATAATCAGCTTTGCTATTGCACTAGTGGCAGCGGCAGTAATGGTATTTTTCAGCAGCTCAGCAGCATTAAAGAATCATGATGCTATTGCCGCAAGCCTTCCAAGCTTTGTCCTAGGTTTCATCTTTATACACGGAATTCTCGTATTTGTGGATGGACTCAGTGATCCAGACACCTGCTGGGTGCGAAGAAGTGTAAAGCTATTCTGGATGGGAGTTTGTCTCAGTTTTTTAATGGGACTTGTTCTCTAGTAACTATCTGTACTGCGAGTAAAGCTGGTAGTTTTGGTAGGCAAACATACCCATAAAGGCGGTGAGGAGAAAGCTCCCTGATGTCAGTGCCCAGATTCCGACACCTCCTGCGAGCAACATGCCGATAAGATGGACAGTCTTGCTCCGCTTCGGCCCCATGATGGCAGCGAGCATTTGACCTCCATCGAGTGGGTAAATAGGGATACAGTTAATCGCGGCCCAGAAAAAGCTGACAAAAAAGAAATAATACCCAAAGTTTTTAATCAGCGCTGCTGATGGTAACAGAGGAAAGATAACTAGTAGCATGATAGCCCCTGCTAAAACTTGGATCGCAGGCCCCGCTGCGGTCACAAGAAATGACTGCTTACGTGATAAAACTCCGCGAGGCATCGTGGCGTATCCACCAAAGTTACTCAGCACTACTTGAGTAAAGTGCCCGTATTTTTTAATCATCAAGGCATGACCAAACTCATGAATTAAGATTGAGAAGAATCCTGCAAGCATGAACAGCACAAGGTCTAGTATCTGTTCTGGCGATTGAATATTCCACTTCCCGCTTATAAAGGCCAGCGTGATCCAAAACCACAATTCTACCCTGACAGGGATACCCAATAGTTTAAACTCAAACATGCCGCTGAATATTATGCCTTTTTCTCAAACAGCAAGTTCAATGCAGAGACGAGTGCTTTTAGTCCAGCCATCTCAATCGATGGGTCGACGCCACAGCCCCAGACAATCGTTTGATTATCAAGATTCTTCAACTGCACATATGCCGCTGAATCGGCATCCGAACCACCGCGAACTGCATGGGAGCGATAGTCGGTAAGGGTAAAATTCTTCAGTCCCGCAGTATCTAAAGCGTGAACAAATGCATTAATAGGACCGTTGCCGATACCAGACACTTTTTTAACCTCACCGCGGATGGATACTTCAGCATTACACGCAACCTCACCGCGCTCGCCGGCACGGTGATCAAGATCATAATCCATCAACTCGATAGGCGAGGTCAAATTGACAAACATCTTATAGAACGCCTCGAGAATATCGTCTGCGGACAGCTCTCTGCCAAGCTCATCAGCTAAGGCATAGACTTTCCCTCCCACCATCGGGTGCATGGTTTTGGGTAAATCGAAGCCGTGCTCTCGATCCAGCACATAGGCGACTCCACCTTTCCCCGACTGTGAATTAATACGAATAATCGCCTCGTAAGATCGACCAATATCTTGTGGATCAATGGTTAAATACGGCACTGCCCACTGGGCATCGGGCGATGCTTTGGTTTCCTTGGCACGAAGATCGAGGCCTTTTTTAATCGCGTCCTGATGCGATCCAGAGAAGGCAGTAAATACCAACTCACCTGCATAGGGGTGCCGTTCAGAAACCGTCATGTGAGTGACACGCTCATAAACTTCACGCAGCGATGCGATATCAGAAAAGTCCAACCCTGTCTCTATTCCGTGGCTATTCATATTCAGTGCCACGTTGATAATATCAAGATTTCCAGTGCGCTCACCATTCCCAAAAAGTGTTCCTTCTACGCGATCTGCTCCCGCCATCAAGCCAAGCTCGGTAGCAGCTGTGCCTGTGCCGCGATCATTATGTGTGTGGAGCGAAACGATGACCGAATCGCGCCGATTAAGGTGCTTGCTCATCCACTCAATCATGTCCGCATGCACATTGGGCGTCGCCCACTGCACGGTATCGGGAAGGTTAATAATCATCTTCTTTTCAGGCATTGGTTGCCAGATATTGATGACCTCATTGCAGCACTCCAGCGAGAAATCCAACTCCGTATCAGAAAATGACTCAGGCGAATACTGCAGCACAATTTCCGTTTCAGGGATCGTAGGAGCCAGCTCTTTTACCAAGTTAGCACCGTCGACTGCAAGCTGCTTAATGTCCTCGCGAGAAGCATTATTAAAAGTAACGCGCCGCTGCAATGGTGAGGTAGAATTATAAATATGCACGATCACCCGCTTCGCACCTTGGATCGCTTCAAAGGATCGGCAGATCAAGTGCTCACGCGTTTGCACCAAAATTTGAATCGTTACATCCTCAGGGATTAAGTTTTCCTCAATCAACCTACGGCAAAAGTTAAACTCCGTATCCGCCGCTGAAGGAAAGCCAATTTCTATTTCTTTAAAGCCTACACGGCAAAGAAGCGTGAAAAACTCCAGCTTTTCCTCAATGGACATCGGAACTGGCAGAGACTGGTTTCCGTCTCTTAAGTCCACACTCGCCCAGATAGGCGATTGAGTAATTGCACGGCTAGGCCACTGCCGATCAGGTAAATCAACAGCAGGAAAAGCACGGTATTTCTGGATACTTTCAGACTTCATAGCGCAGCGGTGATGGCGTTTTTCTCAGCAAAATGCAAGACCTAGTATGCGAGATCAGAGCACAGACTAGGCTCTACCGAAGCGAATATTTCTTCTCGACCAGTTCAACTGTGACCATATTCGCGCTTGCCGTATCTTGGAGGTTAGCTAATTTAGCACTCCATTATGAAAAATCCTGCTGTCATTCTCACCTGCTTAACTGCCCTAGCCACACTGGCTCTCCATTCATGCTCAAGCTCACTATCTGGAGGCAGTGGCGTAGCCGCCTATGAGGCATATAACCGTCCCGCCACACTTCCTAGCAATCCAAGTGCCGTCAAAGTCAAAGTCTCACTTCAAAATCAAATGGTCTATGTTATGGAAGGCTCAAAACCGCTTCTCGTAATGCCAGTATCCGTTGGTAAAGCGAGCACTCCCACGCCAAGAGGCTCATTCACAATTTACAGTAAAGAGGCAAAACGCAGAGCAAACACACACGGTTACGCCACCAATGGCAGCGTTATCAAGCAATGCAAACTCAGTGCTAAACCAGCTGGCTGGGGCTTTAAAGGCACTCCAATGCCATACTGGTGTGAATTTAAGCCCGCCTACGGTTTTCACACAGGATGGGTCAAGCATACCCCCTGCACCCACGGTTGTATCCGTATGCATCAGAACGTCGCACCGAAGTTCTTCCGCCTCGTCAGCAATGGCACGCCAGTTAACATTTCCTACAGTCAGCCTGAAGATGCATCTATCGGTAAGAACGTCCCCCGCCCCATTGATGCAGGTCCACTCCCAGATTACCCAATCAACTTCATGATGAACGGCGGTTACTTCACGAAACACAAGACCCCGACTTTTAACTAAAGAGAAAAAACTTTGAAAACACCCCTATCTCCTCGGAGGCAGGGGTGTTTTTTTGGGGAACCTGCTCCCAAAAACACCATATCTTTAGCCGTCTTCAACTACTTTGTACGGAAGACAAACTCTTTAAGAAGTCTGAGAGCTTTGCCGCTTCTCGCTCTATCGTGAAATCACTAATGACTCGCTGTCTTGCCGCTCGCCCCATCAGTTCTGTTTTCTTGATGTCGCTCATCATATCACCAAGCTTTTCTCGCGTAAGGCTAATATTTTCAACTGGAACGATATAACCGTCCACCTCATCTCTCACGATATCTTTCCACGCTCCTGCCTCAGATGCGATCACCGCGCAGCCGCTCGCCATCGCTTCGGGCACAGTAAGCCCAAACCCCTCATTTCTACTAAGTGCCGCGACAATGGTCATCGCGCTAAATAGCTTTGGAATTTCATCAAACGGTCGCTCTCCCAAAAAAACAAACCGCTCAGTAACACCAGCCTCAGCAATGGCAGTTCTAAGCTTCAACTCATATTCTTGGTCTTTTGGCATAGTCTTGCCACAAATCACCACTGTGAAATCTGGAAAACTTTTTAATAACGGCAGCACAGCCTCTACCAAGATATCAATACCCTTCTGGTGCCGCACCCGTCCGAAAATACCAATTCCGTATTTACCAGGGAAGCCAAGCTCCGCCCACGTGGCTTCTCGACATACCGCAGGCTCATAAACATCCGTCTTTACCCCATGAGGAATGATAACGTCCGCACCTCCTAGGATGTAATGATTTGCTGCCTGCGACGTAGTGATTACAGCATCCGATTGCCTTATCAAGAACCTCGTAATCCAGCTAGGATACCGCTGAGCCGTTGCGGTGAACGCAATGCGAATCTTTGCGCCAAAGATTTTTTTTAATATCAACGCTTGTATTACCTCATCGTTTCTCCGCGCATGAAACACTCGGTATTTTCCACTTGGTAATGCTGATCGACAAATCTTAGCTAGCTCAAAAAAACCTACAATTCGCACACCCTTGGGCAAAAAGTGCTTCCCCAACACCGCTAAATCAAATATGTCCAATTGATATCCTAGCACCTGCAACATCGTAGAGGTCACTCCAGAAAAGCGTGAATTAGAATTACCTAGAATGAGCTCAATATCATCTGCCATAGATTATGAGGTGAATATGAAAGTATCAGCAAAGGATACAAGCACTGTTTTTTGCCCACTGCGTGAAAACCCTATAAAATTTCAATGTGAAAAGAAAACCCACTTTCGGTAACTACCTCGCTTACCTTTCCGTTATTTTCATTGAACAAGTATTACGGCTTATCCCAACAGCTTGGGTCTGGCATCTTGGTGCTCAGGTAGGAAATGCCGCGTACTATCTTATGAAAAGTCGGCGTGCTATCGTCGAAAAAAACCTCAGTCGAGTAAGGTCGCAACTTGATAAAAAAGCACTCACCAAGCTAACAAAAACTGTATTTCGCAAATCAATTGCTAATATTTTCTCTGCAGTAAAAACAAGCACCTTGTCTACGAATAAGTTGAAGAAACTTGTTAGTATGGAAAACATTCAGGTTGTTCGTGACCTGGAGCAAGATACAGGCTGTGTTTTCCTGCTTTTCCATATGGGAAACTGGGAAATCCTCGCTAGAATCAGCAAGGTCTTTCAACTGCAAAAATCTTCTGGAGCACTCTACCAAACTCTAAAAAACCCCTACGTAGATAAGCATATTCGAAAAAACCGTGAGAAGGACGGCACGCAACTTTTTGCACGCAAGAGAGGGCTCATGGACGCTACTAAGTTATTAAAAAACGGCGGCTTACTTGGCATTCTCTGTGATCAATATTCAGGTAGAAGTGGCGTCACATTAAAGGTTTTCGACGAAGAGACATCCATTACGCCGCTGCCAGCGATTCTCGCTCAGAAGTACAACGTTCCTATCATCCCAGTCGTGGTAACCACCACCCGACCAGGGAAATGGAAAGTTTCATTTCAAGAGCCTCTTCTACTCACAGAAAATAACAGCAAAGAAGACGCCACCTCCCTTCTGCTGCCAGAGATGGAGCGCATCATGCGGGAACACTGTGACGAGCATTTTTGGTTCCACGACTTGTGGAAGTTAAAACGTCGGAAGCAGCGCTAAATCATGTCCCGTGAATTGCCGTCATTAAGTATCAGCGTACTTGCTGCTTTCTACCTTTGACATTCTCCTCTGTCCCTATTTACGCTAAGTGCAGGTTCCTATCATGACAAAAAGTATAATTCCACCCCATTTACCTTCTCAGGAAGAACTAGCGGAGTGGATTCGTCAGAAGTCTTACCTGTCAGATAACTGCAGCGAAATCAAAACACATCCCTCTCTAGCATACGTGGTTGATAACATGTTGAATGAAGGGCAACTGAAAGATTTACTGCAAGCTGACAGAACACCTCCAGAGGGTGCTACTGTTTTAAAATATGGTGAGCGATCCTTTGTCGGATATTGCCCGTTCAGAGGCGAAAACTTGGCATTGAAGTACTATCATCGTCTCAGCATCCGCCGACAGCTAGGCTACACATTATTTGGATCACGCGCTATGAAAGCATGGATTGCAGCGAGAGTTTTCGACTACCTCCAAATTCCTAGTCCTAAACCCATCGCCCTTATCGAACACAAGCGCTCAGGCTTTCTCACCGACTCAAGTCTATTTGCAACAGAACTAGTTTCTGGTATACCTATGCCCGCCTACCTCAAAAAGTACCACCACGACACGCAAAAAATGGAAACCGTGGCTGCTAACTGCAGAAGTATTTTCGAACGAATGGCCAAATACCGCATTTATCACAGAGATACATCTTTGAAAAATTTCATGATCACGGAGGACGGAAATGTTTCCATACTTGACCTCGATGCAACCCAGATCCTCGTTCACCCATCGATCTGGCGTTCTAAGCGAGCTAAGGACAACAAGAGGTTCATGAGACAAATCGGTGGTTCCAAACGCTCTGCCATATTCAAAGACGTCATCTCCGATGTTTAAAATAGATTTAAGCCCTCTCTCTTCATCCACCCCACTATTGACACCAAAACAATGCTCACAATTACTGATGACCTCAAATTAGGAAACGGCACTAGGCGAACGTGTTACCGACACCCAGAAGACCCTTCACTTTGCGTCAAAATCCCTTTTGATACTAAGCTCTCAGCAAAACAGCAGAAAAGAGAGATCAAGTACTACAAAAAACTCGCGAGGCGAAAAGTGTCTATGCAGCACATCACAGCCTACCACGGCACGGCGATGAGTAATCTGGGCATAAGCTACATCTATGAGAATGCTCGTAATTATGATGGTAGTCCTTCTCTATCCTTTGACGCCGAGCTGCGTCGCCGTCCAGAGAAAGCAACTGAACTAATCCAAGCTTTTAACAACATCAAACAATATTTGCTAGACGAACATATTCTCTACTATGACCTCAGTGGAGCAAACATTCATGTTCAGCATTTGGATGACACCCATTACAAACTGATCATCGTAGATGGTGTCAGTGACGTCGTGGCCCTTCCTATTCTCAATATCTTCAAGTCTCACGTCGAAAGCAAAATCAATCGTCGCTGGAAAAAAGTCCTTCGTAAAACTACGCCAAAACACCCTGAATTCGCGCACCTTTTCACGCTTTAGTTCATTTTCCCGAATATGAAAGTCTCCGTCATCGTCAGCACTTACAACAATCCTGCGTGGCTAGAGAAAACCCTCTGGGGCTACCTTTACCAGAACCATTCGGATTTCAATATTATCGTCGCCGACGATGGATCTGGACAAGAGACAGCGGAATTAATTCAGCGTTTCCAAAATGAAACTCCCCTGCAAATCCAGCACATCTGGCATGAAGATCGAGGTTTTCAAAAGTGCCAAATTCTCAATCAAGCCATCGTAGCATCCAGCGATGACTATCTTATTTTCACCGATGGAGATTGTATACCAAGAGCTGACTTCATTTCTCAGCATATTCAGCTCGCTGAACCAAATACTTTCCTTTCAGGCGGCTACTGCAAACTGCCCATGAACATCTCAAAGGCCATCACTCGTGATGACATTAAAAGGCAAAAGGTTTTCAACATCCAGTGGCTTAAAACTCAATCGTTTTCAAACACCTCCAGTTTTCTTAAACTCGGACTCCAAGCACCGTGGAACAAATTGGCCGACACCATTACGACAACCAAACCGACGTGGAACGGTTGTAACGCATCGACTTGGAAGAAACACCTCATCAAAGTCAATGGTCACGATGAGCGGATGCAGTACGGTGGAGAAGACCGTGAAATGGGCTCACGCCTGCTTCACATTGGCCTGAAGCCAAAACAAATACGGCACCGAGCCGTATTAACCCACCTCGACCACGCGCGAGCCTACGCAACGCCTGAAAGCATTGAAAAAAATATGCAGATTCGTAAAGAGACGCTTCACCTCAAAAAAGTAAGTACGGCTTACGGCATTCAAAAAGAGCCAAGCCACTAAACGAGTATCAGCATGCGTGTCATCAAAAAAATAGAAGGCCTTTACCGACAAGTACGCAGCTACTTGATTCCCTCGCATTACAAATCCGCCTCAATAGCGCGAAGCCACGCAGTACCACTACCCACAGACAACACACCTCTCTGTCTGTTCGATTTCACTTCCATCAAAATTGACAACGTTATGGGACGCTATCTTTACCACCTCATCACGGAATTTGAGGCCTGCGGATACCATATCGCGTTCGTTGATAGACATCGTTTCCTTGGAACTTTTCTCGTCAAAGAATACAAAACCAAAATTCTTCAGCACAATTACAGCCTCCTAAAAAAGCCGCCAGCTCACAGAGATCAAATTGTTTTTGTAACCGACAACGCCAAGAACCAAGAGACAAATTTCGAAAAAAAAATACTGATAAGCTATGAACACCACATCCCTGTAAATTCTTCAGAAAGTAGCACACCAGAAATCGCCTTTCCCTTTTTCGTGCACCCCACTGTTCACGAAAGTAATCAGGTTGAAGAATTCCACCATACCATGGACGAAAATTCTCTGCGGCAACTAAGGCTGCTATTTGCCGGAAATGCTAAATTCCCCAAGTATGATGCACCTGTTCTAGAAAAGAAATATCAAGTCCTGAGCCGATACAAAATGCTACAGATTGCTGAAAATTCGCTGACTGAAACCGACATCAAACGACCGACGTCGTACCAGCAATTGATCTCTGAATCAGATTCAGAACCAAGCTTCACTTCTGCCACTATTCAAAATTGCCCCATACCCCCTGAGCATTGGATTAAGACTATTGGGCTAGCCGACTTCTACCTCGCCTGTCCTGGCGTAGAAATGCCCATGTGCCACAACTTAATCGAAGCCTTAGCAGCAGGCAGCATCCCCATTCTTCAGTACCCACAGTACCTCGACCCACCACTGACACATGGCAAAAACTGCCTAGTTTTTAATGACAAACAGGAACTGATTTCTGCTATCTCGAATGCTTTGACCATGAATAATTTGGCAATCAAAACGATGAGAGCAAATGCAATTTTATACTACAAACAATATTTACAACCAGGTGCTTTTGGTCAGAAATTGACTTCCCCTTCTAACAATGAAAGCATTCTCTTTTTAAACTCGTATCGCGTCCCTAGGTAGCAAATTTAAATTATTAAAGCAGATAATTAGCCTAAAACTTATCAAGTATCAGCGAAAAAAGCCGATCCGCATTATTAGACGTTCTATTAAGCTCGATTGAGGGTGACTATTGCGCACTGCTTTTCTATACATCTTCAGCACTGACTTACAAGTTTCGTCATGCGCTTTGTACTCTCTCAGCAGACACTTATGAATATCTAGCGGTATATAAAATTCTCGCCTGAAATATTCAAACAATCGCTTTGTCGCCAATCTTTTTCGAGCCTTTGCATGAGCACTTAGGCTCGTCTTATGCATGTTATTTTCATGTACTCGATAGAGAACATTTTTCTCACTAGAAGAGTATTTCTCACGTCCACTCATGCAGGAAAGCCAAACTAAGACATTATCCGCGTTAATTTTCCATTCCCTTTCTAGTTGTACTGGCAAAGGTAAATAGGGCTGCAGAATACTCGAACGAAAGACCAGTGTAGCCGTTACATTCCCTATAAACGCCTCGCTCAGTGTAGTGAGAGCCATTGTACTGCGGAAGTGCACATTAGCAAACCTCAGCACACCTTTTCTGTTAGCCCCTATCGTTTCATAATCACAAAAATACAAAGCTAATTCAGGATACTCAATGAACTTTTTTTGTGCGTTTTCCAAATGGTTTGGTTTCCATAAATCGTCTCCATCTAGCAGCGCAATTATATCTCCCTGCGCTGCCAAAATACCTGTCGTCAAACACTTAAGCTGTCCACCGTTTTCCTGCTCGATCAACCGAGCATAAGTAACGCCTTCAATAGCTTTCTTAATGACCTCGACTGCTCCATCTTCAGAGCCGTCATCAACGATGATCAATTCATCAGGCAGCCGACTTTGTGATAAGACGCTCGCTATTGCTTCTCTAACGTACTTCTCAGAATTGTAATTATCAATGACAGCTGTTATTTTCATCTTGTGAAAGTTTAAGGAAAGAAGGAACTACGCTGACGAGCATAGTGCTTATTTTTGTATACTTGCACTACTGTGATTAAAAGACCTTTATTAAAATCAGTATCTTTTTCACTAAAAACAAATAGAGAGCACCTTTAAAGGTACAAGCCATATTCACGCCGCAACTGCCAAGCTAATGAGGCATAAAAAAAATACGATCCAAGTAATGCTGAAGCGCTTCTTTAGGTGGCATTTATAGAACCCAATCAGAGAATTAACATGCTGAAAAATACTGTAAAATGTTACGTCCTATCTATAGATATGATATTCCCGCTCTCAAGTACTCTCTTTTTTCTTAAAAACCCGGCGACACTTGAGACTGCTTTCGCGTCCGTTGCCGCCCACTTTCACATTATGATTATTTACACTGTAGATGCGGTGCCTAGTAGTGGCTGCTCACAGTAGCAAACCCCATTATGGAAAGATGCGAGTGACGCATCACCTTAATTTTTTACTGTGATACTCGCTCCCAGATCGCTACAAAATTCACTGGAAGTTCACAAATACCGTATTCTAATTTTATCTTCACCAAATGCCAATGTCCTCAAATCCTTTAGTAAGCATCGTAATGGCGACATACAATGGCTCTAAACACCTGAAAAATCAGTTAGATTCAATTTTAAAACAAACATACTCTCATCTCGAAATCCTCGTACAAGATGATGGGAGCACGGATGATACTTTTTCCATTCTTCAGGAGTATGCCACTAAAGATCAACGTATTAGGATTACTAAAAACAGAGAGAATCTAGGTTTAAATGATAATTTCTACTCCCTGATTCACCAAAGCAATGGTGAATACATCGCCATATCTGACCAAGACGATATCTGGGAATTAGATAAGATTAAACTGCTGCTAGAAAATATTGCTGATAGCAGCCTGATTTATACAGACTCCGATCTCATTGATAACGATGGCGAAACATTTAATATCAGCATCTTACAATATTTCGGACATCAGCCAAAGATAGGAAAAAAGTTAATCAGCCTGTTTGAAAAGAATACTGTCTCTGGTCATGCCTGCTTATTTCATCACTCACTTAAAAACAAAATCCCCAAAAAGACAACTGACCAGATTATCCATGATAACCCAAAAGTTATTTATGATATGGTCATCGCCGTAATTGCTTCTTTCAAAAATGGAATTTCTTATTACGATAAGCCGCTGACACTTCATAGAATTCACGGGTTGAATAATCACAACAACATCAAGGAAAAATTGCCATCAAAAAGCGCTAAGACTAAAAGTAACCAAAAAAATCTCAAGCACTCTAAAGCAACTAAAGGTAAGCCTCACACGCAAATAAGTTTTTTAAAAAAGAAACAGAACCGAATTCAAACAAAAATCAAAGAGGCTCGCCAAGCACTCGAGAGGTATCCATATATTGAGGCTACTTATAATGATATCCCAAACTTGACTGACGACAATTCAGTCACAAAATTTCAGCACTGCTTATTTAATTTCGGTCTATATAAAGACCTCCTTGCTAAAAATTATAGTAAGTCCGAAGCTAGAAATTTGAGCTACGGAAAATGGTATTACTTACTTTTTAAAATATTTTAATATCTCTTCTTATTGCGCCTTTATAACCACAACACGCCTCCCTAAGCAATAAATCACCTATAGATTTCTATCAAAACAATCAATCAGCTCGCCCTAACGGTATCAATTAATTATAGAAACATTTTAGGACACTTACTGAGCAAAATGCTTAGAGAGAGCCACAACCAGCTATCTTCTGTAAAAAGCACGCTCTACCCTAAGGAATTGAGATTAGAAGGGGTTAGGCTACATTTCGGACATTAACTAAGCGATAGAATTTTTTTGAACTCAGCTTGGGGCAATATTTGCTTATTACATAGTTCAGCGATTTGATTGACTCGACTAATTAAGTCTACATTTCTTGCTAGTATCGTTCTTTTACCGTCGTACCAAATATTATCTTCTAAGCCTGTTCTTATTCCACCTCCTTGACTAAGCGATAAAAGGGTTGAAGGTGTTTGAGCATCTCCTATCCCCCCCATACTCCAAATTGAATTTTCAGGCAGTTCATTCAAAATACTTGAAAAATGAGACGCTTTTGCTTGAGCTGAAAAAATATTTCCAAGTATTATATTAAAATAATATGGAGGTTTTAATATGTTCTTTTGAATAAGATAATTGGCGTAATTCATCATCCCCACATCGAAAATCTCAATTTCTGGTTTGATTCCATTATCCTCCATTTTTTTAGCTAGTTGAACGATAGTTTCTGGTTCGTTTATACTTGCAGACTTCGCAAAGTTCAATGAACTCAAAGTCAGTGAAGCCATTTGGGGTTTTAAGTCTCCTTTTAGGTCTAAAACTCTCGACCTACTTTTAAAAGAAGGGTCTATTCGCCCGCTAGATGATACACAAATAGGTAAATCAGGATACTTATTTTTAACTGCCTCAATAAATTTACTATAAGTTTTAGGGTCAGACGAATTGATCTCATTTTCATCTCTGGCATGCAAATGAATATATGTTATATCATTTTTGATAAAACATGCGTCTAGATCTTTAACAACTTCTTCAGGGGTAATAGGGACGTGAGGAGTAATACTTTTTGTCGGTATAACACCGTTTATAGCAAGATTTAATACGAATTGATTATTAGGAATAATAGACATGTTATAATGTTATTTTCTCCACCATCTCTTTTTGATGTTAGAGTGCTTATTTGTAAATTTGTATAGTCGTGAAAATATGTTTTTAGAAGATTTTCTCATGAATCGATTCCAGCTATTTTCGAACTTTTCTTTCTCCCAGTTGTATTTAACACCCCAATTGTTTTCTTTATCAACTGAACCGAGCTTTTCGTTTAATTCTTGATGTCTTTTAAACGTTTCATCAAAATTCAAATATTTAAAATGTAAGTTTAATAATTCATCTCGGTTAGGATATTTAACGTCACCCTCCGGTTTTGCAAAGTGCCTTCCGTTTTGTTGATTTGTGCTTACTATTTTATTTGGATTGAAAATCGAGAGTTTGTTCATTCTGTCCCATGGGCACCCTCTTTTAATTACATCAAAAATTTGTTCATTTGAGGTAGGACGTTCATTAGAAATCATTTGGTATCCAAGCGCCGGGATAGCAGTAATGTCATTCTTGCTTGACTCAAGCAAGTAACTACTAAGATCAGGATGGTATAGAAACTCATCAATTGCAGTAATTATCACCCAGTCAACTTTTCCTATAGCTTCTTTCCAACAGCTTTCATGTACAGCTTTTGCCGCAAGGACATATGAGTCTTTTTCGGGATCGTCATTTCTTATTAATTGTCGGACTTCTACTTTAGGATGATTACCTAAAATTTCAAGAGACCTATCAGTTGATCCATCATCATAGAAAATATATTGATCTACAAATTGATCATAATACCTGAAAAAATAAGGCAGCATAAACTCTTCATTCCAACAGATTGTATAAAGATATATTTTTTGTTTCATTTAAAAACTAGTTTTATTTTCTGATACTTGTTTTGCTGGATTACCAACAATTATAGCATTATCGGAAACATCTTTAGTAACAACAGCCCCTGCTCCAATAATGGCATGCCGCCCTATTTTAACCTCGGGTAATATTGTAGCTCCTGTACCTACTAGTGCCCCCTTCCCAATTTTAACACCACCCCCAGTAGTAACCCCTGGTCCAATGGAAACAAAATTCTCTAGCTGTATGTGATGACCCAAGCAAGCACCTCTATTAATTAAAACAAAATCACCTATTGAGCTATCAGCTCCAATAACAACCCTCTTATTGATGAAACATCCATTTCCGTGTGAGAAATTAACGGGTAAATCATTGTTGCGGTCATTTAGGATACTCAATGGGACTAACCCTTTTAAAAGAACTTCTTGGCTAGCTAGAAAGCGGTTCTTAGGAGTGAATAGTGGAATTAAGAAATAGGAACCTTCTACTATTTTCATCTCCTCCACCTGTATCCAATCAAAAGAATTTAGTGGCGATACCTCTTTAACATTATTTACAATTTGGGAAATATTAATCTTATTTTTTGAGGCAACTTCTATAAAATCAACAATTAGATCAGAACCGCATGAGTATAAAGTGATGTCTTTCATTATTTGTTATAAAATTGTTGAATTGTGTTAATTACAAAATCAACTTGTTCTTTAGTTATTCCAATAAATAAAGGGAGGCTTAAAGTAGTGTTCGCTATTTCTTCAGCAACAGGAAAGTCTCCTTTTTTCAAATTTAATTCTTTGTAGGCATCTTGCAGGTGTGGAGGAATTGGATAATGTATAATTGTTTGAATACCTTTTTCAGATAAATGTTTTTGAAGATTATCCCTATCTTTAGCTCGAATAGTATAAACGTGAAACACATGATTTTCTCTTCTTGGTATATAAGGAAGTATGATCTTATTATTTAAGCTAGATAGGCCAATATGATATAATTCCGCTATCTCTCTTCTTTCGTTATTCCATTCATCAAGGTATTTCAATTTCACTTCCAAAATTGCCGCCTGAATTTCGTCTAGCCTTGAGTTATAACCTAAATATTTGTTATAATATTTTTTCTCTGACCCATAATTCCTGAGTGCTTTAGCTTTTGTATATAACTCAGAATTGTTAGTAGTAATGATACCTGCATCCCCCAGGGCACCAAGATTTTTCCCAGGGTAAAAACTAAAAGCATTAATATCACCAAAAGAACCTACTTTTTTCCCATGAATACTAGCTCCATGTGCTTGAGCACAATCTTCAATTACTTTTAGGTTGAACTCTTCAGCAATCTCTAAAATCGATTCCATATTGCAGCACAAACCATATAGGTGCACAGGTATAATGGCCTTGGTCTTGCTTGTTATCTTTTTCTTAATTAGCTCAGGAGATATATTATAAGTATGGATTTCGGGCTCTACAAAAATAGCTTTCGCTCCTGTTTGACTTATTGCTAACACAGAAGCAATATATGTGTTCGAAGGAACGATGACTTCATCTCCAAACTTTATATCGCAAGCCAACAGAGATAAACGCAGTGCATCAAGGCCATTTCCTACACCTACTGCATAATTAGTTCCTTGATATTCCGCATATTTTTTTTCAAATGATTCTAATTCTGCGCCCAGAATATACCAATTAGAATCATACACCTTTTCTATAGCCTCCATTATCTCATTTTTTAAGAGCTTATGAGATTTTTTAAAAGAAACAAAAGGAACCTCCATATCTAGATTATGGTTTTTCATATATATAGTCTTCTGGTGAGAAGAATTCTGAAGCCAGAACCATCAATATTGCGTCCTCGGTGAATTCGTACATTTGATGCCAATCTTTCGGTTGTATCAGCAGGCATTTACTAGGAGAGTCTAAATGAAAGGTTTCTTCATTTTCACCATCAGTGTTGTAAATTTTACAGCTGCCTTGTATACATGTAGCTGCTTGAACGGTTTTTTTGTGGTTATGCCCCCCTCTCACGGAATCATCAACTCCGTATATATAAAACACCCTTTTAATGTTAAAAGGGATAACTTTTTCAATTACAGTAAGTTTACCTTTTCCATTAGTAAAAGTTTGTAAGTCTATAATTTCAGCCATTAGTTAATATGTTCTCTCCAAAGTGTTTCGCACAGCAAATGTCACAAAAAAAATTTAGTTTGTTTGTAATGTTTGAGCAAGTTGATTTTGACCTGACTCCGCAAAAGCAGTCATATTACTAACTTGAAACTCTATACCATTTTCGAATAACTTCTGATTCGTCCCATTCAAATTTATTTAGTAATCTTAACTTGTAAGTTCATTTCTAATATTTGCATCAATCTCATGAATCCAAAAACTGTTATTATCCTCGGCATGCATAGGTCAGGAACATCACTTACAGCACAGTGGCTTGACCTTTGCGGATTAAACCTAGGAGATAGGCTCATGGGTGCAGGCCCAGGTAATATCAAGGGCCATTATGAAGATTTAGATTTTCATGATGCTCACGAAAATATATTTAAAAAATGTAATATTCCATATGGTGGGTTTGAAAATCTCGACTCACTAAAGACTGACCCCTCTGATCTTTTAAATCTAGGAAACATCTTAGAACGAAAGAATTTAAAATATAACTTCTGGGGATGGAAAGAGCCCAGAACCACACTATTCTTAAAAGAATATAATCAACTTCTTCCAACCTCTATTCATCTCATCGTCTGGCGAGAGGCTAGTCAAGTCGTAGATTCACTCATCCGAAGAGCTAAAAAAGAGAAACCTTATTTATACAAAAAGAGCAGTATAATTAGACATCCTAAAAAATTCTTTGCTCAATTTATAAATCAGAGAAAAGTTTATGATGAACATATAAAGAGTTGGCTTTTCTATAACCAGAGAATTATTGACTCATTAAAACACAAGACGCCTGAAAACTATAAATTATTACATTATCATCAACTTTCAAAACATTCGCCAAGTATCATTAAATGGCTAAACAATACTCATTGTTTTAAGTTAAGGGAAATTCTGTTCAGTCAAGTTTTTGATTCTACTTTAATTGCTAAGAGAGCATGCAGGCTGAAAACATCTTCTAAGCTCCAAAGTCGAGTTATATCGCTTGAGCGTGAGTTAACTCGATTATCTAATAGATGCATTGAAGACCTAAAAGATTACTAGTATTTAAAAAATGAATCCTACCATTACAAGCCTGATCGGCTTGCCCTAAAACTTTACTTCGTAAAGAAGACGGATCATCATCACTCCTGTTTTACTTTAGATCGCCACAAGCGGTTAGTTATTAGACTCAAAGCTTTGCAGTAAAAGCCATAATTAACTGAATTGACTACGTGACATTCAGAAAGCTACGTAATCATGTATTACTAATATCAAAAAATCATCTTATGACATTCGACAATAAAAAATACCCGCTAGCTATAGGTGGTTTAGGAGGAAGCGGAACTAGGCTGATAACAGATATAATACATCACTTAGGATATGTTACAGGTACTGATTTGAATGAATCAAACGATACACTTCTTTTTACCCTTCTATTCAAGCGCTACGAAATCATAGAATCTTCAGAAACACAGTTTGACGAGCTTGTTCAAATCCTCATCAAAGGTATAAGGGGGCATGAAAATTTGAATAAAAGTGAAAAAAATATCGTTCTTCAATTGGCTAAAAAAAGTCGAACTCAGCATGATTCGAAATGGCTACGCCTTCGAGCTAAGAAGCTTATTAATAACTGTAAAACTCATAAAGAGCATCAACTTTGGGGTTGGAAGGAGCCGAACACTCACATTGTTTTACCTAGACTATATAATAGTATTCCTAACCTCAAATATATCCATGTCATCCGTAATGGTCTTGATATGGCATTTAGCACCAATCAAAATCAACTACAGCTGTGGGGACCACATCTTCTCAAAGAACAATTTGAACTGTCACCTAAAGCATCACTACGCTATTGGGTGGAGATGCACAAAAACCTATTGAAGAATTCATCTAGAACGACTGATCAGTTTTTTATGTTAGACTATGATCAATTCTGTTTAAACCCACATCATGGGATCGAAAAACTATTAAGTTTCTTAGACATTAAAATTACAGCTCATCAAATGGAAGACTTGCTAGCTCTAATTAAACCTCCTACTTCCATCGGAAGATTCAGGCGGTATGACATAAAACAATTTGATAAAACTGATTTAGAATATGTACAAGAACTCGGATTTGTAATTGAGTAGCTATTTGAGATAAACCTCAAATTAAATACCGCCTTTGCTAACAGGGCTTAACAACCAAGTACTGTTTATATAAGGCTGAGGTTTTACTTGTTCTCTGTGATTTAATTTCTCGATTAAACCACTTCGTTTTTGAGCTAAAGAATTATCTTTCATAGAGAAATTTCTCACTAACTGTGATTGTAAATCTATGCGTATACCTTGTTTATAACTGTCTTTATGTACACCAGAACCACGTTGTTCTTTAACACCATAAAGATATTCATCTGACTGCATTCTATAATGATTTATTTCTATTATCTGATTATGTGATAAGAGGCAAAGAGCATGTATCTTTTTATTTTTCTTAAATTTCATTTCATGTATGGAAATGCTTTTTAAATATTTTGTTCGAGCAAGGCACTTAATACCGCATGGCGAGCTTGGATCTATCGCTTCTTCATGTGTCGTTATGCAATTTTCAATAACGCTTTTAGGTTGATAAACATCTTGATGAGCAAACAATTTCCATTTTATTTTGAAGTAATCAACGCTTTTAAAAGAATCATTTAATACTTGTTTTAGTGACTTTTTTTGATCTGAGGAATAAATGAATTCATCTATATCGATTTGGATAACCCACTCAAATTTACGAATTTTCTTTAGATGAAAATCATAATCATCAAATTGGCTCTCTACCGTTGTTTCTAAAATCTCAACCTTGTTCTGTAAGATGAGTTCGTGCATCCATGGATTATGTTCTAAAAATTGATCATCTGACAGATGATCAATCATGAATATCTTATCAATACCTTCCTCAAGGTGATGATGAATCCATTCATACATGATATGCCTTTCATTTCGAAAACGTGTAATAATACATAAACTCATATATTAGTTATTTCTGTAAAGTTTTTTCACATCGATTGTCGGCGATGAAATCCGTAAAGCTACTATGCCCACTACCCATAAATTCTTTAGCATGTATACACATATAGAGGTCTATTACTGCTGCTATGGTAGCAGTATGCCTTCTTCCCTGCTCAATAAAGTTTTCTGTATTATTTATTTTGATTCGATCTGGAAACCGCTTCTTAAATTTCAAAAATGTCTCTGCGTTATCTGTAGCGATATAGATATCAGTGTTGGGGTGACCTTTCATAAACTTTATGAAGCTTTTATCGGTAGTAAATGCATTATTACTTTTTGCATATTGAGTATGATCAGTTCTGCGAATGTGCGCCGCTATATAATTATGGCCTAACTCAGATCTCATCTCATTAACCATATCCTTAATATGGGATCTTAATCTAAGATGTTTATATAATCCAGGGTTAAGGACGCCGTGCTGCACTAGATCACTTCCATTGCCTTCATAATCTAGGTTTTCAACATTATGTTCAATAAATGTTAAACGTGGCAATGTTTCAAAAAAATCTAAAAATCGATCATGATCTTGTTTATATTTCCATATAACTGTTAGGCTCTCGCTTTCTTTAAGGCTGTTATAAAAAAACATGATCACTCGTAAGCGGTTACATAGCCCGCACATGTCATTTAATTTTATGATCATAATTTACTTAAAGTTGAATCTAAAGGTTAGATTTACCTGAGAGAATCTGGTCTTCCACAACATTTCACTTAACAAGTGTTGTAAATGTTTCTGTAAATAACTAATTACATCAGGGCAAGTTGATGGTTGCTTTGATGAACCTTAAAGGTGGTCTATTACCCTATGATGAATAATTTTTCATGATAGAAAGAATACATCCAGTTAAAAATTTGACCATACTATAATATCAAAACAGAGTTCTTAGGGCGTTTTGCTGGTGTGGGATATTCGCTAGTGACGATAGGAAGAACCACTTTGGTGACTGGATTTTCAAATGAAGCTAGTAATGACTCCGCCAGAGCATGCCATGTCATCACGGTAGCTCCAGCATAATGCGTAATAGAGCTAGTCTGTGGGGTCTGAGTGGCAAGTTGGCAGCAATGGCGCGCAAGATCTGCAGCCTGAGTAGGGCGCCCTGTCTGATCCGCTATGACCGCAAGCTCTTCTCGCTCGGTAAAAAGCCGGTGCATGGTGGTCTGAAAATTCTTACCATGATCGCTAATCAACCATGAGGTGCGGACGATGATGGCACGCGAGCAGTGCTTCAGGGCTAGCTGCTCGCCCATGAGCTTCGTCTCGCCATAATAGTTCACGGGATCCGTAGGATCAGTGGGTAAATATTCCCCTTCTTTTTCTCCATTAAAGACGTAGTCTGTAGATACCTGAATAAGCGATGCTCCTAGCTCCTCACATACCTTAGCTATCTCCCCTACGGCCTTGCCATTGATCATCATGGCGAGTTCACGCTCTTCCTCAGCGGCATCCACTGCGGTAAAGGCGGCGGCATTTAGAACAACATCCGGCTGATGAGCACGGATAACTGCAGCTATTGTATCTGGTTGGCTCAGATCAAGTTCTGTGCGTGTCAGCGGAATAAGGTCAAGTGAAGGAAAGTCGGCCGAAAGACGCTGCACGAAGGTCCCCAATTGGCCATTGGCACCAGTGAGGAGAATTTTCTTTTTCATGAATTTAATATGATTAGATTTCAGATAAAGCCAAACCTTTCAGGTCTTTCTCAGAGAGTTGGAGGTCAGTGGCTACTGATGGCCAGTCGATACCTACGGTAGGGTCATCAAACTTAAGACAACCTTCACCACTAGGGTCATAGTAGTCGGTGCATTTATATTCAAAGTCAGCGGTATCGGTGAGAACTAGAAAGCCATGCGCCAGTCCAGGAGCAACCCACATCTGATGTTTATTCTCAGCGCTGAGTTCCGCTCCGAACCATTTACCATATGTTGGTGAGTCCTTGCGGATATCAACGGCGACATCAAAAACGGAACCCGATACACAGCGGACAAGCTTTCCTTGAGGACGGCTAGTCTGAAAGTGAAGGCCGCGGAGAACTCCCATTTGTGAGCGCGAGTGGTTGTCCTGAACAAATTGAAGATCACTCCCAATAATATCTTGGTAGCGTTCATGCTGATAGGTCTCAACAAAAAAACCACGGCTGTCTCCAAAGACCTTTGGCTCAATGAGGGCCACCCCTTCTATCCCCGTTTCATAAATCGTCATCGTTCCGTGTATCTATTTTAGAAGGTTTAGGATGTATTTTCCGTATTCGGTTTTCTGAAAGTTCTCACCAGCAGCTCTTAATTCATCATCTGTAAGCCATCCATTACCATAGCCAATCTCTTCAAGGCAAGCAACTTGCCAACCTTGACGTTTAAAAACAGTACGAACGAACTCACCAGCGTCCAATAGAGAGTCGTGAGTACCAGTATCCAGCCATGCAAACCCACGCCCTAACTGCTGTACCTCAAGAGTCTTTTCTTGGAGATATCGATCTATAACTGATGTAATTTCAAGCTCTCCGCGCTCTGAGGGCTCGACGCTCTTCGCTATACCAACGACATCACTGTCAAAAAAGTAAAGACCAGTAACAGCAAAGTTTGATTTGGGTTTAGCAGGTTTTTCTTCAATGCTCGTAGCAATCCCGTCGTCGTCAAAAGCTACCACGCCAAAGCGTTCTGGATCGTGAACGTAATAACCAAATACAGTCGCACCTTTTTCTTTAGATGCAGCTCTTTGTAAAGTCGCAGAAAAGCTTTGACCGTAGAAAATGTTATCGCCTAAGACGAGGGCAGCAGGTGACCCTGCGAGAAATTCCTCTCCGAGTATAAACGCTTGTGCGAGACCATCTGGTGAGAGCTGTACCTTATAGTGAAATGACACGCCAAACCGAGATCCATCGCCAAGTAGACGCTGGTAATTCGGAAGATCGTCGGGAGTACTAATAATGAGGATCTCTCGGATCCCAGCAAGCATGAGTACTGAGATCGGGTAGTAGATCATCGGTTTATCGTAGACAGGGAGTAGCTGCTTCGAAGTTCCCATCGTAATGGGATTTAAGCGAGTGCCAGATCCACCAGCGAGTACGATACCTTTATATTTTGTAACCATATTATAATCCTTTTCTTTCTAGTTGATAGTCCCCTGATAGCACATTGTTCCACCATTTTTCATTTTCTAAATACCACAAAACTGTTTTTTGGAGCCCTGACTCAAATGTCTCTTGTGGAGTCCAGCCTAGTTGTTTTTCTATTTTAGAGGCGTCGATTGCATAACGGTGATCATGCCCTGGACGATCTGTAACATAGGATATCAAGTCGCTGTATTGATTGACACCTGCGGGCTTCTTATCTGGTGCCAATTCTTCAAGAAGTTTGCAAATCGTCTTAACCACTTCGATATTCTGTTTCTCGTTATGTCCCCCAATATTGTAAGTTTCACCTACTTGACCTCTTTCTAAAACCGTGGTGAGAGCACGTGCGTGGTCGTCGACATAAAGCCAATCGCGCACTTGTTTGCCATCGCCGTAAATAGGAAGTGGCTTACCTGCTAGTGCGTTTAAGATGATATGAGGAACTAGCTTCTCAGGAAAGTGATAGGGTCCATAGTTATTTGAGCAGTTCGTCACCAGTGTAGGTAATCCATAAGTACGTTGCCACGCCCTGACAAGGTGGTCCGACGCAGCCTTGGAGGCGGAGTAAGGAGAGCTTGGTGCGTAGGATGTCGTTTCAGTAAATAATACGGAAGGATCTTCTGGTAGATCTCCGTACACTTCATCAGTGGAAATATGATGAAATCTAAAGTTGTCCTTTTTACCACTTGCTAATTCTTTCCAATATCCAAGTGCTATATTAAGTAAATTAAAAGTACCTATCATATTGGTATCGATAAATTCACGTGGGTTTTCAATGGATCGATCAACGTGAGATTCGGCAGCAAGATGCATAACAGCATCTGGTCGAAAATCCTGGAATAGAGATTTTACCGATTCGTAATCACAGATGTCGATCTGAATAAAAGAATATCGCTCCGAATCCTGCGCCGTATCCAAGGAGGCTAAATTTCCAGCATAGGTCAGCTTATCCAAATTGCATACAGTATGCTCTGTGTGTTGGATTAAATGTCTAATGACAGAACTCCCTATGAACCCTGCTCCACCTGTTACAATAATTTTCATAATTTTTAAGAGTTATTCCGACTATCAGTCACGATGCGGCCATCATTGAAAACAAGTCTTCTTGTAGCTGATTTCAAGGAGGTTTCACGGTGTGCAATCATAAGCACAGTTTTATTTGTCATGAGCTTTTCCAAAGCTATAGTTATTTGCTGTTCGCTCTCATTATCCAAAGCTGAAGTCGCTTCATCAAGAAGTAATATGGGTGCATTTTTTAGGAAGGCTCGTGCAATAGCAATGCGCTGGCGCTGGCCTCCTGATACAGATGATCCACGTTCACTAAGCATTGTGTCGTATCCGTTGGGCATTTGCATGATAAAATCGTGGGCAAATGCAAGCTTTGCAGCCTCTATGATTTCTTCATCTGTAGCATCCAACTTTCCTATGCGAATATTGTCTTTGACTGTTGCGTTGAAGAGTCCAGGCATCTGGGGGACTAGGCCTATCTGATTTCTGAGGTCGTGCTTTTCGATATTTTTAACATCAACTCCATGTATTTTAACAGCTCCAAAAGTGGCATCATAAAACCTTGGAATCATGTTCATGAAGGTTGTTTTACCAGCACCAGAGGGTCCTACTAATGCCACGACATCTCCAGGATTGATCATAATGTCGATCGTTTGAAGTGCCGCAGCGTCCTTACCGTAGCGAAAACTCACATTTTCAAAACTGATACTCGGAACAAATGGCTCTTGGAAAGATTCTGGATTGAGTGATTCTGGCACCGTGTCCTCTTCATCCAGAAGAGCTTCTATGCGATCTAATGGAGCTTCTATCGTCTTAAGTGACGCATGAATATTACCCAACTTTTTGATCGGTTCATAGGCCATATAAAGCGCTGTGGCTAAGCCTAAGAAACTACCTAAATCCATTCCTTTTGAAACACCCGCATAGAGAGCAAAAGCAAGACTTCCAGCTGCTGCAACTTCAATCAGTGGCGTAACAACAAGGGAATACCTCACTTGTTTCATGCTATGTCTGACGATTTCCTTGATCCTCGATCGTAATGTAACGATTTGCTTCTCTTGCAAATTGTAAGATCTTATTTCTAGAGGAGATTGCAACGACTCCGTAACGACAGCTGTTAAGTCTCCACTTTTACGGGCAACGATTTTCGCTTTAGCTGAAAGTCTTTTACCAACGATTCTGATTGGAAAAATAAGCAGTGGCGCCAATAAAGCGCCTATAAGAGCAAACGCAAAACTTGTATCTTGTATCGCCAAGACTAAAAGAGCTAATAGCGCAAAAAACAGAGTTGCTGGCTGCCGAAATAGTTCATTACTTACATTGACGACAACTTTTTTAATACCTTCGGTATCACCCATTACTCGCGCCAATAAATCACCCGATTTGTATTTCTGAAAAAAAGCAATAGGCATTGTTTGGATATGACTAAATACCTTGATCCTAATGGACTCAGACACTTTGAAGCCACAGTAGCTCATGAAATAACTACTAAAAAAAGCTCCCATGGAGCGAATCAACATCGTAGTAGGAATCAGAAGTATACATGCAGTTAGTAGTGTGGGAGCGGACAGCGATTCCAGATGTGTTAGAAAGCGATCCGCCATGTAAAAAAAAGGCCTCAACAACTCCTGAGACCATTCTGGTACATTTTCTCGCCATTTACTGACTTGGTTAATATTCTCTGCTCCACCTTCGTTAAAGATTATGGGAAAGACTGTCTTTGCCATCAACGGTATCCCTAGACCACTACCTAGACTGTAAACGAAAGAGGCTAACAATCCAGCGATGAAGTGCCATTTAACGTCTAAAAGATAGCGGTAATATGGCTTTAGCCGTTTAAAAACATTGATGTTTTCCTCTTTGGTAGATTCCTTTGACACTGCCAATAGATAGAAAATGATCTAGCGAAGATAGCAAGTCTTATTACCAATTTAGCTAGATCTGAGATCTTCATAAAAGATTGGAGGCGGGGGCGGGAATCGAACCCGCGAATGTCGGTTTTGCAAACCGATGCCTTACCACTTGGCCACCCCGCCTTAGAAAGATGATCCAGAGATTGGAGATCTCTGAGGCGCGAAGTAATTAGTCATCCCAGCCTAGGATGTCAATGTAACAATTACTTAATATTTATATCGTATGCTCGCTTGTATTACTACGATCAAAAAGGTTATAAAAGACTTAGAGATTATGAGCAAAGAAGGTATAGCCATTATGACATCTGGTGGAGATGCTGCGGGAATGAATCCCGCGGTGAAATGTGCTGTCGATCAGGCGGTCGCGCTGGGATATCAACCATTCCTCATCTACAATGGCCTTAATGGACTTATTGACGATGACATCAAGCCTGCCGATCTCTCATCGTTATCAGGTATGATGTACCGTGGAGGCACACTGATACGCTCATCTCGTAGCAAGAGATTCTTTGAATACGAGCATCGTAAGGTGGCTTATGATAATTTAAAAAAACACGGTATTAATAAGCTCGTGGTGATCGGCGGTGATGGCTCATTCCGAGCACTTGATCAATTTTACTATGATTTTAAGGTGCCTTTTGCTGGTATCCCAGCCACGATCGATAACGACATTCCTGGCACCGATTATTGTTTGGGAGTTGATACCGCATTAAATATGATCCGCGAGAGCGTCGATAGTATTCGCGACACTGCGCATTCATTTAGCAGAGCCTTTGTGGTCGAAACGATGGGCCGCCATTGTGGCTATTTAGCGATGGCATCCGCAGTGTCTAGCGGCGCAGATATCTGTTTAGTTCCTGAATTGGAGTATGATTTAGATAAAATAGGGGCTCGCATCAGCCAGAAAATCAAGGATGGACACAACTACGTCATCGCCATCGTATCAGAAGGTTGCAATATGAGTGACTATCTAACACGCTGGATTCATGACAGCCTTGGTATGGATGCCCGCCTCACTATTCTTGGTCATATTCAACGTGGTGGTTCGCCTTCCGTGAGAGATCGCCTCATGGCATTTAAATTTGCGACTGCAGCAGTCGATTCGCTGCACCGCGGAGACACGTCTAACATCATGGTCTACAAAGGTGGCAGCTTTGGATTCACCTCCATTGAAAAGGTGACAGATGGTCCCGTAAACACAGACGCCACATTGATGAAGCTCTGCAAGACACTTTGCATGTAAATTAAATCTCTGATTCTAGATCAAATATTTAACCTTTATATGATCAATACTCACGCTCTAAAAGAAAACGTGCTATCTGCTCTAAACGTTTTCCTTTTTTGCCAAATATCTCGAGTGACTTCAGCGCTTTTTTGGTAAGCCTTGCTGCTTCCCTGCGAGATTGCTCTAAACCAAGGATTGCGGGATAGGTTGATTTATTAACAGCCTCATCTTTGCCGGCAGTTTTACCTAGTACTTCTGTAGTCTGTGTGACGTCTAAAATATCATCGATTACCTGAAAAGCTAAACCAAGGTTGTAGCCAAATGTGGTAATCGCCTCGAGCTTTTTAGGTGTCACATTAGCAGTCATGGCACCCAAGCGAACAGCGCAGGTTAGGAGCGCTGCGGTTTTCGCCTCATGAATGCGGATCAGCTCTTTTTTCGTGAGCTCTTTTGTCTCACCTTCAAGGTCAAGCACCTGTCCACCAATGAGTTTCTTACTTCCACCAGTGACTGCAAGCTCCGTGAGATACTCGCGCGCGCCATAGCGTTTCGTAGCTGGTGTTTGAGCAATGATAATAAATGCCTCAGTGAGTAAGGCGTCACCAGTAAGCACAGCCATACCTTCACCAAATACCTTATGACTCGTTGGACGTCCACGCCTCAAGTCATCATCATCCATGCAGGGTAAATCATCATGTACGAGAGAGTAGGTATGCATGACCTCTGTGGCACAAGCTGGAGCTAAGGCACTTTCTGATTCACCATTGCAAGCTTCAGCAGCAGCTATACATAGAATAGGTCGCAAACGTTTGCCGCCTGCAAAAATGCTATACCTCATCGCCTTATGGATAGTCTGAGGCGACGTGTTTTCCCGAGGTAGATAGCTACCTAAGGCCTTATCTACTTGCTTCTGCTTCTCATTAAGCCATTGGTCGAAATCATGCATAGTTAATTAATTAGTTCCGCAATCTGCACCGCATTGAGCGCAGCACCCTTACGTACTTGGTCACCTACTACCCAAAGCGCGAGTGCATTTTCAAGTACCAAGTCCTTACGAATACGCCCCACGAGACAATCATCCTTTAAAGTCGTGTCTAAGGGTACTGGGTAAAGGTTGTTTTCTGGGTCATCTTTAGCTGACACACCAGGATAGTCAGCGTAGGCTGCTCGCGCATCAACTACATCGACAGGCTTTTCAAATTGCGCAGTAATACTCACAGAATGCGAACGATGGACGGGAACACGAACACAGGTACAGGTGACGTTAAGATCTGGCAAATTCAAAATTTTACGCCCCTCGTTAAGCATTTTGAGCTCCTCCTTGGTATAGCCGTTTTCCGTAAAAGAATCGACCTGAGGGATAACGTTTGATGCAATCTGATGAGGGTAAACATTTTTCATGTCCTCGGTAACTTCACCACCAGCACCAAGGACCTTGATCTGTTCATCCAACTCAATAATTCCTTGGGCACCACTGCCAGAGACAGCCTGATAGCTTGAGGCAATGATATTTTTCAAACCGTACATTTTATGCAATGGGTACAAGGCCATCATGGTAATAATCGTCGTACAATTAGGATTTGCGATAATCCCTTTCGGGCAGTTTTTAATTGCCTCCGGATTCACCTCTGGAACTACAAGTGGCACGCCATCGTCCATGCGGAATGCGGATGAATTATCAATCACAATAGCACCAGCAGCAGCAGCACTGGGCGCATACTCCAATGAGAGACCTCCACCAGCACTAAATAAGGCAATTTCTACACCCTCGAAGCTACTATGTGTTAATTCCTTAACTTTTATTAAATTTCCTTTGAATAAGATCTCTTTACCCGCTGATCTAGCTGATGCCAGCAATGTTAGTTCACTGATTGGGAATTTACGTTGTTCTAAACAATCAAGCATTTCTTGCCCTACTGCCCCTGTAGCGCCTACAATTGCTACGTGTTTTCCATTTGTCATACTCATATCAGCCCGCCAACATCGACTTATAGCCGACGCCTGTCAACACTCTGATGACAGGAATTTCCAATCTACTCAGTGACTAAAATAATGTAAATTTAGGCTTTTTATTATTTTCAGATCGCATAAATTATAGAACTGTGCTAGATTCACGTCATGGCTACTACGAAAAGAACCCGTTTCTCTCGCCGCGTCCCCGATCACGTTACTGACGAAATCGTCAACGTACTTGGAGAAGATGCGCGTTTCTTCGGTTTTAATGATTTATTTGAGGCAGTATACGCGAAATTAAAAGAGCGTAATGCAGTAAGCGGTGGAGAAGAAATGCTACGTCTACGTGCGTACGAAAAACTTCAAAACCTTGTCACTCGCGGCATGATTGAAAAAGAAGGCAAAGAATATAAAGGCCTTCCCAAACTTTCTGAAGCACACAGTGACTTCCTTGCCGCGCAAGAATCTGCTTAATGCCGTTTCTTTACGCTAGTTAAAACTATAATCATTTCGTGCTGGCTGAAGCCACACGAAATATCCTATAAAGAAACCCGAATTACTTTTAAGTGATTCGGGTTTTTTGTATCATCACTCATTACATCCTATTTATTTCATCATGCTTCAGAACTACTTACCCGTCATTATGCAAGCTGTAGCGGCTATTGGTTTCGCAACGTCAATGCTCGTTATGAGTATTATACTAGGTAAAAAAGGAAGTAAGAACGCTACGAAAGACAGTGCTTACGAATGTGGCATGGTTCCAATTGGTGAAGGCTCTCCGCGCTTTAGCGTGAAATTCTATCTCGTGGCAATGCTTTTTGTCATTTTCGATATCGAAGTCGTTTTCATGTATCCATGGGCGGTGCAGTTCCGCGAGCTCATTCAAGAAGGAAACATGGCCTTCTGGAGTATGAGTGGCTTTGTTGGTATTTTAACCGTCGCCTACGTCTACGCGCTGAAAAAAGGTGCGCTAAACTGGAAAGTGTAATTCAGAATGCTGCTGAGCTATGGATTACGCTTGGTGAGATGATACATATCATGATATATTACAGTGTTCGAATTTCCTATTCGAACTCTAACTCATATTAAACATCATGAAAAAACACCCCCCTCTTCTCCACTGCATTCTCTCATTGTCTACTACTCTACTTATTTGCGCAGAAGGCATCGACAAAAAGAAACTCGCTTCTGATTATTACAGCCAAGGACAAACAGCACTTCAAGCTGGAGACCTCGTAAAAGCGAAGACCTCTTATCAAGCCGTTTTAAAAATTTATCCTGGTCATCCTCAGGCGATACGCTCCTTAGAGAAACTATCCTCACTCAGCAAGACATACCTTGCAGATAGCACAGTAGCTAAACTCAAAAGCGTCATTATCCCTGAGTTCATCGTAGAAAATGTCTCTCTTAATGAGGCTCTAGATACACTCACGACTCACATTGATACTGTCTCAGAAAAAAAAGTGATTATCAACTTCCTCGTTCTCGACCCTTCTAGAAAATTAGATTCTCGCAAAATATCAATCAATATTAAGTCCGTTCCTGCCGATGCTATTCTTAGCTACATCACTGAGCAAGCACGGGCGAAGATCAAATACGACTCCCATGCCGTTATCATCTCAGCACGCTGATTGATCAGTAGCCAAAGGGGTAAGGAACTGCTTGGATAGACACTATTCTCTTGTCCAAGATCGGTAAAATAAGAACACCAATGATAGCTACATGCGTCGCTTTGAGAAAAACGAAGATCTTAAAGACTAACACTCTGACCAATGAAGCGCGACCCGTAATCCCATTTGGGACAGACGTAGAATCTACGACAATTTCACGGAAAATGTGACTCAAATTTTTGTATTACTTGTTCTTAATATGTAACTATTTCAACCCTCTAGAGTATCACAGTGGTGACAGTTACATTATCAAAATGACCAAATGTTTGTTCCATTTGCCAACAGAACAGCTCTACAAAGAAAAGCATCAAAGCTGACTAACTCTTGCCACTACGATGAAAAGTCTCAATAAAAGTACTTTTAACATAAAAAATCAGCCATGAAATTATTACACCTCATTGGTATTACTTTACTGCCCACGGGACTGACTCATGCCGATATTTTATACGAAGATCACTTTGACGACGATACACTACCAGTAAACGCGGGAACTGGTGGCGGTGCGATAAACAGAACGATCCAAGCTCACTCTTGGGCCGATAACGGCGATGCTACGTTCAACACCAGCGGCACAAGCTATACAAGGCGAGCACTCATGTATTCGGCTAACACGTTTCAATCGGACACTGGATTCGTGATGACGGTCAACTTCACGACAGGCTCAATTGGGGATACTGCAGCGCACAATCTCTCTTTGGGTCTTATTAGCAACGACACCGACCTTTCCACCTATACAGGATACAATCCTTTTCGCGTCGATACCAGCGTCTACAGTATTGGAGCGAATGTGACTACAGATGGAAGCGCTGCAACTCAAGGCCTCAATTTCACCAGCGCCTCAGTGATGACGACACTCGATCAGTCAGGCACTCATGCTCAGTTTCAGGCCGGTCAAACTTGTGAAGTGACAATTGAGATCGGCATTGGTGGCTACTGGTGTTACCGTATCGATGGTGTTTATGAGGCATCTGGAATATTGCTCGAAGGCTTTGATTTAACGAAAAACTATCATGTTGCCATTTATGGACAGGACGACAATGGTGGAGGTAAGTCAATAAACTCTGTAAAGCTGGAGAAAGGCTATGCTGTGGGTGAACGTGCAGAATCTGTCAGAGGAACATGGTCTGCTGCCGTTGCATCAGCAAATGTTGATCAGGTAAAAGACTTTAAAACCCTCGATACGCTGGGTGTCTCGTTCACAAATGGCGCCTCACTTTCCGCAGAACACAAAGTGCCACTCAAGCTATTTGATGAGCTCTGGCAAGGAGACACCGATGTGAATGGGGACCCCATCAACAATATTGCTCCAGTATGGGGTGACTTAACTGCGGACGAGCCTGATGATAGTTCCTTTCTGGAAGAAATTTTGGGAATCAAAGCTGCTGGTTTTAAGGTGAAAGCCTATACCAATTCTGAGAATTTCGTTGGAACTAATACCACCGAACAAGAAGTTTTTGTCCAGCGATGGATTGATTATTGTGACACGGATGCGGAGGTGCAGGCCTTTATCAACAGTCAGCCTTTCCACACTGGAGTTTGGAACTCCACGACGGAACAATACGAGGTGGCCTATGAAAGTAACGGCACTGAAACATATCCCTACCGAAAATACATGTTCTGTTATGCGGAGTACATTTTGAAGGAATATGCCCTGCAATATGGTAAGTACTTCAACACATGGATTTTTGATGACGGAGGCACCATGGGTGATAATGGCGACAATGCATCAAGTGGTGTTTTAGAGGAGCAACGTATTTACCAAGCTTATGCAAGAGCAGTACATGCTGGTAACCCCGATATTGCGATTGCGTTTAACAATGGCCGCAGCACCCTGAGTTACGATGCCTATCCTTATGCCATACCAGTCTATTTTGATGACTTTACTTTCGGACATGCATTTGGAGGAAACAACGATCATGCCGATAAAGAAAGTGGAAGATTTGCCCGAAACTACCGACATATAGAGCGAATGACCGATAAAAATGGTTACGTTCATGATGGGGGTAATTGGACTTGGGATGACCTAATCGTAGGAAATTTACATACGAAACTAGCTACGACCGCTTGGACCGATGGCCCGAATCAGGCATGGGAACAGGATGATTTTAATCAGTGGACTTTAGAAGCTGTACAAGCAGGAGGTAGTCTCACTTGGGACGGCTCTCTTGTTACGTCGCTAGGCATTACTCAATTAAGAGGTTGGGCTTATGATCTATTTAAAAACATGGACGATCATCTAGCCGAGTTTGAGTCTCCAGGGCCGCCTAGCTGGGCTAGAGCCTACACCGTTTTACCCGATGCAACCGCCGGACAAGCTTATTATCATGTTTTACAAGAGGAAATAGACCTCTGGGATCCTGAGGGGGATGAAATCACCGATATATGGTTCTTCGATAACGCTCCCTCATGGTTGAGCATCAGTGAAGACTTAGATACACCTGGAAACTGGGTGATGAGTGGTATTCCAACTGAAACTGACTCCACCTTACACAGCTTTGGAATAAGTGCTCGGGACAGCAATAGTAATGAGGGAACCCGTGCTATAGAGCTTCAGGTGAATGAAGGCTCTACTACTTTCACATCTACAGGAAACGGCTCACCCGTTTGGATATCTGATCCGCTTATCCTACCAAATGCCTATAAACACAAAGAGTACTATTATTTGATCAAGCGAGGCCAAGACGTTGAGGATTTCGAAGGTGACACTCTCACGCTCGAAATTGCCAATGGTGTAGATTGGCTGAGTTTAGAAAAAATTGCTCCAGACGTTTGGAGCTTGAGCGGTACACCTAGTTTTCCAGACCACGGAATTCACACAATCGACATGAACTTGAGTGATGGCAATCAAACGACAGAAGCTAGCATTCAAATCAGTGTAACCAATGCTCAATATCTTGATATGCAAACCAACTCGATCAATGGTGGCGCCTTCTGGACGAACTTGGATTTAGCGGATGAAGATGAAGACCTCACTTACAACAATTCTGGGAATAATTTCAACTATCGTGCTCTCAGTTACTCCACTCAATCATTTCAATCAGATGACGGATTCAAGTTAACTATCAATTATACGACAGGTTCGATAGGAGACAGTTTAGCTCATAATCTCGCCTTTGGTTTCATCAGTACTGATACTGACATTTCCACATACACCGGACTTAACCCATTTAAAATTGATACCTCTGTTTACAGTCTTGGGGTGAATTTAACGGCCGATGGAGATGCGACAGCTCGAGGACTAAACTTTACTAACGGTTCAGTACGCACGACCTTGGATCAGTCTGGAGACAACACCCAATTCGCGATAGACACTACGACAGAGGTTGTTCTCAACATAGGTAGGAATGGAACTTGGAGTTATTCGATCGGTGGAATTGAAGAGGCCTCTGGAGTCATTCCAGAAGGATTTGACCTTAATAAAAGCTATCATGTTGCCATTTATGGGCAAGACGATAACGGCAATGGCAAGTCCATCCAATCTATATCTCTTGATGCGAATGAGTCCATCATTCCAGTAGCAGACCCTAAGACAGAAAGCATCACTCAAAATAGCTCGCTCGGCATCACACTTAGTGGTTCAAGCTCCAATGATAATAGTCTAACCTTTGAAGTCATAACGCTGCCGGCCAATGGGAGTTTAAGCGGAACATTGCCTACTTTGACCTATGAGCCAGATGAAGACTACGTTGGTTATGATTCGTTTACTTATAGATGTAATAACGGATTAGCTGATAGCGAAATTGTAGCCGTTTCTATTGCCGTCGGAGTCACTCCAGGGCTTTTAGCTCAATGGGCTATGGATGATGCCTCCGGAACTCTCGTTTTTGACTCATCTGGGAGTGGCTTCCATGGTACGCTAGCCAAGGGAACATGGATATCTGGAGTAGAAGGAGGTGCTCTAGATCTCAATGGAACCGATACCCATGTCTCATTTCCAGTTTCTGCGTTTTCTGCACTTACTAACGAAATCTCTATCTCGTTCTGGGCATACGGAGACACTACTCAACCACGAGTTGATAGTATTTTGAGTGCCACTGATTTATCTGGCAACCGCGTCTTGAATATCCATCTACCATCGACCAATGCCAAAGTTTTCTGGGATGCAGGCAATAGCAATAGTTCTAGCTACGATCGTACTGGTAAAGTGGCTAAAGCCTCAGAATACAAAGAGCGTTGGAACCACTGGATTTTTGTCAAAAGCGCTACGGTTGGAGAGATGAATATTTACCTTAATGGGTCACTGTGGGAAAAAAGTACGGGAAGATTCAAGGCCATGACAGGAATTGCATCGGCAATGCTCGGTAGTGACGAGGTAGATCAAGCCTATGACGGATCTATTGACGAAGTAAAACTATACAATATCGCACTAAGCCCGTCAGAGATAACAAGTCTCTATGAAGAGTATGGGGGCTACCACAAATGGATCAGTGAATACCCCGACTTAGAAGACCCCAACACGATAGGCGATTCAGATCACGATAATATTCCAACCTTATTAGAGTATGTTCTCAACGGCGACCCACAAGTTTCAGATCCCTATATCTTACCCGTCCATGACACCCTTGGAGGTGATATTATTTTCAGATTTACTGTTCGTGTTGCATCAACAAGTGATACAAGCCAAGTCTTCCAGTACAGTAACGATCTGGATGAGTGGCACGATGTTGATATTTCATCAAGTACTGCACCTGAAGTGAGTCTAGGCATCGAAACAGATGGGGCTGCAGAGGTCGAAATAACTCTGAATCCCGAAGAGATAGAAGGAGACAAGATTTTTGGACGTCTCAAGGTCAATAGCAATTAAGCTGGCCAATTAGGCTCACGTAGGGGTGAAGTAGAAGCTGACGAGAGTTATCTCATTGGAGTGAAGAGCTTTCATTGGTTTTTGAAAGAGTGTGAATGGCTCTTCAATGGAGGAAATCACAAAACACTCCACAAATAACTTAAATACTGTTATAAACACTCATATCACTAGGCCTTAGCTAGGATTGTCCCATAAGCTAATATACATGAAACATTCAAGATTATGCATTTTATATGTTTCCCTGTTCACTGGAATATCCGCTCAGGCGGATACTTACGTGTCAACGAGCGGATCCGACTCGAATCCTGGAACCTTTGCCGCTCCTTTTGCAACAATTCAACACGCTGTTGACCAGTCGGCTCCTGGTGACACGGTTTTCATCCGTGGAGGCAATTATCACGAAGCCGTGGATTTAGCCGGCATCGCTGGTGCTGCAGGCAGCCCGATAACCCTTACTAATTTCGGGGATGAAGAGGTCGTTTTGGACGGGCGGGTAGAAATCGAGACTTCATGGACTTTGGAAACAAGGAACAGCGTTGTCCTTCCTGCTGGCAACGACACACCCTCCGCAAACATTCCGGGGATCGGAAATGTTTACGTGACCACACTTAATAATAATGTCGGGGACATCACTCAGTTGTTCGTTAATAACGAAGTGATGACGCTAGCTCGCTACCCCAATGCACTGGCTTTTTCAGATGATGTCTGGGGCAATGGAAAATACCTTTTCAAGTCTGCCCCGACTCATGGAACCGCTGTCGACCAGCCACAAAGTGGTGCCGATAATGTAGCTGATTCTGGTGTTTCTTTTACTGGATGTGTAATGGTATCTGGATCCCCCAGAGTTATTACCGCACACGCAACTGGAGATGCAGAGTTTACTCACAATGCTCCGATCCGGTTGGAATCAGGAACAGCCCCGTATTTTTTAGAAGGAGGGTTAAATAATGCCGAACGTATTATGTTGGATATAGCGCAGGAATGGGCTTACGACGAATCCACTAAAAAGCTCTCTTTCTGGCCTAAGAATAACGCGAACCCAAATACCTTAAATGTGTATGGGAAAGAGCTGATACATTTTTTTACAGGAGATGCGACTACACAACACGTCAATTTTGATGGTCTGAATTTCTTTGCGACTACTGTCGATTTCAATTTTTCTGACCATATTACGATTCAGAACTGCGACTTTGATTACTACTCATCTACAGAACGAGCAGTAGCCTCCGAGGATCAAGCTAAAACGACAGATTTCACAGGAGGATCCACCGATTTCTGCGAAGATATTAGGGTCTATAACTGTAGCTTTAAATATGCCACTGACACGGGCTTGATCGCAAATTATATTGATGGGCTGACAATCGAAAACTGTCTGTTCCATAAAATCACTCATTATCAAATTGATGACTGGGATGAATACGGTCAGCGACGCGCCCTCCATGTATTGGATACCAACAACGCGATAGATAATGTCTACCGTCGCAACACCGTTTCATACTCTTCAGCGCTACAATCGGTTCGTCTACGTCGCTATAGGAATGCAGATGAGATTCATCCTTTTGTTGCAGAATATAACTTCCATACCGAATGCTGCCTACTTGGAGGAGACGCTTCTAGCATGTATTCACCTCTGGAGCACGTATGGGAGTCCGTTGCCCGTAATAACTGGTTCATGGAGAATCTACGACGGGACTTCCGCTGGGATGGTCTCAATGCCGGTGTCGTAGGCACTCGCGATGGTAACATATACCGCAATGTTTCACATTCAATCAGATATTCTCATCGAGATAATGCCTACCGGTTAAAAGGGGATTTCCATGAGGTCTATCATAACATTGCGGTTGGTGAGTATTCGAATTTCAATGTCGCCCAAGACAAAGGTGGAAACGCAAATACTTTTTCCCGCAACAATGCCGCCGATGTATTAAGCACTATTGTTGAGCAGTCCGTTGATCCCGACTATTTTGCAGCGGGTGGTGCGTGGGCTCTCGGTAGTAGCGATCGCGCAGAGAACGATTGGGGGCTGACCGGAATTGATTCAAATAACTATTCTCCTTCATTTTCTACTAGTTCACGAACTATGCATGACTTACTGCGCGATCCTGATAACTGGGATTTCCGACCGCGGGCAGATGCGGTCGAACTGATCGACCAAGGCGTTCCAATCACATGCACGATCGATGGCGTTGATGTAAATGTCACTGCTGGGTATCTAGGTTCCGCTCCAGATATTGGAGCCTATGAGTATGGCGACAACACCTACTGGATTCCAGGAAGACAAGAAGAATATGCTAGCATGCCAGTTCCTCGCACGGGAAGAGGTAGCGTGCCTCTTGATACAGACCTGATGTATCTCATTGGACTAAATGGTGTTAGTGCGAATATTTATTTGGGCACAAATCCCAACGCTTTGTCATTTCTGACGAGCAAGACTGATCCAGAAAATATCGTCACCTTGTCGAATTACACCACTTTGAACAATGACGCGACTTACTACTGGCGAGTCGACACAGTGCTAAGTAACGGTAGCGTTATCACCGGAGAGGTATGGTCCTTCAATACACCGTTTACTCCACTAGCGAATCAGGAGATTTTGCCATGGATGAATAACTCAATCCAGAATGGGTATTGGTCACAAGATACTGACGGCGATCTGGTCTATAATAATAGTGGCACGCAATTCTTCAAAAGAGCGATGGCTTATTCAACGGATGCCCAGCAGTCAGATTCTGGTTTCAAACTGACCGCATACTACACGACAGGTTCGATTGGTGACGTGCTTGCCCATAACTTTTCCTTTGGGATCATTAGCACAGACACAGATCTATCTAGCTATTCAGGTTATAATCCGTTCAAGACTGATACCAGTGTTTACAGCTTAGGGGTTAATTTAACCCAAAATGGTGACAGTTTCGGACAAGGACTCAACTTCACAGATGGCTCGTCGAGGACAACACTGGATCGATCTGGCGATAACATCCAATTCCCCGTGAATGAGTCCACTGAGGTTGTCATTGAGATTCTTCCTGGTGGCCGATGGAGTTATTCAATCAATGGAGTTACTGAAGCCTCAGGCGTCATTGAAGGCGGCTTTGATTTAACAAAGAGCTATCGTGTCGCGGTCTACGGACAAGATGACAATGGAGGTGGAAAAACCATACAGCACTTAACATTAGATAAGATCCCAACAGGTCTCATCGCAGAATGGTCGATGGATGACGTTAGCGGAACCACCGTAGCTGACACTTCGTCTCAGTCATTTGACGCATCTGCTAGTAACACAACTTGGGTGACGGGGC
>JBPOGD010000005.1:0-297887 GCA_051252195.1 Akkermansiaceae bacterium | reverse complement strand
GTGAGTAAATCATTGGAAGAATAATTCTGAACCACGGAAGACACAGAAGACACGGAAGATGTTCTGCTGAGGCGGTTTCCTACTTTGTCGTGGGTGTAGGAGATGGCGCCGTTGTTGGTGATGGCTCCTGCTATGGTTTCGCTCTTGAGGCGATAGAGTTTGTCGAAGACGTGGCTGATACTGCGTCCTGATAGCTCGGCAATTCCTGTGCGGTGCCCTGCGGCATTGAGCGTGTAGGTGTATTGCTGCTGGATGCTTGCTATTGTTCCACTCGGTGGGTCGGTGCCGCTGGACATCTTTCCTACGGTGAGGTCTGTGAGGCGATTCAGCGCTGAGTATTCATACTGATGCCCTGTGCCATTGGCATAGCCAACTCCTGTGAGGTTTCCAACATTGTCATAGGCATAGGCTGCTAGACCATAGGCGGCTGGATCAAGTCCCTCCTGCCCCACGTAGACATCGCTAAGGCGGTTCAGCGCATCGTAATCGTAGGATTGATCGTACGCACCTGCGGTGTCAGAGGCGGCTCCTGTGAGGTTGCCGTTATCATCGTAGGCGTAGCTGATGTTGCCGTTAGTAGAAGTTTTGCGAATATTCTGTCCGCGGGTGTTAAACTCCCAAGCGCGCTGGTGGATGGTTGCGTCGCTGGAATCTTTCACCGTCGAGCTGATGCGTCTTCCGAGATCATCGTAAGCGTACTCGAACTTCGCGGGTGCATTGGCGAGGCCGAGGTTGAGCGATGGATGGCTGCTATCCGCGGTGATGCTGGTCACGCGGTTCATGATGTCATAGGCGTAGCTAGTGGTGTGACCATTAAAGTCTTCACGCGTGAGCATGTTTCCTAGGGCATTGTAGCTGACGGTTTCCTGCTGTCCTTCGGGGAGGGTGCGGGTGGTACGGCGGCCGAGGGAGTCGTAAACGAAACTGGTTTCCCTGCCTTCGGCATCGCGCTGGATGAGGAGGCTGCCTTGCTCATTGTATTCGTATTCAGTGCGATTCCCGAGGGCATCGATGACGGCGACCATTCTGCCGAGATCATCGTACTCGTAGCCAGTGGTGTTGCCTTCCTGATCAGTCACGGTGGAGCGTCTGCCGAGGGCGTCATAGCTCACCTGAGTGGTAGTGGCGTCTGGGAAGATCGTCTGCAAGAGTCTGCCTGCGGTGTCGTACTCGAAGCTAGTGATGCGACCGAGGGCATCCGTCACGGCTGTCTGCTGCCCTGCGGCGTCATAGCTGGTGAGTGTTTCATTTCCGAGGGCATCGCGGACGAGCACGCGGCGGCTGGCGGCATCATACTCATATTCCATACGGTTTCCGAGGGCGTCGATGCTGGCGACGACTCTGCCATCGCCATCGTACTCGGTAGTGACCGATGGGTTGTCGGCGAGTTCTGGAGATGTTAGAATGTCGGCGACTTCGCTGAGCACAGTAGCTGGCATGGTATCGTCTGGTAGGATGGTTTCCACGAGACGGCCGAGGGCATCGTAAATATAGTAGGTGGTAATGCCTAACTGATCCGTGCTGGCGGTGCGGCGACCTTCGACATCGTAGGCGGTGAAACTACTGGTACCATCGGGGTAAGTCATCGAAACCATGTTGCCGCGGTCATCGTAGCTGTAGGTAGTTTCGCGACCAAGAGCGTCCGTACTGATACTTTGCTTACCGATGCTGTTGTATTCCGTGCTGGTGGTGGTGCCATCGGGAAGTGTGGAAGAGAGCAGGCGGCTCTCGGCATCGTAGACGTAGGTGGAAACGAGGGTCTCCACTGTTGCATCGACGAGGGTGCGGGTGGTGGTACTTTTCGTGCGGTTTCCTAAATCATCATACTCGTAGGTTTCCGTGCGGAGGACAGCTCCATCGGAGTCTGTTAAGCTCATGCTGAGTTCGCGCCCCTTCGAGTCGTGGGTGTAGCTGGTGACAGTGCCGGTAGCATCCGCGAGTGAGCTGAGGTTTCCTGAATAGGAGTAGCCAAAGCTGGTTGTAGTACCTGCGGAGTCCGTCATGCTGCTGAGATTACTACCACTATACGCCATGCTGGTGACGCGACCTAAGGCATCAGTGATACTGAGTGGGTTCGACTGGCTATTGTAATCGTAGTACGTTGTTTCCCCCGCTCCGTTGGTTTCTGAAAGGAGGTCGCCCTTCTGAGTGTAATCGCGCTGCGTGGTGACACCCTCTGGAGTAGTGACCGATGTTTCATTTCCGTAGGCGTCATAGCCGTAAGTGGTGACACCTCCATGGGCGTCTGTGGTGCGTGTGACGTAGCCCTGATTATCGTACTCGTGGATGGTGCTGTTGCCGAGACGATCCGTGATGACCTCGCGGTTATTGGAAATATCGTGCTCGAACTCGATGGCATTACCAAGGGCATCAATCTGCCTGACTAAGCGGCCTGAGTCATCGTACTCCGAGCGGATGGCATCGTTTCCAGCAGGATCGACAATGCGCGTCAGGTAGTTCGGGAAACGTGGCTCCTCATAGAAAAACTGCGTCACCTCCCCTACTCGATTCTCAAACTCAATGAGCTGATTACCATTGTAGCGGTAAAGCAACTGCTCACCCGCTGGATCAGTGATCGCGGTGATCAAGCCATCGGCGTTACGTGTGTAGGTGATGGATTCCCCATCGCTGTGATAAACGCCATTATCATCGAAGGTAAGCGTATTGTCATTGGTATCCGTGAGACCAAAGAGACCATCCGCGATAGAGATCTGGTATTCATTGCCCGCTTTATCAGTGTAGAGAAATTGAGTGGGGTTGTAGGGCGCTGCTGTGAACGGATCATATAAATTACCAAATGATGTATCCGAAACACTGCCACCTGTAACAGTGAAAGTAAAAGTATCTTCACCTAAAACGACGAGCGAGCCCTCAGCGTCATCAGTGCCTTCAAACGTAAGGTTACCTGAGGTGATAGGAGTGATATACTGCTGATTAGGTTCCAAAGCTGGTAAACCAAAGCCTGTACTACCTACACCACTGCTATGTGCTGAACCCGTGGCTACAGGTGTAAATGTCTCTAAACCTCCGCCTGGCAGTTTAACGACAACCTTGGCATTATTAGCAGGATCAAGACTGTAAACTGGGAAGAAACCACCTCCAGATCGAGTTTGTATCCAATTGAGACCTGCCTCACCACGAGTGACTACACTCATTGACTGTAAACCAAGCTCCCAGCCCTGACCGAAATCACCAATCGACTGATCACGGCTATCATATGCACGTGTAGCTGTAATAGGAAGACCGCTAAGAGGAACCGAGAGATCCTCAAAAGCAAGAGTGAACTGACCAAGCTTCAGCTCAGAATCAAGGACAACAGTGATGAGAGAAATAACCTGATCACCTAGTGTATTCTGAGCCAGCAAGCGTATGTCATAGAGACCATTTTCTAGTAGTGTCGTATCGAGCGATCCTAGCACGCCCGATCTAATAGACGTCACCCCCTGCTCCACTACATTCCAGTTACCTTTACCTGACTCACTATACTCAAGGCTGTAAAAATCGAGATTAGTAGAAAATACTGTGCCTGTAATATCTATTGAAGAGTCGATCTCAGCGCTATCTTCAGGAGAAAGAATCTCAACCTCCATTTCAGCCTCATTTTGATCAATCACCGTTACATTCGTGACGTCTGAAACACCTACGGCACCAGAAGCTGTCGTAACATGAGCCGTGATTGTGTGATCGCCTAGAGAAAGTGCTGAAAGCGTTAGTGTATAAGTATCTGAATCACCAATGCGGCTGCCTGAACCAATAACAACCTCACCATCATAGAATGTAAGTTCTGAGATCTGATCCCCTGTCGCGTAAGCAAAGGCATCCAAATAGATGAGGTCACTATCAGACAGAGTTTGACCATCAGAAGGGTATGATATTTCCACCACAGGTGCTTCGACGACGTTGACGACTACGGTATCAGTCGTGGTATATTGACCATCCGAAACTGAAAGGAGGAAAGAATACGCACCTCCCAGTAACACCTGTACATCTGCTTCTAATGTATCTGCATTAAGTACATTTACATAAGATCCTGCTGGATATGAAATCAAATCCCACTGATACGTCAGCTCATTTCCAAGGGGCAAACCATCATCTGAGGCCGTTCCCACAAGATGGATTGTATCGGAGAGCTCGACAGTCTGAGTTTCTCCAGCAACGACAACAGGAGCCTTATTCCCCGTTGGCAAATAAGAAACCTCCGTCTGCGAAATCACCGAAAACTGTCCATCGCTTACGACGAGCTGGAAACGATATATTCCCGTGGCAGCGAACGTGTAGATGGGTGATTCTACAGTTGTATCTATCGTATTCGCCGTATCGGGTCCATCGATCTGACTCCACTGGTAAGTCAAAGTCCCAGAAGGATTGCCATCGTCTGTAATGACTGGTGTGAACTGGAGTTCCGTATCTGGGCTTTCTAATGTGTGAGAAGCTGGCAAATCAACCGCAGGAGGTAAATTAGCAAACGAAGCTCCATCATCTAGAGTATCTACAGTCACCTGAATGGTATCTTCCACCGTAAATTCACCATCGGAAACTTTGAGCTGGAACGTATAGACTCCATTCATTCCATAAACAATATCTACAGAACTATTTGTAGCATTAGAAATAGATGCCGCAAGAGGGCCACCAAGCTGTGTCCATTGGTAAGTCAAACCACCATCAATAGGCTGACCATCATCAGAAACAGAGATTGCAAGAGTGTGCGACCCTACATCAATCACAAGATCATCACCCAATTCAATTTGTGGTGCTGTGTTCGGTAGAACCTCTGGAAGAACAGTAACCAGAACACGATCTTCTCCTGAGGCAACACCATCATTTGCGATGAAGACAAATTCATATTCACCGACTTCATCGAATATTATTTCAGCACTTTCAGTAGACAGGACATTGATTGAAACATCAACCGGACCCGCTGTCTGATACCAGTTAGAAATCATCGATTCATTTGGATATCCATCATCTGTAATCACTGCGGATAAAGTCAAGGCGTTGACTGGGAATGTGATTTCTTGATCGCCGCCCAAGTCTACTACAGGTGCTGAATTCACTGTGCTCAGAACTGTCACTCGAACATCATCATAAGACGAAAGTGCACCATCTGAGGCCGTCAAACGGAAAGTATAGATACCAGGGGTGGTAAGGCTAAAACTTTGAGTAAGAGCACTAGGATCTGCAAACGCATCTAATGAAGTCCCCCCTACTTGGCTCCAATTAATCGATAAAGTCTCACCCTCTGCTAAATCACTATCAAAAGCAGTGCCCGATAAAGTAATTGTTTCCAGAGGACTGTGTGAGACATCATCCCCTACACTTACTGTAGGAGCCAAATTGAAGTTAGCATCCGTCACTTGAATTCTAACTTCTTCTACTGTGCTTTTCTCACCATCTGAAACGGTCAGAGAAAAATTATAGTTACCAGCCGCGGTGAAACTCACCAATGTCGATAGTACTGTGTGATCATCAATAAGCACTGATGCGGGACCGCTCAATAACTGCCAGTCATAAGTTAAAGTTCCTGATGGATTCCCATCATCTATAGCAACAGCATTCAATAAAAGTGAACCATCTAATATCGATACAAACCTTGAAACGTTCATCGCCACCCGTGGAGGCTGATTAAGGTTAGCCGCACACTTACCTGCCGAACCAGCAGCGTAGATACCTGCAATTTGGGTAATATCTAAAGCTTCTCTATAAATAGCAAATTCATCTAAATCCCCCCTTAATTCGCTATAAACATTAGCCCCAATGACTCTACCACCCAAGCTTGCATCACCTTGAAAATTAAACTGTTCGCACTCTACTCCAATTTGTTGTTCAGTCCTCAATTCACCATTGAGGTATAAGCGAGCTATCTGTTCATCAGCATCAAGTGTTATCGCATAATGCTTCCAGCCAGTTATGTTTGATCTCGTTGTGCTGAGAGAAACGCTAAAACTTTCTCCAAGCTCATTTTCGAGCTGTAATGAAAAATTGCCATAACCACTATATGTTAGGTTAACACCATTTTCTTGCCAATTGATTACTCTTTGGCCTCCATAAATCAGGGTTTCATCCATCCAAAACTCAAATGTAAGCGCTGAGTTCCCACTAACTCTTGAAGCTGTCACACTAGGGATACGGAGTGCTGTATCATATCCAGTGAAACGATAAGCATTTCCTACCAAACCAGGCACATGCTCAATAATTACCGATACAGTTTCAACACTACCTCCAGTAGCTACATCAGTAAGGTTACTTTCTCCTGTAAGCCAAATAACAGGTGAGGCTGTAACTGGGTAACATCCACTCCCAACCCATATTTCTGTGGTATCGCTAACCAGATAACCATTACTTTCAGCAGAAAGCTTCACTGTATATCGACCTTCTACATCTGCCGAAACATCAGTCTGCAGTTGATCAGAAGCCGAAAAAGTAAGGTTGCCTGACCCTGAAACCATCTCCCACATGATAGTTGCATCCTCTTGCGATACATCTCCGTTGAGTGTTCCTATATTACCAACTGATTCTAGAGTAATGGGAGTACCTGCCTCCACAAGCAGAGGCTCAAAACCAGCAGAGCATTTTCCAAAACTACTCGCTGCTGCAATCTGCTGAATAGCTAATGCACTAAGTGGTTCATCATAAAATGTTAGCTCGTCGATATCCCCTACAAATTTCACGCTATTTGATAAGTCACCACCAATAACAAGAGACAGTTCATCGTTAAGCTCTGGCGTATAAGGTGCATCTACTAAGGCGGACTGAACACCATTAAAATAGGTTGTCATATAACCATCTGCTTTACTGTGAACCAGAGCTACGTGATGCCACTCATTAAGAGGTGCTGTTCCTAAAGTCGCGTAGGTACTGCCATACGTCCCCACGTTCAATGCCTGCCACCTTAATAATCCGTTACTAAAGCTTTCTATCGATGCCACATAGTCATCACCATTCAACCACCGAAGCAAAGGAGCGTTAACACCCGCTGTTCGCACCCAGAACTCAATCGTAAAACCGTCACTACTTGCTAAGTCAGGTGCAGTTTCCAAATAAATCAATGAATCCCCATCAAAATGAAGCGCTGACCCGATCTGACCTGAAACAAGAGTAGGTAAACCTATGGTTTGAATACTCGCGTTTCCAATCACATCTTCAATTAAATTTTCTGATTTCAACCAGAACACAGCGCTCTGCTCAACAGGCAACTGACACACAGCATTATTGATGAATATAGAAACCGTGTCCTCTACCAAATGCTCACCGTCAGAGACGGCTAGCTTCAGCACATATGTTCCTTCTGATGAAAAACTAACAGTCGAACTTAAGAACTCTACATCACCAAAAGTCAACGACCCAGGACCAGACACAAAACTCCAACTGACGGAAAGATCATCACCCTCCGCATCATAAACGGAGCCACTCAGCGATATCAAGTCACTCACATCACTTGCATAAATAGCGGACCCAGCATCAACAACAGGCGCACTATTTGCTGACGGAGAACATTTCCCATACGTCTGCGCTCCTGCAAGAGTGATGATTTCGTTTTGAGTAAATGAGCGTTTATAGACAGTGAACTCATCAAGGCCCAATGGTCCTGTGACTTGATCATAATATCCTCCCACATATAAATTGCTCTCCCCAGTAGACAAAACACTCGAATCTCCAAAACCTAGTTCTTCTCGATAAACAACACCATTAACATAGCCGGTCACGAGCCCTTCTTTTGAATAAGTGACAGCAAAATGAAAATACTCATCAAGTGGACAGTCTCTTACCGTAATAGTATCATATGATGTATCCACTTCATCCCATATATGCATTTGTAAATAATCACCAAATTGAGTAATGTAACTTCTCGTAGATCCTTGATCATTATCTCTCCATGTCACCACTCTAGAGTTATAGTTATTAGCTCCTTGATCCTCCAAACGAATCCAGCACTCTACAGTAAAGCCGTTTGAATCATCTGGGAGAGTGAAATCAAGATCACGCTCTTGCACAATCAAATACCCAAAATCTGGGCCAAACTCAAAACCCTGCCCAATTTGAGCTGGGGAATAGGATAATGATGAGAACTCCTGAGTCTCCAGATTACGAGCGCTATCTTGCAGTGTGTTATTCCCCTTAAGCCACAATATAGCATCGCTTGATAATGATGCTTCACAAGGTATAGCTACACGTAATTCTACTAGATCACTTGCTGCATTATAACCGTCGTCTGCAGTCACCTTAAATATATAGATTCCCGCCGAATGAAACATCACATCAGTGGATGCTAAGTTCTCCGCACTAAAGGTAACTTGATCAGGCCCACTCAACAGCTCCCACTTTATGTCTAGAAGTGCCGAATCATCAATGATAACAGCATTAAGTGTTACGCTCTGAGATAATGATCCAATCGACCTGTCTTCCCCTGCATCGACACTAGGAACCTGATCAAGCGAGGGTGAACACTTACCATGATCACCACTTAAATAAATATTTACGACCTCATCATCATTTAAAGGTCTATCGTAAATTGAAAGTTCATCTACAGCACCTACAAAGTAATAAAAATACGGATTAGCAGATGGGCTTTGCCACGTCTTATTCCCTATTTGAACATTAGAAAAATCAGGGAAATCACCTTCATTTAAAATTTGTTTGGTATTTGTAAGACTCCCATCAAAATATGTTTTTATCAGAACACCACCAGCTATCTTTTCTGATGTAATACAGAGGTGAAAATACTCATTAAACACTAAATCATCAGTAATTGTTAAGCTAGTATAATCTACATCCCCGCTCTCCGACGTTAGGTAAAATGTACAACGAAGTTCCCCGTCATATCGATTCACGGTAATTGGTGACGTGTATGATTCTGTTAAATCTCCCACTTCAAGAATATCAGTATAACGCCCTGTATCTTCATTCACATTAAACCAGCCCTCAATACTAAATGTAGAATCTAAAATAGTCTCACTTGATATATCAGCCTTTAGGCCTGCATCTGGTGAGCCATCGAAGACGAACCCGTTTCTAACAAAGCCATCACCATATTCTTGAGATGACGATGCAACGTAATGCTCAAAATGTGAATTTGATATAGAATCATGCAGTGTATAATCCGCACGCCACCAATGAATTAGTCCGGAAGGAGATTTAGCGCCACAGGTTGACCCAACCCCAACACTTATGGTATCAATACCCGTTCTATTGCCATCATTTACTGAAACCTTTAACAAATACTGACCTGTTTCAGAAAAATTCACGTAAGTATTTAGCTTATCACTGTTGGAAAAGCTTACTTCACCAGGACCATGTATCTTTTCCCATTGTATTGAATATTCTGAATCTATTGGCAAACCGTCGTCTTGATAGGAAGCTCCTATTAGTAATTCATCATCGATGCTGGCGATCCATTTCTCATCCCCCGCGTTTACTTCTGGTGCCTCGTTGTAGTCATCGCATGACTCCACTAACAGACTGTCAAACACCACGGGCAAATCAGAAGGAAGTGCCGCTTCATAGTAATCAGAAGGCTGAGTAACTAATGCTCTCATTGTATCAGAAGCCATAGAAGCATAACCACTCAATGAGCTCATAATAATAACTCTTATCCCATTCTCACGAGCAATGGCATGACCTTGATCTTGAAGATCAATACTCTCGGAATACCAGCCAGCAGGAGCATCATTAAATATGATGATTACTTTCTCTGTATCAGGCCTGCCATTGAGTAACATTTCATCCAAAGCTATGCCAAGCTGAGGAATTGTAGACGCTCCCCCTATGCCAGGAATAATTACGACAGGAATAGGTGCTGTCATATTTAAAACAGTATCTTTCACCTGATCAAAATCATTTGTAATAGGGAGTTTGAGCTCGCTCATAGCGGCAACGCCTACTCGATCAACCTCCAAATCTAACATAGAAATAAAATCTAAAGCTAACGACTTAGCGTAATAAAATACTGGCTCACCATCGTAAAGATTTTCATCTAGGGGCATACTCATCGAGCCTGAGTTATCAATAGCTATCAACAAATCTAGTGGCTTCTTTTCAGTGTGACATAAAAGTGTAACGTCAACATCTTTAGAAACCTGATAAACTCCGTCACTTGCAACGACGCGGATTTTATAATCTCCAGGGTATTGGAATGCTACTGACGAATTAATATCATTCGCATCTGAAAAATAGACCAAACCTGAACCTGAGATAATCGACCAATAAACAGACAATGTATCATTGGGTAGACCGTCATCTGAAACAGAAGCATTTAAAGGTATATAGTTGCGAGTATAATCAATAGCTATTGTCGCATCTACGCTTAACACTGGCGGTAGATTTAGATCAACGCCAGTGACAGTTACTGAAACTTGATCAATACTAACTAACTCTCCGTCTGAAGCTGATAATTGAAATACGTATTGACCAGGAGCAGATAAACTTAAGCTATTATTTAACTCATCAGTATTTTCTAAACTGACTTCAGGACCTTCTATTTGTGACCAAGTGGTCGTTATTTGACCGTCAGGCAATCCATCATCTGAAACTTGGCCGGCAAGATAAACCTGAGCCCCTTTAATAAATTTCACCGAAACCGCGTCAAAAGCTACACTATTTAATGATAACTCATCTGGATTATTAATCGCGAGTAAACGAACCCTCAATTTATCAGCATTTAATGGAGCCCTTAAACTAGCAAAAGCTGGGAACCACCCCCCGTATTGTGGCTCTATTGATTCAACACTTAGCACCGATGACGTGTCTGAGTCCCAAAATTCGAGTATAATCTTTGGAATGTGATTATCTCTCACTTCCGATGGTTCAACGTCATAAGCAAAAGTTTGTACACTAAAGACAAAATTAGCGTTACCTCTTTGTATGTCCGCTTCGTAAACAGATAAATCAACATCTTGATAAAGCTCTGCAGTTCCATAGTCAAAACTGCTGGACTCAACAGAAAACTCAGATACCCCCTCGTAACCGCCTGAGGTATAAAGAATACCCTTTCCCCATAGAAAATCGTCGGCTCGCTGCCAACCTTCGGGAGTTCCATCAATTATGTCAGCTTCGTTGCTTCCATTTATAATAAGCTCATTTCCCAAAACGCCATCAATCACAATATGCTGGTCTGAGCCTGCTGTTACTACTGGTGCTTGATTTTGCTCTATAATATAAATGACTACAGGAACGGCCTCTGCTGAGGCTCCGTCTTTACTAATCACCTTGGCTGTTAGTACATGCTCACCACCTGTTGGAGGTATCCACGTGACAACTAGGTTCCCATTCTCACCCCAGCCTATTCTATCGCCGTTGGCAAACAATTCTAATGACGCTATGGGGTCATCTAAGTCACTCGCATTCGCTGAAACACGAATAGCTGAATCCCCGTCAAATGAAGATGCATCTGAGGGACTGGTGATGACCACTACAGGTGCAGAATCCACCTTAATCCTAACACTAGCTGGCAAAGAGCTTTCTAAACCATCATTTACAGTGAATGTTAGACTATCGATCCCTTTATAATCCACATTAGGTGTATAAGTGACCTCATTACCGTTTAACACTGCATTGCCGTTAGTCGGTAATGTCGTCATCGCATAGCTGAGATCATCGCCATCAGGATCTGATCCATTTAAGGTAAATATCAGAACAACCCCCTCTGGAGTTTCCACATTAGAATCTTGCGCTACAGGAGGATTATTCGCTGATGTTACGTTGATAGATACCGTTGCCACTTCAGAATCCACCGTTCCGTCATTGACGAGGAAGGTGAAAGAATCATTCCCGTCAAAGTTTGTATTGGGGGTGTAGGTGAGGTTTGGAGCTGTACCGGAGAGCGTTCCGTTAGTTGGCGAGGAGGAGACAACATAAGTTAATGCATCTCCATCGGAGTCTGACCCTGATAGGGTAACTGGAAGAGCTGTTTCTTCCGCAGTTGTTAGTGTTTGACTTATAGCTGATGGCTGGACGTTCCCTGGGGTGACAGTAGTGGCATCCCCAAAGAAGAATACTTTTCCATCGCCTCCATCTACATCTGATAAGTTATTGGTGATTTGAATATAGGAAATATCCGCAGAGCCAAGCGGTGCAAGCCCAGTAAGCGGATAGACCGCTGCAAAGATTTCCTCAGTTGCACTCAGGTTTGTGCTGAGTGAAGTAGCTCCAGTGGATGAGTAGTGAGAGGTTTGAACACTAAGCGTTCCTAAAGAGTTTCCATTCACATCAAAGGCTTCGATAAAGAATGGGTTATTTCCGTTTCGTTCCGTAACAAAGATATAGAGATCAGCATCCACATTGATGCCATCATCAAAGCCCAATTGCCAAGTGGCTAAGTAGTTTCCAGTGTCAAGCTGTTGGATGTAGTTTAGGTTCCTACTTTGGAAGGCTGGGAGTGCCGTTGCTTCCCAAGTTTCGTCATCTGGTCTAACTCCTGTGTCAGCAGTGTTAAGTCTGATTTCGGCCTGTCCGTTAAGATCGATATTCGTGTAAGAATCAGGTCCGATGAGGTCAGAGTACGTCACCCCTTCGATTTCAATCGATGTTAAGAAAGCCGCCTCAGTAGGAGTAGTTTGGTCAGGAGTGAATTGATATGAGGCGACCACTGGATTCACCGTAGCTGCGTCCCCAAAGAGGAATACTTTTCCATCCCCTCCGTCGATATTAGAAAAATTATTGGTAATTTCAATGTAGGAAATTGCTGCAGAGTTAGGTGCTATAAGGTCATTGAGTGGATAAACTGCAGCACAAATATCTTCAGTTACATTAAGGTTCGTACTCAGAGAGGTCGCTCCCGTGGCGGTGTAATCAGAGGTTTGAACATTCAGCGCCCCAAGAGAGTTTCCTTGAGAATCAAAAGCCTCTATCATGAATGAATTGTTGCCATTTCGTTCCGTAACAAAAATGTAGAGTTCCGCATCGGCATTAATTCCGTCATCAAAGCCAAGCCTCCATGTGGCGTCATTATTTCCCGAGTCGACTTGCTGGTAATAATTTAGATTTCTACTTTGATAAGCTTCTAGAGCAATATCTTCCCAATTACTACTGCTAGGAGTGATTCCTTGATCAACTGTATTGAGCCTAATGACTGAATCTCCGTTAAGGTCGATATTACTGTAGGAATCGGGAGCGATAAAATCATAATATGTGACTCCATCTATCTGAATACATTCTAAATTTGCATTCTCAGTCGGGTTAGTTTGGTCGGGATTAAATTCATACGTTCCAGTTAAAGGATTCGATAAGCCCCGATGAGAAGAAACAAGGAATAAGGCAATTGCACACAACCTCACGAAGAAGATATAAGTGCGTGTTTTCATAGTCATATTCATAAAAATATTATCGCTTTCAGTCATTGTCAGCAACGGCGACTAAAAAACATTTTTCAAAGAAACAACAAGAAAATCTATCCATACTGACACACATTTCAAACAACTCACTTTAACTACAGGAATCAGACAAGAGCTCACACTTTCAAAGTTTTATTAGCAAAACTTAAACAATATACAATGTCATCAAGTTCAGCACTGCTTATCGAGCTTGAGACAATTATTTTATCCCCGCCAGTGTGCGCACAACCTTCCTCGCACAACCCTTCCTTAGAGCTGCGTTCCTTCGATGGGAGGACGATCTAGCTGAAAATTGACGATGTTTTCGAGCGTCACTCGAGCGATCTCCGTGAGAGCCTCTTGTGTAAGAAAAGCTTGATGTGCTGTGATCAAGACATTGGGAAAAGTCATCAAGCGTGCCAGTTCATCATCTTGAATGATTGTATTAGAATGATCTTCAAAAAATATTCCCTCTTCCTCCTCGTAAACGTCCAATGCGACACCTCCAAGATGGCCAGATTTCAATGCTTCTATCACAGACTTGCTCTCAATCAGCTTACCACGACTCGTGTTCACGATATAAGCCCCCTCTTTCATCAGCGGAATCGTCTCTGCATCTAGCAGATGATAGGTCTCTGGCATCAGTGGCAAGTGCAAACTAACGACATCACTTTCTGCTAAAAGCATTTCAAGGCTTTTGTAGTGAACACCTTGTTTTTTTGCCCACTCAGTATCTGGCGTCGAATCGTAGGCAAGTACACGGCAGCCAAAGCCACGAAAAATGTGAGCGGCTATACGGCCAATTTTACCCGTGCCGACGATGCCCACATTCTTGCCATGGAGATCAAAACCCACGAGTCCACTCAGACAGAAATTTTGCTCTCGCACGCGGTTATAGGCACGGTGAATCCTGCGGTTTAAAGCCATGAGTAGTGCAACTGCATGCTCTGCCACCGCGTAGGGTGAATACGCTGGGACACGCACGACGGTAAAACCTAGCTCGCTTGCGGCATCTAAATCTACATTATTAAAGCCAGCACAGCGTAGAGCAATATACTTTACACCAACTCTTATTAATGCCTCCAGACATTCTCGATCTAGACTATCGTTAACAAACACGCACACCGCATCTGCACCTTCAGCAGAATTGGCATTCTTGCTATTGAGCCGAAACTCATGATACTGCAGATCGACGCCGTCCGACTTCGCAGCTTCTGAAAAATAGGTGCGGTCGTAAGCTTTGGTATCGTAAAATGCAACTTTCATAAGAGTTCAATGACATTACTTAAAACAACTTGGAGCACTGCGCATCGATTGCTCAACACTGTGTCTGCGTGTTACTATCAAATAAATCGTTAACAATAGGCACACAGTGTAAACAACCTGTGCAGAGTATCTGCTCATATTCTACGCGATGTTTCCATGATTAAAATGAGCAATTTATTCGATAAGGAGAATATCATCTTCCGTAGCCTAAAAACCCTCGCCATAGAAGGTTTTGTCAATTGAGATCAATGAGAAAAATCAGGCTTTGATGAATAAAATCCTCATTCGACTCCCACTCATGTAAAAACCATTAAACTAATAAAAGAAGAACCTCCAACAGAGGAATGAAATGCATTCCCATCCATGTCAAAACTGACTGGAGCGGCAATCTTTCTAACCAAAAAATCGAGAGCTAGGCATAGAGAGAATCCCCCATACTATGTCACACTGTATACACTAAATATTTGTCCAACTACAGCCGATCTATAAGGCAGGTTGCATATTGCAATCAGGCAATTACTCAATAACTTATACTGCACGATCCCAGTCGCCTATCACCGCTTACCACCGCTTGAATCATATGGATTCAATGACTGGCATAGAAACTGCAAAATGTGGATGTAACATGAGTTTATCCAACAAGCCAAGTCACCTCGCTACCTACAAAGACGTAGCCATGCTCTTTCTTAAACATGGACGTAAGGCGGTTAAGGAGAGCGATCAGTTGATGGAGAAGTTTGAAATCGATTCAGATATTGAAGTTTCCGATGATGCGGAAGAGTTCGTTAAAGATCTTGAGAACTTGGGACCTACATTTATCAAACTAGGGCAGCTACTATCAACGCGGCCAGACCTACTCCCATCATCATGGTTAATTGCGCTACAACGACTTCAAGACGATGTGAAACCATTTTCCTACGAAGAGGTCCAACAGATCGTTGAGTCCGAGTTAGGAGTGAAAATTTCAAAAGCTTTTGATTCTTTTGATGAAAAACCACTTGCCACTGCTTCACTAGGTCAGGTCCACAGGGCCGTGCTCAGAAGCTCAGGTAAAGAAGTAGCCGTCAAAATTCAGCGTCCTAAGGTTAGAGGCGATATCCTCAAAGAGCTCGATGCTATTTCTGAAGTAGCCGACTTTTTAGACAAACATACAAAATTTGGCGAACAATACGAACCAGGCAGAATAGTTAGTCAGTTTCGCCGTTCGTTGCTAAGGGAGCTTAATTACCTTGAGGAGGCTTCTAATTTGAATCGCTTAGCGACTAACTTATCGCAGCATTCAGAAATCGTCATACCTAAGCCTATAAGTGACTATTGCACAGATAAGGTTCTTACGATGGAATTTGTCAGTGGTACAAAGATCACAGATCTTTCGGGAGTCGTTCATACAGATTTAAATGGTGGTGCACTCGCTGAGGCATTGTTTTCATCTTACTTAAAGCAAGTATTAGTCGATGGTTTCTTTCACGCCGATCCTCACCCGGGGAATCTACTACTTACAGCAGACCGCAAAATTGCATTACTTGACTTAGGGATGGTCGGCGTAGTGCCGGATCGACTCAAAGATTTGCTTCTCCAGCTACTCTCCGCTGTTTCCGAAGGGCAAAGTTCCAAGGCTGCCGATGCTGCTATTCGCATAGGAACACCGAAAAAAGACTATAACGAAGCAGAAGCTAGCCGCAAAATACGCCAAATTGTTGAAGACCGTCAGGGGGCTAGTATCGCGGACATGCAGGTCGGTCAGCTAGTTTTAGAAGTGACGCAGACATGTGCCGAAAACGGACTGAGTATTCCAGATGAAATGTTTCTCTTGGGCAAAATGCTGCTCAATCTCGACCTCATCGCCAAAACCTTAGATCCTGACTTTGATCCCGATGCGAGCATCCGCCGCCAGTCTAGCATCTTAGCGAACCAAAGGATCAAGGACGAGCTATCGATTGGAAACTTGATTCATCTTTTAACTGACGTCAAAGATCTGATCACAAACTCTCCACAGCGATTAAACGATTTCTTCAAAAATTTAGGAAACAACCAACTGCGTGTTAAAGTTGACGCCATCGATGAGCAGCTACTTCTGAGAGGTTTCCAACAGGTCGCCAACAGAATCACAACAGGACTAATTTTAGCAGCATTAATAATCGGTGCAGCCATGCTTATGGACATCGAATCAAAATTCACTTTATTCGGCTACCCAGGCCTCGCCATCATCTTCTTTTTAGCTGCTGCAATAGGCGGGACTGTTTTGGTGGCGCGCATCATCATTACTGAAATGAAGGATTAATTAGGACTAAGGAAGCCAGTGCGCTCCCACTCTATGAACGTCTCATGCAGTTTAGCGATCGCGATCTTTCTGAGCTGTGAAAATTAGGCTGGCAAAAATCTGACACGCATAAGGACACGCACCAAGTTAGCCAGTTTTTCACATCTGTATCTGCTATTCTCATTTTATATTCGAGGTGACGAACTTAGGCATAAAGGTTGCTACCTCCATCAAGTATTCATCTCTAAAAACCCACTTCCATGCCATCTACTGGAACTCATCCCATTCTCTCCAATCAATGGGTTATCGTACTCGGTAGCGCTATCTTACTTGCTCTCGTTTTAATATTTCTTCGATGGATCGTATTGAGCCGTCTCAGAAAATTGGCAGATCGAACTCGATTCAACCTCGATTCGCATCTTGCTAAAGCTATTTCACTGCCTCTAACTTTGGTGACCATTGCCCTCTATGTCACTATTTTGAGTCGTTTTCTCGAAGGTGCTGAAATTCTTGAAGTAGCAAAGCTTGAGACGGCAAACGGTATTTCGAAAATACTTTTTATCGTCGCGTTTATTGCTTTCCTTGACTCATTTACCACGGGGTTCATCGCGAGTTATGCTGTCAAGTCGAGCGCCATCAGAAATAGCAAAAGCATTATTTCAGGATCTCTCCGCGCACTCTTTATTTGCATTGGAGCACTTGTGTTGCTGAGCACGCTGGGAATTTCCATCACTCCTATTATTGCTTCCTTGGGAATTACCTCGCTCGCAGTAGCCCTCGCACTTCAACCGACATTGGAAAATTTCTTCTCTGGCGTGCAGCTTGTTATCGATAAACCAATCCGCGTTGGCGATTACATCGAATTGGATTCGGGTGAGCAAGGATTTGTTGAGCGTATTGGCTGGCGTACTACGTGGATCAAAATGCTCCAAAACAACACCGTTATTATTCCCAACAGCGAGTTATCGAAGTCTAAGATCATCAACTACTTTTATCCATCGAAAGAACTTTCGGTGCCTGTAGACGTAGGCGTTCATTACAACTCTGATCTCGAGCATGTGGAAAGAGTGACACTGGAAGTTGCGCGTGAAATCCTCACTTCTCATGAGTGGGGCGTGGATGAATATGAGACATTCGTAGTTTATACGGCGTTTGATAACTCAAGTATTAACTTTACAGTGATGCTTCGCGCCAAAGAGTATTTTAATCGATTCTGGGTCAAATCAGCATTCATCAAAGCTCTCCACAAGCGATATGCACAAGAGAATATCGTTATTCCCTACCCCATCACCGCAATCAACACAGACCAAGAATCCGCCAAGCTTCCCATCATACCTCCTGAGTGAGATATATCCCGTTTGAAAACATCAATCCTGCCATTTGGAAGACCGTGTTCGTTCGTAGAAAGACTTTTAAAGTTTGCGATGAAACCTTGTTAACACTTATAGAGCCAGCAGATAGATTTTGCGTAAATCAATTGCTAAGTACCACAAGGAGGCCTCTGATCATTTTCTAAATAGCCCGATGTTCTTAATACATAGAAGCTAGACATCGCCTCACTCTATTTCGTTACAGCCAGCCTGTTATGTTCGAGATGAGCGATGAGAAAGTAAATATAGAGAACGTAGACCATCTGACTACCAACTATTCCCCAGTTTTCCATAAAGCAGCTACCAGTCAGTAGTAAAAGCATTACGCTAGCCGTACCAATGAGGCTAAGACGTGTCCAGAGACCAAGGATCAGAGCCAGTCCTAGTATCAATTCAGCTGGAGGTATGAGCCACGCCATTGGAGTTACCATCCAAACAGGAAGCATGGTATCTTCAAATTTCCCAATCACTCCATTAGCAAAACCCGACATCTTAGGCATTCGCACAAGCCCGTGGATAAAAAAGTTAAGGCCAAAAGCAACGCGGGCAAATACGTAAGCAAGCTGTTGATTAGTAAGATTCTTCATACGCTAATAGAAATAACCCATAACGCGGAATTTTCATCTATTTTTTAATGAGCCGCAATTATGTCATATGGCGCTGACCCGTGAAAGTTAGACCACTCTATACTGTGATCTCGGATAGGTTTATTGTTCTTCTTGAAGGGCTTATTGCAATCTGCAGACGCTGATTTAGGTCTTCAATACTACGCTCTTAATAAATCAGCATCATTTATTGAGTCTGAGGAGCCAAGAACTGGCTTTTCTTCTTATACAGTGATTCAATCACTCTCATTTGTTAAGATCATGTAAATTATTAGTTAAGATCATGTAAATAGCTTTTCCTAACTGTTAGCTCATGTAATACGTTATCTATCATGGCTTTATGTATCCAATTTACATATTCAATCTTCAGCCTTGATCAACACTAACACACACAATATGACCCATAATTTAAATCAACAGTCGAGCGCTGGATACAGCCTCCGCTCTATGCTGTTCCCTATATCATTCGCTGTAATAGCGAGCGCGACGGCGGTACATAGTCAAAATATCGATCGCGATCTCGTTCAAAAGCTTCACCCCAGTGAATTGGAAACTGTAAACCAAGATGACTTAAATACTTCATTTGAAGAAAACCCTCTTGAGACTTTTCTCTTTGCCTTCGATGTTGGAGATGAGTTGTTCGAAGCTGATTTCACTCTCGTAGATGGTGGTGGCGCCAATGTAGGTAACGGTGAACTCTTCACTCGTATCCCCCGCGCTGATCTTGATGGAGAAGGTGAATGGGCTAACCATACACCTATGCGCGCTACTGGGCCTAACGGTACAAGTTGTGTCTCATGCCATTTTCAGCCCGTTGCTGATGGAGCAGGAGGCATCTCATCAAATGTTCATCGGGATCCATTTCACACTGGTAAAATCAGCATGATGATCCAGCGAAACACTCCACATCTTCACGGTATGGGAGGAATACAGCGTCTGGCAGAAGAAATGACAGAAGAGCTCCAAACTCAAAGAGACGAGGCGATCACTCAACTGACAAGCAATTCCTCACTTAAAACTGTAACTGTAGACCTCGAATCTAAGGGGGTAAGCTATGGTCAGATTACACTATCTAAGCAGGGCAGATCAAGAGGCTCAAAATCTTCGAAACGCTCTAATTCTTCCAAGATTTCAACCGACTACAGTGGGCTCGAGGGTCTCGATGAGGATCTCGTCGTTAAGCCATTCCAATGGAAGGGCAACTTTACGACAGTTAGAGCCTTTAACCTCGATGCTATGCACAACGAAGTCGGCATCCAACCACATGAACTACTACCCGATGGTGTAGACGGCGACGGTGATGGATATCACACTGAGATAAGCGTCGGCGACATGACAGCACTGACACTTTACCTAGCAGCTCAACCTCGCCCCACGACTAATGTCGAACTGGGTGAAAATGGCTTTGCTGATGAGGTTTCACAAACAGAAATTGGAAACATTAGTGCAGGTGAAGCCGTATTCAGTTCGATCGGCTGTGCTACCTGTCATATGCCTGAAATGACTATCGAAGTTCCCATCTTTAGTGAACCTAGTACCCATTCCGCTTTTCGCGATGCCGTCTTCCCTGGTGGTCAAGACCCAGCGAGCCTTGGGCTAATTCCTGATGCTCCAATGACTTTTGATCTTACTGCTGACATACCTGATAACGAAGTGACCAATGATCAAGGCGAAGTGATTAATCATATCGGTGTTTTTGAGAAAAATTCAGATGGTAACGCCATTGTACGATTATACGGTGACCTAAAGCGCCATGATATGGGACCAGGTCTCGCTGAAGCGATCGACGAAACTGGCGTCGGAGCCTCCGTCTTCATGACTGAAAACCTATGGGGAGTTGGTGTAACAGCACCTTACCTACACGATGGCCGTGCTACTACTCTTACCGAGGCCATCCTCTGGCATGGTGGAGAAGCAACAGCATCACAAGAAGCCTTTAAAAACCTTTCTGAAGACGACCAAAATAACCTTATCGCATTCTTGGAAAACTTAGTCATTTTCCTACCTGAGGAATAAAGAACGAATTTATACTCACTGAATACCTTGCTCCACTAAACCCTGTTTTAGATTTAAGGAGTGAGGTACTCAGAATATGATCAGGGTAGTTGCGAGTGGCTTACTGACAAAGGCCTCGAATAGAGACCTGTTTTTCACGAGCTTATTCGACTAATAATTAAGCTCTAGAGATATTTCTCAAGCCAATCACATACCTCCGCTGCAAGCTGATTGTGGTGTCCTTCAAAGGAGTGCCCCGCGCCTTCAATTTCAATGAGTCGCGATGGACCACGGAGTACTTTGAGCAAATTCTGGCTATCTGTTGGCAGTACCACATCATCATCTTTACTATGAATTAATAGCCACGGTAGATGCAGCTCACTCGCAACAGTACGTGTATCACCAATTTGTTTCAAGTCATCCACGTAAGCCTGCGAAAGCGGACAGCTAGGCTCATCCCACATACACCCCTCATCTGGTGTTACATCCCCGAACTCACGCGTTACAAAGCCTCCTGTATCCACCATGCCAGCCAGTGAGACTAGTACCTTAATTCGTTCGTCGCGCGCTGCGGTCAGGGCACCTACAGCTCCACCCATGCTATGACCGATGTATGCAATACGTTTCCCCTTCCCTAGCTGATCGATCACTGAAGTAAGGTCACTTACCTCTTTTGTAATGTGAGACTTGGTAAAAGATCCCTCAGAATCACCATTACCTGAAAATGAAACTCGAAGTGACGGCCAACCATTTTCTGCTAAAACTTTCGCTATTTCCACGAGTAGAGGGCGGTCTTTATTGCCAGTCACTCCGTGACCAAGGATCACTAAGCAGTCAGACTTCTCAGCATCATGAAAAGAAATATCAAGACGTTCACCAGATGAATTTCTGATAGATAGCATTGTCTGAATCGGGTTTTTGTTAGTTAGATGACGGTGCGTCCTTTGAAAGTAAGTTCGGCAATACCTGACTTATCAAGCTCACCGATACCAAGGTCTATCATACGTCGATACTGTGCCTGGGTGGCCATCGACAAAGGAAGATCGAGTCCTGCCTCACTCGCCAGCGCATTTGCGATACCACTGTCCTTTTCAGCATGAGATGCCGAGAACCAGCATTCGTGATCGCGCTCTAGCATGTCTTCTGCATCGGTTTCTAGCACCCGAGAGTTTGCCCCTGACTGAGAGAAAACCTCACAGAGAGTAGGCAGGTCTAGCCCTAGTGCTTGGCCAAGCCCAAGACCTTCTGCTAGCGCAGCCGTATTAATATTCATCACCATGTTAACCAGAGCCTTCACCTTCGCAGCTTCACCTGCAGCGCCGATGTAGCTAAGCTTTGTAGAGAGTTGCTCCAGCACATCTTTGCAGTCAGAAAACACAGATTCTTTCCCTCCTATCATGAGATAGAGACTACCTTCGCGTGCTTGACTAATACTGGATGCCATACAGGCCTCCAGTGAGTAAGCACCAGCTTCCTCTGCCGCAGACTCGATCTCTATATGCATATCAGGTGACACTGTCGCACAGTTAATAAATGTTTTTCCAGCTGCGTTGACTAATAAGTTATCATGGCCAGCTAGGAAAATATGACGCATCGCTACGTCATCGGTGACCACAGTGATTACTAACTCAGCATCCGCAGCACACTCGGTGAGCGTTCCAGCGGCCCTGCAGCCTAACTCCGCAGCCAGGCTGGTGGCTAACTCCGCCTTGACATCATACACAGCCGTAATGGTATGCCCCGCATCAGACAGACAGCGCGCCATATTTGCCCCCATTCTACCCAAACCGACAAAGGCTATTTTTCGCGAAATTTGACTCATGTTGAGAACATAGGAAGGCCTCCCCCTTCGTGTAAAGCACCACTTGTTTTGCCTTAGGGATACTTCTAAAAACTAACATTAGAAGTCACACTTAACTCCTAATAGGACATTGATTCTCCAATTTTCAACAAACGACTACTTCCAATACATCGTAAAGTTCGCGATCCACCCTACTTGGATGAATTTTAAGTTAAGATTACTGCATACCTGTCATTTTATTTTTTTGATTTGGCTTCCACATGCCTATCGTTCCAGCCATGGAGGCGGTCATGAGTTTTCTAACTGGGGGGATGCGTTGTGAAATGCGGAAGCCTAAATGGCGGAGCGGAGAGATGAAATTGTAATCTGATTGGAAAATGGGAGTGAGCGAGCGCGTAGCTAATTGATAGTATTTGAGGTTGAGGCGGCGACGCTTGGTGAACATAGGGAGAGCTTTTTCTAAAGGAAATTCTCGGAGAGTTGCTGCTAGACAACTGGAGTCGGCTAGAGCGAGATTAACGCCCTGACCGAGTTGTGGACTCATAGCATGGCCAGCGTCTCCAAGAAACACCAGATGATGGCCATGCCATTGTTTCATCCGGACATCGCCGTAGCGCGCGGTGAGGATCTGATCCCAATCGGTGATCTGGGAAAGCAGGTTTTCTGCTCTTGGGGAGAGCTTAAGAATTTTTTCCTTCCATCTGGTAAGAGGTTGTTTCCGGAGCTCTTGATCTTCATCGACACGGATGCTCCAGAATAGACTGAGTAGTTCGTTTTCAGGGAGATCGAGGGTTCCTAGTTCATGGCCAGTTGGCAGGAAACCAGCGAGCTGCCTAGTGCCGTTCACTATCTGATGGAGATCTGCGGAGGGGTAAGCTCCATTGTTTTTCCCAATGAACCAGTGCGCCCCCCAATTGTAACCACGGTCGTATCCTTCACCGAGAATTGAGCGGCGCATCGCGGAACGAGCCCCATCGGCAACAATGAGTAAGTCGTAAGCCTCTTCGTTGATCTGCCAGCCATGAGAGAGCTGCTTGGCTGCTTCAATTCGATGATCCCAGTAGATGGGTATGGATTCCTTTTCCATAAGGGCGATCAGGGAGCTCATAAGAACGGGCCGGTGAAGGCCAGCTCCGAAAAGGTTCTCACCGAGTTCGTGATAGTTTAGCTCCATGAGGTCACGGCCATCTTTTTCTAAAACATGAAGGCGATGGATGTGAGAAGCATGTTTGATAATTTTATCATGAATGCCTAGTTCTTGAAGCACGGCCATGCCACTAGGTTGGAGAAGAAATCCAGCACCAACGGCACGAGGTTCGGGAGCCTGCTCGTAGAGATGGACATCGTGGCCTGCGCGTTTTAGGAGAACAGCGGCGGAAGATCCAGCGGTACCACACCCGATAATAGCGATACGAAGGAGCTGCTGAGTCATAGTTCTTTTTCGTAGGAAGAACGGGGGAAGTCAACTGCTCGCTAACTAATTTCAGCTCCCCTCTTGATGACTCCATTTTTTGAGTAAATCGCCTACAAGGCAAGTCTCAGAAATGAGATTAAGAAAGCACCATTCATGCCTAACCCGAATGGCACGTCTTTTCGTGACCCCTTTTCGATATTGTCCCAGCTGAACTGGAGGTGCTGTAAATCAGAGCGGTGGATAAGTATCGGAATACGAGAGAATATGAGGTTAGAAATTCAATAATCAATGACTGACTGACCCAATGCTCGAGTTGTTATTCTAGGATGTATATTGAATATCGTTTAATATTTCTGTGCTCTTGGGTGTAATAACGCTTTTTGTACGAACAAACTTTTGTAAGTGAAATTTTTGTATGTATGCACTTTCTGGGGCAACCAACGCTGATTCCTGCTTAGGCCCAAAAGGTTTACCTTCATGTAAAGTTGATTGGTCTTGGCTATGACCAGCTACTTTTTTAAAGGAAGCGAGTGGCATTTCACTCATTTTTATTAAAAATGTTCCGATAATTAATTTTATTGTTGAGGTTATAATATTTACGTGATAACTACCAATCCTATTTACGGGATAACTATCGATCCATATGACTAGATTAATAATACTGGGCATGCTATGTTCTACGTTGCTTTCGAACGCAAAAATTCTCTTCCAAGACAACTTTGATGGTGATGGGATTGAAACCAACACTGGCATTGGCGGCTCTCTCCTCACAAATAATCTTAGAGGTTCCACATGGACAGATAATGGTACTGCCTCATTTAGCACGAGTGGCATTAACTTCCGTAACCGAGCACTCTTATATTCAGATCAATCGTTCACTTCTAGCACTGGGTTCAAGGCGACTTTTTATTTTAAAACTGGGAACGTTGGAAGTTCTGCGGCACATAATTTTTCATTTGGTCTTATCAGTACAGATACGGATCTAGCTAGTTATGCGGGATATAATCCTTTCGGAGTTAAAGCTTCAGTATACAGCACTGGGATCAACGTCACTGCTCATAATGACGTTACAGCTCAGGGAATAAATTTCACCAATGGGACCGAGGTCGTAACTTTAGACCAATCAGGGACCAATGCTAATTTTATTGCCAATGAAGTAACGAAGGTGATTTTTGAAATTGGAGTGGGAGGATATTGGTCCTATCGTATTAATGATGTATACGAAGCATCAGGAGTTGTCTTAGAGGGTTTCGACCTAGAAAAGAGCTATCGCCTGGTGGCCTACGGACAAGACGATAATGGAGGGGGTAAAGAACTCGAATCTATTTTACTTGAGACTCGTTACGCCCAAGGCGAGCGAGCATACAATGTCCGTGGTACATGGACCTCTGCTCTTCCGGTCGACTTGATGGAAAGCATTGGCGGTTTAAAGACACTCGATACATTACAGGTAACTTTTACCTCGGGCGCTGCACAGTCAGCGTTACATAGAGTCCCGCATAAGTTGCTCGAGGATCTCTGGGGGAGAGACGTGGACGAATCAGGAGAGCCGATCAATCTTGTTGTTCCTCTATGGGGTGATCTGACCTTAGATCGTCCAGAAAATGATGACATACTGGCTAAGATTAATAAAATCAAAGCCGGAGGCTATAAAGTGAAGGCATACGTTAACTGTGAGAACTTCGTCGGTGTTAACGCAGCAGATTACGAGGTGATTACAGAGCGGTGGATGAAATACTGTGACGAGGATCCAGAGGTTGTAGCCTTTGTTAATAGCCAGCCCTTCCACACTGGAATCTGGAACAGGACAACTCAGCAATATGAAATAGCTTTCAATGACGATGGCACAGAGAGATTCCCGTTCAGAAAGTATATGTTCTGCTATGCTGAGTATATTCTTAAAGATTATGCCATGAGGTATGGTGAGCATTTTGATAACTGGATTTTCGATGACGGCGGGACGATGGAACAGATGGGCGACATTGCGACCAGCGGATTAGTTGAGGAGCAACGCATCTACCAAGCATATGCGAACGCGGTTCACGCTGCTAATCCAGAAATTCCATTAGCCTTCAACAATGGCCGTAGTAATTTTAATTACTTCGCTTATCCCTATGCCCATGCGGTACGATTTGATGATTTCACCTTTGGACACGCCTTTGGAGGTAACAATGACCACGCGAGTAAGACAGGGTCACAGTTTAACAGCAACTATAGGTACATTACCCGTATGACCGAGACAGGAGGTAACGTTTTTAAAGATGAAGCGGATAGTAATACGTGGGATGACCTTATTGTAGGAAACTTCCACTCGAAGCTTTCCACCACAGCATGGAAATACGGCCCAAATCAAGCGTGGGAGCAAGCTGACTTTAACGCATGGAACTTAGAAGCGATGCAAGCAGGTGGCTCAATGACTTGGGGTGGTTCATACGATAGAAATGAAACATTTGTTTACGAGTGGGCTGAAACCCTCTTAAAAGGATTAGACGCGCACTTAATGGAATTCGAATCTCCAGGTGCCCCTAACTGGGCGCGTGCCTACACGGTCTTGCCAGATGCTTTTGTTGGAGAGCCGTACTACCATGAACTAGTCGAGGGAGTAGACTTTTGGGATCCAGAAGGTGACGAGATCACTGCTGTCTGGTTCTATGGCCAGAACCCTGCTTGGCTCAGTATCGCAGAAGATGCCAATAATCCTGGCACCTACATCCTTAGTGGAACCCCCAATGAAACGGCGGCTACTGAGTACACTTTTAATGCTAGAGCAAGAGATGAGTTTTCAAACAACGGGACAAGAACTGTAGAGTTAAGCGTCAATAATCCTCTCGAATACGGACTCGAAGCGGAATGGAAGTTCGAAGAAGCTGCTGGTTATACAGTAGCAGATAGCGCTTCAGGACTACACACCGCAACCAATGCAACTGGTGAGTGGACCGATGGTTTCCTTGGAGGTGGCATGCGCTACTCCGGAGCTAGCACTACCACCGTGCTCCCAGCTTCTGCCTTCAACGAATCCCGCTTAAATGAAGAAATAACGATCTCAATGTGGGTCAATGGAGATTCTGAACTCTCTAATCGCACTACTGCGCTTCAAGCATATGATATTGATGGTAATCGCGCGCTCAATATCCATCTGCCATGGACGAATGATACCGTGTTCTGGGATGCAGGAAATACGGATGGAGCGATCAACCGAGTCACTACCACTTCACCACCGGCTACATATTCGGGAGGATGGAATCACTGGATCTTTACCAAAAACGCTAATACGGGCGAAATGAGTATCTATCACAATGGGGAACTCCTCCAAACCGCAAGCGGGATGACTTTCGAACTCGACACTATCACAGAGATCGCCCTCGGTAATAATCCAGATGGAACTTCCGGGTTTTACGGCGTCATTGATGAAGTGCGAGTCTATTCAACCGCCCTAAGTAGCTATGGAGCCGCGACACTCTACAATGCCTATGGCGCTATTGAATATGAAGCATGGGCATCATCCTTCGGCATCCTAGAAACGAGTCATTGGTATTTTGATGACGACTCCGATGGGACAACGAATCTCTTAGAGTACATTCTCGATGGAGACCCTGAAGATCCTGGCGTCAATATCCTCCCCGAGATGGTTAGCTCAGGAAGCGACGTCAACTTTAGTTTTAATCGCCGCGTTGAATCAACTAACGATACTGTACAAATGTTTCAGTACTCATCAGATTTAGTTAATTGGTTTGAAATACCGCTGACCGAGGAGCCTCTTGATTCAGCCGTAGAAATAACAAGCGTTAATAATGAAATTGAGAGCGTCAATATCTCTCTCCGTGACTCGGGCCTAGAGGACGAGGATAAAAAAATCTTTGGGAGGCTAATGGCTTACCCTATAATTAAGGAAGGACCATCGCTTTAACGGCATTGAAGATTAAAAAAAATCTAGAATCCTTTCAATTGGTTTTTTGTATAGTAATCTATACTTATTTGGAATAACTCACAGAGCCTTGGGTGAAAACTGGCTAGTAATGGGGCATCTACAGCTCTATTGCCTAAGATTCTTATAGGAACTTATCTAGTAGCTTTGCTGGCTAAAAAACATAGCCTTGGTATTCCTTAGCTTTTTAAATCCACAAACTATGAACAAATGAAATAAGTCTAAAAAAATTTATGTATATATTGCGTAACCCTTGAAAATTATGGGGCTATTACGGTTCATTTATATTTTAATTGCATTCACAATAAAACAAAGTGTTCGTCCTACCAATTGTCAATAAACCCCTTCTATGAAAAGAAACAAAATGAAGCTCCTCTGTGTGCTCCTGCTTTCGCAATTAGCCCACGGTAAAATTCTCTTCCAAGATAACTTTGATGGTGATGGGATTGAAACCAACACTGGCGTTGGCGGCTCTCTCCTCACAAATGATCTTAGAGGTTCCACATGGATAGATGATGGCACTGCCTCATTCAGCACGAGCGGTACTAATTTCCGTAATCGAGCACTTTTATATTCAGATCAATCGTTCACGTCTAGCACTGGGTTCAAGGCGACTTTTTATTTTAAAACTGGGAACGTTGGAAGTTCTGCGGCACATAATTTTTCATTTGGTCTTGTCAGTACAGATACGGATCTAGCTAGTTACGCGGGGTATAATCCTTTCGGAGTCGAAACTTCCGTCTACAGCACAGGGATTAACCTCATTGCCTACAGCAACGTTATAGATCAAGGAATGAATTTCGCCAATGGGACTGATGTCTTTACTTTGGGCCAATCAGGGACCAATGCCAGTTTCATTGCTAATGAAGTAACAAAGGTGACTTTTGAAATTGGAGTAGGAGGATACTGGTCCTACCGTATTAATGATGTATATGAAGCATCAGGAGTTGTATTAGAAGGCTTCGACCTAGAAAAGAGCTATCGTCTGGTGGCCTACGGACAGGATGATAATGGAGGAGGTAAAGAACTCGAATCCATTTTACTTGAGACTCGTTACGCCCAAGGCGAGCGTGCTAGCAATGTACGTGGTACGTGGAGTTCTGGTATCCCTGTCTCTTTTATCGATGATATTTCAGACCTGAAAACTCTCGACGCCTTGTCCATTAGCTTTACTAATGGAGCTTCAGCGTCTGCTTATCACTTCAGTCCACACAAACTCCTAGAAACACTTGCTGAGGGAGCTGCCGTAGGTAATGAAACGCCTATTGTTCCTGCATGGGGAGATTTCACTTTAGATCGGCCAGAAAATGATGCTCTTCTGGAAGAAGCGCTAGCTATCAAAGCTGAAGGTTTTAAAGTTAAGGCATACATGAATTGCGAAAATTTCGTAGGCAATAATGGTGACGCAGACACATTACTTTCAATAGTGTCTCAACGCTGGTTTGATTACTGCGATACAAATTCAGAGGTTCAAGCTTTCATTAATAGCCAACCCTTCCACACTGGAATCTGGAATGCAGCATCTGGGGAATATGAGGTAGCTTATAATGACGATGGCACAGAGAGATTCCCGAACAGAAAGTATCTATTCTGCTACGCTGAATATTTTCTTAAAGATTATGCTATGCGTTATGCTTATCTCATCGATAACTGGATCTTTGACGCTGCAAATACACTGACAGGTAATGGCGACAACGCTACTAATGGTCTCATCGAAGATCAACGTCTATTCCAAGCGTATGCAAATGCAGTTCATGCAGGGAATCCAGAAATCGCCCTTGCATTCAATAACAGTCGCAGCAATTTCAGATACTTTTCTTATCCATACGCCCAAGCAGTACAGTTTGAAGACTTTACCTTTGGGCATGCTTTCGGAGGCAATAACGACCATGGCAGTAAGACAGGGACACAATTTAACAGTAATTACAATTATATAGCTCGTATGACGGAGACTGGTGGCAATGTTTTTAAAGATGACACTGATAGTAAAACGTGGGATGACCTAATTGTAGGAAACTATCACTCGAAGCTTTCCACCACAGCATGGAAATACGGCCCAAATCAAGCGTGGGAACAAGCTGACTTTAACGCATGGAACTTAGAGGCGATGCAAGCAGGTGGAGCTATGACATGGGATGGTTCCTTTAATAGAGCAGTTACCTCTCTTCACGGATGGGTAGTCCCACTCTTACAAGGAATGGATGATCATCTAGCGGAATTTGAATCTCCAAATACTCCCAACTGGGCACGTGCCTACACGGTCTTACCAGATGCTATTGTTGGAGAACCGTACTCCCATGAACTAGTTGAAGGGGTAGACTTTTGGGATCCAGAAGGTGACGAGATCACTGCTGTCTGGTTCTATGGCCAGAACCCTGCTTGGCTCAGTATCGCAGAAGATGCCAATAATCCTGGCACCTACATCCTTAGTGGAACCCCCAATGAAACGGCGGCTACTGAGTACACTTTTAATGCTAGAGCAAGAGATGAGTTTTCAAACAACGGGACAAGAACTGTAGAGTTAAGCGTCAATAATCCTCTCGAATACGGACTCGAAGCGGAATGGAAGTTCGAAGAAGCTGCTGGTTATACAGTAGCAGATAGCGCTTCAGGACTACACACCGCAACCAATGCAACTGGTGAGTGGACCGATGGTTTCCTTGGAGGTGGCATGCGCTACTCCGGAGCTAGCACTACCACCGTGCTCCCAGCTTCTGCCTTCAACGAATCCCGCTTAAATGAAGAAATAACGATCTCAATGTGGGTCAATGGAGATTCTGAACTCTCTAATCGCACTACTGCGCTTCAAGCATATGATATTGATGGTAATCGCGCGCTCAATATCCATCTGCCATGGACGAATGATACCGTGTTCTGGGATGCAGGAAATACGGATGGAGCGATCAACCGAGTCACTACCACTTCACCACCGGCTACATATTCGGGAGGATGGAATCACTGGATCTTTACCAAAAACGCTAATACGGGCGAAATGAGTATCTATCACAATGGGGAACTCCTCCAAACCGCAAGCGGGATGACTTTCGAACTCGACACTATCACAGAGATCGCCCTCGGTAATAATCCAGATGGAACTTCCGGGTTTTACGGCGTCATTGATGAAGTGCGAGTCTATTCAACCGCCCTAAGTAGCTATGGAGCCGCGACACTCTACAATGCCTATGGCGCTATTGAATATGAAGCATGGGCATCATCCTTCGGCATCCTAGAAACGAGTCATTGGTATTTTGATGACGACTCCGATGGGACAACGAATCTCTTAGAGTACATTCTCGATGGAGACCCTGAAGATCCTGGCGTCAATATCCTCCCCGAGATGGTTAGCTCAGGAAGCGACGTCAACTTTAGTTTTAATCGCCGCGTTGAATCAACTAACGATACTGTACAAATGTTTCAGTACTCATCAGATTTAGTTAATTGGTTTGAAATACCGCTGACCGAGGAGCCTCTTGATTCAGCCGTAGAAATAACAAGCGGTAATAATGAAATTGAGAGCGTCAATATCTCTCTCCGTGACTCGGGCCTAGAGGACGACGATAAAAAAATCTTTGGTAGGCTAATGGCTTACCCTATAATTAAGGAAGGACCATCTCTTTAACGGCACTAACGATCAAAAATAAGCCCAAACGAGAATCCTCTCGATTGGGCTTGTTGATTACCGATTAACGATAAGGATCTTTAATATGGAATAGGCAAATTTTATATCTGTATTCCACTCTTGAGCTATCCTATAAGGTGTAAGTTGCTCTGCTGTCATATCTGCATAATTCTCTAGGTCGTATTCTAGATACTCTCTTGGGTTCAACCCTGATGATTTGCAGTACTCTATCAATGTGTAGAGCACTGCCTTGTTATTTCCTGCGGCCAGACTACCAAAGAACATATAGTTTTTCATTCCTAGTTTACATGGCCGAATTGAATTCCCTACCCTGAATCCGTGAAGTAAATGTTCCAGAAGGTGGGTAAGCATAAGGTTTGAGGTAACATTGGTCACTAACTTGCTTGTTTATGGAGCGTAGACTCCTTCATATTGAGCACAAGCGATGAATATCACCTAATTTGGGCTCATTTATGCTATTTTAGGACGCACCTCACCTAGGGATTTTCTTATCTTCGAGATGAGTTGGAGGTTTTTAGCGACTTTAAGGAGGATGTCCGTCCATGACCAGCCAGAGACTAGCTTGATGACAGTTCTGCCAGCATGAGTGACGACCTTTGAGGCACGAAGATGAAGTCTCGAATGATGCTGCCCACGCGTCTTTTAGTTTGGTGCAGCCCTCTTTTCGGTAACAGAGTGGCCATCCCTCCACGCACCCCATAAGGTGGGAGTCAATGACACGTAAGATGTTGTAGGCGAGCGTACCACACATGAGGAAGAGAGGTAGAGTTTGTTGACCTTGAAGTGCTTACTGGGTTGGGAATCGCTCAACTGCTCGCTAACTAATTTCTGCTCCCCTCTTGATGGATCCGCTTTTTGAGTCAATCGCCTACAAGGCAAGCCTCAGAAATCAGATTAAGAAAGCACCATTCACGAATGACCCGAATGGTACGTCTTTTCGTGCCTCCTTTTCGATATTGTCCCAGCTGAACTGGAGGTGCTGTAAATCAGAGGCTCTCTCCGTGGTACCATCATTAATTTCTAAGAGGAAGCCCTTGGTCTCGTCATAAGTCTTTCTGCTGTATGCACCATTTCTATACTGTTCCTTGATGAGATTTCCGCGTTTATCACAGCGTTTCAGATAAACACGCCCCAAGAAAAGAGACAAAAATTAACAGCCGTTTATTAAAAAACCTATATTTATAAGGCATTGAAGAAAATACTATAAAATAACAACCACTGAATGCCCGTCATGTATTTTTGTGAACAAACCAGAGCGGTTAAACGACGACCTAGAAGCAATCAATTTCTAACAAAAAAAAGCACGCTTTTGAGCAAATCGCCCACGAGGCAAGTCACAGAAAATGCGATTGGGGTAGTGCCATTCGGACTACCGCCTTTCATATCGCTCATTTCTATAAGGGAGGCAAAGGAGGTAGAGCAGGATTTAGGTTGTCGACTTCTATTCCTTTTATGTAATATTTAAATCTAGCTTTTCTTATTAATTTTAATCTATCGGGCTCCAGTTTATGAGAAATACCAATACTTAGATGGCCATCATCCAATTGATCAATTGACGTAAAACAATTTCCGACAGGTGTTATACTTATTGAAAATTTATCATTTGAACCCATCTGATAAACTACAAGCAGTGTGGTATTACGAAATACTTTAACTGTTTCAGTACCTTCAAATGAGCCTATTTGAATAATAAAATTGCCAATCTTAGTCTCTCCCTGTGTTAACAATTTATCACTTGCACAAATTGATGTGTATGAAATCACAAATAATAGTATAGATAATATTTTCATAATGTTAATTTTTTTGCCAGAGAAGCCCTTTATTCGCATAAGGACTCTTAGTCTCTAATTCTGGACCAACATAGCTAAAAGGTACTCCAGACATTCGAAAAGGCAAAAAATACTCATAAGTTTTGTCTTTGACTACAACTCCAGCAATAAGTAGTTTCTTATATTCATTTATAAAACTATATTTGCAGAAAAGGGGTCAGGCATACATTCGCATCATCTCATCAAATATTTCCCACTTCTTCTTTATCTCCTTATTACTCTTCAAGCTTTTTTTCAATAGCTGCTCCGCTCTACCCACACTATTCCTCGCTCCCATATTTAAATTCTCGCATACCCAATCAAGCTTCACCGACGTATTCCTCCTTATCACTCTGACTATCATTGCTTTACGCCAGTCCGTCTTTTTCAATGACATGAGTTCCTGATCACTTAAGCCTAACACTCTGAGCGATTCAGCAAGATATTGCCTAGCTGCATTCTCCCCATGATCATTCACCTGTATGCCACTGTAGCCATTTGCCTTCTTCTTTTTTGTTCCTATATCAGGCATTGCCTCTTCTAGTAGCCCTATCATTTTCTCTCGAAATGCCTCGCTACCAAAGCACCAGCCTCTCTCCAGCGTCACCTGCTTATTAGCTCCTTTTATCGCGACCACACCCGCCCTCTTTAATCGGCTTCGATCTATCAACCCTTCAGTATCTTTTAGAAATGACCTCCGCCCTGCCGCCTTATCATCATACCCTAAGTGCGCTAAACCTCTACCAACAGCAATCCAGTCTCTCCTCTTCGATACTGGTTTCACATAATCCACTAAACTACTCCATACATAATTTTCTATCCCATCCTCAGGCTTAATCAGCTTAGCGCGCACCGCATTTAAGTGCACGTAATGGATCAACGTGCTCAGATACTCCCCTTCCTCAACAAGCACAGCCTTATACCGACCACTAAATAAATGCCCTCTCAAACGATTACGAGCATTATGCCGCTTCGTCACCGTGCTCTGAAACCAAGTCATCCCCTCCACCAAGTTTGCTTCAGGCGTCTTAAAAACTAAATGATAATGATTGCCCATCAAAGTATACGCATAAAGCACCCAGCCCGTTTTACCGACAACCTCTTCTAATGTTTGCTCAAATACCTCTTTATCCTCCTCTGTGCGCACTATCTTATCCAAACGATTACCCCGTGCCATCACATGGTAGATAGCCTCTTTATATTCAACCCTAGCTTGCCTCGGCATATCTAGCAATTAATCAATCACCTCATCCATGTCAAACAAAATGATTCAAATGTATGCCTGACCCCTTTTTGCTTTTTGACCCCTTTTTGACCCCTTTTTGACCCCTTTTTGACCCCTTTTTGACCCCTTTTTGACCCCTTTTTGACCCCTTTTGCCTTTTGTGCCTTTTGTAAGGCATTGAAGGAAATACTATAAAATGACAACCACTGAATGCCCGTCATGTATTTCTGTATTTCTTTCAAGGTATAAAACATATTTGATGTCTGACCAAAGAGAAGCTCAATAGCACCTCTAAATTATCGCGTTCAAACAAATAAATAAATTCGAGCAAGTTCCCGAATCTATCCAAGTAATATAGATTAATAGTATTTTCATAAATATCTTCGTTTAATTCACTGAAAAACAAATCGATATATTTTATTATATTATATTTATTCTCAGGGAGCCTGTAATAGCTCTCTAGAAACATTAAAAGCTTCCTGTTACTCAAATTTTCTTTGTGTAGGAAAAAAATATCTTCTTGATAAATAAATTTTGACACTTCTCTTAACAAGGGAAACTCATTATCCTTTTTTAGATTTGAAGCCCATATTTTACTGACTAAAGCATCTTTTTTCGATGATGTAAGAAATGCATCTAGCCCATCACCATCATGAAATAGAAGGTTTTGCGGGTTTCTCCCATAGTGAGATGTAATTTTATAAAAATCAACTCCAGCAGCTTCAATAAAACTACCATCTATTACTTGGATAGATAAACGCCTGTCATCAAATAGTGGGTCAACATTCTCTTTCAACGAAGACTGAGAAAGGGCTTTATTAAAAAACATTACAAATATTAAAATTTTTATCATTATTATCATTTTTTGACTGGGTAAATTGCGCTCCTAGGTCTCGCTAATGATATTTTTTTGTAAGACTGCGCTACTTTGTATGCAGGGTCATATGTATTAATTTCTCCACTTTTACTAACACCATGCGCAATGAGAGCATGCCCGCCACCATTGCGCAAGTCCATGCTTATTAATAATGGTACTCCTTGTTTCATCAACGTTAGAATAAATTTGGGCTCGCCAGTATACTCTGTTTTCATCACAAACTTTATATTTATATTTTTATTTAATGTATTTAATACATCTACAACTTCTGTATGTAAATGAACCCTAGGACGACCCTCCCAATCACGTTCACCGCCTCCATAAGCAACTTCAATTGCAGCTCTGATATCAGCTTCAGCATAATCCCCCCCATCCACCAAATTTAACATATTCTTTAACGAAGCTGGAACACATGAACTCTTACACTCTTGAATATGAACTTGCATAAGTTTCTTTCGAACAAAGTATCCCGTGGCTTCATCATTCAACAAATGCTGGAACGCCGAAGTCCATGCTCCATTGGCAAATTTACCGCCTGAAAGCTCTGCTACTGTTCCCCCTATCACCCCTGCAGCGAGTGTCCTTGAAATAATGTCGCTTGCCCCGCTTTTTTCAAATCCACCTGCTATTTTATCTGTGACACCACTGATAGCCGCTATCTTTCCAGCTGCGGCAGATAAGAAGCCGTCTTTGAATTTGCTTCCCATTGCTACATTAGCAGTACCCCCTATCACTCCATGGGCTGCGATTAATTTAGCCCCTTGAGCGGTAAACAAGTCTCCAAATGATGTTTCACCTTTAAAGCCAAGTGATCCGCCTACATATGCTGTAGCCGCACCTTGCAGTGCTCCTATAACAGCTCCCTTGAGAATATCTCCGAGGTCACCCCCATTAATAGCTGCATTGAATGCACCTGTAAGCCCTCCAACAATTGCCCCACCTGCGACGGCGCCAAAGCCAGCAGCAGTTCCAAATGCTGTGCCTGCCTGGATACCTCCTATGGTTAGAGTTCCTCCTATACCAGGAAGTGCAACAAAAGCAAAGGCAGCTACAAAGGCAAAGGCGATTATGACTATCGTCTTCCAGTTCTCCTTAATCCACTTCCCTATCTTCTTGAAAACTTTGACTAAGCTCTTAAATGCTTTTTTGAAGAACTTGCCTATCTTATCAAAGAAATACCCGCTTGGGTCAGTGTAACTGAGCGGATTATTAAGAACGTAGGCGTAGCGATTGTAGTTCTGGCTGTTCTCGGGGGCTTGGATGTTGGGATCGGCACTGAGGAATCTTCCTATTTCGCCATCGTAGATCCTGCCGTTCATGTGGACGAGGCCTAGCTCGTCGAGCATTTCGTGACCGGTGTAGCCACGATTCGTATCGGTGGAGGTGCGGGCTTTACCACCGCTGTCGCTGTAGGCAAGCCATGTCTGGGCATCACGGCGTTGTCCCCAGCTGTCGTAGCTGAACTCCTGCTTCACGGCATTGGTGATGAGGATGTTGCCGCTGGAATCTGTCAGGGCGGAAATACTGCCAAGGTGATCCTGCAGCTGATAAACCTTCTTCTCTGCATACTGGCCGAGTGAGGAGGCATACTCGGTGAGTGTCTTCACGAGGAAACCACCGATACTGTGACGGTGCTCGGTCTTGGTCGTAGCGATAACGCCCGCTGCATTAGCATCGGGTTCCTGATGAGTAATACGCTCGTAGCTGCCTGCGTAGGAGGTGGTGACGACGTTAGTCAATGAACCCGCTGCGCTGCGCTGCATCACCTTGCGTATACGATCGATGCCAGCCCCGTAGTCAAAGCTCACCTCGGTGGTGGCGGCTCCGTAGAGAGCCTCCTGCGCGGTGGATTCCACAGTATTGAGCTTATGCTGGTGCATGGAACTAATTTTGCCATGCGCCCCCCAATTAATCGTACGATAGGCTAAACCATTGCGATTCTCTAAAACTAGGTTTCCAAGAGCATCATAGACGTACTCGCGGTCATCATTCGGGTCGACACTCTCAAGCTCGGTCAACTGGTGCACGCGATCGGCGTGATAGATGTAGGTACCACGGTCTGAACGGCTGGTGATATTGCCTCCAGCATCGTAATTCACATCGTGAGTTTCTGTACCGACGGTGGATTCCTTCAAGCGGTTAAGATCATCATAAGTAAATGTTTCCGTGAGGGACTTGAGGTTATCACTGCGCTGAAGGAGGTTTCCGATGGTGTCCCACTGATAACTGAGACTCATTAGATCGATGCCTCCTTTGCTTGCAGTAATGTCGGTGACGGTGCCGTTGTTTTGATTATACGTCTTGGTATTCATCACACCATTGCCAAGGCGTTCGGTGAGGAGTCTGCCGCTGGCATCATAGCTGATTGGCTCCCAATAGAGGCTACCATCGCTATAATCCTGAATACCTGAGGCGAAGCCGTTTTCGTTGTAGAGATTGATCAGAGTGAGTCCTCCAGCATTGGTCGAGGTGCGTGCCCTGCCGAGATCATCGTAGGTGGATGAAACGGTGAAATTCTCGGTGACTAGGCTGTCTTGTACGGAGTCGTAAAGGGTGCGTGTTTCATCGGTGCGAATGGAGCGACCATACTTATCATAAGTAGCCGTGGTGAGCTGCGATGAACCATCCTCGTGCCATGTGATGGTGGTGGTGTGGACTTTTCCTAAACCAGCACCTGCTGCGGTGTCATAAGTGGTGATGGTCGTGGATTCATGGACGGAGCCACGGTAACTGACGCTTTGATAAGCCCTACCTGCAGTATCATAGCTGATAGTAGTGGTATTCCCCATGGCATCTGTGGAGGTGAGAGGATCGCCAAAGGCGTTGTAGGTGGTGGTTTCCTCGCCTGTATCGCTATCGCGCATCCATGTTTTCGAGCCAAAGATATCGAAGGCCGTCTCGATGACGTGGCCTCCGGGGGCGGTGGTCTTGAGGAGCTTGCCATCGACACTGTGGTAGAAATTCGTGCTACCGTCGATGTTATCGATTGTTTCGATAAGGCGGCCGTTATGATCCTCAATGCGGATTTGTTTCTGCCCTGTGGCAATGTTATTGTCTTTGGCATTATAGACAGTGGAGATGTAGCCATTGTGGTAGACCTTCTGTTCTGAGCCATCGGGTGCGACGGTACACCATGGGCGGTGGGCGGCATCATACTCCACGGTAGTCCAGAGTGGTGTGTCACCAGCGAAGAAGGGCGCGGACGACTGAGTTTTTCTACCTAGAGCATCGTAATTCGTGCGGGAGTAGACGGGGCTGCCATCGAAGGAAACACTCTCGGTGAGGAGAGCACGACCTTGGGCATCCAGATAAACAGTGGCTGCGGGTGAGCCACTAGACTGAGCGACGCGCTTGTGCACGAGACCACTGACGCCTTGAATGCTGACGGAGCTGCCATCGGTAGTGAGGCGGGCAGTAATCTCAGCGGACTGGGTTCCATCGGGGTTCTGGGTGAGTAGCTTGGTGCCGTAGGAATCATAGAGATAGGAAACGGTGAGATTGTTCGCATCAGTAGACGAGAGGATGAGTGATCGTTTCTCATCAAAGGTGCTGGAGGAAGTATGACCAAGCTGATTCTCTGTGCTGATAGGGAAACGGCCGCTGGAATCATAGGTCGTTTTAACCCAGCGGGCCTGGGTGGGGTTTCCGACAGGATATGAGTGAGCCTCTACGGTGTTTCCAAAGGCGTCATATTTCGTCAGCTGGACGAGGGCAAGGGCGTGATCTGGTTCGGCGATTTGAGTTTTCAGCATTCCGACGAGGTGCGGGGCGCCATCGGCTGCGGTGTAGTAGGTGAAGGCGCTCTTTTTCGTGATGGTATCGCTACCGATGGAGGTGGTGGCGCGACTGGAGGTGGTAGTGGCCGCTGAGAGACGGCCAAGGATCCATTTTCCGAAAAGGAGGCTGCTGTCTACTGGGTAGGTAAGGTTAGGATCTGTGGGATCGAAGCCTGTAGCGGACGTGGTGTAAGCGTCCTCGTAGGTGTTCGATATCGTGGTGGTATAGCCGCCCTCGCTGGTGGATGTTTCTGAGTAAACGAGATCGCCTGTGGGGGTGTAGATTTCTTGGTTGGTATCTGATGCGCTATTAGAAACGGTGGACGAGTGGAGGAATCTTCCAGTGAAGGTGCGACCCGCTAAGACGGTGCTGGCTAGTGTGGATACTGGAGCTCGTGCAGGGCTGTCTGCGGAGGTGTCATAGCTGTAGGTTTCTGAGGTAGAGGTATCGCTGTAGAGGAAGCGGATCTTGCCGCCGATGTAACGGTTCTCAGTGCCATCATAGGGGAAATACTTGACGCCGTAGCTGCTGACATCGCGACTGAGGACAACGTTTTCTGCGCCGTCCTTGAGGTAGGAAATACTTTCGATGGGATTACCCTGATACGGGAACTCCTGGGAAGCGATGGTGATGGAGCCTGTCTGGCGGGATTCGTCAAAGGTTTCTACCCACTGGAAGCCGAGATCGACCTCATTTTTCTGATCTATTTTTCTACCGCCGTAGTAGTTACGCGTCCAGCGGAAGTCGCCTTGCCCATCCTGCTCGGCATAACGTGAAACTGCCCAGGTGGAGCCAGGTGCGCGGATAATGCGGGCCTGCTGTTCGGCAGCTAGCTCAGCAGCGGTAGGTGTGCCCTTGGTGTAAATCTGGCGTCCATAATCGTCTAGTGACGGGTCATTCATTCGCTTGTACTCGACACGGATCTCGGCATTGAGACCATCGGTGATGGAGTGAATCATCTCGGAAGTAGCGAGCGTGGGCGGGTTCGCTTCGTCATCGTTGACTCCCCCGCCGATGAAGCCCTTCCCGGTGTTGAGGGAGACCCAGAGGCCTTTACGGTCGTTGTCAGAGATGGTTGTTCCGTTTTCGGTGAAATATAGGTGATCTTCTAGAGTGGTATCGTAGTTATAATGATCGAGGCGATCAGGGAAGCCGTCGCCATTGATATCGAGAAAAGTGGAGTAATAGTCTCCACTTTCTTGCCATAGTGGTTTGTGCTGCTTTTCGCTGTTAGCAGTACCAGCGTACCGATATATCCAGCATGTAGAAGGGTCAAAGCCAGCTTTATTATTTAGAGCTACGTAAAGACCTTTATCTTCATCGTAAGGACTTCTATCCGTCACACGATCTGGTAAGCCATCAGCATTCATGTCTTGAAGGATGGCGTTTTGAGAATTCAGCCCTGCATCCGTAAAATAGTTTCGAGACGTATCATGCGAATCAAGATACCATAATTCGAAACCTTCAAAGCCGGCACCATCCGCTACAAAGCCTTTGTTAATGGCAACATAGAGCCCCTTGTCATAGGTTGAATTATTAATGTATTGAACTCGATCAGGCAGTCCATCACCATTCATATCTAAATAAGCACCCTTTGTGCTGTAATCAACTGTATCTGTAAAATGTGAATGACTATCTTTGGTTGTTTCTAGCCAACGCTCCATGGGATAAAATGCAGAACCATCTGATACAGAACCTTTATTAAGTTGAATCCAAACACCTCGTTCATCAGATTCGTAATCGTAGTCATGAACCCGGTCTGGAAGGCCGTCACCATTTACATCCATAAACCGGCTATATTTATTCCATTGAATATAGTTCTGTTTATCCTTGTCGGAGAAAGCCCATCGCTCTCTTGGATAAAACCCAGATTCACTCGCTTCGTCGTATTCGCCTCTACCTAATGACACGAAAAGACCAAAGCCATAGTCAGGATCTTCCGAATCAAAACTACGGTGCTCCACTCTATCAAGAATGCCATCAGAGTTGATATCCATCAGACTACTTACAATATTTTTCCCGCTATCCAATGTCCATGTGATGTAATTCTGCTCTGATCGTGCAGAGGAATACCATTTCTTTGCAGGAAGATATCCTGCTTGAAGATTCTCATCGTAATAACCGAGACCTAATGAGACCCATAAGCCTAATTCATTAGTTTCGTAATTTTTATGGTCGACGCGATCTGGAATACCATCTGCATTCATGTCAATGAAAGCGGAGTAGTCTTGATTGCTGGATGTCCATTGGATAAGAGATTGGTTTGGCTCTACATCAGAAACGTCTTTCCACTTTTTCATTTCGGTGAAACCGCTCCCTGTATTTAGAGCAACGTTAACACCTGACAATGAAGGTTCCTCAGACGCCAAACCATTTAAACCAATATCGTGATATTCTATAGTAGAAATACCTGTCCCTCTAACGCTTAGTATCACTATTTCAGAATACTGCAGGCTATTCGTTGAAGAATTATAAGAAATATTTTTTTCTGGTACTGAGGCATCTTCAAAATCAAAAAACTGGACTCTATCTGGCAATCCATCGCCATTCACATCATAAAAACCACTATAATTATTAAATGTAGGATAATTAATGACCGAAGCGATATATCGTCTAACCCCTGATCCATAATTCTCCGTTATGGGAGCAGCAAACCACTTGGTAGCATCAACAAATCCTGAGCCTGTATTGAGTGAAACCCATACCCCGTAATCTTCAAAAGAACGGTTTTGTGAAGACAAGTGCTCCTTCGCTGGATCAACATCAGTAACTCGATCTACCAACCCGTCACCATTCATATCCATGAGCTTCGTGTATTCAGTTTTCCCATCAGAGGTTATGTGTGTTGGATAATTAAATTTATCTTCTAAACTCTGATACCAACGCTGACGACCATTTGCTACGGTAAAATCATCAGATGTTTCTTCAGGAATAACCGTATCTAGATGTGTTTCCCAATTAAATACTGTTGGAGGTAAAGAAGTCACATTTGGGTAATGCTTCTGAAGCTGCATGAGGCGTGAACGCCTTGTCTGCGGGCTATAATCATAGGTCATCTCATAACTATGCAGAAGAGAGCCTGAACTCTCTACCTCAATGCTCTGAAGTCGTTTATCGTTACAAACCTTAACACCATTGATCACACCTGTAGCGATATCGGTGCGATCTTCCCAGATAAAGTTCACACGATTATAAGGAACTAATGCAGGGCTGACGGTCTTGTTCCCCGTGTAAATCACCGCTGAAGGTCGATAGCCAACTGCTCCGGCAGGTGCTGATGTATCATAAATGACTTGGTAGTAGTTCCCTACATTGTCCGATACTTTGTTGACATTCCAGACCAAAGCACCTTTCGATCCTGGCTGGTAGATGCAGGAAGTATTACAGTTGCCCATCTCAATGCGGAGACCAGCTTTAGTTTCTGCTGTCCAAAACGCAGGACCACCATTAGACCCACCTAACTCACCCCAAGAGATGATTCGAGCAAAAGAGTCGGACTCCGTACGGTAAATAGTACCGTGCTTTCCATAATCGTTCTCTACAGCGACTGCACCAGCCGCATTTTCGACAGCAATAAGAAGCTCCCCGTCGAAGAAAAAACGGTCATTTCCATCAAAATCAACCGGGTCAATACCTATGGTTCCTTCCTTCGCCCGGCTCGTAGCTCCACGAGTAATCCTCTGGAAACCCGATAAATCAAAACCAACGCCCAATGCGCCATTTCCTCCTGTACTGCTGTAGCCAATAGCGATACTGGGTTCCATCCCAGAGGTGCCTTTAGCTATGTCGATAGGAATTGAGTAATTTGCTGACCCATCTCCACCTGCAGAGAACGAACCACCGACTGATCCAATCGCCTCGTGCTCTGAGAGAAGCGAGGCCACTGATGCTCTGCTAGATGCTAATCCCTGGAACGGCACTGTAATCTGTGCGCTGCTAGCTCCTGAGATGATATTCCCTTCCGTATCCTGAACTGTGATAGCGATATCTCCCGCTTCCCAAAAAATTTGTGCAATTTCGCTGACATCAGCATATACCCCACCGGCTTGGAACTCAGGGTGATACTTGAGGAGAGCTAGTTCATAAAGATCTGAGAGGCCGTCACTCTCTACCTCCATGACAGCATCATCATTGAAGCGAAGAGCAAAAATATTTTTGAGCTGCCCGAGGTTAGCTATACCACTATTCGTCTCTAAAGGTGTAGCGGGATTCCATGGATAGTAGCCTGCCGCGTAATTGTCATCGGCAGCTACTTGGTAAAATGTTTCCCCTAAAGCAAGGCCATTGGTTTCAAGATTCTGTTTTACCCAATCTGAGCTAATAAGATTAAGCTCTTTATAAAACTGCAGGGCGACTGCTTTGAGCTGTCCGATATTAATCGCAGAGTATTGCTTTTTTTTCCAATCTTCGTAACCAGCCTCATAAGGCATTTGTGCTTCGTCAAAAAGTGAACTCAACAACAAACGATCTTCAAAGCCTGACTCCACTGGTAAAACAGATGCTAATTCCACATGCGCCTGCGTAGCTACCCAGCTCAGCTGACCAGTATTTGCAACAGCCTGATTAAGTTCTTCAGACTCGTTATTGATCACATCACGACTCTCCCACCATGAAGGAATAATGTTCGATGCGGTTACAGCGTTCTGCGCCTCCGCATACAAAGGGTAAAATGTCACCAGCAGCATAGCTGCCGTTGTTAAAGCCGCCGTACTCTGCCAAAGAGGATTAGGTAAATGGTGACTCTTTTCGGATATACGCGACTGGAAAAAGGCCGCAAAAATTGATAGCTTCATAAAAAGAGCTGTTTTTAATTTTAAGTAGAGAGCAGATGATGATTCGACACCTTACTCACCAAAGATCCCCATCGAGATATCACCTTGGGGCGCTGCTAGCGTCATATCCCCTTCTACGACAACGTCACCATTTAAGTTGAGAAGTGTACCGTTCCAGGTTTTAATTGCTTTATCTAGTAAGCCTAATTGCAATTCAAAAGTCTCTTTTTTTTCGTAAACCGTTGACTCAATAATTTCAATAGGTTCAAAAGAATTTCCATTATTAAGATTTACATTAGACAACAAGTTATCTGGCTTAAACACCTCGTTACTACTTCCCCATCTTTCTTCTGACATAGCCTCAATTTCAACATGTATCGTATAATTTGCATTTACACCTGTGGGTTTGTGACAGTCAAGATAGAGGTGCATGCTGCCATGGTGCATCGTACCTTTGAGTGATAAATATTTACCATCACCATATGCCTGATGTCTCAGAGCTTTAATGGTTCGATGCCTAGAGCCAGCAAGCTCCCACTGAGCCATTTCATAGGTTGATTCATTCACTTGTATAGTTGCAGTTACACTTGCAGCAGAAAGGTAACCCCAATAACCAAGTGGGATATCGAGAAAGTAGTCTTCAGTCGAAGTTGCCTGTTTTTTGAACTTCATATTCACCACATGAAGTCTTGGCCCTATTCTTACAGGTCCATAATGCTCTGCCACACTTAGGTTATGAGCAGCCATGCTATTTGTCCACACGTACGGGGCTTTGGAGAGTTCAGTGCTACTATCTACTGATAAATCACCTTTTTCACCGTTGGCGTCAACTTGTACCTCTAGGTCGCCTTCTATGACAGTATCAAACTGAGTGGTTTGAGCCCGTAATGGTGTAAGCGTCATTATAGAAGCTCCTAAACTTAATAGCGGAATGGTAAAAAAATGATTCATATACATATCAATTAAAATTTATAACATGTCATAAATAACCTACCACAAAGTGCAGTCAAGATTTGTCGATAAGATGACACAGTTACCAACTCCTGATATTTCACTGAAAGTCTTCCTAACGAAGCAAGGGAGTTTTTCTTTCCCACCCTTTCACATACTCAACCATATCGGATTCTTGCTCCTCTAATTTTTCGACAAGCTTCAGCTGTATTCTAGTACGCTGAAGGTTATGGTAAAGGTGCTCGGTTTTAAAGTAGATATCGCCTTCTAAATAATCAGTGAGGAAACGTATGGCGAGTTCAAGAGTGATGAGTTTCCCCGCGCATGCGAGGTGATCGATCTCGGCCTGATTAAGGCAGGTACAGGCAGTGAGATAACCATCTACCAACGCTTGAAAAATAGGCATTCTCACGGCAACCGCCGATAGCTCATCGCTCCCCTCAAGCGCTGGATTAACGGCAGTGCGTACCAGATCTCCGAAGTCGTAAAGAGACAGACCCGGCATCACGGTGTCTAGATCAATCACGCAAACGGCCTCATCATTGACTTCAGCGAGCATCACGTTGTTAAACTTGGTATCGTTGTGCGTAACCCTAACAGGAATATCTCCCGCATCGCGGAGATCTATCAATTTCGATAACTCTCCCGCTCGTGATTTAATAAAATCTAGTTCTCTTGCGACTTCCGTCAGCCGGCCTAACGAATCAGCCGCTGCTACCTCCAGAAGCCTAGCGTAACGCTTCGGTGTATTGTGGAAATTAGGAATCGTTTCCACCACCTTCTCTGGAGAAATAGTACTTACCTTGTTTTGAAATTGTCCAAAGGCGTATGCGGCTTGGTAAGCTTGGTGTATATTTTCAACAACATCGTAGGTTCTACAGCCTTCAATAAAATGATAGGCTCTCCACACACCACCATCATCAGCAACATTGTAATAGCTTCCGCTTTTAGTAGGAACAAGCCGAAGTGTCCGCTGATCTTTAGCAACGCTCAACTCGCTGTTGATGTGATCTGTGACCAGTTTGACGTTGCGCATGACAGCTATAGGATCAGGAAAAACGTGGTCGTTGATGCGCTGGAATACATAGCGCCTTGGGCTGCCGTCGGTTCCTAGAAAACTGGCAATAAAAGTGGTGTTAATTAATCCCGTAGCATTCTCTTCTGCGTGAAGAAGCTCACCATCGATCATAAAATGCTGAACGACGTCACCAATACTGATAGACGACCTCATAAGACCTACTTTCCTAACTCCGCCATAATCCCAGGTAGAGCTAGCTCTATCACCTCTGCAACTTCCTCATAAGCAGCGCGGCTCATGCCATATGGGTCAGGCAAGTCCTCTCCCGCTAGCCCCTCCTCGGCTGCGATGAAGTCACAGATCAAGTTTACTTGAACCTCTGGAAAATAATGCTTCACCACGCTGGCGTGAGACTCTGTCATGGCGATGACTAGGTCCACATTACTCAAAATATCTTGATCTACTTGGCGACTTGAGAAGTTAATGAGTTCTGCTTTCTTTGCCTGTAGAATATTGCGCGTCTCCAGACTAGCCGGCTGACCTGGAGAGGCTGCCACTCCTGCGGAGGCTACTTGGACCGATTGTGTATCGAGCCCTTTTTCGCTGAGTGCTGACTTGAGAAGGCCCTCAGCCATTGGACTACGGCAAGTGTTGCCCGTGCAGACAAATAAGACACTTTTTGGAGAAGATAAAATAGTCATGAGATCAAATAAGTAAAACAGCGCCTAGCTCATCAGTGATGAACCAGACGCTGTAAATATTACGCTAGGCTGATTGGAAAACCAAGCCTATCTGACAATATCACGATCAATCGTGAATTACTCCGCGCTGAGATGCAAAGAAACACGAGTTTGCCCGTCGTCTTGGCGAATGTGGTAGGTCATACCCTGCATGGTCTCTAGAGCTTTGAGCAGCTCTTGAATCATCTCTTTATTCGCTATGAAATCTTCGCGTGCACTGTCAGAGGGCATAAGCTCGTCAGCATTTTTCTCCACCATGACAAACAAATCACCGATGTACTGGTTCAGTAAGTTGAAATCCACGTGCATATAGGCACCTTTACGAGATTCACCACCGCCTGCTTGCACGCGCTCCGTTAAGCTCTCTGAATACAATTTTGAAGTAGAAACGAAGAACAGTTCATCACTGACCGATACCGATGGTACAAAGTCGTCATTCTGAAACGGAATAGGAACAAACCAAGTTTTCAGCCCATCTTTCTCACTACTCATTGGCACCTGCATAGGGATATTCTTACCTGTCATCTTCGTTGCGGTGCTCAGTAAATTCTCGATAACGACATTAGTACGCTTCCAAGCTGACTGAAGTTTGCTGCGGTCCGCAACCGTACTGACGAATGCTACACGTGGCATTTTACCCTCTTCGATTATTTGGTCAGGTAGTCCAGGAACTCTAGGAAGCTTGCCGTTTAGATCAATGATGAATGCTCCCTCCGCGCCCACACCTTCACTCATATCACCGCGTAGTGCGTCTGAAAGCTCGACGAGATCTTTACGTATCATCTGATCAAACATCATCTGACCACCTTGAAACTGAGCAAAATCTGGCACATCAATGGCAAGTCCTGCTATCCGAGAGCTCAGCATGTAAGTAGCCTCCATCAAGGTATCAATATACTCTTTAACCTTGGTATTATAAGCTTCATTACTCGTCCAATTTGCAAAGAGCACGGTACCTTCAGCAGCTCCTTCAAGAGACGATAGCTTGTGCGTAGCTGTAAAATCAATTGATGGCACATTAGACCCACCAAAGGACTCCACTTTAACGCCGTCTTCAATATAGGAAACGACTGATTGATCTGAGGATGAGAACATATTCACCAGCGCTTTTCCTTGTTCCGTCAAATGCTCTAGTAGAGCCTCTACGTCTCTCAAGTCGCCCATTGACTTCGCTTCACCAAAGCCAAGTCTTAGACCGTCGGTCATTGCATTGATCAAACGATACGCGATCACCTCGACACTGCTGAGTCCTGCAGTCACTTCGCCATCGGCAAAGTTTACACTCAGGAGATCTTTTTCTAGATAAGGGTCGAGGTCTGCTAATTCAGCTCTCGCACAAAACGATTCACTTGGTTTATCAACAAGTATCAAGTCTTCTTCAGACTGACCTAAAAACATCAGTACGTAATCGCCAACAACACCAGTAACGACGATGAGGTTTTTCTTAGCCAGCGTCTCCTTGAATGCCGTGATGTCCTTAACATCAAACACCTGACTCATATCCTCCACCTTCTCAGCATTGATCTCTGCCGACAGTTTCTCTCCTGAGATTTTATATCCTGAAAATTCTACATCGTTACGTGTGAATTTAATCGGTTCGCTAAAGTCCTCATTGAGACTCAATATAGAAATGCCCTGATCCATCTGAGCCAACACAAGCTCACGACTCTCCGCATTGGAAACCTTAGCACCTTGATAAACCGCCGGCATATTAAACTTGGCAAATAGATTGATTAAATCTGACGGAGCATTCTTCAGTGGGCCATTGGACAAAGGCATCAGCATCGCCTGCAGCTGCATAGGATTGAAGTTTTCAACGTCCTTAAGCATCACATCAGCCGAGTGTACTCCCACATTTGCTAAGTAAAAAAGAATGCGCTCATAAGCTTGCATCACCTGCTCGACGTCATCTCCAGCTCCTGGCCCGTAAGCGGTGAAATACTCTTCACTATACATCGCTATTTGAGGAGCGGCCTCATCATTGGTCATTAGCTCATCCAGAGTCACCCCCTCCTCAGCCATACGCGTGAGGACAAAGCTGCCAATATCCGTTTTCATTAACTGATCAAATGCCTTACGGCCATTATGTAAGGAGCTGTAGGTTGTTATGTTCTCCGGTAAACGTGCTGCAAACCCGAGCTTCACGGCTCTTTCCTCAGCGCTTAAGCTAGAAGATGTCACACTCTCAACGACTGACTCGACTTTCTCGAGGAGAGTTTCATTGGCGGGATCTGAATTTGATGAAGAGGTAGTTGATTTCTGCTTGCAGGAAGTGAATGCTGAAGCACCTACCACTAAGGGAATCAATATATAATTGCGATTCATGGTTGTCATCTAATCCAAGCCCATCACACTTTACAATTATAAAGGGTTGTAATTTTTATAAACTGAGAACTTTCCAACATGCCCGAGTTACCTGAAGTAGAAACAACCGTTCGCGGCGTCCGACCTCACTTAATGAGCCATCACGTGAGCGATATAATCGTGAGAGAAAGTCGCATGCGCTGGCCTATTATCGAAGAGGATGTTTTGAAAATGATCAAACTTCCGATCCAGAACATTGAACGACGTGCAAAATACATCTTAGTCTCTTGTAAAAAAGGAACCCTCATCCTCCATCTCGGTATGTCGGGGAGCCTACGAATTTGCCCACGTGAGCTTGAGCTCAAAAAACACGACCACTTTATCATGCGACTCAGCACAGGCATGGAGCTCCGATTGCACGATCCCCGCCGCTTCGGCTGCGTTCTCTGGCATGACGCCTCAGAAGGTGACATTCTAAACCATCACCTTCTCACAAACCTCGGACCCGAGCCACTCACGGAAAACTTCAACCCCCAACACCTCAGTGAATCAGCCAAAGGCCGCAAAACGACCATCAAGCAACTCATCATGAACAATAAGTTCGTCGTCGGTGTCGGTAATATTTACGCCTGCGAAGCCCTTTTCCGCAGCGGTATCCACCCTACACGCGAAGCAGGAAAAATTTCCAAGTTACGACTCAGCAAGCTTACTACCGAAATAAAAAAAGTCCTCACCGAAGCCATCACCCAAGGTGGCACCACCCTCCGCGACTTCCTCAACGAAAGTGGTAATCCAGGCTACTTCAAACAAAAACTCACCGTCTACGATCGCGAAACTGAACCCTGCAGAATCTGCAAAACACCGATTAAAAAGATCGTCATCTCAGCCCGCTCCACCTTCTATTGTCCGAAGTGTCAGCGATAGTATGATTCATTGGATATTTTAAATTTCTTATTAAGAGCTTGATCAACAAGATCTTGAACAAACGTCAGCTAAATCGCCTTAGCCACTTCAAAGATTCTTCACGAGAAAAGTGCTCTGGCAATTCCTCATAAAAGCAGATATTCATCTTCACAATAATTGAATCTAACCTACGCCACAGATCACGGTACGTCTCCAAAGAAATCGTAGGCTCACTCTCCAAAACCATCTCTTCACCTACTTTTAGAACAAGACCTCCGCTATAACTATAAACAGTGATATCTTGAGAGATTCCATCTAACAACCCAGAAGGAACAAGGTCATCACACAGTATTGTAAGCCAATTAACCCCCTTAGCACCAGATTCCAAACTAGGCACGTGCATCGGTGGACGGTCAATTTCCAAGGTAGGAAATCGCCTCGCTAGTGCATATATTTCTTTAGAAATCGAATTTGCTAATGAAAATCGATAACATTCTATCAATCCAAACCCAGCATATCCATGCAGAGGTTTTAACAAATTACAAGTAGCTAGAACATCTTCGGCCAATGTCTCATCTGAAGGATACCACCAACGAATATAATCTACGTGCCCCATTTCATACTGCCAATGAGCCGAGCAAAGAACCTCTATTCCGTATTCAGGAGCCAAATTTAAATCTGAGCTTTGTAAATTCAACTCATATCCCATATTCAAATTTTGCTCAGTTAGCCAAACGGTAATTGAGTCAATTTCCGACTTTTCTATTAATGTCCATTTCTCCGTATGAGGGTGCCTCAAATGAGTAAGATGATCTATGAAACGCTTGTAATACTGCTGAAACACACCCCCTATCAACTCTCTGTTTTCCAGAAGGCACCCCCCTCTGAAATACAAAGTAGCAAAGGGACTAACACGAGCAAGTGTAGCACCATCAACTTGTATATCTAACTTATTAAATTCATCATTCATTTAAAGATATTCATTCTGTTACTTTGTTCCCTGTCTTTCCTATAAGTGAAGCACCAGAATCATGTCTATTATCGCTGTAATATCTCATATTTGATGCCGTAACTGTGTAGCTATCACTTACTTCAGAAGCAAATCGTATTGTAACTATCGCGACAAACTGATCAGGATCACGACCATACATCGTAGCAACAGTTTCTAGACTCTGCGTTTGATCATATGAAGAAGACCAAGTGACTTGATGTTCGTTGTTTTCAACACGAGTCCAATTAAAACTAGTGAACTTATCTCGCAGTTCGTTCAGCAACTCAGCCTCGCTCACTGCCTCATCAGATTCTAGCTGCTCTCGAGAAGTCTGTCTTATTGCTCTTAGATGACTATCGATAGAATCCATCACTTGTTGAGAGGTTAAGTTTTCTTCTTCTATAGCTGACAAATGACTCGTCACGCTATCAAATTCGGCTTGAGAAAAGTTTTGCGTAATCACTAGAAACTGTTGCAAATCAGAGTTTGTAACAAGAGGGCCAGTTTCGGACTCTCCGCGCTGAGTAATACGCCCCCACAGTGCTGATGCTAGTTGATTTCGACTTAACTGTTCCTCAAGGAGAGGGTCAAGCACACTCGTGCTACTACCTGTTCCTCTTCCTGAAACTTCCGTACTCCCAGCCTCGGTGACTGCACCTCGGGCAACCTCAGTCTCTTCTCCCGCGCTCGAACTTCCCTCCTCGCTACCTCCGCTTGCCCCCCCCTCAGATGATCCATGATTATTACCCCCAGAACCTCGTTCAGCTGACAATGATTCACGTAAGGATTCCACGGTAGGAGCCATATCAGGATTTCCAGCCTGCATCCCCTCAGTACCAGTAAGTAAAGCTTCTAACTCATCTTCAGTAAATTGATCTAAATTATCGGAAATCAACTGGCTCGTCTGAGCCTGAAGTTCTCGTGAAACTCCTTCTAAATCATTATTTTGCATTGCTTCTTCCAACCTAGACTTAAGCTCAGGGCGACTGTCTAGATACTGGCGTAGTTCGTCAGGAGCACCTACTCCGTTGGAGGATAAATACTCTATTAATGCTGCAATTGGATCTCTAGAATCTGGATTAGTGGGGTCGATCGATAGGCTTGCTTGTGCATCTTCGCTCGAAAGTAAAATTGCCATGGATGCCATTACAGCTGCCGCATAAGCTGGTCCAGCAACTCGCCCTCCAGCGCTCGAGCCTAGCTTGGTCATCATCGCAGCTATGCGACTTCTCTGACTTGCGGCGAGGAGAGCTGTTGCAGCTGCCAAAGCCGTGACATCCATTGTATCGCAATTACATTCGCGAGGTCCTAATTCAATCAGTGGTGCTCCGCCAGCAATTCTTATATATGCGGCTCGTTGTGCCCCATTCATGTAATCAGGAGGAAACTTAATTTCTACTACAGCTCTTATATTTGACTGCTCAGGTGGAAGAGCTGGATTCCACACTGCTATAACATCGGGTCTACGTACCATACCTGTTGCAGGAGTGAAACCTGGAATTAAACCTGGACTTCCATTTCGAGGATTTAATCTTTCAGGCAGATAGCGCGTCCCTCTTCTAGTGTTCGACCTGCTCATGATAGGAGTTGGGGGAGTCGTAGTCATATTATAATTTATCTCAGGCTTCAAAGTGCTACTATAGGCTAAACTCGCGTCCATTGCCTCTAAGCTAGCTGAGACACAAACTTGAGAAAGAGGCAAATGCCTACATGCACAAATCAACGCACACAATGTTAGTCTTTCAGGAGGAAACAGCTGCCTTTGTATTCCTTGGCTAAGACCCCTCTCTTGCTGTAAAACATGAGTCAGCTCATGTGCCATAAGGTGCTTCCCTTCTCGGGTAGACGTGTCTGACTTGCCTTTTGAAAATGCAATATTGTTGCCATAGGTGAATGCTCGCGCATTAAGAGCATTCGCCATTTGATCAGCACGAGAATTGTCATGAATTTTCACTGCTGAAAAGTCGTTGCCAAATCGTGAATTAAAATAATTAAGATCATTTGCAGCGAGTGGCTTACCACCTCCTAGATTTAATGCATTAGAAGAGGGTGTTGGCTTTGCCGTACCTGCCGACTCCTTTCGCATCATCGTCGGTGATGTTGATGCAGTCACCTCTTGACCATGATCTGCGTCCGGCATTCTGACTACCTGATCAGCCATACGATCAGCCTCCCTCTCCCAGCGATCTCCTGGTTCATTAACTTTTAAAGAGGTCTGCACGCCTAACTCACCCAACTTTTTCTTCTGGCACTCCGGACATGTTCCTCCACAGGCACACGCACGCTGAATCATCACAACATCCGGCTCTGAATAAACGACTGAACTAACAGATGATTGCATGTCACTTACCGCTTGGCTGTCATGAGCTACTGTAGGCTGACTCACTTTACTTGCCTTAGCCGATGGCTTCTTTGCTGTCTCAATAGTCTTCACGAATAAATTACTAGTTCCTCATTAAATATAGTACCTTCTTTTTCCTAACCGTCATTTATTGTGCACCAATATTTGTGACTGCCCAACGAAATAGGTATGATGTGGCTCAACAGTTAAGTTAAATACGTCCTCTTCAAAGACAGTCTCAAGGGCAAACACTTTGACTACGGAAAGTATTTCACCTTTAATATTTCGTAGTGCATCCCCTGGCCTCAAGTCTTTCAAAGGAACAAATCCGCGATCTTCTACATAGTGCGGGTGCTCATCCGTAACACGGATTTCTTCTCCTCCCTCAATACGCAGTAATCTCACGATTCCTTTATGCTGATGAATCGCAACTACTTTAGCCTCTGCATTCATGAGTGATTTTTCATCGCAAGCAATAATAAGATCCCCCACTTTTAAATGCTCTATGTTCACCAGCCCAGAGGGACCTGTGACCTTTGTTCCACGTCCGAAGCAATAGATCGGACTATCTAAAACACGATTATTCCGGCGATTTGACGTACTTGCTGGAGCTTTCTGCTCAGCAGCTTTTAGCTTTTTCTTAGGCGTCGGAGGAACTGACATTCCCATACCAGGGCAAGCATACTTGTTAACGTAGGGGGCAATTAATCTAGCAACTGTTTTTTGAAGCTCATCCTGACCACTTAACGATATCCCCTGCCGCGTATTATTGGCTTTCTCTAAATAAACTCGGTAGGCTGCATTGATCTTACTCGCGTTATTTTTGATGAAATCGGGGTCGCTTACAGCAACTACTTTCGCCATCTCTCGACCAAAACATGAAGGGTTTTGTCGTTCATTCCACTTTCCAGTCAGATAAGCTTTTGTGCTAAATTTCGTCTGAGGGCTATTGTATACCTGTTTATAGAACTCCATTCCAGCCGTATTCGCCTCAAGGTCTCCTTCTGAAAATACACCAGTGGTGCTAAGACCAAACACTCCTTTCCAGAATGACATTCCCAGCATGAGACTATCAAATCCAGGCCAAGATTCCCCGTCCATCTTCTTTATCCAAGCAGCTATCTTGGGATCAGAAGGCATCTTCCCCTCAAGCCATTCACCAAAACCTTTAGCGTACGAATCCCCTTTTCCCATAGTGACAGAGATGCGGAAGTAATCCCTTCCTTGCTGAAAGAAATGCCCTAATTTGTCGTTACCAATACAAACCTTGCCCACTTTGACCAAAGCTCCAATGGCTTTTTCACCCTTCATCCAGGCATTAATTACTCCAGAGCCCGAGCGCTTTCCCAGAGGTGATCCTATCAACAAAAATGGATTACTAGATTTACCAAAGCGCGTATCCTTAATGGGTATGCGATTTACATAATCTTTCGAAAGAGCTTCAGTCCAGTCTTCCACTTTGCTAAATGGTGAACCAGCTCCTAACTTTTCATAGACGGCTTGGACTCGTTTCTCGCCGTCTTTGATATTGCTTGCGGTGGCAAGAACCCCATTAACAAGAGATTCGAGCATGGGAGTTAAATCTTTGAGATCTTTACACCCCGACGGGTCGTCATCAATTTCTGCTCTCTGTATCATAGGAGTCTGATGATGACTCTGCTGCAGCACGTGAGTCAGTTCATGCGCCATCAAATGCCTACCACTCTGACTCTTTGTATCGTACTCACCCTTTAAAAAAGCTATATTGTTGCCAGAAGTAAATGCACGCGCGTTGAGAGATTGAGACATGGCATCAGCTTGTTCATTACTATGAATCTTTACCTTAGAGAAATCTCTTCCAAAGCGAGCGTTGAAATATTGTAAATCTCGAGGTGGCAGAGGTTTACCTCCAGTTAATCGTAAATGATTTGATGTGCTTGATAATGGTGTTTGTTGAGTAAGCTCTCTTCTCATCACCGTCGTCGCGGGGGCTTTGGCTAGCCCTTCGCCCAACTGCGAATGACTCATCCTAAGTACCTGATCCGCCATTTGGTCGGCCTCTCTCTCCCAACGGTCTCCCGGTTCATTGATCTTTAAAGAGGTCTGAACTCCTAAAGCTTTGAGCCTCTCCTCTTGGCATTCTGGACAAGTGCCACCGCAAGCGCACTGCCGCTGGATTATGGTGCTGCCTGATCCAACGCTTAAGATAGATCTAATAGCCAGCTGACCGTTACGCTCAGCACGAGCATCACAAAAGGAATGCTGAGCCTTTGCCTTTAAGTCGCTAGTCGATGGCTTACGCATGGCTGATTTCCCTATGGTATCTACCGTTTTCAAAAGTCTTTTATTTTAGTTTCTCTGGAAATCTTAATTTAACTTGCTGGACTAATGTCGAAACCAATCAAGCACTGCTCGTTATCAAGGAACCGTGTAGGCTGGTAGCCCGGCAGCAATTTGAGCCTCCCAAGCGGCTTGTTGTGCTGCGTTACAGCCATGGTTCGTCTGCGCTGTACTATCATACAAGCTAGTCAGAGCATTATTTCTAAGTCGCAAAGCAGTGGCAACAGACGCTTGCGATGCACCTGCTGCTAATGCAGCATTTGCCTTATGTACAAGTACGCAAGTAATATCGAAATGTCCCTGTTCGTGTTTTAGTAACCTCGCAGACTCTGCTACCGCCATGCGCTCGCATTCGATACCGACAACGGAAGAGCAGTCGGCATGGCTGCGAGCTGTGCTCGAAGCTGGGTTTGGCCCCATACTTGCTGCACACCCCGTGGGTGAACCAAGGCTCCAAGTTGCGCCTGTCGTTCCTGGTGCCTGTCCATTAAAGTGTGTTTCGCAAGCAGTCACAAGGGTACCGCATCCATTTAATGCAGGGTCAGTTGGATTTGCTGATCTTGGTTTCACCCAAGATCGAGCTGTATCTAGTCTCGCTATAAAATAGGTTATCCCATTTACTGTGGTCGTCGGAAATGGGTGGACGGGAGCTGTCATGGCTCCAAAATTACTAGCTGGTACAGCACCTGCAAAATCACCCCATACCAATTTCCTCGCTGGATCGCACGCCTGTGGGAATGGCATGATCGCACTAACTCGTCCTAGCATACCATTTGCTCTCGTGAGAGATGCTTGCTGCGTTGCATCAAGCGCTCCCGGGGCAGCAGAGAAAATTGCGCTAAGCCGATTCAGTATATCGGATCCGCCTGGTTGAGAGGCCAATAAACTAATCTGATGATTAACGAGGAAATCCATCATCTCAAGCGCAAGCTCCAGAGACCCAGCCTGACCGACCTGATTGAACACCTCTAAAATAAACTCTTTCTCTGCCTGAGCATTAGTGATTGCTCGCGCTCCGAGAGCTATTCCTCTTGATAGAGTGGAGGGGTTAGCAGTCAAAAAAGTACTGACGTCTGAGCTGAGATTGGACGATGTTGTTAGCTGAGCAGGCATCTGTGACAATAATGGCTGCCACGCTGAATCGAAACTAGATGCTAAAGAGCGAATAATCAGCGGATGTAGCACCCCTTCGTTGTTAGTCTGATCGATCCTTATCGGTAGCGGAAAACGAAGACCTACTTTCCAATTAGCCATACTTGGAACTGGGAGGTAGTAGCGATTGTAAACTAGCAAACCTTTAGCCAATTCATCGACAGTAAGGGGTGGTGTGCTCACAGGTGTGCTTGATCCAGGAGCGGTGTAGGGAGTGGCTGTATTCCAAAGTGGAAGCAGATGGGCGGCTAATCCTTGAATAGAAGTGATGCGATCTACCACTACGGAGACTCGAGTGCTCGACGAATCGTGAATTAACCCACCACGACCCGAAACAGGGCCCACTCGTGTGCCAGCAAGAGCCGCAGGGAAAAAATGGACGTTAGCAATCTGTCCTGTCGAAAGAACAGTATTGGTCTCTAACGCATTCCGCGCAACCATAGGTTTCTTAGCCTGAGTCATAGTCGGCCCAGCGGTTCTCTCAGAACGTAGCGGTGAAGCATTCGTCTGTTGAACGACGTGGGTTAACTCGTGAGCTAACAAACGTCGTCCTGACGTCGTCTCAGGTTGATACTGATTGGCTCCAAAAACAATATGATTTCCAACTGCATAAGCATTTGCATTCACGGCAGTAGCTGAAGAAACGGCCTGAGAGTTTGTATGAACTTTCACATCACTAAAATCTCGATGAAACTGCGACTCCATAAACCCTCTGACTTTGGGTTCAATCATTTTTCCAGAACCCCCAATCGCACTCCTAACACTCCTTTGATAGTCATGACCTAATTCGACAGAAGATTTTGCTGAGTCTTTTTCCTTTCTCTGTACCACCGCTTCGTCTTCAAAATCGTAACCTGACAAGGCCTTTCGTTGGACTCGAGCAGACTTAAATACGGGTGATATTTCTGGCATGATCGATCTCGACAAATTTACTGCAGTGTCAGGGCTTCTCATCACAATATCTGCCATTTGATCCGCTTCTCGTTCCCAACGATCTCCTGGAGCATTTACTTTCAAGGACCTCTGTACTCCCAGATTTTGTAGTTCTTTCTTCTGACATTCTGAACAAGTTCCGCCACATGCGCACTGACGCTGGATCATCAATTGATTACCACCTGCTATCTGAGAAGAGTATTCGCTAGCCCTTTCTTGGGTAGAGGAACTAGCCCATTTCAATGATGGATAAGCTTTGCTTACTGAAGCAATGTTCGTTTTTTTTACTGGATCTTGTGTTTTCAAAACTTAAGTAAGCATTTCATACTTGATTCTATATCGTGTTCATTATCAAAATCAGGGCTCAGTCGGTGCCTCTTCTTCAGGATAATCGACTTGAGCTACTAGTTCATACTTCGGTTCACTTAAATTGGTTATTATAGCAACAGGGTCCACCATTGGGTTTATTCCATATTCGGCAGAAAAAGGCTCAATCTTGGTATCCATCTCAACCTGTAAACTTTGCCCATTTTGCTGAGCTTCTAGCAACCTCTCTTTGACCTTATCTTGCGGCGCATTGACCCAGCGCACACCACCATAACGAGCTTCATTCTTTGCGTATAGAACCACATATTGAACCCCTCTTAATTCAATCAACTCTACAATGGCAGAAATAGAAGAACTCTCTTGCTCAAAGTAGGTGGTGAGTTTTTCGTAAGTTAATGGTGCGGTAAGTTTCATAGTTATTCTTGCTGCTTGGAAGTATCTTTTTGAGGTGGGCTTGGCTGCTCTTCCGTTCGAACTGTTGAAGAGCATCGGACACAGTAAAGTACCGTATTGAAGCCGGCATAACCATTATCAAATTCCTTACTCGTGGGTGATATCTTCACCTTCATACCAGGTTCAGCGTGATTTGCATGAATGATAGAACCGTCCGATTGCATGTAACCATAATCAAAATTAGTGTAGGTTCCGCCTCCAGGCTTTGGTTTCGCTTTGTTAACTTCATCATTATCAACGGGGTAGACCCCATTTGCATCAGCCTTTCTCGTGGCTTTCTTATCATCCCAGTATCTAATCGCATAGTTCCTGCCACTTTCTCCCTTAGGGCATTTTTTGAGCTTCGCTTCTTTTGCAGCTTTCGCTTCGTCCTCATAACATTGGCTATTATCAACATTTGTTTTGAGAAGAAGGCTATGCGTCACACCAATACAGCCATACTCATACCACTTGCCGTGCTTTTTCAAAGTGTCGCCAATATCCTGCTCATCCTTCGTCATATGGTCTCTACGGAAATCGGCACCTGACTTCTCCCACCTTTTGCTTACAGGGTCGTACTTCCAACCAGTTTCTTTGGTCGGTTTGATAAGACGATCTTGCCGCTGGATCATACTGGGAGCACTACCTCCACTTTGTTGAATTACATGGGTCAATTCATGAGCAATTAAATGGCGACCTGATTGTGACTGCGGCTGATATTGCCCTTTGGCAAAAGCGATGTGGTTACCAGCCGTAAAAGCTTTGGCTTGAAAAGAGTCTGCTGTTTTTTGAGCCGACTGCGAATCGTGAATTTGAACTCCACTAAGGTCCTGACCGAAACGGTTTCCAAAATAATTCAGTTCACTATTAGGCAGAGACTTTGAAGGGCCAAGATTCAGCGAGTTTGAGACACTCGTACTGGGAGCTTTTGCACCCGAGGACGATTCTTTTCTTGAAATGGTAGGAGCACTACCAGGAGTCGTGAGACTAGCTCTTGATCCTGACATGACCCGATTAGCTACACTGTCCGCTTCACGTTCCCATCGATCGCCTGGAGTATTCACCCGCAATGATGTTTGAATTCCAAGATCTTCCTTAGCCTTACATGTAGGACAACTACCACCACAAGCGCATTTGCGTTGGATATTTAGAACTGATGAACGCTGAGAAAATGTATCTGAGACGGAACGCTGGTGATTTCTCAGTTGTTTGGCCTGATACGGCACCGACTTTCTCGTCTTGGCTTGCTTATTTGCCGCAGAAGAAAGCTTATGTATACTCGCTGTCATCGTTTTAATTATTGAACTTTTAATTTCGCTGCGTCCACAATGCCTGTTGCCTGATTTTTAGTAATAACACCCGATTTAATCAGTTTATCAGGATCGGCTTCAGAGAGTTCTCCGATGTTGCGAATGCCGAGTTCGCGGAGGTGGTCGTCTACTTTGACGCTGACTCCGGAGACGTCTTTCACGGGGCGATCCACTGCTATATCACGTTTGATCTCGCTGTGCATTTTACTGATACTTTCCATGTCTTCTTGGAGTTTAACAAAGTCGGTGGTCGCGGTGGATTTCATCACCTGTAACTCCTTGAGCTTTGTTTCTTCCGCTTTGCGGTCGGACTGTAGTTTAGCGAAGTCCGCTTTCATCATTGCGAGTTCAGAAGTGAGTGCTTGGGTATCGGCCACTGCAGCGCGCTCAGCTTTGGAAACCTCCAGCTCTGCCTTCATTGCCACCATTTCTTCCGCCATTTTAGCTCGCTCTTCTTGCAGTGTCTGTAGGTCAGTTTTCAGCACCGCTGTGTTGGCAATCTCGGCACGCTTTGCTTCCATCAGCGCGATGTCAGTTCGTAGTGTCTGTAAGTCAGCCAGCTCCGATTTTCGTTTTTCGAGCACTGCAATCTCGGCAGCTAGCTCGGGAGAAATGCTCCCTGGTGACGCAGAGACTTTTGTCTCTTCTGCAAGTGCGTAGTAAACGACCTTACCATCTTTTTCAAAGATATCGACCTTAGCACCTTTGGGTAATTTGTTCGGCATCTGGCGGAAGCGCTTCATCTGCTCACCCGACTTCGGATCGTACGGAGAGACTTGATTCACCTCAATCCCTCGGCTCGCCATCTCCATCTCCGTGGCTGCGACCTCAGAATTAATATACGTAGTGCTTTTAACACCTGAGAGCTCGACAGTGGGCTTCTCGGTAAAACGAGCCACCGCAGAGTCAAGACCAAGCTTCCCGTAAGTTCTCGTGTTGAGCTTAAGATCTTGATAGCCAGTTTGCAAATCGGTACGCTGATACTTCACATAGCCCTCAGATACCTTCTCGGCAGGGTATCTCGATTTGTACTGAGCTTCTTCTTCCAGTGGCTCAGTCGATAACGACTCCATGATGTTAGGCAGGTACTGCGGTAAGAAACTTGGTAAAGCAAGACAGCAGACTTTCTCCACCGCCTTTTTCACCAGCGGCATGATAGGGATGAGTGACATCCAGTATTCCACCTTCGGGAAAGTGTGCACGTCCTTGCGTTTAGCAAAGTTACAGATTTTTTCCACTTCACTGTCTCTGATCTCTATCACACCGAGGTAGACCTTATCGTCGTCATCACATTCAGGGCAGTTCATGAGCAAATGCTCGCAGAAGCAGTCTTTTAAATACTGCAGCAAGCCACCAATCAGCGAAAGAAAAGCAAGGATGGCATCGCGGCGATAAGTCGCTAGCTGCGTCAGAAAATCCTGATCAACCATGATCTCGTCTACTGGAATATAAGTCAGTGTATTACTGATGAAATTAAGTACGTAGAGGTCTCCCTGAGGTGTCACAGCCATTTCCTCGGGGTGAATCTGCACGGGAATCCTCGTTCCTACATACTTTGTACCTAGTGGATCGATCGTTACCACACGGAAACTTGCTGCTAGACTCACCATCAGAACTTCATGTCCAGGGTGATAAGCAAGCGTAGCCGGACTGTTTTCTAAACTCAGCTGTTGAGGTTGTTTTTCGACGATAAAGCCATCTTCCACTCCGTAGGTTAAAATATTCTTCAGATCACTATTACTCGAAGGATTAGTAGCGATGTGGAGGAAGCGCAGACTCCCATCGCTAGCTCCCAAACATAGTCCGTCGACGCCTTCGAGTATTTCTTCACTATCAAGGCTGAGGCTCACGGTGACAAAACCGTCATCGGAGTTTTCATCTTTAATATTGAGAGCGACGAATTGATCATAGAGAAACAGCTCTTTTCCCTCGCTACTGTGAGCAGTTGCATAGATAGCACCACGTTCTTCATCGACAGCTATATGGCCTGAGGCAAAAAAGGAGAAAGCTGGATCCATCGACTCAATTTCCACATCATCAAACAGCACATCGTGTCGCAGCAGATAGAGACCCTTCTGGTGCCCGATCGCATACAGCAGATCTTCTTCCTGCTGGGAAATCGCCATCGCAACGATATCGATATCGCAGATGACCGTTGTCTTGCGCCACTTAATCTCACCATTACCAAAGTCGGCAAAACTCAGAATAGTATCATCTTCCCTCAGGGTAGCCGCTGCGTAAATTCGACTGCCCGTCTGATCAAATACCACCGACTGGATTTCCGCACCTTCTCCCGCCTGCATTTCTACAACGTTAATCAGTTCCTGTTTTTCGGCATCAAACACATTGATATAACGGTTCGCTCCTCCGTAGGTCAGCACGTATTTTTCGTCGGTTGATACAGCGACTTTGGTATGTCTATTTTTACCAAACAGCGTTCTTGTCCTTCTCTCTTTTTGTGGAAATGGATACGTCGGAAACTCAAACCCATTGAACATCGCGCAGTAGGTATTGCTCTGCAGCTTTTCTCTCAGAACCTCATAAAACTGACGCAGGAAAACGTGTTCGTTGTATGGAATCATCAGGTACCGCCCGTGAGTCGGCACACCAAACTGAGTAATTAAGTGCAGCAGACTAACAAACCTGCGACGCTGCATCCCGACGGCAACCTCGGTATTAATATTATCGTCGACATCGGAAACCTCAGAAAAATCAAACTCCTCCTTCAGATCTTTGACGAGATCGAGAATACAGTCATTGACGAAATCCCAGAGTAAGGTTCCCTCAAACAGAGATTTAATATCCGTTTTCGTTTCACTGTATTTCTCCAGTCTCAGAGCAGGATCACCTGTCTCCGTATCGATTTCAATATAGAGAGATACGGTGCCGTCGCCTTCTATCAGGTAAGGATCTTCATTCTCACTTTCTGCATCTAGCCTTTCTAAATAATCGACTACATTAAAAGGTAACGCGCTATTAAGCACCATGTCATTACCCTCGCAGTCGAGAGCATAACCTTTCTGTACACGGATACTTTTACGACGTTCACTGATCTCCTCATCGTTCGCATCGTCATTGTTCGTAATCCGTGGAGCGCAATAAACACGTAACCCACACACGACTCCCCAGCCGTGCAGATGTTTATTGTGCCAGCGTAAGTCCTTCTGCGCGCAGAGGTGATCCAGCGCGTCTTTCACCGTTTCCACCCCTGGCATTTCACAGGCTCCATTATCATAGCAGACATCATCCGCCGTAATATCTGTCAGAGGAGGGAAGTTAAATCGCTGACAAATGTCACCAGAATCAGGTGTAAATACCCCCCCACTAAGAATGCCTAATTTAAGGTAGTGGTGCTCTATTCCTTGAGGCAAAGCCTGATCCAACAGAGTATCGCCAGATTCATGCTCGTTCTCACGCACCGCCACTTCCCAGTAATCGCCTGCTAGCAGAGAGTTATCTGCTAGATCCAAGGCAAGAGTCATCGCGTCAAGATTAATACCTAGCTCGGAGCCAGCCGTTACGTGTCCTGGAGACGACTCAGCAGACAACTCACTCAGACTAATTCCACGATCGACAGATTCGGAGTCAGCCACCAGCTGCCACGCACCACCGACTTTTTCAAACACACCGAAGCCGTCCCAGCGCCTTACCAAAGGCTTACCTGCAGGTAGTACATCGGGGTATACCGCAAAAAGCTCACTGCGAGTAGGCTCCCAGGAACCATCACCGACTAAGTGTCGCCCTAAATGTTTTTCACTCACAAAGGAGCTGTCAGCACCACTAAAGAAATCATAAACCCAGCCACTTTTTTTGAACCCTTTTGGTTCGCTTCCGACTTCGTAATGCTCGGCACCATTCTCGCTCGACCACTTCAGGGTGACTTGCTCAGGCTTACCGTCCTCACCATAGCTCACTGCATGAACTTCGACTCGGAACAAATAATTCCCCACTTTATCCTGCAGCTCTAACTCATGAGAACATGGGTCACAGGGATCTGGAACGCTGCTACCCTGCCGTAGCTCCAGCGTAAGTAGTGCCTCGCCTATTTTAGGATTAATCACTTCATCGCCTGGATCAATCTCAGAGGGACACCACTTCACCTGAACCATTGTCTGCGTTCTCGTGCATGTATCTGCACCGTGCAGACCTGAGTCTCTCATCACTTCATCTTCGAAAAAGGTCACGGCTCGTTCCCACAGATCAAGGTACAAACAAACGCCTTCTTCCGCCTCTTCTGGCAACGCTGGTGCTTCGGGAAAGTCCGCCTGTTTATCATACTCAAAGAGCAAGCCAGCAGGATCATCAAGTTCTTTACCTAGATCTGCAACAGACTGACCCACAATTCCATCGACATAAACGTGGCCCCACTGGAGATGATAGTTGTCGCCACCATCATCGACTACCATTCCGCGCACCTTAGGCGTGCCACTGCCGATGACATCCTCAAGAACATCATCAAGCCGGTGTTTTACCAGATCAGAAAGTTCATTCCAGTCGGAATCTGTGAACATTCTTCCCTGTTGTTGATAGACACTGGAATAGCGCTGTGCGGTGCGAAATGTATGGCGAGAGCGTTGTGTTTTCATAGCGTATTAAGTTGTTTAGTCGTTGTTAATGGGAGCGGATAACAGACGTTGATCAGGAATCAAAACGGCGCTGTATCCAATGGGTAAATAATCTTTGAGTTTTTCTAAAACGGCAGCGCGGATGCGGCAGTAGTAATGATCATGAAAGGCGCCCATTTCACCTCCGTCTTCCGCGCCATGGCATATCTTGTCTGACGATTCGGGATGCAGCACCCCAGCGCCGCGTTGGCCGAATTTGTCAGCGTAAAATATCAGTTCCTCACGCGTATTTGCATGGCTAGAGGCACCGGCAAAAGTCTGATCAAGTGATACCCTTGAGAAACGAACACAGCCTTTTTCAGGAGGTGTTTCATCGGCATGATCTTTATTGATAGGTTCGGCAAAAATGCAGTCACTGACTTGTGGTATTTCGATAAGAGTCGATCCTAACACCGTACAGTACTCCATTCTACAGATCCCACGCGCCGCTTGAATACTACCAAATAAACAATGCTGCGCCGTCATCACAGGGTTTTTAAAATCAATCGTATGGAGCTCAGCCTTACGTGCAGCGCAGTCTATCAGCTCAAGCTTGCCGTGATGCAGCAGTAAGGTGTTATCAAAAATTAAACCCTGAAAACGCCACAGCATATCATCGCCACTCGAGGGGCTATCTAACTCCACTACTCGGCGAATCCTCACGGGCACGTAATTGTCCGTACCCCAAGTTCGGTTCTGAAATATGGTCAACCCTTCTTCTGTCTCAATGGTTTTTATTAGCTCATGAAACTTGCTTTCCTCATCATCGCGGTCTGTCCATAAAACGGTCTCTACATTTTCTGGGAAAAACCCAGCTTCAGGAACGGTAAAAAGTAATATGCGGCGAGGGTGAAAGTGACCCTGCTTCCAGTTAGGCGTTCTAAAATCGACACTACGCCGGCTCACATCTTCATAGCTGCCTGGATAACAAGGCACGCCATGGTGTCCTGCTTGCCGCCAACGTCGCTCTTGGCCTTCTATACTTGCGTACTGCGCTGCCGCATTTCCTTCATCGGTCTTTACAGCACCCGATGAACAGCGAAGGTCTACACTAACGGCTGGTAGATCAGGATGCTTTGCCATCAGCGCAGCTGCGTCGGAGTCAGGCTCTTTTTCATAACCGTAAACAGAAGCCGATAGTAGCGGTTTACCGATCTGAGGCGTTACCGCTACGCGCTTCCAGCCTTCATGAATGACCGATTCCGACTGAGAAATAGCTTCTGCCACTTGCTCGATAACAGCCAACGTACCCTTGCGCTGTCTCCAGCTAACAGCTTTAGAAATTTCATCACGTTGACCATCTGCTAGAGGCGATAATAAACGTACGTCGAGCAGGTCAGCAAAATATGGAAGCAACCAGTCTTGGCAGGTTCGGTCTGATGCCAAACTCGGCAAGCCTCCATCTGGATTATCGGGGAATTGATCAGCCAGTCGCTGAACCAATGTTCCCTGCACCCCATCTAGCAAATCGCCACAGACATTTAGAAACTTCTCCAGATCTCCTGTATCGCGGTCCCGATAGACTGCAGGAAGTATCTGATAAAGATCTCTGCCAAGTTGTGGTTGTTTACTCATGATTATTTTTCCAGTTTTTTAAAAATTTAAATGACGTACTCCCCCGCTTCTATGCTCAGTAGTGAGACCGCTTCATCGAGATAGATCACCTGATCCTGTTTCACGCGCACACTACGCACGACTCCATCTGGCCCTCGTGTAACGCGTACTCCTGCCGTCGTAGGAGTACTCATTAAGCATGTGCAGTTCTCCACGCCTAACACCCCTTCTACAATGGCGAAGAGCTCACTGCGGAATAGTCCTACTCCTAACTTTCTGACTTTTAAATCTAGCTCTGTAAGTAAAGCCTGCTGCACATTTGCAGTCACTACATCCACTTCATATTCAGCACTCTTCACCTGAATACTCACAGAAACATCTAGTACCACAGAGCGGAATCCGCTCACCTGAATTTCGACGTCGGGAGCTGCGTGAGCTTGTAAATAGGCAATAAGTTCTTCAGCTAAATCCCCCAGTTCACCTCCACCCGCAGGAACCGCAGCAACGCGCACTCTCTCCTGATAACCAAAACCTGGCTGCAAGTGAAAGGCCTTCGCCTGCCAGACGCCGCTATGCATCACTGCCAAGGCTGAAAAATCATTGAGCGAAACAGCGCGCTCGAGTGCTAGAATGCTTGATGGGGCATTCTCTCGTAGTGAATTTTCGTCTTCTAGGTTGTTCCCTCCCGTAGCTGTAGTTAGGTGCTGAAATCCTTCTAGCAGCGGGTGAGGCTTTACGGCCTTCTTAAGCTCTGCAACAAATAGATTCCCTGCAAGCCCTACTCCTACACGATAGCTTACTTTCACATTATTTCTTCCAGTCGGCAAGCGACGCGCGCGATACCCGTCACCAAATTTGAAAGCAAGAAAACCGTCTTCCGTCATCCTAACCGTGTAGTGGCTGTCTTCTTGCTCAGAATCCGCTAGCGAAGCTGTTTGCTGCCACGTTTGTCCATCAACAAATACTTGCACCCCGGCGCGAACACCCGATGACATACTCGCGTCTGTTACAAACGAAACGTCCGAAACCTTTAAGACCATCTCTTGGTTCATCTTTGTGGCGTCACCACTACCGAGGACTTTCGTAGGCTTGGTTTCACCATGACCCGCTGAAACAACGTTGCCATAAAACGCCGTCGCATATGATAGAAAATCATCAGTCAGTGCCGGCTCTACGACGAGTCTCACTCCGCGCGAGTGACTACTCACATCCTTAACGATGAGATCTAACGATGCCGTCTCGCAGCTTGCCACTAGCAATCTTTGCTTTTCCAATGCCGCAGGAATCTCTTCTAAATCGAGGAAAAGCACGCTCTGCTGATCCGAACGTGCGATCACTTCATCTGCTGGCTCTTTGTTGATATTATAATCCTTAGGTCGCACCTCTTTGGAGAAACTCGTATAAAATAAGGCTTCATGAGGAAAACTCTTATGCCCTAGCAGTTCAACACTGTAATCTTCATCGCGCTCGGCAATTTTCACCACCTCAGCAGCGAGAAAGCCCAGTGGGATTGCATCCTCCTCCAGTACCTCAGTTGTTGCGGCTAAGACCCAATCTCTTGATGCAATATCGCCTGGCGACCCACTAAACTCGAGATTTACGATACCACTAGCACTAACTGAACCTATCGATGAGCCTTCTAGATAGAGGTAGAGAACCTTGCTGTCATCAGTATCTGCTTCATCACGGACAGATAAACTTTCGTTCGTCGTTAAATCGTTATCTTCATCATAATGATCTAGGGATACGGAGTTAAAGCTCTCATCCCAGACACCACTTCCATGCCGCTCAACGGGGACAATGATTTTACCATCGGAGCCGCGCACCGACTCGGCAACAAGGTGAACAGTTTTACCCACCGATGGCACTGCCGTGCTAAGACGCATGCGACGCCCTTCGGTCTCGAGGACTTTACTCAACACCCAGTTCTCACCTGACAGCCATGCGACATAACTACCGACCTGAGCAGAGAAATCGCTATCCAGCTCGATGACACGATCCCCAAATAGCTTGGGTGTTAGTATCTCTTCTGGTGAAAGCAGTAGTCTAACATTACTTTTCTTCACCCCTTCTAGTTCCTCCACTGGCTTGGAACCTAAAAGGTTTATCATGGTATTACTCAGAGCTGTTACTAGCACAGGCACCGCAATAGTTTCATGAGATAAATCAAAAATCAATACTCCAAAGCTTCCCACTGAAACATCTTCGAGAGGTTCCGCCAGCTCCATACTAGCTTGATAGAAATCGCCGCTTGATTCATAGACAAAAACTTCCTGCGATACATCCCAGTCAACCACCATCATCTGATTCAAGCGTTCATCAACCGTGATGTCTTCCAGCGTTTCAAAGATCACTGCCTTTGCTCCATCTATCGGTTCATTTTTCACCTGAAATCCTGCTAACACCTCACCCAGTTTTTCCTCCTTGGCTAACAGTGCTAACTTAGTGGTCGCCGAGGCAGGTGGTGCTGGATGATAACCTATCATGTCCACTAAGCGGCGTACGTGTTCCCATTCCTTTGCCGTTTTCAGATAGCCTTCATTAGCGTAGGCATTTAGATGCTCTGTTAGCACATGCGTCGTCCGCGAAAAAGTTCTGAGTATTTCCCAAGCGTAATCCCCGCGCTGATCACGCGTGTATTGCTCAGTGATCCGATCATAGGTTTCGCGCTGCGTTTCGTCATCAGGGATAGCAACATCAAGGTCTTTCCACCGTGTAACTCCCTGCTCGGAAAAGACGTCCACCATACCGCAACGTAGCATTTCTAGGTACGTCAATGCATTGCCATCCACGTAACGGAACTCGGATAAACCAGCACGATTCCAACGTGTGAGATCTTCTCTTTTCTTTAAATCTTGATCACTCATCCCTTCATTCCCCCGTTTAATTTTAAACTAACATAACCTCGCTCTGGCTGCTGAGCTCTGCCGTCACAAACGGCGTACTCCAAACCATCCAGCCGAATAACACCACTGTCTGACTGGTCTGGATACTGATTACCCACACGCTTAAACATATTTAAACAAGCGGCATCAATACCATCGAGTGCGAGTACGACTTCAAACAAATCACTAGCATGCACGTCCTTGCCAAACTCAAGTCGCCCTGGCTCGAAAAACGCTCCGACTCCCGTACCCAGGATCTGCATTACACTCTGTCGAATTTCCGACTGATAGTAATTATCTGATACGCGTAGGGTAAGATTTATTCTGATTCCCACAGGTTCCGCGTCCATGAGGCAGACTTCTTTTCCCGCCATACGGTACGCATCAACATAAGGCTTCAGTAGTGTCCTAATGCTTGGGTTTAGGGCTAAGTCGGGAAGTTTCAAGCCATGCTCTGTATGAAAATCTTCTAGCGACTCGGTGAGATTATCGAGTCTCTGCGTACTCAGGCTAAGATCGCTTAATGTTTGATCTAACGACAAATCACTAAGGTGACGGGAAGCGATATTCATTACATTCCACGAACCCTTCCACTGGCTCCACGCCACAGCTCGGTTTACCAGAGGGTGATCTTCCAAGCGTTCAGCATAATCCTGCTCTGTGACCATACGGTGCTGTGTCCTAATTAAGCGAGGTCCCGCCTCTCTCGCCTGCTCCATGCGGTGCGGATATTTCTGCCAAAACCGCTCCAGCAGCTCTTCGTCAGCAGGCACATCGGTTGGCAAAAACTCATCACGATAGTCGTCTAACTTAGACTCTTTCTTGATCGCATCGTAACCGATCATTTTCAGTAAACGCCTTACCGACTGAGGACGACGTGCTGTGGACAGATAAGCTTCGCTGGCAACACGGTCCATTTGATCCGAAAGCTGATCGAGCACTACCGATAGAGTTTCCGTGATGACCACTTCCATATCGGCAGGCGTCCAGCGTCGACGTTCGGAGAAACGCGCAGCGAGCTCCTCCATCATAAACATGCGGAAACCATCGTAATCTCTCACGAGCCAGTCGAAGTCATCGCCCACTTGTGGTAAGGCACGCGGAAGATTCACCTCCCTCGAACCACAGTCCGGGCAGCCATCTGCAAATTTCAGCTCAAGTGTCGGTATATCAGCCATGATGTGTTCCTATTAAAAATTCCTGTCTCTCGGTGTGATTCACGGTAGCCAGCGTGTATGAAATCACCACATACAGCTCTGCCTCTTCGCCACTTACTTCTACATTCAGAGTCTTTGGATCGACCTCACCTGCGAGGGCGTCTGCCAGAGAGGAAAGCAAGCGTTTCTTCGTCACCTCCCACAGCCCAGGATTGTTGGGTTCAAAAACCAGCGACCTAACACCCACACCAAATTCTGGACGATACCAACGCTCGCCATACATCGTAAAGAGCACCTGCTCTATCTGCTCTCGCACGTGATCGATGCGCGAGCTCATCGCCGCCCCACCATTTCCAATCGAAAAAGGAAAGCTCATGTACTCAGTATTGTTTAATCGGCTCATGGTTGATTTTGTTTTTAACTCGCAGTGGTTTTAGTAGTTAGCAAAGCAGGCGTCGGTGGTGGCACGGGGGGACCCGACGGCGCTCCAGGTGCAGTACAGTTGTGTGTATGCGATGCCAGCCAGCTGAGAAATGTTGTTCCCTTGATTAGTGGCTCACCGCCAGATCCAGCGATGGCTACAGTACCTCCATCAATGTTAATAGTGGCACCCTTGACAGTGATCCCAGAGGCCGCCATTTCTACTTTGTTGCCGTTCGAGTCTTCTATCGTCGTACCCGAAGAACTCATCTCCATCGTATTACCATTGGAGTCCTGAATCACTATTTTAGAACTTGCATCTAACACCACACTCTCGCCGTTTGATGTCGTAATGTCGACAGTACCTTCTTCGTCAATCATGATTTCCGTACCTGTAGGATGCACGAGATGAAACTGCTCTGCCCCCGACTCATCATCGAATTGTAGGATATGACCTGCTGGAGTCTTGATCAGCCGCGTAGTAGGATCATCCAAGGCACCCTCCACAGGAACGTCCCCTGATGCTTGCCAGAAAACTCCTGACCAGATGGGCTTGTGAATATTACCTTCTTCAAATTCTGCCCACACTTGCGAATCAATTTCAGGAATCATAAAAAATCCCTGATCCGCTGTTCCACCAAATGGTGAACAAGGCAGTGCCCACTGGGTCACCTCAGTTCCTAAGGCAGAAGGCACGACAAGACGTAAACGACCTAACTTCTCAGGGTCTTGATTATCAGAAACAAGTGCCCTGTATTTGCCGTAAAAATTATTTTCGTTCTCGTTCATACTTCCTGTTTTTAAAGAGCGGCTAACACGCTCAATGCGGCACTATCTAAATTATCGCCGTATGCATTGCGCATCAGCTGAAATGACTGACGATAGCCAGCCCCGTCAAAAATATGTTCCACGGTATCGACATAATAGACGCCACTGTGCCGTGGCCCCACACCATCGACACCCACAGTCTCGCCGACGCGTAGAACGTAACCGTACAAACTACCGTCGAGCTCACCCGAGGCTTTAATTTTAAAGGCATTCTCGTTAGCTTTGGTCTGTGCTAGCGTCTGCATATCTTCCTCATTAGTTTGTCCCGCTTGATCCAGTCGCCAGGTAAAATCGGGTAAGCCTTGATTCGAACTCGTCGCCGCTTCATTTCCTAACAAGGTCAAATCAGATTCAACGTTCTGCTCCACCACCGTAGTTCCCGTCTCAGGTGCTACGTCAAAGGCGACGCTATCGGGGCTGTGACCATCTTCATCGACGGAAAAGCTGATACACTGAGTATCTTGACCCGCATAAACAAGAATGGTCTCTTGAGGATCTCCATCTAAGCGGTAGGGCCCAAAGTAAAGCATGCCTTCTCTAAATATCACGTCGTAGCCTAACATTGTGGCGCGCTCTCGTAGGAAACGAATATCCGTTTTGTTCTGATTCAGCACCAAGTCACTTTCTCCAGATGACTCAGGGTTCAAGCTGATTCCTGTCCCAGCTAGCATCTCGGTGATGATAAAAAGATCATCCGCTGGAACTTCCGCACCCCACGTTTTACGCCGATGCTCTCGGTCGAGTAAAATAGAGGCGTCTTGGCATTCGATTGTCACGATGCTGGCTCCTGCATCAGCGGGATAAGTGGAGCTTAATTTCTTAAGATAACCACTCATCACCTCTTGCTCATCTTCACCAAAGCGCGCCATAATTTCTACTTCCGCCCACGGCTGCATCACCGCATCATCTTGAACTAACCAGTCACCATTTTCATCACGCCTGGTTTCAAATTTCAATGTCGCCTCAGAACCGTCACGACGCTTGGTACTTACCTTAACATCAACGAGGTAAGGATACAGGTGCGCTATTTCCTCTCCGCCTATGCGAATAATGCATTCAGCGGGTTGTCTATTCTTGCCTGATAATAAATCGAGTAACATAAGCGCGTTGTAATTCTTTCGTTTTCTGAGGTGTTTCTATTCTGTTAATTTAGGGATTAAAATAACGCTCCCCTCCATGTTCTTAAGAAGCAGAACGCTGGGAATCGCCTCTTGCTCATCACCGTCCTTCGCTGTTTCAGGGAAGGACTGACCGTAGAAAAACTCGGGGTTAGCATCCATGATCCGATACCACATCCTGTCGTTATTATAATAATATCGTGCCAGCTGATCGAGCCGATCACCTACTTTGACCTCATGCTCGATCACGCCCTCTGCCGCTCCGATTTCACGGGGACGCACGCCCTGAAAGCTCGCGGAACCATCCTGAAGCGGAGAAAAGAATCGAGATTTTGAGTAACGGCTTTTTGAAGATATCATGTTTTTGGTGTTTTTTGTGAGCTGTTAAAAACTTGCTGAAAATGAACCTGAAATAGTAGATGCTAAATTGATGCCAGCTCCTATCGCCTGACGGATCGTTTCGACTTTGTAAAAAGGATTATTTCCCTCGATCACCTGAAAGCTGAGACTCGCATTGGCACGATAAGGGATCAGCGATGGCAGATGCGCTTTTTCTTCAATCTGCACACTCGTCAAGAAAACAGGCAGTACGTGTGTTCCCCAAACAAGCAAGATTACCGAGGCATGAACATCACGCTGAAAAGCTCTCGTGCCACCATGCCCCAGACTTGCAAGAACCTGTAAGCCAGCTGGTCCCTGCGTTTTGGGCTCCACCATGCTACGTAGTGTATCCAACTCAGGTTCAATGCCCAATGTGCTCGCTATCACATTGCCATCATTCATTCGGTCTGTCGCATCGAGCAAAATATCGAGACTAAACTCTTCTGCATTGATACTCACACCCTGTGCCACACGGGGCGTTTCGGTCGGCAAATTAAAGTCGTAGCCGCGGAAACCAGGCACCTCGCTCGACGGTAGCTGGATAGATCTCGTCCGCGAGAGAGTTTGCGGATTAAACTCAAAAACCAGTACCAGTGGTGGTAGAGAGAGACTGTATTCTAATAAAAAACCTTTCATGAGATGACTTTGTTATTCTTAGTTCCAGCCACTGTTGCAGCTACGTTTGAAACTTGAGGTTGGTGGATTTGTTGATGAATTTGCTGTGCGACACGTTTTGCCACTATGGTGTAGGACTCGCCGGAACGTGCTTGAATAGGCTGAATACTTAGACTTTCTAAATGCTGACTAGCAGAAACTGGTAAGCGGCCTAACTCCTGAGCAAGCAGCCTCGCGAAGGTCCTCTCCCTACCCCGCCACGCTTCAGGAAGCGTAAGTTTCATCCGGTCAATATTTATGGAATGGCTCATCTTATTCTCTTTCTAGGTTGACCCGTCGCGGCTTCGTAAAGCTTCTCGCTCACATGCTCAGCAAGCGGTCCTAAATCAGCAAGTTCCACGGCCTTTCCGCTTTTGGTGATTTCTCTCCAGACCGCTGTGGCGAGATGCTCTAGTGATATCGACTGCCCAGCTTCAGCAGCGAGATAGGCGGCATGAAGGGCTGCATTGCGAATGTTTCCACCTGTCAGACTTAGGGCTGCAGCAAGAAAGGCAGGATCTACGTCTGAATGAATCGGTGCGGCTTGAGGAAGAAGTTTTTTCCACAAGGCTGCGCGCGCAGCTTCATCAGGCTGCGGAAATTCAACCACCGCCTGAAAGCGTCTATAAAAAGCCTGATCTAACTGGTCACGGAGATTCGTCGTTAAAATACATGGTCCTCGATGCTGCTCAATGCGTGCTAACAAGTGACTCACTTCCATATTCGCGTAGCGATCACGCGCCTCTTTCAAATCGCCACGCTTACCCATGATGCTGTCGACTTCGTCAAACTGAAGTACCATTTGCTGACCGTGGGCTGCATCAAAGAGCTTATTTAAGTTCTTCTCTGTTTCTCCAATGTATTTACTCACGAGTTTACCGAGATCTACTTGATAAAGTGGCCACCCGAGTTCATGCGCGACAGCCATAGCGGCATATGTTTTTCCAGTACCAGATCTCCCTGCAAAGAGAGCAACGGGCCCGCCGACTGGCTGCCCCCCCCATTGGCCTACCACAGTACGCTCGTGACGCACCCACATCAGAAACTCCTGAATGATCCTTTTGCGATCCTCTGCTAGTACAAGATCATCCCAAGTAGCATCCTGCTCTACCAATACCGCACCAGGAGGAGCCTCTTGATCGGGTATGGCAAACAGTCGTGCCATAACCCCTTTGCCAGGTTTCACTAACTGAAAAGGTCCACTACCCTCAATATCTATCAGTTTCCTTAATCTTAAAGGGCTATTGGGGAGTAAGGTATGACGTAGCATCGTGACATCATTTTCGTTGAGAGCTAGCAACGACTGAATCAATGCCACGGTGGCATAAGGTTGATTCACACTAGGCTGCAGACTCTGATACATCCACGCCAAGCGGGGTTGAGCCTCTGTGACCAAAACACAAGCGAGGATATCCATTTCTAACATCGTCAACCCATCGACATGAAGCCCTGCCCATGAATTGCTCAGAAGACGAACATCCATGACCTCTTGCTGCTGTTCGCGGAGCTCTGCCAAGCGCTCTTCACTAATCACCTTGCCTACCCGGGCATCCTGCAAACACAAGCCAAGTAGCTCGATCCTGTTCCATTCGGAAGCAAGTGAAAGAGTCTTTGATGTACTTTTCTGGATAGCTGCTAGTGTCATGATGCATCAAAAATACTGATTAAAAGAGGGTTACTACGCACAACCCGCGTCGAGCCATCGGCTAAGGAAAGTGTCCTTCTCGCGTAGAGCATGGCTTGGCTAGAATCGACATCAGCAAAGATAGCGGGCAGCGATAAAGCCTCTGGGAAACTCGCCGATGCTGGAGGGATATCTTCAGGGTTCATTGATTCCGAAAACGGATTCGCACTCGACGTAGCAGAGTCTAACTCCTGCCAGCCTTCATCGGGTCGCCACGTTTCCCATACTAATTCGACCGCCTCAGCGGTATCGCCTATCAGCCAGACTTCTGGCGAGAATGAGGCAGCTTGCGTTTTTGAGATCGACTGACTTAGTCCGAGTTCATCGCCGTCGACCACCCAAGCTAATTTAGGTTCCCAGAATGGATTTTGAATATCGACGTGGCTTGCCAGCACATTCGGCCCCTTAGCAGAAACGTTTGGAGCTGCATACCGATTACTCATCTGTCCATGACTCTCCGCACCGAGAGCACCAACCCGTGGCGGCTGGACGAGACGCTTCTCGGGAACAATCGGAATCAAGGAAAACTCATAAGCAACTGAAGGTCGGAAGCCCTGATCCCCGCTGACATTCCAGAACTGGCTCACCTGTTCTTCCGTGAGTGGGTGGTAGAGTACTTCGGCCCGAAAAACTTCTCCTTCTGTATCGCCTTCTAAAATAAATTCTTCTGCTGCTAGAATAGGTGTTTCATGAAAAACCCGCATCACTTCACCTAACATCCTGAGTTCATTTTCTCCGCCACTGACGTTTTCAAAGTCCACGCCAAATGCGGAAACCAAACAGAAAATCTTAATACGTAGTGGTTCCCCAGGCCTAGAAACTGGACCGAAGCCACTGGGGTCAAATCGATAAAAGAAAAGATTAATGATGTTACCATCGGTGGCACTGGCTTCTCCAGGAGAACCTATCTTTATCGTGATATCAGCTGGAACACCAGTCATACGCCCCATCAGGAAGCTGCGGATGGCAGCACAGGCGAATGACAAGGATGATGGTTTAAGCGGCATGTTTTACTAGAGTGTTTTCTGATACCAGGCGGGCGAAGGACGAGTGGAAGGCGATGACTTTTTTATCGCAGTGGGTGGCGACTGGATGACGACGTCAATCTGACCAATGTGGACTTGCGTCAAGGGACTCGTAGATGATGAGGCTCTCTGGGCGGCATTGCTTCTGTTCTGCGAGCTTGGCTGATAGTTTGCTATCTCTTGTGCGTCATTGACCTGCCGTTTTTCTTGAGTTCGCTGAGGCTTAGTTTTTACCTTCTTGGACTCGGTCTGTTGAGGCTTTGAAACAGCTTGTTCTCTAGCAGGTTGAGTATCACTCGATTGCTGCTCGCTTGACTTTTCCTCGGCCTGAAATTGCGTTTTCCACTCCGTTGCTAATTGGGCTAACAAATCAGTAGAATGTTCAAGAGCTTGGCTTTCAGCAAGCTGCTTATCTTGTCCGCCGTGCTCAGGCGATTGCTCTTGTGCTAATTCAGCGGCACTGGTCTTGGTTTTTTCCGTGGCAATGGTATCGACAATCGTTTCGGCAATGGTTTCGGTAGTAGTCATAGCCCTTTCATCGATCACCTCTGCTGGTAAATTTTCTGTTGGCAAATTTTCCAACGCCTGAAACGAAGCCTCTTCGGGAGAACCTAGTGACACATCACTCGAACTAACTTCCTCAGCAGCTAGGTCATTAGGATCACGCTTTGCTTCATTTAACTCACTGGTTTTATCCACAGCTACGTTTTCAACTGTGGTGTTTTCTCTTTCTTCTGCCTTAGTTGTTTTCTCAGCGGTATCAATTTCAACCTTACTCCCATGCTCACTGACTTTCTGAATATCAGAATGAGAGACTTTACTACTCCGCTCCAAATTCTGGTGATTTGGAGAGCTCGCATTAGGTTGAGTCACTTCTAGAGATGTCCTTTGATGAGACTCTAACTCCCCTGTAGGAAGTGATGGATAAGTAAAAGCTTGATGCTGTGGCGACTGATCGACCTCTGAGCCCACGTGCGAGGATACGATAGAATCCATGACCGTATTAACTTCGACACCTAAACCTCCTTCTATACCTGAACTACCCAATACATTAGGCTGTATTTCCGCAACTTGGGAAATAGGCGTCACCTGAGAGTCTTGGTAGATATTTTGGAAATAACTCATCGCTGTTTATGTCGTTATGCTACTCCCGCATGATGTGAACCCTGCCTAGTACCTTCTGACTGATCGATTAGATCTAAATAGACACGCCTACGCTGACTCGTGAGATTCAGAATCTCTTGCTCGCTCCAATGGTATGTTCTCGCAATCTTATCAACTTCCTCAAACACCCGCTGCTTCTTCTGCTTCCGCAAACGTGCATATGGATCAAGCGTGACCGATACTAAGGTATTGCAGTTAGGGCATTCTACCTGCCCGCTAAATCCAACCTCCGGAGAGGCGTTTTCTATCGCCTGCTCGATATTTTCAATGTCGTCGTCCGTCCATTCATAGGCTTGCTTCTCCAAATTTAGGCGATTAACCATTTCTTTCTGAATACTCGTGGGGTCGACTGATTGCAGCCACTCTTGGTCACGACCAGTAACTACACGAAACTTGATAGGCTCAGGTTTTACTGAAGTAGTAACTTCCCCATAAGGGAAACCTTCACCAGCTGGCTTCACAGGAAGTTCTGAATACCGAAGTGAGAAATCCATCTTTTCCTTACATTCTCCGCATGTTTGGGTAAACCACGTTAAATCTTCTCCTAACTGAAGTACGAGAGATCGCACTAACCACTGCCGATCACCAACACACAAATCGTGGAGTTGATCATACGTTGGCTGTCGACCACCAATAGCCTCTACGCTGAGTTGTAACACTTTCGACAAGCGTCGCGGCCAGAGCTCTCGAGAAGCCATCACATCTGTGATGGCTATCTCAAGATATCCTGTGAGAGGGCGTAGAGAAAACTCTTTCTCTAGCCCTCCTTGATGAATCATTCCCCCAAGAAGAATCATAATCTGTTAGCTTTCCGTAGGCTCGACCACTGAGGTATCGCGTTCCCATCCTTCATGCTGGAGGGTAATGGTCTGAATGCCCACGGCGTTCATTGAGCCTGCATCAAGGTCTGGTAAGGCCTGAAAATCAGACACCCAAGCACGATACAGCTTGTATGAAATCGCAAGTGTTCCCTGAAGATTCAAAACATTGACAACGATATCCTTACGGAAATCCTTGAGCGACATTGCCGCACTTCCTTGGATGTTGTTGACTAAGTTTGCCCAGTTTTCAAAAACGGGATCATGCGTCAAACCCTGCTCAAGAGAGACGGGCTCGTAAGAGGTTCCGCCAGGGAGAACTCGCTCATGCGTTGGATCTCCTGCGGTTCTCCATTTAACGGATTCGGTGGTTTTTTTCAGTGCACCCATTTTACTGAGACCTGCGACGACATTGCCATCAATGACGACCTGGAACATGAAGGTGCGGTAAGGATCATACCTGTGAGCATTTGCTGCGAATAGTGGAGCTGCCATAATATATGTTGTTGTTTGTTTTTATTAATTTTGAAGTGTTTTTCTCTCATTCATTACTATTGCTGAGAGACTTTTTGCTGAATACGCACGATCACGAACTCGGCAGGTTTGAGCGGTGCGAAGCCGACAACGACAATGACCTGACCGCGGTCAATATCCGCCTGCGTCATGGTATCGCCTAAACCACAACGGACAAAGTAGGCATCATTCGCTGTTGCCCCCTGAAAGGCTCCAGCACGGAATAAACCATTCATAAAGCCTCCAATATTCGCGCGTAGTGATCCCCACAGTGGCGTATCATTCCCCTCAAATACGGCCCACTGAATGCCGTTGTAGATACTTTGCTCAATAAAAATGGCTGTTCGCCGTACGGGAACATAGCGCCATTCAGGATCGGCTTTTGTCGCTAAGGTGCGAGCGCCCCAGAAGACAGAACCGTAACTAGGAAGATTTCTAATGCAGTTGACCCCTAATGGGTTCAGCTGGTCTTGTTCGCCATCACCCACATTCTCATCGAGACCAGATACACCTATCAGCTGTGTCTCTACTCCAGCAGGAGCTTTCCACACACCGCGCTTGCCATCAATTTTTGCCCACATTCCTGCCGCGATAGCTGAGGGGGCAATGCTAATAGTTTTAGCTGCATTCGGATTCGTATCCACATTGTAGAACGGATTCGAGACACTGACCCAAGGGTAATAGAGTGTTGAGTAAGTTGATTTTGGTAATGATAGTTCATCCACCGTGTTTGCTTGATCTAGTTCAAGACCTTGTGGTGGATCAACGATGAGAACTCGGTTCTTCATCGATTCACAGTGCGCTAGTGCCGTCGACAAAATAGGGAATCCTGTGCCTTCTAGATCCCAAGATTCACCTGGAATCACGATGATACTTGCATCGCGTACTTTCCGTAGAACAGTTCCAAAGAAATCAGCATAGTCCGCTGCAGTGGGAGCAGTTAATACACCGCCTGCTAAAGCCTGACCTTGGTCTAACAAACCTAAAGTTTCTAAAGGAACCACCTCTCTAGCCCCCTGATTCACCGTTCTACCACCAACTAAAGTACCTGCTGTTAAACCTAAACGAGTTGCGACCGCAGCCTCGTCAAAACTGATGGTTAAGCTAGAAGAAGGCGCTGATGAGTCTCCCGAAGTGAGGATAAATTCACGTGCCGCTGAGTAGACGCAAGTGAAGTCTTTGTAGGCCAAAATGGAAGTGTCAACGGCTCTCACCGCATTTTCAATTGCTTCAGCCACTGCTTCACCGTCTACCGCATTATCGGCAATCAACGTAATGTCTGCTAGATCGATCGCTAACGCTTGATCGCCTCTGCCATCAATATTTATCGTAAAGCCCATGGGCTGAGTGAAAGACGGCAGGCCAGTACCAACAGCACTAAAATGGGCAGCCGTTACCGCAACGGCCGACCCTGTTAGCGCAGCAGCCTGTGACGAATCGAGACGCAGAGTTTCTGCAAAGTCTCCATCATAGATAGCTAACATTGCTTCTGAACCCGATTCAGGTGACGTCAATGTAAAACGCCGCGATCCAACATTGTAGGAGCAATTAAAATCTTGTAAATAATCGGCCGTTCCCAGTGCATTTACCGCTGCCTCGATAGCTGTGGCAATGGCTGGGCCATCATCCGCAAGATCACCTGTTAGAGCTAAGTCAGCTGGTGCGATGGTAATTAACTTCGCCCCCAGAGCATTAATATTTAGAGTCAAATTAGCAGGAAGACTTACGTTAGTTTGAAAATAAGTCCCGTCGTCAGGAATTTGTCCACTCACGATGACGGCATCTTGATATTCTTCTGATGCGGCATCCAAGTCACTAGCATCTCCGAGCGAAAGCTCTACATAAAGTGAAGTGTCGTTGACTTGCGTCAGGACATAGTTTTCGTCGTCTGCTCTCATTGTCAAACCACTGAAGACTTCATCTGCCACAAACTCACCTGCGACTTGATGACCAATTTCCAATTCAAACGACTGTGAGTATGGATCAGGCTTCAGCACGCGGAAATACACAGCATTACCCCAGTCGCCATCATTTTTTGCAGAAACAATCAAACTCGCCACTCCAGCAGTTTGCTCACCAGCCACCTCGGCAGAAGCACTTGAGGAACCAGCGCCTGCTAGACGACACACATAGGCTGATCGCCCACCATTAAGATAAAATGATCGGATCGCTAGTCCCATCGTGTCTTCTTCGGAAGCAATACTTCCAAAGTCTGTCTTGTAATCATCCAAGTTTTGGATGAGGACAGCCTCGCCTACAGGACCCTTGGGAGAGGACCCTACGAACGCTGTTATTGAAGTAGAAACACCTTCAATCGGCTTTGAGCCGCTCGGTATTTCCTCGATATAAACCCCCGGGTGTAAATACGTTGCCATAGTATTACCCATTACTAAAAATTATCTTTAGGAGCAATACCTTTCTGCATGAACTAAGTATTTATCAATTAGATTTAATTAACTGTAAGAACGAGTTAATTATTAAGAAATAGAGACGACTCAGAGCCAAGCAAATTAAAAATATTGGATTTTTGGAAGAGTTAAAATTCAAAGGGCAATGAATTGAGTCATTGCAACCAATCTTGCTAAATGACGATTCTGTTTCACAAAGTTTTCAAATTTTTCTAGAGAGTCTCTCTAGAAGAGCACCGTTCTAATAGTAGCCTCATTGATAACACCGCGCTCCAAATAGTCGTTAAAATTAGATGGAAATCTAACATCAATAACTTTACTACAAGCCCTCTTTAAAAATGATTTGCGTGATATTCTAACTATTATAACTAACACTTAGTTATATCTTTCAAAAAGTAGTACGATCTGAAAATGTCTGAGATGAAGCCGAGTAAAACAAAAAACTCACTAATAGCAAATGTGTGCTATTTAGTGAGTTGGTAATAAATTCTAAAAATTAAAGTTGGGTGTTAGCGCAGCTATTCCCTTCTTAAATCTTATATTACTTGAGTGTTGACGCGCTGATATCAGCGGTATCGACAAGGCTGCTTTCATCCTTTTTGTCGGTTTTAGTTTTATCTGAACATTTGCCGCCGTCGCACTTGCTTCCAGCGTAAGCGGTTCCTACTGCAAAAGCTGCGGAAGCAGCAACGATAAGTAATTTATAACTGTTTTTCATAATATTTGGTCGTTGGATGTTTTTTGAATGGCTTGATCATGCTTGTCACAAGCCGCTTGTATATATAACGACGTAATCTGAGGGATTTGTTTAAAAAGAATCATTATTTTATTTCTCAAACTTAAAGAGGTGTTAGGGAGGGATCTATCGATGTTAGTTAATCGAAATACACTGTTGTATTTCTGGTGAATCTCAAGTGCTGTCTACTTTGAGTAGACTTGCTTTCCTTTACCGCTCGATTATTAAGTTTTAAATACTGGCTAATAAACTTCTCTATTTCTCTGTGAAATTTGAATACCTCAGTAATGATTTCATTCTGACCTCCCACCAGCTCTAAACTGTAATTTAAAATAGGAATATTGTAAGTTCACCCAAAATTTCAAGCTCGTAACATAACCACTTTTGCGGGGTCAGGTCACTTGCTCATGCTGCTTTATTCTGTTAGTCGGTAAGCGAATCTATTTGTTAGACTGGTATCGTTTGAGATAGTTCCTAACAAGAATATGATTGAGGCCTCTCGTGTTTGAGGTGACCATTTCTTGTGTTTCGGCAATAACGGTTTCATTTTATCGCTTCTCTTGATGCATATTACGTTCACAGACTCCGGAGGAACTTCATAATACTTTTATAGGTTGCTATGAAATCACCTCCCTGATATCTAATCTAACAGAATGAGTAATACTGAATCCCAAAGGCCGAACATCCTGTTCATCATGACAGATCAATACCGCTTCCCACGATTTTCATACGACAAAGAAAATAGGGTAGATCCCATTAAGGATATATTAGGATTTCAAGGTGATCTGAACGATCAAAACTCATTTAAGAAATTTTTTCCGGGCCTTATTAGGTTAAGAGAAAATGCCGTGGTACTTCGAAATCATACCATAGCCACCTCAGCATGCATGCCCAGCCGCGCATCAATATTTACTGGGCAATACCAGACTCGCAACGGAGTCTCACAAACAGATGGCCTTTTCAAAAGTGGAAATGCCAACAACTTTCCTTGGCTCGAGCCAGACGGGATTCCCACCATGGGTAGCTGGTTTCAGGAACTTGGATACGACACTCATTATTTTGGCAAATGTCATTTTGCCAATCCTCCAAACCACTCCCTGAAAGATTTCGGATTTGCTGACTGGGAGCTCTCCTATCCCGAACCTCACGGTGCCTCTCCAAATAACTTGGGATTCTTTCGTGATCACGGATTTGCGGACTTAGCCTGCACCTTCTTGAAACGAAAAGGATTGGGGCTCAATTGGGACACCGAGGTTGCCGATGCCAAAATTGACGATCCGGGTGGCTCCGAACCTTCAGGTGAAACCCGTCCCTGGTTGGCGGTAGCCTCTTTCACCAACCCACATGATATCGCAACCTTTCCTGTGACAGTTCGCCGTCTCGCTGAAGGGTCTGGCACTCCAAAATATGGTCCTCTGATGATCCCCGAGGCCGGGGATCTGAGCGAGCTACCCAAAGGTGGTAGTTGGAAATTTGAACTCAATCCGCAGAGCTTTCCACAGGAAAACGCCGCCCCCTCTCCCAGCCAGAATGATGATCTCAGCAACAAACCCGATTGCCATTTCGACTACTCGCTCAAGTTTGGAATCGCTCTGTCTTCGAAATCTGGTAAAGCCTTGATCACTGAGTCACCCGACATTCTTGGACTCCCATTTCAGCTGACGTCAGATTCTCAAGGTTGGGCCGCTAGCTTCACGCAATACTACAACTATTGCCATCACGTGGTGGATCAGCACATCGATCGCCTCTTAAAAACGCTTGAGGAAACTAATCAAAAAGAAAACACGATTGTTGTTTTTGTTGCGGACCATGGTGAATATGCCGCAGCCCATGGTATGATGATGGAAAAGTGGCATACCGCCTATCAAGAGGCCATACACGTCCCCTTTGTTGTAAGTGGCCCCATGATCAATCAGAGCGATGATTTACGCCAGATTGATAGCCTCACAAGCCACATCGACATTTTACCAACCCTACTTGGCCTCGCCAACGTGACTACTGAGGAAAGGACACAAATAGCCGAAAAACTCCGACTAAAGCACCTCGTTCCCAACCTTGTTGGTGCAGATCTTAGCTCACTTATTTGTGACGGAGCTGAGAATGCCAAAGTGATCGGGGCAGATGGAAAAGAACGTGAAGGAGTCCTTTTCGCCACTGATGATATGATTACCGCCCCTCTGCCCGCGATTGGCGATCCTCACAGCAAGGAATACGAACGAAATTTTAAAATCTTTGAAAGCGCCATCGAAACTTATCACGACCATCCGAAGCCAGGTTGGGATAAATACACAGACCGGCTCAAACCTGGTTCAGTCTGTCAACCTTGTCATGTCCGCTGTGTCAGAACCGAACGATTTAAACTAGTCAGATACTCCGATCTAACTTCAGAAATTCCGGTGGACGACCAATGGGAAATGTATGATCTGAAATCTGACCCCAACGAGCGGATGAATCTCTTGGTTTATGACAAGCCTTTCCCAACTCCAATTGAACCCCAACCCGACTCTGATGTTGAGGTAATTCTAACTCCCAAGGAAATCACCATTGAAGCGAAGAAATTGCACATCCTCCTAAAAGAGCTCGAAGCGCAAATGCTCGAACCCGAAACAATCAAACAATAACACTTTAAAAAAAATGAACACATCTCGAAATTACGATTACATCATTGTTGGATCTGGTGCCGGCGGAGGCCCCTTAGCTGCAAACCTGGCTCGCGAAGGCTACACGGTTCTCTTGATGGAAGCCGGCGGAAAGGAACCCAACATAACCTACACTGTCCCGGCCTTCAATGGCCTCTCTACCGAAGATGAAACCTGTCGCTGGGACTACTTTGTCAGGCATTACAGCGACCAAGCCCAGCAGGAACGAGATCCGAAATTTGTACCAGAAAAAGACGGAGTCCTCTATCCTAGAGCTGGAACACTTGGAGGATGTACCGCTCATAACGCCTTGATTACTGTTTACCCGGCGGACTCTGACTGGAATCACATTGCAAATCTTACTGGAGACCCCTCATGGGAAGCACAGAACATGAGACAATATTTCAAAAAATTGGAGCGCTGCCAATATCTCCCCACTCCTGTCGCAAGGGCTACCGGACACGGAGTCGATGGGTGGTTGGCAACGGAGCATGCCGACACTTCCGCTGCTCCAATGGACCCTCAACTGATTGACACCATTGTGAAATCCCTCGCAAACAGCGAGCAAACACCAGTGAACCTCAAATGGGATCCAAATGCCGCCAGTGTCGCCAACAAGCGCGAGCAAGGTTCTCTTATCATCCCGCAAGCCACCAATAATCAGGCTCGAAATGGACCTCGCGAGTTTGTCCTTAGCGTGCAATCTCAGTTTCCCGAACGCCTGTTCATCGAAACTCATGCCTTCGTGACCAGAGTGCTTTTTGGCGAAGGCGAAGAATCCACCACCGCTATCGGGGTCGAGTATGCAAGTGGTGAACATCTTTACCAAGCAGACCCAAACTCGGGAAATGAATGTTCGCTGACAGCTCCTGAAAAAAAGCGAGTCTATGCCTCTCGCGAAGTCATTCTCTCGTGTGGAGCGTTCAATACACCTCAGTTATTAATGCTCTCCGGGATCGGTCCTAAGGAAGAACTGGAACCACTCGGAATTGAGGTCAAAGTAGATCTTCCCGGAGTCGGCAAAAATCTCCAGGACCGCTATGAAATAACAGTCGTTTCAGAAATGAAGGCAAATTGGACGAGTAGTGCGGCATGCACCTTCACCGATAACCCCGAGTCAGACCCCTGCCTCGCTCAATGGCTTGAGGATCGGCAAGGCCCCTACAATTCCGCAGGAACTGCCATGTCATTCCTTATCAAGTCCTTTGACATCAAAGAGGATCCTGACCTATTTGTCTTTGGTCTTCCTACATATTTTCAAGGCTATTTCCCCTTGTGGTTTTCAACTTTCATCGATGTGCGAAATCAATTTACTTGGGCCAACTTGAAAGCTCATACCAAAAATACAGGAGGTACCGTTCAGCTCAAGACAAAGAATCCTTTCGATACTCCTGAAATCAATTTTCATTACTTCGAAGAAGGCACGGATACAGAGGGTAGTGATCTACTCGACATTAGCGCTGGTTTGAAATTCTCCCGTCAGCTCATGGTGGACTCACCGCATGTAGTTAAAGAAGTCCTTCCCGGCGCAGAGGTGCAAACGGATGAAGAAATCGCAACCTACATCAGAAACAATGCTTGGGGACACCATTGCTCCTGTACCTGTCCTATCGGCCCTGATGGTCATGAAATGACGGTCCTGAATTCAAACTTTCAGGTTAAGGGAACCAAGGGCTTACGAGTTGTCGACGCATCGGTATTTCCTAAAATCCCAGGAACCTTTATCGTCCTTCCGATTTATATGATCAGCGAAAAAGCCGCAGCCGTCATTATCGAGGACGCTAAGAAGACACAGGTTTAAGCGAATCTATCGTTACAAAAAAGTGGGGGGGTAGCTCCCTTCCATTTTATAGCCCACTTAGAGTGAGAGGCTCTGAACCTATTAATAGACGAGCCCAACGCTCTCTCAACATGCTTCCAGAGCGAAGCAGCGTAGGATGATGTTGAGCACGACAGCTCTCCCCAGTTGTTCATCCAAAGGCGAACTCTTCAAGGGTCTGCATACTCAGGCTCCGATGGGGGCGGCCACCCATTCGCATCCCGCACTCGCAGCCCAGCAGTAGGTAGAGCTCCAGAATCAGATACGCCCCTCAGCCGTTAAAATGAACACCCTGCACTTCATATACATTACAGACAAATTATCAGCAGGCAGCTCCTCACTGATATACCTCTCCAGTTCGTACTCCCGTGCACCAGCATCAATTGCCTCTGGCCGTTGCTTCATTCGCATCACCCATAATCTATCAAACATAAAAATACCGACGGCGGGAATCGAACCCGCACTTCCGAGGAAACATGATTTTGAATCACGCGCGTCTACCAATTCCGCCACATCGGCTTTATGTTTGAAATCCTGAAAAGAGAAGACGCGGGACAATATGCAGGAGTGTGATTGATGGCAAGGATCAATGGCGTAGTTTGCACACTAATTTACTGAGTGTTTGCTAAACCTTTCTGATTTAATTGCTTAGATAACCACAGGGCTTACTAAGAAGTAGTGAAAGTTTGGTCGTGCAAGGTAATTTCACCAAAACCACTAAGAGGATTCATTCGCCGCTGATATTAAATCAGGTAGGATACACGAGCTTAGTATGTGATGATCAATATTAATTTCTCTCCTATGAATAGACAGCTAGACAGACTGTTGAACCATACGGTTGCAAAAGAAAGAGTTGCATATTTTAGAGCTTTTTTCAGCTGTGCTGTGGAGTTTAAAAAGTTGCTGTTTTACTGTGTAGTGAGAGTACTTCTAACTCATTCCCTTCAGTGTAGCTGATAGACATGGCCACCTATAAGAGCCGCCTCCTCGCGGCGGTGGGTGATGTTTAAGGTTGTGATGCCTTCTTTGCTAATCATCTGTTTCAGATGTTTTAGAATTTTAAGAGATGTTTCATCATCTAGACCCGTGAAGGCTTCGTCTAAACAGAGAAGTTTAGGCCTCGCCACAAGCGCGCGAGCAATGGCGACGCGCTTTTTCTCACCACCCGATAAACCATCAGGTTTCCGCTTAAAAATTTCCTTAATACCCAGTGAATCGCCCAGCTCTGTAATGCGATCTACATGCTGGTCTTCGCTGACTCTCAAACCTCTCAAACGCAAGGCAAACTCGAGGTGCTCACGTACGGTCATATGAGGAAACAAAGCTGAATCCTGAGGTACAAGTCCGATCTCGCGATCGCCGGGGCGCAGATGATTAATACGCTTGCCATCGATCAAAATCTCACCGGCATCCACTTTTCTCAGCCCGCACAAGGCTTCCATCAGTGTTGTCTTCCCTGCACCACTTTTCCCCATCAGTACCAAGCACTCGCCCTTGGGTACATGCAGCGTGATGTCGCGCAGGGTAAAACTACCTGAGCTCACGGTGAGGTTTTTAAGATGCAGTGACATACTATGATGAGATTTTAGTGCGCGATACCGCTCGCACGATTGTGATTAATACCAGTGAGATAAAGATCAGCAGCAATGAAATAGCAGCGGCTCCCGCGAGGTTGCCTATATTAAGTTCAAGAAAGACTGAGGTCGCAAGCACTTCCGTCCGTCCTCTTGTAGCACCTGCGAAGACCAAGATAGAGCCGAACTCCCCCATCGCACGCGCCCATACCATAACGGCGGTAGCCACGATACCTTGTCTTGCCTGAGGTAGGGCTACATCCCAGAAAGCTCGTGAGTTATTACAACCCATGGTCAATGCTACCTGCTCCGCTCTTGGATCAATCTTCTCGAAGATATTTTTTAGTATTCTGACAGCATAGGCAGTAGCTACGGTAAATTGTGCCAGCACTACAGCTGCTGCTGAAAAAGTCACCTTGAGACCTCGTCGATTCAGCCACTCTTCGACGCTCGAACCGTCATTAAACAATTCGATTTTGTTAAATAGGATCAACAAGCTCAGCCCGATGACCAAGGGAGGCAGCACGACAGGAATATCGAGTATGGCATCAATAAGTCCGCGTCCAAAAAACCGAAACCTCGTTAAAATATAGCTGATCGGCACCGCAAAAATCAGAGCAAGCAGCACGGATATTGTGCTTGTGAGTAGTGTCAGACGAAGTGCCGACTGCACCTCAGGCTTGGCGTAAGTCAGCATCATATTCTGCCAATTCACCTCGTGGATATTGGCAATAACAAGCGCTAAAATTAAGCCAATATAGAGTAGAAGCAGTAGCCCAATGCTCAGGAAAAAAGGCTGATCGCTGCCCAGTTTATAAGCTTTCTTCATCCACAGCCCCTTTCTTTTTCGGCAGCATATAGCCCATGCTTTGAAAGACCAGCTTCGCTCGCTCATCATATGCCAAATAGTGCATAAATTTGCCTGCTGCATTATTATTAGCTTCTCGACCTTGAACAATTAAACCCACATTCACACGGCAAGGTTTCTGCTCAAAAACATCGAGCCTCACAATCTCTACATTATCGTAATGAGTTGCCACCGCATCCCAGGCAATCGTGGCGTCAGCAGAGCCGTAAGCAACGTCTTCGATCACTTGATTCACCGTTGGCTTCGTAACCATAATCTGTTGTGCTATTTTCTTCATGTCGCCGGACTGGCTGAGCTCGCTATAGAGAAACTTGCCAATGGCCGCGCTCTGATCAGGCATACTCAGACGAATGCCGCGCTGCTGCAAATCGGCTAAACTCATGAGATTTTTGGGATTTCCTTGTTGAACGACTATGACAGCTCGCAACTCGACCAAAGGAAGAGTTGCGCTTACCAATCCATTCTGCTGAGCTTTTTCGGTATAGGACTCATCTGCTGGCAGGTAAAGATGACCACCTGCTATTTGCAGCTGCGATTCTAAAACGCCTGAGCCAGCAAAATTAAAGCGAATCTTCACTCCATGCGATAGCTCATAGCCACGCGCAATTTCAGTAAGTGGTCGCTGCAAACCAGCTGCACAGAGAACAGTGAGTTGCGGTGAGTTCACTTCCCTCTCTCGTAAGTTCAGAAAAGAAATAAGAGCTACTAAACTCAGCAGCATCATCAGAAAAATAAAAAACGGCTTTTTGATTAGCTTACTCATTTTCTGATGAAAACTAATATTTGAGCGGCTAATTCCGCATCAGATCATCCGCCACGGCCTCTGCAAATGAACCGACACTACCGCGGTATCTGATCGCTCCCGCCTGATCTAGCACAAGGCAGTAAGGCCATGAGGCGATGCGATATATATTCGCGATACGCTGCTCTGAGTCAGAAAAATTTCTCCATGTTACAACGCCGTCAGCTTCTAAATTGCGAAGATTCGAAAACGAATCACGATTAACACCCAGAACGACAAAGGGTTTCGCTAATCTCTTGTTTTGGGTTTCTCTTAAAATATCAAACGAGCGCGCTGTCGCCTCATCCCAACTGGACCAAAATACGAGCATGACCACTTTACCGCGAAAGTCGGACAATTTCATGGATCGACCTGAAGAATCGACACCGACTATTTCAGGAGCTTGGCGACCAGTGGATAGATTATTGATTTTATAAAGCTCATCTTCAGCAATTTCAGCCACGCTGGTTTCACCTACGATCACATCCGCACTTTTGATAATCGCTTCTCGCAAATTTTTAATACGCTGTGCCATAATCGTGCTATTTTCGCCCATCTGCGACAGCATGATCGAAATGGCCAATGCTGCCTGACCCTGTACTTTTGGATGGGGGTTTTCCACTTTGATTTTTTCCAGCATTTTCATTCCCCACGAGCGCAAGGGCGGCATGCCAGCAGCTGGCATTTCACCGAGATCATTGAGATGGATCATTGCCAGACACATGCGCCCGACCAAGGGGCTCTTCAGATGATGTTTCTCCACAGCAGTTAATAAAATACGCTGAGTCTGGACTGTTAGCTCGGGATCGCTTTCAATTAACCAAGCCGCATAGGGAAGCGTCCATTCCTGAGATAAATCTCTCGCAAGAATGCTCTTCAGTTGTTTTGCTTGAGAGGTGGCGCTAGGCTTTTTACGCATGATCATCGCCTTTGCGTCATCATCTGGCGCAAGTTTCATCTCAGATATCCAGAGCTTCTTCGCTCGTTCGTAATCATCAACAACAGCTTTTGCCTGAGCCTCAGTAGCGGCGTAAGACAGCGTAGTTCCAGAGATAAAACACAATGCCAACATCAAGGCTCGATGAAACAATGCAGACTTCAGACGACTTAAATTCATATTTATTTCTATATAGATCTTTTTTGCGCAATCAAGGGGAATCAAAAGCAGGTCTTCACCATAGCCTTGATTAAAATTTAGCGAGACTCCATCGCCATCTGAAGCTCAAGCTGGAAGGCTTCAAGGTCTGCCGCTGTAGGCTGATAGCCATCGAGATCAGGATTTAGTCCCAATCCTCGCTCGTCAATGTACCACATGGCGGCTTGCCCATCGGTGAAGTTGACACGACCACTTGCCATAAGGCCAGGTTTCGCTATCACGTCGACAGTGACAGAAACTCTTCCTCCCATGCCCATACCCACTTCTGTAGCAGTATCAGCCATCGGCATGACCTCAGTATCAACAACCTCTGTTTCGGTGAAAGAACCGTCTTCAATCGCTTGAGCCGCCGCTGCCGCCTCTTCTTTCTGCGCTAGCACGCGAGCTTCTTCATCGAGATCTCTGATCGTCACGCCAAGATCCAGCACTAAAAACCGGGTATCCATGTAGGTAAGCTTACACTGCATGTCGTCTTCCATCCTCTTTTGGATATCAGCCAGCTGGGCGCCATCGGCAGCCCATTCTTTAATCAATGCCACTTGATCTTGAGTCAGTTTTTTAGAATCAAACATAGTATAGCTCATGTTTAAGAGCGCAGCCCCTAGCTTGCAAGGATTAGGTGAGAATAGTTTGAAAATTTGAGTGACAATCCATACCTGTCTCAGCGATGTCTCAATTTTAATATTGGGGTCTGGATGAAAAAAACTATATTCCCCCCGTGTCAGATACCGTATCAGCCATCTCTAGCTCCTCGCTCGATCCTATCCCAGAGTCGCCCCCGCGTGCATGGGCAGAGGTTAATCTCGCTCATCTAGCGCATAATTACTCTGTCGCTGTGCAGCATCACTCCGATGGTGAAATCATGGCGATCCTCAAAGCGGGTGCTTATGGACACGGCATGGAGCGTATTGCTGAGGCTCTCGTTAATAGCACGAGTGGCAAAGCTCCTGCATTTTTGGGAGTTGCTAGTGTCATCGAGGCAAGACGACTTGCTAAAGCTGGCATCCGCTCACGCATCTATCTCCTCGGAGCCACTTGCTCTTTCGAGCGTGAGGAAATTGTCGCTCACCGCTGGACGCCTTGTATTTCGAGTATGGACGAGGCTGAGGATTTTAATCGATTAGCAGAAAATACTGAGCAAACGCTCCTCGTTCACCTCGCTGTCGATACTGGTATGGGCCGTGGTGGTTTCCTCCCGAACAGCCTGCTACAGTGTATGGAAAAGCTTGAAGCTCTGAAACATCTTCAGATCGAAGGAATAGGCTCTCATCTCCCCTCTGCCGATGAGGATGAGGCGTTCACCCTCGCCCAGTTCAAGCAATTTGATGACCTTATCGAGAAATTAGGAGTCCACCGTTTCCGCTACATCCACCTCGCTAACAGCGCTGGATTACTCGCTTTTCAAAGCCGATATACCAACCTCTACCGCCCTGGCCTCATGCTCTACGGCAGTTCTCCTATCGGAAAATACCAGCAGCAGCTCAGGCCCGTGCTCAGTCTCAAATCTCGGGTCACCCTCGTGCGTGAACTCCCTGCGGGGCAAGGGATTTCTTATGGTCGCGATTCTATTTTAAAACAAAAAACTCGCGTTGCCACCATCGGCATCGGCTACGGCGATGGCTTACCTCGCTCGCTACCGCTACAGGAAACCCACGTCCTCATCCGTGGCCAACGCTGCCCCATGTTAGGCCGAGTTACCATGGATCAAATCATGGTCGATGTCTCAGCCCTCCCCGACTGCCAAAGCGGCGACGAGGTGGAACTCTTCGGCGAAAACATCCTCGTCAGTGAAATCGCCCAGCACGCTGGAACGATTGCCTGGGCGGTACTCACTGGTATCACTCCGAGAGTAACGAGGGTTTACGTCTGAAATTGAAGGTAAGCCGCACTTTCATTTTTAATTATCACGTTGTCTTCGACTGAAATGAAACATGCCGCGATTCCCTCTGTCGCTGCAAGTTCCATCCCTGCTCCCACGCCCATCACATAAAATGCAGTCGCCCAAGCATCGGCATCCATACAGTTTTTTGCGATAACGGAAACAGAGAGTAATGACGACTGAGTGGGACGCCCCGTTTGTGTATCGATTAAGTGATGCACCGCTTCACCTTGGTAGATCTTCCTCTGAATGGTAGAACCTGAAGTAGCTAAGGAAATACCACTGAGAGCTACTAAAGTAAGATCCGTAGCATGATTACCTTCCTCACAGGAATCAATCTCTACCCACCATGGCTGAAGGTCTGGCTTACAGCCAGCACCACGAAACTCTCCACCTACTTCAAGAAGATAGTTATTCACCCCTTTCCTCTCTAAAGCTTCGCATGCCAGATCGACCGCATAACCTTTCGCTATCGACGAAAGGTCAAGGTGGCATTCACCACAATGCTTTGCGGTCTGCAAAACTGGATCTAGATGAATCGATTTCCAATCACATCGAACTTGATCGATATCGTTAGAGTCCTCAGCCGTCGATTCTGGACCAAAACCATTAAGCCGCATCAATTTGCCAACGCTAGGGTCATAAGCACCAGCCGTAAGCTTGGCAATTTCTAGGGCACGTTTCAGCACGATATAGAACTCGTTCGACAGTTTCTGTGCTTCTTGTTTTTCAGCTTTATTCAATCGCGATAGCTCCGAGCTGTCGCTCCAGTGGCTCATTTGCGCAATGATGGTTTGAAACACCCACTCTATTTCATCGACCACATTCTGCTGAGACAGCTCTGAGGGACGCTGTAAGTGCAGCCGCCAATAAGTCCCCATTGTTTCGCCTTCTAGCAAAGTAACGGACTCAGAAACTCTTCCCTCTGCGAAAAGAGTTTCTGGATCAATATCTGGAGGGATAAGAACTTGTTTTTCTTGTTTCAAACTCTGCATGTTATTCAGAGAACACCTCTAGAGTAGCACTGATCGAGTTTCGTTTTTTTAAAGGGACGCCGGCTAAGTCGCCACCTTCCATTTCATATTCTGCGGACAACCAGTAGCTACCAGCCGATGGCCAATTGATGACGACTCGACCATTTTCATCCGAAGTGATGACCAGAGGGCTCTTATCATCACGGAAGCGATCATTGGCTTGATAAACTTCTACCTGAACTCCTGCTGTGGGCTTACCGTCCAAAAGTAGTGTGAAAACCGCTGGCTCTTCAGCAATCAAATCGTTGGGGTGTGTTTCGGAGAAAATCAGTTCCAAACCTTGATTTTTAGGTTTCAAGGCACCGACGTCAGGTTCACCATGGGTAATGAACGTGGCTTTTTTAGAGTCGCTTACGGTTAAAGTAACTCCCTCATTTTCGTTGATTTTTTGCTGTTGAAACTCTTCGATGGAGCCGCGCCATCGTTTCCGCTCTTCACCATCTTGCCATGACGCACTATACCGCTGTGTGCTGGACATGATTGCATATGTCCCTTCCTCGGTCAGCTCGAGATCAAAAGTAGAACGGACCTCCCCCTCGTGCAGGTGTTGTTTACTCACCTCTTCACCCGTAGGTGAGATGACCTTGATCGAATCAAGAGCCATTCCTCGGTGATTGGGGTAGAAGAGGTCGTTTGAGGTCGCCGCATCAAAAGTGACCCAGGATTTCTCACCTGAGAGAATCGTTGCAGAAGGCTTTATCCATGAGCGGTGTGCGTGGATAAACTGAACTGAGAGGCTGACAATCGCAGCACTTGTAAATAGTCTTTGTAGATTAGTTTTCATTGATTTGTTATTGGTTATTTTTGATAGAGATTTCTCCAAGCTCTTTTTGACCTGAAATACTCTCAGGAGAGATTTGTTCTAAATGGGTTCCATCCCAGGTGAACTTCACGGAAACAAGCTCTCTGCCACCGACTTCGCGAGCGGCTTCAACGTAGAGCGTGTATTCGCCTGTTTCTAGGGCGGGGAGTTTTTCGAGCTTCTCTTTAAGTGAAATACGATGTTTCCCAGGTGGCTTTGTAGGGCTACTGACCCCGTCCACAGGCATTTCTCGATTTCGTCCTGAGACGCGCCACCATTTGCGCATGTCTTTGAGCCACTTGGTTCCGTGAGCTGACTTTTGATTTCCCTTCGCTATTTGATACCAAACAGCGAGATCCATGATGTGATCACGGCTATCATTTTCTATCCATGAAGCAATGTAGGGATTATGGTATTCTGAAGCGTTGATTTGGGGTATTTCGACCTCTAGCACATAGTTACCGGCTAGAGAGACGCTGATGCCTGAGAGGTAGAGAAGTATGGTTTTTTTCATATTTAATGGTTGGTTAGTGAACAAATAAAAGAAGAATGATGATGGGTAGCAGAATGCCTGCTAGCACGATCGGCCAGGTATTGGGACGACGCCTAGAATGCACCCAGAGAAGTATGAGTCCCGTGATGGTAAAAACTACACAGGCTACGGAAAATACGTCCATGTACCACGACCACGCCGTACCTGTATTTCTTCCCTGATGAAGATCGTTGATGTAGGAAACAAAGCCTCGGTTCGTTTTTTCAAAAGTAAGCTCCCCTGTCTCCCGATCAATCAGCAGCCAAGCATCACCACCAGGTCTTCTCAGTTGCAGATAGATCTCAAACTCCGACCATTCAGCGACTTTCCCCTTAAGTGGAACTCCAAGTTCTTTAGCTCCGTATTCTGCAATCGACTTGGGTAATGCAGCCTCTCTCTCCTCCTTGCTAAGACTGCCTAGTTCTCTCAAGAGAGCGTCAGGAAGCGTGATCGTTTCCTTTCTCACATCAGGTTCCACTGAAATGCTTTCCGCGTGGTTCAACGTAATGCCTGTAATCGCAAACAGCAGCATCGATGCTAGGCAAATGGCACTACTCACCCAGTGCCAAAGATAGAACTGCTTGGTGAGGGCTCCTTTTTTCTTCCGCTTTTTCTCCTTTGGAGAACTATTTTCTACCTTATTCATTTTATTTTTTTCCAGGTAGTTTCAACGCTTTCTTCAAGCGCACCTGTGCTTTCGCTATTCATTAGAAAATATAAAAACGCCTCATTGTCAATTTATTATTGCTATTGAGATTCAATTGCAATAAGAGTCGCCGCGAAGTCAAAAACATGATGGATTTTAGCCAAATACCGCCAAGTGCCGTTTCACTGCTGGACTATGAACGTCTCTCGACCGCGAAACTTAGCGAGAGCAGCTCAGCCTACCTCAATGGTGGTGCTGCGGACAAAATAACCATGCAACGAAATCGAGATGCATGGCAAAAAAAACCGATCATTCCTCGTGTGCTCACTGAGCAGAGCAAGTCCGAATATGTTTACCCGCTCTTGGGCCATCAGCTCACAAGCCCCATCCTCATTGCTCCTACCGCTTACCACAATCTCTTCCATGCCGATGGTGAAATAGGAACGGCACTCGCCGCTAAAGCTCTCGGTGTCCCTTACGTCGTCAGTACTCAGGCAAGTACACCGATCGAAGAAATTGCCCGTATCGCTGAAGATTCGCCACTTTGGTTTCAGCTCTATATGCAGCGCGACCGTGAATTCACCAAGCAACTTGTCAGGAAGGCTGAGCTCTTTGGATACGAAGCGATCGTTCTCACGGTTGACGCACCAGTGAATGGCATTCGAAACGATGAGCAGCGTGCCCAGTTCGCGCTTCCTCAAGGTATATGCGCAGTGAATTTACAAGGAATGAAAGCGGACCAAGTCATCAGCTCCCCTCTTGATACTGATTTCCGCTGTGCCCTTCCTACCTGGTCTGACATTGAATGGCTTAAGTCCGTCACTTCGTTACCCATTCTCATCAAAGGGATTCTACACCCAGAGGATGCACACATTGCCATCGAACATGGTGCAAACGGTATCATTGTCTCCAACCACGGTGGCAGAGTTCTCGATCAGGTCATTGCCACGCGAGAGGCACTCAGTGGCATCATTGAAATTGTTGCTAACAAAGTGCCTGTTCTTGTCGACGGCGGTATCAGACGAGGAACCGATGTTTTACAAGCTCTCGAACTAGGAGCCGCCGCCGTTTTGCTAGGTCGCCCTATTCTCCACGGGCTCAGCGTAGCAGGAGCCGCAGGAGTCGCACATGTCTTGAAACTGATTCAACACGAGTTCGAGACCGCGGTTCTTCTCAGTGGCTACAAGCCATCCCACACACTCTTTTCAGCGAATAAACACTGAATATTAAACAAAAAATGAAACACACATTACGTAACAACCAGCACATTGTCGCACAAAGCGTTCTAGCCACCAGCTTAGCTGGAGCTATGCTCATGCCTCATACGATAATCGCTCAGGACGTAGCCAATGATGCTACCAATCTTGAGGAATCAACCATTTACTCGGAGGAACAAAGCCCGCTCAAGGTCGAAAAGCTAGCATCACCAAGATATCAAGCACCGCTCAGTGAAACGGCTAAAACGATCTCCGTGATTCCACAAGCTCTGATGAAAGAGCAAAACGTCGATACCATTGAGGATGCTCTTCGCAATGTTCCAGGCATCTCACTAACCACAGGTGAAGGAGGATCCACAGGTGGTGACCAACTCTACATCCGTGGATTTGACGCTCGCAGTGATTTTTTCATCGATGGCGTTAGAGATATCGGAGGTTACACTCGTGACTCCTTCAACTACGAGCAGGTTGAAGTTTCCAAAGGGCCAGCTTCTGCCGACTCTGGTCGAGGATCTACGGGAGGGTCTGTTAACCTCATTACAAAAAACCCGAAGCTCGAGCAAGCTGGCGAAATATCGACAAGCTTCGGCACTGATAATTATCTCCGTTCAACGATCGATTACAATCAGCCATTTGCTGAGACTAGTGCCTTCCGTATCAACTTGATGGGACATGATGCCGAAGCTCCAGGCCGCGATTACGTCGAGTCATCCCGGTGGGGTATTGCGCCCTCCGTCGCGTTTGGCATTGGCACCGACTTCCAAGCAACATTCAGCTATCTTCACATGCAGCAGGACAACACCCCTGACTACGGAATCCCATGGGCTAATGATCGGAGTTCAGCACCCGACGGCGTCCCCTTTTCAAACTATTATGGGCTCTTATTCCGAGACTATGAGGACGTCACCACGGACATCCTGACTGCGGAATTTAAATACCAAGTCCATGAAAACCTTTCGCTGAGAAGTATCACCAGATACAGCCGCAACGACCGCGAATCCGTCTACACAGCACCTCGCTTTGAAGACGAAGATGCGAACACCGTCCGTTACAGCGATATTAAAGCGCGTGATCAGGTTGATACCATTTTCTCAACCGCTCTTGATTTGAACTATGACTTCGAGGCATTTGGACACCAACACCAGCTCGTCACTGGAGTTGATTTTTCCTCAGAAAAGCAAAATAGAAAAAGACCTGAAGACCTTAATGAAGACGACTCCCCAGTTGTTAGTATTTACGATCCAAGTCCCTACGCTACGTACACGACAGACTTCGTCAATACTGCCGACATAACTGGCAGAGCTGACACGATCGGTTTTTTCCTCTACGACACCATTGATTTTACTGACAAGTGGTCATTTTCCGGAGGCTTTAGATATGATCATATCGAATCTTCTTACAAAGGATTCATAGATTCAGATATTTATGACCTCGAGCGCACTGATGACATCATTAGCTGGCGAGCATCCGTCAACTACAAGCCAAGAGAGAACGGCACCATTTATGCCGCTTACGGAACATCTTCAAACCCGTCCATTGAAAACCTTTCTCTGAGTGATGATAGCACTGGACTAGATCCAGAAGAAAATATCAGCATGGAAATCGGTACCAAGTGGGATCTACTCGATGGCAAGCTTGGTCTTACCGCCGCTCTATTCAGAACGGAGAAAACCAATGCCGCTACCGATGCAGCTCGTGGAGAACCTGACTTCTTAATTGGGGAGCAGATCGTCCAAGGTGTTGAGCTAGGCCTGACGGGTAATATCACAGATAAGTGGAGTATCTATGGTGGCTACGTCTTTATGGAGTCAGAAATTAAAGCATCGCTCCGTACCGATGAGCTAGGTGAATCACTTGATGACACCCCTAAGCATAGTTTCTCCATTTGGAACACCTACGAAGTCAATGATCAGCTCGCCGTCTCAGGAGGTGTTCGGTATGTAGGTGAAATTTCCAACGATGATAAACAGTTTGGCAAGTACCTCACCGTTGATCTCGCGACGAGATACCAGATCCGCGACGACCTGGCTCTCAGCCTCAATATTTATAACGTTTTTGATAAAGAGTATATTGAAAAGGATGGCGGGGGCCACTTCATCCCCGGCGCAGCACGTTCAGCCAACGTGTCGCTCACATACACATTCTAATAATTTACTTTGTATCATAGTCACCCTCGCATCACCGAACTACTAGATAGTTTTTAAGTGGTGCGGGGGATTTATACAACCAACAGATCAATCACCATGATTCTACAAATTCCCGATGTTTTTCCACCAGCCGCTGTCGCGAAAATACGCAGTATCTTACAAGATGCCCATTGGCAAGACGGCTCCACTACCGCTGGAGCTCAAGCAGCAAAAACAAAAAGCAATCTCCAGCTCGACGTCACAGATACTTTAGCCAAGCAGCTAGGGGACGACATTCGTAAAGCTCTTAGCCAGAACCCCACTTTTCTCTCAGCAGCTCTCCCCTTACAGATCCTCCCGCCCATGTTTAATAAATACGCTGGCGGTGGGACATTTGGAACCCATATCGATAACTCGATCCGTTATATCCCGGGCACAGGTCAGCCCATCCGCACCGACCTCAGTGCTACCTTGTTTTTTTCTGAACCAGACACTTACGACGGCGGCGTTCTGCACATCGAAGACAGCTATGGCACTCAGGAAGTCAAACTCCCTGCAGGTCACATGATTGTCTATCCCTCCACCAGCCTGCACCGCGTTACCCCTGTCACCAAAGGCGAACGAATTTCTTCATTTTTCTGGATTCAAAGCATGGTGAGAGATGATGCCAAACGCACCCTTCTCTATGACCTCGACACCTCTATTCAAGAGCTCGGGTTGATCCAACCTGAAAACCAACAAGTCACTGACAGCAGCGTCAAACTCACAGGTATCTATCACAACCTGATCCGCCAATGGGCGGAGATGTAAAACTCCTTTCACCTATGAAATTTATCACCTTATTCATGCTCTCCACACTTTCTCTTTTTGCTGAAAGCACACAGGAGCAACTCGTGGAGCAGTGGCTCAAAACAGAACGTCTGATCGAACAAGAAAGTGCTGACTGGGACAGCCAGCGTCAGCATAGCCAACGCCTCCTTTCACTCTACGATAAAGAGCTGGTTCTTCTCGATGAAGAGCTCAGTCAATCTGGAAATAACGCTGAACTAGTCGACGCAGAAACTGAACAACTCAAACAAAGCCTCGCTGCATCCGAGACCACACGGCGCCGAGTCATCGCTCATGTCGCCAAACTCCGACCTCAAGTCCTCGACCTTCTCAAAAAACTTCCCACACCACTGCAAGAGCAGCTGAAAGATCAGGCTTTCACCCTCGAAAACAAGGTCAGCAACACGTCAGTCGATGCCATGCTCAGAGCAATCACCAAGATCTATCAAGAGTCTGAGCGGTTTAATAGAAACTACGTATTTGAAGAACACCCCATCGAGATCAATGGCGAGTCTCTGAGGGCCAAGGTCATTTACTTAGGTCTCAGCCACGCTCTTTTTATCGCCGGCGACCTTGCCGGTGAAGCCAGACCTTCTGATCAAAACACAGGAAACTGGATCTTTAGCGAGCGCCCTGAAATGAAAAAAAACATCCTCAGCGCCTTCGCAGTCCACGAGAAAGAAATCGCCTCTTCCCTCTTCGAAATCCCCCTCAAACTCACCACTCAATCTCATGAGTAAACGCGCCCTCATTATATCTATCACGCTCTTTGCCCCTTTGCTGACTTACGCTCAAGACAAGGTCTCCCAAGAGATTCAATCCGAGCTCAAGGTCGCACAGCAACGTCTGATCGAACAACGTAAAAGCATCAGCACCCAACAACGAGAGTTATCCACCCAGATCACCGAAAAACAAAACACCCTCCTCGCCAAACGCCGCCAAGCAAGGATAGCGCGTCAGGTGATCTCCGACACAGATGCTTATCTCAGATCCTTGCGAAACAAAGAGTATGCCTCCACAAACGCAGCTCAATCACAGAGTGACATTCTGCGTAGCTACGGCATTCAGATGTCGACGAAGTTGATCCCAGGAGAAGCACCTGATCCCCGACTCGACAGCATTTTCTCGAAAAACCCTCATGATAACGCCCTCCTCGAACAAAGGCTGAGCATTCTTAACCTTGGGCTTGAGCGACTTAACACCGCCATTGGAGGCTACATGACTAAGGGTCAAGCCACCACAGAGAACGCCAACATCGTCAACGGAACCATCCTCTGTTTCGGCCCTGCCAAGTGGTTCGTCGCGGAGGATCAATCCACCGCGGGGAATTACCATATTTCCAAGTCTGGTAAAATGGCCACCTTAAACCCTTCGGGAAAAAAGACTGCTCTATCATTGCTTGCGGGAAAAGAAGCACTCGCCTCCATCGATATTACTGGTGGTAAGGCCTACGCTCTCGCATCGATCAAGTCGAACCCCATCGAGCTGATCAAAAAAGGTGGTGCATGGGTCTACCCCATCCTTCTCTTGGCAGCCATCGCGCTGTTCTGTGCCGTGAAGAAAGCCCTTGAGCTGAGAAACTTCAAGGAACCGAAGCCACAGTGGTTACAGCAGATTTCTCAGCTCTATATTGAGCAAAACGCAGAGCAAGCAGCTCACGTGGCAGCTGGAGTCAACCATCCTGTCCACAACGTTTTACCGGCGATAATTCAATCAACAGAGCACACCCTTGATCTCGCTGAGGACGTCCTTTATGAAAAAATGATTCAGGTGAAAGAAAGCCTTCGACGCTGGCTGCCCTTCATTTCAGTCACCGCTGCTATAGCACCACTCTTAGGATTACTCGGTACCGTTTCAGGGCTCATCCGCACCTTTAGCGTTATCGCAGTAGAAGGTACAGGTGAAGCTCAGTCTATCTCAGGTGGTATCTCAGAAGCTCTCATCACCACCCTTTTTGGACTCGCCGTTGCCATCCCCTGCTTCATGGCTCACTCGCTACTATCACGTAAAGCAAAGGGACTCGAGCAAAGCACTGAGCGGCTTTCACTGGAATTCCTCAATACCCTCCGCAAAAACCAATCAATCAACTCATGAAACTCGCTGGAATTTTCACCGAATTTGATGCCGTCATTCATCATGGAGGCATCATCCTATGGCTCATGCTAGGACTCAGTATTGTGCTCTACAGTACGATCACCTCCACCTGGTTAGGAATGAGCAAACTTAAACTAGAAATCCAACGCCTTTTCAATCATCTGGATCACGATAGCTCGGAAGCCAAGGTTTTAAACGATCTTGAAATCTTTGAACTGGATCGCTTTGCTTGGGTACAAAGACGTATCCCTGTCATCTCGGTGATGATCGCCCTCGCCCCACTGGCTGGTCTGCTAGGAACCGTCTCAGGAATGCTAAACACCTTTTCAGGAATGGCTAGTGCCACCCATACCAAGCCCATTGATAGTATTTCATCCGGTATTTCCCAAGCACTAGTTACGACGCAGGCAGGTCTTCTAATGGCTATTCCTGCAGCACTTATCTTTGTTTTACTCAAGAGTCGCATCCAGCAAATCCAACATCAGCTCGAGCAACACGCCGCAGAAAAAATCATTCAACTTAAAGGAGGAACTAAATGAAATACCGTCGCAGAAATACAGACGCTGAAACCGATGAAGCGCAGATCGATATCTCGCCACTGATCGACATTGTCTTCATCCTCGTCATCTTCTTCATCGTTACCACCGTGTTTAATAAGGAGGTAGGTGTCGATGTCAGTAAACCTCCGCAGGTCGCTTCAGCTCGAGCCCTCGACAGCAGCTCGGTAATGCTTGCCCTCACCGAGAATGAGCAGGTCTATTACGGCGGCAGAAATATTGGATTCGATGGTATCGAAAGCGTTGTCCTTGGTGTGCAAGATCACGGCGATCCCGTTCCCGTCATCCTGCTATGCGATCGTAACTCGAATGCTGAAGGCATCACTAAGGTCATTAATGCCGCGACGCTCGCAGGTGCAAAGTCAGTCTCTATCGCCACACAAAAATAATTCACTATGCTCGTCCGCTCTTCCATCGTTGGTGCTTTGTTTACCCTCGTTCTTGTGACCCTTCTGGCGCTCTCACGGCTAGCGACTTCAGAACCTGAAATTCAAATGCTCGTCACCGAAATCGAAACGATCGATCTCACCTCACCACCACCTCCACCGGAGTTTTCTGAACCAGAAGAAGAACCAGAGGACATTCCGCCGCCACCGAGCCCTAACATCGATATCCCAATGGATCTACCGCCGCTCGATACGCCACAGATCACCACTTCGCTCCAAAATATACCACTCACAAGTCCGCTACAGATCTTTCACACAGCCGCCGCACCCGCAGCACTTCCCATAGTAAAAGCAAAGCCTACTACTCGGAAAAAAGCACCTTCGCCTAAAAGGAAAATTACGAGAACCGCTGTTAAACAGGTAAAAGTAGAAACCTCTAAGGCATACTATTCAGCGAGCGAACTCGATAGCTCCCCACGCCAGCGTTACATAGGAAAATTCCGCTGGCCCTCTTCCGCTAAGGGCACCACCGGCAGCGTCAAACTCCACATTGAAATCAACACCAGCGGCAGAGTCTGTGTGCTTAATGTCGTCTCATCCACCAACCCCGGCCTCAATCAGGCCGCGATCAAACTCGCCACAGGCAGCAAATTCACCACACCCACACGAGGTGGTAAGCCTGTCAAAGCGCGATTTTACAAAACTTACACTCTCAAGAAACCATCATGAATAAACTCGCTCTGACCTTCTCTTATCTCATCACACTTCTCACCGCCACGGCTGGCAACCAGATGCCACTATCCACGTCATACTGGAAAAGCACCTCATTTCTCAAAGAGTTCAATGGCAGCTACCGAATCAATGCAAATATCGAGCCCTTACTCAGTAGTGAAGAACGCGCCCAGCTTGTCGCCATTCAAACCCTCATGGCGTCGGGCGACCGCAAAACCGTTATTACCAAACTCAAAGCCAATCCACAACTCAAGCACTCACCTGCTCTTCAGTTTAACCTCGCCAATGTTCTCAGTGAAAATGGTGACCTAAAGGACGCCATCCAATATTATCAAAAAGCGCTCACTACTTTTCCAGCATTTCGCCGTGCCCACCAAAACCTTGCCTACGCTTACGTAAAATCAAACCAATTAGAAGACGCTTTTCCGCATCTTATTGAGACCATCAAACTCGGCGGAAACGATGGCTCCGTGCACGGTTTACTCGCTCACTGTTTCCAGCAAAAAGAACAATACGAGCCAGCCCTGCTCTCCTTCCGGCGCGCTCTCATAGCACAGCCAGATACACGTGATTGGCAAATAGGTATCGCTCACAGCCTCCACCAGCTAGGTAGATCTAGCGAAGCACTCGCACAGTATCTCGAGCTCCTTAAGGACAAGGGGGCAGAGAACTCCGCAATCGAGCTTCAGTTGAGCCAGCTTTATATGGAAATGGGACAAGCTGGCAAAGCGATCACACGCTTAGAACTACTCCGTCGCAAAGGGAAGTTGGACACCGAGTATGAGTTTCTCCTCGGCACCCTCCTCCTGAACGAAGGTAATATCGCCGTCGGATCACAAACACTCAAACGCTGCATCACCCGCGACGGTTTTCACCAATCCGAAGCAGCTCTGAAAGCTATTCGCCACAGCATCGATCTCGAACTCATTCCGCTAGCGACAGAACTGCATCAGATGCTCAAACCTGACTTAATCAAAGGTACTGCACTACTCAGCAGTTACCACCGAATTAAAGCGCAGCTCATACTCATCGAAAAACCCAATGCGCATGAAGGTATCACCATTCTCAAGGAGTTGATTAAGGAAAACCCCACGGATTCATACTCTTTACTCCTCCTCGGGCAGCAACTCGCCCTCAACGATCAACTCCACGAAGCGTTGATTATTTTCGATCAGTCTGTGAATGCTGACAGTGCTCACTCTCTTCAGGCAAAGTTGGCAAAATCCCAAACTTTTGTTCAGCTTGAGGATTACAGCCAGGCCATTAAAGAGCTAAAGGCCTACCTCAAAATCAATCCATCTGCCAATATTCAAGAATACCTCACCGCGGTGGAGGCCATTCGTAAAGCACGCAGCAACTAGAGAATCTTGTTTCAAACGTTCATGAAATAACAAAAGAGGGAGAGCGACTCACCGAGCCACTCTCCCTGCTTGATATCTGTAAGTTGCTACCTACAGCTTATTCTTTTAAAATTACACCTGTACGTAAACCTTACCATCCTCCCGTTTCACCGGGTAAACTGTGAGGCAAGACATTTCGCCCTCGCCTAAGAACTCACCAGAGCGGAGAGCAAAGGCACGCTTGTGCAATGGACAGACGATTTTGGGCTCACCATTTTGCGAGCCTGTGAGACCGCGTGAAAGCACCATTTTTTCGTCGTGTGGGCAGAGGTTCTGAGTAGCGTACCACTCTTCGCCGTTGTAGTTAAATACAGCGATCTGTTGTTCGCCGTGCTGAATGCAGATGCCGAGACCTTCGGGAAAGTCTGTTTCGAGCCCTGCTTCGATCCATGTAGGATTATCCAATGTTTGAGTCATGATAAATGGTTTTTAAAACTATGATGCAATTATACTTCTGTAAGTTCTTCCTTACGTGCGGGGCGGATCTGCGAGCGCTCACGAGCAAACTTAACCGTAGGATCGATCGCGTTGCTATTTCCGAAGTGCTTGAAGAGCTTCAGCTTTTCTGGGTCTTCAATCGCGTCTTTCCATTCACAGTGGTAAGTATCAACAAGGTGCGCCATCTGTTCATCTAACTCAGCACAGAGACCGAGACTGTCATCGACGATGACCTTACGCAGATGATCCATACCACCTTCAAGTGACTCCACCCAAACCGATGTACGAGTGAGGCGATCCGCCGTCTTGATATAGTACATGAGAAAACGATCGATATATTTTATACAAGTTTCCTCATCGAGATCTGTGCCGAAGAGATCAGCGTGGCGTGGTTTCATGCCACCATTACCACCAAGGTAAAGATTGTAGCCATTCTCTGTAGCAATGATACCGAAGTCCTTACTCTGCGCTTCAGCACACTCGCGAGTACAGCCACTAACGGCAGACTTGAGTTTATGCGGCGAGCGAATGCCTTTGTAGCGATTTTCTAATTTGATGGCAAAGGCAGTGCTGTCCTGCACCCCGAAGCGGCACCAGGCGGAGCCGACACAGGATTTGATTGTTCTCAGCGATTTACCGTAAGCGTGCCCACTCTCAAAACCTGCATCGATGAGCAGTTTCCATATCGCAGGGAGATCGTTGAGCTGCGCGCCGAAGAGATCGATACGCTGACCACCAGTGATCTTAACATAAAGGTCATACTGCTTGGCGACTTCACCTAGCACGATGAGCTTATCCGCTGTAATCTCACCACCAGCAACGCGGGGAACCACGGAGTAGGTGCCGTTTTTCTGAATATTGGCGAGGAAACGATCGTTTGTGTCCTGCAGCTTTGCGTTTTGTTTCGCGATAACCTTATCGTTATAAATACTCGCTAAAATAGAGCCAATCGCTGGCTTACAAATTTCACAGCCACAGTCGCCTTTTCCGTGAGTACCGAGAAGTTCGTCAAAGGCGGTGATGCCAGTCACCTTCACGATGTCATATAACTCCGTACGGGTGTAGGCAAAGTGCTCACAGAGGTCGGTGTTAACCTCTTCTCCAAGTTCTTCGAGCTGATAGTTGATCAGTTTAGTCACCAGCGGCACACAGCCGCCACAGCCCGTACCAGCCTTAGTGCAGCCTTTGATATCAGAAAGAGTCCGCGCTCCACCATCGATCATAGCTGAGCAGATGTCACCCTTACTGACGTTTTCACAGGAACAAATCTGCGCCGCGTCAGGAAGTGCTGCAGGTCCGCCACCGATTTCTACCGAGCCATCCGTAGCTGGAAGGATAAGCTGCAGTGGATCATCAGGAAGCTCCATATCGTTGAGCGTCATTTGTAGCAATGTGCCGTAGGCTTCTGCGTCACCGATGAGGATACCGCCGATAAGTTTCTTGCCGTCTTCTGAGATGATGAGGCGTTTGTAAATACCTGACTTGGGATCACAGATTGTGATATTTTGATGATTCTGCTTCGGCTCAATATTCCCGAAACTCGCTACATCGGTACCAATAAGCTTTAGCTTAGTGGACATATCCGCACCTTTGAACTCGCCCTGACCGTTCAAGACGTGTGTCGAAGCCGCATCCGCCATGGTGTATCCAGGTGCGACGAGACCGTAGATGAAATTATTATAAAGTGCGCATTCGCCGATAGCGTAAATGTCAGGATCGCTAGTAAGCAAACTATCATTCACCAAAATACCACCACGCTCGCCGACCTCGAGTCCACACTCACGTGCTAGCTCGTCACGCGGACGAATGCCTGCAGAGACCACGATCATGTCCACATCGATCGATGTACCGTCTTTAAACTCCATCCCAGTGACCTTGCCGTCGCCTAAGATATTAGTCGTCGCTTTATTCAAATGCACTTTCAGTCCGCGACTTTCGATGATGTCCTTGAGGATTTCACCACCCGCTACATCCACCTGTCTTGGCATGAGACGTGAGAAAAACTCCACTACACAAGAGTCGAGACCTAGGTCCTGAGTCGCCTTACACGCTTCTAAACCCAAAAGTCCGCCACCGATAACAGCTGCCGTTTTCACCTTCTTCGCATGCGCCATCATGCCGTCAAGGTCTTCGATGGTGCGGTAAACAAATACACCTTCTTTCTCAATTCCCGGAAGCGGTGGTACGAAGGGTGCTGAACCAGTGGCGAGTACAAGCTTGTCATAGCTGACCACTAAACCTTTCGCAGAAGTCACTGTTTTTGCCTCACGGTCGATGCTAACTACTTTATCTTCGAGATGAAGTGTGATGCCATTATCTTCATACCACTGCACAGGCTGGAGGATGAGATCTTCTACCGTAGTGCTATCGCCGAAGTATGCTGAAAGATGAACGCGGTCGTATGCAGGATTAGGCTCCTCACAAAAAGTGATGATGTTAAACTGCTTTTCCGTATCTTTTTCTACGAGTCTGGCGCAAAATTTGCAGCCGACCATGCCGTTTCCTACGACAACGATGTTTTGAGTGTTCATAATCTGAAAATGAGAGAGTTTGAGAGTTTTTATACCTACCCTCGTGTAGCACGGGCTAGCGCGATGATTCGGGGGTAGTATATGAAAATCCTAAAAAAACCAATCGATCTAAGTTCATTATTGATGAGTAATACTAATACACCTCATTAATTAAATTAATACTCAGTCCTCTTGATATTTAAGATTTGATTCTGGCGACTAGCAACTACCGTGCCGTTCTCATGAAGCTCCTCCCTCCCGAAGGCCATTTCACTACCGATGATGTGATGAACAAGTTCCTCGAAAGCCTGATAGATTCAGGTGTGGAACCTTACGATCACCAAGAGGAAGCCATCCTCGAAATATTTTCGGGAAATAATGTTATTCTCAACACGCCCACAGGTTCAGGAAAGTCATTGGTCGCATTAGCCATGCATTATAAATCCTTCTGCGAAAAAAGAATTTCCTACTACACCGTACCCATCAAGGCACTGGCAAATGAAAAATTTCTCTCACTCTGCCAAACCTTCGGTCCAGAAAACGTCGGTATGATCACTGGCGATGCCACCGTTAACGCCAGCGCCGCCATCATCTGCTGCACTGCAGAAATACTCTCAAATCTCGCTCTCCGGGAAGGTTCCAAGGCGATGGTACACGATGTCATCATGGATGAGTTCCACTACTACTCGGATCTCGAACGCGGTGTCGCTTGGCAAATCCCACTCCTCACCCTCCCTCAGTGCCGCTTCCTGCTTATGTCAGCCACTATCGGCGACACCACATTTTTCCAGAAAACACTCACCGAGTTGACGGGAGCTGAAACCATTCTCGTGCAGTCGGATCAGCGTCCTGTTCCACTAGAATTCACCTACTCGGAAATCCCGCTCTCAGAGCAAGTCACCGAACTTGTCGAAAAAAACAAATCTCCCGTCTACCTCGTCCACTTCGCGCAACGCGCCGTCGCGGAGTCAGCACAGAATTTGATGTCGAGCAACTTTTGCAGCAAAGAGGAAAAACGTGCTATCAGCGAGGCCTTGCAAGATGCTAACTTCCGCTCCCCCTACGGTAAAGAGGTCAGCAAACTTCTCCGCCACGGCATCGGCATCCACCACGCAGGACTACTTCCCAAGTACCGCATCCTCGTAGAAAAGCTCACTCAACAGGGTTTACTCAAAGTTATCTGCGGCACCGATACACTCGGCGTCGGCGTCAACGTCCCGATCCGCTCCGTACTTTTCACCCAACTCTGTAAATACGATGGCTCAGGCACCAAAATCCTCTCCGTCCGCGATTTCAAACAAATCTCTGGTCGCGCAGGAAGACGAGGTTTTGACGACATCGGCTACGTTGTCGCGCAAGCACCCGAGCACGTTATCGATAATATCCGTCTGGAAGCCAAAGCTGCCGCCTCTGCAAAAAATAAAAAGGTCGTTAAAAAGAAACCACCTGAAAAAGGCTACGTCGCTTGGGACACAAACACCTTTCTTAAGCTCCAGACTTCGCCTCCTGAGCCGCTGGTTTCCAGCTTTAAACTACGCCACAACCTCATGCTCAACGTTCTCAGTCGTCCAGACGAGGACGGCTGCGCGGAGCTTAAACGTATCATCCGCAACAGCCACGAAACAGAGACATCAAAGGCAAACATCCGCCGCCAAGCTCGTGAGATGTTTATGGCACTGGTCCGTGGCAAAATCCTCACCATCCTCCCTCCGACGGAGAGAGCGACGACGGCAAATCCTCCCAAAGTCACTCTCAACGTTGATCTTCAAGACGATTTCACCATGAATCAAACTCTCGGGCTTTATCTGATAGAGACCATTCCCTTACTTGATCAAGAATCACCCGACTACGCTCTAAACCTCCTTTCTTTAATAGAATCTATTCTGGAAAGCCCCGCCGCCATTCTAAAAGCGCAGGTCAATGAGATTAAATCCACCCTCGTCAATGAGATGAAAGCAGACGGCATCGAATATGATCAACGCATGGAACGCCTCGATGAAGTCACCCACCCCATGCCGGGAAAAGACTTCATCTACGATACCTTTAATGCTTTCCGCCTCAAACACCCTTGGGTAGGCTCCGAGGGCATTCGTCCGAAATCAATCGCCCGCGAAATGTTCGAGGACTACATGTCCTTTGAAGACTACATTCAGCGCTATAAGCTTGAAAGATCAGAAGCTATCTTACTCCGCGCCCTTAGTGAAGTTTACAAAACTCTCAGCCAAACCGTCCCACCAGCGTTAAAAACCGAGGAGGTCTACGAGGCCGAAACCTATCTCCGCGAGCACCTCACTAGCGTCGATTCCAGTCTCATCGATGAATGGGAAATGATGCGAGACCCTGACTATGTTCCCTCTGATCAGCGAAACAAAGAAGAGTCATCACCGCAAGAACGCCCCATTAGTCACGACAAAAAGAAATTCACCAAGCTCGTGCACCATGCCGTCTTCACCGCCGTCAAACATCTCTCCCACGATAACCTTTCAGAATTTCTCTCATGCTTCAACAATAGGCTCGAATTCACCCCCCCCAAACTGGATGAGCTCCTCAACGAGTACTACCTTGATCACATCCGCATCCGGCTCGATCCCGAAGCGCGCAATCTCAAACACTGCCACGTCACAGTCTCTGAAGATTTCAAAACATGGAAAGTCAGCCAAACTCTCTGTGATCCCGATAACCTAAACGACTGGGTAGTGGCGATGAGTGTCGATCTAGAAAAATCAAATATTGCAGGTGAAGTTATTTTATCGCTACTCTCGCTCGAGATGTCAGATGCCTTTAAGTAAATGTCGGTGGTCTAGACTTTCAAGTAGTGACGTCCAAATATTCGCCGCATCAATAAAACCCTTAAAAAAACGTGACAATTCTACCTTAGATGGTAGTCAGATGAAATGTTGCCTGATTACAGATACCTGTATGAAAGCGACATTTTTTCAAAAACTGACTCAATTTAAACTATATTATGAAACTTAAATACATTCTAACACTCATCGCATCCGCAGCTTTTTTCACATCATGTGAAAAAGCACAAGAAACTGTAGATAATGCCAAAGAAGCAGCCACAGAGGCTTCTGAAAAAGCTGTCGAAGCTAGTAAAACTGCTGCCAAGGAAATGCAAGAGGCTGCTGATGACATGAAAGATGCCGCTAAGGACATGAAAGATGCCACTGTCGAGGCTGGTTCAGATGCTGTTGAAAAAGTTAAGGAAACTGCTGTAGACGCTAAAGATGCCACTGTTGAAACAGGCGCTGCCGCTGTTGAAAGTGTTAAAAAGACTGCTGTAGACGTTAAGGACGCTACTGTCGAAACTGGCTCTGCTGCTGTTGACGGTGTTACTGATACTGCCGTAAAAGTGAAAGATGCTACTGTTGAAAAAACCACAGAAGCAACTGAGGCTGTAAAAAGCAAAACTTCTGAAATGATTCAGAAAGCTGCTGACACAGTAGCACCTACTGAGTAATTTACCTGTAATGGAGTTTAAGAGCTCCTTGCTACTAATAAAGCGCCCTCTTCCATCCATGGTTGAGGGTGTTTTTTGGTAAAGAGTCATTAGCTACGCCATAGGCTTGCAATATCGACAAATTTTAATAATCTAGCGTCTTTCCATGGAACTCACTGCGATCATTGAAGCGCTCCTTATTGCTTCAGAAGAACCACTCTCCAGTACCGAGCTTGCCCGCCTAGTTCGTGCCCGCATCGCAGAAGCAGACGATCTCCTCTCCGTGGAAAATGATAAAGCTTCTGCCGACAAATCGGGAGTGGCAAAACCAGACCCAGCTACTTTACCAGACTATCTCGCTCGATTGGCCCGCACCGATGAAAATGCCATCACGGCTGCCATCGCCCAACTCAACCACAGCTACATGACAACAGGTCGCTCCTTCTTATGCATTGAACGCGCTAAGGGATGGAAAATTTTCACCCAGCCTGAGTATGCTGATTTTGTACGGCAGCTTTATCCCGACCGCAAACCCAGCCGCCTCAGTGGTCCCGCAATGGAGACACTCGCTATTATCGCCTACCGCCAGCCTATCGCAAAAGCCTCTATCGAGGCCGTGCGTGGAGTATCATGTGATGGTATGTTGCAGAAGCTTCTGGATCGCGAACTCATAAAAATAGGTGGCAGAGCTGACCTTCCTGGACGCCCCCTACTCTATGAAACCACGGATCTTTTCTTCGAGCACTTTGGGGTGAAATCCATTGACGATCTTCCCAATGCCAATGAACTCCGTACGGTAAAGCTTCCCGAAGCTGGCCTCAGTCAGCAAGCCGAAGAAAACCCTCAGGGCATTGAGCAACAACTAGCGCTCACAGCCGCAGGTCTACCCAGTACTCATGCTGAGGGCTCTGAAATCGAGATTCACTATGATGCCTCAGGCTCAGACAAATCAGCGCAATAATTTTTTCTTCCTTTCTATTTATTCCAACTCTTAACTCATCTTAATTTCCGTGCCACTCGACGACATCCGAACTAAGATCGACGACCTCGATCAAAAGCTTCTCAACCTCCTTTCAACACGCGCTGATCTCGTTCATGAGGTAGGTGAAATCAAGAAAAAAGAAGGACTCCAAATTTACGCCCCCGAGCGCGAACAAGCTCTTCTTCAGCGACTTGCTAAAATGAATAAGGGGCGTCTTCCCGATAAATCGATTTATGCAATCTACCGTGAAATCATGTCGGCGGCTCTCTCACTCGAGGACAATCTCACAGTGGCTTACCTCGGACCTGAAGGCACATGGACACATCAAGCGGCCATCAAAAAGTTTGGCCACTCGATCGCTTATTCCTCTCAAGCAAACTTCGCTGATGTTTTTGATGAAGTAACACGCCGCAAGGCGCACTACGGTGTTGTGCCAATAGAAAATTCTACTGAAGGTGCCGTTTCTCACACCTTGGACCTCTTTGTCGATTCTCCACTCCAAATTTGTGCGCAAATTTTACTCCGTATCGAAAACGGCCTGATGGCAGCCATTCCGCGCGAGGAAATTAAAACACTCTACTCTCACCCCCAAGTATTTGGGCAGTGCCGTAACTGGATACTAAGGCAATTTCCCGAGGCCGATCTCGTGGAGGTTTCATCCACCACAAAAGCAGCCAAGCTAGCTAAACAATACGCTTCGGACGGTGCGGCAGCTTTAGGAGGTAAGCTAGCTGCAGAAATGCACGACCTCGTCATGATAGAAGAGTCTATTCAAGACCGCGCGACGAATCAGACTCGCTTCCTCGTTATTGGTGAGAAAACATGCCCTCCTACTGGAGACGACCGCACATCCATCCTCTTTTCAGTTCATGATCGCCCTGGCTCCCTTGTCAAAGCCCTTCAGTCTTTCGATCAACTCAATATCAACATGAGTAAAATTGAGTCTCGCCCATCTAAGCAGAGAGATTGGGAATACATCTTCTATGTCGATTTGGCAGGACACTGTCAGGACAGCGACGTCGCTGGTGCTCTCACCGAGTTGGAAAAACATTGCTCACTCGTTAAGATACTCGGCAGCTACCCAGACATTAAAGTTTAGAGATACTTTTTTAGAAAATAGAACCCAACAGCTATCAGCAGTGAACTTGTTACGTGTGTGAGCGCAACAAGTCACCCAGGCCACGATCAGTCAAAAAGGTTTCCAACTGTGCTCTCGTTTCACACGGACGTGATGATTTTTTAGCTATTTCTAACTGCTCAACAGCATCTTTTTGAGAAATGGTGCGTATCAGCCATTTAATACGCGGTATACTAAATGCCACCATACTTAGGATTTCCAGCTTCATTCCCAGTAGCAGTACCGCCGCGCACGGATCAGCTGCCATTTCACCACAAACACTAACGGGAATCCCCATATCCTTAGCTGCTAATACGATGCTTTCCACTGTATGTATCACTGCTGGATGGAGGTAATCGTAGAGTCTTATCACGTGTGAGTTTCCTCGGTCTACTGCAAGAATGTATTGTGTAAGATCATTCGACCCAATGGAAACAAAATCAATTTTCCCCTTCAGAAATGGCAGGATAGCGACAACTGCGGGAACTTCCGCCATAATCCCGATGAGAGGTCGCGTGACCACAATACCCTCTTCCTTTAGCTGCTCCAGAGCACTATCAATTTGAACCAGACAGCTTTCCACTTCCTCCATCGCCGATATCATGGGAAGCATAATTCGGAGACTCTCCAATCCCTCGGAAGCACGTAGCATTGCGCGTACTTGTGTCATAAAAATCACACTATTATCCATGGTAAAACGAATACCACGCCAGCCAAGTGCTGGATTCTCCTCATTAATTTGATAATACGGCAGAGGCTTGTCACCTCCGATATCCAAGGTTCTCATACAAACAGACTTCGGCGCATAAGAATTCAGCACCTCCTGATAGATATGAAACTGCTCGTCCTCAGAGGGAAACGTTTCACTGATGATAAAGGGGATTTCTGAGCGATAGAGCCCTATCCCCTCCGCACCATTGGCGAGACCAGGCGTAATATCGGACACCAAGCCCGTGTTAGCGTAGAGCTTCATACGAGCTCCGTCTGGAGTAATCGCAGGCAAGTCCTTTAGCTTAGAAAGCTCGGTTTTTAGGGACTTTTCAAATTCTATTAACTTTTGAAAACCTGCACGCAGCTCAGGAGAAGGGAAAACGTGTACCTCGCCCTGATAACCGTCCACGATCACCTCTTCACCTTCAGGAAGATCCCTGATATTTCTAACTCCTACTACAGCAGGCACCCCAAGTGCTTTGGCGAGAACTGCCGTATGCGAAAGGCTTGACCCTTCAGAAGACACTATACCTACTAGGCGGTCTGATGAATATTTCGCGATATCAGTAATACTGACCAAAGCGCCAACAAGTACAATCTGATCATTCTCGTCAACATCCACATGGGTTGTTTCTATCAAATGAGCATAGATTTTATTGCCTAGATTAATCACATCTTCAGCTCGGCCACTGAGATACTCATTTTCCATCGACTTGAATTTATTCGCCTGCTTCGTCACCGTGGTGCGCAAGGCACTAGCCGCCGATACACCATGGGAGATACTATTTCTTACCTCATCAATAAATCCAGTACTACGTAGCATCATGGCATAGACGTCAAACATCTCCGCCACATCTTCAGACAAATTCTCTAAAAGTTTTGCTCTACCCACCGCAAGCTCCGCATCGACCGTATCAATGGCTTGATCCAACAGTTGTAACTCAGCCTCAATATCCGTAACTTCGGCATCTTTCACCGACATCAAGTCATTGTATCCAGAAACAACCACCGCTTTTCCCGCTCCCACCCCAGAAGAGGCAGCAATACCTTTCTTACAAATAGCAAGGCTTTCAGTAGCAGCTTCATCCAAAACCTCTAATGGATCTGATATTTGAAAGTCAGACGGACTCAAAGAACCTAAGTGTGCCGCGGCAGTAATAAGAAATGACTCCTCATCATCGGTAAACTTCCTGTGAGCCACCTGCTCTACCACCAGAACGCCTACTAGTTTCCCCTCGTGCACCACTGGAGCACCTAGAAATGAATCAAAGTGCTGCTCGCCTGATTCTGGGAAATAACGATAGTTAGGGTGCTTACTCGCATTTTGAACATTCAACGGGTGCTGAGTAGCCGCGATAGTGCCTACTAGCCCTTCGCCTAATTTCAGGCGAATTGTCCCTACACACTGGGGATGCAGGCCCTCTGTCGCCGCCATAACGAGCCCACCCTGCTTATCCATTAGGTACAGACTGCATACCCCCACCTCCATCATTTTCTTGATGCGCGATACAATGCCAAGCACCCGCTTCTGCGGCGTCGCCGCTACAGCTGCCTGCTGCACAAGGTGCTGCAGTGATTGAAGAATATTTTGCATAAAAAAACTATAAGCAGCTATCTGAATAACAAACAAGTAACCAGATTCTCCTTCAACTTAAAAACCATTGATCAGGGCTATTCCGACACACATACTCAGAGCAAGATTAAGACCACATCGATACTAAAACTAGCCCATCAAACACCCCAAGATAAATAAAGTGCCGTTTATCCCTATTTATAACTTGCTATAAATTAAATCCCGATCTAGGTTCCGCCCGCACCGCCGAGGGAGTCAGAAGCTCCCAAAACGAGGCCACAATTAATATCGCGGGATGGAGCAGTCAGGTAGCTCGTCAGGCTCATAACCTGAAGGTCGTAGGTTCAAATCCTACTCCCGTAACCACTTAAAAACGCTGTAGCTCGATGAGCTACAGCGTTTTGTTTTTTTGTCCTAGGCTGCCTCTTATCTACCCCGCTGGTGTTTCGATACACTGGAGCAGATAATTGACGAGTAACTAAAGCTTCTGTAGCAACATAGTCGGTTCCATCATTGATTCTATTACAACTGGTTCAAAGACCTCAACTATAGGCGCCTCTATGGGAAGTACTTGTGCCAATAGGTTCGTAAGAGCCACTAAACATATTAACAAACCAACACGCATTTTCATACTAACTAACCAAGTCAGACAATAGTGTTCGCTTAAAACTAAACTCCAATTTTCAAACATGTTATATTTCAACGTTCTTGCTCTGTGAGCTAGAAGTTGCATCAAGTTTAAGAAGCAGGCGTGATCTCTCATACCCACAAAGTGCGCATGAAATGGCGCCATTTTAGAACTTGGTACGACGTCTTGATCACGACCAAAATTCATCGTAAATCGTATCACCGTAAAACGTATGAGCAATATCATCTCAAGCACGCACATCACCAATAAAGTCTAGGAGCCTATACGACATAGATAAAATTATTATTTTTCAGTGCTCTTACGATTAAGGAAAGCTCAGTTTCACTTCAAAGGCACCCATGGTGTATCTTTAAGCCATGTTGTCGAATTTGGATTATACTTTAACACGTAAGCTCCTTTCGCTCCGGTGCGTTGATTTGCTGAAAATGTGAGTGGCCCCGTCCATCTTGTTTCATGCTCATGAAGCTGCTCTAAACTTTCGATAACCTTCGATTTTGTAAGTCTTCTACCTGATTTCAGTAATATATTCCGCAGAGTATCCGCTGCGATAACGCTCGATTTTTGTAGGCTGTCGGGATCTGTTCTGGGACGTAGAGACTGGTGAGGATAAGCCATATAAACCTCGCTAGGGTAACTTGCTATTTCCTCCACAGAGTAGGAAATAGGTAGCAAGAGGCGCGGGAACCATGAAATTTCTTGGAGCTGATTGAGGACATCTGATACTACATCCTCACTAATGATAAGGGTCTTAGCACCACCTGTTTTTAGCACTGGGATTTCATCGATGTTAGAACGAGTGATTTTCACTACCACAGCATCTGAATTCAGTTGCTGGGCGTACTGTAGCAGGGTATCGCACTGCATTTGAATACTTGGATAAAAATAAAAGAGATATGGATTGGGTATGGTTCGCTTTCTAGCATCAACTTCCAGCGGTGACAACACGAGCACCTGATGCGATGCTGCTATTTGCTGAATAAATCCCAGAGTGTGGTGATCGGCTATAGGAGCTAGCAGGGCGAAAATTGAATTCTTCTGGAAAAAACTGGAACACTCCTTCTCCCAATTCTCAGGCTTATCGCTAAGTTGTAAGGGGTGAATTTCGATCATTCTGCGGTAAATACCACCCTCGCTGTTTACCATGTCAAAATAAGTGGTAAGTGCCTGCTGCACCACAGTGTAACGCGAGTCGTGGGGCATCATGATGGCGATGTTGATAGAGTCAGCGGATACTCCTCTATCTTGCACGCGGTGGATGACTTTAAGATAGGCAATTAGGGAAGCTCCATCCTGAGCTGAGAGCTGGTAGCGTGGCATTGAGGACTCAAGCGTCTGCTGCATCGGGTCGCGCCCTTCTCCAATGGCGATAAGAACCTGTTCCGCTGTGTAGGGTGGCCGAGCTCGGTGCGTGCCTGCAATGGCGCCATAAGGCTTAGTCAAGCTATGCCAAGTAATGTTAGACGGCTTAATCCCCCCTTCTGCGACTCCTTTCCCATCAGCTCCGTGGCAGTTTGTACAAGCGAATAGTTGCGACGGGATGACCGATGTAGATTCTCCTAAATAGGTAGGAATAGCCCCTCCCTGTAGACTTGTGCCCGTGCGGTAAATATGCTGCCCCGCCTTCTCTAAATCGGTGAGTTCCTGAGCCACTAAACTGCCCACACACCCTAGTAGGGTGAGGACAAGGCCTGCGCAAAAACCTCTCTGTCGCGTTGGTCTCATCGGCACCTAAGAAGTAGCTTCACTTTAATTGAAGAATTTCCTCCGTAAGTATTTTCACTGGTGCAAGGCTGTTAACCCGTTTCCACACACCCTTTTTATCGTTTCCAATAAGGATGAACGATGGGTGGTCGTTGATATCTGCGGTGAAGACTTCCAGCTTCTTGAGGATATGGTCAATCGTATCTTTCTCGCCCGTAATATATTCCCACTGATCATTTGCACCAAAGTCCTTACTCCATGCTTTCAGCCGCTCTGGGGTGTCCGTGACGGGATCGATCGATACCGAGATAAACTGTACATCCTTTGTTCCTGCGGCGATCAGATCCTTCTGAATCTGAGAGAATTTCACCTGCATGACAGGACAGATAGACGGACAGGAGGAGAAGACAAAATTAATGGCGACTACCTTATTTTTAACAAGGTCATCGTAAAACTTGATCGTTTCCCCCTCCATGTTCAAGACTTCTTGATTAGGAAATGGCGGTACAGTGGTGTCTGTAACATCAGGAAAACTCTCAGCCGTAGCGGTAAGAACCGTGAGAGCGGTGAAAACGCTAAAAGCAAAGGCATGGGCGGCAATAAGATGTAGTTTCATAGTTGGTTTAGGGCTTAGGAAAGACTTCGAATGTAAAGCTTTGGGTTTGTTTTACCTCTATATGAGGTTCGGAAGACTCAAACAACATTTGATAAAAACCAGCTCGGGGTGCTGTGATTTTCACCACAATTTCACCCTGGCTAGAAACATCAACAGCTTGCCGTTTTCTCCAGCCACCTGATGTCATAAAAGCATAAGACTCTAACTGAGCAGGCAACCGGCTCTCCCCATGCTGGTTCCGCACCAGATATCTGAGTTCCAGCTCATCTCCGGCGACCTTTGCAGCTTGTTTCCCAGATTGGTCTAGCACAGGGCTAATAACGAGTGTCTGCTGCTGAGTTCCCTCTTCATCTGTATCAACTGCAGTAACCTTCATTTCGTAGCCAAGTGTCATGCGAGGTGTGTTTGTGAAAAAAGCCACATCGAAGACTCCCGCCTTATCCAGTCTGGCGACAGTTTCGTACAAGCCAGGCCGTGATTTCTCACGAAGGCTTCTATCTACAACGAGTACTGCGCGTGGCTCACTGCCGTAGCTATTAAACTGCCCCATGGGTGCTGACATCCCTTCCTTGTAAAAATACACTGCCTTATCCTGAGGGTTCGTTACCAGCACCGCATTTGCTCCTGGTGCCTGCACGATGCTCGATGCGGCTGTGGGGTGAGTAATGTTTCCGTATGCTGAATCGCCTGCTGGTACATCGACCGTATTGATCGGCAAGGATTCTTCCCCCATGCTGTCTCCCTCAAGTGGTACCATCATGAGATTAGCACTCTGCCGGTGGCGGATGTAAGCAAAGCTATCAGAAAATGTAATCTCGTAGGGTTCTGAATCGACCAAACCAGATTGAACAATGCGATCTAGCGATGAGTCAAAAATAGATAATCTGTTTGTCTTAGGATTTACGACAAATCCCCATCGTCCCCCAGGAGCAAATCGTATCTGACCAATACCGGGCTCAGCCTCTACCGTTTTATAAACCTTATTTTCCATGGCATCGATGCAGGTGATCGTGCCCGATTTCTGATTGCTCACATATACGGCCTCCGCCTGCAAATCATAAGCAACAGATGTTGGTCCCCCCCCTGTCTCTAGTGTCAACATCACTTTGAAATCACTCAGACTAACAACGCTTAGCGTGTTATCTCCAAAGTTCGTAATGTAAGCAAAGCGATTATCGGGGCTAAAAGCAATCTCATGCTCTCCTTTTCCAGTAGCTATGAGATATTGAAAACTAAAGGGCGACGTTTTAAAGACAGCGACCCCTTCCGGGATACTTGCCCAGAGAAAATGCTCATCTGGCTGGAGAAACAGCCGCGTAGGCCGATTCACCTGTGGCATGACGGTGCTGAGACTCCAGGCCGAGGTGTCAACGAGCGCGATTTGATTCGTCGCAGGCAGAGAAACAAAGAGCTTCCCTGCGCGTGTCATCTTCGCCCAGTCCTTACCTACCGATGGTAATTCGATCATACTGAGAAGCTTAGAGCCACCAAAGCCGAACAGAGGATCCACGACAGAAATAGTCTTGTTATCATTCAGTGTGATGACGTGGTAGACATTCAAATCGATGTCAGGTTTTGCAAAAATGCCACCACCGACAAAAGTTTCCACCATCTTTTTGGTATCGCGCTTCGTTAGTTCGCCATCAAGTCGGTGCTGAACCCAGGCTGCAGGGAAAAGTCCCGTAACAGGTAAACCCGTAGTCGTATCTCTGATAGAAAACAAAAACCTAATCGATTTTCCAGGACTGAGATCCAGCTCTTCACCATGTCCTACCGGTTCGACAGCTAGTTCCACCTCGATCCCCTCGTAGACGTGAGTACCAATGACTTTCCGCTGCTGGCGTGAATCAGCTATTGACGACGCACAGCAGCAGATGAGTAAAATAAGGGGGGCTATTTTTTGAAATATCATGGTGCTGGAGTCACCTTCAATGTGCCTAAAGCATCCCCCTTGGGATAGTAGAAAAAGGTATAATTTCCCGCTTGCTTATGAACGCCACCCGCACTTGGAAGAACCAAATTATAGCTCTCTAAGGATGTAACCTGCTGAGTACCCAATGTCTGAGACTCTGGATTATGGCCAATGACAGTGGAGCCTTCGATGTAAGGCTCTTCTAGCCAGTTATGACCTTGGATTGTGATCATGTTTGTCGAGTTCGTCGTTTGTCCAGCAGCTGCATTTCCGGAATTAAGAACACGAAAACGCACTTCTGAGCCAGCTGACACTTCAGCGACGATGTCTCCCTCATCTCCTATCACCGCCGCTGAGGCAGCGTTGCCTGCTATGATAATTTCAGTAAAGAGAGGCTCTCCCCCTGCATCTTTGATCGTAGCCACGACATCGTGAGCCTGCGCATCTGACCACTGAGAACCTATGGGCTGGATGGATATGACACCAAAGAGCCCAAACGACTGCTGCAGCATAGGATCTGATGGCAGTAAATGTACGCCCCCAAATTCGATAGGTGTCATTACTCTCTCGCCGTCGACTAGCTCGATCGCCCCCGCATACCAGTAATACGTTGTTGATTTCCCACTCTCTACAGTTTGAGGCTGTTTGACGCTATTGAGGCCAACATTCATCCCAGCTGCCTTGGTGGTGTCGTAGGAAAGCATCATTGTATGCAGACCTGCTGTCGATGTCGCCTTATAAGGCTCCAAGAGCGCTGATGAATTATTACTCGATGAAATAGGAGCGCTCTGGAAACTATCAGGTAGCGTAGCTGGAAGATTATTCTGCAGCGTTATTTCCAACCAATCTCCGGCATTAGCACGCAGGACAAGTGTCGGTAACGCCTTGCCATCTACTCCATAAACGAGCTTTGTCTTATCGGCACTGAGCGCAACACTTACCTTGTATTTACGAATTATTGCGTCGGCTGGTGGATCGTAAAATCCATCGATTGCATTTTTCTTCCCCACTGGATTACTCGATATTTCCGCTAACTTATCCTGTTTATCGCGGTAAGAACGCATCAGGCCCCAGCTACCTTTAACAAGGCCCTGTGTTGAAGTACTAGGAGCGTATAAATAGTCGGCAAACGACGTTTGCTTGTCGGCTGGCGGTAAGCGAAAAGCCATTTCAAAATGCTCGGATATGGCAAAACCTTGAACGTCTCTGAAGCCGGAGTTTTCACTCGATGGCTCGGCGAGCCATCGGTTTCCTTGGATGCGAAATGAGTGAACAGAGTCTACAGCACCCACAATAGCGCGAACTTCTACCTTATCATTTCCATAGGCACGAAGTAGCGGTGTGTAGGGATCGTACTCTGTAACACCCCCTTCACCCCGAGGAAGTAAAGGTGTTTTAGGGTACCTGAACTCACTGTCCTCCGCAATGCGAGAGCCTGGCTCTGGTTGCGAGTTAAGACGAGTATTTGATCGCTTAATCGAGGCAAAAGACCATGACGGATCTGTCGCCGGAGAAACATCTGTTCCCTGGACCCGTGCATCAAGTGGTTCGTTACGATAGTTGGCTACCCAACCACCAATATTACCGCTTCCACCTGGATCTGAAATAATCGTGGGATTAGGTGCTGGTGTGGAATTGGTAGGAGGCCAGCTAGCGTATTCAGGGTCAGCCCATCCTTTTTCCATCGAAAGCGTGCGTACGTCAATCAGCTTGCCATTTAAGCTTAATTTAAACCGATCGATCTCATTGTTGACTAGAATCCAGCTCGAGTCTTTCTTGCTCTCGATCACCGCATCGGTGAGAATTGCGCCATTTTTAGCAAACGCTGCTTTAACGCCGGCAGGTACCTGCTTGGCATCCAAATCTTTAGTGTAGTCTTCATTGCTGATACTAAACCAGACTGCTTTCGGTACTGTACGCTCTGACTTACTCTGAGGTCGATAGGAAAGCTGTAGATCTGCCACTGCAATGGCAAACTCGCGGTAGCTCTGCTCGGAGTCGTGGGTTTCAATAATAGCTTGCCAGCTCGTTGGTCCTCCGTCTGAGCGTGGGTTTTCTTTCGATGGAAACTGCTTCCCCGTGAGTGCATCAATCCACTTTGAACCAGCAGGCTCCACTAATAGCGCACCATAAAGACCCACTTGCTGATGCGTCGATGGACCAAAGTGATCGTGAGTAAACACAGTTCTCAATGTCCTGTCCTCACCTTGATTATTTAGCAGAGCATCCGTGTCGAATCGCTGAACCGTTGTCTGAGCACCATTCCAGTCCTGGCCAGCAGGTGGCGATCCTAGAATATCTCCGTAGTCTTCTTTATAAGACGCAATCTTCAAGGGGCTCTGTTTGCCCTCCGCCTTCAGTGCTTCATTAAAATGATAGAGCCCTCCATACGCATTAATGGCGTCTATCCGGTCTCTCACTTCATCTGGACTGAAGGTACCGTCCTCGTAGTTGAAGCCATTGGCGGCACCATCTGATGAAGTCACGTCAAATTTCACAAGGTGAATATGCTGCCCAATAATATCTGTGGGTGTACGTACCTGAAAGTCATCTAATTCATAGTAGGCAGGGACCAAATTCGTATGCCAGAATTCAATTGTTTCCCCTGTGTTAGCACGGAAAAAGAAAGGTTCGGGCGCGCGCTCACCAGAGATGGTAGCTTTTACATCTTCTAACAGAGTAATGAATCGCTGCTGTGGATAATGCCATCCCTCTTTGTTAAATACGACATCAGTCTGCACGACAGCGGCTTTATATCGACGCGCTTCGTAGTTTGAATTTCCATCGTCATCTACATCAGGTGAGGCAAATGGTGCTCCGGGTGCTGGTGGTAATCCATTAAGAATAAAGTTTCCTGGCAGACCGTTAGGTTGATGAGTTGTGTGACTCCGTGTGGCATGAGCCAGCATGGCCGCCTTCTCCACCGGCGTTCCTTCATCGGGAATTTCGATGGCAGTAAGCCCACCTTTGAGGAACTTTTCGTGCTCATCGCGAGCTATGAAATCCTTGGTAAAGTCCCAGCGAGAGTGGAACTCACGTACAATCTCACCTCCGAGAATTAGGTGACGAGGAAGTCCCCCGTCGAGGTAATCAATCTCATCTTTTTTATGAAATGCATCTTCATTAGCCTCCGTAATGAGACGTGGTTCACCGTCCTTTGTTTCTTTCCAACCAAAGTCCATCGGTGGGTGCGGTGCACGGTGTCCTGCGACACCTGGGATGAAGAATGGAAAACCTGGGTTATCATACACGGGCTTACCATCAGAATCTCGACTAGATGGTACAACCTCTGAACGTCGTCCCCCATCGACCAAGTAAACCTCTGCAGGCATAGGCGCCATGCCTATAGTTGGGAGGGGTACGAGGGCAGGAATAGGCGTTCCAAGCGCGATCTCGCCATCGGGTAATGCACGTGACTTCGCTCTAGGTTTCCCGTGCTTGTCTAACTCAGTTCCTTGTTCAAAAACATCGTGTACACGCCACATGGACCACATACCTTGGGCAAAGTGAGGATAAAAGTGACAGTGAAAAATTGAATCCCCCACTGTTTGGTTTCGATTACCACTACCATTGTAAGTCATCTCCATCGTGTAGGTAGAGCCAGGGTTAATCATCTGACTATCGAGGTAATGACCATCATCGCTGTTAGGTGTATGCAACCACTGGTGTGCATGCTGGTGATGTACGTGTGGTGCTACAGATCCAGTGTTGAGAACTCTGAATTTCAAGTGATCGCGCATGTAGCTGTGATAGACATTCGACGGATCATCGGGATAGAGTGCCTTAGTAGCTCGCGGCGGATTCTCAGGATCCGTGATAGGAGTATTGGCAAAGACGTCCACAATCATGGCAGGATCTCCAACAGCCCATGCGCTGAGGAAAAATTCTTCAAACTTTAAATCTACACCATCTTTATGAAAACCTTGCGGACCGCGGTTGATACGGTTGGCATAAATCTCTGGCCCAATTCCAGCGATTCCGTAGTTGATAGCAAAACCATCTGCACCTGCCTGCAACGTGTAGTAAAGAGGATCTGTATCAGATCCAAATGGTTCAAACGCCTCTTGAGTGTTAGGCGCTATGTGATACATGATTGTAAACTCACGGTAAGGTTGGCGACGGTCTGGAGTGGCTGGATTCGCAGTGAAACTGGGGCTCTCTACGTAGTAAGGGAACCTCCCTGCTTTTGGTCCAGTAATAAGTGCCGTGAGATCAGAGTGGACGAGCTCATACACATTCTTTTCTCCATCGAGCTTACGAAGCATATCTAACACGGGAAATCCTGATCGAGGGTGTTTATCTCCGTAGGTAGCTCCATAATCAATCAATGGCTGACCTGTAAGCGCATAGAGGTAACCGTTTTCACGCAGTGAGACATCAGCAATCTTAGGCTCGGTGCCCTCGTTCTCCGATGGAAAGCGAAGCTGGATCTTGTGATTATCGATCACTTTGCTAGAATCTAACTTTTCACGAATATCGATTCCCTCAGGTAAACCAAAATCACTACCATCTAGAAATTCAGTATCAATCTGTGTGAGTGCCTTTTTCAGCCTGGTTTCACGGGTTTTTTTATTAAACCGCAGTGTAGCAGCTTGGAGATCTTCATGGGTTACTTGACTGCGGTAGTACTCAGCAGTTTCAGGCTGCACATTTACAGCACCAAAAAGACCATAATCGTTATGACTCGTTTTGTTAGGCGCCCCTATTGACTCACCGTTAGGACTCATTAGCATGAATACCCCTTCTTCATTCGCAAAGAATCGATAAACGTGACTTTCGCCTGGCTGTAGCTGCTTGTTGTTTTCACGACTCAACCACTGAAGTCCAAACACCTCAACAGTAGCCATTCTCAGTGATTCAGAGAGGTTTTTTGGTAAGAGGTTGCGGAAATGAATCTCTAAAATATCGCCTTTGTTAGCACGCAGCACGATAGGGCGTGGACGTTTGTAACTCTTAAGACGTACGTTCCCAGACTCCAAGTCAGCACTGTACTGAGCGCTCTCAATGTCATCATGTCCAAACTCATCATAAGGACAGTCATTCCTAACCACATCATGCTCTAAGGCATACATCTGCCCCTGAGGCAACATCGCGCCCAAACGGTTGTGAACAAATGGCTGCTCAAGTGCGACCATTCTAACTTTTATCGTGCGGGCGCCCTCCGGAGGCTTACCATATTCTTGGGCTAACAATGGTTGGAATATCGCCAGAATAGCGACAGTCCATAAAAAACGTGCGTGTTGTTTCATGTGGTGGTGGGACTTAATTTTTCTAATATGTCTGGTGAGATAAGCACCACCTCATAGCAGTAAATGCTCGAGGCAGTGCTGGATCATGGGTAAGTAAACAGTCGAACGAACTACTCGTTCTTTAAGAGTAGCTGGACTTCGATCGTAGGATTCCCCATAAGTTTGTGAGGGAAGCTGTCCCCTACAAGACTCTTATCTTTAGGCTCTACCTGAACTTCGAGTTTGCAGTCATGCACTTCTGCAAGTGGTAGCTCAAAGTCGAAGTGAACAATGGCGTTAGTCACGCAATTTTCACATTTCTCAGCATCGTTAGGCTGGAAGAAAGCCTTCGAGGCAATGATCTCACCATCCTTCTTAAGATGGACTGAGAATGTTCCAGGTATTTTGAGTCGATTTAAGCCACCAACGCGTACGTTGACACGATCTTTATCTACTTTGATTGACTCTGAAGCCGAGCTCACTAGCTGTGTTTTTGTGGTGAATGCCATTGATTTAAGTTCTGGTGGATCGATATAATCGACATCAAGGGTTCCAACAGAATCAATGATATCTACTGTAGTGAGCTTAGGCGCAGCATCCGTGAAAGGCGGCAACTTTTCTAAAACCTCTATAGTGAAGATCTGATAGCTCAGTGGATCTTTCTTCTGATCAATTGTGCTCAGCAACCCATTGAGATCTGTCGCCTGCATACTTTTCTGCCACTTCCAGAATAGACGATCCCAGTTCGAGTGGAAGAAGAAGAAAATAGGATCAAATGCTGCGACACTTTGTTCTGACATCGTTGGCCCCGTAGAGGTATGACCACCGTCATGCGCTGCTATAATCGTGTTATAAGGTGCACCCGCAAAATAACCGTGGAAGTCCTCCCAGTCTGTTTTTGTAAGCGCTCGGTTAAGATCGGCTACCACGTCATACGTTAAGAGATTCTTTGCTATCGTAGCATCATCATATCGCTGCGTTGTGTAACCTTTTTTGTAATCAGGTCCGATGTCTTCTGGTAATGTGTACTTATCATACGGTGCCTGCTTAAGAACTTCTGGAATCGGCTTGGTGATATCCCAATATGGCAGTGTTACATTTTCGCAGCCAGGTATCGAGCGCAGGGCATTTTCGAAGGCATAAAGATACGCTCGATGCCAAGGATTATAGCCAGGTGCGTGATGCTGACAGTAGAGTTCAGGACCAGGTAACCAGTGTAATCCCGCTAAATAGAAAAAACTTTGTTTATCAGTAGGACTCTTTGCTAGAATACCTTCAAAAGCAGTTTGCAGGGTTGCAAGCTCTTCAGTGGACATCGTGCTGATATCCTTTCGTACTCTACCTGCCGTTGCAGCTTTGGTAAGAGCACCTACTTCTTTACTAACTACTGAAGGAGCATTCGTCCCCTTAGGGCATCCGGCTGATAACCAGTTGAGAAAAGTCGTTACTTCAGCTGGAGGCCATGGTGTACCTGGAGGCATATTACCTGAGGCAACCTGACCGTAGATTGCGGCGGCATTTTCTTTAACGACATCGTAACTTGAAAGGTCGAGTCCTTGGCTCCTCATGTGGTCGATGTCGTCTTTCGTGAATAGCTGACGTATATCCGAGTACCATGTTGGATCTTTTACAGGTGTGTTTAATTGCATGTGCGTGTGTATTTTTGTTAATTTAAGAATGATAGTTCAGTGTTCACTGGCTCGAACACGAACAGCAGGATGATCGTTTCCTAGAAAAGGCATTCGTAAGAGACCCCGCAAAGACTAAACCGATGCCTAAAACTCGGAGCCATAGAACATCGAGATAAAAACCCGCCACGACTGCGACGAAACCTGCGCTGCTGGCGTAAAGAGGTAGGTAATATTTTCGCTGAAGCGAACGCCTACCCACAGCGCCAAGATGTAATACTGAGAGCACGATCAAAAGAGGTGCTAACCATTTATAAATCGCCAGAGGTACAACTCCAGATAGCCCAAAAAAACTGAGGTAGGCAGCCCAACAGAGTGGGCACTTTGGATACATGGCTAAAATAGTAGCCACCAATACACCCCAGATTGATTTGAATACAGAACTCGTTTTCTGCTCGTCATTGAGAAGAGTGATATTTTCTGTTTTATTAATAATCATCGGTACTTCTTAGATTGGGTGCAGCTTAAGCAAGTAATTCCATCCTTCTGATGGCCTCTTTGGTAGCAGTCTCCATTTGTTTTATGAAATCTACTTGAGAATCTAAAACAGCTTTTGTAAGCTCTGCCTTTGCAAGCTCTGGATTACCTGAGTTAAGAGGTGGCTCTGGTGCGTACTGATGAATTAGCTCGGTAGTAGCACAGATTTTATCGCCTTTGATTTCCTGAATAAGGAGCAAGGCCAAATCTAGCGACGACGATATTCCGCCGCCGCTGAATACCTTATTGCAGCTATCGATAATACCTCGTGGGTAATGATCAACGTCCACCGAAATATCGGGAAAAAGTGCTAGATTATGTAGCTGGCTCCAGTACGTCGTAGCTTTACAGCCATTGAGTCTCCCAGTAGCGGCAAGTATAAATGCACCAGTACACACAGAACCTACCCAAGTCGCTTTTTCAGCCAACTCATCAATGGCTGACAAAAAGGCTTCATCTAACATAGCATGTGAAACTCCAGTCCCCCCACCTCCTGGAACAAACAAAATATCCACGTCTGGTGCCTGATCAAAAGTACTGTGAGGCATCACTGAAACTCCTTCCGTGGTTTCTATAGCTTCATGTGTCTGAGCTAACCACACGGGTTCAAATCCTGCGCCTGAATACTTAGCAAACATCTGAGTAGCACCAGCAAAATCTAGTAAAGTACATCCTGGATAAAGTGGAAAACCCACTACCATCATAGGATCTTGTCCCGTGTTGTTATTCATTGTTAAGTGTTGTTGACTGCTATATTGAAACAAAAAATACTACCCGATAGACCCCCCAGTCTATTTACACAGGTATAATATTACTAATAATAGACACATACTATAAACTCTCTCTAACCCGCAAGACTTTTCTAAGTACACCTGTGTAAATTGGCCAACAATTAAAAGCCCAACACATTGAGTATAAGCGACCTCAAACCTTTTAACTATCAGTCTTAATAATTAAGAGTATTACCAAGCAACAAACTCTTTGCCTCCTACTAATCCATTTATTATCTTCACCGTAGTTGTACAGTGTCACCTCAATTGATGCATGAACAAATAAACCAATGTCTAACAAAAAACACTTAAGAGAAACAACGCTTCAGCGTCTAGCCCAGCTGCCGAGTGATGTTCTGCCCTTAGCCTCTGAAAAAATTTGTAAGCGAGTCACTGATACTACGATGCTTAAAGAATTGTTTATCCAAGCCAATTACATCGCTTTGTTCGCAGCATCAAAGCGTGAAATTGATCTGGCAGCTCTCCACGAGTTGTGGATTGGGAAAAAATTTGTCTACCCACTCTGCCAACCGAATCACCAAATGACATTTCATCATGTGCATTCGCAATCTGAGCTTGTAACTGGCAAGTACGGTATCAGCGAACCTTCAGCTGAACGACACCCTAAAGTTGACATTGAGCGAATCGATCTATTTTTCTGCCCTGGAATCGCTTTTGGTAAAGACGGTTCACGGCTTGGGCAAGGTGGTGGTTACTACGACCGCGCATTAGGGGAGAAGGTCAACTCTCAAAAGAAATTCTGCGGAGTTGCTTTAGAAGAGCAAGTTCACGATACACTGCCCAGTGAAGCACACGATATCCGTATGCATTTCGTGGTCACAGAGAAAGATCTACACATTCCAGACCTGACTTAGAATCTCCTGCTGGAGTCTATCCATCAGAGCATTTCCCTCGTCTGAGGCGTCCTCGTGCCCAGCGAGGTGCAATAATCCATGGACAATGTAGAGCATCAGCTCACGCTCGTAATCGTTTCCATATTCTATCGCTTGAGCTTGTGCTGTTTCTACGCTGATATGAATTTCGCCATGATCAAAGGTGATGACGTCAGTTGCTCCTTCGATATCCATAAATCGAACATGAACATCGGCAATTGTTTCATCATCGACTATACTTACCTCTACCTCATTGAGCGTAGATAGAGCAGAGTTTTCTGATGCTGCATGAGCCAAAGTGATGGGCAAAGCACCCCGAGCAGCCAGTTTAAGTCGAATCAATAAAGCGTCTGACAAAGCAACAGCATCTTGGTGACTATAAATATTAAGCTCGGGCAAATGTAGCATGATTACTTGTGGAAAAGTCCGTACAAACCTCACAGCCTCTATTTGGCACTCACCTTTGCTTTCGCTGATTCCGTCGATTTCTTTGCCATTGCCTTCGATTTCTTTAACTCAGGACTAAGATTTCCCGGCGTTTCCTTTTCCTCTACATCATCTTCTTCAATCTTATCTTTTCTTTCCGAAGCACTAGCGCTGGTGTCATCTTTGGGGTAGTCGATGCGTGTATGCATCATACTTCTCAAGGTAGATGCGAAGCTGTCAATAAGCGTCTTAATCTCACCCATAGTGAGTTGGCTATCGTCCAATTGACCGCTTGTGACACGTGCCATGACTATTTCGCTCACTAGATTACGAATTTTTTGTGGCGTTGGTTTCTTTAAACTACGTGACGCACTCTCTACGCTATCAGCTAAACTGATGATTCCACTCTCCCTACTACTAGGGCATGGACCAGGATACTTAAAGCTTTTGACATCCACTTTCGTGAGTTCATCACGACTCTCCAAGCCATCGTCGACGCGTTTCTCCGCCTCAAGCCTCTGCTCACGTGCTTTATGGTAGAAATATTGTACAATCGAGCTTCCGTGGTGCTCGCGAATAACGTCAATAATTTGCGAATTAAGCTTATGCTTGATGGCCATATCCACACCATCTTTCACATGGGCAATAATCACGATGGCGCTCATGGTAGGCGAGATGCTGTCGTGTGGATTGATTTCACCTTGGTTCTCAATGAAATACTCAGGCTTACTCAATTTTCCAATATCGTGAAAATAGGAACATACTCGACACATCGATGCATCCGCTCCTATTTCCTCAGCCGCAGACTCTGCTAATGTAGCCACCACCATACTGTGGTGATATGTTCCAGGAGCCTCTAGCTGAAGTTTTCTAAGCAGCTTGTGATTCAGGTCACTCATTTCCAACCAGCTAATGCTCGTTGTGATACTAAACATTCCCTCTAAGGCTGGCAGCAAACCACTCACTACCATCCCCGTGAGTAGTCCACTGAGTAAGGCAAGTAGGATCTTGCCACCCTCCTTATAGATACTGTCAGCTGAAACTACAGACGTAAGGTCTATTTTGCCAAACGCGAGTGATAACAGCAAAGTACTTATACCTACATAAAATCCAGCGCGTAGTAAACTCCCTCTCCTGCGAACTCTGCGGGTCAACGATACCGCAACGCATCCCACGGCGAGGGAAATGATCACAAAACTAAATAAGTCGGCCTCAGACACCATCAAAGAGCCCAGTAAACTTGTACTTAGCGCAGCAAAAACACCTGCGTGCCGGCCACATAGTATAGATAACACCATCGGTGCAAATGCCAATGGGGCAACAACGATCATAAAGTCATGACTCCAAAGAATATTTTCATTCACCAGCTGAAAACACGTCCATATCAGCAAAAGATTAATTAATATCGAACCAAAGACCAATACCACCTCCCCATTCTTTACCCGAATACTCTCACGGATGTGGTAATACAAAATTAATACCGCAGATATAATCAAGCTGGCACCCGTTCGTCTCGCCAAATCATCGTGAAATAATACTCCCGCCGCATCGGAAAAAGAAACGATAAAACAGATCAATGCGGCAAAAATGGGGTAGATTAGAAACTTCATCCACAATGTGTTTTCCATGGACTCAACCACGGCACTTTCCCCCTTGGCGACCGTACGGCGTTTTTTGCCAGATGACATGCCTTTGCGAGCCAACTGCCATCGTTTAAAAATATCAATAAAACCCATAATTAGTCGGTAAAATTTACACAGAGAGTCATCTAAGTCTAGACAGAGAAAGGACGCCATAGCGTCCTTTTCTGAGGCGAATTCTATCTTAACATTAACTTTTGACAATACTCAAATTAACAGAGCCACGAGAGTCAAAACTTAATGCAATATCCGATAGTACTTAAAACTGGCTATTGACGGGTACAATGCGGAGCTCCACACGACGGTTTTGGGCTTTTCCAGCTGAGGTTCCATTATTAGCAACCGGGTATTTCTCACCTACGCCTTGAGGAAGAAGTCTCGCTGCAATCACACCACGACTATTGAGATCTGAGGCAACTGCTTGTGCACGAGCAACAGATAAATTTTGGTTATAACTCGCTGCACCATCCGAGTCGGTATGGCCAATGATGCTAATGCTCGTTTTCTTATACTTCTTGAGCACAAGAGCAACAGAATTGAGAGTCGAGCCGAACTGAGATTTTAATGCACTACTACCCGAATTAAAGGTAATGTCGCTGGGCATATTGAGAATAAGTTCATTACCTGAACGCGTTACACTAACACCAGAGCCTTGGAGCTGTCTGCGAACATCCGCTTCCTGAGTATCCATGTAAAGACCTATTCCTGCGCCTGCGCCCGCACCGATAAGAGCACCAGTAATAGCCCCTTCTCTAGAACTTCCACCACTGCGGTTATTGCCAATCAATGCACCCAAAGCAGCTCCTCCAAGCGCACCAATAGTAGCACCTGTAGCAGTTTTTGAAACTTGAGTTTCGTTAGTATAAGGATTCACTGTGGTACAGCTAGATAAAACAGTTGCTGCAATAGTAACCAGCGCGATATGAAGTTTAGAAATAGTCATCGATTATTCGTTTGATTGATCCGCGCTAATAGTCAAGCGCTTCATAATGATAGAACGGTCTTAGGATCTCCGCAAGACAAGAAACAAGCAGTAACAGCTAGCATGTTAGCCTAACTTTAATTAAACTTGAAAAATATATGCCCCATAATACTATTTGAACTATTCAAGGATTGAACGTCCTTCTTACTCCAATGATTTAAAGCCGTGGATATTACATATTACACTGAAACTGACGAATACAAGATCATTAAACAAATTGGTGAAGGTGGCACTGCCATCGTTTGCAGTGCTCACAGTAAAGCACGGGCAAAAGTTGTTGCCCTCAAACTGTTCCGTAATCATGAACGCGACGATGAAGTCTTTCTTCACGAAGCGGAGATACTCAGTAAAATCAAGCATCCAAACATCGTTAATCCTATTGATAGTGGATACGATAAAGGTTCTGAGTTTATCGTCATGTCTCTCATCGAGGGACAGGATCTAGAAATCTATCTACGTAAAAATGATTTTGATGAAATGGCTTTTATCGACTTTGCTCTTCAGGCACTTGAGGCCCTCACGGTGATTCACGATCGTCATATACTTCACCTCGATATCAAACCGTCTAATATAATGATTACGACGTCTAAGGATACCCCCCCTTTAGTAAGCCTTATTGACTTTGGTGCATCGAAACGAAAATCAAATCGTCCCTCCGAGAGAATTATCGGTAAGCGTGGACTCAAAGGCTCTATCTACTTCATGAGCCCTGAGCAGATCAACCAACAAAGAATCGATGAGCGCTCAGATATTTACTCAATGGGCTGTGTGTTTTATCAAATGCTGACCAAAACTCAACCTTTTCAAGGTGATACAGCACTTCAGGTGATCGCTGCCCATATTCAGAACATGCATACCCCCATCATGGAATTGTTGGGAGATCGCCTTTCGCCCAATATAGGTGAATTGATCGAGCGTATGATTAGCGCTGATGCCAATGACCGCCCATCCTATGCCACTGAAGCACTAGCAACCCTCTATATTCATAAGATGGCTATGAAAACAAGTGGGCGATCTTTTATAAAGACAAAGCCTCTTTAAAAACGGATAGACGTCGTAATTGACGACTTGCCTCTCCCTATTGCTCTTTTGTCATCGCGTTTCTTACCTGCGATAGCTTTGCTGCCAGAACACTAGCTTTCTCTGGATACTGGCTGATAAGGTTATTCTTTTCTGCTGGGTCATCTGCTAGATTATAGAGCTCGACTACTGATTTCCTTTTGTTGTATTTCCAATCACCAACACGAATGGCATTGCCACGATATAAGAAGAACTCCCTTTCAGGAACTTGATCGGCTTCTCCTCTGAGAGTCACATTCCTTCACTTGCCATCTGATCAAGAGCAGGCGTGGTGTAGCCCTGAGCACCATAGCATCCTAAATCGCCGTAACCTAAATCATCTGCGTAAATGATGATGAAATTCTTAGTTTCAGCCTGTAGCGTGAGACAGAAAAAAATACTTAGAATAAGATGACAAAATACGTATTTCATCATTTCTATGTTATAATTCCTCTAGCCACTCAGAATATTGATTTCTGAGTACACAATAAGCATTAGACGTACCTTCCTCAGGGAGAGTCACGCGTGGGGTTTGCTGCGCAAAAAAAGCTTCTGTCACAGCATGAAGATCCACAGCACAAGCCACTACAGCTCGAATAGCAGCACCCAAGGCAACTGATCCACTAACCTCTATTCTCTGGACTTTAGCTTGAAAAACATTGGCCAAGACTTGGGCGATGCCATGATTAACTGAAGCTCCACCTGTGAGATAAACCGTGTCTGCTTCGACGCCCATCCAGCGAGCATGAAGCCACATGTTAGTAAACTGTCCTTCTAGGCAAGCTCGCGCAAGAGCGGGTGCATCCTGCCACGATTCAAACAGCTCCGTGCCTTTGAGCAAAGGTTCATTCATTTCGAGACGAGGAGTAATTTCGTCTTCATAAAATGGCAGCATCATGTTGCCATTATTTCCAGCTGGCGTTTGTGATAGCGTTTCTAGATCAAATATACTCCAGTCTGCATCTAGCTGATCTTTGACTCTTTCACGTGCAAGCGAGCCATTTCTGAAGCACACCAATGCCATGTAGCCTGCTTGAGTATTACCAAATACATGCCCATAACCATTTGGATCTGTACGGGGCTGGTCAAAGGCGGAAAAGAGCGTGTCACTCGTACCTAAACTAATAACAATTTTCCCTTGCTGAGAGGCCCCCATACCCACGAGGCTACTTGGGTTATCACCAGTAAAAGCTACCACTGGGATATCTTGGCGAAAACCAAATCGCTTTACAAAGTAGGGCGAAACCACCCCGATAATTGATTCAGATGACACCAAGGCAGGCAGCCTGTTTTCTAGACCGCTCGCGGTGGCCTGCACGAGATCATTATCCCACGACAACGACTCTAGGTTCATCAAATTCATCCCTGCCCCGTCACCATGATCGATCGGCGCATCAGCACCAATCATGACGCTAGCTAGAAATGAACTCACCAAGTGAATACGCTCTGTCGCAGCATAGCCATCAGGTGAGTTTTTGGCGAAACGTCTAATTTGAGGACCACTAAATCGCTCAATGGCGATCGAGCCTGACCTGCGGCAGACTTCACTTTCACCACCTAAAACCGCCGTGATTTCCTGACACTCCTGCGCGGTCGTTCCATCCATCCAGATGGGTGATGTTTTGCGCGATAAACTGGCAGCGAGCTGACTCGACAGTGAATGGTCAGCCTGAAGAGTTTTTACCGAATCAAACCACTGATCATTGAGATAAACCGTGCCATGCTGCTGACCAGCACCAGATATTGAATCAATCTTATTCAGCGGATAGCCAGAAGCAGATAATCGTTCTATACAAAGCTCTAAACCGTCCAACCACATCCGCGGATCTGCATGGACCTCTCCGCCAGCACCGCTAGGTATAAAACCTTGAGGTGCTTTGTACTCAGGGAGATCTTTACCAAAGTTTACGGAAGCGTCCGCTAAGATGACAGCCTCACTGCTGTCTAAAACAACTGCTGAGACACCCTGCGTTGAAACATCAATACCCAGTGTGATAGACATTAAATAAAGTCGTTAATGAGATTCTCAAGCATTTCTTGGCGACCTGAATCGAGCGCAGGCTCGCCATGAGAAAGTGCATGCTGCTCAAGCTCAGCGAGTGTACACTCACCCTTTTCGATCTTGGAACCAATGCCTGAATCAAAGCTACTGTATCGCTGCTGTACAAACTCAGAAAGACGGCCATCCGCACGGATAGCAGCAGCAATTTTGAGCCCACGAGCGTAAGTATCCATACCACCAATATGCGCATAGAAAAGATCATCAGGATGATGTGACTCACGGCGACGTTTCGCATCAAAGTTCAGTCCGCCTGTTTTGAATCCACCCATACCTAAAACAACAAGCATTGCCTTTGTGGTATCGTAAATATTAGTAGGAAACTGGTCTGTATCCCAACCGATGAGTTGATCACCACGGTTCGCGTCGATGCTACCAAGCATGCCCGCGTCAGCCGCCACTGTAAGCTCGTGCTCAAGGGTGTGACCAGCTAGCTCTGCATGGTTGGTTTCAATGTTAAGCTGGAAACGATCCATCAAATCGTACTCACGTAAAAAGTTCAAACATGCCGCAGCGTCACTATCATACTGATGAGTCGACGGCTCACGTGGCTTCGGCTCAATGTAGAAGGGCCCGTCGTAACCGATGCTATCTGCATAATCGACCGCCATGTGAAGAAAACGGCCAAGATGATCGAGCTCACGCTTCATATCGGTATTGATTAAAGCACCATATCCCTCTCTGCCACCCCAGAATGTGTAACCAAGACCACCGAGCTTCATAGTAGCATCAAGTGCTTTTTTCACCTGCGCTCCTGCATAGGCAAAGACATCAATATTTGGCGATGTAGCTGCGCCATGGGCGTAACGCGGATGTGAAAACAAACATGCCGTTCCCCATAAGAGTTTCTTGTTGTGCTGCTCTTGCTTGCCCTTGAGATAGTCAGTGACGGTATCGAGCATTTCATTAGATTTTGCCAAATCATTCATTTCTGGTGAAATATCACGATCGTGCCAGCAGTAATAATCAATATCAATCTTATCCAGAAATTCAAAAAAAACGTCTACGCGTTTGATCATATTGTCGACAGAATTCGAACCATCATCCCATGGCATCAATGCGGTACCAGCACCAAAGGGATCACTGAGATCGTTTCTCATCACATGCCAATATGGAGCTGCAAAGCGCAGGTGCTCGCGCATCGTTTTCCCTTCGACCAGCTCATCGGGATTATAATGCTTAAATGCCAATTGATTTTTCGAGGCGGCACCCTCGAACACGATTTTAGAAGTATTGAAATAACTCACGATAGCTAGGATGGTATTAAGAAGTATAATTAATTCCGAGCATTATTCAATTGCCTAGCCGATCAAAAAAGTTGCAGAATCCGTCACCCTCTATGAAATCACCCTCTCTTCTCTTAAGCAGTCCTCATTTGCGAGAGCCTCTTTTACAACTCTATCACCATCTACCGAATACCTTATTTTGGGTGAAAGACCGCAATTTACGAGCCGTTTGGATTAATAAGACGACTGCACATTACATCAATCTCAATGAGGATGAAATCATTGGTAAAACAGACCTCGAAATCTATCCTCGCGAGTTAGCACTCAACTATGCACTCGATGATCAGTTTGTTATCGATCAGGGAGAAGCGATCGTAGGAAAAATAGAGCTTCTCATCAATCGTTTTGGCGCCGTGGAGTGGCGGAAAGTTACCAAACTCCCCATCAAAGATGAAAACGGGGACGTCATCGGAACCATGGGAATCTCCATTCCCTTTGATAACGCTAACGAAGATTTACCTCAAGATTACGCCTCTTTTACCCATATTATTAATCATGCAGGTGATCAGCTGCGCGCCAAAATAAGTGTTAAGGAGCTCGCGAAATTCGCTGGCATGTCGGAGTCGACCCTAAACAGAAAGTTTCATGAGCATTTGCAGATTACGCCGCAGCAGCTTCTCTCACAGCTCCGTATCGCTAAAGCATGCAAGCTCTTGCATGAGTCAGTTCTCAATATTTCAGAAATCGCCGACCATTGCGGCTACGATAGCCCAGCAGCATTTTCGCGCGCCTTTAAAAAAACCAAGCACTGCTCACCTCGGGATTACCGTGCTTGACCGCCCCATTATCGTACTATGCAAGATGCTCACAATCACCTTCAAGACTCTCGATTTGATGGCATGCGTGAGCGCGTCATCAATGACATGTCTGCGGCTGGAATCACCCGCTGCGTAGTCAATGGCACCTGTCCTTCCGATTGGGAAATGGTGGCTGAGCTCGCGCAAAGATACCCCGATCTCGTCATTCCATCATTCGGGCTTCACCCATGGAAAAAACCTACCGCTAACTGGTATGACGAACTTTCAGGTTTTCTGAAAAGTACTCCGAATGCCTGTATTGGTGAATGCGGACTCGATCGATGGATCGCAGGCTATGACATCGATTTACAAAAAGAAATCTTTACCGCCCAACTTGATCTCGCTGCTGAGCGGAATTCACCCTTATCGATTCACTGTCTAAAAGCATGGGGTGCTTTCGTAGAAATCCTCGAGGCGCGTCCCCTCGCGAGACTCCCTCGTCGCGGTTTTCTACTTCACTCCTATAGTGGCTCCGCTGAGCTTATTCCACGTTTAGCCAAACTTGGTGCCTACTTCTCCATCTCGGGATACTTTTTACAATCTCGAAAAAAACAAGCACTTGACGCATTCCAGCTCGTGCCCGCCGACCGACTACTCATTGAAACCGATGCCCCCGATATGCTGCCACCTGACGAGTTTATCACCCACCCTCTCGCCGATGGATTGAACCACCCAGCCAACCTCGTCAGCACCTCTAAAGCCTACTCAAGGTACCTCGATACATCCATGCTTGAGAATAATTTCATGAATTTTTTCATCAACGATTTCAACTTTGACGTATGAGGACTACGATTACTATTGAAGAATCATTGTTTAATAAGGCATGTATTTCAGCAAATAAGACTACCGTTTCCAACTTAGTCACCAAAGCTCTATAATGATGGTGGTAGCTGAAAAGCTTGGCTTAGGCTACAGGCCTTGACTGAGGATTGGCTTCCTCCTCTTTGCTATCCAAGCGAAGTCCATGCGGCATTATTACCCGATGACTCCACAACGGCTTCGATAAACGCCATGCCTCTAACCCCGTCTTCTATCTTAGGGTAATCGAGAGCTTGTTCATCAGGCTCTACACCATCGATGACTGCTCGAAGATGACTTGTGAAGTTTTTGTAGATATTAGCAAATGCCTCAAGGTAACCTTCAGGATGAGCGGGAGGCGTGCGTGTTCCAGCTGCTGCTGCTGCTCCCAGATACCCATTGCTAGTACGATAAACCTGCATCGGATCCTCTAGCCACTTCACCAGCATGGTGTTTGGCTCGTTCTGGTGCCATTCAATGCCACCTTTCTCTCCGTAAATACGTATGTTAAGATTATTTTCCTCGCCTACCGAAATCTGTGAGCTGTGCAGCACGCCCTTGGCGCCGTTATCGAATCGAAGTAAAATATTAGCATCATCATCAAGTAAACGCCCCTCGACAAAGCTTGTTAAATCCGCTGCGAGTTCCTTGATTTTCAAACCTGACATGTACTCAGCTAAGCTCTCAGCATGCGTCCCAATATCACCCACGCATCCAGCGGCACCCGAGCGTTTAGGATCGACGCGCCACTCTGCCTGTTTCTGACCCGAGTCCTCTACTTTAGTAGCGAGCCACCCTTGAGGATACTCTACCACCACCTTACGAATCTTACCCAGCTTACCTTCCTGAATCATCTCACGCGCTTGTTTCACTAAAGGATAGCCTGTGTAGTTATGAGTGAGGGCATAGAGAAGCCCTGTTTGTTCGACGATCTTTTCCAGCTCCTTCGCCTCTGCGAGGTCAAAGGTGGCTGGCTTATCAGATACTACATGAAATCCAGCCTCCAGAGCAGCCTTAGACGCAGGAAAGTGAACGTGGTTTGGGGTAACTATAGCGACAAAATCCATCCGCTGTTCTGCGGGTAAGGCGGCCTCTTTCTCTACCATTTCCTGATAGCTGCCATAGCACCTCTCGGGAGCGAGGAAAAAGTCCTCACCCGACAGCTTCGATTTCTCCTCCGAGGAGCTAAACGCTCCACAGACTAGCTCGATCTGACCATCAATATTGGCAGCTATACGGTGCACGCCACCGATGAAGGCTCCACGCCCCCCTCCGATCATACCCATTCTTAATTTACGTTGAAAAGCAGACATTATCTCTATTGGTTATTTGTATCGAAGGCTGCATCGAAAGCAGCGAGGTTAGGTGTAAAATCAAGAGTTTTGGTAAATGCACAGCTCTCCGTAGCTCCTGCAAAGCGGTCCATACGACCGTCTTCCCACTCAACTGATAGAGGACCTGAGTAGGCAATGTCATTCAGCGCCACGATAATTTCCTCAAAGTTCACATCTCCACGCCCAACTGAGCGGAAGTCCCACTGACGGCGGGCATCAGTAAAATCAGTGTGACCACCAAAGACGCCTACAGTGCCATCACCATGGCCCCACCATGCATCCTTCATATGAACGTGGAATATACGGTCACTGAACTGACGGATGAATTTTACGTAATCGACCCCCTGATAGCCAAGGTGGCTTGGATCATAATTAAAACCAAAACGCTCATGCCCTCCGACTGCATCTACAGCGCGAGCCGCACTAGCGATATCAAAGGCAATTTCCGTAGGGTGTACTTCGAGTGCAAAATAAACATCCGCCTCACGGTAAGCATCAAGAATCGGCGTGAAACGATCTGAGAAATCGACAAACCCACGCTCAAGGTATTCTTGGCTCGTAGGCGGGAAGGCATACAGCGCATGCCAGATGCTAGAACCCGTAAAGCCATTGACTACAGCCTTTCCTGTGCCTGCTGGAAATTTCTCCATATAGCCTTTTCCAGCATCAGTAAATTTACGCATCGCCTTTCCAGTATCGATCATTTCCTGCGCTGCACGCTGACGAACTCCTTCGGGCTCGCCATCGCCCCAGACATCTGAAGAAAGAATTGCCTGGTGACGCTCGTCAATACGGTCACAGACCGCCTGCCCGACAAGATGATTTGAAATGGCGTAGCAGCATAATCCATGCAAAGCCAAAAGCTCCCAGAGCGACTCAACATAGCCGTCCTCATGTAGTGCACGTTGCACCTCAAAATGATCTCCCCAGCAAGCAAGTTCAACTCCAGCGTAGCCCATTTCACGGACTTTAGGCAGTAGCTCCTTCAGCGGGATATCTGCCCACTGACCTGTAAATAATGTAACGATTCTAGACATAGTGTATTGAAAAATATTCAGTTTTTATTGTTAGGACTATCTAACGAAAATTTAAAAGAGTTCAGTCATTTGAATTATAACTGAAAGAGTTGTACAGCCGGTATTTTAACAACTTTTACTGATCTGCAGTAATATCCACTGCAGAGTAGCCACCTCTTGATTTAAAAAATAGAAGTAGTGCTAAAAATGATACAAACATGACCGCAGGGAAAACAGCCATCTTACCAAGTGCCTTTTGATTACTATGCTCCTTAGTCATCTTCACCAACTCCGCTGCTTCAGCTTGTTCTCCCAAAGGTAAACCTTTGATCATTGAACTTACTTTCGCATCATCAATTGCCTTGTACTCAAGTATCTCATAGATTTTCTTATTTGTTAGAGCTGTAAACTCGCCATCTACAACAAGCCTAGGAATTTTCTCAACAATTTGCGCTGATTTGGCCAAGGCATCTTGCTGCTCATTTGTCTGCAATACTCCGATATATGGAAACCCAAGTGTACCAACTGCTAACATTCCGATACCGGAAACGGCATTCAAGGTCAGTGCACCACCTTTAGGTGTTTGTTCAGATGCTACACCCAACATTGTTGGCCAAAAAAACGTTTTCCCCAAGGCGTAGAGAGTGGCTGCTGCAAAAATCATGACAACTCCAGTAGCACCAGACAGCCATGTAAGCCCCAAAACAGCAAGTGCTGAACTCAAGCAAAGTAAGCCTAGAGGCGAAAGTTTATGAACTATAGGCCCTGCATAAAAACGTAAAATACACATAATGGTAGACGTGTAGACAAGTACCCAACCTGGGTGAAAACTAACCACTCCTTCCATGATACCAGTAATCCAACCGTCTGTGCCAATCTCCGTAGTGGCGAGCGGTAGCATAATTAGAATGAGTAAAAAGAGAATCCCTCTACCGAGACGCTGAGTATAAATACCAAATGCCACAACCATAGCGATACCTAAGGCAATAAACACCATGTCATTCACATTAGGAAAGAAATCCATCAATTGGAGCGTCATTAAAAAGGAGAAGATCGATGCCCCTAAAATTCCAAATTCGCGTAACATTTCCCGGTAGCCGACACCAGCTGACTCGCGTTCACTTTTAGGAAAAGTCACCCCCACAAGCATAATAAAATAGACCACCGCAGGCACCGCTATCACACCCACTTTGATGAACCATGGAACGTGATCGATAAAAATTGCAATCAAGCCTGCAAAAACAAGACCACCAGGCCAGCCAGCATGAAGGATATTCAACCATTTTGTCTTCTCTTTACTATACAAAGTAGCGACTACAGGATTAATAAATGCTTCAACAGAGCCATTTCCTAAAGCTAGTATCAGGCTACCCCAAAAAACTAACTGAAACCCGAGTTCTGGATTACCAGCTTTACTAATGAAATAAGCAGACACGCCCATGATAGCCCATACCATGTGGCCGATAAAGGCAACGAGCATGGCAACCTTATAGCCTATTCTGTCAATGAAGAGGCTGAATAAAATAATACTCACAGCAAAAGGCCAAATTCCGATACCGGCGAGACGGCCAGCTTGTGCAGGATCAAGATTAAATTCGGCTGCCCAAGTATTTATCAGGAACATACGGGCGATAAAGCCAAAGCCTGTTGCGACAAGAGCAATGAAGCAGCCCCAAAATACTTTTTTGTTAGTTTCGATAGTTGTTGTATTCATATTTTAATTGATATTTTTAATTTAAACCTTCAAAGGCTCCAAGTATTCTGGTTTCGCATTCTAGCTTCTCATCGAGGACAAAAATTATACTTTAGGAAATAAAATATCTCCCGACGCCGAATTACGGCGATTAAATTTAACTTCGCTAAAACGACGTCGATATTTGAGAGGGGTGATTTTGAGCTCCAAACGGAAAGCTCTCGTCATGTTGGTCTGATCATTAAATCCACAGTTGATCGCTATTTGAGCTAAGTCCATTTCTGTCTCTCTGAGCATGGCACAAGCGGCATTCAACCTCGTTTTTTGCAAATACATCAGTGGTGTTAATCCAAAAAGTTTACGAAACAATCGCTCCTGTTTGCTTACTGAGATATTCACTAATTTCGCCATCTCAGCCATGGATATCTTATTACGGTAATTAGATCTCACATAATCAACAATGATACGAATCTCAGGATGATCTGCATAAACAGCATCCCTATCGTCGATAATTCTCGCAACCCCGGCTAAACCTACGATTTCTCCTGCACTGTTTAAAAGCGGTATTTTGTTCGTGCATAGCCAATCCAATGCTCCTTGAGATGAAGGTACTAACTCGATCTTATCACAGAGAATTTTTCCTTTTGTTATAACCTCTTGGTCGTCTTTAAAAAAGGCGTCAGCCAAAAAATCAGGACTATAATCATAATCTGTTTTGCCAATCATTTCATCAATCGATTTGGCTCCCATGATTTTTGCAAAGCTCTCACTCCCCCCCATGAAGCGGCTATTTACATCTTTCACAAAATAATAAACACCCGGCACCGATTCAAAAAGTGAAGCCAACAGCTGGCCTGAAGCCAAAGCGTTCAAGCACTCTTTTTGTGTGTTAAGCAACTCATTATCCATTTAAGTTAAATTGATATTCTTGACGATATATGACAAGAAAATAATACATATTAATAACCTCTAGCAGTTAAAAACACTTGCCTAACGTTAATAACGAAAAACTTCATGCAACTGAGTAAACACCTGTTATTCAAAATAACAAAAAAGATTTAACAGTATAAAAACGCAGCAAGCCTTGTTAAACAAATGACTAATAATAGATATGATTTTTATAACATTATAAAACAACCATCATATCAATACTGTGAAAAAAATGATACTCCCTATCAAAAACTTTGAAGGAAATCGACAAAGAACAAGCAGAATAACAATCAAACTATTTACCAAATGGAGATAAATATTAGAAAACAGACCGCCACCCGAGGAGCCGAGTGACGCTCAGCGCACTCATATCCTTTTTTATCTGAGTACACTCAATAAAATACGCAGGCTTTCTAATCACTTTTTAAAGCCATTCTTTGTCTCACGGCCTCGTACAAGCACACCGCTGTAGCGACGCTCACATTTAAGCATTCCACTTTGCCCGCCATAGGGATTTGAATGAGAAAATCACAGCTATCTTGAGTCAGGCGGCGCATGCCATCACCTTCCGCTCCCATAACGATACCGATAGGACCTGTAAAATCGGTCTCGTAAAGCGTACCTTTTCCAGCATCACTCGTTCCGACTAGCCAGACGCCGGCTTCTTGAAGTTTCGACATCGTACGTGAAAGATTAGTCACTTGGAAAAAAGGCACGGCATCTGCCGCTCCCACAGAAATGCGCCGAACCGTATCGGTGATCCCTGCAGACTTGTCCTTGGGTGCCACCACCGCGGTAACGCCAGCTCCATCAGCTGTTCGCAAAATAGCCCCTAAATTATGCGGATCTTGGACGCAGTCGAGCACAAGGATTAGTGCAGGTTGACTGCTATCCTCCAGAAGTAATTCATAGAGTTCCTCTTCAGGACGAGCTTTTCCTCGCGAAACCTTACCAGTGTTTCTTACGTGTTTATTATCTCGGGCTTCTCCTTCTCTTCCTTTGCGGCGCATGGGTATTGTTGATTGTTAGCTAAAATGAATATTAAAAGTCTTGTTCGATGCCCTTCAGGTCGAGGAAGAGACCATTCCACAGTTCAAGATTCGGCTGTAGCTCAGCCTTCGCATCAATAATGTGGCGTCTTACTCCTCCTAGCAGGCCACCGTAGGCAATGTAGAAATCGTGAACGCCTTCCTTGTAGTCAGAGTTTAATCCATCCGCAAAGGGAATACGTGCATCATCGAGCCTTTCTCCGAATGTACTCATGATCTCTCGGCGTGAACGATTAGAACTTACCATAAACATAACTGTCATTACGATAAAACCGCAGCAAAACAGCAAGGAAATATAGGGGTAGAGAGGCACTTGAAAAAAACCACTTAACCCTGCCACGGAAAGACTGAGTAGTGCCATGTAAACCCATTTTTTCAGCCCTTGCAGTCGTTCGGCAAGCTGCCGGTCCAAACCACTTCTTATACGAAGCTTCACGATCGATTCCTGCGTCGCTATCGCCATGCGTTCTACAAACTTAGCGCGTATCTTTTTAAACCCACCCGAAACTTGATCAAAGTCATCTAGGTCGATCGTTAGGCGTAATTTAACTCGTGGACAAACCGTTTTCCAGTGCTCTCTGCAATCATCTACGAGTTTAAGCGCTTCCTCTGTCACCTGTTCCTGAACTGATTCTTGAACAAGGTCAATAAGCCCTGCCTCGATTTTTTTTGAAAAGTGATTAGTTACGAAGAGACTTTTGAATGATGCTAGCACGCTCATCTTTGACTTCATCAGATACATAGCTCCATTAATCTGACGATCAAACGCTTGGCGCATGCTTTTCTGGTGACCTTGAAACTCGATCACATGAAACTCTCTTGCCTGTTCAACCTCAGCTTCGATTTCGCGAAGAAACCCTTCGTTTCCATGAAGCAGTATCCTGCGGCGCTCAATAGTAGACTCAATCTCACGGAGTACATCCACGGTAACGTCGCGCACGTGAAACAATGCCTCTTTCCGAGTGAGGGAGCTATTCATCATATCAGAAACAGCATGCTCCAGTGGTGGGTAACCACTTTTTTGCCATCGTTGGTAGTCCTTTTTTTTGCCAGTCTTCGCCATTGAAGCTAACTGTCCAGAGACGGGAAAAATACGCAGCGTTTTACCAATGCGCTGCATGGATAGATCACGCATATGCCCCAGTATTAGCTCAACGTCTTTATGCTCAACTTGGTCCACCTGCTGGAGCACAAACACAGACTTTTGGAGCACCTCATCAGTTTGTCGAGAAAGAGCTGTCCACGTTGCAGCAGCCCAAGGGTTTGACAGGGAAAACACCCAAAAAACTAAATCTGATATCGGCAACAGACTGTCAACGAGGTTTTGACTCTCCTCAGAAGCATTTGTTCCTGGAGTATCGACGAAGTTAAACCTTTTCAGAAACTCTTGATAGCGATACTGGTGACTTAGCAAATCATTGACTTCTTCCTCGCGCTTTTCCTGCCCATAAAGGTACCAGCGACTAGAATCACCCGACTGGGAAACATCATCATCAGAAAGCTGAGCACCAAAAAGACCGCTAAAAAAAGTCGACTTCCCAGCCTTCTTCTCGCCACAAACAGTGAATAAAAAAGGATCGTTTAGCGCTTTTTTGATCTTGGCATCGCGTAACGGCAGCCCCTCGGCTCCCGTCTTTTCTGCTAAATTCAAGACTCCGTGAACAACGTCCTTGAGACGTTGGCGAGTTTGAAAATAGTCATCACCAATCATTACGCTAGCTGCCGAAACCTACTGAGCAGCAGCAGTGCCATTCAAGTTTAATAACTGAGAAACCGTTACAAATTTAAAACCTTTTTGAAGCAATCCATCTAAGGCACGCGGCATAGCATCAATAGTCGATTTATGGAGGTCATGTGCTAACACGATAGAACCATTACGTGTGCCGTTGATAATGCGTGAGCTAACAACTGAAGCACCAGGCTTTTTCCAGTCTTGGGGATCGACGTCCCATAAAATTGTAGGATAGCCATATTCACTGAAAATCCATGATCGCTGAGAACTATTGAGAGCGCCATATGGTGGGCGCATAGTACGTGGCTTGACACCACATGCTGAGACAATCGCATCGCGACAGCCGTTAAGCTCCTGACGTACTGCAGCATTGCTCATCTTACTCAGGTTCGGGTGCTTCACCGTGTGATTGCCTATCTCATGACCTTCAGCGACGATCCTACGGATGATGTGTGGGTACATCTTTACATTGTTTCCTACGACGTAAAAGGTCGCTTTGATATTGCGCTCACGTAGCATATCGAGCAAACGAGGTGTATTTTGCGGATGTGGACCATCGTCAAATGTCATCGCAATGTAGGGCGATGATGTTGAAACACGGGAATAGCTCACCTTTGAGCTACTAAACTTCCCTGCACTTGGCAGAGTAACGTTGGGATTTTTAAGCGACGGCTTTTTAATGGAGGAACTTGTCGTTGTCTTATTCGCTACTGTTTTCACCAAAGGAAGATCTTCTTTTTTATCCTTAGCTGAACATGAGACGAACATTGTTGCAGCAGAAAGCGCAATAAAAACAAAAGAGCGGTGGGTAATCATAATAATGGTTCTTTGATGAAGAAATCTTTGATGAAAAGATATCAGCGGAATTATAGAATAGGCTCACACTCGCCATACCAGCGAATAAGCACATCATCGACAGACAGATTGATAGAAAACACCGACTCCATTGTCACGCTTTACTTTATCTTTCACTACCTGATGACCATCTTAACACACACATACAGAACTAGCAGTGATACAGCTTTTCAATTTGTTAGATCTTCCTTTGTATTAAACACACACTATTTCATCAGCTTCGATCTAATCAGACTTACAGCTCGTCAAGCTCCCCCCCTACCTGTACGTTCAAAAGATCATCATGAAATGGTTACTCTTCACAGCTCTCAGTTTCTCCTTATTATCGCTCGGCACAGCACAGCTCAAAGCTGAGCCAGAAACTTTTACTTTGGAAAGAAATGGCATTCAAATCTCCGTTGAACGACTCAAAGACAAACGACTCAGTTATTCAAAAAACGGCAGTAAAAACTCGGCCATGATTAGTGTTGAGAACACTGATAGACCTGGAAGAAAATATCATTCAAATATCTCGCAAAGGGGCATTATTGCTATTTTCAGTCAAACATTAAGCTTAGAAGAGCTCGCCCAGAAAGAGAAGAAACAGCACTCGGTCAATTACGTATCAACGACCATTGAAGACCTCCCTGATGGCAGTAAACTTTTGATTTACGAGGGAGAACACGATAACTACCACATTGAGCGAAGAGTTTTCCTCTGGTGGAGAGAGGGCGATTCAACCATTATGCTCGACTTCACGTACATGGATTTCGCTGCACGAAAGAAAGCCAAAAATGGACGCCAATTTATGGTCGATACTTTGATGAGCCTGCGTGTGGACGGCAAGCCTGTACCTGCGATTCCAGCTTATCTGGAAATTCTTGCGAAATAATCACATGCTTGATGAAAGAAAGCTTTAGAAAAGTCGTCATGCCCAAAAACCACTAGTTCGTCATGAGCGACAAGTGTGGCATCAGTAAAGATTCGCGCTATTACGGCTTTGCTGATCGCAAAATTGTTGATCGCAAAAATTTTATAGGTGGATAAAGCATTAATTGTTATTATCCAAATCACGGCGCAGCTGCTTTACCTCGGCGGCTAGCTTGGGTAGCTTGGCTAGTGCTGCCATCTTCCTCAGTTCTTCACGCATAGGGCGGGCGGGCATTCCCATGTAAGTGCCGCCGTCTTCGATAGACTTTAGCACTCCAGCTCTGGCGGTGAGTACTGTTTTATCGCTAATTTTCACGTGACCTGCGCAGCCTGCCTGAGCGGCGACGGTAACGTAATTTCCAAGTTGGGAGCTACCTGCAATACCCGACTGCGAAACGAGCAGACAGTGTTTACCAATTTTCACGTTGTGAGCGATCTGCACAAGGTTATCAACTTTGCTCCCCTCGCCTATGACAGTCTTGCCAAATCTCGCGCGGTCAATGGTCGTGTTCGCTCCTATTTCCACATCGTCTTCAAGCATCACAATGCCTACTTGATCAATCTTCACATGCTTACCATCGACAAGCTCGTAGCCGTAGCCATCTGAGCCGATAACACACCCAGGCTGGAGAATGACGCGATCCCCTATCATGCAGCCCTCACGCACTGTGACATTGGCATACAATAAACAATCCGCGCCCAAACTTGCTCCAGCACCAATCACACAGTTCGCGCCTACTTCCGTTCCATCGCCTATTTTAACACCTGATTCTACGACTGCCCCTGCCTTGATCGACACTTTGCTAGGATCAAAGTCGACATCTTCAGCGACATAGGCGGCAGGATGCACTCCAGCTTTGAACTGAGCCTGCTTCTGCATGAAAAACTTCACAATTTCGCCAAAAGCGTAGGAAGGGTTTTCGACCTCAATAATCGCTGCACTTGCTGGAAAATCGGGCACTTCAGCTGGCACGAGCACCACACCTGCTTTAGTCGCTAAAAAATCCTGATAGTACTTCTCGTTACCCAAAAACGCCACCTCATCAACACCAGCTTCATCCAGTGAAGCTAAACCCGAAAAAGATACTGCCGAGCTATGGCTCCGCACGAGTTTCCCTGCTGTCAGAGCGATGATTTCTTCGATCGTTAATTTCATAAACGCAGCTTGCTTAGCTGATTATCTGAAGTCCAGACAATGATGGAGAAACATCCTGTAAAGCATGCTCGACGCACCTATTTTTTACTTATATATAATCAGCGCACACTAACAACACCTATGAATTATCCACTCAATCTAAGTTTCAAAATAGCAGCATTGGCACCGCAAATATACGTCACCGACGCTAATGGTGCCACAATCTGCTACGTGAAGCAGAAGATGTTTAAGCTTAAAGAGGATATTCAGGTGTTCTCCGATGACAAAAAAACGCGCCAGATTGCTAGTATCAAGGCGAACAAAGTTATCGATTGGTCAGCTCGCTACTTCTTTACCGATGCCGAGGGAAATGAAATCGGCTCCGTGGGAAGACAAGGCATGCGTTCACTATGGCGAGCCCGCTACGACATCTTTAATCCAGGTGACAACACCACGGACTTTAAGATTCAGGAGGAAAACCCGAGTGCTAAAATCTTCGATAGCCTCTTGGGTGAGATTCCCATCGTAGGATTTTTCACAGGTTATTTCTGTCACCCTAAGTACTTAGCGACACGCGCCGACGGCACTCCCGCCATGCGAGCCACCAAACAAGCGGCATTATTTGAGGGCAAATTCACGATTGAGAAACTTGTAGATCTTTCTCCACAAGAGGAGCTAAATTTGATTTATTCCTTTCTCATGCTTCTCTTACTAGAGCGCAACAAGGGATAATCTCGATGAAGAGAGATCCTGTTTTTAAAAATTTAAAGCATGAGCAAAAACGAAGAATGGTTCTACACGGGTAGAGCAGGTAAACAAGAAGGCCCTGCGTCTAAAAAGGAAATACAAAAGCTCATCGCCACAAAAATGGTTCCTGAGAGCGCGATGGTTTGGAAACAAGGCATGGTCAACTGGACGCCGTTCTCACAAGTAGACGAGCTCAAAGCCAAACAAAGTAATACTCAACCTCCAGTATTACAGAGTTTTTCAGGGAAGAAAAAAGAGGTTAACCCCTATGAAACACCTAACTCTACTCGAAATCAAAAATCTGAGGTCAATCCATATACGCCCCCTAAAACAAAAAACACCAAAACTAAAAAACACACAGGAAACGAGATCAGCTATGGCGGTATAAACAGAATCTGGCATCTAATTTTATCAACTCTTCTCTTAGCTGGATATATTACAGCTCTATTCCTCGATTACGGTGTTAATCCAAAAACAGGAGAACCCACTATTATTGCACTAATAACAGTGTCCCTTATTTCTTTGTTTATAGTGGGTGCTCGCCTTAAAAATACTGGCATGAGCCCATGGGCGAGCCTTCTTAGTTACGTTCCCTTTCTTAATTTTTACATCGGTATTCGTTGCATCGCCTTTCCAGAAGGCTATTCAGATTCCAGAAAACTTGATTTAGCAGGAAAGATTATAATTTTTCTATTCATCGCTCTCATCGTGTTATCTGTGCTCTTGGTCTTCTGGCTAGAAAAACAATCTTAGACTAGATAAATTACTTTTACTAAAAATATAATATTCTCTCTCCACAAGATGAGTTGGATTTGATTTAATCTTTTCCGACGCTTCTTACTAGAGTCAAGTAAGGGATAATCACCGATGATGAGAGATCTTATTTTTAAATTTAAAATACGAACGAATGAGCAAAAACGAAGAATGGTTTTACACAGGCAGAGCAGGCAACCAAGAAGGCCCTGTGTCCAAAAAGGAAATACAAAAGCTTATTAGCAAAGAAGCTATCCCCCTCAGTGCGATGGTCTGGAAACAGGGCATGGAAAACTGGGAGCCTATAACTCAAATAGAAGAGCTTAAGACGAGTAAAGCTAGCACCTCTCCACCTGCACTCAGCAATTTTTCAGAAAAGAAAGAAGAGACGAAGTCCTCCGAGCCGAATCCCTACGAGGCTCCATCGGTAATAAACCATATGCAGGATCATGAAGTGGTAAGTATGGGCGGGATTGGTAGGCTCAATTATTTTTTAACCAGTATCGGCATCATCGTTGCTCTTCTTATCGCAATTGCCCTTTTAGTGCCCCTATTAAAGTCAGTGGCGCCAGAGATACTAATTATTGGAGGCGTTATTGGCTATATCCTGCTCATTTTCGTCTATTTCAGACTTGCAGGAGCGCGTTTGAAAAATACAGGTATGAGCGGGTGGTTCGCGCTGATGCTGATGATCCCCTTAGTAAACATCTACTTCTCATGGCGCTGCATAGCCGCTCCAGAAGCTTATTCACTAACGAAAAAGCTGGATACAGCAGGCATTATCATAACCTCGCTTTACGTTTTATTATTCATAGCCAGCATCGGTCTCAACATTCTTACGGTTATGAATCCCAGTCTATTTGAAAATCTCTAGCTGAAAACCTCAGGCAGAAGAGTTTTCCACCCCTTTAGAGACCATCATTCTAGACAAGTGGCTTGATCTCACTTAGGAAGCAGCGCGCACAGCGTGCTGCACGCTAATCCATTTTTTTATTCCCCATGTCCGACCAACGTAAACCTTTCCCTTTCGCTGATTTTGAACCCAAGTGGCAACAATACTGGGACGAGCATAAGACCTTCCGCACCGCAAATCCCGGTGACGAGGATTTTATAGCTGATCGACCCAAGTATTTCATCCTCGATATGTTCCCCTATCCATCGGGTGCAGGGCTTCACGTAGGTCATCCAGAGGGCTATACCGCAACGGATATTCTGGGTCGATTCAAGCGCATGAATCGCTACAACGTCCTTCATCCAATGGGCTGGGATGCCTTCGGTCTTCCCGCCGAACAGTATGCGATTAAGACAGGTCAGCATCCACGCCTGACTACGGAAACCAACATCGATAACTTTCGCCGTCAGCTGAAGTCGCTCGGCTTTGGCTACGATTGGGATCGAGAAATCAACACCACCGACCCCCAGTACGTGCGTTGGACACAGTGGATTTTCCTTCAGCTTTATGGATCGTATTTCAACGAGGAAACTCAAAAGGCAGCCCCCGTCACCGAGCTCGTGGCGAAGGGCTGGACGGCTGAACAGATCGATGAAGTTCGCCTCGCCTTTATCCACGAAGCTCCCGTCAACTGGTCACCCGACCTCGGCACCGTGCTTGCCAATGAAGAGATCGAGGAGTGGAAAGCCAAAGGACACACGGTTGAACGTCGCCCGCTCCGCCAGTGGATGCTGCGTATTACGAGCTACGCTCAGCGTTTGATCGATGAGTTGGAACCACTCGACTGGCCTGAGTCCATCAAACTTCTGCAGAAAAACTGGATTGGGAAATCCGTTGGAGCTGAGGTGATTTTTGATATTGATGGCAACGACATCACCGTTTTCACTACTCGTCCCGATACACTTTTTGGAGCCACTTACATGGTTCTCGCACCCGAGCATCCACTCGTTTCTAAAATCACTGCCGCCGAGCAGAAAGACGCTGTAGAACAGTATATCAAAAACTGTGCCAGCAAGTCTGATCTCGAACGTGGTGATCTCAACAAAAACAAATCAGGCATCTTCACTGGAGCTACCGCTACGAACCCCGTCAACGGTGAGCAAATCCCCGTATGGATCGCCGATTACGTGATGATGGGTTACGGCACAGGTGCGATTATGGCGGTTCCCGGTCACGATGAGCGTGACCAAGAGTTCGCTGAAAAATTCGATCTTCCTATTTTACAAGTCGTTGCGCCTGCAGGCGATGCTGATTGGATAGGCTTTACAGGCAACGGCACCGCGGTCAACTCTGGCTTCCTCGATGGCATGAAAACTAAGGACGCCAAACGCTCCATGATTTCTTGGCTCATCGACAACAACAAAGGTACTGCCAAAATAAATTTCAAACTTCGCGACTGGCTCTTTTCTCGCCAACGCTACTGGGGTGAGCCCTTCCCTATTCTCTGGGAAAATGGAAACCACAAAGCGGTTCCTGAGTCCGAGCTTCCTGTGCTTCAGCCAGACATGGATGACTTCAAGCCAACGGGTTCTCCTGAAGGACCATTAGCCAAAGCGACTGACTGGATTAATTACTCAGAAACTGCGAAACGCGAAACCAACACTATGCCCCAGTGGGCTGGCTCATGCTGGTACTACATGCGCTACTGCGACCCGAATAATACAGATCGATTTATCTCAAACGAAGCCGAGGACTACTGGGCGGGCGATGAAAACAGCGGCATGGTCGACCTCTACGTTGGTGGCACTGAACATGCCGTACTTCACCTTCTTTATGCCCGATTTTGGCACAAAGTGCTTCACGATCTTGGTCATGTCAAAACCAAGGAGCCCTTCCAAAAGCTCGTTAATCAGGGTCTCATCCTCGGTGAAGACGGAGCAAAAATGTCGAAATCCATCGGTAATGTCGTTAACCCTGACGATGTGGTAAAGGAGTACGGTGCCGATGCACTCCGCCTTTATGAAATGTTCATGGGACCTCTCGAGCAGGTAAAACCATGGCAGATGAAGGGCGTCGAGGGAGTATCACGCTTCCTCGCGAAAGTTTGGCGTCTCGCCTTTGAACAGAACCAAGAAGCCCAGTGGGTACTCTCGAGCAAGCTCACCGACGATGATCCTGCAGATAAAGCGCTTCTCAAAGTGGTTCACGAAACCATCAAGAAGGTTACCGAGGACATCGAACGTTTGTCATTTAACACCGCTATTTCTCAAATGATGATCTGCACCAATGCACTTGGAAAAGCGGAGCAAATCCCTGCGATCTTGATGCGAGATCTCTTGAAATGCCTCAATCCGTTTGCCCCGCATATCACAGAAGAAATCCACGAACAGCTTATCGCCGCGTTCCCAAGCGCGAAGTGTAAGTTCGACTACATCCTCTCTGACCGCAAGTGGCCTGAGTATAACGAAGAGTATCTCGTAGAAGACGAGGTAGAGATCGTTGTACAAGTCAATGGCAAGCTACGTGCTAAGATCAAAGTTTCAAAAGACGCCACCAAAGAAGACATCGAAACTCTGGCTCAAAACGAGGCGCTTGTGAAATCTCATACCGATGGTAAAACTATCCGCAAGATCATCGTTGTGCCAGGTCGCCTAGTCAACATTGTGGCTAACTAAATCAAAGTATTAGCCGTAGCACGACTGTCTCGGTTGCGACTAAGATCCTCTGTCCAGTTTGCGGGAAAAAACTCTAAAAAAACATGAAAGTCCTTAAAGTAAAATACGCCCTCTGGGCAGCCGATTGGGAGCGTTGCCTCCATTTCTACCGCGATCTTTTTGATGGTGAAGTCACCCTCGCCATGGAGGTGTGGAGTGAAGTCGTCATTCAGGGTGCCACCATCGGTATCCACGGCGGCGGCGAAGGCAAGCGTACCTGGACAGGGCTTAGCTTTCAGGTAGACGACCTCCGCGAAGGTATCGTTAAACTCAAAGAACTTGGCGGTAACCTCACTAGCGAGCCGAACGACACTCCTGAAGACCCCCTTCACCTCGCCATGTGTATTGACCCCGATGGCAATGAGTTCATGATGACCTGCCCTCGGAAACGTTAACTAATTTATAATATGCCTTATACTATTTGCAAAATGATCGAGGTCGAGAACGGCCACCTTCTCTCGAAGCACCCTGACAAGTGTCGCTTCCCCCACGGTCACACTCGCAAGGTGGAGCTGATTTTTGAGGCCGACACACTGGACGATCGTGAGATGGTATTTGATTTCAAACTCATCGGCAGAATGATTGGCGACTTCCTGGAAACTTACGATCATGCTCTCTGCATGAATACCGAGGATCCCAAGTTCAGTTTTTTTAAAGAAGCCTACGGTGACCGTATCATCGGATTTGAGAACGAAGACCCCACCACAGAGGTGATGGCACGCACAATTTACAATCACACTAAGGCCTCTCTCGCTAAGTTTGTCACCGATTCCGATCCCGAGTACCCCGTGCGCGACTGCGTCAAAATCGCTAGAATTCGCGTCTGGGAAACAACCTCATCATGGGCGGAGTATTGTGAGTAAATCAATTTTTGTTTAGCTCAAACAGGCTTCAGAAACTCACGGCTTCTGCCCCTAGACTTCTATTCCTTGGCCTCCATTTCCTCCACGAGGTTTCTCAGTTCTCTGAGCACATGCTCTGGTGAGTGCGCACTGACTCCATGCGCTTGATTGAAGTCTATGCCCTCAGCATCACGGCGACTGTAGACCCAAACGTCTTCTGGATAACTTGCTACATTTGGGTCTGTAACGACTAAGTTCACGCTCACCTTCTCGCGTAGATAGAGAGGAACCTCTTCCCATTGATCCGCTCTCTCGAGCTGCTTTTCGGTCATAGATAGTATCTCACCTTGGATGACACCGTCTATTTCTGGTCGGATAAATAAATACCCTCCATTGCCTTGTTTGATGCCCCACCCTCTCAGTATGGCAGGTCGCGAATGCACAATTTCACCAAAAAGCACGCGCTGAACCGCAGCATCTCGCAGGGTTCCGTAGACAAAAAGTTGTTCCATTTTTTTAAATAATTATTTACTTCACGTGAATCCAACACTGAATCGCAAATCATTTTTTTTCACAGCAAAGTAATCTCAAACATACGAGTAATGAAAGGTATTCCTGTCTATATAGTTTCTATAAATAATAATTATCGTATATAGACGGTTATGCCAATTGATACACTTTGGATTCTTCTCTGCACCTTTCTTATCTTTCTGATGCAGGCTGGGTTCATGTCGCTAGAGGCAGGAACAGTGCGATCCATGAATAGGATCAATGTGGCACTAAAAAACCTCTCGGACTTTATCATCTCCACCATCTCATTTTCACTGATAGGGGTAGTCATCATGTTTGGACACGGCTTGGATGGCTGGTTCGGCTATCAAGCAATCACAGATTTTACGGACACGAAAACACTGAGCTTTATTCTCTTTCAAATTATGTTTGCCAGTACCACAGCGACGATTGTCTCTGGCGTAATTGCAGAGAGGATGTCCTTTAATGGCTACATTCTCTTTTCAATTGCCTTGGCTGGTTTCATATACCCAATCGTGGGGCATTGGGTGTGGGGCAGCTCATTAGGAGCGGCACCTGGGTGGCTCGAAGCTATGGGCTTTGTCGATTTTGCAGGCTCCACTGTCGTGCATGTCTCAGGCGGTGCGGCGGGATTAGCTGCAGCAATGATCATCGGACCCCGCTTTAAACGTTTTGGCAAAAACGCGCAGGACATGCGCTCAAACGATCCTACCTTTGCGGCATTAGGCACACTGCTGATATGGTTTGGCTGGTTCGGCTTTAATGGTGGCAGCACCTTATCATTCAATGGTGAAGTGCCTCTCGTTTTATTTAATACACTCATAGCTGGTGCCGCAGGCGGATTATGTGCGGCTACCGTCTGCATGTGTGAGCGTGGCGGTAAACTCCATGTTGCGCCCGCATTGACAGGTATAATTGCAGGTTTGGTTTCCATTACCGCAGGCGCATTATATGTGGAACCTCACTCAGCATTCGTCATCGGTTCCATTGGCGGGATCATCGCTCACTACGCCACTCATTTACTCGAAAAACTTCAAATAGACGATGTCGTATCCGCTATTCCAGCTCACTTGTTTGCTGGTTTTTGGGGTACTCTTGCTGTAGCTCTTTTTGCTAAAGTCTCAGCCATCGAAACCCTTTGGTACGGCTCTCACCTATGGAGCCGATTCATCGTCCAGCTGCTCGGAGTCACTGCCGTTGGGCTGATGGTGTTTGTATTATCTTATCTTTTTCTATCCTTGCTCAATAAAATCTGCCCTCTACGTGTCACCAAGGAGGCAGAAATCATTGGCCTCAACATAGCCGAGCATGGTGCCAACACAGAAACGGCAGAGCTTCTCCATGGTATGAGCCAACAACTCGAAAGCCACAATTTCAACAAGCCGCTAGCCGTGGAACCAGACACAGAAGTAGGACGCATCGGTGGCATGTACAATACTGTCGTCAGCGAAGTTTCCCGTCTCACTCACGATGAGCGCAGCCTCAGAGCTGAGCTAGAACTCACCAACGCTCGGCTGAAAACACAGAGAGATGTTGCCAGAGGACTGAGTCAGGCGGAGGATGTCGTCACAGGTCTCAGAAATGTGCTCCCCATAATCATTCGAGATCTTGATTACAGAGGTCTGCGAGTATGGCTGATGGGTAAAAAAGGTGATACTTTGCAAATGGTATCCACTTGGCTGCATGAAGGCGTTCTATATTATAATCCAGAGGAACAAAATCCGCCTTCAGAGGTGCCACTCCCCCCCTGGATGGTTAACGGAGAGTTTGGAGTATCAGTCTTCTATTCTCAACGACCACAGTATAGTAATGAGCTACTTAACAAAGACGGCTCAGAAACTCAGCTCGTGTCAGCTTACAATATTCCCGTACTGATTGACGACTGTGTTGCTGCCGTGGTTCAGATTTTTGCCGATCACGATTTACAAAAAAATGGCGGTTTCGACACAGATCGTTTTAATTTACTCAAAGAACTGCGCTATTTAATCGAACGTGAGAAACACAATCAAGAAATGCAGCAAGCTCTCATCGAAGCTGAATCCGCCAATGAAGCCAAATCGAGCTTCTTGGCTATGATGAGTCACGAGATCCGCACTCCCATGAATGGAGTGGTTGGTATTACGGGTTTGTTGGTAGACACGGACCTAGATGAGCAGCAGCGCGAATTTGCCCACACTATTCAAGAAAGCGCCAATGCACTGCTCGTCGTGATCAATGACATTCTCGACTTCTCCAAGTATGCTAGTGAGGGCTTCGTACTCGATCCTTACGATTTTCACATCGAGGACGTCATGGAAGGTGCCATGAGTGTCGTTGCCATGAAAGCTCGGGAAAAAGGGCTAGAACTTCTGATGTATCTTGATCCCAAGGTTCCCAGTATTCTCCACGGTGATGGTATTCGCCTCCGCCAAATACTTGTGAACCTTCTTGGGAATGCTTCCAAATTCACCCATGAGGGTGAAATTTTACTTCGCGTAGATCTCCATGGAGTACCAACAGACGATGAAGTCGAACTGCTCTTTCAGGTCATTGACACAGGAGTGGGTATCCCTCCAGACAAGCTCGGGATCCTCTTTGACGGTTTTACTCAGGCGGACACATCCACTACCCGAAGATATGGCGGCACCGGTCTAGGTCTTGCCATTTGTCAGCAGATCATCGGTTTCATGGGTAGCTCGATTCAGGTGGAAAGCACTCCCGATGTAGGATCTCGGTTCTATTTCAATGCAAAACTCAGCACCTCCAAAACATCAGCAACCGATCAATCGTCTGACTTGAAGGTCACCCAATCAGCCGCAAGTATAGAAGGTAAGCGCGTTTTAGTCATTGATGATAACAGCACCAATTGTATGATTCTCCAGCATCAGCTGCAGGCGTGGAAACTCGAAACCGTCGTCATTGAAGACCCGTTACTAGTAGAGGAAACTATCGCAGGGCATCCGCCATTTGACCTTATCATATCTGATTTCTTAATGCCGCAGCGAAACGGTCTCCAAGTGGCAAAAGTCATTCGTGAAATAGCAAGCTGCCAGGAAGTGCCTATGCTTTTAATCACTTCAGTAGACATTCACTCTCTCTCCAACGAAGACAAAAAAGACATTCAGCATACCTTCGCTCAAGTACTGCTGAAGCCCTATCGTTCCGAAGCTATTTACGATACTACGGTAGAACTACTATCTCAACAGACAGCGAATCAAGCCAGAGAGTCTTCTGAAACGCCCCCCGCAAAAAAATTAGGTCGGCGTTATGAGCAGCGTGTATCCACCAACCAGCTCAAACGTAATTTTGCGAAGAATTCACGATTAAGGATTCTCTTCGTTGATGATAACCCCATCAACCGAAAACTAGGCGAAATGCTACTCAAACGTATCGGTTACCAGGCAGACTTCGCTGTTAATGGACAGGAAGCCCTCGACAGGCTCACCCAAAACAGTGAGGGCACAACCATCCAAAACCCTAACTACGACCTCGTCTTCATGGACGTAGAAATGCCAATCATGGATGGCCTCACTGCTGTTGCCAAAATCAGAGAACGAGGCCAGCACTGGCTAGAGCTACCAGTGATTGCAGTCACCGCAGCAGCCATGCCAGAGGATAGAGAGCGCTGCCTCAACGCTGGGATGAGCGATTATTTACCCAAACCACTGATACTCGATGAATTTATGAAAATGCTTGAAAAGTACGAGAAGGCATTCAGCAAGAGTTCTGCATGAACTTTGTGATAAAGCTAATTGCTTGAAAATTTATCACTTTAACAAAGCCTGCAGCTCAAAGGTCTTTTTTGCGTCAGGTACGCTAGGACCGTTATAACCAAGAACGCGCATAGTGCTGTATTCACGTTTTTGTTTGGCAAGCTCCTTAAAAATCTCAGCCTTGGCTTTAGCCATGTTCGTTTTACTGCGCTCCCCCATCCAAGCGTAGGTAAAAACCTCGTAAGCAGGAATGTCCCTCACCTCAATTTTACTACCATCTTTACCGAGTTCTCCAATAGTCTGATCTTGGTAGAGAAAACTCATGCTAGTGAGCTTAGTTTTTTCCTCGTCAAAATCCATCTCAACAGGAGAAGTCATGGGAATGTCTTCTCGCTTAATATGGCGAAATAGTCGCATGAAGGCAAACCCACTACTACCACCAGTTACGGCAGCTCGATAAGCTGGATAGGATTTCTTAACGACCTTGTTGTACGGTCCGGGAGTAGGCCAGCCTTTCGGTAAAGGTGCCTGCGACTGATAGATGACTTCGGGTGCTCGTGCGGGATTTTTTTCTTCTGCGGAGGACATAGCTAGAGAGATGGGTAAAAAAACAGAGGCAAAAAACAGTAATTTTTTCATGAAATACTATTACGCCAACTCGGCAGATAATCAACTTGTCTGTGAATACTAGGCAACAAAAAGTCCGTATCTGCGGTGGGCAAATACGGACTGAATTCGTAATATTGTATATGGCTTAATACACGTCTCGTGAATAACGCTTTTTCGCACGTAGATCTTTAATGAACTCTACAGCAGCGCCTTCAGATAAGCCTCCCTGCTCCTGAGCGATCTCATGGAGAGCTTGATCGACATCTTTTGCCATACGAGATGCATCACCACAGACGTAGAAGCAAGCGCCTCCTTGTAGCCATTCCCAGATTTCAGCAGCATTTTGCTTCATGCGTGTTTGCACGTAAATTTTTTCCTGTTGGTCACGCGAAAAGGCCAGATCGAGCTTCGCTAGGTGCCCATCGGCCATCATTTGCTGGAGCTCCTCTCTATAGAGAAAATCTGTCGCTTCATGCTGTTCACCGAAGAGTAACCAATTACGCCCTTTTGCCTCCATGGCAATGCGTTCCTCGAGGAAGGCACGGAATGGCGCGACGCCTGTTCCCGGTCCTACCATGATGATATCAGTGCTCGTATCTTCAGGAACTCGGAAGGCTTTATTGGTGTGAACAAATACGCCCGGCTTTACGCTATCAGCGCGGTCTGCAAGGAAAGTCGAACACACGCCACCACGATCACGAAAATGGCTGTGGTATTTCACAATACCAACCGTTAGATGAACTTCGCCAGGATGTGCTTTAGGGCTGGATGAAATTGAGTACAGACGTGGTTGAAGTTTTTTAAGAATGGAAACAAACTCTTCTCCATCGTCAAAGTCAGCGGGATAATCAAGAGCGAGATCAATCAGCTCCCTACCCCACATAAAGTCATCGAGAGCCTGCTTGTCCTCAGCGAGGCATACTGAACGAAGCATAGGTGAACCACTGCGTTGCTGCCAGTCCAGTACTAAGCCGCGAGTAAGTTTACGGATATCGTAGTGATACATAAGCGCATCGCGCAGAGAGCCTTCGCCACCGTCAGGGAGTGGCACATCTTCGTTGGTATTAAAAGGAAGGGACTTGATAATTTGATCTACCACTTCAGCTGGATTAACTGGATAAACACCGAGCGCATCACCTGTCTGGTATTCCAACTCTGAACCTTCAAGAGACATCTCAATGTGGTGTGTCTGCTTAGCAGAGCCCTCACCATTGAGATTCTTGTTGATCAGGATTGCAGAAGGGAAAGGGTTTTTCTTGCTGTAACCTTGAGGGGTATCGTCCACATCTGCTTCTGCCGTCGCAGCTTGAGTCCCTAGAGCTGACATCACACCACCGCGCCATGCCGCATAGCTGTCATCAAAGTCCACTTCGCAGTCTACGCGTGGGTAGATAGGTTTTGCACCAAGTGCCGCAAGACGTTCGTCAAATTCGATACCCGCCTTACAGAAATCAGGGTAATCCGTATCGCCTAGAGCGAGTACAGAATATTGCAGACCTTCTAAACGAGGTGCCGAATCGCTGAGCAGCCAAGCGTGAAGGTCCATTGCGTTGTCTGGTGGATCGCCATCGCCATAGGTGCTAGTGATGATAAGAACGAGATCCTCTTTAGATAGCGAATCCTTAGCATACTCACCCATGTCGTAGACAGTAGGTGTAAATCCAGCCTTAGCTAAAGCTTTACCGGTTTTCTTAGCCAGAATTTCAGAATTCCCGGTCTGTGACCCCCAGAGAATGGAAACTTTCTGTCCAGCAGCTGGCTGGGAAGCTACTGCTTTCTGAGTGTAGTAGTCCTTAAGCCATTGCTTCTGTTCATCCGTAAAAGGAGCGTCGTCTGGTAATGTAAAATCGAAATTCATGGAGCGTAGTCATACGGCTTTGATGAATAAAAGCATGCGTCTTTCCATCGTGCCAAGGTTTGTTAAATGCACTGTCTTTGCTCAGTGCTGGCGTTGAGGAGATAAGCTCTGAAGCCCTCCTTTACAAGAATGTTTAGTCAGGAATACTGTCTTTTTTTCATAAAGCCTCAGTTTTCAATTTTTAGGTCGCGGAGTTCAAGCTGCTTACTTGACTAATTCTTCAAGTTCGGCACGTGTAGTAGGTGCCTTTTTATCTGCCCATTGTGCGCGGTATTTCGCTGCATCTTCTGCTGTGACAGCTGGAGCATTATTGCCAAATGATGAACGTACGTAAGTGAGCACATCTGCTAATTTCTGATCATCAGCATAAACGGCCTCTAGAGGTGCCATCATTCCCATGTATTCCATACCCTCTTTTTTGATACCTTTAAGCACCACCATAGCGAGCACGGATGGGTCGCCATTAACAACTTTAGAGCCCGCTAGCGAGGGCGCCATTTTTTTATCCCCAATGGGCAAGCCTAGTCCATCAGCATTGTGGCACGCTCCGCATGTCATGTAGGCAGATTTACCTGCAGCCTCATCAGCAGACAGTGAACAGAGAGTAAAAAGTGACAGTGACAAAAAGAGGATTGATTTTTTAATCATAAATTTAGGGGAGTAGAATGTAGCACCTTCAACTTACTCGGTAAGCATTCAATTGCTCTACTTCATATTTCGCACATTTTAACGAAGTTTCCAGTGCTATTTTTATATTATCAACTGACATTCATACCAGTTTGATAGAAAAGTTCCATAATCAAGCGTTGAAATAAAACACGGCTTCCGCTTAGTTCTCTTTCACGCGCAAACAGCTTGCGCCATCTCAATATGCCTATTTCAGATTACATCGTTACTATCGGACTCGAAGTTCATTGCCAGATCAAGTCCAACAGCAAAATGTTCTGCGCGTGCGCAACGAGCTTTGGAGACGAACCTAATAGTAATACCTGCCCCGTATGCCTTGGTCTACCTGGTGCTTTACCTGTCTTAAACAAGCACGCCATTGAGCAAACTATCCTCGCAGGTATGATGATTGGATGCAGAACGCCCGAAGTTTCCAAATGGGATCGAAAGAACTACTTCTACCCCGACATGCCTAAGAACTACCAGCTAACGCAGTTTGACCTACCTCTTTGCATTGGTGGCGGAGTACCGCTCTACGATATAGCCTATCCTAAGGAAGTTCAAAAAAGCATCCCTAACCCAGGCAAAGTGGTGAAAATCACCCGTATTCACCTTGAGGAGGATGTCGCCAAGTCAACTCACCACTCTAATAACTCAACAATCGATTTTAACCGCGCAGGCACCCCACTGATGGAACTGGTATCTGATCCAGACATCGACACCCCTGAAGAAGCCTACGCATTTCTAAAAACCCTCCAGCAAATATTTATCTACGGCGGCATCTCTGATGCTGATATGGAGAAAGGACAGATGCGCTGTGATGTTAATATTTCACTCCGCCCCCATGGACAAAAAGAACTTGGTGAAAAAGTAGAGCTCAAAAACCTCAACTCCATCTCAGCCGTACGCCGCTCGCTACATTATGAGATTCAGCGCCAAGCAGAGGAGCTCGATGCCAGCATCGCACAAATTCAATCGACCCGCCGCTGGGATGACAGCATGGGCGAAACTCAGATGATGAGGACCAAGGAGGACGCACACGACTACCGTTACTTCGCTGAGCCTGATCTTCTGCCGATCCGCACCGCTGCTTTGGTAGAAAAAATGCGCTCTCATGTTCCAGAGCTTCCCCACGATAAGCGTGATAGATTTGAACAAACATTCTCCATCAACGCCTACGACGCCGCTGTTCTGACTAGTGATCAACACCTTGCCAATTACTTTGAACAAGCTGCCACCGAACCTAAACTCGGAAAGAAAATAGCCAATTGGATCACCAACTCTCTTCTTGCTAAGCTCAACGAAGAAAACACCGATATCCGTGACTGTACCCTTCCTGCGGGGCACATCATGAAGCTAGTCAAACTCGTCGAAGCTGGCACCATTTCCAACAATCAAGCACGTGAGGTCTTCACGGCTCTTTGGGATAATCCCGAAACAGAGCCTGCCGACATGGCTAAATCCATGGGCTTCGAGCCCGCGGACACAAGTTCTGTGGACGGCATTATCGATGAAGTCATTACTGCCAACCCTAAAGAGGTCGATGCCGTAAAAGCGGGTAATGAAAAGCTTCTCAATTTCCTCACTGGTCAAGTCATGAAAGCCTCAAGAGGAAAAGCGAATCCAAAAATGGTTACCGATTCGCTAAAAGAAAAACTTGGAGTATAGTCATACACTTAAGTCTAACATAATGAACTTCATCCGATCAATCATCTTCATCTTGTGCACAAGTTCATGCTTTGCAGGGGTCTATGGTGATCTTGAGTTTGGCGATAGCCGTAAGGTGGTACATGAAAAACTCAGAGTTTCGCCCCTCATCATCGTAGAAGAAACGGAAAACATCTTCGGTAATGTAAACCTTAATGGTATCTACCGCTGCAAAGCGCAGATGGCAGGTCTCACCTACCATCTCCACTTTGACTGGACCAATTCAGGCCACCTCCGTCTCATTACGCTCAAATCCGAAGACGTGGACCTCTCCAAGTACGACACTGAGATCTTCCACGCTTGGACCACATTGGGAAACATGCTCACTCACGCATACGATAAGCCTACAATCTCCAACGATTTCCCCTCCAGTTCTGAACTACAGGATGACAAAGTTCTTATTTCACACACTTGGAATTATCAGAAAAGTGTTGATGTCATGCTAGGCCTCGGCCTCAAGGACGAAACTTATCACTTAGCGATCAAATATGTTCCTACTAAACCTCTCGTCACTACGGAAAAAGCCAATGAATAAGCCCAATACGCAAGCTTGCGATAAAGCAATTACGCTGAAAAAGCATATCCGCGACGTCCCCGACTTTCCGATCCCTGGCATTACGTTTAAAGATATCACGCCCATCCTCGCGAACGTCGAACTACTGCAACTATCCATCGATGCACTCATCGCTACAGCCGATAATTATAAAATCGACAAAGTAGTAGCGCTCGATGCTCGCGGCTTCATCTTCGCCACACCCGTCGCGCTCGCCCTCAAGGCTGGCTTCATTCCTGTTCGCAAAAAAGGGAAACTCCCGTGGAAAACTCTCAGCACTGCATATTCTCTCGAGTATGGTGAAAACACTCTCGAGATCCACCAAGACGCCGTATCTGCTGGAGAAAACATCTTACTCATTGACGACCTTCTTGCCACAGGCGGTAGCGCATCAGCCGCCATTAAGCTATTACGAGAACTTGGAGCAAACATTGTAGCCGCTTCGTTTCTCATTGAGTTAAATGAGCTCAAAGGAAGAGACCTCTTAGGCGACATCCCCGTGCATGCCATCATTCAATATTAAAGATGAAACAAATTCTCTTCATCGTACTTTGCATCTGCTCCTTCCTCACATCGTCGGCTGCTGCCGCTGTCAAAAACAACGAAACGGTCGTTCTTCTACACGGCTTGGCCCGATCATCAAACTCGATGAAACGGATGGAAAAGGCATTATCGGCAGAAGGATATCGCGTTCTGAACATTGATTACCCTTCGAGAAAACTGAACGTCCAAAGCCTTGCAGCACTCGTTCGTCAAGAGATCATCGATAAGACCAAGGATGCGGAGCAGATTCATTTCGTTACCCACTCTATGGGAGGGATTATTCTTCGCCATATTCAGCAGCACACACCACTTGATAATATTGGTCGCACCGTGATGCTAAGTCCACCGAATCAAGGTAGCGAAGTAGTAGATAAACTAGGACACCTCAAAGTGTTCCAGTGGCTCAATGGCCCAGCAGGAGCTCAGCTCGGCACAGCAAAGGATCAATATCTTTCTACACTAAAGCCCTTCGAGAGCGAACTCGCTGTTATTACCGGCAACCGTAGTATCAACTGGATACTCTCAGCCATGATTCCAGGTCCAGACGACGGCAAGGTCTCCGTTAAAAATGCTCAGCTAGAGCGACTGAATCAAGCCGATCAGGTCGCAAACTTCCAAATCGTGCCAGTAAGTCACCCTTATATCATGAAGAGAAAGAAAGTCATTGAATCCACTGCACTCTTTCTCAAATCTGGAAAACTAAAGTGACCTGTCCTGCGCCACACTCTTCTCGAGTGCTCTCAGCATAATGCGTAAAGCACCTCCAGAGATCCACACTTCTACAGTAAGTCCTAGCAAAGATACCGCCATGAAGGAAAGGGCCACAATGAAGATGATGTTCGCGATGCTATGAAACTGGAAAATGGTCGCAAGCATAGCCATCACACAACAAAATAGGCACAAGGCACCGAGCAGCTGCATACCTCGAATTAAACTTAATCTTCTGCGCAAATTACTAATTTGATCAAGAATTAATCCATCATGATTCGCTAACCAGTCGGTATGCAATTTACGGATGAGCGCAGAAAGATGCAGAAAGCGATTGGTGTACGAAAGGAACAACAAGCTTACCGCTGGGAATAATAAGGCGTAGGTGGACACAGGAAGTTCCATACAAAGATGCTACTCTTTGTTTTCTATCCTGCCAAGTGACAAGATGTGCGATAGCAACACTTCTTTCAAAGCTGCACGATGAGCTTAAGTAATGTTTCCTTGGCTGGTAAGACTTCAGGCCGCGCATGACATGGCTGATCATGCAGCAGAGCACTTGCCTTGTGACTGAAAATCGCTGAGCGATCATCAATCAATGAAATGATACTGCCTTCACGATCTGCCGCAAAACCTTTTGCATCAAACCGTGAGCCCAAGAAAACCCATGCATCACGAGTCAGCCGCAACTTTGACTCACTCCCTTGGCTGATCCCCTGAGTGATTCCATCTGATAACTCAAGCTGGTACTTTTCGCCATCGATTTGCCACTCGATGCTTAGTTGAACTCGATCATTAGGCTGTGCACCTAGGAGTAGCATTGCCACCTGAATGTCGCTTGGACTGGCTAAAGTAGATAGCACCGACTCGTGTGTCTTACCCAGTTCCGTCACCAAGGCATACTCAACAATGCCTTCGGACATATTTAAAGTGACGGGTATTAACAATTGTTTCTCCTGCGTTTTAATAGTGACTTTGCCCAGTTTCAGCGTGTCATCTGCACCTTTCCTCAGTTGAAGAGTATCCATCAACTTCAGCTCGAGTTCCTCCGCTGAAGTTCCTATCCCTATCTTTTCATGAGAAACATATTTGCCGTGCTCGTCAACGTTCTTCACATCAGGAAACTGTGCCAAAGCCGTCAGCCCCAACAATAAAAACAGATAAAAAAACAGTTTCATCTCAAACTTATTATCGACAAAGATCACCCACCCACTATCTGGCGGCGAACTTTGATTCGAGGTTAAAGGTTATAGTTATCACAAAAGTTAAACTCTAGGCGGATAGTGGGTTAGTGTGCATCTACTTCCATGAGAAGGTAGTCAATCGAAAATTGAAGTTCACTTCAAGTATTTCTTCTACTCCTTGTATTTACTTGGTTTTTATTTCTTAAAGGCACTTACACCAATGCACCAGACTACAACCCCCGCTCCCCTGGGGGACGGGAGGGGTGAAGTCCCCTTTGGGGATTTAGGGGGGTATCTGCGGTCAAGCTGGCTCAGCTTGGCGGGGTTTGGGGTGCTACCCCATGTGATGAGGGCTCCTTTTTTGCAGTTGTTTTACTCAGTTTATTCATCTGGTTATCAGAACATGGCTTCGGGCTTCCATTCGCACTCTTGTTGTTACTTTCTTTCATCGGCAACGGTGCATGATTCGATCCAATAGTTTAATATTCCAAAAATAGGTCATGGGTGAGATGCTGCTATCTTGTTCTCGCACTTGTGAAGATCGGAAGAAACAGGTTACTATTGCTCTCTTGTGCCTTCTTTTCTCCGTGCTGGCGCTTGCAGCGCAGTCATCTCAGATCTTTGGCTCCTGCTTAGTTTTGATACTCCACTTTTGTTAGGATGCAACTTTCAGAGGTTGGTAATCACTTCCGTTTTTCCATAAACTTAACATTAATACCGCTAAGCTACGCGCTACGGCGACAACGGCTTTTTTTTCGCTCGCTGACCACCACGATCTAACAGACGCATGCCTTTGTTACGAAGCTCACAGTCTTCTCCAAAAGGGCCGATGATATATTGGGCGGCACTGATGAGGAGTTTACGCATGTATTTGTTGCCAGCTTTGGAAATACGCAGTTCTTTATCCAGAGTTCCTGACTGGTCTCTCTTCGGCACGAGCCCTAGATAGGCTCCTACATCGCGTGACTTGGCGAAACGCTCTGGGTCTTCCACCGTAAGGACAAAGGCGAGCGAGGTCAGTAAACCTATACCTGTGATATCGCGTAATTTCTGCGTCACTGGATAATGAGTTTCTGCTAGTAGCTCAAGCTCCTTATCAAGCACTTTGATTTGAGCCGTCATTGCATCAATCACTGTTAGTGAAGGCTCTACAAGCTGAAGAACATCGCTTTTTTCATCCTGTAAGGCATGACGTGCGTAGCGGGCAAAGCAGTTTGTGTTAGGCGAGCGCAGAACAACGCCTATGCTTTTCAAAGTAAACCTCACCGAGGAGATGACATCTACTCTCTGACGCACAATATTATCGCGCAGCTTCAGTTGGATAAAATCGCGTTGCGTCTTTTCAGAACAATGTGTAATCGGGTAAAGCAGGCTTTTATCTACTCTGGCTATTTTGGCTAATATGCGTGCATCATGCGCATCGCTCTTGCGTGTATTTTGATAAATGGCGCGCAGTTTCCTAGGGTTCGCCACGATGACTCGGTGACCTAGCTCTTTCAGGAACCGACTAATCCACGGGCTGTGAGAACCTACTTCACAGGCGACCATCGCCAGCGGATATCTAGCAGATAGCCGTTTCAGACTCTCGCGGGTATTCACGATACTACGCTCATCAATGATCTCGCCCTCGTGATCTAAGACGCAAATAGCATGTTTCTTATCACCAAGATCAATACCAATGGTGATTCCTTTTTCTTGATTAGATTTAATTTTCATAACAGAAGGCAGCTTACCAGAAAGCGTCCAACGCTCTCACTACCTTCTCATCTAATCTTGTTCTTTATTTTTGATTTTCTTTGAGCTAGAAAACCGTAAACTACAAAACACAAGGATATTAATTGCTGAGCCATCAATATGGGTTTGTCTTGGGTGAACATTAAACTAGCCATACTTAGGTTCATAAGCATAAAAAACAACCAACCTTGAAGGCTATTCTTTGCCATGTAATAGCTACCTAACAAGAAACCCAACATTACACCAACCTCTAAAACCTGCCCGATCGAAGAAATACCTCCATGGAGGTAAAAGCTATAGATAAGTCCAAATGCTAGTGAGGAATATGTAGATAAAGAAACAATTCTGTTAAAGAGAACGTTCGGTTTTTTATGGTCATGCCAAGTATTGTATAACCCAAGAAACATTGCTGGAATTCCACCTGTTTCTATGGAAGCTGCTATCCAATTTTGATGCCCTACCAGAATGATGACCCAAGCAGGCACACCAAGGATATAAATTATCCAACTAATGATTTTGAGCTGCTTCTTCAACGAAGGTTGCTTGCTTTCGCTAATAGCAAACAAGATCTTGTTGATGAGGTAGAATCCACCACCCCAGAGTTGTAGTATCAAAAACATTTCAATTATAGGTGTGTTACTTTAAGCGAACAAAGTTAGATACTGTAAATCAGCTTACAGCCGATTGTAATTCTCGGAGTTAGTGTCCACTTATGCTTCTTTCTCGGATCAGTGGCTTCAATGATTGCTGCAAAAGTACATTCGTAGCTACTATCACTCGTTTTGATATTCTTTTCCGTCCCAGGTATCATCCACATACGAAAAACGGCGGTTTCGCTTTCAATAAGCAAAATGTAAACCCCGTTCTTTCTATCTTCGATAACAGTCTCCTTGGCATCGGTAATAATGTAGGATTCACCATCAATCTCTAGTTTCACCCTATTGATAGGACCTACCATGTCCTGAACAAGAATTTCCACACTCGTCCTACCCGATGAGGTCTGCCCTTTAATCACTGCATCTGCTGAACCTGCATGAAGAGAACTTAGAGAAATCAAAAAGAGAAAAATAAAGCGTAACATGCTTCAAATACTAGAACTTTAGCGAAGCGCAACCAGCATAAAAATAGATTAGCTGCACCACACAGCTATCTTAGCGTTTCTTACGTCGGAAGTCAGGATTCCCAGGCTTACCATTTTTTTTCTTCGCAGCAGGTTTACCATCGCGACCACGGATAATGCCTGGGCTATCGTATCGATCTCTTTTGGGAGTACGTCTGAATAAATTCTCCTCTTCCTCTGGAACAGGCTTCTTGTAATTAAAGCCATCAACAAAGCGCTTCGGTAAGGTCTTACCAATATGTTTCTCCAACTTCTGCAGTCTCTCACCTTCGACGGAAGTCAAATAAGTGATAGCACAGCCCTTCGATCCCGCTCTGCCTGTTCTACCAATGCGGTGGATGTAGTCCTCGCTCTGCTGAGGAAAATCATAGTTGATCACGTGGGTGACGTCGGGAATATCAAGACCACGGGCGGCGATGTCTGTAGCTACGAGGACGCGAATCTTGCTGAGTTTAAAGTCTCTCAAAGCGCGCTGTCTGTGGTTTTGCGTGCGATCACTGTGAATAGCCTCTGCAGTGATGTCTGCGTCTTTCAGGGTGCGCGTGAGATTGTCCGCCTCTTCTCTCGTACGAACGAAAGCGATGATGGAGAAAAACTGATGATCTTCCAGCATTTCCACAAGTAGAGCCGCTTTTAAATGCTGCTCAACGGGGTAGATGAACTGTGTGACCGTATCAGCCGGGTTACTACGTTCGCCAACCTCAATGGTGACAGGTGATTTGAGAATTTCACGTGAAAGTCTTTCCACCTGCTGTGGAAAGGTTGCTGAAAACAGCAAACTCTGGCGACGCTTAGGCAGGCTATCACAAATTTCTGCGATATCGGGAAAGAAGCCCATATCGAGCATCCGATCCGCCTCGTCGAGTATTAGATGAGTCAGTTTTCCAAAATTACAATGACCATCCTGCATCAGCGCCATTAAGCGCCCAGGTGTCGCGATGACGACGTCGACCTCACTTTGCAGCTTCTCGATCTGGTGCTTTTCGCTCGCTCCACCAATGACGATGGCAGTGCGGAGATTGGTGTATTTACCGTAGACGCGAATGCTTTCATTGATCTGCATCACCAGCTCACGAGTAGGCGCGATAATAAGCACACGCGTACCTCGGGTCGCCTTATCGTGTGTTTTCTCAGATATCTGCGAGAGCAAAGGCAGCGTAAAAGCTGCAGTCTTGCCCGTGCCTGTCTGCGCGAGACCGATGATATCTTTCCCCGCCATAATGGCAGGGATCGTTTTTGCTTGGATGGGAGTAGCTTTAGTATACCCCGCATCATCGATAGCTTGGAGAATTCGCGAATTAAGCCCTAGTGACTGGAAAGACATATACGCTGCCTACGATGGAATCAGAAAACTTCAAGCAATATCGCAGTTGATCAAAAATCTCAGAGCTCTTCTTGGTAATAAATTTTGATGAATTTCTGCTGTTTCCCCTCATCAAAGCCACGCTCAACACTATCGGCATCGGCGTCCTTAAAAGCAGGTGTAAAATTAATTTGCACACCTGTATCGAGCTTAATCGCACTTCTAAACTTACTGCCCGCTTTTTTAGCGACACTTTTGGCAATGGTAAATTGCTCCTCCAGTTTCTCCCCTTCTTCATCATCGTAGTTGGCTTGGAAAGCGTCAAATTTCTCAATGATAGCAGGTTCTTTTAACGCCTCCTCACGGAAATGCTTGAGGTCAAATTCGTCCTTCTCCTCGAAATACGTCATCGCTTGATTAGCAACCTGATATTTCTGCTCTGCTTCCATTTCTTCAGGCAGACCTTCTTTGGCAAATGACACACACATATCGGCGTACCGTTTGGTCATGTAGTCGTTGTTTTTGACAAATTTAACACCAAGGAAATCACGCATCCAGAAATGTGTGCCTGAACTTGTTTTATCAAAAGTATAAACGAGAAAGCCCTTCTCCTTTTCGCTATTGATTATCAAGCAGCCCTTATCGATCTTATCAGGAGAAATGCCCTGATGCGTCTTGAGCTGAAGGTTACCATCGTTATCAGAAATCTCCAAGAACGGTACGCGACTCTCTGACTTAATAATACTAATCGCCGTCAGTGGCTCACCATCGACGAGGAGGTCTTTGATCAGTGCTACGCATAAATCGCCTGATTTAATATTAGGGTGCTTTGAGGTATTATAGAGGTGCCTAGCTATCTTCGTTCCCTGCTCTAATAAAACATCCGTGTTGTCGAAAATTGCCGTCGCATAACGGTACACTTCATTCAGCTCAAGAGAGGAGTGATGGGCGAATGCCTTGGTTTCCAAGCCCTTGAATGGCTTCAAAAACGAGGGTGTAAGAATTACGCTATCCTCATCGGAGAAACTACAAAGTTCTTTCGAAGTTCGTAATGGCTCAGATCTGAGAGGATTGCCTATTTTAGCAAGGGAGAGAGAAACGAGCTTAGCTCGGCGAAAGTTCAGGGTGTTTGACATGGAAAAAGATAATTATTTCCCATCGATCTCAGCAACGTGCTTAAGGAAGATAGCAAGCTCACTTTTAACCACTGGGAGCAAGAGGTATAGACCGAACATGTTCGGAATTACCATCGCAAAAATCATCGCATCAGAAAGCATCACGATATTTCCCATGGAAGCTGCTGCACCTACAACAGTTAAGGCACAAAAAATAAGTTTATAAGCCAAGACGGCTCCCTTTTTCCGTCCACCGCATAAGTAAATCACCGCCTGTTCACCATAGTATGACCAAGAAATCATGGTTGAAAACGCAAAGAGAAGAACGGCGACAGCAAGTAGCTTAGGAAAGGATGCAAACTTTTCACCAAAGGCACGCGATGTTTTGCCAATGCCTTCAACCTTTGTCAGACCAGCGTAGTTCACCCATGCAGTCTCCTGCTGACCATCTACTTCGCTGAGTAAGACTTGACCTCGATCTCCCAATTTAAGGACGTCATCCGCTCCTTCTTTCCCGATAATTCGAAGTTCATCTCCTTTATTCGCAGAGCCCACCACCTCTTCCATTGCTGGTGTTTTGTAGAAGGAAACTGTATCTTGCTTCACCACAGCATCGACTTTCCAAACCCCCGTAATAATTAAAACTAAAGCGGTCATCGTGCACACAACCACGGTATCTGTAAACGGCTCTAAGAGCGCAACGAGACCTTCACTCGCTGGCTTTTTCGTTTTCACCGCCGCATGGGCAATGGGAGCTGAGCCAATACCAGCTTCATTCGAAAATGCTGCTCTCTTGATCCCCTGAATTAAGACTCCGACAATACCGCCACCAACTGCCATGGGTGAAAACGCACCTTGGACAATCATCTGAAATGCAGCACCTAACTGATCAATATGACTGGCGATGATAATCAGTGCGACAATCATATAAGCTCCACACATAAAAGGAACGAGGAATGATGTCACGCGGGCAATCCAAACAATCCCGCCAATAATCACCATACCAACGAGCACGGCCAGTATGACGCCAAACCAAATCTTACCATCCTGTCCTTGAAAAACACCAAAGGAATCAACCACCTGAGAAGTCGCTTGATTTACCTGAAAAAGATTACCCGCACCAAAGGCACCACCCACGCACATTACAGCAAAGAAGATTGCTAGGAATTTGCCTAGGCCACCTAGCCCTCTTTCCGCCAAACCTTGACTCAAGTAATACATGGCACCACCAGAAACTTTTCCCTCGGCGTCTATTTTACGATACTTCACACCTAAGGTACACTCACAGAATTTCGTAGTCATACCGCACAGTCCCATCATTACCATCCAGAAGGTAGCCCCTGGGCCACCGATACCTATCGCTACCGCTACACCGGCAATATTCCCCAGACCTACAGTAGCAGATAGTGCCGCAGTAAGTGCCTGAAAGTGAGTAATTTGACCCGGAGCATCTGCATCCGTATATTTTCCACGTACCGTGCGCAGTGCGAGACCGATCGATCTAAGATTAAGAAACTTAAAATAAATAGTCAGGAATACCGCAGTGCCACCAAGTATCACTAAAATGATTGGCAAGCTCTGCCCACCTAATTGAAAACTATAAAAAACAATACTATCTGCCGTAGTGGCTACAGGCGCTAACCAACCATCAATTTTTTCTTCCCAACTAAGATCTTCTGCCCACGCCGAACTAATTAATAGAGGCAATAGTAAGAGGTATCGGAAAATGCTGCTAAGTCGGTGCGTAATCATAATGTGAAAGAATGTGACAATCTAGGCACACACTGCCAGCTGCACTCCAGAGATCACAAGCAAAAAGCATTCTAATGACACAGCCTAAAGCTGAGCAAAACTGATCAAGGGACCATCCTAGCAATAATCTCGCGCAATTCAGGTACTGGAATAGCAAAGGTCGCTACGCGGCTAGCACGTGCAATGTTCATGCCGATGCATTCGCCATCTAGATTAAGCAACGGCCCGCCCACGGAGGTATGGGACAAGGGTGTATCATGATGGATTACACGCTCGAAACCATCACGCCTCTCAGACAAAATTTCATTTCCTCCACTCATCATATCGTTCCTTGATATTTGAGCTGGATCTTCCGAGCGAGCAGTTAGCTCAACCTCGATTTTTAGTTTTTCTTCTCCGCGCAGTATGCCCACTTCAAGAATGTCCCCTACTATTTTGCCCTTTAGTGCCTGCCAAATATCTAAAATCTCGACTAACTCCTTACCATCTACGCTTTCGATAATGTCGCCAACTTTGACACCTGCGAGTTCAGCTCCTCCATCTGGAGTTAACTCAGTAACTTTTATTTCTTCCCCCTCGCCCGCATCCAGCATTACGCCCAAGACGACGTTACTAATTCCCGCCTTAATTTCACGCGTTTCTGCGCTCACAACACCCACCCGCACTCTCCTCGTACTACGTGAACTAGATCCATTCGAAACCACCCAGTGCCCTTGCGAGACAATATCGCTACTGCTGAAAACAACAGGAACAAATTCTGTCTCACTGTTGATTTTAAGCAGCGCCACATCCCAAGCCGTATCGGTGGAAACTAGCTCTACATCCTCATATAGTTCACGACCTACACGGATACCTAAGTTCTCATAATCTTCGATCTCACTCGCCTTTGTGAGTATGTGCCCCTCTTCACTAACAATGACACCGTAAACGGCTTTCACATGAAACTTCTCATCGGTGTAAACGACCGCACTACTCTGCTGTAAAACCTCTCGCTGTGGCTCAAACGCTTCCCACACCAACTTTCCGTTGATTCGCTCATCTGCGGGTAAATAGATTTGTGCAAGCGACGTATTCAACATCGCTGCAAGCCATATGATGATATATTTCGGCATCTTTACTTCTTCCCTAATTTAAGATTAATTTTCACTTCTTCATCATTACGTAACACGATAATTTGAAGTTTATCGCCCTCGGCTTTTTCTTTTAGAATTTCTTCGATAGACGCCTTGTCTGTCACTTCATCACTATCAATTTGAAGAAAAATATCGCCTACCAGCAAGCCGGATTTTTCAGCGGCACCGCCTTCTGATATCACATCAATGTGTAGGCCCTCATTTGTATCGGAACACTTGAGCCCCATAAAACCAGAGCCTTTCACTGGACGTTTAGCAAAGGGACCATCACCCACAAATTCATTGTTCTGTAGAGCTTCCCAGTATTGTAAATACTCACGCATCGGCACGTGCATATTCTGTTCCACAGTTCTTGAAACTCGGCTGTGAATAGCTATCAAGCGCCCATTGAGATCATATAGTGGCCCACCTGAATCACCTCCAATAATTTTACAATCTGTGTGTAAGGTCGTTTCACTATCTTGCACGATGCGCCCTAATCTCAATACTGGGCCGCGCTCTAATTCAAAACCACCAGAATGCCCTAAAGCAAAAACCCAGTGACCGAGACGGTAATCGTTCTCGCGATTAATCTCCACATATGGATAAACTTTTTGCTCCCCAGTTTCGCTGACTTCTGTGATGCGCATCATCGCTGCATCTGTTCCTGACACCAGCCCCATTGATACTGCTTGATGCCGGGTACCATCATTTAAGATAACGGTAAGGTCTCTTTCGACGCCTTCAGTCACATGCGCTGCTGTCAAAATAAGCCCTTCTGGAGAAACAATTACGCCGCTACCAAACCCTTGTCCAATGCTGATGCTCACTGTAGCCGACTGCGCCTGCGCGAGCTGCTCAGTCAATGCCTGCTGAATTTCTATTAGGTCTTGTGTACTTTTAGGAGCTCGCTGTTCATTGAAGGCAAGATTTTTTTCGCTTACCTTCGCTATGGCTACCCCGTGACTGAATAAACCAAGTAGTAAAATCGTAAGGCTTGTCTGCATGAAACGGTACGGAGTATTTCTCATATTTCAACGGGGTCTGTTTTTAAATCAATGAACCTTACTTGCGGAATCACAGTAATTTCATATAACCTTTACTACCTATAGCAACAAAAACACCTAATTTCAAAAAACTTTGATAAATAGCACATATTAACCAAGTACTAATGTGTAGAAAATGAAAAACAGCCTAATTGGTAAGATCACCAGGAAACCCCCTAACCTGTATAAACTGAACCAATCAGACTGTTTTAAATATTCCAGATAAGGAACTCAAGACATCTAACACATTCTAAAATTGCGTAAAGAAAATTAACCTATAAAATAATTAGATGTGACTTTACCGTGCCTAAACCGCGTCACTTCTGAATTAAACCGTCATTTTTCCAGCTGCCGCTTCAGCACATTTCATCCCATCTAGAGCTGCAGATATAATACCTCCTGCATATCCAGCACCCTCGCCGCAGGGATAGAGCAGATTAATTTCTGGATGCTGAAGATCATGGTCATTTCTGGGAATTCGCAGAGGGCTACTCGTCCGCGTTTCAAAACCTAACAGACCTGCCTCTTCGGTAATATAACCATGCATTCCCCTGCCAAACTTCTCTAGTCCAGTCTGCATCCGGCTCACCACAAATGATGGCATAATCTCGTGAAGTGGTGCTGAAGTGAGCCCTGGAAAGTAACTTGTACTAGGAAGAGAGCTCGAAACAGTCCCTTGTAAAAAATCCGTAACACGCTGTCCTGGTGCTTTCTGCATCCCACCACCAACTTTCGAGGCAAGAACTTCCATCGCTTTTTGAAACGCTATACCAGCTAAAATACCGTGCTCTTTCTGGAAATCAGCAGTATCCTCTGGATCGACGCTAACGACCATCCCACTATTCGCATAGGGTGAATCACGACGAGAGAGTGACATCCCGTTTACTACCACTTCGTCATTCTCTGTGGCAGCAGGTACGATAAACCCGCCAGGACACATGCAGAAAGAATGCACTCCACGACCGCCAATCTTACAGGCTAAACGATATCGAGCCGCTGGCAAAATACGAGGACGCTCCGTGCCACGCGGATAATGATACTGAATGCTATCGATCAATGGCTGCGGATGTTCAATGCGTACCCCCACGGCAAATGTCTTCTTCTCCATGAGGATGTTTTCATCCGCCAGCATCTTGTAAACGTCACGAGCGCTGTGCCCGGTAGCAAGAATCACAGAGTCTCCCGTGAACTCTCTACCATCCGATGTCGCCACACCACGCATGGATTTACCGTCAGCTGACCTCAGAAGTTGAGTCACCTTAGCCCCGAAATGAACTTCGCCTCCAGCCTCGATGATACTCTGTCGCATCGCTTTGACCACGTTAGGAAGGAGGTTTGAGCCAATGTGTGGATGTGCATCAGTAAGGATCACAGGTGGCGCTCCATGTGCCACTAAAGTCGCATAGACTTCACGCACCGGACCTCGCTTAGTAGCACGTGTGTAGAGCTTACCATCCGAATATGTACCTGCTCCACCTTCTCCGAAACAGTAATTTGAATCTTCAATGACGATACCTTTCCGCATAATAGGCCCGAGATCAAAGCGGCGTGTCGACGCATCTTTCCCCCGCTCTAAAACAATTGGTTTGCACCCCAGCTCAATCGACCTCAGGGCTGCAAACATCCCCGCAGGACCGCTACCGATGATCACCACCGTGCGTGCTGAACTAGGCACTTGTTGATATTCAACTGTATATTCAGGTTCGGGAGGCAACGGCATCTCAATGCCCACTTCGATACGTAACTGCACTTTGAGATCCTTCTGGCGAGCATCGATTGAATGCTTCACAAGTCTCATCTCACTAATCTGTTTAGGATGACACCTGATCTTGCGAGCAATCTTTTTCTTCCATGCAAGTTCGTCTTGCGAGTTATCAAGTGCGAGAATGATATCGACCGTTTCTATCCGTTTCATAGTAAAATATCTGCCTACTTGGTATGGAGAAACTAGGCTGAAAGGTTCTTAGACAGGATTGCCAAGATGAACAGGATTTTTCATCTCTGATTCTACTCAAAGAATAGTTAAGTCGATGAAACAGGCTGTTTCTGACCACTTTCGTCGATATTCACCAAAGATATGCAGGTAGAGAAAATCACCTCGTCTTGTCGGCTTCTACCGCGAATCACTTCTACATCATAACTGACCGATGTCTTCCCCACATTTTTTTGCTTGCAGCAAATCTCAAGAATCACCCCTTCCTCGACGCCGTGACGAAACTCCACCTTATCCATCCCCACGGTAACGAATCGGCACTTGGGAAAGTCTAGGCTCGCGGCTATCCAGCACGCTTCATCGACCCAGCTGAGCATTTTGCCACCAAAGAGGAACCCGAACTGGTTCAAGTCACCAGGCATCACGAGATGATGAGTTTTCATGATCTCAAAGTTTGGAGATTTCGATACTCTTGTATCGCATTTCACCACTCGGCGAGCTGGTTTTAATACCTTGGATTTCACCGAGCGCTTTGTACGCCAGCCTACGGTAGTACGCGTTCAGAGGCTTGAGCTTACGAGACTTCCCGTCGAAGAAAACCTGGCTTGCCATCTTTGTAGCATTTTCTATCAGCTTCTCCTCTTGTTTAGTTCGATAATAATCACAGTCTACTTTGACGCGTGGCGAATCAGGATAATGTTTGCAGAGGACACGATTTGTTAGGTACTGCAAGTCTTCTAGCCGATCCCCCTGCTTCCCGATAAGCACCGCACTATCTTCTGACACGATATTTAAACAATAGCCATCTTCCTGCTCAGTGGTTTCTAGGTCTACCTCAAAGCCTAATTTACCTAACATGGTATGTAAGATTTTTTCAGCTGCTTCGATCTCGTTCATACATTGTACATAGTCAAAGCCCGCTCAAAGGTCAAACGTGCAACACGTGCATTTCAAAAAGACTTTTAGCATTCTTAATCTATCGCAGCCCAAAGAAAAATTTCACATCAATTTTTGACTTGATTTCTATTCAAATTTTTAAAAATTAATCGCTGTTCTCCCCAACAAGATTCAGATAGATTAACAATTTACCATGATTGAAGTTCGCAACCTCAGCAAAAGTTTCGGTTCTAAAACCGTTGTTAACAACCTCTCATTCACCGTTAAAAAAGGCGATGTTCTCGGCTTCCTAGGACCCAACGGGGCTGGAAAATCTACAACGATGCGCATGGTGACTGGTTTCATAGCTCCCACTCAAGGTGATGTTGAGATCTGTGGTATTTCCATGCTGGATAATCCCATTGCTGCCAAAAGCCGCATCGGCTATCTCCCCGAATCTGCACCGCTGTACGATGACATGACGGTAACCGACTTCCTCAAGTTTTCTGCCGAAATGCGTGGCATGAGAGGCAAGGCTCAGAAGCAGGCGATCGATGCCGCTATCCAAACATGCTTTTTAGAAAACGTTTCTAAACAATCTATCAGCACCCTATCCAAGGGATATCGCCACCGCACCTGTCTTGCTCAGTCACTTCTACATGACCCTGCTGTTTTAATACTCGATGAGCCGACCGATGGCTTAGACCCCAATCAGAAACACGAAGTTCGACAACTCATCAAACGGCTGGGTGAAACGAAAGCGATTCTTTTTTCCACCCACATTCTCGAAGAGGTGGACGCCTCATGCACGCGTGCCCTCATCATCGATCAAGGGAAAATCGTCGCCGATGGTACTCCTGCGGAGCTTCGCGAGCAATCGACCACCAACTCGCTCACTGACCTTTTCCGCAGCCTTACAACCAAAGAAATAGCCTAATACCAACACTATGACCTCGATCATTACTATTTTTAAACGTGAGCTCAAAAGCTACTTCACTCAGCCTACAGCTTACGCCGTGATCTGTATATTTCTCTTTATGTCGCTCTTCCTCACTTTCACGTTAGGCAACTTCATCAAAACAGGAGACGCCAACCTAGAGTGGTCATTCTTTTTCTGGCACCCGTGGATTTATATGCTCCTCGCACCAGCCTTAGGTATGCGACTCTGGTCGGATGAGCTACGCAGTGGCACCATTGAGTTGTTAGGAACCTTCCCTACAACTATTTGGTCCGCTATTCTGGGGAAATACCTCGCCGCTGCCGTGGTTTGGTTTGTTGCCTTAGCGATGACCTGCCCCATGGTGATGGCGGTCAATGCCCTTGGCGATCCCGACAATCTTACAATCCTCTCAGGCTACATCGGCAGCTATTTACTTTGTCTTACTTTCCTTGCAATCACCTGCTTGATCTCTGCATTCACACGCGATCAAGTGTCCTGCCTGATTATTTCTTGCGGTATCTGCGTTCTCCTTGTCATAATCGGTTTCGATCACGTAGCGCGCATCTTTGCTCAAACCTTTTCTGTGGGGGTAACCGATGCCATTGTTTCCACCTCCGTTCTTGATCACTATCAACCGTTGCTCCGAGGAGCGATCAGGATGCAAGACATTCTCTATTTCCTCTCCATCGTTTTCGCCTGCCTCATCAGCACAAGTGCTATTTTAAATGCTAAAAGATCCTAAATCATCCTTTCTCGTATGAAAAAAGCGCCCATTAAAAACCCTACCTTCCTCGCTGTCAGCGGAATCGTAGCCGTCGTTCTCATCGTTATTTTTGCAAACTGGCTTGTGCAGTCCACCTCGCTGGGAAATAGGAATATCGACCTTACAGAAGACAAACGTCACACCCTCACCGACGGCACGATTTCTATCCTTACTGAGCTGGAAAGTCCTGTTATCATCCGATTTTACGCCACTCGAAAAAGCGAACTAATGCCGCGCCGCTTAAAAAACTATATGCGCAAGGTAGATGATTTACTCAATCGTTATAGTCAATTGTCCAAGGGGAAAATCCGTATTGAGCACCTTGATCCACAGCCCGATACAGATGCTGAGGACTCCGCCAACCTCGATGGGATCTTTGGCCAGCGCGTTAATGAAGAAAACCTCTACTTCGGTGTTTCTCTCTCCTGTCTCGATCAAAAATCCAACATTCCACTCCTCGATCCCAATGATGAAACCATGCTGGAGTACCATCTCTCCAGCGCCATTGCCAATATTAGCACCTTTGAGAAACCCACCATCGGGCTAATGACAGCGCTACCCTTAGCTGGAGTGGCACCAAGTGACCAAATGATGATGGGAATGCAGCCACCACAAGCACAAGAACCATGGATCATTTACCAGCTTCTGCAACAGCGCTACCAAATTGCAGATCTTGGTATCAACCCTACTGAAATTGACCCTGAGAAAACGCCGATTCTGCTACTCATCCACCCTGCAGGTATCACCGCCGAAACAGAGTTTCTTATTGATCAGTACTTACTCCAAGGTGGAATCGTCATCGCCTGTCTCGATCCCTTTGCCCTCACAGCACCCAGTGGACCCGACATATTAGGAACAGCTGGCGGTACTCAGAGAGTTTCTACATTTACCTATCTGCTAAATACCTGGGGAGTAGGTATGGATAGTACTGCTGTCGTAGGAGATGGAAAATACGCTATGGACTTCAAGAACTCTGCTGGAGGTGATCGTATGTACGCGCATCTCTCACTGAGTACCGAAGCACTCAGCTCTACTGATGAAATTATCACTCAGGGCTTTGAAAACATATATTTCCCCTTAGCAGGTGGCCTCACGCTTAACCAAGAAGTCGAAGGTATCTCTGTGGAAACCCTCGTAGAATCATCTCCTCATGTCATCCTCATGGCCAGTGAGGAAGCTCAAAAGGCAAGCCCGCACCTCTTTGCACAGAAGCTTTCCGAAAGTGAGCCGTACAGTCTCGTGATGCGCCTCAAAGGTGTCTTCCCTACCGCATTCCCCAATGGTGCACCTGGCGCAGAGGACACTACCGAAGATAACGCTCTCAAGAGATCCATTGTCAGTAGCTCTGTCTACCTCATCTCTGATGCTGATTTCATCTTTGATCGCGCTTGTTTTGTCGCCAACCAGCAAGGCTACATCGCCGTCAACAACAACGCCGCCCTACTTCAAAATATTCTCGATCAGTGTACAGGCTCCAAACACCTCATCGGATCACGCAGCCGCGCAGCTTCGACACGACCTTTTACTATTATTAAGGAAATGGAGACGGCCTTTGAACAAGAGCTCCAAGCAGATGTGGCGAAAGCCCGTACTGACATGGAGGGAATCATAAGCGAACTTCAGGATCTTCAGACGCAGAAAACACAAAGCAGCACCCTCGTTCTCAGTCCAGAGCAAGAACTGAAAATTACTGAGTTACAAGAAAAGCAAGTTCGCCTCAGCCGTGAATTACGCGAAAAACAAAAAGGCCTTCAGGCTAGAAAAGATCTACTCTATTCCAAAATCACATGGATGACCGTCGCTATCTCCCCCACGTTTATTGCACTCAGTGGCATAGGAATCTGGCTTCGCCGCAGACGAACAACCCGCACCAAATAACTTCTTTCTATCCTCCGTTCTATGAAATCTAAAACTGTTATTCTGCTCTGGATCGTCGCCATTGCCCTAGGAATCACGACATACTTTGTCCAATTTCGCAAAAACAGCCAGCAGGCGATGTCTACCCAATTAACGCAAGGCGACAAGCTCATCGAGAACCTCCCCATCCGTGACATCACGCGCGTTGTAATCAGCCGAGGCGACCAATCGACTGAGATTATTCAGTTGGCCGGTAACACCGATACTCCGCAATGGGGGGTGGCCGAACGCGACAACTATCCAGTAGATCACGAATTACTCAGAAACCTCTTAGGCGTACTTGCTGAAATCAAAGTAACCCAGGGGTACCCCTGCGAAGAAGCGCACTACGGACGCTTTGGCCTTAAGAAAAAATCAGATAAAGAAACAGAACGAGCTCTATGTATCTCGATGATACTTGAAGATGGTAGCACCGCTGCAGAGCTATATATGGGGAAATACAGCGGCGGAACCCCCGCCAACGCTCGCTTCGTCCGTCTAGCAAACGATGACAGCGGAGTCTATGCAGTAGGTGAAACTTTCCCTGGCGTTGCCGCGCAAGCACAAACATGGCTTGATAAAGACTTTCTCACCGTTGACTCCATTCAAAGCATATCACTCTCAGCACCTCACGATCCTGAATTTATCACTTGGACAGTTATGCAGGTGCCACTTGCAAACGGCTCGGCAAATCCAAACGGTCAGCTAGTTCTACAGGATATAAGTGAAAACGAGCTTATGCAGCTGACATCGACTAATCAGCTCAAAAACCTCTTTCGCTACAGCAATTTTATCGATGTACTCAATCAGCAAACAGCCGATGAAACTTCAGATCCTGACAAAAAACTCGAGCGTGTAGCAGAGATCAAAACGGCCGATGGCATCAGCTACCTAGTACGTTTCTGGCCACAAACACCTACCCCTGAAGATCAAACACACTATTTGCTGCAGGTCGATGTTTCGGCAGGAGCAAGTGACGATGTAGCTGTAATGGATAAACTTGCTCGTGTGAAAAAGCTTGAAGGTCATATCTATCAAGTCAGTGCCAGCACTATTTCTCCACTGCAGAAAGTCCGCAGTGATTTTGTAAAAGCCAAGCCACAGGCGAGTTCACCATAACTCTCACAGGGGCAATAAAATCAGGTATTAAGCGATACTCTCAATAAATTCACGACACAGTTGAACAAATTCCTCTGGCTTTTCCCACGGGACGCGATGACCGCAATCAGAAACAATCTCGTGCTTGCCATCACTGAGTTGGGAAAGCCCACGCGTGGCTATTTCTGTAAATTTTGTATCACGCTGTCCCGTAATCCATAGCACAGGGCATGGTATTTCCTTCAGTCTTGGACGGAGATCAGCCTGTACCCCTAGTGACCAATCAATAAAGGACCTCGCGATAGAGGCTCTTCGCTTCTTCAGCACACGACGATCGGGTAGTTCCAGCTTCCCCACGAGAACGCTTTGAGCCTCCCATTGACAAAGAAAATCTTGCCACCCCGATTTAAGGGCTCGGGCGGACCACTCAGCATCTTTCTCCCGGCGCAGTGCACGTTCGATTTCTTCCTCAAGACCAGTATGCGCCGATACGATAATCGCCGCTTTCCAATGATAACCTTGACCAAGAAGTGCATGTAAAGCCAGTCGCGCCCCCATGGAGTAACCCAAGAGGATTGGTTCAGGATCAATACGGCAAATTTCACCCGCAAGTGTTTCTGCTATTTTTTCCAATGGCATAGGGCAGCAGTCCAGAAAACGCCAGAGGTCTATCCGCCGCACCTCGCCCGCAAGTTCACGAATATCTGGGTGAGCCGCAAAGGCACGCCAGTCCTCTGCCATACCGACAGCACCGTGCAAAGCCCAGATCATTCCTTACTTTATGGAAACTACAGCGCCTTGAGACAGTCCTGAATCGCAGCAAAGTCGGGCATGTCGCTAGGGACTTCTAAAACTTCTGCGTATTTCACGATACCATTTTTATCAACAACAAAGGCTGAGCGCTTAGGCACGCCACCCATAATAAGATTTTTTTCAGGAAGAAAGGACTCATACGCAACACCGTAAGCTGCTGTCACCTTGTGCTCGTAATCGCTAAGTAAAGTAATCCCTATTCCCTCTTTCTCAGCCCACTCGCTGTTCGCAAAAGGATTGTCACCTGAAATACCAAGAACCTTAGCATCCAAAGAATCATAGATAGCTAAGTTTTTGGTAATATCACAGAACTCCGCTGTACAGCCTCCTGTAAACGCCATCGGTACAAACAAGAGTAAAATATTAGTTCCACCGATCAACGACGATAAGGTAACGGTCTGCGGCCCCTCTGCAGTAAGTGTCACGAGGGTGAAATCTGGGGCTTTGTCTCCTACTTGAATGCTCATATGATAAAATGAATGGTAATGATTAAGAATGATTGAAACGTCATAACCTATATTAACTTATGACGTGCTAACTTTGCATCTCGCATACGCATCTGGCAAGAACCCACCTCAATTAATTTTCAAATTTTGCTCGTTGCCTTTGGAGCTCCTCGAGGCTCACAGGGCGAGCAAGGTATCGCTTTCCAATATAAAAACCTGCTAAAGCACCTCCCAAATGACAAGCGTGACTGATTCTAAATAAATCACCCAAACCACTATCCATCATCAGTGCACCTGCACGTGAAAGCAACGGTATCCCCAAACTAGGATGAATGAGTATGAATATACACTCTGTGATAATAATCCCCAAACCAAGACTCCTCCCACTCAAGGGAATAGGTAAAATTCGAGTACTTGGCGACAAGGTAGTCAGAGCGATCAATAACGCATAACAGCCACCTGATATCCCTATTAGGATCTTGTCGTCATACCCTGCTAGTAACATCCATTTGCTTATTAGTAAGTGCAATCCACCTCCGCATATAATACCTGCTAAGAGAAGACTAGTGCACAACCTCAAACTCAAAATAGGCAACAATCTCCATCCTAAGTAGCCCAGTAAAAGAAGGTTGGTTACGAGGTGCCAAATACCCGCATGAAGCACAGCATGGCTTAGTAGCTGCCATATACCGCCTTGAATAAAACCACTCCATGACAAGCCGAAAGAATAAATAAAGCTAAGTTCCTGATTCGTATTTAAAAGGAATTTGGGTAAACAATACGCTAAGATCAAAAAAATAATCCATACTATCAGCACGCCTTTTTTGAACATACATGTATTTTAAGCTGATCTTTATGAGCTTCATAGAATTTAATAACGTAAGTTGGCACAACTTAACATGAACACCTGAGATGAGGTATTAAAAGAGAAGCTATTTCTCTGGATAGGCTCAAGATTGATATGATTAATAGTTATACCTTATCAGATAATATGTCGGACTTTTTTGTTTTGAGGAGATTTAATTCTGACTGATTGATCCAAGCTTGCTCGAAAACATCCATTCTAAATAAATCTTCAAAGGACGTCTGATAACCATCCTGCATGTATCCAGCGTAGCCCATCGCTTTAGCAAGCCAGCCAGCAGCTTCAGCGTTAGGGGAATTGATGTACCTTCCATAGAATTGATGAAACCCCACCACTTCCCTACTGACACTACCGTGTTCATCGAGATGGGTGACAAACGTACCAAACAAGCTGTTTGCTATCGCTTTTTTATCGGCCCCCAACCTCTCAAATGATCCATCACGACACAGGATCGACAACAGCTTCAAGCGATAAGACGGATCGGCGCAAAGTACACAGGCTTCAAGTAAAGCAGCTGTCAAAGCCTCCACCTCAGCTGAGTTCCGGCTATAGAAATCATTCGTAAATGCCAAGACTTTCTCGGGGTGACCATTTACCCAATCTACCGAAGTCGTCGCACACCAGCCTAAACCTTCAAAAATGGCTACTGAGTTCCACGGCTCACCGATGCAGTAACCATCGATTCGATCTTCCCTCAGACTTTTCACACAAAGGGTTGGTGGTAAGAAAACAATATCAACATCTTTCACAGGGTCCAAACCTTGATGCCGAAGCCATTCTACGAGCAAACTGTGCTGCGAGCAATGCTGATGACCAGTCGCAAATGTCATACGCCGTCGTTTAGTCCATCGGTTCTGGTAAAAAGCTGCCAGTCCAGTGCCATTGACGACAGCATCACGTTCGATGTGATTACTCAAAGTAATCCCACTGCCATTAGCATTGATAATCAGAGGTACTCTAATGTCCATGCGGGGAGTACCTATTCCTTCACTTAACGCTATCGTCATCGGGGCGGGGCATTGCACCGCATCAAGCTCCTCGCTAATAAACTTTTCACGAATACTACCCCAGCCAGCCTGAGCCTGTAAAACCACCGAAAGTCCATGCTTCTGATACAAACCCTCATCCCTAGCCACTAGAAACGGTGCACTCTCAACAAGCGGCACATAGCCGATCTTAAGTACATTGGGTTTATTACTACTGGAGAAGCTTATCACTTAGTCCCAACAGAAAGCACAGCGCATGCCAGATTTTTCTCATTCCCATTAGCACAGTGACACAAAAAACGGAGCTCACCAACAAGGTGAACTCCGTATCAAAAAGTCAAATTATCTCACTATCGCTTGCGACGAAGTAAGAAAGCAAAGCCAGTCAGACCAAGAAGAGCTATTGATGATGGCTCTGGGACTGCCGATGTAATATCCACTAAATCAAAAGTTCCATTACTGGATATACCAGGACCAGACAACACCGATTCGTTCGTAACGTTACCATAAAGGATATTTGCAGAAGAGAATGCCCCTTCTGAATAATTTACATTAGTGGAATAGCTTGATGCCGGTACAGTTACATCAGGAATTATTTCATTTGTATCAATAAGTCCAAAATAAGTAGAGTCTCCGTAGTTAGTATCATTGCCAATAAACAAATAAACACTGAATCCACTAGCATTAACAAGATCCAGATCATTTTCAGCGTCTGTAAATGTTTCATCTATTGAAAAGAAACCGTCATACCCAACAAATCCACCGCCTGAAAAATCATTTGATGATAGTATATTGAAATCCCTTACAATATCTTCATAGCTGTTACTGAACGGATCAAACCCTGAACTAAAATATCCTAAACTTACTATACCTGTTCCATTTACAACTACTCCAGTGTTGTCTCGAACAACTTGATCATTAGTACCAACGTTTAAATTACTAGAGGATACCGCATAATCAACTGCATAAATACTATTAGCAGTTAACGTCAGTGTTAAAATTGAGTTAAATATAATTTTTTGTTTCATGTAACTATTAGTTTAAAGATTTGTGTAAGTGGAAGGTGGAATCAAGTTGAAATTGTCACTCCCAGCTTTTCTTTCAACAAAAAAGGCTGAAGTTAAACTAACCCCATCTTCCTCTAAATCACCTACCTCTACATTATCCGTAATATTGAACCATGTTTGTGCTCCACCTAGATTAGTTCTGTAAAAGTACCTAACGAACCCACCATTTTCAGAAGGCAGCCAAACTATATCTGAAACAGATGCTGTAGCACCACTAGCAAGATCCTCATCCAAACCACAGTTTTGCAAAGTAGAACCTATTGGATATACATTACTAAAAAGATTAAAACCTGTAAAAACAGAAAAACTGATCGCTTCAGTCTTCACAGAACCTGTAATTACTAACTCAGAATCTGTTGAAGTCGATTTCACCTCAACCATAACGCCATCTGTATAAACCAATGGTATAGATTCGGTCACCACTTCATCATCAACTATATTATACCAAGTTCCGCTGCCACCCAATGAGGTTCTGTAGAAATACCTATTAAATGTGCCATTACCTGCTGGGACCCAAACAATATCAGAAGCGGTAGCGGTTGCTCCTGATGCTATGCTAGGAGTAGCACCGAAAAGATCTTGAAGGCTTGTAGAAGGACGAATCTGATATTCCAGCGTATCAATATTATCACCTGACTCCAAATCGTCTGAAGTAACAATGAAATCAGTGGTTGCAGAAGGGCTTGTCCAAACTAGTTCTTGAATAGTGCCTGTGAGATCAACAGCTCCGTCACTTGAACCACTTGTGATTTCAACGATGTAAGTAGTTCCATCAGTAAGTAAGCTGTCGAAATCAACATCTGTATCAGTAAATGTTGTTCCTGTGCTTGTAGCACCACTAACGCCATCTGTTGTACCGACTACGGTTTCGAAAGTGCCTGTTACTGTTACCGCCTCATGCATGGTAAGGCCGATAAGATTAAATTGACCCGCTTTGAGCGTGTGAGTTACATAGCCAACAGGAGTAGTTCTCACCTCTTGCGCATGAAGCAGACCTAGTGAAAGACCTGTTAAAATTGTGATTGTATATAGTGTTTTCATTTATATTTTTTAGCTTTAGAGCTAGCTAGATCTTCATATGTAAAATGAAGCCTTAACTAATTAATTTCATTCTGACTAGAACCCCCAATGTCTTTGTGTGTCTAATTAACACTTCACGCTAATTTTTGTCAATAATTTTAGATGTTTTAACCCAAAACTTTATAAAACCTTAATATATATTTTTACACGTTAGATATATCGCAATGTTACATCACTGACTCATCAGTAATAAATTCTCCATGCGTTTATTAATATCGCTCAAACTAAGCCCCTGCATTTTTTTAGTAGAAAAATCCTCGCAGGTGAAGCTAGCAAGAACGCCACCTCTTATTAAACCTGCTTTAATTTGTTCATCAGAGAAATCTGCGCCTTCTACATTCTTCAGCGATGCTAAGTATCCCGCCATCGCCCCTAAAAAAGTATCACCGGCACCCGTAGGATCAATAATCTCACGCAGTGGCCAGGCATGAAATCGATACAGCTCATTATTCGAAGTAAATAATATAGCACCAAACTCACCGAGTTTAATAACAACATAATCTGGCCCCTTCTTTAGTAATACCTCGCCAGCTACGATCAAATTATTTTCATCCGCTAACAACCTCGCCTCAGACTCATTCAGCACCAGCAAGTCTATGCGATCAAGTACGGTGTGAAGTTGATCATTAGCAATCTGAATCCATAGATCCATCGTGTCAGCGATGACAAATTTGTCGTCATTTGTACACTGATCAATCATCTGCAACTGATTATCAGGTGACATGTTAGCAAGAACAACGATTCTACTCGAAGCTATTTCGGCCGGTATCTTCACCTTCCAATCTTCGAGCACGTTTAAGCCAACACTATGCGTTGTACGCTCATTCATATTCTCATGGTACTCACCAGTCCAAGTAAATGATTCACCTTTAGAATACTCCACCCCGCTAAGGTCAACGCCGCGCTGGCTAAGCATCTCAAGATGTTCTTGAGGAAAATCGTGTCCCACTACACCGACCAGATAAGTAGGCTTGCAGTAGTAGCTCGCTGCGAGAGAAGCATAAGAAGCTGAACCCCCTAGCAGATTTCCTGCTGAGGATGTAGGTGTAGATACGTTGTCTATAGCGATAGTGCCGCCAATAATAATACTCATGATAATAAATTTAAAAATAAAACTTACTAGGCCGCTGATATGACAAGTTTCACCTCACGGGTTGCTTGCTCAACATCATCGGCCTGTAATAAAGCTGAAACAATCACTACGCGACTTGCTCCCGAAGCAAGCACTAATTCCAAATTCTCACTAACAATACCACCGATGCAGAAGACAGGAAACTTAGCCCCAAGTGTTGCCTGCACTATTGAAATATTATCTAGCCCAATACTCGGCCTACCCTTTTTAGTAGGCGTGGGAAACAGTGGCCCAAAACCTATGTAATCAAAGCCCTCCCTCATCGCTGAGGTCGCCTGCTCGAGGGAGTGAGTCGACCTACCAATAATCATACTCTCACCGACGATTTTACGCGCAGCCTCTAACTCACCATCTTCTTGCCCAATGTGCAAACCATCTGCCCTCAGCTTGAGAGCCACCTCTGGAAAATCATTGATAATGAAAGGTACGGAGAATGAACGACACAACTCAGGTAACGATGGTGCATTCTCTTCAACTAAGTGCATTACATCCTCCGGCGAGTAGCCCTTTGCTCTTAATTGCAAAACATCCACACCACCTTCTAGAAGATTCTTCGCAACCTCCAGCAAGTCAGCATCAGCCACATAACCCATGTCGAGAATTCCATACAGAGTAGCACGCTGTATTGCCTTTAAAGTATCCATAAGTAAAAAAACTCATAGTCCCCTATCCTCAAACTTCAAACTAGAAACTAAATTCAATTGCCATAGCCTCGCTACTCAGTTATCACGCGTTCTCGAAATTAATCCATCATGGCTGAATCCAATACACAACCATCTCCAACTACCTCTGCCGCATTCGCAGAAATCGATCTCGGCCCTAGCAAGCTAGACCTCTTCCTTGACAAACATCAGCCTAAGCTTGTCATTTTTGCCATCTTAGTTGCATTAGGTATCTTGGGTTACGTCGTTAAACACGGCTTGGATGAGGCCAAAGCCGAAGAAGCTGGCGCAGCACTTGCCGCAGCATCCAATTCAGAGGAATATCAGGAAGTCATAGCCCAATGGCCAAATAGTAATGCCGCATCAACGGCTCAGATACTCCTTGCCAACAGCCAGTGGCCTGATGCAAAGGACGACTCCATTTCAAACCTCGAAGACTTTATTGACTCTAATCCCGCTCACCCAGCAGTGGCGTCAGCCAAGGTGAGCCTAGGCCTCAAACTTATCAATCTTGGTAAAACTGACGAAGCCACCGAAATCCTCGCAGAAGTTGCTGACAGTGATACTAACACATACATTACTTCTCTCGCCCGTGTTTCTCTAGGAGATATTGCCAAAGAATCTGGTGACACTGAAAAGGCAAAAATTTGGTACGAAAAAGCCCAAGATAATTCTGACATTAAAAACGATGCTTTCGCTTCTATCGTCGAGACCAGACTTCTGCTCGTTAATGCTAAGCCTCCTGTAAAAATCCAGCCAGCTCTTCCTGAGCCCCCTGCTGCTCCCCAGATCACGACCGGCTCTACCAGTGCTGAAGACACTAGCCCTGATTTACCGGACACTATCGCACCTCAAACTGTCACACCTCTCGTTGAGAAGCCAGAGCTAGAGGAAGCTCCTTGAAAACAAAAAGCACTAACAATTTTCAATTGCAACTTTCTCTCTATTTTATCAATTTCCCCTTGCTGTAAGTAGCAATCTGTCACTTATTATATCTGTAACCAAAATTTATCATCGTGTTTAAAAAAGTCATCGGCCAAAGCCCAGAACCTGAAGCAAGCCCTTCCCGCCCCTCTAATTTCGAAGCTCCTGCGAGCACCCCTCCTTCAAGCAGCAGTAGCCCATCCAGTGCCGCGTCATCAGCTCCTCGCTCCAGCACTCCAGCCCCCGCACCCAGTGGACGCAATGTCCTGAGCGCGGATGTAGAAATCAAAGGTCATATTAAGTTTTCTAACGATCTCGTAGTCGATGGTAGAATTGAAGGCGAAATTGAGTCTGACGGCTCACTGACTATTGGCGAAAACGCTCACATCAAAGCTGAGATTAAGACACGCTCAGTTATCATTTACGGTAAGGTTCACGGAAATATTGAAGTTTCAGACAAGGTAGAACTCAAGGCAAATGCAGAACTCGTAGGCAACATAAAAGCCGCATCACTCTCTATCGAGCCAGGTGCTATCTTTGTCGGCAAATCAACTGTAGGCACACCTTCTATCAAACCTGCCGCGGCGACAGCCACCGCAGCAAAACCTACTGCATCTTCTACACCCTCTGCACCAGCAGGTAGTAAGTAAGTCGCGACAAAGCTTTACTAAACTCTCAGGAGTTTTATCACAACAAGTTGAAGTGTCCCACCCATCGGTTAACGCCTTTGCGTGGGATTTTTCATCTCTTCTGTACCTCTACTAGACCCCCTACTCAGACCATGTCCTTCTTCTTTAAGAAAAAAAAGACCTCCTTTGACGCTAAACAGCCCAATGAGATCAAAGATGCGGTCACTATTCACTGCCCTACTTGCAATAACGAGCAGACAGAACCGTCCACGGTGCAATCGACAAATTGCAAAAAATGCAGCACTTACATTAAGATCGTCGATGGCAAAGCGATTGATAACTCCGCCCCCCTCAACCCATTCGGGAAAGTAAGGAGTCCGGAAACATCAACACCTAAAAAGGCGGCTCCTGTTGAAAGCCCAGTAAAAGAAGACCCTCAAAGCACAGAAGAGCCGGCGCTTGATCCAAGCCCATCGGACACTCTAAAAAAAGATCTCCAAAAAGACACTCCCTCAAGATACGTGCCACCAGCTCCGCGAGTTAACCCTAACCAACCTGCAGCTCATCGCTCGTCATCCAAAAAAATTGCCCAGCGAGAAGTTTCCTGTTTTGAATGTGATCACAGCCATCAAGCACCCGCTCTTGCAAGCTCTACTAATTGCCCTGGATGCGGCATGTATATCACGCTCAAAGACTTCGAAATTCAGGATATCTGGAATCAGCGCATTCAGACCCGTGGCAATGTCACTATCTATAAGAAAGCCTCGGTCACAGGCATCACCATCCAGTGTCACAACCTGCTGGTAAACGGAAAATTCACTGGTGGTGTCAACTGCTCTGGCGATTTTACGATTAATAGCCACAGTAAAATCATGGGAACTGTGAAGTGCAAACGGCTCATCATCGAAAAAAAGGCCAATGTAGAGTTTTCAAACCACGTCTACGCTCAGGAAGTCATCATTGACGGCTCAGCTATCGGTCACTTCACCTGCACTGGAAAACTACAACTCAAGAAAAAAGCCACTATCACGGGCGATATCAAAGTGGCCACTATGACCATGGAAGAAGGAGCCAAACACACAGGACGCATGTCCATCGGTCAGTAGAATTTCTCTTCGAGATTATCATTCACATTTCAGAATTCTTCATTCATTATTCACCGCATGCCCAGCTCAGCACTTGATCTTCGCGAAGACATCCTCCGTTTAAAGAAGGAACGTAACGCCGTCATCCTCGCCCATAATTACCAAACTGGTGATATTCAAGACATTGCCGACTACGTAGGCGATTCGCTAGGTCTTGCTTACCGAGCACAGGAAACGAAAGCTGACGTCATCGCATTCTGTGGCGTTCACTTTATGGCTGAAACAGCTAAAATAGTGAATCCAAACAAAGTAGTCGTACTGCCAGATAGAGACGCTGGTTGTTCACTCGAGGAGTCATGCCCCGCTGAGGACCTAGAAAAATTTCTCAACGACAATGCTGAAAAAAACTACTACGTCATCGCTTACATCAACTGCTCTGCTGGAGTTAAAGCTCTGTGCGATGTCATCGTCACTTCGGGAAACGCGATCACGATCGTTAACAAAGCACCCGCTGACCGCCCCATCCTCTTCGTCCCAGACGAAAACTTAGGCGCATGGGTTATGGAGCAAACCGGCCGCAAGATGGATCTTTGGAAGGGCGCATGCTACGTTCACGTCGAGTTCACCCGCGAGTCTATCAATAAGATCAAAGCTGAGTACCCCGACGCCCTCGTGGTAGCCCACCCAGAGTGCACTACTGCAGTTCGCCTCCTAGCCGATGAAGTGTGCTCTACGGAAAAGATGGTTACTTTCTGTAAGAACGCCCCCGTGAAAGACATCATCGTCGTCACAGAAAGCGGCATGCTCCACCGTCTGCAGAAAGAAGCTCCGGATAAAAACCTTATCCCTGGACCGACAGATCGCTGTGCTTGTAGCGACTGCCATTTCATGAAAATGAACACCTTACAGAAGCTACGCGACTGTCTAGAAAATCTTTCTCCACAGGTTGAAATGCCGGAAGCTACTCGTAAACGCGCAGAAGCTCCTCTGCTCAAAATGCTTGAGCAAAGTAAGTAATTCTTTATCTAATCTCATGCCTACCGTCCACGTCAACCTCGCCGACCGCTCTTACGATATCCTCGTTGAGGACGGTATCCTCCAGCGCGCAGCGGAGCTTATTCTCGCAGCTGGCTTAAAAGGCAAAGCAGCCGTCATCACCGACAGCAATGTCTCTTCTCACTACCAAGACGAACTTTCCAAAAACCTTCAGGATGCAGGTATTAAAGCCAGTTTCCATATCGTCAAAGCCGGTGAAGCTAGTAAATCCATGGCAGAAGCTGCCTCGCTTTGCAGCGAACTTAATCGCTCAGAACACGACCGCAGCTCCTTTGTCATCGCTCTCGGCGGTGGCGTCGTCGGCGATCTCGCAGGCTTTGTTGCAGCGACCTATTACCGTGGTGTTCCTTTTGTCCAAATCCCTACCACCATTGTTTCTCAAGTAGACAGCTCTGCTGGAGGTAAAACTGGCGTCAATACCGCTGAAGGTAAAAATCTCATCGGTGCCTTTCATCAGCCCCGCCTCGTCATTGTCGACCCACTCACCCTCGATACCCTCCCAGGGCGCGAGTACCGTGAGGGTTATGCTGAAGTGATCAAACATGCCGCCATTCGCGATGCTGCAATGATTGATGACCTAACTGCTCTCGATCCAAATGATCAACATCCATCATCAGAGCTACTAGCTAGAAATCTTGCCATCAAGGCTCGCATCGTCGAAGAAGACGAGCGAGAAACTAGTGGGACTCGCGCCCTACTGAACTTCGGTCATACCATCGGCCACGGCATCGAGGCATCACTCCCCTACGGTATGATGCTACACGGCGAAGCTATTTCGCTCGGCATCCGCGCAGCTCTGTACCTTTCTGAAAAAATCAATGGTCTTGCCCAAGAAGATAGCCAACGCATTATCAAACTGCTTGAAAACTTTCAGCTCCCCTTGATTTTACCCGATGATATCGGCACGGATCTCATTATTCGCAAACTCAGCCGTGATAAAAAATTCAGTGGCGGAAACATCAAGTTCGTCCTTCTTAAAAAACTTGGTGAAGCCGAAGTTTCTGAGCAAGTCGGCCTTGATGACATTCGTCAGGCGATTGAACACCTGCGGCAATAATTAGCACACGAGCAACACAGCTACGGCGAAAAGTAACTCGAGGTACATCCCGCGAGGTATTTTTTGTAAAGAATCGGTAAAAAAGCACTCAATTACGTATTTTTTAAGTATAGTCATCTCATGAATGACGCTTCACTGATTCCTATTCTCGTTGTTGATGACGATAAAAAATACTGCCGTTTGCTCAAAGAGTATCTCACTCCTTTTGGCTATGAAGTTGAGCTAAAGCACACAGGAACAGATGGACTAGAAGCTGCCCTTGCAGGGAAGTACAGTGCTATCATTCTCGATGTGATGATGCCAGGCATGGACGGTTTCGACGTCCTCAAGGAGCTACGTAAGCATTCTAATATTCCTGTCCTCATGCTAACAGCACGTGGCGATGAAATGGACCGCATCGTTGGTCTAGAGATCGGCGCAGACGATTATTTACCCAAAACATTCTCTACGCGCGAACTCCTCGCTCGCCTCAGAGCCGTTATACGCCGCCAGCACACATCGAATGAAAATGTCACTGACATTAACGAGGATATTGTCGTCGGTGACCTTTCCTTGAATGAGTCAACTCACGTGGTCTTGCAGGCAGGACAACCGCTCGAACTCACCGCTCTTGAGTTTTCAATCCTCACAAGCTTGATGCGTGCACGTGGTAGAGTGAAAAGTAGAGAGCAGATTCTTGATGACATTTCTGATAGAAATTACGATATTTTTGATCGCTCTATTGACGTTCACATCTCATCTCTGAGAAAAAAACTCAATGATCCTGCACAAACACCGCGTTATATTCGCACCGTACGTGCCGTAGGTTATCAGCTGATCGACCCCAGCGTTTGCTAGGACACCCGAGAACTAACAGGAAATCAACCATCGTGAAACTCCACTTCCCTCTCTATGCACGCATCGCCGGATGGTTCTCGCTTAATATTCTGCTCATCGTGCTGATTGTTCTGCTGTTTTCTCAACAATATTTTAACCTTCAGACACTGGTATCTGGCCCTGCAGGGGAGCGGCTTAATACGCTTGCTATCAATGCGGGAGAAATCATCAAAACCTCAGACGAGGACGCCCAACAAAGCGCACTTCAACAACTCGGAGAAAAATATAAACTCTCCTTTCTCGCGCTCGGTCCCCAAAGCGAGATCTTAATAGGAGAAAAAGATGAAATCCCTTCAGAAATACTCCTTCTACTAGAAGAAAAAAAACGCCCCCCAAGCCCCAATCTACCTAATCGTCCACAAGACGTACCCCAGCATAGAGGTTCCTCTCAACTAGGCCCTCCACCTCACGGAAACAGACCTCCGCCAGAACACTTTTTCGAGTCAGATTCTCCGAATTCCTTCAGTGACAATGCAGTCACAGCTCAACCTATTTTTGCCAGCAAAGACCTTTCAGGTGAATATTGGTTTGGATACCATCTCGAACTTGGCCGATTGAACAATGTAGAGAGATCGAGGGCACCCATGCAGAGCACTCCACCGCTACTCCTGCTCATACGCTCTCCCAGCCTCAGTGCCAATGGCTTGCTCTTAGACTACAAACCTTGGATTCGCTTAGGCGCCACCATTTTGATCCTCTCAATCCTTCTCTGGATCCCATTTGCTTGGAAACTAAGTCGATACATAAAAATGCTCACTCTGCGCACCATTGCTATCTCACGTGGTAATTTCGATGTCGCAGAAATCAAGTACCGCGGAGATGAATTAGGTCACCTAGGAAGTACCATCAACAAACTCAGACAGCAGCTTAGAGGCTACGTCAATGGTCAAAAACGCTTCACCAGTGACATTGCTCATGAACTCTGCAGCCCCCTCGCTCGCATGCAACTGTCTCTGGGTGTGATCGAGCAGCAGAACACAGTTTCTCCTGAAACACTCGACGATCTTTGCGATGAAGTGCAGCAAATGAGTTCAATGGTCAATGAGTTGCTTGATTTCTCACGAGCTTCTATCAATCCGGATAAAGTCATTCTCGAAGTCGTCGATCTCGCATTACTGGTCGAAGAGGTCGTGCAAAAAGAAGGCGCAGCAGAGGTGAAAATCGGCATCAAAGCTAACACCCTCGCAAAAGCCAACCCCCACCTTCTCAAAAGAGCTCTTGGTAACGTCATACGTAATGCCATGAAGTACGCTCCAGCCAAGCCTATCAACATTTCTACCGCTACCATGAGTGACAGTATCGAAATCCTCGTCGACGATGAAGGTCCAGGCATCCAAGAAAAGCATCTATCAAGAATTTTCGAGCCCTTTTATCGGGTGGATAATGCACGTATGAGGGAATCGGGCGGTAGCGGCTTAGGCTTAGCGATTGTCAACACTTGCATGGAAGGGTCTGGTGGTTCAGCCAGCTGCGAGAATCTAACCAAGGGAGGACTCCGCGTTATCCTTTCGCTTAGACGAGTACAAACGACGATTTGAGAACTTCTTATTCTCAACTCACAAAAAAAAGTTTTCTGTAGCAGACTCTTTTGAGGCTATTATGGCTGCCCAACAGCTTGTTTCCATACTGTCTCCCTGCATTCTTGACAAAGATCGCTGCAATACTACTCTCCCCCCGCCACGCATACTCGCGTTTTATTTTTATCATTACATCACTCATGGATACCATACGTACATTCCAAACTGGCTCTGGCACAGAGGGCAAATATTATTCTCTCCCCGCTCTTGAAGAACTCGGCATTGGCAAAATCTCGCGCCTTCCTATTTCCATCCGCATCGTTCTTGAGTCGTTACTACGTAACTGCGATGGACGCAAAGTTTCTGAAAGTGACGTGAAAAACCTCGCATCATGGAATGCGACTTCTCCAGGAAACTACGAAGTACCTTTCACCGTCGCCCGTGTAGTTCTTCAGGATTTCACCGGTGTCCCCCTCGTTGTTGATCTCGCAGCCATGCGCAACGCTGCTGCTGAGGCAGGTGCTGACGCTTCTGTAGTAGAACCTCTCGTACCAGTTGACCTTGTAATCGACCACTCTGTACAGGTTGACTTTGCGGGCTCACAGTCAGCTCTCGATCGTAATCTCGCGGTTGAATTCATCCGTAATAAAGAGCGCTACCAGTTCTTGAAATGGGGTCAGCAGGCATTTGATACTTTTGGTGTCGTGCCTCCAGGCATCGGTATTGTTCACCAGGTCAACCTTGAGTATTTAGCGAAAGGCGTACTTGAGAAAGAAGGTGTCTACTACCCAGATACTCTCGTGGGAACAGACTCACACACAACTATGATTAATGGCCTCGGCGTTGTTGGTTGGGGTGTTGGTGGTATTGAGGCTGAGGCAGGTATGCTCGGTCAGCCAGTTACCTTCCTCGTTCCTGAAGTAGTTGGTGTTTATCTTCATGGCGAACTTGCAGAAGGTGTCACAGCTACTGACTTAACTCTCAGCATCACAGAGCTTCTCCGCGCACACGGCGTAGTTGGTAAATTTGTCGAATTCTACGGTCCAGGCGCTAACACGCTTAGCCTTCCTGACCGCGCAACGGTTGCTAACATGGCTCCAGAGTACGGCGCAACCATGGGATTCTTCCCAGTCGACGGCGAAACTCTCGCTTACCTCAAAGGCACAGGCCGCTCCGAGGAAGTTTGTGACACGGTTGAAAACTATTTCAAAGCCCAAGGCATGTTCGGTATTCCTGACAAAGGCGACATTGATTACTCTGTCTCACTTGAGTTTGATATGGCAAGCGTTGTCCCTGCCGTTTCTGGACCTAAACGCCCACAGGATAGAATTGACGTCACCGATCTTGGCAACAAGTTTAACGAACTCTTCACCGCTCCTGTAGCGGATGGTGGATTCGAGCGTGCTGCTGACACTCGTAATCTTGAAATCCCACTTTCACTGACTAGCCCTGCTGGTTTCTCTCCTACTGCGCAAGAACTTCTCAACGAAGCTGGAGGCACTGTCACCGATGACGCTGTAGCCACAGAAAGCAAACTCAAGCACGGCTCTGTGCTCATTGCTGCGATCACTTCTTGCACCAATACCAGTAACCCAAGCGTTATGCTTGCCGCTGGTCTTGTCGCTAAAAAAGCAAACGCTCTCGGCCTCACCGTCGCTCCTTTTGTTAAAACCTCACTCGGGCCCGGCTCACGTGTTGTGACTGACTACCTTAATGCGACTCACCTTCAGACAGAACTCGATAAGCTCGGTTTCCAAACTGTCGGTTACGGTTGCACCACTTGTATCGGAAACTCGGGACCACTCGCTCCTGAGATCGAAACAGCCATCAAGGATGGTGACCTCATCACCGCCTCTGTACTTTCAGGAAACCGTAATTTCGAGGCACGCGTGCATGGATCAGTCCGCGCCAGTTTCTTGATGTCACCACCTCTCGTCGTAGCTTACGCCATTGCGGGTCGCGTTGACCTCGACCTCGCTAACGATCCCATCGGCACAGGTGCTGACGGAAACCTCGTTTACCTCAAAGATGTTTGGCCGACAACAGATGAACTCAAGGGCGTGATCGATGCTGCTCTCGTCCCTGAGGTTTTCAATAAGCTTTACAGCGACCTCGATAATGCAAACCAGAACTGGGTAGACATCGAAACATCCACTGGACCTACTTACGAGTGGGAAGACGATTCTACCTATATTCAGAATCCACCATTCTTCGATGGTTTCTCACGCACACCTGCTACCGAAGCGAATGACATCTCAGATGCTCGCGCCCTAGGTATCTTTGCTGACTCAGTTACCACCGACCATATTTCACCTGCTGGCGCCATTGTTGAAACAAGCCCAGCTGGTCAGTACCTCGTCGAACGCGGCGTAGAAAAAGCGAAGTTTAACTCCTTCGGATCACGTCGTGGAAATGATCGCATCATGACACGCGGCACATTCGCCAATGTACGTATCAAAAACCTCATGTGCTCCGGCGTAGAGGGTGGCTATACTCAGTATTACGGTGAACAAGACGTCCCAGCGCCCGATAAGGAAATCGCATCTGTAGGTGGTGGTAAGCCATCGTTCATCTATGATGCTGCAGTGGCTTACAAAGCGGACGGAAAAGACCTCATCATTATCGGTGGCGAAGACTACGGCATGGGATCATCCCGAGACTGGGCCGCTAAAGGCACACGCCTCCTCGGTGTCAGCGCTGTCATCACGAAATCTTTTGAGCGCATCCACCGTTCCAACCTTGTTGGCATGGGTGTTCTTCCTATGAACTTCGTTGATAAAGCTGACTACGATAAAGTCAAAGCTCTTCCCGACGCATCGTTCGCTGTCACTGGACTCGCTGGTGAACTCACACCAATGCAAAAAGCGACTCTCAAGGTCACTGAATCCAACGGTAATAGCTTCGACATCCCACTTGTAGTACGCATCGATACACCGGCTGAGGTCGACTACTACCTCAGTGGTGGCATCCTTCCCTACGTCTTGAACCAAATCCTCGACAATGCAGAAGCTGCCAAGACAGAGGAAGCTAGCTAATCAATGACAAACTACGAAGGCTAAAGCAGCAAAGCTCAAGCCAGCAGTAAGTTCGCTGCTTCTAAAAAAATTACAAAACGGCTTCTGGAAACAGGAGCCGTTTTCTTTTGGAAATTACCCACAAAGAAAATAATTCGTGATTCACCGTTGCACGATCACGTTTTCTCTGGAAAATAAGAGAGTCATCTTATGAACAACCAAGAACTTTCAGATCAAATCGCCACATCATGCCAGTGGGTTCCCATTATTAAAGAGGAAATGAGTAAAGTCCTCGTTGGACAAGCCGACCTCGTAGACCGTCTTATTATTGGCCTACTCTGTAAATCTCACATCCTTCTCGAAGGTGTTCCAGGTTTGGCCAAGACGCTTGCGATCAAATCGCTCTCCGGCTGTCTTCATACAGATTTTTCTCGTATCCAGTTCACACCAGATCTCCTTCCCTCTGACCTCATTGGAACAATGATCTACAACCCCAAGGAGTCGACGTTTTCTCCCAAGCTGGGCCCTGTATTTAGCAACATCGTGCTAGCTGACGAAATTAACCGTTCTCCCGCCAAGGTTCAGTCCGCACTACTCGAGGCAATGCAGGAACGTCAGGTCACCATCGGCGATACCACTTACCCGCTGCCCAACCCATTCCTCGTACTCGCAACACAGAACCCCATTGATCAAGAAGGAACCTACCAACTTCCTGAGGCTCAGTTAGACCGATTCCTTTTCAAAGTCACCGTAGACTACCCTTCTCTTGAAGACGAACTCGTCATTCTAGACCGTATGGCGACTTCAGCACCTATCTACGAAACATCAGCCGTCATCAACGCTGATCAAATCGAACAGAGTGTCAAACTCGTCAACCAAATTTACATCGACCCTGCTGTGCGAAAATACATTGTCGATATCGTTCATGCCACTCGTTTCCCTGAGAAAGTGGACGCAAATCTCAAAAACCTCATCCGCGTCGGTGCCTCACCACGAGCTACTATCAACCTCGCTCTCTCAGCACGCGCTAAGGCCTTCATGGCAGGACGATCATTTGTAACGCCTCAAGACATCAAAGACCTTGCTCACGATGTTTTACGTCACCGTATTCTACCAAGCTACGAAGCAGAGGCAGAAGATATCACTACAGACGTGATCATCGACAAAATCTTAGTTAAGATTCCCGTACCTTAGAGACTTAGACCTTAAAGAAACATCGAGAAACTGGGACTAGTGATAGATAGCCCTACTATTTCTTGATGAGGCGGAAAATAAGCAGCAATACAAAAGCTCCTACAGTAGCAGTGACAATACTCGCTATACTGGGGAGCCAAGAACCGGGATCGTTAGCAGGTAAAAAGTCTACAAACCTACCGAGCCAGCCACCGAGAAAAGCACCAACAATACCGATGATCATGGTGGTTAGACACCCACCAGGATCTTTACCCGGCATTAGAAATTTAGCGATTGCTCCAGCAATGACACCGAGTAAAACCCATCCGATAATTGATCCGATCATAAAACGAAGATGGTTCAATAAACCCAAGTTGCAATTTAATAATGCCAGCAAAAAGACACCCTCTTAAAAACACCCGTGCATTCCAGCAAGCATTAATCAAATGGTTTGATCAAGAGGGCAAAACCTACCCATGGAGGGAGACAGAAGATCCATGGGCCATTCTTGTTTCTGAAATTATGCTGCAGCAAACACAAGTCGCCACTGTGCTAGGCAGTAACCCATCGGGAAAAGGAGGGCATTACATGCGCTTCATGTCACTTTACCCCGACCCTAAGGCGATGGCTCAGGCGAGCGAGCAGGAAATACTCAAAGCTTGGGAAGGTCTTGGCTATTATCGTCGCGCCAGAAATCTTCACGCTGCATCTCGATCAATCACCACAGATTGCGCTGGTATTTTCCCTAGAAAATTCGAGGAAATTCGTGCGCTACCTGGAATAGGTCAATACACCTCTGGCGCCGTAGCTTCCTTTGCCTACAATGAATCGCGACCTATCGTGGATGCCAATGTCGCTCGCGTTTTTTCACGCTTATTTAATTTCCAAGAGCGCATCGATACCACCGCAGGCGTAAAACAGCTCTGGCAATGGGCTGATGATCTTTTACCTAAGGAAAACGCTAGAACTTACAACTCTGCACTCATGGAGCTAGGGCAAAGCTACTGCTCAAACAAATCGCCAAATTGCCCCGAATGCCCTGTCCGCAAGTTTTGCCACGCCACAGAACCTAGCAGCTTGCCCATCAAAAAGTCGGGTGCCAAAATCACCCGTTTGGACGAGTTTGCTCTATTTGCCAAAGACAGTCACGGCCGTATTCTCCTCCAACAGGAACGAGTGGGAAAACGACGCGAAGGCATGTGGTCATTACCTCGCCGCGAGCATCAGGAAACTCTCGATCTCGCACTATGTCTAAAAACGAGCTACGGTATTACCCGATACCACGTCACGCTAAGAGTCTATGCTGCTGGTGAAATATCGCCCCAATCTGAATATGAGCAGTGGCACACGATCGAAAACTTAGAGTCTCTGCCGATGCCAAGTCCTGATCGCCGTGCGCTTGAGTCACTCCTTGATTAAACCATTTTTGCCCTTCATTATTATCTCGTGATTAAGAAAGCTTTTATTCTCGGCGCCGGTCTAGGCACACGTCTACGCCCGCTTACCAATGTACTGCCGAAACCTCTTGTCCCGATCTTCAACGAGCCGATGGCAAATTACGCGCTCAGACACTGCCAAGCCGCTGGTATCTCAAGTTTCGCCATCAACACGCACCACATCCCTGAAGCTTGGCAAGAAGCATACCCCACAGGTGAATTTGAAGGATCATCCATTGAATTTTTTAACGAAGAAACTCTTCTCGAAACAGGAGGTGGCATCCGTAATATCGCTTCATTTATCGGTAGTGATCCTCTCCTCATTTACAATGGTGATATCCTCACAGACATCAACATTACTGAACTTATCGAAAAACACGAAGCTTCAGGAAACATTGCCACCCTCGCCCTCCGCTCTTCAGGAGAAAACTGCAATGTAAGCATCGTTGCCGATCAAGTCACTGATATGCGTAATACCCTCGGCGACACGGAGGGTACACATCAGTTCACAGGAATTTATTGTATTGATCCAGAAATCCTCAAGCTGATAGCGAGCGCAGAGGAACAGCTGGTCATTTCCATCGTGCCCGCATTTATTGAGCTGATCAAACAGGGCAAACTCGGAGCCGTTGTTCTCGACGAAGGCTACTGGCTCGACATAGGAAACCCAATCGCTTACCGCGAAGCTCACGATCACCTCCGTCAAACTCGCAAAAATCGCTTAGCCGCGATCCATCCCAGTGCGAAGATCCATCCCGACACTATAGTGAATGATGCGACATGTATTATCGGTGCAGAAGCCAACATCCCTTCAGGGGCTCAGTTGGAAAACACCATTGTTTGGGCCAATGCCAGCTTAGATGAAAACAAAGTCTATCGTGATGAAATCATCACTGGCAGAACCTAGTACGCGATCAACCTAACCGCTTCAAGAGGGCAAAAGTGTAAATCCCAGTACTGTGACCGTCAGCCCAAGTAAGCTGCAGAGCATAACCGCCTACCTGCTGCATACGTAGTGCTATAAAACTTTTGTCCGTGTGAATCACACTTGGTTTCACCACAAAGCCCATTGCATCAGGCTCCCCCTGACAGACAGCACAAGGGCAGCACACCCTCAGCTTTTTAAGATCAATAAACGTTTCAGTGCCATCACCCCACGCAAGTGCGAGTTGATTGCCGATGACGAGATTTTGTAAAAGTGTGATTGTTGCCATAGCGTGTTTATTAATAATTACGTGATCCAAAGATCGATGAGCCTACGCGCACAATGGTCGCACCTTCCTCAATAGCCACCTCAAAATCACCACTCATACCCATGCTCAAGCCTGGCAAAGAAACACCAGCGCTGACTTCTAGTTCATCACGGAGCTCTCTTAACCTCACGAACCAAGGCCTCGCATCCTCGGGAGATTTCGCAGCTGGAGGAATACACATAAGACCTTTAATATGAAAGCCTTCAAATAGGAATAACTCATCCAAATCTCGGCGTAGTTCTTCGGGGGCATAACCATTTTTGGTAATTTCGCCGGCTAAGTCGACCTGTAAATAAATATCGGGTTTCAGCTTTAGCTCGCAAGCAGTCTTTGATATCGAGCGTGCCAATTTCAGCGAATCGATACTGTGAATTGTGCCAAATAGAGGGAGAGCCTTGCGAACTTTATTCCGCTGCAAATGACCGATAAGATGCCATTGAAAATTCTGAGTCGTTATTTTTTGGAGTGCAGGTACTTTCCACTCGGCTTCCTGCACTTTGTTTTCACCAAAGCTCAAATGTCCCGCTGCAGCCACTTCTGCGAGGCTTTCAGCAGGCCATGTTTTTGAAACAACGAGCAGCTCACAGGCTGTTTCGTCCCTCCCAGATTTAAGAGACGCGTCCCGGACCCGCTGTAGGATCTCGTTAAGGTTACGAGATATAGCACTACTTCGATCAGTCATAAAGTTAGCTACTACTATCTCTTCAAGATGAATTTACTCATTACTGCTTTGCAAAGTGCCAACAGCACGCGCGTCCTGAGTAGCTTGAATCAAGTCAGATAATATGTGGATTGACTCACGTTTTACAGGGTCCAGCGAGCTAGGCCACTCTGGATTGTCCTCAAGTTCTTCAAGGTCATTCTTTGCATGGATCATGTAATTGTCTTTATCCTCGTCGTAATCGAGCTCCACAAGGTCGAGATTTTTCACATCATCTAATTTCATACGGAAAAAGCGAAATCGTTCTTTGTCCTCTTCAGCAATTTTGGAGAACCGGGCCAATCTCTCTTTGTTTCTCAAATTTTTACGTTCCTCACTTTCGGCAAGATCTGCCTTACGATCCTCAAGATTCAAAGAAATAGTATTGTCATTACGCCACTCAATCATGCGGGTGATGTCTTCGTTAATGTACTCAAAATCCTGAGATGCCTCAACGCGTTCGAGGTTTTTCTCCTGAAGCAGAGGCAGAAATAGATTGGCGCGATTTAATTCTCTGACGCCTGGAGCACGATTGATAGTATCGTGAGCAAGCGCGTAATCTAAATAGGCTTCTCCAATTTCCTGCGCTTCGTAAACTGAAGGCAGCACGATGTCTGACTCTACCCCTTTAAGCTGAGTGGTGCTTCCTGAGACACGATAGAATTTTTGAATTGTAGGCTTCAAAACTCCAGCCCTACGCGCATCAGACATAACAGGCATCATTTTGCTAATCTGCATTGGCTGCTGCACGGTGCCTTTACCAAAGGTGGAACTGTCACCTACGATGACCGCACGGTTATAGTCCTGTAATGCTCCAGCGAGAATTTCACTAGCTGAGGCACTCGTTTTATCAATCATCACCACCATCGGACCTTCATAAATCGGGTCAAAATTAGATGATTCCTTCACCTCAATGCGGTGTACCGAGTTTTTCACCTGAACTACCGGACCAGCTCCGATGAAAAAGCCCGTCATACGACGAACCTCCTCCAGTGAACCTCCTCCATTATGACGAAGATCAAGGATGATTCCGTCTACCTCTTCAATCTTCAGGCGATTAATAAGTCGCTCAATATCTCTTGAACAGCTCGTCGCCCAGTTTTCAAAGTCGGCATAAAAGGCAGGTAATTTAATGAAACCGATTCGATGCTTCTTTTTGTCATCTGTTTGAAAATCGATGATCTCAGCACTCGCAAGCTCATCTTTAAGCTCCACTTTGCCGCGTTTGATGACGATGTATTTAATCTCTCCGGGAACTCCACCAGCTGGCTCTATTTTAAAACGAACATAAGTTCCTTCCTGACCGCGGATCATATCAACGACTCGATCGAGACGCTCAAACATAATATCCACCATCGCATCCTCTGAACCGTCATTGTTTTCGTCAATCCCTACAATACGGTCATTCAGTTCCAGATCACCTCCCTTGTAAGCTGGTCCGCCTTTTACAATACCAGTAATTTTTGTAGCACCATCATCCTCTGCTTGAAGCATGGCTCCGATTCCAACAAAAGAATTCTGCATCCCTGACATAAACCGATCCATCTCAGACATACTAAAATAATCGGTATGAGGATCATAACTCGCTGCAACTGCGCTAAAGAGAGAATCGGCGATCTCCTCCTCTGTAACGCTTGTTACACTATGTAAAATGCGCTGGAAACGGTGCCAGATGACCTTTCCTGGTGATTCCTTGCCCTCAAGCGGATTTGCCTTCCCTTGCTCAAGTGCGAGCTTGGCGTAGTTTTCTCTCTTAAGAATTTCGGTTAAAAGTGCAGCACCTACCTGACCTTGCCAGTAATTTTTAACTTCTTGGTCGGTAACAAACCACTCCGCATCTTTTCTGCTTATCGTCGTACTCCGGTCATCCTGAAATGTGAACGATTCTTCATCGTCGAGTAGCTGCTTCACATAGCCAATACGGGACTCAACACGTTCTGTATACGTCTGATAAATTTCAGTAGCAGCGGGCATCGACTCTCCTCTGATGAGTAATTCATGAAGGTTACTGCCGTATTTCTCGCGAAAACCATCAATGTCAGATTTGAGGAAGTACTGTTTATTGCGATCAAGCCTATCGATATATGAATCAAAAAAACGAGCACCTAGCTTCTCATCAAACCCGTATTTCTCATAATGGCTGTTTTTCAGCATGATGAGCATTTTCTTACCGACTTCGTTAAAATCAGTCTTCGCGCTGACTAAGGATGTGGAGCATACAGATGCCAGCAAACTAACGGTGAAAATCTTTAAGAAGGAAATTTTTTTCGTCATATAGGTAGTAGTAATAAGCTAAGTATCAATTAAGAATTGACCGAATTTCAATGAAGACAGACTCGCCTCTAATTGAAGCTTTGTCTACCCCTTTCCCCTGATTCACGCTGATTTTTTATTTCCACAAAAAAAGCAGGCTCCCTAGACTCGACACATGATGTGAAAATGATACACCCTCAGTCATGACTGACGTTGATATTAGCTTTGGCACACGAGACGATAAAAACACGATAGAGGAAAAACCTATTTTCGCCCCAAAGTTCGATGCCCACGGCCTCATTCCTGTTGTGGCAATGGATTCGACAAGCAAAGAGCCCCTCATGCTCGCTTATATGAATGAGCAATCCTTGCGCATGACATTAGAACTAGGTGAAGCAGTTTACTACTCACGTAGTCGCCAAGAAATCTGGCACAAAGGCGCCACATCGGGCCACGTTCAAAAAGTCACTGAACTTCGTACCGACTGCGATCAAGACGCTATTATACTGTACGTCGAACAATTGGGTGCTGGAGCATGCCACACAGGGCGCAGCAGCTGTTTCTACCGCGCTGTCGATCTCGCAGAAGGTAAGAACCCCACGGCTCTTAAGTTCACTGAAACAGATCTTACCTTTGACCCAACAGCTGTTTACGGGAAAAAGTAAACTTTTAATTATTACATCTTTCCTTTTAATCACCTTATGAAACTCATCATTTTTGACTGCGACTCTACGCTCTCTGCCATCGAGGGTATCGACGAATTAGCACGCGTACGCGGCGAGGACACATTTGCGGAAATCGAAGCACTTACCAATGCTGCTATGAACGGTGAAGTCGCTATCGATGAAATATTTGCTCGCAGGCTCGATATCATCCAACCCGATCTCACTACCGCTGCCAATGTAGGAAAACTCTACATCGACCATATCGAACCCACTGCTGTCGCTACCATCAATACACTACGTAGCGCTGGCTGGAACATTGTCATCATTTCAGGGGGCTTCACCCAAGTCATTGAACCACTTGCCAAGCATCTCGGCATTCAGCGTATTGAAGCTGTCCCACTTAAATTCAATACTGATGGCTCCTATGCTGGTTATGATGTAGATGCTCCACCCACTCGGAATGGCGGAAAACCAGAAATCGTGCTCCAACTAATAGCTGAATACCAGCCTTCTGAGACCGTCATGGTCGGTGATGGTATTTCAGATCTTGAGACCAAGGACGTCGTTGACATGTTTATTGGGTTCGGGCGCTATGCACAACGCGAGCGAGTTGTCGCCGAATCGAGCTACTTCGTGCACTCGTTGGAAGAGATCCCTGCTATTCTCAAAATTTAAGGATTTGAAAAATAAATAAAGATACGACTAGAAACAGCGGTGTCTTTATTATTCCTCACCTTTGCTATGCTTCACTTAATCTGTGGGGCTACTAATTTTAGCTAAAGCGATGCGAAAACCATAAAGGTTACTTTTTTGCGAGGGCTTCACGACGCTTCTATTGGAAACATAAAGATGCTCCTTGATATACGTGCCCCAACTACCGCCACGCAGTACACCGTAGCCAATGTCGTCTGCGTAGTCATCAGCGACCCACTCGTAAGCATTTCCAGCCAAGTCAAAGATCCCTATTTCGTTCGGTGGAAATGACCCAACAGGCGAGGTTCTGACGTAACCGTCGTCATAGAGCGATAAAGTTTTCTCTCTGTTAATATCAAAGGCTTTCTTTGCAGACTCGTCTGCTAAATTCCCTACGAGATACCCAACTTTCTCAGGCGGCCAAATCGTGCCCCAAGGAAACACTTCAAGAATATTGTCAAAATCTCTCTCCGCTGGAGTAGCTTCAGCGTCTTCTCTCAGCCCAGCTACCAGACTCCATTCAAGATCTGTGAGCAACCGGTATCTCGCATCGAGTGGAATTCGCTCCTGCTGCTGCTCTGTCGTCGTTAGCCACTCACAAAAGCTTTCTGCCGAATCCCGAGAAATCTGTAATACAGGATGATTGGGCTGTTGCGGGAACCCAGCACCTCGATGAATGACCCTCTCTTCTGACTCCGAAATATACTTTTTGTAGTCGCTGATCCGGGTCTCCCAAATAGAGACGAGCAGGTTTCTTTCTGTACCGATCGGCACAAACTTCATCCCCAAACTATTCTCCCATTTTTCGCCAAACACGACGCTGTTATCTTTTTCTAACTTGAAACTTAGTTTTTCACTCGAGTTATCTTTCAAATCCAAGGTCTGATTCACTTTGCGATAACCTTCGTAGTTTAAAGTCACATTAACCAAAGATGGCCTAATACGGTTAAGATATAGAGGTGTTTGCCCCATTAACTGACCATTGATAGAAACGTTTGCACCTGATGGCACACTCCGCACTTCTAAACGGACAAATGGAATATCCTTAACAATGGTCTTAAAAGGTCTCAGCCCCTTGGTGAAATTTTTACTTTTCTTCCACTCTTTAGGAATATTGGTTTCAAGTAAGGGATAAATATCCTGCTCTTCACTTAAATAACCATTTTTTCTCGCATCCTCACTCTTCCATTTAGTATATCTGCGCGCTTGCTCCTCAGTCACCCAGACTATCTTGTTCTTTTTGTTTGATTCGGTAACTGGCGGCTTCTCTTCATCATTGGTTGCCGCTCTATAACGCCTCCATTGCCCTTCTTTGACATGCTGAGTACTGATATGATAGCCATCCTTTGCTTCATAGTTTACACTCATATGGTCTTTCCAAGCATACCCCTTCACTGGCGGCGAGTAGACATCCATGACAGACTCCACAACAATTGTTTTATCAGCCTCGACTACACCTTCTAACTGCCCTCTCCGGTAGCCCTGCAATCGAAATTCAAACGCATAATCTGAACCTGCCTTCATCTTCATTACTTGCAAGGGCGTCACGTCAATAAATTCGCCATTTGCATCATAGACATCTGCCCCCTCAGGAGAACTAAGCACCTTGAGATATCCATATTGCTCTTGTTCTATTGTAGGAGTGCTACTTCGTGAACCTTCTCCTGCCCTAAACTTATTAAGCTGCTCAACTACGCCCCAAGTCATCAAACCCGCTATAAGTAACAGCGGTAAAGCTATCGAAATAGCTTTGTGAACACGCTTTTTGATTTTCCTGCCAGTCTGAATGCGTCGCAGGGCATCAGCTAAGCTTTCCGCTGTTTTTATATAGCGTTTCGATACTCGAGGTTCGCAAACGTCGCAAATCACCTGATTCATCGCCTGCCAACGCTTTTTGTCACCTACTTGCGGCATTTCATCGGGAAGCTCTGGGAAATCCAGACGGTCTTTACCCGTCAACATCTCATAAAGAATTTTACCCAGCCCATAAACGTCTGCCTGCGCAGAGCCTGGGCCCTCAGGAGGAACAAACCCTTCAGTTCCCACGAATGTTCTCTGCCCTCTTGGAGCCACTAAACCGATATCCGCAAGCTTAGCTTTTCCATCTACAAAGATGATATTAGATGGCTTCACATCACGATGAGCCAAGCCTTTATCATGAAGATATTTCAACGCTTCTGACAACCTAAGCCCCATATCGATCACCAAATCTAACTCAATAGGCTTACCCCCGGCATTTTTTAGGTCAGTCAGTAGGTTACGAGCCTCATATTCAACAGGATTGATTTCCGTCCCTAGGTAAACATCGTCACCCAGCTCCATGACATAATAATAAAAGGCATTTTCATGCAAATCGACCGCACGGCCAATGTGTAAAATGTGAACCAAGCCAGGATGATCTCTTGAAACAGGCTCATATTGTAAAATGCCTTCAAACTCACGCTCAAACGTTCGTTCATCATCAAAATCTTCACGGCGCACAAGCTTCACTGCGCGCATCGCGCCTGTAACACCGCGAGCTAGCCAGACCTCACCATATGATCCACCACCAATCATGCGGAGAACTTGATGGTCAGGGATTACTGGCTCAGGTCGAACTCTACTCGGCATCGTCATTTAATTTATCAAACTCTTTTTTGAAAACTTTTCCTACTCTATGTTTATTTAAATAAATCTGCGAAACACTAACTCCAAGATGCTCATGAACCTTTGAAACATCCCACTCGCGAATTACATGGTAGTCAAAAATTTGATATTGCTTAGGCGAAACCTGAGCTTTTACTTTTTCTAGGGCAGCATGAGTGAGGTTATTCCTCCACTCTGCACTCCAGATCTTCTCTAAGGTCATCCCTTGCGGATCTTCAACGCTATCTATGACCGAGGTTTTGCGACTCTCGTCTCCTAGATCATTAAGACTCATTGCGGTATCTTTTTTACGCTTCCGGAACTGATCATTAATGCGCCAGCGAGTCATGTTCATCAACCATGATTTGAATGATCCTTTTTCTGGATCATACATCTGCTTCTTACTCTGCTTGGCTATCGACAAGATAGTTTCCTGAACAAGGTCAAACGCTTCTTCTGAATGCAAGCCAGCTTTCAGGCCAACGGCGTAAATAAGCTTCCAATAAGTTTTATAAAACTCATCCCACGTTCGCTGGTCTTCCCAGTTGTCGAGCTTAGCGATTAAGCTTTTCCTCGTATGCTCATATCTCGAGGTCAATTTACCATCCTCTAATTTACCATCCTCTTCTTCTTTGGCTGCCATTACAACTAGTCTATATCATAGATTAGCTGGTGATCCATCAGCAATTCTCTCTATAAGAAGACTTTACTCTAAAAGCTCAACTAGCATTAACCTTTACAGAGACATCCTTAGCCACTAACCAACATTCATGTCTTTTGCCGATCTCGGATTATCCGAACCTGTTCTCCAAGCCGTTACTGAATCTGGCTACGAAAATCCCACCCCTATTCAAAGCCAAGCTATCCCCATTATCATGGAGGGTAAAGATCTCATTGGTGCTTCACAAACAGGAACAGGTAAAACCGCAGCCTTCGCTCTCCCCTCTCTGTCACAGATAAAACCTCTGGGGAAACCCCAAATTCTCGTTCTCGAACCCACGCGAGAACTTGCCCACCAAGTTGCAGAACAATTTGAGCATTATGGCAAACACACAGGCTGCAAAGTAGCACTCCTCTACGGAGGTATGGGCTATGGTGAACAGGACAAAAAAATGGCCGAAGCAGATATCGTCGTCGCCACTCCAGGACGACTCGTTGATCACTTCTATCGTGGCACCATGCGCTTCGGTTCTATTAAAATTCTTATTCTCGATGAAGTAGACCGCATGCTCGATATGGGATTCCTTCCCATCGTGAGAAGAATTGTCAACCTCTGCCCATGGAATACAGACGAGACATCGCGCCAAACTCTCTTTTTCTCAGCCACCATGCCACCGGCAATCCAAGGTTTCGCCCAGTGGTGCTTACATGAACCCGCTTCTGTCGAAATCGCACGCCGCGCGGTAGCATCGACCATTAACCACGCTTTTTACCCCGTTTCCATGGATCAGCGTGACGAATTACTTCTCGCTCTGCTCGATAAAACCAAATTTGACTCTCTCATGGTTTTCACCCGGACGCGTAAAGAAGCAGATACTTTGCTCACTTTGATTAAACAAACGGGGCATGCTGCTGTCACAACCATGCACTCTGATGTCAAACAGTCCGATCGCTTAAAAGCCCTCGCTGGCTTCAAGGATGGAACTTATACAATCTTAGTAGCTACTGATGTTGCTGCGCGCGGCATTGATATCTCCACTGTGACACATGTTATAAATTACCGAGTTCCTGAAAATGCAGAAGACTACGTTCACCGTATCGGTAGAACAGGTCGTGCTGAAGCTGAAGGCGACGCATTCACCATTCTTACTGCGGATGAACTTGACTACGCTAAATCCGTAGAAAACTTTGTGGATCAGAAAATTGAGCGCCGTAAACTAGAGGGTTTCCCTTATACATACACAGCCCTCCTCGATGAATCTCCACCAAAACCTGTGCGCAAACCTCGCCGCCCAGCACCAAAAAGACGCAGGTAAATAGCCCCATGAAGGTTCTCTCAATCGATCCTGCCATAAGAAACACTGGCTATGCAGTGCTCGAAGGAGACCATCACCAACAACGGGTTCATGACTACGGCGTCATCTCCATTCCGTCAAATCTAAGCCAGTCTGCTGCTCTAGCTGCGATCAACACAGGAATTGCCAATCTTATTAAGAAATGGCAGCCCGATGAAGCCGCAGTAGAAGGCATCATCTACGTACAATCTCACCGCACCGCCATCAGTATGGGTGCAGCGCGCGCAGCCACACTCATCGCGGCAGCTCAAGCAGGCATGAAAATTTACGAGTATTCGCCCAAAAAGATCAAACAAGTTGTCACTGGCAATGGTAATGCAGATAAAAAGCAAATTGCCTTCATGGTAAGAGCTCTGCTGGGACTCGCAGAAACACCTCCACATGACGCAGCAGACGCCATTGCCATCGCCATCGCACACCTGACATCTAGCGACCCACTCAAAGCGTCTATTTTGAAAAGGTCTGAGATTTAAGATCTAAAATCCTCTGAGAAAACCCTCTGAGCTTAGTCCCCTAGAAAGCATAACGCACACTTCTCTTGGATTATTTACCACTAAGCCGAATACCGGCGCTGCCGGCAGCATAAAAGAAAAGCTGAAAAAGTAATTAGCAGCAACATCACTGAAGGTTCAGGTACCGCGGTCACTATCGCGTTATCAATTATGTATGTTCCGCCATTGGTGCCCTGCCTAAACGCCATTTGCTGAATGGACTGTCCTACATCCGCATTTGTAGAAGAAATAGATCCTGCGACACCATCGACAGTCAAAGAGCTTAGCCCAGTGTCATAGTCGTAGATAGCATGAAGCGTGTAGGTCTGATTAAAACTAAAGTCAGTGGCAAACGCCCCTTCTGCCGAATTCGTGGTCTCACCAATCCCAAAAGTAAAATCACCACCGCCCACGGGAGCTAATCCAAATACCCTTGCATTATAACCATTGCCGCCTGTTTTAAAGTGCGCGAAATAAGTATTCCCCGATCTCATCGAACTGACTACTAACTCAAATGAAAGTTTCCAGATATCCCCAGTGCTCATCGTAGAACCGATTGCTAAACTTACGTCTTCCCCACTGTCGTCCAAAGTAATTTTTCCCGCACTTACTTGAACAGAGTTAACTCCATTAGCACTGTGGGCACTCCAGCTAGAGTTTGCCGCAAGACCTCCATCGGCATAGCTAAAATCCTCTGTAAGTAAAATGCTACTTGCATGAGCAATCGCTGTGATTAGAAGGTGCACAGCTAAAACAGCCACTAATTTCTTTCTAATATCCATCATGATTATTGTTTGTTTCTCATGTCTAAGCACCTCTGTTGCGGCACGTTGAGCGCGCTACACCACGAATGGACATAGACACAAAAAATCAGCACTACCCATGCCAACTTAGTAAGTGAATTTATTAAAATGTTTAATTTACTACTATTAACATTTTAACCCGCGTCCGGTTGCTGATTACAGCCTTGTCTTTTTGAAAAACTCAACTAGCTTTCGCCCGCCGAAGGTTTTTCTCTTACGAGCGTAGATCTAAAGAATCCATACATTTTCTATACTTAGTCAATGGTTAACGAAACTTACAAACGCTCGCACTCACACCAGAGTGCCTTGTCCAGTTATGCCATGACAAGTCTGAGAACCGAGGTAAATAACGCGCCATTAGGCGAGCTCAACCATTCATGATTCTATCGACTACGTTTTTGCGGATACGAACGCAGCGTAGCAGTTTTTGTCACAACGACTCCAAACCGATGAATCGGAACAAACATAAACCGAACTGAGGCTCACCAGCGCACCAACATACAAACAAACGACTGATAACAATGTCTCAAGAAAGAAAAAGCAGCCCGCGCTCAAACGAAGGGGCTCAAAATAGCAACAACCGTCAAGGCGGAAATCAAAACCGCAATCGCAATAGAAACCGCAACAGAAATAACAAAAATCGCCAAGGCGATGGCAACCAAAACAACCAGCAAGGTCGCCAAAATAAAGGTGGTCCACGCAGCCGTCCAGCTAAGCCTGTGCCACTAACATTTTGGGAAAAAATCCTAAAAGTGTTTGGTCTGTATAAGGCACCTACTCGTCCACCTAGAAGACAATCAAGTAGCCAGCATCCAGCAGAAGCTAAGCTCGATTCAACAAAATCAGCACCAGCGAAATCAAATACTCGTAATGCACGTACGAAAACACAAGGAAATGCTAATGGTCCTGCCAAAGCAAAGTCACCACGTAATGGCGGCAAAAAAGACTTCCCTGTAGAAACATCACGTCTCTATTTAGGAAATCTCTCCTATGACGCTACAGAACACGACCTCGAAGATCTCTTCAAAGGAATTGGCACAGTGCGTAAGGTGGAGATTATATACAATCGCCACACACACCGCTCTAAAGGTTATGGTTTCCTCGAAATGCTAAGCGTAGAAGATGCTAAACGTGCTGTAGAAATCCTACACGACCAACCTTTCATGGGTCGTAACCTCGTTGTAAATGGTGCAAGCGCCAAACCACAGGAGGACAATCACTCACGCGGCGACAATCGTAAGCCAGAGCCAGATGGACCCAATGAGTCTGAGCCAAGTACGAAAGTACCAGAGGGCTTAGCCTAATAAATAAAGGCTCGACCAATTTCAGCAAACCGCTCGTGAGTTCAAGCTCCGGGCGGTTTTTTTATGGCTCGCCCTCTATCAAGAAACAAAGCATTAAAGAATCCCCAAGGAATGTTATTGAAACAACAAAAGATCGTTAGCATCCATCGACTCATTAACGTAAAACGACTTGCGCTGACAAGATACCAGAATTAAAAATAGAACACAAATTATACGCTAAGCCCTTGCGCCTTGCCAATATTTGTTTTAACGAACAGACTCCGTACGGAGTTTAAACTTAAAAAATTTAAATCCCACCTCCCATTCTCTCTTTTTTCCACTCTCCCTTTTTCTATGAACACTTTAAAATGCATACTCGGATTCGGCCTCTTAAGCCTTCTTTATCTCACAGCACCTGTCGCCGAGGGACTAGAGGTCACAGGCATTGCAGCGAAGGTAAATGGCCGCGTTATTACCAAGAATGAAGTAAATTTCCATCTTGCTCCAATTAAGCAGCAAATCAATGCGTCAATGCCGCGCAAAAATGGCCAGTATTACACCATACTCAAAGAAGCCAAATCTCAGATCCTCAATGACCTTATTGAACGTGAGCTTATTCTTTCTGAATTCAATACACTCACTCAAGGAAACGGCATCTCAGCAAACGCCATCGACGAAGAAATAAATCGTCAGATTGCAGATAACTTTAACAACAATCGCTCTGAGTTTAACAAGGCACTCAAAGAGGCTGGTCTTACTCCCGAGCAAAATCGCCGCGAAGTAGAGAAAAAACTTATTGTTCAAGCCATGCGCTCACAGCAATTCCGAAACTCCATCCCTCCACTCCCCGATGAAATTTCCTCTGAGTACCACAACCACAAGCGTAAGATGCGTGACACCACAGGAGACTCCTTAGAGTTTCATAAAATTTACATTAAAAAAACAGACCCTCAGAACCTCATGATTCAGCCAGAGACCCAACTGGAGCTTGCTGAAAACATTGTATCTGAATTAAATCAAGGTGCAGACTTCGGTGAACTTGCAATCAAACACTCAGCAGACGCCTATGCCAAAGATGGTGGCAACGCAGGATTAACCAAACGTACGGATCTTTCACCATCATTCGCAGCGATTCTTATGGAAACGCCCGAAAAAACAATCCTCGGACCGCTTGAAGACCCGTATGGCTACACTATCGTGCGAATCGATAAAAAGCATTACGGCCCCGCTCCAGCGCTAAGTAAAGTCCGCAACGTTATCGAAAACCGAGTTCGCGCACGCAATAATAAATCTAAACTTGATAAGTGGATCAAGCGTCTACGCGACAACGCGATGATTGAAATCAAATAACACACCACTTTCCTAGAAACTAAGCATGGACATCATACACTCCCCTTTCAGCCTCGAAGGCAAAGTCGCCGTCGTCATCGGCGGTAGCGGTAATCTCTGCGGAACCATGGGCATCGCTTTAGCCAGCGCGGGTGCCGAGGTCATTCTCGTTGGTAGAAACCCAGAAAGTGCTATCGACAAACTCGCAGCGATTGATTCCTTTGGTGGAACCTCGTGGTTTCACAAAGCGGATGTCCTCGTTCGCCAAGATATCGATGACTTGCTCACCGCAGTTTTGCTGCGTTCGGGAAGAGTCGACATCCTTATCAATGGTGCAGGAACTAGTTTTAATACTCCATTCCTAGAAATCTCTGATGAAGAAATCTCTACGATCATGGATATTAACTTCAAAAGCACTCTACGTGCTTGCCAGATATTCGGCCAATATTTCATCGATAGAGCTGAGCCCAGTAGCATCATTAACATGGGTTCTATGGCAGGAAAAATGCCTGTAAACGGTCTATTCACTTACGCAGCAGCAAAGGCAGCACTTCACAGCCTGACCAAAAACCTCGCCTGTGAATGGGCAGATCACGATATTCGCGTTAACACCTTAGTTCCTGGCTTTTTCCCGACAGGTCAAGCTTCCCAGCAAGGCGACGAAACGCGTGCGCTCGAAATTCTTCGCCACACGCCGATGTCCCGCTTCGGCAATGCATCAGACCTCACAGGTGCCACTCTATTATTAGCTTCATCAGCAGGTGCATTTATCACGGGTACTGAGCTTGTTGTGGATGGTGGTTTCTCTGCCATGACGATTTAATAGCTCATCCCTTTGATCGTCTACGTCCACATCCCCTTTTGTCATCGGATCTGCCCCTACTGTTCTTTTTACAAACATACACCTGGCAATACGGATCTCCGCCTGTTTATCCAATCTATTCTTAAGGAAGCTGAAACGAGTGTGGCGCGAGGGGTCATCGACTCTGAGATAAGCACTCTTTACCTAGGCGGTGGCACCCCATCGATGCTTTCACCAAGTCATCTCAGTGAATTATTTGAGGGACTTCATGCAGTGTTACCACTGGAGAAAACTCATATTACCTTAGAAGCAAACCCTGCTACATTTGGTGAAACGAAAGCACGCCTATTTAAAACCCTCGGTGTGAATCGCACCTCCTTGGGCATTCAGTCCTTTAATTCCCACGTATTAAAAACTTTAGGGCGAGAACACAATCCTCAGCAAGCCGCAGAAGCCGTCCACATTCTTAGACGTGCAGGCATGGATGAAATTAACATCGACCTGATGTTTGCCATTCCAGGGCAAACTGAGGCAGACTGGCAGCACACTCTGGAAACAGCCATAGCCTTAGACCCAGATCATATTTCCGCCTATAATCTTACTTACGAGGAAGATACTGAATTTATCGATAAACTGACGAAGGGTGATTACAGCGAGAGCGAGGACATTAACGCCAACATGTTTTCTATGGCTAATCAATTACTCACTGACGCGAAATACGATCACTATGAAACATCTAACTATGCAAAAGCGGGCAAAGAGTCTCAGCACAACCTCGGCTACTGGCAAGGTCACGATTATCTAGGCCTCGGCCCCTCCGCAGTTTCCACCATCAAAGGAGCACGCTGGAAAAACCTTCCAGATACAGCTGGCTACATTCACTCCATTACTACCTTGGCGCATGCCAAACGAGAAGAAGAGATCATCGACAGCGAAGCATTTAGAATCGAGCGCATTGCCTTACTTCTACGAACGAAGGCAGGCCTTCCTTTGATTCACCTAGAAAAATCACCAGCTGGTGCCGTAGATGAAATTCTATCAAATCACCTCGCTGAAATTTATCATGATAGATTACGTCTGATCAACGATGGCACCATGCTAGTGGATACAATAGCAGAAAAATTGGTCTGATAATAATGTACGAAAAAAGACTGGCATTTATCATCATCAGTGTGACCCTTAAGACAACATACTTTGTCCAATAAAAGTAGACATATGGCGGATATATCACAAACCAATGAAGAAACAGATAGCGGATCTTCGCCAGCAAAAAGCAAGTGGCCCAAGCGTCTGTTTATTGTCTTCCTGATTCTCGCCCTCGCCCTGTGGCTCATTAACGGAGCCGGAGCCCGCTGGCTCATTAAAGACCAACTAGCTCGCGTTGCAGAACAGCAGGGTCTTGATGGCGACGCCGAAATTTCGGGTTCCCTGCATCAAGGATTTACTATTCAAAACGCTTCCTACAAAGGCGAGAAAGGCGTTCAAATTCTCGAGATCAAAAATGCCAGCGTCAGCTACACGCTCAGCGATATTATTCGTAAGAAAAAGATCGATGCCATCACTATCAGCGGTGCTACCCTTCAGGTAGACACCGCCAAGTTTCTGCCATCGACTGAAGAGAAAAAGGATGAGGAAACGGATATCAAAACTTCTCTCAACAAACTCAGAAAATGGATCACTCAGCCTGCCATTCATTTTCGAGATATCGATATCACTATCCTTGACGACACCGAGCTAAAATTCGCTTTTCAGCTAGGCGCTCTCGATCACCCGCAAGCAGCTGAAAGCTTCGCTATAACGTCATTCTCTGCACAAGATAGCGAGGGCAGAAAAACACCCCATCAAAATATCCAGGTTCAGTGGCTTGAACACTCACTTACGATTGATCGCTGTGAACTATTGCCTAACATTATAATCGCGGACACATCCCTTGATTGGAAAGATGAGCTCAGCGCCGCAACCAAGATACAAATTCACGACGCCATCATCGAGGCTTCCATTTCCGAAACTATTTATCTTCAGTTGTCACAAGGAAACCTCAATTCTAGTGAGTTAGAAGACAGCTTGAGGCTTAACATACCTGCTCAATTTAAAATTAATGGATTCGAAACCACGATTACTAACTGGCGAGAACCTTTCCCATTATGGAATATCAACGCTAAACTATCAGCCCTCGAAGCCAATTATCAAAAATACAACCTTACAGAATCGACAATCCATCTAACTCAGCAAGATCAGCAATATGCATTAAGTACTGATACCAAGCTCAGTAACTCTCCACTCAGCGCTGAAATCAAAGGGAGTTGGGATAACCCTAGCAGCCAAACGTGGTGGCAACACACCAAGGCTCGTTTTCAACTCTCATCCAATAGTTTAGGTGAAATCCCCGGTCTATGGCTAAAAGACGCTAAAAAAGTAAGTCTTACTGAATCCGACCTGAAAATGGAAGGTGAGCTTCATTTCGATAAAACGCTTCTCTCTGCTAGTCTTCAGTCCACTCTATCAGGTGCACGCGTAGCGTCAGAAGCTCTTCCGCCACTTCGGCTAACCGCTCTTGTGGAAAACGATAATGCCTCCTTAATCGCTTCTTTTCCACCAGAGGAAAATAGAACCTTTGAGATCGAAGCCAACTATCAGTTAAAAGAAAAAACATACGTCGCCAAACTCAACGTGCTTGAATCTGAATTAAGCTGGATCAACTCCTTGTTGGCCGCGTTCGACTCAGCAGCCACTTTATCAGGAAACCTCGATCTATCGTGGTCTGGCAAAGGCAACGTTTTAGAAAAAACTAGTCACACGGGTAGCCTCAACATCAACGAACTCGCCTTAAATATCCCTGACTCACCAAGACTCGATATTCAATGCCAGGCACGCTACACCCTACCGCAATCAGTTAATATTGATGCTCTTTATATTCAAGAAAGTGAATGGAACTGTACCACATCAGTCATATGGGACGGCGTGAACATCATGATTCCAGCCTTGATTTTCAAAAACGAGAAAGAGGCAGTGTTAGGTGGCTCCGCCATGATCCCCTTCACCCAAGACACGTTCAACGCTCAAGCATTTTTCGCTCAAACTAAGCCGTGGAATCTATCACTCAAAACTCAACCTCTGGCCTTCGAGCAGCTCGAACAATGGCTTAAGTTCAAACTACCTGAGGAAATCACTGGTAAAAACGACCTCTACATTGAGCTCACTGGGTCCCCATCAGCACCACAGGCAAAAGGGTTTATTAATTTCAATAACGTGGATGGACTCAACGCACGACAAAACGGCTTCATTAATGCTCACTTCGATTTTCAATCACAAGAAGACCAACTCCACATCATATCCAATATCAAAGAAGGCACCACGGATCGCCTCAACAGTAATGGACTATTTCCTTTTACCCCCAAGCAGTGGATCGATGAACCGGGTAAGTTTAAACAATCCCTTCTGTCTTCACCAATTAGTGGTCGTGTCAACATCAAGTCATTCCCTCTGGCAAAACTAGATAGTTACGTACCGCAGTTAGAGAAAATACAAGGCGACATTAGCGGGGAAGGCACTTTCAGCGGAAGCTTCGATGATCCCATTTATGACTTTGATATTACAGTGAAGGCACCGCTTATTAAGCTAACAGAATCGAGTGTTGGCGAAATTCGCAATGTCGAATTAAAAACAAACATCACTCAGGATCTTTCATTTGAAAGTCGATTAACAGCACAGATCAATGGCGGTAATTTTGAACTCCAAGGTAGCGTCGACATCAATGATTTCGAGAAACCAGTGTTCGATCTCACTCTCGACACCCAGTACGCCCTGATCTATCGAGACGACCTCCTATCGACTCGAGCAAATGCCAATCTGACCCTCGCTGGTACGATTGATGACGCTCTTCTCAGTGGCCGCATTGGGATTGTTGAATCTCTTATTTACAAAGACATTGAGCTCATACCCATTGGCGTCCCCTCTTCAGAAGTCGCTAAAGTTCAGTTACCTAGTATTAGCAAAACGAACAAAGAGGGTGGCTACCCTATTCCAGCACCGTTTAACGATTGGAATCTTGATCTAACGCTACTTGCTGAAGACCCCATACTAATCCGAGGAAACTTAGCCAAAGGACACATTGAAGGGAAACTTAAGGTCAAAGGAACACTCGCCAAGCCCGAACCGGACGGCACTCTTTACGGCAAGAATATTCAGGCTAGACTCCCCTTTAGTATTTTAGCTGTAGACAATGGTGAGATCACCTTCACTCCAGAGAATGGCTTCAACCCTAACCTGAAAGTAGTAGGGAAATCATCAATAGGTTCTTACGATATTAATGTTTTTGTCTATGGATCTACTGATTCTCCCCAAACTAGTCTGACGTCATCTCCACCTTTACCTGAATCTGAAATCATGTCCTTGCTCGCTACGGGATCTACTACGAGTAATCTAGCCAATAGCAATGTGGCCGCCTTCAAAGCCTTTCAACTATTCCTCATTAAGATGAAACAGCGCCAGCAAACTGCTAGTGGTAACCAGCTTTTTCAAACGATGCTCTCCAGTATAGAAAATTTTAATGTCAGTGTGGGAGAGGTGAACCAGTTTACTGGTAAAAAATTCACCTCCGCATCTATCGATTTATCAAAAAACTGGAACCTCACTGCCCAAGTATATGATTCAGAGCAAACAAGAGGCCTTATCGTCTATGTAATTAAATTCCGTTAAACTCAGTGCCTAAATTACTTCATATCTTCTTTCTTTTCAGTGCTTTATACGTGATAAAGCAGAGCGTTTGCTTCTCTGCCGAATTAAATATTCTTGGTCTCCCTGAAAATAAAAAAGACGAGCTTATCTCAAAGTTGACACCTCGACTTGATTTCATCACGAGGCGTGCACCTTCATCGTGGCGAGCTGACGACACCGCCTTTTTACTCCAACGGCTCCTGATCCGCGCTGGACACGCAGATGCCACTGTTATCTGGGAGCTGACGGGAAGTAACAACATTACGATCAAGGCAACGCCCGGCGCTGAGTACTCTTATGGTGATATCACAACACCTGATGTTATCGCTCTATCTCAGGATGAACTCTTCCAGTACTTCCTGCAGCCACTCGTAGATACTGAACTTGTTAGAATTACCGAAGCTCCCTACATCGCAGAATACACTGATGAAGGTGCCGATAACGTTCTTAACTATCTTAAATCTCTAGCTTATTGGAACTGCAAGGTAAGTATACAATCTGAAACGGTTAATCGTACAAGCAAGAGTGTCGATATTGTTCTTTCGATCCAACAGGGCAACAAACTTAAACTTTCACAGCCCTTATTCCAAGGAGCAAGCAGCAATGATGTCGCTCAATTTTCAGAAGAAATAACACCCTACATCAATCAAGCTGCCACAACAGAGAACATCAACTCTATCAAGAAAATCGTAAGCGATTTCTATCGTGAGAATGGCTATCACTATGCGGAAGTCAACATGACCCCGAGGCACAACCTCACTAGCACAACTCTTGTGATGGAAATTAGTTCAGGTGAAAAATATCAAGTACGCGACATTATCATCAACGGGAACGAGAAAACAAAAACTCGACGTATTAGAAGATATTTTGATCAGCTCAAAGACAAAGACTATGACCAAAATGCTGCGGATCAAGCACTGGGAAAACTTCTAGCTACTGGCGCCTTTAGCAATGTTCAAATTACTCCAGTGCCCGACGCTGAAGAGTTCAGTGATCAGCTAGATCTCGTTTTAGATGTCCGAGAAGCCAAAGCCCGCTCCGTCAGTAACTATGTAGGTGTCGACTCTTATGAAGGTGCTGTCATCGGTGCTTCCTACACGAATTATAATTATCATGGAAGCTTGCGACGTCTTGATGTTAGAGGCGAATACAGTAACAGAGGTCTCTTGGGCGAAGTTGGCGTTACAGAGCCTATGTTCGCGGGAGCACCCCTTATACTCAGCACAAAAGCTTTTCTTATCCAACGCGACTACGAAGGCTATGACACTAATAAAGCTGGAACAGAATTATCCCTAACATGGATACCTAATAATCATTTTTCAACTAAGCTACTCTCAGGTATTTCATATACTGAGACGAATACCAGCTCACTAACTGACAGTGAACTCGGGCCGCCAAACTACATTCATTCGAAACTAGCTTTGTCACAAACCATCGATTTTAGAAACAGTAGTATCTTGCCTACGGATGGCTTTTACACGAAATTCCTTATTCAGGCAGGCAGCATTACAGGTGATGCCAGTAACAGCTACCTCCTGACCAACATCCAAAGCTCTTATAGGTACCAGTTTACGGAAAAAGACGCTATCAATACCCGCTTCAGCACCGGACTGCTGAAGCCTAATTCATCGGATGAAATCCCCATTGATGTTCGAATCTTCAGCGGAGGAAATAATAGTCAGCGCGCTTACGATGAACGAGAACTTGGCCCGAGATCCATCTCTAATAACCCACTTGGAGGAGAAGCCTACTGGGCTGCCACTCTCGAATATATACGCACGGTACGTGATCCAGTAAAATTAAGCCTCTTTTACGATGTTGGGCAAGTGTATGAGAGTTTCAACGATTACGGATTCGGTGACCCCAGTCATGCTGTGGGCATTGGATTACGCATTGATTTACCGATAGGCCCCGTAAGGTTGGAATACGGTAGAAACCTCAATAAAAAGGCACGCGAACCAAGCGGTTCCTTTCATTTCTCAATCGGCGCCTCCTTCTAAAAAAAGAAGGCAAGCCACAACTCTACCAGAAAGGTCGTATTAGTTCAGCTAAGAATTCACCCATACCTGAGCGAAAATCCACACAATTTTCACAAAAACTTAAAAACGTACTTTTCTCGTCTTCATGGTTCTTGACTACTTTCTTTCCCTTATCTAGCTTGCCGCTCCGCCCAATGGAGCCATTTATCCATTTTTTAATTAATTTCCTAATAGTCATTATGAACATCACTGTCGACACACTACCTGACTGCATTGCAAACATGCGTGCTGAAATCCCTGCCGAAAAAGTCCAAACCGAACGTAAAAGCATTGTGAAAGCCTATGCTGGACAAGCTAAAATCCCAGGTTTTCGCCCAGGTAAGACGCCTACCTCAGTGGTTGAAAAGCGCTTCGCTACCGATATCAATCAAGAGCTTGAGCAGCGCCTCATCAGCTCAGCATGTGAAGAAGCACTCAAGCAAAACGAAGAACTGAAGGTTTTAAACTTTCAAGCTCCCAACGAGGTCAAGCATGAGAAGGACGGGTCATTTACTTTCTCCATGTCACTCATTCTCGCACCCACCTTTGAACTTCCTACTTACAAAGGCATCGATGTAAAACTTGCACCTGCTGAGGCTACTGAAGAGGAAGTCCAGCGTGAAATCGACGGCGTTCTGCAGAGATATGCCGATTATAAAGACATCGAAGATCGCGCTCTAGAAACCGACGACATCTGTGTCATGGATTTCACATCCACTATTGATGGTAAGCCACTTGACCCCGCGACAGGTATTATCGCAGGCAAAGAAGATTACTGGATTCAGCTTAAAGAAGAAGCCTTCCTCCCTGGATTCCATGAGCAACTCATCGGTGCTAAAGTCGGTGATACTGTTGAAGTTAAAACTACTCTCGATGCTGAGTTCCCAGTGGAAAGTGTTCGTGAAAAAGAAATCACCTTCTCTGTCACTATCAAGAACATCAAGGAGCAAACCTTACCTGAGTTTGATGACACATTTGTAGCTGAGACACTTCAGTTCGGTGAAGGCAAAACAGTAGCTGACTTGAAAGAGCTCATTGTTGAGCAAATCACAGCTCAAAAAACGAAACAAATCGGCGAGGATAAGGTGAATCAAATCGTAGAAAACCTTCTATCTAACGTTGACTTCGTTCTACCTGAAGAGCTTGTCAAAGCAGAGACTCAAAACACTGCAGACCAAATGGTCAGCCGTGGAGCTCAGCAAGGTCTCACCGACGAGCAAATCTCGGCTCAAAAAGATGACATTGCAGCAGCAGCAGCTATCCAAGCGCGTAACAACATTAAGACAAACTTTATCCTGCAAGAAATTGCCAATGAAGAAAAAATTACTGTAACGGATAATGAACTACTCGAACGTATCGCAGCCATTGCCAAACAGGAGAAAAAGGCTCCTAAAGCTCTGATCAAGGAACTACAACGTGATGGTCGTATACCTAGCCTCAGAAATTCAATTCTTATCGGCAAGGCCATTGACTTCCTCGTAGAGCACGCGAAAATAGAAGAAGAAACAGCGACTGAAGAAACATCAGAAGCTTAAGCTGAAATTCTGACACCCACTATCAATACTTCACTAATGAATACGACTTCACAAATGGACTCCACACCGCAAAATAATTACTACATCCCTACAGTCATTGAGTCAGATGGCCGTGGCGAGAGAGCCTTTGACATCTACTCCCGTCTCCTCAAGGATCGCATTATTTTTATTGGAACGGGTATTGATGATGGAGTTGCCAACTCGGTAATCGCTCAAATGCTCTTTCTTCAGATGCAAGACCCAAAGAAAGACATTCATATCTACATCAACTCCCCTGGTGGATCAGTCACCGCTGGACTTGCAATCTACGACACCATGCAGTTCCTCACATGCGATGTGAATACCTACTGCATCGGCATCTGTGCATCAATGGGCTCCGTGCTTCTCACCGCAGGTACAAAAGGAAAGCGCTTCTGTCTCCCCAACTCACACGTTATGATTCATCAAGTATCTGGTGGGGCACAAGGAACCGCTGCTGATGTTGAGCGTACTATTGGCTTCATGTTTACATTGAAAAAGAAACTTAATGCCATTCTAGCCAAGCATACTGGCAAAACAGAAGAGCAAGTTGAATCTGATGCTGACCGTGACAACTACATGTCGGCTGAGACAGCCCTTGAGTATGGCCTTGTTGACAAAGTACTCGAGCACCGTAAAGACCTTCCTGAGGTAACTGACGCAGCTACTGATGACACAAAATAGGAGTCACATTTTCTAAATTTAATCTATTGTCAGGGCGTTTGTGAGAGATTAATCTTACAAACGCTCTTTTAGTCTCACTTTCACTTAACCAATATTTATTTATCCAATTATGGCACGCTCAGCAAATCTCACTATGTGCTCCTTCTGTGGCAAAAGTCACTCCGAGGTCAAAAAACTCATCGCAGGTCCAGCCGTTTATATCTGTAATGAATGTATCGACGTCTGCTCGTCTATTATGGAGAAAGAGCTTGGCCAGGGCGGTACGAAGTCTTTGATTAAAGGTAAAATCAGCAAGGATAACGTTCCGACACCAGATGAACTTGCAGCAAGACTCGATAAACACATCATCGGTCAAGAACGCGCTAAAAAAGTGCTTTCTGTAGCCGTTTATAATCATTACATGCGCCTGCGTCAAAACGATAGCGACCTTGGTACGGAGTTTAATGGCGTCGATATTGAAAAATCCAATATTCTCATGCTGGGGCCCACAGGTTCGGGTAAAACACTTCTCGCACGTACCCTTGCAAAAACTTTGGACGTTCCATTTACGATCGCGGATGCCACAACACTTACAGAGGCTGGCTACGTGGGTGATGACGTGGAGAACATTATCTTACGCTTGCTACAAGCTGCAGACTTTGATGTGGAACGCGCTGAACGTGGTATTATTTACGTCGATGAAATTGATAAAATCGGTAGAACTACGCAAAATGTTTCGATCACCCGCGACGTATCGGGTGAAGGCGTCCAGCAAGCTTTGCTAAAAATCCTCGAAGGAACCATATGTAATGTGCCACCACAAGGAGGTCGTAAACACCCACAACAGGAGTACATTCAAGTCAACACGGAGCGTATTCTCTTTATCTGTGGCGGTGCCTTCGTAGGGATCAACGACATTATCAGTCGCCGCCTCGGTAAGCATGTTCTCGGATTCAACGATACTGAAAAGGAAACTCCTGATCCTAACGCGGTAGAAATCGATATTTTTCAAAAAGCAGAACCAGAAGACCTACTACACTTTGGACTGATCCCAGAATTTATCGGCCGCTTACCCATCATTTCATCGCTTCGTGAACTGAAAGTTGATGAGCTCATTCTCATCCTCACAGAGCCCAAAAACGCGCTCATCAAGCAGTATTCGAAGCTTCTCGCCATGAGCGGAGTAAAACTCAAAGTCACAAAGGATGGTCTAACAGCCCTCGCTGAAGAGGCTATAAAACGCGGTACAGGTGCACGCGCACTCCGTTCCATCTTTGAGAAAATCATGCTCGACGTCATGTATGATGTGCCAGGCAGGGACGATGTGGAGTCCGTTACCGTCAACCGCAGTGTCGTTGAAGGAACAAAGCCACCTATTATCAAAAAGAAGAAAGCAGACGCTGCTTAGTAATCTCCAAATTTGCTAATTCGAATTAGAGGTGGAGCTGTAATCAATGATTACAGCTCTATTTTTTGCGTTTCGATTATAGTCTTAAATAACTAGACTGATCTCTCATTTAGTAGAGCTCCCCACTCAACGCGCTATCTACTACTTCTGCGAGGTCACACGACCTTCACAGAACTCTAGGGAACTCTAGGGAACTTATCGAAATCAGGTTGACGTTTTTCAATGAATGCATTCTTACCTTCTTTAGCTTCCTCGCTCATGTAATAGAGCAGAGTGGCATTACCAGCTAGATCGAGTAATCCCATCTGACCATCACAGTCAGCATTGAGCGCAGCTTTAAGGCAGCGCATAGCAAGCGGTGAATGTTCAAGCATTTCGTATGACCACTTAAGCGTTTCGGCCTCCAAATCAGCAAGAGGTACAACGGTGTTCACTAAACCCATTTCCAGTGCCTGCTGAGCATCGTACTGGCGACATAGATACCAGATCTCCCTCGCTTTTTTCTGCCCAACGATACGCGCTAAATAGCTGGAACCCAGTCCGCCGTCAAACGAGCCTACTTTAGGACCTGTTTGGCCAAATTTGGCATTATCTGCAGCGATACTGAGATCACAGACAACGTGTAGCACGTGACCACCACCAATAGCATAACCTGCCACCATCGCCACAACGGGCTTGGGAAGATTACGAATCTTGCGCTGCACATCAAGGATGTTCAACCTCGGCACGCCGTCGCCGCCAATGTAACCTGCATGACCTCGAACTTTTTGGTCTCCGCCTGAACAAAATGCCTGATCTCCTGCACCTGTAAGAATAATAACGCCCACCACTGGATCCTCATGTGCAAGATCTAGGGCAATTAACAACTCTTTGGTCGTTTCTGGGCGGAATGCATTTCTAACCTCTGGACGATTAATAGTGATTTTGGCAACTTTACCATCTTCAGTTTTATCGTAGAGAATGTCTTCAAAAGTGTGTGCTGATTTCCACATAGGAATATCATCTACGTAGATCTTACTCCGCGCAATTTTAAATCGTCAAAAAGATGAATCTCTGCGGCTGCGGCTTATCTCCAGTCGGGATTTTCATCCCGTTTTTGATCAATTCTATCTGCGAGATTGCGCGCTTTCACCCGATGATCTCGCTTAGCTCTTCTTTCAGCGAGCATTTTAAGCTTCTTCTGACGCTGCTTTAGAGCCTCAATCTCTTCATCAAGCTTGAGATAGCTGATGTAGCGTCCTTCATCGAGAACACCCTGCTCGACCGCCTCACGAATGGCGCAACCTTTATCGTTACCATGCTTGCAGTCGTGAAATTTACACTGTCCTGCTAGTTCTTCTACATCGGTAAAACTCTCTCTCAAGGTGCGCTCATCAGTCCACATCTGGATTTCACGCATCCCTGGATTATCGATGAGAATACCACCTTCTTCTAATAAAATGAGCTCGCGTGCAGTCGTCGTATGCTTTCCTTTTCCAGTGAGCTCATTGACATCATTCGTCCATTGGAAGTCGTCACCTAATAGCTGATTGACCAAGGTCGACTTACCAACACCACTAGAACCCACCAAAGTTACTGAGACACCTTTAGTTAAATACTTTTTAAGTACGTCTAGGCCTTCATTCCTAGCGGCTGAGGTGATGTAAACGGACGATTCATCACTGAGCGCCTGAATAATCGCTGCCGCTTCTTTATTTTGCTCATCTGGAAACAGATCCGACTTATTCATGAGCACAACCGCTTTCGAGCCGCTGCGTTTAATCAAGGTGAAGTAACGCTCCATACGCCGTGGGCTGAAATCTGACCCTGCGTCGGTGACGACGACAACCACATCAACATTCGCCGCGATCACCTGCTCCATCGTGCTTTTGCCAGGGAGCTTACGTGAAAAACAAGTCTGCCGAGGTAGCGTAGCGCGAATCATCGTCTCATCGTCTTCTTCGCTTTTTCCAATTTCTATCGCCACCCAGTCACCTACAGCTGGCAACTCAGCATCGCTTGCAGCATCGTGGTAAACTTTGCCACTCATGATGACCTCTAGCTCATCGAGCTTGCCCTCATCATTGATAAACAAGGCACCGTAAGTGATTTTGTTATCACGGATGAGGCGTGCAGGCAGACAGTTTTTAATCCCTCCCCTAGAAACTAATGCGTCATAGTCTTTCTGAAATGCCTCACGCCAGCCAAGATCTTCTAATGTTACATCAAACATAAACGGGGGTAATTAGTGATTTTTTGATCAAAGGCGCTTTTCGTCTGCGTCAATAAAATCAAAAAACGTTTTGATATCATCGCGCTCAGCCCAGCCTGCCTCTTCCTTACGGAAAATGAGACGGTCAGCTAAGTGCTCGCCCACCGCTCCACATCGGCCCATCATTTTATTAAATACCAAAGTCTCTTGCTGATTGGGACAGTGTCCCTGATTGAGGCACCATTCGAGAGCTTTTTTGTCATCAAGTCCTCCCTTAATTTCAGCTGCAATATCATTGTACTTAACCTTTAAAAAATCGCAGGTCCATTCGTCCATTGCTTTCCCCAAGTTTGCGTGATAGCTGGGACAAAGTTTACCCTGAGCGTGGAGGCGGATCTTGTCGCACATACGTGCAAAGTAAACAATGCCCTGAGTTTCAATTCGAGGGCTGCTTGGGTGAAGGTATTTTTCCATATGTTATATTTGGTCGCGGACTAATAAAATTTCACTTCCCAAGAGTCTCTACAATCGTCTTCACCAGACACTCGATGTTGTGCTCGTCGGCCTCTATAGCATCCATTTTTCCTAGCTCCTTGAGTTTCGCAGAGGTAATCGGCCCGATACTCGCTGCCTTACAGCCATCTGGCCACGGCAAATCAAGATCATGAAAATACTGGGCTGTTGAAGAGCTTGTAAAAGTCACCATGTCGGCTCCTTCGTTTTTAAAACGCTCAGCTGCTCCCGTTGGATCGTCATGCTCAGCACTAATACGATAGGCGATGCAGTCATCGACGATTCCACCCTGCTCAGCTAAACCTTCAGCGAGGACGTCACGTGCATTTTCTGGTCGCACCCAGAGGATGGTCTGGTTTTCGATGTTATGCTCTTCTTTAAATTTCTCCAATAAACCTTCAGCGATAAACTTGTCTGGCACAAGGTCACAGGTGAAGCGGTATTCCTTGATCGCCGCCTCAGTACCTGGTCCTACGGCAGCGATCTTCACTCCCCCAATGCTACGCGCATCAGTGTATGTTGCATAAAAGGCATCGAAGAAACGGCGCACACCATTGGTGCTGCTGAAGACTAACCAATCATAAGTATGCACAGCTGCCACACACTCGGCAAAACCAAGTTTATCCACTGGGTGGTCAATCTTTAGCACAGGGAGCTCCAGAACATCAGCACCAAGAGCGGTCAATTCATTGACTAGTCCGCTTGCCTGCTCTCTGCTGCGAGTTACTACGATGCGCTTTCCCTTCAGAGGGCGAGTTTCATACCATTGGATATTGTTCATTTCTTGTATAATGTTGCCAATCACCCCGACGGCGGGAGATTTAAAGTTCTGCGCTTCAGCTATGTCTGCAATGTCTGCTAAAGTGCCTGTAATCGTCTTCTGCCTACCCGTGGTTGCCCAGCGAGTCAATGCAATCGGTGTTTGTGGATCAGATCCATAACCGATAAGCAAACTAGTGATCTCACGTAGTTTTGAAACACCCATGAGAAAAACCTTTGTTCCAGGTGTTTTAGCGAGCATTTCGTAATCAACCCCCTGCTGCTCTTTATCATCAGCTTCATGCCCTGAAAAGAGGGTCAGCTGCGCACCATATTTGCGGTGTGTGAGTGGGATACCCGCATAAGTAGGCCCAGCAAAGGCTGATGAGATACCAGGTATAATTTCAAATTGACACCCCGCCGATGCAAGCTCAGCTGCCTCTTCACCGCCACGACCAAAGATCATTGGGTCACCACCCTTGAGCCGCACTACCACTTTACCTTCTTTGACTTTCTCTACCAACAACGCATTGATTTGATCTTGAGGAAGCTTATGATTTTTCGCACGTTTTCCGACATCAACCATTTCGCAGTCTGGCTTCGCCCAAGTGAGCAGCTCGGCACTGCTTAGAGCGTCATAGACAAGTACGTCTGCCTCCTCGATACACTTTTTACATTTAAGGGTGACAAGCCCAGGATCACCTGGTCCAGCACCCGCTAAATAACAGATTCCGCTCATGATAATGTATTAAACAACTCAGCCGCTACTAGCTCTGGCTCATCAATTGAACCTGATACCGATGATTCCTTGGGCTCGTCGTCTGAGTTTTCATCAAATACCCGACCCACCATGTGCAGCTTTTCATTCTCAAACCATGATCGCACACCAACGGGCGTGTGACAACCCGCATCTAGCAGACGCAGAAACTCGCGTTCTGCTAAGAGGAGCGTCAGTGAAGGCTCGTGGGTGATCGCATCAATGCTCTCAAGGGCACTGACGTCATCGGCGCGGATTTCAAACCCAACAATACCCTGACCAGCAGCGGGGAAAAACTCATCCGTAGGTAAAACTACCGCGTACAGGTCGCCGAGCAGCGGCTGCGCTAAATCATACCCGAGCCTCACCAGCCCCGCCTCTGCAAGCATGACGGCGTCGTATTCATCCATATCTCGAAGCGTCTCAAGACGCGTCGGAACATTGCCACGAATATCGATCATTTTCAGATCAGGGCGCATCCACGCAAGCTGACGCTGGCGGCGTACACTGCTGGTTCCGACCGTAGCTCCTTCTGGTAAGTCAGCGAGACTCTTCACGTGTTTACAAACGAGTACATCAGCCGATGGCGCTCGCTCTAGCGCTCCCACGATATCGAAGTGATCCGCCAGCACCGTCGGCACATCTTTCATGCTGTGTACTGCTAGGTCGATCTCACCATTTTCTAAAGCTACTTCAAGCTCTTTGGTAAAAATACCTTTATCGAGATCGCCCTCCGATTTCGCCACCTCAGAGAGAGGCACATCGGTGCGGCGATCTCCCGTGGTAGTAATCACCTTGCGGATGATCTCGCGCTCTGGAAATGCCTGTCTCAGGGCAGCTTCCGTCATTTCGGCTTGGGCGAGTGCCAACGCACTACCTCGGGTTCCTACGATTAATGGTTTCATTCTATCTCAAATTCTAAATTTCTAAATCGATCATTTCTTCACAAATCCTGACCTGCTCGGCGCGTGACACCCGTGCTTCATTGGCCAGTTTTTGCAGTTTATCCAGATCATACAGGTAAGCTTCCTCGATATCACCTACTGTTTTTTCAATATCGCGTGGCATGGCGATATCGATGAGGAAAAGTGGGCGATACCTACGCTTCCTCCGCACAGCCTCCACATGGACTGCTAGTAGCACTGGCTCCGATGCACCAGTAGAGGAGACAATGATGTCAGCCTGTACCAAAGACTCCTCCCATGCATCAAAAGGCACCGCGTTACCACCGAGTTCCGATGCAAGATCCTGGGCACGTTCAAAGGAGCGGTTCGTCACCGTGAGGTGGCTTGCTCCGCGCGACATCATACTCTGTGCTACCTGGCGGCTCATTTCGCCCGCACCGATGATCATGACATGGCTGCCCTTGAGTTTTCCAAAAATTTTCTCCGCTAAATCTACCGCAGCACTTCCCACCGATGTCGTGCCAACCTGAATTCGAGTATTAGTGCGGATCTTTTTCCCCACACTGAAAGATTTCTGGAAAAGCCGATTAAGCACACCACTTGTAGCTCCAGACTCTAGCGCCTGCTTATACGCCTGCTTCACTTGTCCAAAAATCTCTGTTTCCCCTAACACCATCGAGTCCAGCCCAGAAACTAATCTGAACAAGTGGCGTTTCACCTCATCTCCCGTCTTTGCATACAGGTGCTTCATCTCTTGAACATCGCGACCTGTCGCGAGATAAGAACGCAACACCTCCTCTCCGGCTTGTCTGTTTTCGGCAGCTACATAGATTTCCATTCGGTTGCAGGTGGAGAGAACCACGCCTTCTGACACACTACTTAGCTCGAGAAGTTCCTTAGCTCGATCTCCTAGTTTATCCGCCGGCACAGCAAAATGTTCCCTCACCTCAACGGGTGCGGTTTCATGATTGAGACCTAAACATATTAACTCCATTCTAACTAATCATTGGGAAGACGAGCAGTGATAACACAAAGAGTACTAAAGCTGCGAGAGAGAGCTTGCCAGGCGGCATTCCACGCCGCCAATCGACGAGAAGTAAAATCCCGTATGCTGCCCAAATAATTAACGCCGCTATCAAATGATTCGCAGCACTCATCGCCCCTTCCATCAAAACACCACAAACCAGTCCCCCTGTCAGCAAAGCATAACCTATCAGGAGCAAGCGTACTACTATCCCACTCAATTCCCGCGCAGGTGGCAAATTCTTAAATAAGCCCGTGCTCGTATCCGCATCCTTGAGCTTACGGTTCAACACAATAAACATCACCCCAGCTACAGCTGCGAGACCAAGCGCACCATACGCCATCACAGAAAGCGCGGCATGCATTTCCCGCCAAGGGTCCACTGAAGTCGCTCGCACAGGTTCCGTATCCATCAAACCGGGAACCAGTGCCAGAGCCAAAAGAAAAGCAACTAGAGGAGAGGTAAAAACACCAAGTAGAGATAGACGAAACATCGATCCCACACCCATATAAAAAATCGTTAATGCCCATGCTGAGAAGACTAAAATCTCCCCCGTATCTAGCAGTGGACAGGCACCCCGCATATCACCGCGAGCACCTAATACAAACATCTGTGCGATAAACGAACCGATCATCAAAGGCAGCGTCCACTTACTCCTCGTGCCTAGACGCAGATACCCCGCTCCTTGCACAGCTGCCACAGCCGCCAAGACAAGGGCTAAAAAAAGCATCCATCGATCCATCGCGCCACATCTCATGCACATGCTCCTACTAAAACTCAAGCGGATATTTCATGAGATCGAGTTATGAAAATCATCAATGTGATGAGATTTATTCAAGGCAATACAGTAGATATGCTTAGGCTATTCAGCACGCTATGTCAGATTTCAACTACCATCATCCATTTGAGAGTAATGAGCTCAGACTATAGATCAGCCACACTGACTGGTAGTAACATTTCTAGATAAGCTCCCTGCGAAGGCGGTCGCACATTACTAAACAGTAGTACTGAGGCCTTCCGCACGTGAATCCCACCTGCTTGACTTCCCAGCAACCACTCAGCGAATGAAGAAAAATCAGGTTCATGCCCCACCATGGCTACCCGCTCAAACTCACGATAAGTCATCAGCTGCTGCATCGCATCCGAAGGGCGCATGCCACATGCTAACCATGCTTCAATGATAGGCGCAGTAAAACCACCTGCCTTGCAAAAAATCTCCGCCGTCTGACGAGCACGAACGAGCGGGCTTGATATGGTGATGTCGGGGCGAAGGTCTGAGGCGCTTAGTAGGCTAGCTACCTTCTCAGACTGAACCTTACCCTTTTCCGTTAAGGAGCGTGCTGCATCACTAGCAGCGTAGGCTTCTGCTTGGGCGTGGCGAATGAGAAGAAGCTGCATTGCAATAATCAATGAAGTCTCTAAATCTTAACCACCTTGGTATCCGCCACCAAATCATGTAAGCAGCGCTGATCTTTGCGGAAGATAAAACAGGCGTTTGCGAGAGATAAAACTCCGCCTGCGATTGGGATTTGCCCTATAAGAAAATAGAAACCGTATCGCTTTAATAAATCCGTCAAACCTACTGGAGCACCTGAGAATGCTCGTATTTGGACACCTACAACTTTCTTCCCAATTGTCTGTCCGTTACTTAGCAAAAACTTATAATTGATTGCAAAAAACACTACGATACTCAGAACACTCGTGAGGATGGTGTATATGAATGATTGCTGTTTACCTTCCATGATCCCTTCGAAACCTCCTGTAAAAAAAACAATGGGCAAAACGATTACACTGATAATAAGCGAGTCTAATATCGAAGCACCGAGACGAGACCCTCTGGATGCCAAGTTTTCGGATTCAGCCAGGGCTGAAGTTACAGATTGAGGGTTCGACTCTGGCGGGGCGTATATATTTTCACTCATAATGTTAGTGAAAATAACCAACCTTAGAACAGATTTAAGTCGAGCACGAACTAAGACATCAAGTTCAGTAGTCCTGTGAATTATTACATCGTCATACCACCGTCGCTCGCGATAACTTGCCCAGTAATGTATCTCGCTTCAGCGCTAGCTAGGAAAAGCGTCAGCGCAGCGATATCTTGGGTATTACCCATTTCTTTAAGCGGGATGCTTCCTACAATGGCTTCCTTTTGCGTGTCATTAAGTTCATCTGTCATATCCGTGGCAATGAAGCCTGGAGCGATCGCGTTGCAAGTGACTTTTCGGCCTGCTAACTCGCGAGCGACGGATTTGGTGAAACCTATCAGTCCCGCCTTACTCGCGGCGTAGTTTGCCTGTCCAGCGTTACCGATAAGCCCGATAACCGAACTGATGTTAATAATACGCGGATCAGCAGCCTTCATCATCACACGTTGAAATGCTTTGACGGTGTTAAACGCGCCTTTGAGATTGGTATCAAGCACCTCATCCCAATCGGAGTCTTTCATCCGCATGAGAAGTCCGTCACGGGTCACGCCTGCGTTATTAACAAGGATATTAACGGTCCCGAAGTCTTCGATAATTTTTTTACCAAGTGCCTGCACCGCCTCATGATCAGCGACGTCTACGGCGTACGCCTTGGCAACGTCAGGGAATTCAGCATTAATCGCCTCGGCAGCACTGCCACAGCTTCCCTCACTGCGACTCACCACAGCTACTTTCCCGCCTTCGGCAGCAAATGCCTTAGCTATTTCCAATCCAATTCCGCGGCCTGCGCCGGTAACTACTGCAACTTTGTCGGTAAAACGTGCCATGCGTCTTACTCCCATGTTTCAGCGCAGTTGCCAACTCTTAAAAAATCTGGGCTTGAACAACTTACCTCCAGAGATAAGAGCGTTTTTCGTCGATAACATTGACACCATCCATCAGCCTAACCCGCCATGCCAGTATCCGCCCCTTCGTTCTGTATGCTTCCCCTGTGATATGAAATTCTACCCTACCTTTGGTTTCACCTCTAGGAAGATCGCGTGAGAGCTGGAGCTTCTCAGCTGCCGTAGCCGACTGCTGATAGTCCATAATGACCTTTTTTTCACCCCCTGATGTATCAGACTCTTTAGGTAACTGCCACCGTATGGTATAGTATTCACCAAGCTTTTCTTTGCGCTCAGCTTGCGTGACCGCACCTTTTAGAATATAGAGTTGCTCTCCACGTACCATCTGAGAGTTATCTTTATCAACTTCTGACTCCTTTAACTTAAACTGCCGTACACGAAGTAGTTCATCATTTTTAACTGAGCAGGCTAAAAACAAGCTGCTCAGTAACATGGACAAGAGAATAAAGTGAATATGCACGTGGCAGATCAAAGCCCATTGTGAAAAAAATGCCAATGTCGAAATTTCCAAATAGCCACCAAGGAGATGATTAGATAGCATACAAATCATGGATGCGACTATAGAAGCACGTTTACACAGCTTTATTCAAGGCAAGGGCTTAAGAAATACACCTCAACGAAATGCCATCGTGGAGGCGATCTTTGCTTCTGATGAGCATTTCAACGCTGATGAAATATGGGACCGTATCCGCAAAACTCAGATCAGAACTTCCCGGGCTACCGTTTACCGCACCATTTCACTACTTGAGGAAGCTGGCTTACTTCATGAAATAGATCTCGGTGACGATCAGAAAACATATGATCCCAACTTTGTCGAAAGCCCTGCACACAATCACCTCGTATGTATTGATTGTGGAAAGGTTCTCGAATTCGAGGACTCTCACATTCAACTGATGAACGATTGTGCCGCGAGAAGATTAGGTTTCCGACCAGAACGCCAGACACTCAAGATCGAAGCCTGTTGCGAAAAACTGCGCCTCCATGGCAGATGTGACAATCTCATCGCAGCGCGTGTCAGCGGCAAACGTCTTCCTAAACAGCGACTCTAAGTGCCGATATGACTATCAATATAAGGATCAAGGAGCGCTCACCTCTCTGTGAATCGAAGGCGGAGGAACTCGCAAGCATGATTACTCATGCTATTGGAGCTACGCTCAGCGTCGTGGCTCTAGTTTTCATGATTATTTTAGCTGATGGCGACCCATGGAAAATAACTAGCGGAACCATTTTTGGCAGTACTCTTTTTCTTCTCTATATTTCATCGACACTCTACCACTCATTTAGCGGACTGAGGGTGAAGTCCGTGTTCCAAATTCTCGATCACTCAGCTATTTATCTTCTCATTGCCGGCACTTACACGCCGCTCACTTTGGTAACTCTTCGCGGTGGTTTGGGCTGGACTTTATTTGGTATTGTTTGGGCGATGGCTATCGGAGGTATTCTCACTAAAGCCCTGATGAAGAACAATCGAGAGCACTGGATCTCCACTGCAATTTATGTGCTCATGGGTTGGCTTGCTATTTTTGCCATTAAGCCGATCTATGAGGCTCTCGATATGGGCGGGCTTGTCTTGCTGGTTGCGGGGGGACTTAGCTACACGGGAGGCGTTGTTTTTTTCGTGTGGAAAAAACTACTTTTTAACCACGCTATCTGGCATCTCTTCGTGCTCGGTGGCAGTGCCTGTCATGCCCTTGCCGTTATTTTATACATCTTCAAATAAGAAGCTATGCGCTCATGCGTCATCGTCTCTTACAACAAAGACATTCCTTTTTTCTTCACTTCTAAAATATGGATTAGGCCGAATACGAAAAGATAGTTTCCAAATTCACAGATCAAGGCTATGACAGCCGCATGTGGAAAGGACGTTTTGCTATAGCTACTGCTGATCTTGTTCAACAATATGGAGAATCTATCTCCTATGATTGGCGTTTATATAAACACGATATTGCGGGCTCGATCGCTCATGCACGGGCACAGGTTAAGGCTGGCTTACTTACCAACGAGGAGTTTGCTGCTATTGAAGCAGGTTTACGTGAAATCGAGAAAGAAATCGACGCGGGAACATTTGACTTCTCCATCGAGCTCGAGGACATCCATATGAATATTGAGTCAGCTCTCACCAAACGCATTGGTGCCCCAGGAGCCAAACTCCACACGGCGCGCTCACGGAACGACCAGGTCGCCACCGATACCCGCCTCTACTGCCGTGAGGAGATCACCCAGCTTATTTCACAGCTTACCGATTTACAATCTGCCCTACTCAAACAGGCAGAAGAAAATGCAGCATCTGTTATTCCTGGCTATACCCACCTTCAGCGAGGTCAGCCCGTAACTGTCGGCCACCACCTCCTCGCCTATGTCGAAATGCTCCAGCGCGATAAATCACGCCTCTACGGATGCCAAAAGCGGCTCAACGTCTGTCCACTCGGCTCAGGTGCTCTAGCTGGATCAACGATCAATCTTGATCGCGAACAAATCGCCCAAGAGTTGGGTTTCACATCCGTAAGCACAAACTCCATGGACGCCATCTCAGATCGCGATTACATCGCTGAGTTCCTCTTCGACATGGCACTCATTGGCACCCACATGTCGCGTCTCTCAGAAGACCTCATCCTCTGGTGTAGCACCGAGTTCGGATTTGTCACACTCTCCGATGCGCACACAACTGGATCCTCACTAATGCCGCAGAAGAAAAACCCTGATGTGTGCGAGATTACACGTGGTAAAACTGGCAGACTGTACGGCAATCTCATTGCCCTTCTCACAGCCGCTAAAGGACTACCACTCACTTACAATCGCGATCTACAGGAAGACAAAGAACCTCTTTTCGATTCAATCGACACCCTGAAGCTGGCGCTACGCGTTAATACGGAGATGATCAATGAGATGAGCATTAATGTAGAGACCTGCCAAGCTGCAGCCTCAGACCCAATGCTTCTTGCTACTGACTTAGCTGACTACCTTGTCAAAAATGGCGTTCCTTTTCGTGATGCCCACGAGCTTGTAGGAAAAGCAGTTGCCCTCAGTGTAGAAACTAAAACTCCCCTTGATCAACTTGATCTCACAAAAGTTTCTGAGTATTACGGTGCCGATGCCAAAAATGTCTTTGATTTGGAGACAGCCCTCGCTGCACGTACCAATGCTGGTGCGCCGAGCATTGACAATGTTAGAAATCAAGTAAAAAACTGGAAAAGTAAATTATAGCCTTAAGCGCTATCTTTTGAAACTTGGTGGCTAAACCAAAAATTCACCACGCTTATCGCTCATGTCTCTGATATCTTGGATTGAGCTTTCTTTGCTCTCATTCCCAGCATCCTATGTCAGAACACTATCTAACAATCTAACTCATGTTCTTTTTGAGTGACAATTCTGTCAAAAAAAATATCTTCTTTCCGATTTCCGAGCACTAACTAGCAAATTTGGCATGAAAGCTGCTTCGGAAAGCTTAACTTTAATTGTAACCTCCAATTGATTGGATGTGACCGTTAATAACACACCATAATAAACATAATGAAAAACAAACTACAACTACTCACTGCACTCGGTGCAGCGACAATCGCTACTGGTTCGGCAACAGCAGGTGAACTTTCTGGTTCTGTATCACTTGATTACAATTCTCACTTCATCTCATACGGTTCAGACGTATGGGGCGCTGGTGACAGCCTAACTGATGCTCCTACATTCAACCCTTCAGTAGGTATCGACTACGCAATCAGTGATGCGCTTACATTCAGCACAGGCTTTTGGCTCGACGTAAACGACAATGCTTCAAGTGACTTTGAAACTGTTGAAACTGACATCTGGTTTGGACTTTCTTACACATCTGGTATTGTAACATATAGTGCTACATTCCAAAATTGGCAGTATGCTGGTGACTCAGAGGAGATCCTTGACCTTGGCGTTTCATTCGACGTAATGTTTGCTCCTTCTATTACACTACACCATCGTCTTGACGCAGGTCCAGGCCTAGGTGGTAACGAAGGTACTTATCTAGTCGTAGGTGCAGGACATGGTTTTGATGTAAATGACTGTTTCAGCGTTTCTATCCCTGTAGCAGTTGGCTTTGCACTTGACGAATTCCATACTGATGAAGATGGCTATGGTTTTGCATCGATCGGTCTTCAAGGCAGCTATACTCTCACTGATGCAACATCTCTTAACTTCGGCGTAACATACTACACAACTGATGGTGATGTAACAGGTAACGCTGACGAAGATTTTCTCACTGCAAATGCAGGCGTTTCTTTTAGCTTCTAATTAAGCTGAATTCCGTATCATAAAACTGCTCCAAATTATGAAATCATCTTTTAAAAAGATGTTAGCTGCTGCGGCCTGTGTAACAACAGGCCTCAGCCTTGCTAACGCTGAAGACACCGTTAAAGTTGGCGTGCTTCACTCATTGAGTGGCACCATGGCCATCTCAGAAACTTCACTCCGTGACGTTCTTTTATTCACTTTCGACGAGATCAATGCCGCTGGTGGTGTTCTTGGGAAACAAATCGAGCCTGTCGTAGCCGATGGTGCTTCTGATTGGCCTCTCTTCGCAGAGAAGGCTGAGCAACTTATCGTACAGGACAAGACTGTCGTAACATTCGGTTGTTGGACTTCTGTTTCACGTAAGTCTGTTCTTCCTGTTTATGAGAAACATAAGAATCTCCTCTTCTACCCTGTTCAGTATGAAGGCGAAGAAATGTCACCCAATATCTTCTACACAGCTGAAGCCGTCAATCAGCAGGCTATCCCAGCTGTTGATTACCTTCTCAAAGAAGGCTTCAAGAAGTTTTACCTTATTGGTACCGACTATGTTTACCCACAAACAACAAACCTTGTTCTCTTTGAATACCTCCTTTCTAAGGGAATTCCTGTAGAAAACATTGGTGGTGGTCTTCGTAAAAACGAAGCTGGTGAAGTTATCTCTGCAGGTAACTACACACCATTCGGTCACAGTGACTTCCAGCAAATCGTTGCTGATATCAAGAAGTTCTCAGCCTCTGGTGAAGCATGTGTTATCAGCACCATCAATGGTGATGCTAACGTTCCATTCTTCAAGGAGTTCGCGGCTTCAGGTCTTACATCAGAAGATTGTCCTGTAGTTTCTTACTCTGTATCAGAAGACGAGTTCCGTTCACTTCCTGCCAAGGACCTAGTTGGACACCTCGGCTGTTGGAGTTACTTCATGTCACTCGATACTCCTGAGAACAAAAAGTTCGTTACTGACTTCCAAGCTTGGCTTGAAAAGACAGACGTAGCTGGTATTGAGAAAAAAGACCGTGTGACATGTTCACCAATGGTTCTTTCTTACAATGGCGTTTACATCTGGAAAGCAGCCGTTGAAAAAGCGGGTACATTTGATCCTGAAAAGGTCATGGAAGCACTCAAGTCAGGTGTAAGCTTTGTAGGTCCTAATGGTAAGGTAACTAGCCAAGAGAATCACCACCTCACTAAAAACGTCTACATCGGCGAGACTCTTGAGAATGGTCAATTCGAAATCCTTGAGTCATTCGAGGATGTCTACGGTGAGCCTTTCCTTAAAGGCACATTTAAGAAGTAATCACCTGTGATTGATTCTTTTTTGTAACACACAAAAATTAATTAGCTAGCCTCCGTTGTTCGGAGGCTAGCTAAATTTTTGAGTACCTATGCATTCTAACATTTTGTTTTTTTGACAACATGGAAGATTTATCTGTATTGATACTAACGAATGCTCTGATGCTTTGATCTTCTATTGGCAAGGTTGCCATCTCGACTCCTTAGACTCTCTCGAGCTTTCAGCTTCCAGCTAACCTATAGATTTCATGACTATTATCAGAAATCTTTTCACGCACCTCGATACACGCCCTTCATTCTTATGAAACATTCCCCCCCGGCACCCATCAAACTCCTTCTCATTGCTATAATTTCTCAAGCTCTTTTCATGGTAAACCTCCATGCGGCACCTGCCGATAGCGAGTCCAGAAAACTTCTCGTCGAGCTCATTACTGGAGATGAAACTCAGGAGGCTGAAATCATCGCCAAACTATCCAACCAGAGCGATAAAATCATCGAGCAAGTTGTCGCAGCGTGGCGTGGTGGTAAAATAAGCACCATTGAAGATGGCTCTAGCGAAGGAGTTATTGTCCTCATGGAAATGGATGACACCTCATATACACAGCTTATTGACGGCAGAAAGTTTACTCCCTCCACGGAACCTAAGAAAAACCGCGCTTCTCGTAGCCTAAGAAAAAGCCTCCAACGTGTTGTCACCCTTATCCATCTCAACTCTCCCGATCTCGACGAGCGCATTGAATCAGCCAAGAGGCTTGGCGATAGCCAAAACCCTGAGTACCTCGATATTTTAAAAGAGAAGCTCTCCCAGCAGACCGACAAAAAAGTCAAAGAGGCCTTTGTCCTTGCGATCAGTATTTCTCAACTCACCAACGGCACTGACGAGGAAATATTGGCTGCCGTAAAAAACATAGGTGACATGAAATCCTTCTCAGGTCGTGGTTTCCTCGAAACTACGGAAAAACAGTATGAAGAATCTGGCACCTCACCTGAAATCCTCGCTGCAATAAAAGTCGCTTACCAGAAAATTGATCAACACCAAAAATTCGTCGACTGGGCTGGAACACTGCTCCGTGGCCTGAGCCTAGGTGCCGTTCTGCTTCTGGTTTCGTACGGGCTTGCCATCACCTTCGGTCAGATGGGCGTGATCAATATGGCTCATGGTGAATTCATCGCCATCGGCGGCTATACAACTTACTGGATTCAAAACATATTTGCTGAAAAATACGGTGAAGCTAGCGGACCTTTCGGCTGGTATTTCGTCGTGGCACTTGTTGCCTCCTTTCTTATCGCAGCCATTGCAGGTGCCATCCTCGAAAAAGGCCTTATTCAGTTCCTCTACTCACGTCCCCTCGAATCCCTCCTCGCTACGTGGGGTGTTTCCATGGTGCTTCAGCAAGTTTTTAAATTCCAATTCGGCGCCTCCAACGTCTCCGTTTCTTCACCCGAGTGGCTCTCAGGAAGCTACCACCTTATGGGTGTTTCCATGTCTTACAACCGGCTACTCGTCATCGGCTGCGCTATTTTGCTCATATTTGTCACATGGCTGCTCATGAACAAAACCAATTGGGGTCTGCACGTACGCGCCACCATGCAGAATCGAGCTATGGCAAGTGCGCTCGGCGTTCCTTCTGGCAGAGTCAACATGCTCACCTTCGCTTTCGGTTCTGGATTAGCAGGACTTGCTGGAGCCTTCATTTCTCAAATAGGAAACGTCGGGCCATCAATGGGAAGCACGTACATCGTCGATAGCTTCATGGTCGTTGTCGTTGGTGGAGTTGGAAATCTCTTCGGTGCCGCCATTTCATCGCTCGGCATCGGCGTAATTGATCAGTGCCTCCAGCCTCTCTTTGGTCCTGTGATGGGGAAAATCACGGTTCTCTTTATGATCATTATCTTTCTCCAGTTTAAGCCGGGCGGCATATTCCCATCGCGCTCAAGAAGCCTCGACGATTGATCCACTCTTTTTTACATTTCATTTTATAACAACATGAACTCTCTTCTCAAAGATAAGTCGGATATCACCTTCATGGGGCTTCTGCTGACATTCGTCCTCTTCCTCAGTTTAGGCAATGCCTTTGCCCCCGAAGGCTCAGTGTTCCACTTCTCCAGCTTCACTCTCGGCGTATGGGGAAAGTACCTCTGCTATGCTGTTCTTGCAATCAGCCTAAATATGCTCTGGGGTTACACTGGACTACTTTGCCTAGGTCAATGTCTCTTCTTTGCTTTAGGCGGCTATGCCTTTGGCATGTATCTGATGCTTAACATTGGCATAGACCCTGTCTATAAAACAGATCTTCCCGACTTTATGGACTTCATGGGAATCACCAAGCTTCCCGCCTACTGGGTACCATTCAAACATCCTGTCGTCGCCATCATTGGCGCACTGGTCGTCCCTGGTATTGTTGGTTTTGTCTTCGGCGTACTCGCATTCAGATCCCGTATTAAGGGTGTCTACTTTTCAATCTTAACCCAAGCTCTCACTTATGCCGCAGCACTTCTCTTTTTCAGAAATGAATTTGGCTTTGGTGGGAATAATGGCTTTACCGATTTCAAGTTTATTCTCGGTGCTGATATCAACGAAGAATCGACGACAAGAAATCTCTTCCTCGCTTCAGCAGCACTACTCGCTCTCGTCTACTGGTTTATTGCTTGGATTTTACAAACAAAATTTGGAAAAATCCAGCAAGCTATTCGTGACTCGGAAAATCGCGTTCGCTTCTCAGGATACTCTACGACTCACTTTAAAGTATTCATATTTACTGTGAGCGCCATGATTGCAGGTGCCGCTGGAGCATTATACGTTCCTCAGGCAGGCATTATTAACGCCAGCGAAATGTGGCCAACCAAAGGCCTCGACATCGTCGTCTGGGTCGCACTCGGCGGCAGAGGCAGCAAGTGGGGTCCGGTCATCGGTGCTATTCTGGTGAACTTCCTCAAAAGCTGGGCATCGCGAGCTTACCCCGACCACTGGATTCTCATTCTCGGCATTATTTTCGTCCTCGTCGTTCTCTTTATGCCTGATGGCATCGTCGGTCTCTGGAAAAAAATCAAAGCTAAACTCAGTTCTCTCTCGAATCCTTCGAAAGAAGAGGTTCTCACCAACTCATCAAACTAGGAACTACTTACCAACTGAAAAATATGTCTAGTTTACACACTCCTCTTTATCGCGATACCGATCTCGTACTTTCCATCGAAGGCGTACACAAATCCTTCGACGGCTTTAAGGCGATCAATGACCTCAACTTCTATCTCGGCGAAGGCGAACTACGCACGATCATCGGCCCCAATGGCGCAGGGAAAAGCACCTTCATGGATCTCATCACGGGGCGCACCCGACCTGATACCGGCTCACTGACTTATCATAAAAATGACGGCCATGATCTCGATCTCACCAAGCTACGTGAATATGAGATAAACCGACTCGGAATTTCCCGCAAATTCCAAACGCCATCCGTCTATACTCAGCACACTGTCTACGACAACCTCCTGCTCTCCTTGAACCTAAACCGTGGTGTATTCAAAAACCTCTTTTACAAAGAAAGTGCCGCAGACTCTGCACTCATTGATGAAACCCTCGAGCTGATCCGACTCAAAGACTCCCGCTCTGAACAAGCTGGCAGCCTTTCCCACGGACAAAAGCAGTGGCTAGAGATCGGCATGCTACTCATCCAGAAACCCCAGATCCTGCTGGTCGATGAACCTGCTGCAGGAATGAGCGATGAGGAAACGGAACGTACTGGTGAGCTACTCCTCAGTCTCGCTGGTAAGCACAGCATCATGGTTGTCGAGCACGACATGGTCTTCATTCGTCAAATTGCCACCAAAGTTACCGTTCTGCACCAAGGCCACGTACTCAAAGAAGGCACCTTCTCAGAAGTCGCGAACGATCCAAAGGTGAAGGAAGTTTACCTAGGAAGAGCAAAGCATGAATAATCGACTTCTCCCTGATAGAATCAAGATCATTGGAGACTCAAAAATGACATTTTTGGTAGAATCCCCCTGCATGAAGAAAATCCTGTTAATCTCATCGATCCTGTCAAAAATCTAAAACTACATCCCATTATATGAACAACTCTGAAGACAGCCCTATAGTTGAACTCAAAAAGCTCAATGTCAGCTACGATGAGTCTCTCATTTTACGTGACGTTAACATGCAGCTTCCCAGAAACAGTGTTATCTCACTCCTCGGGCGGAATGGCGTTGGCAAAACCACCACGCTGCGCGCTATTATGAATGTCGCAAAAACTACCTCCGGTGAAATCACTATGCGTGGCGAGTCGATCAACCATCTCAGCACTGAGAAACGTGCGCGCAACGGCATTGGCTACGTCCCCCAAGGGCGCGATATCTTCGCCAATCTCACCGTCTGGGAAAACCTCAAAGTCAGCATTAGCATTCAGGGGAAATCTGCGCTCGGACGTCTCGATGAAGTTTACGAACTCTTTCCAGTGCTCAAAGAAATGAAAAACCGCAAAGGTGGAGTTCTCTCTGGTGGGCAGCAGCAGCAGCTCGCCATTGGCAGAGCACTCCTCACCAACCCCGAAGTTCTCCTGCTCGATGAGCCCACCGAGGGCATTCAGCCATCCATTATCGATCAAATTGGCGACGCGATCCAATATCTGAAGAAAAATCACAACATGACAATCCTTTTAGTGGAACAATACCTCGATTTTGCTAAAGAAGTATCCGATCATTTTTACATCATGGAACGCGGCTCAATTGTCAAAAATGGAGTCATCTCCGAGCTATCTGATGAAATTATTGGTCAGTACCTTTCTGTTTAAACTTTTCAAAAAATCATGCACCTCACACCCCGAGAAAGAGAAAAGCTCATGGTCGTCGTCGCAGCTGACCTCGCTCGCCGTCGTCAAGCGCGCGGACTGAAACTCAACTACGTCGAAGCTATCGCCATCATCACCTACGAAATATTCGAAGGTGCTCGCGATGGCAAAACCGTCGCTCAGCTCATGGACGAGGGCACCCGCATTCTCTCACGCGCCGACGTCATGGAAGGTATTCCCGAAATGATCCACGAGGTCCAAGCCGAAGCCACCTTCCCCGACGGCACCAAACTCGTCACTGTTCATAACCCTATTCAGTAAGTTTCTAAACCACCACTTCACCACTATGATCCCTGGAGAAATCATCCCCAAAGACGGTCCTGACCTCGATGCCAACGTCGGTCTAGAAACTAAAACCATCGTCGTAGCCAACACAGGTGATCGCCCTATTCAGATCGGTAGCCATTACCATTTCTATGAGGTAAACTCAGCTCTCACCTTCGAGCGCGACACTGCCCGTGGCTTCCGCCTCAATATCCCCGCTGGCACAGCGGTAAGATTCGAACCTGGTGATGAACGGGAGGTTGACCTCGTAGCCCTAGCCGGAAAACGCGAGGTCTGGGGATTCAACGCCCAGATCAACGGTAGCCTTTAATTCAAAATACGGATAACTCCACACTTTAAATCATGAAACTCACTCGCAAACAATACGCTGAGCACTATGGCCCTACCGTTGGCGATCAAGTCCGCCTCGGCGACACGGAACTCTTTATCGAAGTCGAGCGCGACCTCATCGCTGAAAACGGTGGCTACGGAAATGAAGTGAAATTTGGCGGTGGCAAAGTCATCCGTGATGGGATGGGACAGTCATCAACCGCGCTCGATGCTGAATCGCTCGACTGCGTCGTAACAAACGCTCTTATTATTGATGCTGAAGTGGGTATTATCCGCGCCGATATTGGTATCCGCGCAGGTCGTATCGTGGGCATCGGTCACGCAGGCAACCCTGATATTCAAGACGGTATTGGCTCACAATTTCCTGATCCAGAAACGGGGGAAATGGACTCCATGATCATCGGTGCTGGCACTGAGGTTATTGCAGGTGAAGGATCTATCGTTACCGCTGGCGGTATTGACTCCCACATTCACTTCATTTGCCCGCAGCAGATTGATGAAGCCATTGCCAGCGGCGTCACTACCATGCTTGGCGGAGGAACAGGCCCTGCCACAGGAACCAATGCAACGACATGTACCCCTGGAAAATGGAATATTCACCGCATGCTTGAAGCGGCTGACGAATACCCAGTCAACTTAGGATTTCTCGGCAAAGGAAACTGCGCCACTCACGAACCACTGCGCGAGCAGATCATGGCAGGTGCCATCGGACTCAAGCTTCACGAGGACTGGGGAACTACCCCTGCTGCAATCAGCACCTGTCTTGACGTAGCTGATGAAATGGACGTTCAGGTCGCTATTCATACCGATACACTTAACGAATCTGGTTATCTCGAAGATACACTTGCAGCCATCGGCGGCAGAACTATCCACACCTATCACTCAGAGGGCGCCGGTGGCGGCCATGCACCAGACATTCTCAAAGTTTGTTCGCACCAGAACGTACTCCCTTCATCGACTAACCCGACTCGACCATTCACCATCAATACCATTGATGAGCACCTCGACATGCTAATGGTCTGTCACCACCTCGATTCAAAAATCCCTGAGGACGTAGCATTTGCTGAATCAAGAATTCGCCCACAGACCATCGCAGCCGAAGATATTCTTCACGACCGCGGTGCCATTTCTATGATTTCTTCCGATAGCCAAGCCATGGGCCGCGTTGGGGAAGTACTCACTCGCACCTGGCAGACGGCGCACAAGATGAAAGTGCAGTTTGGCAAACTTGAAAGTGATTCCCACCCCGCTGCCGATAACTTTCGCGTGCTCCGCTATATCGCCAAATACACCATCAACCCTGCCCTTACCCACGGTCTCGCTAAAGAGGTCGGTTCGCTGACGGTTGGAAAACTCGCTGATATGGTCATATGGAAACCCATGATGTTTGGTGTGAAGCCAGAGCTCATTTTAAAAGGCGGTATGATTGCGATGGCTAATATGGGTGATCCCAATGCCTCCATCCCTACTCCTCAGCCTACTTTTTACCGCCCCCAATTCGCTGCTCACGGCAAAGCCCGCGCACAAACTTGCGTAACATTCGTCAGTAAGCAGTCGCTAGATAACGGGCTCGCCGCTGAGATCAACGTCGCCAAACGTCTTGTCCCCATCGGTAATACCCGTAAGGTTACAAAGTCCGATATGGTACTCAACGACAGCTGTCCAGACATCCAGATCGATCCTGAAACTTATACCGTCATGGCAGATGGTGATCATCTCACCTGCGAGCCGATGTCCATACTGCCACTCGCGCAGAGGTATTTCTTATTCTAGCACATGGCCGTCCTCATCAGAGAAACGATCACTGAAGCGGCTGAATTTGGTATCGTCAAAGTCGACCGCCACACCCTTTACAAGCGTCGCTGGCGCGCTCTTGCCGAGGATGGAACCGAGCTTGCTGTTGATCTAGAAGCTCCCGTTCCAGATGCCGCCTTCCTAAAAACAGCCGCTGGAACTGCCTATAAAATCGAGCAAATTCCCGAGGACGTTCTCGTCATCAGTCTTCCCAAAACTACCGAAATGGCGGCTAAAGTAGGCTGGTATTTAGGGAATCAACACTTGCCTGTCGAAATTCGCCCCGACGTCATCATTCTAGAAAAGCTCCCTACTCTCGCCGCCTCGCTCGACAGAATAGGTATCCCCTACACCTACCGACATGATATTTTCCGCTGCAAAATGCACAGCCACCAACATTAGCAAAATTTAGCACACACTTCTCTGTCATGACCAAAATGCTCTTTCAGTTTACGACAACAAGAATCAAAACCGCTCAGACAACATCGCCATTTGCGCTCTGCGATAACTCAAATCATGATTGAGACGGTCACACCACTTTACATGACAACACCTCCCCCATCTGAATTCGACTGGATCGCCCGCGTGCTGCACTTCTCTGACAGTGCACTACCTGTAGGTGCCTACGCCCACTCCTTCGGGCTGGAAGGTGTTTGTCAGATGGGTATTGTCCACGACAAGGAAACGCTGCGAAGATTTCTCAAACGAGATGTCACTACCGCCCTTACGCACATCGATTTGCCACTTACTGCCCATGCTCACGATGCCGCAATAGATGGAAACACAAAACTTCTCAAGGAACTCGACCAACTCTCCTTCGCCCTTCGCCCCACTCGCCAGCTTCGGGAAGCTGCATCACGCATTGGCCGCCAGCAGGCTAATATTTACAGTAAAACATGGGCAGGATTCGAAGAAATGGATCTACCTCACCAGCAGTCACCCATCGTACTTGGTGCGCTCTACGCGCAAGAAAAAGCTCCCGTCATGGCAGCCCTATGGTCAATGGCATATCAAACATTCTCCGCCCTCCTCCAAGCTGCGTTGAAACTTCTACCCATCGGACCCGCGGCTACTCAAGAAATTCTCCACGACGCGCTGAAAAATATCTCATCACAACTCGAACTTGCTAAAAACCTACCACTCAACGACATCGGCAGCTTTAATCCCATCTGGGACATCGCCGCCTCTCAGCACGAACATACGGCTGCCCGATTATTTATTTCCTAATTGAATCCAACATGAGTAACTCAAACAAAAAAGCAATCCGCGTAGGCATCGGTGGTCCTGTAGGTTCAGGAAAATCGACCCTCTGTCTCAAGCTCTGCCAAAACTATGGTAGTAGCCGAAATATGGCGGTGATCACTAATGATATTTACACGAAGGAAGATGCCAAGATGCTTATCCGCCACGGTGCTTTGCCCGAAGAGCGTATTATGGGCGTCGAAACAGGTGGCTGTCCACACACAGCCATCCGCGATGATATTTCGATGAACCTTGATGCAGTAGCTGAAATGGAACAACGCTTCCCAGGCTTGGAGCTGATCCTCATCGAAAGTGGTGGCGATAATCTCACGGCAGTATTTTCCCCCGAGCTGGCTGATATTTTTATCTATGTCATCGACGTCACCGAGGGCGATGACATACCTCGCAAAGGAGGCCCTGCTATTGTCACCTCCGATCTTCTACTCGTTAATAAAGTAGAACTCGCCCAGTACGTAGGGGCAGACGTCGATCAAATGCGCCAGGACTGCTCAGCGAAACGCGGTAGTAAAACCTTCCTGATGACTGACCTGAGAAACGGCGTCTGTCTCGACGAGCTCTATGCATGGTTTGACCGTGAGGTACTATTTACTGATGTGATGTAGTTGTAAAAGAGCTTTCCAAGCTCTTTATGGATCTAACAACAAAATCCCTACCTTGTGACAATTATTCCCCTTATCTCAAAGAGCTTAAAAAGCTCTTCTACAATATGAACGGTAGCATCCAGTCCCAAGTCCACCTTCAATTCACTTACGATGAATCACGCAACCGCACGATTCTAGCGAAGCGGCAGGCAGGTGGACTCTGCTCCATCAGCAAACCTTACTGGAACGATGGCGTCTTGGGACTCCAACTCGTCAATCCCACCGCTGGACTCTTCAGTGGCGACAGCCTCGGGATGATGGTTGAAATATCTGACCACGCACAAGTCGCGCTTACCTCTCCAAGCGCGACACGATATCACACTATGCCTGAAGGTCGGGCACACATTACGCAGGAATTTTGTCTTGGCAGAAACGCGTGGCTCGACTTTTGGCCAGAGATTATTATCCCACAAAAGGACTCTGACGTTGTGCAGACCACCGTGATCCATCTCGAGGAGAATGCTACGATGGTTTTCTTTGACTCTCTCGCCCCAGGAAGGATCGCTCACGGAGAAAACTACACTTTCCGTCGCCTCGAAACCCGCCTTGAGATCCACCAATCCGGAAGCCTCATCGCCAAAGAGCGCTGTGTTCTATCACCTTCTAGCGGACGATGGCCACTCGAAGTACCAGATTGGGAAAGCTGCTATTATGGTGCCATATGGATCGCTGGTAAAGACACCGAAAAAGTCATCACAAATCTTCAGAATGGTGTAAATCTTGCTGAAAATAACTCACACCATGGAGCTTCTTTGCTCAGCCCCGAACTTGGAGTTATCCGCATCATCTCCCCGTCTAGCCTTCTTCTCAAGAAAGCGACCCTTCATTTCAGAGAAATCATCCAAGCTCACCTACCACTCCTAAAAATGAGCTTCCGCAAACTCTAATTTTCAAGTAAATATCAAGCCATGAAATCAACTATTATTCGCATCGCAAGCTTACTCGCTCTTACTAGCACTTCCCTCCTCGCTCATCCAGGTTTACCAGGTCACACGCACCCCGAGACAGGTGATCACTCAGAATGGCCTTTTCCTGACTTCAGTTGGGGAATGATCATCGGTTCAGCCATCTTGATTGGCGCTATAGCTATCTACAAATTCAGCAAGAAGGTCTAGGCTATCGAAAAACTGATTCAGTCGGACACACATCATTCAGGCACAAAAAACTGATAGACTGTTTTTTGACGATAGTTTTCGTCTGGCTTAATAAAAATACTTGGAAAATCGCGTGCGTTCGGCTGATTAGGGTAACCCTGACATTCAAAGCACAGACCTGAGTAAACAGGATAAGGTTTCTGGTTTTTTCCTATTACCCCTTCGTCCATGTAGCGACTCGTGTAAAACTGGAGACAAGCCTCCGTTGTCATTACGTTCATTCCCAAACTGTTGTCAGAAGCTAGTAGTCTTGCTGCTAGGCGCGGAGTTTTCTTACTCGGATCATATGACCTCAAGATGTAATTATCGCCGTGTTGACGATCGATCCTATCTATATTGTCTCCTAAGACGCTTATTTCTCGTAAATCATTGCCACCAGAAACAACCGCCATGCGCTCATTCGTTAGAGTGCCATCCTCTAAACTGGGCACATATTCGTCAGCGAGTATTTGTACTCGCTGATTTAAGACTGAGGGGCCACCCTCTCCTGCAAGATTGAAATAGGAATGATTAGTCAAACTTAGAGGTGTTAGAGCATCAGTTTTCGCAAAATAAGATATCTCAAGTTCCATCTTATCGGTAATCCTATAAGAAACCGAAATATGCACATTCCCTGGGTATCCACCTGATTTGGCAGGACTCAAATAACTTAACTCTAAGGTATCATCCACGACTTCAGCTTCCCAAATATTGTGTGATAGACTATTGCTTCCTCCATGAAGGTGGTTGGCACCTTCATTTTTATTAAGCTGATAACACTCTTCATTTTCCGTAAAGGTCGCACCTGTCAGACGACCCGCAATACGCCCTACTACGACACCTAAATACGGATTGTTTTGTTCATAATCTGTCAGGTTGTCATAACCTAGTACCACATCTTTAAGGGTTCCATCCACTGCAGGTACGTGAAGTGATATCAAAGCGGCTCCGTAGTTGGAGATTCTCGCCTGCATCCCACTTGGATGTTTGAATGTGTAAATACTAGCAGGCTTACCTGTCTGCGTTGTTCCCCAATTTGCTTGGGTGATCGAAATAGTATTCATTATGAAATTATTATTTATCAAGCTATTCTAACCGCTATCTCCTTGTGTCATAGACCGAGACGATACCTTCTCGGTGTTGTATTAAGATGCATTTTGAAAACGTGATTCATGTATTCCTGACAATTAAAACCACTACGTTCGGCAATCTGAGATATCGGTAAATTCGTCTGACTTAACATCTCTCGAGCAAGTCTGAGCTTTTCATTCATAATGATATCACCAACCGTTCTATTGAGTTGCTGACGGAAACGGCGCTGTAACACGCTACGAGAAAGCCCAGCAATTACCGCAACCTCATCAATATTAGGCGAGTCTACAGCATGCTTGCGAATATATTCCAAGGCTTTGCGAATACTATCATCCTCAACTACGAGAAGGTCACTCGACAACCTTTGATGCAGGGTCATCGTTTGTACTTCGAAAAGCTGATCGGGCAGAGTTTCCTCATTCATAAGAAGACCTAGAGCTTTCGCTGCTTCATATCCGACACGCTCGTGATCAGGCTCTACACTACTTAAGCGAGGCCTGCAAAGGTGGCAAAAGGGACTATCGTTATCAACGCCCACTACACTCACATGCTCTGGAATTGAGAGATTTAGCCTGTGACAGGCTTCAAATAGAACAGGCGCAAATTGATCGCTTGCAACCATAACTCCTACGGGAGTTGATAAAGTTGATAGCCAAGACTTGATCTCTTCAAAGTCAGCTTCTGTTCCGCTGTAATCCAGCTGACCTTGTTTCAAATGGAGTTTTTTGACATCGATCTGACGGCTAGACGCCTCCTTACAAAATCCTTTTTCTCTCTCTAACGACCAAGGCTCGTTTTCCAAGCCTACGAAAGCTAGGTTTCTGTGTGCGTTTGTCAAAAAATGCTCTGCCACAGTCTGACCGACCAAAACATCATTGGTCTTAAATACGGGAAACGGAGATGATTCTACGTTGCCCAATATATCTATGACAGGGAGGTTTTTAGAGGTGATCAGGTCTAACATCTTTTGATCGTTGATACGTGCAATAATCCCGTCACCTTCCCAATGCTCTATGGAAGCAGGTTCCATAACCCCTAGAGGGCCTACATGCTGGAATACTGACCAATCAGGTCGCTCATCCAAATAACGCGAAATACCTCTTAATATCTCACGCCCTGAGGCGAGCGAAGTTTCAACTAAAATTGCAATTCGTTTCATTTTTATGACCTTATTTATTAATAAATTGATTCAATATCACGTGGTATATTAGCGCATTTTTGATATAGTCGCCACTTAAGCATTAATATTACATGGGTTATTTAAATCCATTGTCTAATTCTAGACAACACCTAATTACTTAAAAAAAAATCAATACCCCAAAATCAATGTTGCCTATTAACTCTGAACCGCACCGAAGATACAATCAGTTAACAGGTGAATGGATCCTAGTATCTCCACATAGAGCATCCCGTCCTTGGCAAGGATCACAAGAAAAAGCTGCTCCTGACAAACGAGTTATGCATGATGAAAAGTGTTTCCTCTGCCCTGGAAATGAGCGTGTTAACGGTGACCAAAACCCCACCTACACAGGCCCCTATGTGTTTAAAAATGACTTTGCTGCACTACTCAAAGATGGTGGAAATTTAACGATCGATGAAAAACTTCTTCGCAGCGAAGAAGCCCACGGTGAGTGCCGCGTCATCTGCTTTTCACCACGTCACGACCTCAGTCTACCAGAGATGGAACTCAGGGAGATTTCTCAAGTCATTGATCTTTGGCAAACGCAGACTGAAGAGCTTGGAAAAAAATATCCTTGGGTACAAATTTTTGAAAACAAAGGCGAGTCTATGGGCTGCTCAAACCCTCACCCGCATGGACAGATTTGGGCAAGCAGCTTTCTTCCCAATGAGGCTACGAAAGAAGACACGCAGCTGTCTAAGTACTTTGCCGAAAATCAGAGTAATCTCTTACTAGATTATGCACAACTTGAGCTGGAAAAAGATGAACGCGTCGTCATATCCAATGACGATTGGCTGGTCGTTGTGCCTTACTGGGCCACTTGGCCTTTCGAGACACTGCTACTCCCGCGCTTTCACGCAGCCCGTATGACCGATCTCACGACGTCGCAGAAAAAGTCTTTGGCGGAAATCATGAAACGTTTACTTACACGTTATGACAACCTCTTTGAAACTTCATTCCCTTACTCAATGGGCTGGCACGGAGCTCCATTTCTTAGCGAAAATTCCGATCACTGGCAGCTCCATGCACATTTCTATCCACCGCTGCTACGCTCAGCATCCGTCAAGAAATTCATGGTGGGATACGAAATGTTAGCCAATGCTCAGCGCGACTTAACAGCTGAGCAAGCATCTCAAAGACTTTCAGAATTATCTGAAGTACATTATAAAAGCACTTTAGCATCACATTAAACAGTGGACCGCAAAATATATCAAAAGCTTCATGAAGCTATTAAGACCAGCAATCTCGATGTCGTTGGTGGACAGGTACGCCGCAGTTCTTCAAGATTCTGCTTTGGCGTAGAACACGGAGATTACAACGGCATGGAGCTTTTTGGCGTTGGTACCAACCGCTTCATCTGGCTGGTCTTCAAACCTAATCAACTAGGGCGCATCCGTCTTTACAGTGCAAATTTCGCCGATGATGGAGTCCTCGACTTTGCTCTCGGTGAAGACGCCAACTCGACCTCACTCCAAAATAGTTGGGAACGGTTTCCTCGTGGTGTGGAAGCTATACTGAGACGAGAAGGCTACCATATTAGTAAAGGATTTGACGCTGTGATCTATGGCAACATCCCAGGCGGTGGCATGTCACGCTCAGCCTCTCTTTGTATCAATCTCATACTTACCTTCTTTGAAGTGAATGGCATCAAAGATGATGGTAGTATGCGAGTAGTCGATCTCGCTCAAATGGTTGAAAACGACTATATTGGCTCGCCTTGCGGAAAACTGGATCAAATCATGATTTACTATGCGCGCCAAGGCATGGGCACCTATTTCCAGCCCCAGTTCGATAGAATCACTCACATCCCCTTTGGAGGCGATCCTGACTCCTTCAGCATTGTTAGCCTCGACACTGGCACTGTGCGTGAAGGGCTCGAAAAATCGACCTACAAAATCAGGCGTGCTGAATGCGATGCCATGAAAGATTTCTTGTCTGAGAAACTAGGCATTAAGTCGCTAGCAGATATTTCTAATCCAGAAATCTATGCCAAAGCATGCGCCTTACTCACAGAGGCAGGCTTTACGTCCCTCCCCCTCCTCAAATACCTCTACGAGGCTCAGAACCGATTTAAAGAAACTATCGACGCATGGAGCCGAGGCGACATCGCCACGGTAGGAGCGAACTTCAGAGCTGACGGATATGGACTACGAGATGATTATAAAATCAGCGGACCTGAGCTTGAAAGCATGTGTGATATTGCCAGAAAAGCCAATGGTGTACTCGGAGAAAGAATGTTAGGAGGAGGTGATAAAGGAGCCAGTGGCGCATTAATTTACACCGATGCCTATTCAGAACTAGAAACACTCGTTCTCAAAGAATATCCTAAACTTCAGCCAGAGTATGCAGAATCATTTGCAATCCATTCATGCCAGACAGTGGATGGCCTCGCATCTTTCCCTTTTCCCGATCAAACACAACAAGATGTAACTCGCAATTAGCATTCAATCATCAAAGAGCCAATAACACACAGATTATTACACAACACTTATGAACATTCTAGAAGTCACATTATTCATCGGCGCCGTCGTAGGCGTCATCGCACTCGGTATATGGAAAAGTAAAGATACAGAAAAAACAAAAGACTCAGGCGGAGCGGCAGATTATTTCCTAGCAGGACGAGGCCTCACCTGGTGGCTAGTAGGTTTCTCACTGATTGCAGCAAATATCTCCACGGAGCAGTTTGTTGGTATGTCCGGTTCCTCAGCGAACTGGTTGGGCATGGCGATTGCTTCTTACGAATGGATTGCGGCAGTTACTCTTGTTATCGTTGCATTCTGGTTCCTTCCTAAATTCCTCAAGGCTGGCCTCTATACCATTCCTGAATTCCTTCAGTACCGATTCGATGGAGTCGCCCGCTTAGCCATGGCGATACCTGCTATTGTGACCTTGGTCTTTGTCACTACCTCCTCCGTCATTTTCTCAGGCGCTAAATTCGTTTCTGAGTACTACAACGAAGTGCCTGTACTTAATAGCCTCACCGCCATGTGCTGGCTTATTGCTGCTCTAGCTGCAGTATACGTATTTGTCGGCGGCCTCAAGGCTTGTGCCTGGACTGATCTTATCTGGGGTTCCGCCCTCATTGTGGGTGGAGCAATTGTTCTCGTTATGGCCTTTTCAGCACTTGATAACAAACCAGCTGCTGAACTATTTGAAACAAAGGTTGCCAATTCCCAGGCAACCATCGCCGATTTGGAAAAAGCCAATGGTTGGGAGCGCTTCATGCTATTAAACGATGGTGTCGACGGAGAAGCCGTTGCCAAAGAAGGTCCTAATGGATCAGGCGGTAAAGTACACATGGTTCGCCCAAAAACTGACTCTGATATACCATGGACAGCTCTACTCATTGGCCTCTGGATTCCTAACTTCTTTTACTGGGGTCTCAATCAATACATCGTACAGCGAACCCTCGGTTCCAAATCCCTCGCAGAAGGCCAGAAAGGCATCGTCTTTGCTGCAGCGCTTAAACTCATTATCCCCTTCCTCGTAGTTATCCCCGGCATACTTGCTTACAACCTTTTCAGCAAAGAGCTCTTTAATGCTACCACAGGTTCCTATGATTACGATCGTGCCTTCCCCGTACTTGTCCGTGAGCTCATTAAGCCCTACCCAATGATCTCATGGTTCGTTCTCGCAGCGCTATGTGGCGCCGTTATTAGTTCACTTGCATCGATGCTAAACTCGGCTTCAACCATTGCGACGATGGATTTATATGCCAAATTTTCTGGAGAAAAGAACTCAGATAAGCTCGTCAAAGTCGGACGTGGCTTCGTCCTGCTGTTCGTCCTCTTAGCCGCCATTGTGGCACCGAAGCTCGATAACTTCTCGAGTATTTTCTCCTACATTCAGGAGTTCCAAGGATTTATCTCCCCAGGTATCTTGGCCGTCTTTATCTTTGGATTCTTCTCACCACGGACTCCTCGCTACTTCGGTGCCATCGGTATCGGCCTCAACGTCGTTTCTTATGCAGCCTTTAAGTGGTTTGTTGGCCCATTCCTTGTAAATAACGGTTGGTGGTATGCAGACAATATTGCCTTCCTTGACCGTATGGCTATCTGCTTCTTCATTGTTCTACTTGCAGGATTGATTCTTACGCTTGTGAAACCGATGAAAAACCCAGTCATCCTGCCTGAGAATGATGTCATTTCTCTGGAGACATCGAAAGGTGCACAGATCTGCGGTGTTGCTATCGTCATCGCTACTATCGCCCTTTACATCATTTTCTGGTAAGCTCCCCCCCCCTAAGCTTTAGTAAACAGAATAAATTCCAGGCCTTTGAGGAGCTAAAAGCTCCTCAAAGGCCTTTATTGTTAATGCCCGTATCATGTGAACCAGATACCAACCCATCATCTGCATGGGCTATTTAAGTAAGCACTCATAACATTGAGTATTAAGTTCTGTATCCCCGTTCTCCTAAATAATGCTCTGCTCATATTCGTGGGCGTTATCGATGAATAGAGAATCAAAAAACTGAGAGTGTCCCATGTAAAATCACGTTACTCTAATCCTTTCTAAAACTTATTCACATTTTATTCACAAATAATTCACAGTATTAAAATAAATATAAAACAAGGCTTTTAGTCCATAGAATGAATTTTTAATTCACAAGTTATTTATATCTTATTCACAAGTGGCTATTCGAAAAACAGGCCCTGCATTTCCCCCCTCTAAACTTGTTCACAACTTATTCACATGCGAGGGAGAGATTGACGTTTTTCCCATTTCCCTTATCAATTTGGCTGCACATGGCTACAAACTCTCCAGATACCCAGCAGAAGCAAAGTAAGACGGCCCAGAAGAACAAAGGGCCAGCTCTGCAAAAAGCCGCTCAGCCCGAGGATCACCAGTCGGCAGCACGCGCACTACCGCACGCCATTGGTCCCGAGAAAAGTATCCTTTCCTCCATGTTTCAAGACCCCCAAGAGTACATCGCTCTGGCTGTCGAAAACAAACTCACTGCAGATCACTTCTATCATCCAGCGCATGGATCTCTCTACACCGTTCTTCAGGAATTTTTTGAGAAAAACGAACCTGTCGAGCTCGTTTCACTCTCTCAGACTCTTCTCGATAGAGGTCTAATGGCAGCGATGGGTGGGCCAGCGGCGATCACAGAAATTTACACCTACTCTCCTACCCACGCGCACTTCCTTCATCACCTTGAAATCGTTAAAGACAAGTACGTGCTACGCTCCGTGATCGCACAATGCACGGAAGCCATCACCCGCGCTTATGATGATCAAGAAGAGGTCGAACAGCTATTAGATAATGTAGAGCAGCAAATACTCGCTATTCGCGAAGGAGCTGAGAAACAAGAAGGCGTCAGCATCGAGCAATCCGTCAATCAAGTCATCAACTACCTCGAAGACTTCCTTGCTGGAAAAGGCCAAGGAAATGGTATTGCAACAGGTTATCCAGAGCTTGATAAGATGTCGAGCGGTCTCAAAGCGGGTGAAATGTTCATTGTCGCAGCTCGTCCCTCGATGGGAAAAACCTCGTTTGCCATGAACCTTATAGAACACATGTGTCTTGATCAGGGCTTGCCATCAATGGTTTTTTCTCTGGAGATGAGCGCTTTTCAGTTAGTCGAACGTCTTCTCTACGCACGTGCTCGATTTGCCAAATCAAGCCTCATGAAAGGCTACAAACCCGTAAAAGCTGACCTCATTAATATCAAACGTGCGTCGGACGAAATCAAAAACTGCAAACTTTATATCGACGACACGCCGTCTATTTCCATCAACGAACTACGAGCAAAAGCTCGCCGCAAGAAAAAGGAGGCTGATATCAAAATTATCGCCATTGATTACCTTCAGCTCATGCGCTCGAACTCCAAACAAGCTCAGAACTCTCGCGAACGAGAGGTGGCGGAAATTTCCGCAGGGCTTAAAGCGCTCGCGAAAGAACTCGAAATTCCTATCATCGTACTCGCTCAGCTTAACCGTGGACCCGAAGGACGTGTCGGATCGAGTGGCGGTGGCGGAAAACCACGTATGTCTGACCTCCGTGAATCAGGCTCTATTGAGCAAGATGCCGATATGGTAGGTCTTCTATACCGCTCAGCCTATTACGCGGACAATCAAGAAGACCGCGATGAAGAGGATGGTAAAGCTGAGCTCGTTATTGCCAAAAACCGTAACGGTCCTACCGGTGACGTTCCACTGACTTTTATCAAAGAAATCATGCGCTTCGAGACACGTGCTTGGGAAGCTGATCCAAGTTAATAAAGCCCTAATAAAAAGTCATACAGACATTTGAAAGACTGCCTAGCGCCTTTTCTAAAGCTTTCTGAACTTAAGAAAAGAACCAAGATTAACAATACATATATCTGCAGTACCACTCTCATAAATCGACCCTATAAACTATTTATACTTAAATGGTAATAAACATGCCAGCGTTTCGTTGAATAATGACATAAGTTTATAAATGGTTGTTATCTTCCAATTAAAGTAAATTTCTCGTTAGTAACAGCAGTCGCTTCTATGTAAATCTTGGCATTAGATGAAAATGCTTCATATGATAAGTAATCGCTTGTATTTTTCTACCAATGGAATGTAAACCACGACATGTCCACGTCCCAAAATTGGAAATCTTACCAAGACTCCCTCACTCGCTATCCAGAACTTGGCTTCTCTCTAGATACCTCGCGGATGGATATGCCGAAGGAGATCACCAATACGCTTTCAAAAGAAATCAATCGCACGTTTGCTGGTATTAAAGCGATTGAGGCAGGTGAAATCGCCAATCCAGATGAAGGACGCATGGTAGGACACTACTGGCTACGTAACGCAGACTTAGCACCAAACGATGAAATAAAGCAGCAGATCACACAGCCTATCGCCGATCTTAAAGCCTTCGCTGAAAAAGTACGCAAGGGCGAAATCACAACGCCAAAGGGAGGCCGTTTTGAAAACTTACTCATCATCGGCATTGGTGGCTCAGCCCTTGGCCCTCAGTTCATCTACGAGGCTCTCGGTGCAGAGAGTAAGCTCAAGACATTTTTCTTTGATAATACCGACCCTGCTGGCATGGACACCGTGCTTGCTCAAATCATATCGACTCAAGGCGGCGTGGGCAAAACTCTCTCCCTTGTTGTTTCTAAATCAGGCGGTACAGCCGAGACGCGCAATGGCATGTTGGAAGCAAAAGCAGCTTACGAATCCACAGGACTCGACTTCGGGCCTCACGCCGTAGCTATCACAGGTGACGGTTCTAAGCTTTATAACTACGCTAAGGAAAACGATTTTCTCACTCTGTTCCCCATGGAAGACTGGGTAGGTGGCCGAACTTCTGTGATGTCCACCGTTGGACTTGTACCAGCAGCGCTTCAGGGCATTAATATTGATGAACTTCTCGAAGGTGCTGCTACGATGGATAATTTCACACGTGTAGCCGAAGTAAAATCCAACGCCGCTATGCAGTTGGCACTAGCTTGGTATCACGCAGGCAATGGCAAAGGCGAAAAGGACATGGTAGTACTTCCCTACAAAGACTCACTCGTTCTTTTCTCCAAATACCTCCAGCAACTCGTTATGGAGTCACTGGGTAAAGAGCATGACCTCGATGGTAATGTCGTTAATCAAGGAATCGCTGTCTACGGCAATAAAGGTTCGACCGATCAGCACGCCTATGTGCAGCAACTACGCGATGGAGTTCCCAATTTCTTCGCCACATTCATCGAGGTCCGCAAAGGTCGCGATGGTGAAAGCGTAGAAGTTGACCCAAGCACCACCGCTGCTGATTACCTCCAGGGCTTCCTTCGCGGAACCCGCACGGCTCTTTATGAAAGTGGTAGAAAGTCGATCACGATTTCTATCGATGAAGTCAACGCCCGCACTATCGGTGCACTCATCGCACTTTTCGAGCGCGCGGTTTCTCACTACGCACTGCTTGTAAATATTAATGCCTACCATCAGCCAGGTGTGGAGGCAGGCAAGGCAGCAGCAGGTGTCTTCCTCGAACTTCTCGCTGAGGTAAAAAAGAATCTTTCATCCACAGCACGCACAGCCGAAGAAATTGCGAGTGCTATTAGTGCCGACCCTGAAAACGTCTTCCACTGCCTCAATCACCTCTCAGCCAATAACGAAGCCCTATTAAATATGGGATCAACACCGGCAGGCGACAGCTACCAAGCTGTATAGTTAATTACTAACAACTTTTTCAAATAACCTACTCGCGAACTCAATAAAATGGTTTGTGAGTAGGTTTTTTTGTCTATTTCCTTTTCTCCTCATTAGGAAAAACCCACCAAAAACGCTCAACTGTCTACTGCCACGTTTAATGTGAAATTAATAGATAAACACGTAGTTAGAGTCCAATGAAAAAGACACCTACTGGTTAATTAGATAGCTTCGGTTTAGAAGAAGACCTACCAGATTTCTACGAGAAGTTTGTATCACCTGACGTATTTCAAAAGACAAACGTGTGTATATTTGGAAGAAGACCTACGCAAGATCACAAAAGAATCAGAACTTTACACTTATTTAACAAACTTGTGGCTTGATTCTTCTCAACACCTTCCTAAAGTGCGCCCGCCCCTGCGCCTAAGTTAGCATCAACGTAAAGGGGCAACTACAGTTCTTATGAAAGCAATCCTCGCACTCGAAGACGGACGCACATTTGAAGGCTCAGCCTTTGGACACACAGGAACCACCACTGGAGAAGTTTGTTTTAACACCTCCATGACGGGTTATCAGGAAATCATTACCGATCCATCATATCGAGGTCAGATTGTCACTATGACGTATCCACTGATCGGAAATTACGGCGTCAACCCCGAGGACGCAGAGTCCAGCCAGCCGCACGTGCGCGGACTCGTCATCGGAGAACTTTCCCCGGTTGCATCAAACTGGCGTTCGCGTCAGAGCCTTCCTGAATATTTTGCTGAGCACAAAATCATCGGTATTGAAGATATCGACACACGTGCCCTCTCTAAACACATTCGCTCCGTAGGTGCCATGCGCTCGTGCATTTCTACCGAACTCACAGCTGAAGAAGCCATCCAAGCAGCTAAAGACTCCACACCGATGGAGGGTTCCGATTTCGTCAAAGAAGTCTCCACAGAAACCAATCAACTCTGGGACGGCGAATCACGTCAGTGGACACTACCCAGCCCCTCCACAGGACAGGTAGGTAACTACATCGAGCTCCCTGAGGCAAAATACAACATCGTCGCCTACGACTTCGGCATCAAGTGGAACATCCTCCGCAATCTCCGTCAGGCTGGCTTCAACGTCACGCTCGTTAATTCCAGAACGTCGGCAGAAGAAGTCCTAGCGATGAAACCAGATGGGGTCTTCCTTTCAAATGGCCCTGGCGACCCAGCAGCTCTCGGCTACATCCACGAAGAGGTAAAAAAACTTTTAGGAAAAACTCCAATGTTCGGTATCTGTCTCGGCCATCAAATTCTCACCCATGCATTTGGTGGAACGACCTATAAACTCAAGTTCGGACACCGTGGAGGTAACCACCCCGTCAAAGACCTCCGTACAGGAAAAATCTCCATCACTGCTCAAAACCACGGATTTGCGTCTGACCCAGCTTCACTTCCAGAGAGTGTGGAGATCACACACATGAATCTTAACGATGACACGGTGGAAGGTTTCCGTCACAAAGAACTGCCCGCATTCTCCGTTCAATATCACCCAGAAGCAGCACCAGGACCTAATGATGCTACTTATTTCTTCAACGAGTTCGCTGAACTCATCGAGTCAACCCGATAGTATCAAGCATCGAGACTCATTTTTCATATCAACTAATTTTTATATCACGTGAATACCATCATCTGCGGTCTCCAGTGGGGCGACGAAGGAAAAGGCAAAATTGTCGACTATCTCACCGAGACAGCTGACGTCGTAGCCAGAGGCCAAGGCGGCAATAATGCGGGTCATACCGTTATCGCCAATGATATCAAGTATGTACTCCATCTTGTTCCCTCTGGTATTCTCTGGGAGGGAAAAACATGTATCATCGGTAACGGTGTCGTCATGGATCCTGTAGGACTCTGCCAAGAAATCCTTACGCTCGAGGAAGCAGGTATCCCCGTTCCAGCTGAAAAACTCCTTATCTCTGACCGTGCCCATATCGTGCTACCCTACCATCGCGAGCTCGATGCAGCGCGCGAGGCAGCTCTTGGAAAAAACAAGATTGGCACTACCAAGCGCGGCATTGGCCCTACGTACGCCGATAAAGCAAACCGTAACGGCATTCGCCTTATCGATATCCTTGATGAAAAAACTGCGCGTGAGCTTATTGAGATACGCCTTGCGGATGCTAACGAAACGCTCACTCGCCACGATTTACCTACCTTTACTGTCGATCAGGTTTGGAATGAAATCGCGCCAGCCATAGAGCGCCTTCGTCCGCACGTCACTAACACCATTCCTGTGCTTCACGAAGCCTGGAAGGCTGGCAAAACCATTCTCTTTGAAGGCGCTCAAGGCTCTTTCCTCGATGTCGACTTCGGAACCTATCCCTTTGTCACTTCTTCCAACACCACTTCAGGCGGAGCCTGCACTGGTTCAGGGCTACCGCCTACTGCCATCCAGCGCGTTGTCGGAGTCTGCAAAGCATACACCACCCGTGTGGGCTCAGGTCCATTCGTTACGGAAAACGACGAGATTTCAGAATATTTTCACGCCCGTGGCATGGAGTTTGGCGCTACGACAGGTCGTGCTCGCCGCTGTGGCTGGCTCGATATGGTGCTCATTCGCTTTGCCTGTATGGTTAATGGAGTAACTGACCTTGCCGTCACCATCGTTGACGGGCTCGACGAGCGCGATGTTATCAAAGTTTGCGTTGCTTACGAGATTGATGGCGAACGCCACGACTTCCCACCCGCAGAACGTTCAGCATGGGATAGAGCTATGCCTATTTACGAGGAATTCCCAGGTTGGCTCTGTGACACCACTCAGGCCCGCTCATGGGATGAACTTCCAGAGAATGCCAAGTCCTACCTTAATCGTCTCGGTGAGCTCGCTGGTGCACCCGTTTCCTACATAGGAAATGGACCCAACAGAGAGCAGACTATTGTCGTTTAATCGAGTCATTCGGTAAATCGATTCTGGTTGTTAAAATAGGTGTGTTTAAACATGCTTATCTGTAGTTTGTTTACATCATTGAAATTTCACGTATATTTTTCTCATGGAACTCGACTTATCCGACTCATCTATTGATTTAAAATCTATCACTCCGCGTGAGCTAGAAGAAGTCTTTGAGGATCCATTTTCGATTCGCTTTTTACCCGATGTCGAACGCGCCGATGGGGAAAACCGCTATTATACACTAGGGCGAACAGTCAATGACCGCTACCTCTTCCTCGCGTTCTGGACTGACGGTAAAAAAACGCGTGTTAAGTCCGCACGTGAAATGACTCAGTCAGAGTTAATGTTTTATCAACGCAGCTACGCGGACTTCAACTAAATACAATATCGACTATGAACACGATCAAATCATGGGAAGAAATCCCCGCCTTTAAGGACAACAATGAGGAAGCCGCTTTCTGGTTGGAGCATGAACTTGACTCACACCTCATGAATAGCTCCGTGCATAAGCCCGATTCTCGTGAGTCTACGACCATCACGCTTCGCTTTGACCCAAGAATGCTAGGTAAAATCAAACGACTCGCGCGTTCACGTTATCTCAACTATCAATCCATGATGAAACAGTGGCTTGCTGAAAGAATTGAAGAAGAACAAAAAAATCTTCCCAACGGATAATTTCGCTAACGGGCAGAGCGTCACAGAACGCATCTCTAGAGGCATATAATATTGAATAGTTTATTTTCAATACTTCTCTCCTTGACTGTAAGCCCTAGTCCTCCTACATCCCCCTCTGTCTTCAGAAGTGTTATCTGAAACGACCCCATTTTTTAAGCGCCCGTAGCTCAGTTGGATAGAGCTCCTGATTTCTAATTTCAAGCCTTACTGATCATACTTGATCATAGCATATATAAACAAGGATTTAACAGCGTGCACAGACATGAAAAAAACATACCAATACCACAGACACCCCTAAGAATGGTCAAAGCTATGGTCAAAACTCACCTTTGATCGGATTAACCCGGATTCAAAGCTTGAAGCTTACCCATATCAAAAGGCTCGCCAGCGTAACCGATAACAGGATAATATTTATGATTTTAAGCTTTATTCCATTATTACCTTCATGAACGAATCCACTTCTAATGTGGCAATACGCTGCGATTATTCCAGCCATTTGCCTAAAAGGTATATTTGCGTAGACTCCATTACTGAACCACCAATTCCAAGAATCATGCTGAAGATAGTATCTGCCCCATGCGGAACCCCACCAAAGATTATCACAAAATCCACCAATGAAAGATGATGCTACCCCAAGTATTAACCATTGTTGCCCTGTCCTTTCTTTAGAAGGGGTCTTTAATGATCTTACAAAAGCTTTCCACCATATACAGATGACGATAGCGGCAGAGAGTAGTGTAGGGCTTGTTAATGCGAGAGATATCACCTCTGCGATGCTGTCCAGACTTGTTTGATTCATTTTATGATGGGTTTTTAGTCACTTCTTCGAGGACTTGCCGGGTAAGGGCTTCGATGTTTGTTATTTTAGGTGATAGTTCTTCAGCAAAGTGTATGCGCCCTTTTAGCTCTCCTACTTCTTTCAGTATTACTTTGTGCTCTTCCTGTGAATCTTCATATTTCGCCTCCAGTTTTATTTTGCTTTTTTCAGAATCATCTTTGCTTTTTAGCACTATCTTCCAAAGCACCCCAACAACAGAGACTAATGCGGTTAGCACTATGCCGCCAAATATCCATATAGCATCTTCTGGCATGTCGTTAAGATTTGCTAAGTTCAATTAAAGCCTCAGCGTAAGCTAATGCGATGCGGCTTGTCTCGTTCTCAAGGACAGCCCATTCGTGAGCATTAGATGCGAAGCCAGGTTCACAGATGATAAACGGGCAATGTGTGTAGAAGCAGATTTCAGCACCTCGGCGAGAGTCCGCTTTGCTTTTATTCCATGAACGGAGCCAGAGCATTTTCGCCCCTGCTGTCCATCCACTAAACCACTTCCCTTTGCGCGGCTTGATCATGTCGAAGTATCGCCCGAAGTTCTTAGTAAACACCTGCGCCATATTACGAGACAATTTAGACGCCCACCAGTAAAGGAACTCGAAGCCGTTAGCTGGTGAGTTCTTGTAGTGATAATTGAAATGCAGCGCTAAACCATGTGTGCACTCATCCTTTTTGATGTTGCGCGCATGTTCTTTCATCGCTGCCGTATAACCAAGGCTTCTGTCACGCTCGTAGATGATAGACTCAATACCGTTATTATCTAGAACGACCTTAAGCTTTTTCGCTATGATGCTATTCCAAGACCACTCATCGACCCCAGTGATCGATTGCGCGCCAGTGCCTTTATTGTGACCTACTACTAGTGCTACTTTCATGTATTAAAAAGTGTTTCCGCTCAGAGCTATATGAGGCTTAAACCAAAAAACCCTACCAGCGCCTCACGACATCTGGACTCTGAGCGGGAAAATTTATTTTTGGGTTTCAATTACAGTAGTGACATCATTAAACGATCCCGCTGCACCAACGCCTAAGACACCCTCAACGGCCTGCATCAGGCTATTACTAGCCACCCCCACCGCTTGAGCTAAAATAACTGGATCAGCACTAAGTACTGGCCTATTTGTGACTGGATCTACTTTCACAACGCACGAGTTCAAGCAAAAGGCCGACAAGCTAAAAGCAAACAGTACGCAAGTAACTACACCCATTTTCTGAAAAATAATCTTACCGTATTTTAATACAACCCAAGTCAAGAAAGTAACAATAATAGGAGCCACAAAATCACCAGCAGCAACCACTTCCGTCTTCACGGACTCGGGCATTTTCATAAATGCAACCACCCAAAAAAGGCCAGTTACGACGATATGGCGAACCATACTTGCTAGAACAATTAATAAAGCATTCATAATATTTTATCTGTATTTAAATCCACCAAAGAAGAGTGAACAAATAGAAGGTCGCCGTCAAAAATTGAAAGCATTCAAAGCGAGACAGGAACTCAATTTAAGGGTTTTCCGTGATTTGGACCAGCTCAAGATAAGATAACGCTCGATCATAAAGTTTAATATCATCAATTGTCGGTGATAAATTGTTGTTTCCAGAGTAAGCCGTTGAAACGTTCGTAGTGTCTAAATTAGCCGCGATAACCCCTTCAGTAACCACCCCATCCACGGCAAGCTTCACGCGACCAGTTAAGGCTTCGTAAGAGAATGCTATATTGTGAAACCCCCCGTCACGAATGTCTGTAGCACTGCTATCAACCACGCTTCTTGCTGCATTTTGACCGCCGCCAACGACTCCATTTAAAGCATATACAGCGAAATTTGATGAAGATAGTAGGTTTGAAGTAGCGTCTGCACCTACATCACATCGAACAAACCGCGTCCAACTCGTCCCCACAGTAGAAAAATCCGTTGTATAGTAACCTGCGGCTCCAGCCGAGGCCTGCCCCTCCGCAGCGTTACCCCCATTCACATGGATTGACCCAGCGCGCGTCAGGTCTGCCCCATTTCCAGTAACGTCTGAAACTGCACGGTTTGAGTGTAGCCCATCACCAAAAGTTCCATCTTCAAAATTGTAATGACGCACTAAACCACTAGTTAAATCAGGCTCTCGAAGTATCCGAAATTTACCTGCCAGATAATAAACTTTAAACTCTTCGCTCTCTTGAGGATCATCTACCGACTCAACGTCGGTAAGATCGCTAAGGACTAGTTCTTTGTCATCATACCGTGTGAGGAGTCCTTCACCTTTTAGCCGTTGGATGTCTAAAAACTTCCTATAATTCCTTGCTCCAAGCTCGCGATGTTGTTCGCCAGTGAAGTGAAGGCTATCAGCGCCATCATCCAGCCCTTGTGCACTCACTACTTCGCAATCCGTGATCGATGCGGCTGCTGAGTATAGCACGGTATTTACCGCCGTTCTTTCAGATGTTGGTTTTGTTTCGCCTAAGATGATAGGAAAATCTTCGTTAGGAAACCTCAATCTGCGTTCCTCCAAAGCTGGCTGGAGCTCGGCGGTGATAGTGGTTAAATCCCCATTATCATCCTCACCTTGATGGTAAAGCCACACAGGGATCGATACATCATCATAAATTAGATCTAATTTAGTTTTTAGATCTGTCACCTTAGTAATTCCTCCCTCAAATAAAGAGTCACCAATACCCCAATGACCGCTAGAATAACCAGTTGATCCTTGAGCGTTTGCCACTATGTAAACGTCGACATTAGGGTTGTCTCTAGCGTAGAGCCACGCGAAATAAAACCCGAACGATACTGACTCCCCCGATGGATTGTTGCCTGTCTGAGTCCACTGTAACGGCTGAGTAGCCGACATGGTTTCCCCAGCAGGTGGAACATCATACCATCTGTCATTCCCTACAGATAATTGAAACATGTTAGCAAGGGGCTTGTCTATTGATAATTGCTCTCCCAATAAAGCTATCCAACCATGCATGTTAGACTGCCCATCCATAGGGATTATGGCCGCCTGCGTATTACTTGGAATGGTGTAAATATTCCAGAAACCACCACCGTCAGCAGCTATATCTCCGCTGACATCATTAGGCCTGTATTCGTAATGAGATCCGTCAGCAAGCAATATGTAATCCCCCTCTGCATAAGGAGTCGCATCTAGTGCTGATAGCGTCGCTGTAACTGCTGAAGACGCATACCCCGAAAATCCCTGTTCTCCCTGTTCTCCCTGTTCTCCCTGTTCTCCCTTAACGAGTGCAGCGGCTGCATCAATATCCGTCTGAGTAGGTGCCTCCACCTGCTTTTCCCAGCCGGCTATTGATATCCTAACTTCCCCCATATCAAGAGCCGCTATCTTAACCGATGAAAAGTCTATCGCTTCAGGTGTAACATCAGCTAAAGAAACCGTCACTAAATACGTATCTGGAGCCGCATCTGTATTACTACCTGTCTCTATTCTAGACCTCTCCACACCGTTGATTTCAACCGCCACACCTTGCGAAGCTGAGCAGGAATGATACACCTCTAGAATGACATGAGTCGCCCAGTCAGGACGACTATATAGATCTAAATCCACCGTACTACTAACAGTAACATTAGCAGTCCCATCATCACTAAAAACAGGCGTGTAAACATCCAGTGTACTCTTAGCCACCCCACCAGATAAAGCTAATACGCCCGCCGCCGCTGCTGATGCTGACGCCTCCGTAGCTGATGTACTCGCCTCTGTAGCTGATGTACTCGCCTCCGTAGCTGATGTACTCGCCTCCGTAGCTGATGTACTCGCCTCCGTAGCTGATGTACTCGCCTCCGTAGCTGATGTACTCGCCTCCGTAGCTGACACCTCAGCCTCATCAGCTAATGTGCCTACATCCACTAATAAATCATCTATCCTTGCCGCCACTACGGATTCCACCACTGGCTCAACGTCACCCGATGTGAGATAAGACACCCCACCCTCCACCGGCACCCCCTCATCACCTTTGATAACATCATTATAAATAATGACAGACAAAGTATCTGAACTTGTCCAAGTAAGACCCGAATCGAGCGACCAGGTAACCTCCATAATCGTGGGAACGCTCGCCAAATCATCAGAATCATCACCATTATTATTAAGCAATGCATCAAGCTCTTCAGTGTTAAAGCTTGGGTAAGACTTATAATTGCCGAGCTCATCAGGAATCTCCCAATCATCCGCGCTAACTAAAGAAAGCCCATCGTACTTCCCCTCCTCCTTAATCATTAATTTAAGCAAAGGGACAGCCGCAGAATCATCTAATAAAACTTGAGTTGAGCCTCGATAAAATGCCAGCTCCACCTCCGCGGCGTCACCACGTTTAAAACTAACGTTTCTAACACTAGCATTAAAGCCTGGACTAGTTACAAACTTGCGGAGATCGAGATCAAAATACAAAACCATAACGAGCCACTAAACGTCAAAACCCTTTGCCCGTTTCGGGATCATAAAGCTGATCTCCATCAATAGTCGCATATGGCCACCAATCTACAGCTTCAAATATTAAAGTGGGAAGCTGAGGTATAGAAACCTCGCCTGTAGAGTGGCTCCCCGTTGACTGAACACTCTGATACTTAAGTAGCCCCATCTCTGCCGTCATCTCACTACCACCTAAAACAAGCTTTATTGTCACCGTCTCAGTCGCTGGCACAGTAGGCGGGAACGATGCGAATTCCTCCCACCCTGTCCTATATCTAAGAATCTCTCTAAAAGATGAATTTGCATTACCAACAGCAGAGCTTGAGGTATTTGAATTAGCGTTACCCCCAATGACTAGCTGGTCTCCAAAAAGTGATAACGCCACCCAGTATTCACTCCCCACCTTAATTATTTTTTCAACACTAGGGAACGGGTCTCCATATTGAGCAATCATTGAAAAGGACGCAGTACTACTTCCAGACGGACTTTCAAAGTTTATGTTCTCAGTATAAGCATCTCCTCCATACACGCCAAATCCAAACGGAGCAAAATCATAGAAATCTTCAGCATTAAGATCAAACTGAGGATTAAACTCAGAACCATCAGCCAAGCGAAGCCAGCCCTGTAAGTCCTCAGTTATTAAAGACTTTTCAGTCAGCAATGTATCACCATCATCATCTATGTTCCTGTGAAGGATTTGGGAATTAGCATAGACATCACCCGCCGCTAAGCTGACAGAGGCAGATGTAGCTTCACCTTCAGTTTCAGCGCCATACCCCTCAAACCCTTCCACGGTTAAAGAAAGGCCTCTCACTCGCCAATAAAACATCGCGAGTTGAAATCGAGTCAATTTAAGATTGTACCGCGACCGCGCACCGTAGACATCAATCAGCGATTCATCACTTTTAGATGGATATCCATTATAAGTAGTTAATCCATCCCAAACCTCAAACGGCAAACCATCCTGCGCCACCTCTCTTATTAAAAAAGGGAAACCACTTTTATTTCCTGAAAAAGCAAATCTATCACTCATTATTTTACAGATTATAAAGTAGCTGGCCAGTCAGCTAGCTTACCATTGAAAACCCTTATATCCATATACCAATCGTTGCGCGCCAACTGCTCAACCCCCCATTTTCCTGCATCACTATCATATCTAACAATAGCAATCGGAACGCGGCCAAACGTCTGCTCATCCATACTCCCCTCATCTTCACTCCACTCCTGGAGCATAGGGAATTCAGGATCACCACCACTATCTAACTGGCCTACCACAATTGAAAATTGAGCCTGCGCTATATCAGCGAAACCGCCCTCACCATCATCCTCGTACTCAATTAATAGATAAACTAAAGAACTCTCAGTGAGTTCATATTCCTGATCAAAATCGATCGCATCACCACCGTTGATTTGCGTTAAATCAATATTATTAACTAAATCAATGACATTATAGACCTTGCCCGCGCCAACCTTAATTAAATAATCATCCTCACCCTCACCTTTAATTACCGAAACTTCCCAAGGAAACGAAACACTCACATCATTAGCACTCACAGCCTGAGCAGGCTTAATGCTTAATGATGTACCCGCAACACCACGCTTGATTAAATATCCCCTGCCAGGGTTTAAAACGAGCGACTTCAAAGCATCGAGAATATCATTAAAATCACGCGCCTTAACTGGATCACCAGTAATCTTTTTACTCGGCAATTTCAGCATCACGAATAAATATCAGCGTTCCAACCTCCACGACCACTCAATTCCCACACAGCACTATTTTCAAAGACCCTACCACGCTGGCGAGTGCGCAAACCTACAAACAGCCAGTTTCTACCCCCCCCCGAATTAGGAGGGTTTCCATCTGGCGAACTTATTTGACCTATATCACTAAGGCCGCTCGGCAAAGCCGTGCTAACCCAATCCACAGACCAGGTAACCTTAGGATCGCGGTATGACTCAAACCCTTTTCTCAAGTAATCATAAAGCTCTGATTTCAAATCATCCCACTGAGAAATATCGACTTCTACAGGCTTACCCTCATCATCCGTTTTAGGGTTTCTAGCTTGATTAACTGCCTCTTGAATATCCTCAGGCGATAACTCATTATACCTCTCATGAGTCTCTAAAGGTTCTTCAGACAAAGCCAAGTCAAGTGAATAGGTCGGCTCTGAGTCTTCAGAATTATCATCATTACTTGTGGTGCCTGCATACTTCACTTCGAGCTTCAGCCAGCCCGCTTCCTCACCTTTCACATCCACACCCTCAACCCAAATAAAATTATAATCAGGGTGAACAGATAGATTTTGGGGAACTAAAGTTGCCAATTTATCTTTGTAACAATAATAAACCTGCGTGCCACTCCAGAACCCACGTTCATCACGCGTCAGAGTGAACTCATGACTTTTGATTAACTCTTCAGTATTCCATGCTTTAACCATAATTTTTACCTTTTAAAATTCAAGCTTAAGCAAAAGCAGCCAACCCACTTTTAGCTGTATTACGTCTAATATCTTCCAGCAGCTTATTACGGTACCTAGCGAGATCTTCAGACCTCCCAGCCAGAGCCGCTCCACCCACACGCGCCAAACTCTGCACCCGCGGGGCTGATATCCTCACCCGCTCACTAACATCTGGAGTGACCACCGGCGTCACAGCGGGCTTCTCATCAGTCCCCGCCTTTGTGTTTTCTTCCACTGCCACTTTCAAGCCAGACATAGCATCCGCCATCCTACCCCGCTCTTTATCTGTATCTAAAACATCTTTCCCCGCGAACTCAGCGCGGAAGGCTTTAAGCATATCATCACGTCGCGCTTTCTCCGCCGCCATGTAGTCACTCGCCTTACTATTCTTAACCAAGTTAGCCCCCTCCCTAAATAAATCATCACCTACTTGGCCTAGCTGATTAGCAACATTGCCCGCCCCGACCGCATCAAGTAACTTTTGCGGAATAAGATTCAAGAAAGCCTGACCCATTTTATTACCTAGCCCCGCCGCAAGAGCCGCCATACCAAGCCAGAAACTGCCGTCAGCTAACATCTTCAGGCCAGCAAGCATGATCTTAGGAATATGACTCAGGTGCGCCACCATTGCCGACACCACACCCCTAACACCCTTCACTAAGAAATTAACAAAACTCTTCGCACCAATGAGAAGCCCGTCACGAATAATACCCGTGATTGCCCCCTGCTTGAATGCCTCAGCTATCAAACTAACAAATCTACCCACCGCCTGACCATAAGACGCCAAATCAATTTTATTCACTGCTTCTAGAACAGGCAACAAAACGGGGTTGATATACTGAGCTACCCCGACAAAAAAACTGTTCAACTTAGACTTCATCCCTGCGAGCAAATCCGCCGATCTATCGAAGGCCTCAGCATTCTTATTCAAAATATCAGCCTGTTCACCGACACTGGCCGCCGCATTACCCATAGCACCCTTGTTAGAAAGTAGCGCGCCTAGATCGGCACCACTTTTTCCGAAAATTTGCATTGCCCGTGCGCTTCGCTCCGCTGGATCTTGAACACCTGCCAAAGCTTGCTGAATCGCTTCAAATTGCGCGGCGGGACTCATCGCCCTCAAGTCATCCAGACTTAATCCCAACGCATCAAAGGCGCGCTTGTAGGTTAAAACACCCTCTTCCGCTTCCACCATCGCACGCTGCATTTTTGTAATCACAGGTTGGACTTTCCCACCAGCAATTCCCGCGTCCTCAAAGGCACGCTCTAGTACCGCCACCTCACCCGCCAGCAAACCCGTATTTGCCGCCACATCAGACAATCTTGATCCTATATTCAGAGCCTCCCTAACTCCACGAGCCGCTATGCTTAAACCCACTAATCCAGCAACAGCCGCAGCAGCCCCCACCGCGATAGCCGCCAACCCTACTTTTTTAACCACCTTACCCAAGCCCGCGATCATGCCTTTAGCCGATCTCATGCCCTTTGATAAGGCGGAGGTATCTGCACCCACTTTTACTTTTAAAGACGCCATAAACAGTAATCACTCTGTCAAAGAGTCCTCACCAATATAACCAGAATCAGCACCATCACCCCCACCAACCCTCAAACTCCGCATCTCATCTAATTGAGAAGACATTGTTTTCTTAGCTGACTCCTCATTAACGAACTCAGCACTTAACCTATCAGAGCCACGAGCAGTATCAGAGAAAACAAGATCAGCACCTTGGAAACATCCCTCAGCATGCAGCATCCCTAAGCCCGCGCAGAACGGTAACACCCACAAAATATAATCTCGGCTCCAGCCAGAGATTCGGGCGATATCCGTTACATAAGAATCTAACCAGTCAGGCGAATCACCTTTTACCTCTTCGCTTTCTGGGAACGCGTGGCTTTTTTCGCCGCCTTGCGCGCCCCACGGTGCTTTCCCTGCTTCGCAGCGGGTACTGTCATTTTGCGAGCCGCCGCCGTCATCTCATCTTGAAGCAAATCCCAGAACGCATTCAATACCTCATCAGCCATCGACAATGAACTCACCAAGACCTCATGTTTGAAAGCATCTTTATCCCTCATTTTTTCCGCTAGATCTTCAGAACTCAGTGCAACTACTAGAAACACCTCATAAATGAAAATTGTGTCTACTTCACCTTCAAAGTCACCTGAGGCGAGCGGGTTTTCTAATTCTTCTAACAACCGTAAACGTCCCGCTGTTAAAGGGTAAAGCTTTTTACCATCCACCACAGGACGCGTATCAAACAATGTGAATTGAACTAATGTATTCTTTGGCATTTTTTATGCTGTTTTATGTTGAGAGCAAATGGATGAATTACCACTTACCTAAAATCTTTTCTTCCATGGCTGCGCTCGCATTCATCGGCAGCATCGCGACACTTCTCCCTTTCGTTAGAAATGCCATTTCATCACCCTTCGCCAGGTAACGGCGCAAATCACGGTGATTCGCCTGGCTGGCCATCGCATAAGCAAATGGATGGTCAGGGTTTTTATCGATCCATCCTAAACCCTCGCGCCATGCCGCTATCAAGCCCCCCGTCTGGTACCTACCACAGCGACTCACGGCTTCAAAATAGAATTCCTGCCAGTTGCCAGGTCTGATAGCACTCACCACAGAAAGACCCACCTGCTTAAATAAAGGGGAAACCCCCACTGTAAGCAGCGCGGCGGCAAGGCGGACATCATCCGTCTTGTTCTCACTCGCGCTGCCACCCGTAACTATCGAGCTTACCTTTGAACCACCTTGTGACTGTGACATATCTATTATGCTTTTTAAAAATTATCAGAAATGAAAACTTAGGAAGTTACCACAAACGGCTTAAATCCGCCCGTTAAGTCTAAGGTCTCGAAGTCATCACTTTTCAAAGAAGACTTAACATCCTTCAAATAAGTCAAACCTCCAGAAACATAGCCTGAAAAGTAATCAGAAAAATCGATTGCATTTGCTAACACAATAGAACTACCGAGAACTGCACTCAGTGTTTCACCGACCTTTTTGACACCACTCATTGAAAAAGTAGCGGAGCCATTATAGAGGGCACCTGCAACATCTTCCCCTTCACCGTTTCCAATCCATTTTTCTTGCTGTGTCATATCAAAGTCAACAGAGGAGGCATAAAGCCCTGTCTCTGCCACTAAGCCGAAATTAACTGATCCGTGTACCGTAGCTGACATAATATCATGACACTCATCGTCAAAAACTACGCGGCAGATACTGCCTTGCTCCGCCACTTAACCTTACCAAACACCCGCCTTCCCTCACTCTCCCAGACCGACCCCATCACTTTAAATTCAAAAACATTAAAACCCACACCAGCATTCTCACACCACTCATTAAAACACAAATTAACACCAGATTTCTCATCATCATACCCAAGTCTAAGTACCCGCTCCAGCTTCCCAAGCATCCATTGTCTATCCTCTTTCAGCTTAACATCATCCAGAGACACAGATAAACATAACTCCCCCTCCATATCCTCGACACCCACCAGCAACTCATGCTCTTGAGGCTCGTCCGCATCCAGAATCACTTCCATAGCCCCTTGCACCCCAGCCCAGTCCCGAACTTTAACATCTCGCACCCCCGCAGGAAGGGAGCCACTGGATTTTAAATAAAGCCCCATGGCCGCTAAGATCGCATCGCTCAAACATTGAAAACTCATAATTCGAGACTCCGTGTCAAAAAACCACCGCCGCTTTAAAACACCTTGAACCACCTCACCCTCACACCTTCTTAGCAAACTTCCTTCTCAGCTTACCCTTCAGCGACATCATAATCATCTTCTCTTGCTTCTTAAGCACCCGCGCCGCGCCACTCGCACCTAGAACGCGCTTTTCTGCTACATGCTTAGGCATGGCCGACATAGTCCAAGAACGCTTACCACGCCTGCCAGCACGCTTAAAATCACCTGACCCCTTACTGCGGAGTATCCACTTTTGCGGCCTCACACCCAGCTTCTGAGCCACACCAGCCCAACTTCCCTTTGCTGAACCTACGCGCGCCAACACTATTTTCTGATACTGCTTATAAATATGAATTGAAATCTTGCGCTTCCTAGCGGATCTACTCACCCGCCCACTAGAGCCGCGCACACTCGCATGATGTGACTTTGCGGCAGAAATTGAACTGATCACGTCACCACCACGCGCATTAGACGGCACAACCTGAAAAGCCGCGCCCAGATCCTTATAAATAGCCCCCTCACCCGACCGCCGCGCCTTAGCCCCCACGCCAAACGGCTGAGTCTCTCTCACTAAACCTTTCGCCGCCACCTCCGCCGCGAAGTCTGCGTATTTATCCCCCTCTATACCCGCTAATTTAGCGAGCTTTTCTAGCTCTCTTGTAATTAGCTTTTCATTCACTAAATCAGCCTTAAGTCTCATATAATATTTTTGATTATTCTCATATACCAATTCATCCCCGACGCTTCACACGTCAGGGTAGGGATTGATTTGTATAACAGTCGGAATCACGAGAGGCTTTCAGCCCTCATGTTCCTTGGGGTTATGCTCTAAAAATTCCTCCTCAGTAATTCCGCAAACTCGACACTCACGCCATTGCCACTCTTGCCCTGAGTGTCCGTCGAGTTCGCCAGTGGAATCGTGCTTTTCCTCCCAGTCATGATCCCAGCCTTCATCACCTAGATTACACTGCCAAGCATAACACGTCACAGCACCCAACGCATTCGCTGCGTCGTTTTTTTCATCATTCATAGTTTTATTATCGCTCATGCGTTGGTGTCCTTTCCGTTAGCTAAAATGGAGACGTCTCACGTAAAGCTCCTGTTTAACCTGCCGTATAGTGCTCACGGTTCGAAACTTTAAACTTTCATCGAGAAGAGCATCATAAAGAGATTGTCTCAACTCTTTAGGGAATTCAATTTCAACGCCTGCATCATTTAACTCAATAAGTCTTCTCAATGTGCTAGTGCAAGAGACGGCAATGGTTTTATCGTCTAGGTATCCGTGTTTCATAATTAATAATAGCTAACACGCCGCAGCACTTCGACGGCTGCCCAGCTTGTAGTTTGTTTTCAGTTTCCATAATGTTTTATCGCGAGTGTTTATAGGTTCTCGCAGCCGCCTGTGTGCTATTCGTTAGCCTAAAAGATTCTCGACGGTCTTCGCGTAAGATTTAGCGGCTTCTATTAACTCTTGAGCGTGCTCGTGGTATATCAGCCCTTGTTGATCGAATCGAGCCGACCAGAGCAGCCCCCATGCTTGTGACTCCATTGGAGCCGCTGCCTTGACTTTTAACTCAAAGTCTAACAAGTCATCGGACGCCAATCCTCCACCGTCACCAGTCGAGGTTTCGGGAGAGTTGTCTGTGGTTTTTTCTGTATTTGGCATAGTAGTATTTTATTGGGTGGAGGATGTGTCGATTTAGGCGTTAGATTAAATAAAATCAAACCGCACCCTCAACCCGCAGGCACCAACTACCCTCCCACACCCGCTCATCAGTAGAAACCACGCGCACCTCCACCCCGTTGAGCTGAACCATATCACCTACTACAGGAGACTCAGAAATAATCTCTTTGCGGACACGAATCATACTTGGCAAGGACTCTATGAAACCACCCGCCTCATGACTACCGCTTCTCGTTATCCCGTAGCAAGTACATCCATATTCCTCACCATCAACCACGAGAACACCAGGAAAGAAATCCTCTAGTGCCGCCTGCACCATATTCGCAAAATTCTTAAAATCACTACTTGTAAAACCCATAACAAGCCCCCAAATGTCAAAAAACCTCCCTAGCGCGCAAACGCTAGAGAGGTTGAACTACCAACAATAAATTTGTAAAAGTTAATCCCCAGACTCTAACAAGTCACCCTGATCATCACCCTTTTCTAGATCATCACCGACGCCTTCTTCAGGTTCAGTTGACACCTTGTCATCGTGCTTCGCCTGCGCTAACAGCTTGGACTTAGACACCTTTTTAACGAGACCGTTTGCTTTTGTCCATACCTGCAACTCAGAAATCCCCTTAGGGAAATCATCAGTAGATTTTATACTCCGCACCTCCTTTCTAAGAGTGGAGTAAATACCTACTTTCGCAGATTTTACTTCGCCCTTATCAGTGATGCTTAATAACAAAGATTTAATCATGATTAATTAAAGTTAAAGGTTATCAAGCGCGCTTAAGCAGTAGCAATAAGCTTGCCACGGGTGACATCATACGCGGTAGCACCAAAGGCCACATCAAATGAAGCCCATGTCTGACGCGTAGCCATTGAAGCCCACACACAGAATCTAATTGTGAGACCAAGCTCAGGAATAACAACTTCCTCTATATGGATCATGTTCGCTGCCACAGCATCAGTTAGCGAAGGTAGACGCGCCGCCATCGCTGCCGCCGCTGGATCAGCCACAATACCCACCACGCCCGCACCCGCTCCAGTGAAGCGATTGCAGAAACGGAACTTATCATAACCATATGACCCATCATTTGCATCAAAATTATCGCGAGTGTTTGGCAAAAACTGTGAGAAATATGAACCAGAAAGAAGCAGGTTCTTTTCTGTCAAGTCTGACATCTCACCCCAAATGCTGTGCAGGTCATCCACATCGAGATCCGCTGGAGTTGCCGCGATATGCGCCGCTCCAAAGTTTGCCACCGTGAACGGAGACATCGCCTTATCAAGAATAGCATGAGCGATCTTGCGTAAGTTAATGTCGAACATCGTTTGCAGCTTCACACCACTATTCACTTCATCCTGAGTAACCTGAAAAGGCTTTGTGATAACAGTAGGCGTGATTGTCCGCGCCCCCACTTCACTGTCCCCGTTCACCTCATAACTTGTAGGGTTTTCCACCGCATCATCAGCATCAAGAACGATGCCGATTGCATGAGGCTTTGTCGGATGGACAAGCTCATTTGAAAAGTCCGTATGAAAACAATTGAGAGCCGCAAGAGCAGGTCCAAGAATTGTAATGATGCGATCACTCGCAGTATCCGGCAAGAGTGCCGAGTCGATTGTATTAGCCATAGTATTATTAAATTATATTGATTATTAAAACTGTTAGTTATTTGTATTTACAGAACGCCACTAACAAATTAAGCCTTCTTTTTACGTTTTTCCTGCTCCTTCCAGATCTTATTCTTATTAGCACGGTAGAAGTCGCGCCTCGCGGCTTTGTCTTCAATACCTTCGTACTCATCAAGGACACTCAACTTCACACCACCGCCACCATTAGGTGCGGGTAATTCAGCGGCCTTATCTGGAGAAAACCCCAGCTCAGCGCATAGTTGATGGACTTCTTTCGCCTCAGCTTTCAACACCTCGATCTTAGCTTTAAACTCACTAATATCGATCAAACCTTGACTCTTTTCAGCGGTCAAAGTGAGCACCTTCGACTCTGCGCTCTCAGCGCGCGCCGTTAAGGATGCGATGGTATCACCTGCGCTACCTACTGGCGCATCAAGTGAATTGGGAGACTTGGGAGAATCAGAAGATTGAGAGGCTTTATTTCTAAGCCAAGACAGAAAACTAGGTTTTTCAGGAGCGTCTAAACCTTTAGGCTTATCGGCTTCATTTTGGATCAAATCACTCAGCACACTCGGCACGTCATCAAATCGAGCCACAATATCATTAACCCCAACCGCAGCGGCAAGGTCAACAGCCTCAGAGATCTCATCGGCAAAACCTAGCTCGACCGCTTCCTCAGCAGTCAACCAAGTGGTCTTATTCATCATATCCACGATGAAATCGCGCTCTTGCCCCGTTTTTGCCACGTAAAAATCAACGATGCCATCAGTGAGCTTGTCCACTAAATCCGCCATGCTGCGCATTTCATCAGAGCTACCAAAAGCACCGCCAGCGACATTATGAATCATAAGGTGACTATTGACAGGCATATGCACCTCATCCGCAGCACAGAGTATAATACTACCCATGCTTGCCGCCAGACCAAGGCAGTTACCCACCACTTTAGCAGGGTGATGCTTCAGCATATTCGCCACCGCCCAACCTTCAAAAACAGAGCCGCCGCCTGAGTGAACATTCAGATTGATAACATCTACATCACCAAGGGCTAATAGCTCACGATTAAAATCCTGTGCATTTACCTCCCAGCCGATATCACCGATGACATCCACTTGCGCCACGCGCTCCCCTTGCACCTGTCCCGCCAGGGCAACCATTTTAAAACATGAACCTTTTTTAGCCATACACAGCCCCCTAATCGTCAAATATAAGCGGAGATGATTTAACCCTCGTCGCCAGATTTCGGCTTCACAGGGTAAAGCGACAACCACCCAGACCACTCACCACCCACAGGCACCGCTTCAAGCTTAACGGAAATATTCCCCTCAGGAGAAGTAAACGCGCTACCTACATTTTTAAAATTCTTCTTTTCCTCGCCAGTGAATGAATCTTTATATTTTCCGATTGTCGCCACCACATCATAAGTTCTCTTGCTTGCCATAATTAATGAAACAACGTCAAAAAAATAATCAAGCTACCGCAGGCGCCACATCTTCCTTCTCAAGACCAAGCTCTACCCTAGCCTTCTTCTCCTTCGCCATCTGATCAAACTCAGCCTCCCAGTCCTGGCCACGCTTTGCGAAAACATCGCTGTAACTAATCGCACCCGCCGCAAGCTGCTTAAGTTCAAGAGCACCCACTCTACCCTCATCAATGGTAGGATCAGCCTCAGGTATCCACTTGCATTTGAAAGGACGCTTAAGATTCTTAGGCGGCCTACGCAGTCTACCCGCTTCAATCTCTCTTGAAAGCACGTAAACCCAAACTTTATGACAAGCACGCTTGAGAATTTTCTGCTTTTTCTTCACCCATTTCCGAGTGTCAGCCATCATGTAGCGCGTGGCGGTACCACTTAAGCCGCTCATCTCCCAAAGAACTTCAGGCGCCAAACCTAGCCCCCATGAAATATCACGCACCAACCACCGCAAAAGATCGAGCTGATTAGGGTGTGGCCTAGCATCTTGCAAAGTCTTAATAGTACTCCCCGCGGGCGTTTCTTGCATCCTGCCACCTCTTAGAATTTCATCGAGATTCAGCGCATCATCATCGGACGCGTCAGCAGTTTCAGCACCAGCCCCAAGAAATGCGGCGAGTTCACTTCCTATATTTCCACCGCTCTTTTGACCAGCCGCCGTTTCCATCACCACCCCCCATTGAGCCGCTATCTTTACCCCGTGCTTTGTATCTGCTAGAATCTCAACAATATCGACAATGTTTGATAATGCATGCGCAACCGCACTCACTCCGCGCGGCGCACCTGGCTTGGTTGAAAACCTGACATAAACACCCGCTGAGGCAGGAACCACCGCCCCCGCCTCAGCATCGTTCATATCGATAACTGAGTACCCAAGATTACGCCCCATCTTATCCATAAACACCCCATCAGAGATGCTTTGCTGAGAGTCTCTAAATTTACCATCATCTACTTGATGCGCCTCATACATTAAAACTTGGCCGCCCGCCGTTGCCTCATCTTCTAACAAGGCTGTTAAAGTATCCCCATCACGGAGGCTACAGCGTACCACTGAATCTTGCCACCCCTCGAAATCCATCTTGCCCGCCCGATCAAAAAGTTCAGGCGATGAAACTCTATTATTAAAAGCCGCCTCCGCCTCTTTACCCCACTCTGCATCTCCGCATTCACTTTGCGGACTCAAAACACCAATGAGATTAGTAGGCGCATCCAGAGCACGGATAATTAAACCTACATTATTATCCGCCCAGCGTGCCTTTTTAATAATCTCTTTCCGCACAGGAGCACGCAGTTCCTTGCGCGTGTCTAATGTTGGAAAATGAATGAACCCGCGCCGCTCAGATCTACGCGCCGCATCATAGCCGCCACCGTCTAAATAATTAATGAGCCGCTTTCTGAGATCCGCCACAGAATCATTCTCCGCCATCATCAGCGACCCTTGATTACCCTCAGACTTTGCCGAGCGCGTGACATCATTAGGAGATGGGTTTTGATTGTTAGCACTCTTACCGCGCCTGCGACCACCCCTTGAACCTCGTTTACTCATATGAAGCCACTGTCACGTCAAAATTAATCACCAGCCAACTTGCCGCCGCGAGAAGTCACCATGCACGATAGCATCGTTGCGCCGCTTCCCATCTGTATCCTCTTTAGCCATGTAATCCATGACCGCCGTCATCAGCTCGATGAGTTCTAATGGATCTTTATCCACAAACTGACCCGCTCCACCACCACCCTCTAGAGTGACCGATGTTATTTCTACGCGCGGTAAATTTTCCCCTTGAGCTTTTAAAGCTGCCAAGCGCAACGCCCTAACATCTTCTAGAGTGTACTCCTCAGAATAAGCCCTGATCACCGCCGTACTATAAATTGCCATAACTCGGCACAACGCGTCAAAATATTATACGCGGGAAAGTTCAGGGGTACTTCTTGAGCGACGCTTTAAAGCATGGCCGAGTAAACACATTTTTAATGCATCACCATAATAACAATCACCAGAAGTCACCCATCTTAAATCACCGTACCGATTCGGAACAAGTTTTTCAGAACATAACTCAGATACAAAATCTTCCTCTAATTCAGAAGGGAAAAATATATACGACTCACCAGATTCTAATTTTTCACGCGATTCAGATTTACTTATATATTGCCCATAAAGTACTGACGAAAATAAACCACCATTGAAAATAACCACATTCACTTTTTCAAAACCTCCACGATCAATATTAAGGCGGGCAATCTTAAAATCAGATACGCACAACATGCCCCCAACAGATTTGCACGGCATGACCCATGGCTGGTAAAGCTTCGCTTCTTTACGTGCCTCAAAAACTCTGCGAGATCCCTCATCCACCAAAACCAAATCAGCCATGAATCTCATATCTAAAAATTCAATACCCTCACGAGCAATCCTCAGCATCTCATCAAAATCGCCCGAAACACCCCAGTTACTAACGAGACAGTCCCCCTTCTTATTGAAAGCGCACATCACCCACTTCCAGCCATCATCTTGCGTGTCAGCAGCGAAAACCACAAAGTCAGGATGCAATGAACTTTTACCGCGCTCATGATCTCCACAAAGGGAATAAATCAAACCTGCCGTGACTTCAATATGAGAACCTATCATAACCTGGCAGAAAACGTCAAAATATACCCCTTACTGAGCACCGCGCACTTTCATGCCTATTTTTAAATGACCTCCTAAAGCATGGCCGATGATGCACATTTTCGCCGCATCCCCGAAATCATTATTCCCCTTAACCTCCCAAGACCACTTCCCATTATCACCGCGCACAAACCTTTCCGCGCAAAACTCCGCCACGAATTCCTTATCTAACTCATTAGGGAAAAACATAGATGGCTCGTCAGACCCCAGCTTCTTCCCTATCTTCTCACGCTTTGCTGAGTCAAATATATATTGGCGGTAAAGAGCACGCTTAAATGCATCATCATCAAAGACAACCACGTTCACTTTCTCCAAGCCCTCCTTATCAATACCGAACTCTTTAATGTCTAAAGTCGTCCTCACCTGCACCCCGCCCAACCCCTTACACGGGAAAACCCATGGCTGGAAAGATTTAGCATTTCGCCGCACCTCACGCGTTCTATGACCGCCTTCATCAATAATTACAAGATCAGCCCTAAAGCTCTTATCACCAAAATGAACACCCTCTTTAGCTATCTCCATCATATCACCCCAGTTGATCGATACCCCCCAGTTACTAACGAGACAGTCCCCCTTCTTATTAAAAGCGCACATCACCCATTTCCAGCAATCATCTTGCGTATCCGCCGCGAACACTACAAAGCCAGGCTCAAATATACTGCCGCCCCTTTCATAAGCCGCGCGCAGTGAATAAACTAAATCTGAGGTAACAGCAGCCGCGCCGCCCTGCTTCCAAGGCAAACCAAAACGACCATTGAGAAGATTATGAAGCTTCCCTCTATCTCTACCTGCGCTAATTACCTCAACAGCGATATCACCAAAGCTAGACCCGCTCCACATTGCCAAAAAATCATTATGCTGAGCACTTATTTCACCTGGCGCCCAGTTTGGAACCTGCCGCTCTTCACCTGTTAGCTCATCTTTAATTTTTCGGAAATTAGTCGGCAACCACTCACCTAACTCAAACATCCACGGTTTATCACCATCTCTCACCTCCCCCTTGCAGTGAGGGCATTCATAGTAAGCCTCACGCTTCACCTCTTCTAAATCATAACCGCCGCCCAAATCTTGCAAGTGCCCATATTTAAGGCCGTCTTTTTCCATGGTGAAACTTTCACCGCAGCCCTCACGAGGACACGGGCAAAAAAACTTATGCCTGCTCCCACGGTTAAAACTCGTCGATATCTGTTTATCCTCAGTCGATGGTGTACAGAACTCAGCGTATTTCAAATCATGAACCGTCTTGCCGCGCTGCTTTAACTGATCTCCCGTACCAGCCTCTATCTTATATTCTTTCTGCTTATCTGATTCATCGGAAATAATTAAACCGACACCAGGCTTGTTTGCCAACTGACCCGCAGAACCCGCCCCAGTAAACCAAATATTCATCCCTGGCAGCCGTAGAGTCACACGTGACTTATCATCCTCAGGTGTTTCATCCATCACCCCCGCTGTCTCATCACAGTCTTGCAACATCGCCTTAAGGCGTGCCCCCATGTTCGCCGCCTCCGTGGCACTATTAATAGCGTAAACCACATTAACTGGATTTTCAGCCACTTGCCGAACCACAGCCGCAAGCGCATGAGTGGAAGCCGTAGATTGACTCGCTTTCCTAATTGTTAAATATTTCCACTCGGCACCATCAAGAAACATCTCCCACAGCTTCGCCATCGGCAAAACCAAGCGGCGACTATACCCCCCTTCATATTGCCGTGACTCCGTGGTTCGCAACTTAATATTGCGCTCACACCAATCAATAAACGGCAGCTTCTCACGCCCTTTAAATACGCGCGTGCTCATGCGCTCTACTTCAAAGCGCACCCCCTCACTTACCTTGTCAATGTAACCCACACACAGCAGGCAAGGGGTCAAAAACCTCTAGTCGCCACACTCCGCCAACACTGCCTCAAATCCATCATCCCACACCTTCACCCAGTCAGCTTCACTTTCCGCCGCCAATAATTTATCGCGCAGATTCACCCCAAGCTTATTTCCTGACATCTGCACCCTGATCTTTTTCCATCGCGGTTCCCACTCGCCACGCGTCCATTGCTTCAGCATCTTTAGGGCAATCTCCACAGCGTCATCACTGCGCTGCAATGCGCGCTTCATCTCAGCAGCTTCCCGCCAGTTCTTGCGCTTCAAAGATATATTCGTAGACTTACTAGCTTTGGCCTCCTCATACTCTTCATAGCAAATACGCTCTTCTTCAACAACATGCGCCAGCGTCTTAGATAATCCCAAACTCTCACACAGCCGCTCAAATATTTGATTGTCCATCAATCTCTCAGCAGCCTCAATAGCCTTAGCACCCCCATCACTATCATCGGCCTTGCCACCAACTGGCGATTCACCATCTTCCACGGTGCTTTTCTCAGCTAATTGAAGAGCCTCAATAGCCGCCATAAACTTCCTGTTTGGTTCCCTACCGTGAATATTCCGATACCACACCAGCAAGCCGTCAGGATCATCCCATGGCACAGGAACCCCATGCTCAACACCGCGCGCCTCCCAGTTCTTAACACTCCGCTGAGAAATACCGTACTTTTTAGATAGTTGTTCTATATTCATATGTTGTTTTCCTTTCCTTTAGCCAGAGAACGGGCTTTCTCTAATATCTCATTCCAGAGCTTGTTAGATTGCGCATCTTCGCAGTTATTCGGGCATGAACTCGCAGGTTTAAATCCATGGAAACAGCCGTTACCTCCCCAGTTGTCTGTCAAGCCTTCTAGGTCATCATACTTATAAAGATCGGCTAACAAGGCGGCAGATAGTTGTTCTATGTTCATATTATCCTAATTACACCCTAAAGATTTCCTGATACTCACCTTCTCAATTCGACTCATCGCGGTTTCAAGGCGCACCAACTCTTTTAAAGACAATGGTTTTTGAGTCGATTCATCAGCGGGAGATTCTGGAAAGATACCCTGAGCTTGAATAAAAGCGTCATAAGTAAGAGACATCTCATCATCTAAAGCCTTTGAGTATATTTCATAACTCATCTCCACCTCCATTCTCTCAGCCGCCGTAACCTCCATTAAAAATTGGTTGGGATGATACCTCCCCTTAAAAGAATCTCTCCCATTCCCAACTTTATATAAAATTTGGTTCATGAGACCACTATGAAACTTGATTGATTTATAACGGAACCAAACCTCCTCAATCTTCTCACCTTCAATTTCTTCTAAGGTTATATTATGCTTCAGCATTAACCCTTCTAACATCTCACCAGCATTCACAGCCTCTCCCCTGGTGCCGTGTCGCGCTAAGCTTAAAAGCTTTTTTAATTTGCTCTCTAGTTTTTTATTCATAATTCATTAATGTAATTTACCCTCCTAAATAAAGAGGCTTTCTGCTTTCTCCGTTGCTTTGAAAAAGGCTGTTCCCACCCTTCTTTTTTGTAATCTTTTTCGGCTCACCTCAAGGTATCCCCCTTTCACTAACCTAGGCAGCATCTGAGGTTGTCTAAGAGTATCCACTGATCTCTTCAACCTTCTCGCGATTTGATAATAGGTCTGATCTCCTGTCATCACGCTGACTAGTTGCAAATAGTTATAATGACTCAGCCCTTCGTCGAAAAACCTAACTAGGTTTACTGTACTTGTTTTTTTCATTGATTGTACTTAGTTTTATTTTAGTAATTATTTACCGCTATTTTAGCGGCCTTAAGGGCTTTTTTCATTTCGACAAGCGAGCTTAATGATTCCTGGTCTATATCGCCGCTACTGACTCCTTTCTTGCGAAACCATTCAAGGATCGTGTAACGCTCTCTATGCTCAGCTTTGTATGCTTTTGATTCCGCCCGCCTCTTAGGAGCGTTGCGTTTGTAGATCCTACTCCTAGCTTTCAAGTAAACTGCTCTATTTGCATGATAACACTCTCGGTTATAAATCCTTAAGCACGGGCGGCAGCGATTTTTAAACCCTTTACCGCGAGGGACCAGATCAACAGACCCGCAGTCCTTACATGATTCACCCATTAATTGTGCTCCCATCATGCTTTGCTTGTTGTAGCTCCAGAGCCTTATTCATGATAGTTGTCCTTTCCATGGTCACTATAGAGGCTAAAGAGGCGTTCACCTCTTTAGCTTGCTTGACATATTTTGGATCCCCTTCAACCGCTTCAATGTTTTTCTTAGCCTGTTGCAAGACATAATCTCTTGATTCGTTAATACTTTTCATAATTATTTATATTTTTTGATTTTTTAAATCTCTAACTTAATCATCATCTACAATTCAAAATCCTTATTAACCTCAAGCCCCATAATTCCATAAGTCCGTTCACCGAAATCATCGCGAAACTGTTTTTTCCGCGCCTTCCATGCTGGCTTACGCGTCATAAGCTCACGCATGAAGCTTGTTTGGTCTTTATAAAAAGCCACCACGTCATGCTGTACACACCAGTCCTTATAAGCCTCAAACACGTCATGCACAGGCGCCCTACCCTTATAACTCAAATCGCTACCATGATCCGTAAGCGCCGCCGAGTTCGCAAAGCTTGGTACCTGAGCGCGGTGAAGTAATAGCTGCCGAGTCGCCTCCGCACTTCTATCCGTGTGCTCAAACCTACCGCGCTCTTTCAACCGCTTATATCCTTCAATCGCCCAGTTCAAAATACCCGCCGCCTCCTTCATTAACTTCTCCTCAAGGCCGTAATCAATTACTTCGATTGGTTTCTCCCAACTTATTTGAATAAACCTTCGTGAAAATCCAGAGCTACTATCAGGTGTGGCAGCTATCACATTGGACTCCATCACCAGCCGACCTTTTGGAATAAAATCAAAACCTCTCCCATACTTCACGTCCGCCGATATTCTATCGCCTGAAACGATCGCCTTAATCAGTCCGATGTGTTTAAAGCTCGATGCTGTCAGTTCCTTACAGAGATAAAGAGACTTCCCCACTAGTCCATTTCTAGTAAATGGATTATCCAAATCTTCAAGTTCCATGGACTTGATATTTCTCTCCCCCACAAGATGCTCCAGCACCTTAACACAAGTAGATTTACCCGTGCCGCCGTCACCATAGAGGAAGAAAAAGCTATGGTAATTAATATCTAGAAATAAACAGTAACCGAACATTTCCTGTACCTGCATCTGCGTTGCTTCATCGGGCTGTCTTTCCGCGAGCCAGTTTTTCCAATTAGGGCATTGAGCCTCAGGGATGTACTCATGCGGACATTGTACCGTCGTCTTATATTGCGGCCGATGAGAGTGCAAATCACCTGTCTCAACATCGAGCACCCCATTTGCCACAGGCAAGTATCCTAGCGGGTGCTGATTCAAATCTTCAGGGACACAGAAGTTTTCAGACTCCGCCAAACCAACAATGGATTTCACCTTACCATGCGTGATTTTCTTCTCCGCATTTGCCGCCTTCATCGCATCGCGCGCCATCTTCTCAAGGTACAGCTTACCATCGAGCTTTACCCATAAACCATCCACCTTCCGCCACTGCCAGAACTCAGACCCACAGTACATAAAGCCACCCACCTTCACGATTCTCTTTGCTAAACGATCCTCAAAAACGGCCACCGTCTTATCATCTCCAACCAAACAACCATCATAAGCCAAATCACTTGGAACCCCGGCAAGCTCCGCAAGCTTTATTAAATGAGATTTTACATACTCCGCATTCTCACAGCAAAAATCACTTTTTAGAAAATCGGAAATATCACTTCCCTCAGTCGCTTCAGGCCATATCTCGCTAAGCTCAAGAATACCGACATTACCCTCACTATCCAGCAGCTTGGAAGCAATCAAGCGCGCGCCTTGCTCACCCACCCGCTTACCATCTTTCCCCACCTTATCAAAATCTGGAATAATCACAACCCACCGACCATTAAACCATTGACCATAGCTATCCTGCCACTTACCCGCGCCCATAGGCAGCGTCGTTGCTGAAATCCCCCATACCTCTAGAGACTCAACATCTTTTTCACCCTCAACTAAAAACAACGGCTCTTTCTTATCCATCTTGAGGATTTCTGGCAGCCTGTACGGAAACACTTCCGCGTCTTTCAAGCTCCAGACCCAGTCTTTACCGTCCGCGCCATCTTCCCCAACCTTCGCGGGGCGGCGCTGTCTAAACTGCTTAGGCTCAAAGCGTAATGTCTGATGCGCCAGATCACCCGCAGAATCATAGTAACTATATTCTGCCACTGGGATTCCAAGTGGAGCTTTACGCTTTTTAACGGGCTTCTTAGCCGAGGATTCAGCGGATGAATCAGTAGGGGTTTCATTTACTTCAAATGGAACAAGTTTCCCACCTAGAGAGGATTGATTATTTACATCTGCCGCCTGCTCAGAAGACGCCGTTTTCTTAGCGGTCTTTTTAGAGTACCTAACCTTGCCACGCTTTTTAACAGCACCACCCGCCGCACCATCTTTCCCCCAAGGAACCCCCGCCATTTCATGATAAAATGCAATCGCTTCCTTCAAATTTAAACCCTTAGCACGCTCGATAATACCGACCTCATCAAAGGCCTTTTCACCCTCGCCATGATCCTTGCAAAAACCTTGACCTTTAGAAGTAATCCAAACCGAAAACGAGGGGTTTTTATCAGCCCTGAAAGGCGATAAAATCTTCACCTCACCACCACCAGGAGCCAAGGTTTGAACCTTATCATATCCAGATAACCCTAAATATCGCCACACTGCCGCCAACGGCATTCTTGCTCTGCAATCTTCTACACTCAAAATTTAACTAGTTTTAAAATTCCAATTATCCAGATATTAGGCCGCTACCTCTACGCCATAAGTCGATTCTATCCACTGCCTGAATCTAAGCTCTGCCTCATCTTCTATTCTTAGATTTCTCAACAAGTAAACTAAAGCAGCCTGACAATTCCCCTTATCTGCAGCGATCATTGACATCTCATCAGCACTCAACCAATCAGGTTCCCACACCGCTAATGCATGCTCAAGCACATCAAGGCTTTCCAGCTTATTAGTGGCAAGATACATCACGGGCGGCTTCTCAGCCTCCTTAGTCACTTCAACACCTTGAGCGCCTTCAATATCTCCAACATCCTCAGAATCGATTGAATTCAGAGATCCTTTACGAGCACCCAGCGTGCTAGGCTCACCCGCCTCACGCGCTGCCGCCTCAATCTGCCTGATGCGTTTCTGATCGACCAAAACTACAGGATTGTCTTTGAAAACATCGCCCAGCGGAACCAGTAAGCCTTCTAGTCCTAAACCGTTTGCCAGCTCACCCCACGTCACACCTTCCTCTTCTTTTCTGGCTGATCGATGACCAATGACAGCAGACGCAAGCACCCAGTCACCCTTAGGCTCACCCCATGTGTGAAGATAATTTACAACGTCCTCACAGTCTGTAAGAGCAGCGACTTGAAAGTCACTTACCGCCGCTGAATCTTTAAGAAATTTATCGGCAAAAGCACGCCAGTGCATCCGCCTAGCGCGCGGCTCAGTATAGCGCAGCCTTAGGATCTCACGGGCTTGTGATTGGTTTAAATCCTCACCGAGCTCTAGCATGTCCTGACACGCTGAATCGCGCTCGTTATTATCAAGGCTTATCAAATCTGCCGCCGTATCAAGGCTGATAATGCGCTGACCTACAGCCTTCCTCGCGGATTCTGGCAACTCGCTAAGACCGAGCCTTAACTGTACCCAAGCCTTGCCGCGACCGAGCTTTTTAGCAATCTCACTTGGATTACTTCCCAGTTCTACAAGACGCTCCACACCATACGACTCCTCAAGCGGATTCAGGTTTGATCTCGCGATATTTTCCACCATCTGCATTTCTGCCATTTGCAAGTCCCCCACCTTCATCACGATACACGGAGCAATCAATAATTTAGCCGACTTCGAGGCACGCCAACGACGCTCACCCCCGATGATTTCGTAAAGGACATCATCCTTACCAAGCTTAGGAGCTTGACCAGGAAGCACTCTCACGATAATTGGCTCCAGAACACCATGCTCTTTCACACTCTTAGTAAGTTCCCGTAAAGCTTCACCTTCAAAGTCCTTGCGCGGATTTGTCTTGCACGCGACCAGTCTATTGACTGCTATTTTTTTATATATTCCCATTTTGTTTATTGGTTAGTTTTAGTTAATTAGTTTTAGAATTACTTCCCGCGCCGCTCTTCTAGAGTCATGCGCTTTTTGTCTGATTTTAGATTCTTGACTCGGTTATTGTTCCCCATCTGAGCGCGTGCAGATGTTGCCCGCTGAGATGGTCCTTGCTGCCACTTCGCTTGCGCCACTCCGCCCAAAGTTTTTATAACCTTATTACACTCCCTCTTCACTCGCTCTGACATCGTGGCAGGTGTTTCATCACAAGCCTTAGAAAGCTGAGTAGCAGACAAACCATCAAGCGCTCGGTGTTCGATAAACTTCGCCATGCCAATCACCCGCTTACCCACATCCAAAACAGATCCATTTTTCAAAAAATCACGCAGGAAATAAGCAAGCAACACATTAATATCCTCAGCACGAAAAGCGGACTGAGAATGCGCATGCGCAGCCCGTTGAGATGAATCTGGCTGGCTCTTCACATGAATCACCCCACTCATCGCTTTTATAATCCGATGACATTCTCTACCCACTCGCTGCGTCATTACCTCTCGCGCCTCACCGCAAGCTTTAGCAAGCTGACTAGCTGACATCCCCCCAAGGCTACGATGACCAATAAGGCTCGCCATACCAATCACCCGCTTACCTACATCCAAAGCAGATCCATTTTTCAAAAAATCACGCAGGAAATAAGAAAATAACACAAAAAGAACTTCAGCGCGTAAAGCATCCCTATTGCTTGATTTTACATCTTCAGCACCAAATCCTAGCTCTTCACGTTCCATCGCCTCTTGATCAGGAGTTTTAACGCCATCGAGCGCAGACCAGCCCAATACATCCGTGACACCTTGCCCGTTAAACTGAGCATCCATTACTTCCGCCTCGATCGTCTTTCTGCCACTCATGATAAGCCCCTCTCTTTGTTTTTATTTGCCGCCTGCTCACCCGCCTGGCGTTGTTTCACGCTCCATACAGGGATCAACATACGGCCAGTGTTAGGGACTCTTGCTAAACGCTCCGCCTCCACATCGCGCCGCACGGAGGCAACACTTATGCTCAACTCCTCAGCAGCCTCACTCACCGAATACGGCTTCAATCTTGGCGGCGGAGCTAAGGCGACCCCGCGAGACACCATGTCATCAACTACAGCCTTCGCCAGGTCTGCGCGTTGTTCATCGTTTAATTCTAGTTCAAATTTCATCACTTATTTAATTGTAAAAATTCTTGTTTATTTTGTTATGATAGATCGATTTTCGACTCGTCGATTTCAGCGATCATGTATTTTTCCCCACGCTGATTTAGCAGCACCGTCTTTTTAAATTTCTTGATCAGATCCGCCGCCGCCTTGTTACCTTCCACGATCATGATTGACTTAATTCCCGCGCGCTCAAAATTCTTAACACTCCACATTTGAGATTCAGCATACTGCCTAGCGTTCGCCTTCAGTGCATTGATTTGCCGATACTCACTCACGCTTTCCTCAGCTACCTCAGCCGCCGCCGCGTCACCATCTTCCCGATGATCCTTTTTATGAACGCCGTTCATCACTTCCACGCTCCTTCCATTTAGAAGTTAAATAGAGTTTCCCGCTGTTACTTCGCGCCAGTTCACGGACATCAAGGCAGCTAACCCTTTCTATCACGCTTCCAAGGACTTGATCACCGCCCCCCCGGGAAACTCTATTCTTCCTTGCCCCCCTGCTAGAATTCACCGCAGGGAAAATCTTTAAAATATCACTTAAAATTCTCATTAGCTCGCTTTCCTTTCACAGCTCATAGGCTTAGACCCCTTCTTAACCGCGCGCTTAAGCGGTTTATCAGTCGCAACCAGCGAGTACATTTCTTGAACCGCCGCCGCCACCTCCGCCAAAGTTGGCTTATTACCCGCAAATTCGAAGACTCCGTCCGCCACCTGAAACACCGCCTCCATTTCCACCCCGTCCGCCACAACCACTCTAAACCGCAGAGAGTTTGATTCATTCACTTCATTGCAATAAGCAACGGGAATAGATCTATTATCGAGCGCACCAACGTAGACCGAGCTAAGCTCGTTAATTGGTTTTTTAGAGAAACTAGCCATAGGAAACATTTCAAGAATTGTGATAATAGTTGATGCAAAAAGAGGCGAAAAAAGATAATAGAACAACACACAACCATATTAAAAAACTCAGCCTAACCATGCGCTTTTGCTGCTTCTTCAACCTTTCATTGTATTCATGAAATTGAGCCGCAGAGTGTTGCTTCACGACTTCGTCTTGGGAGTCGTACCACTGCGCCAAGTCTAAAACATACTTGCTCATCACCAAGTGAACTTGATACTGCACCTGACTCATGCCCGAGCAGTCGATAGTTTGATAGAAGTCAACAACCGCCCGCAAGTCATTAGAGACACCCGTTATTAGAGGTTTTGTTGGAATATTTATATTATTACTCATCTTTTTAATTGGTTAAAATCGGCTCAAGTAATTCAAGAGCTTTCTCAGACCCGTATTGATTAGGGATAAGTCGAATAACATCTTTTAGAGGCAGGGACTCGGTGTCTTCATCGTAATCATTATTCCGCAAAAACTGACGGCAACCCTCCCTGCAAGCCCCTGTCATAAGTCGGTAATGAACTACTTGAACGCGCTGAGATTTTCTCACCTCATTTAACATCTCCTCTTTATCAAAATTAACTGACATCGACTTAAAGCGAACGTCTTCAATAGCTTCTTTTAAACTCGACCCGTGCGCCCAAAAGTCTCCTGCGCTTGCTAGAAAACACTCTTTAAGCTTATCAATTTCACCCCCACCGAAGTATCGCGCACTGTATGTTTCAAAAACTCCGATTTTCTTCTTCTTAAGTAAAATCATCGTGTAACCATCAATCGTTTTAAACCTTAAGCTTTTACCCATGTAGTTAATCTCTTCAGTCGTCAGGCGGCAGAGGTAAACGGAACCTTGATTCTCGAACTTCACGTTGTCGGGAAGCGTCGTCAGGCTGCGGAGGCTAACGTAACCTTGATTCTCGAACTTCACGTTGTCGGGAAGCGTCGTCAGGCTGCGGAGGTCAACGGAACCTTGATTCTCGAACTTCACGTTGTCGGGAAGCTTCGTCAGGCTGCTGAGGTAAACGGAACCTTGATTCTCGAACTTCACGTTGTCGGGAAGCGTCGTAAGGCTGCTGAGGTTAACGGAACCTTGATTCTCGAACTTCACGTTGTCGGGAAGCTTCGTCAGGCTGCTGAGGTAAACGGAACCTTGATTCT